>NZ_CP109078.1:2400000-3600000 GCF_035917455.1 Micromonospora sp. NBC_01796 | reverse complement strand
GCTCGTCACCGTGGCGAACACCGGTGACGTCCCGCAGCACGTCCGAATGCGGTACACGCTGCCCGCGGGTGTCACCGACGCCGGCACCCAGGGCTGTTCGGCCGCCGGAGCCGGGACGTACCGGTGCGGCGCCTGGACCGCCGCGGCGGGTGCCCGGTTCACCGCCCGGATCCGGGTCTCGGTCGCGGCCGACGCCTGGCAGCAGATGCCGCTGGACGGCTCGGTGCAGGTCAGCGCCACCGACCCGGCCCGGCCGACGCTGGCCGCGGTGACCGACGACGAGGGGTTCGCGGTGCTCTTCCCACCCGGCCCACCGTCGGCCGGGCTGACGCTCGGCGCCGACGAGGTCAACTTCGACGTGACCGGGGGGCCGACGACGCTGTCGGTCCGGCTCGGCAACACCGGTACGGCCGACGCGGCGGGCACCGCCGAGGTCGTGCTGCCGGCCGGCGTCACCGTGCCCACCCCGCCGGCCGGGTGCCGCTCCACCGGCCCCTCGCCGAGCGCTCCGGCGCCGACCGGCACCGATCCGGCCAGCCCCGACCCGAACGGCACCGGGCCGCGACGGGTCGCCTGCGACCTCGGCCCGATCCGGGCCGGACAGACCGCCACGGTCCGGCTGCCGGTCAACGCCACGGCGGACGCCCAGCGGATGGCACCCCTGTCCGGCGCCGCCATCGGCACCCTCACCCCGGCGCACGGCCGGACCAGCCGGATGCAGATGAGCTTCCGGATCAACGCGGTCGCGGCCAGTTCCACCTCGACGGCGGCCGGCGCGGCGCCGGCCGGCTCCCAGGGGCTGCTCCCGGTGGTGCGACCGGTCTCACGTCCGGACGACGGGCTGACCGGCACCCAGCGGACCGCGATCGGACTGATCGTGGTCTCCGGCCTGCTGGTGGTGCTGGCGCTGACCCTCGCGGCCGTGACGCTGCGGCGGCACACCCCCTGACCGGGGCGGATATCGCGATCGTGCGGACTTGTTCCGCGGCCGGGCAATCAGCGGCATCGGCCACCGGCTTCGGGCGATGATGGATCGGGAACCGGACCCAAACCCCAGTGATCTGGGTTACGTCGATCGAGTTTCACCCGGCAAATACCGGCAAATGCGCTTTCTTGCCCTTCCCATCCGACGGACCTGGGGGAAGGTTTACCTAAGGGTCCGACGTAGGCTCTCGGTTGAGAGACAGGCGGGGACAGACCATTTGGCGTACGAACCGCCGCCGGCGACAGGAGGTCACGTGACCAAGCAGGTCCGTCAACTGGATCGGGTGGTGATCCGGTTCGCCGGCGACTCCGGCGACGGGATGCAGCTCACCGGCGACCGCTTCACCTCGGAAACCGCGCAGCTCGGCAACGACATCTCGACCCTGCCGAACTTCCCGGCCGAGATCCGGGCACCCGCCGGCACCCTGCCCGGCGTGTCCAGCTTCCAGGTGCACTTCGCCGACTACGACATCCTCACCCCGGGTGACGCGCCGAACGTCCTGGTCGCGATGAACCCGGCGGCACTCAAGGCGAACCTCACCGACCTGCCCCGCGGCGCGGACATCATCGTCAACACCGACGAGTTCACCAAGCGCAACCTGGCCAAGGTCGGTTACGCGGTCAGCCCCCTCGAAGACGGCTCCCTGGACGGCTACGCGCTGCACCCGGTCGCGCTGACCTCGATGACCATCGGGGCGCTCGCCGAGCTGAACGTCGCCAAGAAGGACGCCGAGCGGGCCAAGAACATGTTCGCCCTCGGCCTGCTCTCCTGGATGTACTCCCGGCCGTACGCGTCCACGATCCGGTTCCTCGAACGCAAGTTCGCCAAGCGCCCCGAGCTGATCGCGGCGAACACCGCCGCCTTCAAGGCCGGCTGGAACTTCGGCGAGACCACCGAGGACTTCGGCGTCCGGTACGAGGTCAAGCCGGCCAAGATGAGCCCCGGCACGTACCGCAACATCACCGGTAACGCGGCGCTCTCGCTCGGCCTGGTGGCCGCCGGCGTACGGGCGAAACTGCCGGTCTTCCTCGGTGCCTACCCGATCACCCCGGCCTCGGACATCCTGCACGAGCTGAGCAAGCACAAGCGGTTCGGCGTGACGACGGTGCAGGCCGAGGACGAGATCGCGGCGATCGGCGCGGCCCTGGGCGCGTCGTACGGCGGCGCCCTCGGCGTGACCACCACCAGCGGCCCCGGTGTCGCCCTCAAGGGCGAGACGATCTCGCTCGCGGTGGCGCTGGAACTGCCGCTGGTCATCGTCGACGTGCAGCGGGCCGGTCCGTCGACCGGTATGCCGACCAAGACCGAGCAGGCCGACCTGAACATGGCGCTGTACGGCCGGCACGGCGAGGCACCGGTCGCGGTGATCGCCCCGAGGTCCCCGTCGGACTGCTTCCACGCCGCGATCGAGGCGGCCAGGATCGCGTTGACGTACCGCACGCCGGTGATCCTGCTCTCGGACAACTACGTCGCCAACGGCTCCGAGCCGTGGCTGCTGCCCGAGGTCGACTCGCTGCCCGACCTCCAGGTCGAGTTCGCGACCGAGCCCAACGGCGAGGACGGCACCACGTTCCTGCCGTACCTGCGCGACCCGGTGACGCTGGCCCGACCGTGGGCGATCCCCGGCACCGCGGGTCTGGAACACCGGATCGGCGGTCTGGAGAAGGCCGACAAGACCGGTGACATCTCGTACGACCCGGCGAACCACGACTTCATGGTCCGTACCCGGGCGGCCCGGATCGAGGCCATCCCGGTGCCGGACCTCGAGGTCGAGGATCCGGACGGGGACGCCCGGGTGCTCGTCCTCGGCTGGGGTTCCACCTACGGCCCGATCGGCGCGGCCTGCCGCGCGCTGCGACAGAAGGGGCTCTCGGTGGCCCAGGCGCACCTGCGCCACCTGTCGCCGATGCCGGCGAACCTCGGCGAGGTGCTGAAGGCGTATGACCGGGTGGTCATCCCGGAGATGAACCTCGGTCAGCTCGCGCACGTGATCCGGGCCCGGTTCCTGGTCGACGCGATCAGCTACAACCAGGTCCGGGGGCTGCCGTTCACCGCCGCCGAGCTGGAGTCCATGCTGGAAGAGGTAGTGAAGAATGCCTGAGCCCCTCGCCCTCAAGCTCACCGCCAAGGACTTCAAGTCCGACCAGGAGGTGCGCTGGTGCCCCGGCTGCGGTGACTACGCGATCCTGGCCGCGATCCAGCAGTTCATGCCGGAGTTGCAGATCCCGCGCGAGCGGACCGTGTTCGTCTCCGGCATCGGCTGCTCGTCCCGCTTCCCGTACTACATGAACACGTACGGGATGCACTCGATCCACGGGCGGGCCCCGGCGATCGCGACCGGCCTGTCGGTCTCCCGGCCGGACCTGTCGGTCTGGGTGGTCACCGGTGACGGCGACGCCCTCTCGATCGGCGGGAACCACCTGATCCACGCGCTGCGCCGCAACGTCAACCTGAAGATCCTGCTGTTCAACAACCGGATCTACGGCCTGACCAAGGGTCAGTATTCCCCCACCTCGGAGGTCGGCAAGATCACCAAGTCGACCCCGGTCGGCTCGGCGGACTCGCCGTTCAACCCGCTGTCGCTGGCGCTCGGCGCGGAGGCGACCTTCGTCGCCCGCACCATCGACTCCGACCGCAAGCACCTCCAGTCGGTGCTCCGGGCCGCGGCCGAGCACCAGGGGTCGGCGTTCGTGGAGATCTACCAGAACTGCAACATCTTCAACGACGGCGCGTTCGACCAGCTCAAGGAGCCGGGTACGCGCGACGACTACCTGATCCGGCTGGAGCACGGCCAGCCGATCACGTTCGGCGCGCAGGGGCAGTTCTGCGTCGTACAGACGCCGGGCGGCTTCGGCCTGGAGGTACGCGAGACCGCCGCCGTACGCCCCGAGGACATCGTCGTGCACGACAGCGGGGTGACCGAGCCGGCGTACGCGTTCGCGCTCTCCCGGCTGCCCGGGTTCGACCTGCGCAACACCCCGATCGGGGTGCTCCGGAAGGTGTCCCGGCCGTCCTACGACAGCATCGTGCAGGAGCAGGTCGCGACCGCCGTGGCGGGCAACAGCGAGACGCCGGAGCAGCAGCTCGCCGGCCTGCTCAACAGCGGTGACACCTGGACCATCATGTAGTTCACCACCGACAGACGTCGACGGGCCTCACGGAAAACCGTGGGGCCCGTCGACGTGGTGCGGTCAGTCTGAGTGGTCAGGCCGTCGACGGGGACGTCCGGTCGTCGCGTACGTAGACCAGCATGTCCCCGGTCTCGATCCGTACCCCGGCGGGCTCCACCACGGATACCACCTTGCCGCGCCGGATCAGCGCGATGACCAGCGCCTCGACCTCGCGGGGCGAGGTGCCGACCTCGTGCCGCTCGGCCGAGCGCATCGCCAACGCCATGCCCTGGCCCGGAGTGAGCAGGTCCTCGACCACGTCGATCAGCGGCGGGGCGGAGGTCGAGAGCCCGAGGAGGCGGCCGGCGGTGGCCGACGAGACGATCACGTGGTGCGCACCGCTCTGCTTCAGGAGCGGCGCGTTCTCGGCCTCCCGTACGGCCGCGATGATCCGTACCTGCCCTGCGGTGAGCTGCCGTACGGTGAGCGCGACCAGGACCGACGCGTCGTCGCTGTCGGTTGCGATGATCACCGCCTTGGCGTTCTTGACGTGTGCCTCGTTGAGCACCGACGACCGGGTGGCCGAGCCCTCGATGGCGACCAGTCCGGCCGCGGTGGCCTGCCGCACGGCGGTCGCGCTCCGCTCGACCACGACGATCTTCGACTTGTCGTAGTCGGTTTCCAGCAGGGCGCTGATGGCACTGCGGCCCTTGGTGCCGTAACCGCAGATGATGACGTGGTCTTTCACAGTTTTCCTCCACCGCGTCATGCGGAGGTTGGTGCGGTACTGCTCGGTCAGGACTTCCAGCGTCGTGCCGACCAGGATGATCAGGAACAGCACCCGGGCCGGGGTGATGATCAGGACGTTCACCAACCGGGCCGAGGGCGAGGTCGGGGTGATGTCGCCGTAGCCGGTGGTCGAGAGGGTGACCACCGCGTAGTAGGCGGAGTCGAGCAGGGTGAGGCTGTCCTCGTTGACGTCCCGGTAGCCGTCCCGGTCCACGTAGACCACGAAGACGATGATCAGCACCAGGCCGATCGCGGCGAGAAGTCGCAGGCTGAGGGCACGTAACGGGCCCTGCCGGACGGCGGGGAAATGGATCACCGCGGGCCCGGCCCGATCGCCACACTCTGCTGCACGCCCACAACATAGCGGGTACGTCCGGCCGGGACCGCACGGGCGGCCAGCACGGGCATCGGCACGGCGTCAACCGGTGTGGCGACCCGGTGACGGCAGCCCCCGCACATTCGCCTGTTTCGACGCATGTCGACAAATATTCACGCTAGATCGAGATCGACGTCCGGCGATTCACCGAGACTGTACGGACCCGGTACCCACCGGTAACAAACCCCCGTTCCCCCCGATGCCCCCACCAGGGGCGTCACTCGTCCCGGAGGTATCCCCCATGCCCCGTCGGTTGACCACAATGCTCGCCGCCGCAGCGTTTGCCCTGCTCGGCGTACTCGGCGTCGCCTCGCCCGCAGCCGCGGTAACGCCCGCCCAGAAGCTGTCCGTACTGACAAGTTGGACCCAGACCAGCGCCGGCAGCTACGGCAACTGGAACGCCGCCCGGACCAACCGGGCCCCCTGGGCCGACTACAACTTCGACTGGTCCACCGACTACTGCTCGTCGAGCCCGGACAACCCCCTCGGGTTCAACTTCGAGCTTTCCTGCTACCGGCACGACTTCGGATACCGCAACTTCAAGGCGATCGGCCAGTTCCCGGCCAACAAGTCCCGCCTGGACAGCGCGTTCTACGAGGACCTGAAGCGCTCCTGCGCCACGTACAACTCGGTTGTACGCCCGGCCTGCATCAGCCTGGCGTGGACCTACTACCAGGCGGTCAAGGTCTTCGGCAAGGTCGCCGTGAGCCAGGCCGACCTGGACCGGGCGGCCAAGATGAAGTCCGACGCGGAACGCGCGGCCGCGCTCGTCCACTGAGAAGCGTTCTCGTCCACCGAGCAGGGATCACCGGTCGGCCGGGCTCACCCCGTGAGCCCGGCCGGGCGGGGCGGACCGGCCCGTCAGGAACCGGGATGCTCACGGCGGTCGAGGGGCTCGCGCGCCGGATCGGTCTGGACCGAGCCGCGCCCGGCCCTCGACCGCTGGGCCGCCTGCTCGACGCCGGAGAACCGGATCGATCCAGCGGCCAGGTCGGGATGGTCAACCGCGAGGGCCACCGCCGCCGCCTCCTCCAACGTCAACTCGGCCCCCTCCGCGTAGGCCGCGTCGAACGCCACGTCGCCCAGCACCCCCCGCAGCCCGGCCTGCTCCTCCAGCCAGTACTGGCCGAACATGCCGGCCGTGCTGCGCATCGCGGACCGGGTCGCCTGGGCCGCCCCGAACAGGCGGGCGGCGGTGATCGGGTCACCGCCCCACGCGCAGCGCACCGCGATCGCGTTGATGGTGTCGCAGGCGCGGCCGTGGAATCCGTGCCCCATCCGGGACCGGAGCGCCACCACCAGGTGGTCGTGCGCGGCGACCAGGTCACCACGGGACAGCGCCACCATGCCGAGCAGCATGTCGACCGACCGCCGGGCCCGCTCGGTCGGGCGGGCCGCCTCCACCGGCCGGGCGGCGCCGAGCAACTCCGCCGCCTCGTCCAGGGCGCAGCGCCGCCAGAGCAGTTCGGCCAGGCTGTAGACGGCGAACAACGCGTCCCCGGAGACGTCGTTCTGGTGCGCCCAGGCGATCACCTCACGGCACACCCGCTCGGCCTCGACGAGCTGTCCCATGTCGATCAGCGGCGCGGCCCTGCCCGCCAGCACCCTGGCCTGGAGGCCGGCGTCACCGGCCTGCCGGGCGGCCGACTCGGCCCGCTGCGAGAAGCGCAGCTCCTCGGCGAACTCGCCGTCCGCCCCGGCGTGCAGCGAGTGCATGTGGTACGCCGCAGCCAGCTCCGCCTCGGGAATCCGCTCGCCGGTCTCGGCGATCCGACCGTAGAGCCGGAACAGCCAGAGCCGTCCCTCCCGGGCCAGCCCCCGTTCGCGCCACCACTGGTCGAGCCCGCCGGCCAGCCGCAGTCCCTCGCGGGCACTGCCCCCGGTCGCGGTCCACCGCAGCGCGGCACGCATCTCGTCGGCCAGCGGGTCGAGCGCGTACAGCGAGAGGGTGACCGGCCGGTCGTCCGGCCCGAGGTACGCCCGTTCCAGCGCGTGCAGCGACCAGGCGACGTGCCGGTCCCGGGCGCTCTGCTCCTCACCGGCGTCGACCAGCCGGCGGGCGGCGTAGGCGCGGATCGGGTCGAGCATCCGGTAGGTGCTGCCGGAGACGTTCGGCTCGACCTGGATCATCGACTTGTCGGCGAGCACCGAGAGCGGGTCGAGCGGATCGTCGTCCAGCAGCCACTCCACCGTGGCCAGGTCGACCGGGCCGGAGAAGACCGCGAGCCAGCGCAGCAGCCGCGCGGCGCGGGGCCCGAGCGTCCGGTACGACCAGGTGACGGTCGCCTGCATGGTGACGTGTCGCTGGGTCGCCGAGCGTTGGGCGGCCCGGGCGGCGGCGACCGGGGCCACGTCCAGGGCGGCGGCGGCCAGGTCGACGGTGTCGTGCTGGTTGGCGATCCACCGGGGCGCGGCCTCGCTCGGCTGCTCCGGCTCGTCCCGCCCGGCGTCCAACGCGCCGAGCACGTCGTCCAGGCGGCCGGCGAGCTGACTGGCCGAGAGGACCCGTAGCCGGGCGGCGGCCAGCTCGATCGCCAGCGGGAGCCCGTCCAACCGGGCCACCACCCGTTCCAGGTCGGCCGACTCGGCGGGGCTGGAACGTCGCCCGCCACGGGCGGCCACGGTGCGGTCCAGCAGCAGGGCGATGGCGTCGCTCGGGCCACCGCCCGGTCCCGGTTCCACGGACAGCGGCGGGATCCGCCACACCACCTCACCCGGCAGGCCCAGCGACTCCCGGCTGGTCACCAGCACCCGTACGCCGCTGCCGCCGGTCAGCAGCCGGGCGATGACCTCGGCGCAGGCGGCCGGCTGGGCGTCACAGGTGTCGAGCAGGAGCAGCATCCGCCGCGAGGCGGCGTACTCGACCAGGGTTTCCGACATGGGCCGGCCGGGCTCGGGCCGCAACCCGAGCACCGCGGCGATGGCGAAGGCGACCAGGCCCGGATCCGTCACCGCGGCGATGTCGACGAACCAGATCCCGTCCGGGTACGTCTCCACGTCCGCCCCGGCCACCTCGACCGCTAGTCGGGTCTTGCCCGCGCCACCGGCCCCGACCACGGTGACCAGCCGGTGCTCGTTGACCAGGCGGTCCAACTCGGTACGTTCCGCCCGGCGGCCGACGAACGAGGTGACCTGGGTCGGCAGGTTGTGCGGTACGGCATCCGCGGTACGCGGCCGGGGGAACTGGCGCTCCAGCCCGGGTGCGACCAACTGGAAGAGGCGTTCCCGGTCGTCGAAGCCGCGCAGCCGGTGCAGTCCCAGGTCGAGCAGCGAGGCGCCGGGCGGCAGCGGTGCCGCGTGCCGGGCCGTGGCACCGGAGCAGAGCACCTGCCCGCCGTGGGCGGCGGCGGCGATCCGAGCGGCCCGGTGCACCTCGGCGCTGGCGTACTCGCCGGCGAGCGGCTCGGCGTGTCCGGTGTGCAGCCCCATCCGGACCCTCGGGGTGGCCTCGGGGGTGGGCCACTCGTGGCTGGCCAGCGCGCGTTGCGCGGTCAGGCAGGCGTCCAGTGCGGCTGCCGCGTCGGCGAACGCGATGAAAAACGAGTCGCCCTCGGTGAACAGCTCCGTGCCGTCGCTCGCGGCCAGGGTGGAGCGGAGCAGCCGTCGGTGCTCACTGAGCACCGGGCGATAGCCCGAACCGAGCATCTGGGCCAACCGGGTTGAGCCCTCGATGTCGGTGAACATGAAAGTCACCAGCCCACTCGGCAGGTGGATCCGTACCGACATGCGTGGAACCTCCGCCCCCTGGAAGTCGCGTTCATGCTGCCGCATTTCGACGTCACAGCGCATCGTAGGAACGGACGGGGCGTGACCGCCCCAAGTGCCAACCCGCTACGTGACCATGGAAGAACGCCTAAATCTCTGCTCCTTGAGCAATTTAGACGTTCGCGGCACTTCGGGCATTATGCACAGTTACGACAGGACGCGAAGCGGGCGAGCAGCGGGGAGAACCGCTCAACAACCGCACGCGCCGCCGCAGCAACCGCCACCGCCGCCGGACGGACCGGCCCCCATCGAGCCACCCGTCGCCGATCCGCCGCGACCGGTGACCGACACCGCGGAGAGCAGCTTCACCGTGTCGTCGTGGCCCTGCGGGCAGGCTGCGGGCGCGGACGCCTCGGCCATCGGTCGATTCATCTCGAACGTGTCACCGCAGGCGCGGCAGCGGAACTCATACCGGGGCATGGCAACAGGGTACGACCGCACCTGACGATTTTCGGTGGATGGGTAATACTCGACGCGTGGCGGACCGGGATGAACGGGTGACGGACGGCGCGGACAGTCCGGCGGCTCGGCCGCTGCGACCGGCCGTACCACTGCTCGACGGACCGCTCGCGAGTTCGGGCGCGGCACCGGATCCGGTCCGCGCGGCACCCGCCGCCGCGAAGCCGGCCGATGCCGCCACTCCCGACGCGAAGCCAGCCGGCGAGTCCGGCGCTCGGTTGACGAACGACACCGCAGGGACCCCAGCGGTCGACGCCGGACGCGCCGACGCGGAGCAGGCCGAGCCCGAGCCGGCCGCCCCGAAGGCCACCTCCCCGACGGCGGCTGACCCCGCCGACACGAACGCCGAGACCCCACCGGCCGATCCGAAGGCCACCGACAGCGCCGACGCCGAGACCGGGGCGTCAGCCGGTGAGCCGGGGACGAAGACCGCGACCGAGTCGGGCACGAGCACGCCGAGCCCGGACGGTGCCACCGGCGACGCCACCCCGGCGGGCGCCGCCGGCCGGGGTCGACGGATCCGGGTGCCGTTCGCGCACGCCGTACGCCGGTTCCCACCGCCCCGCCAGATCCCCGCCGCGACCACCCGCGCGGTCCGGTCCTGGTCCACCGGGGGGAGCGGACGGCTCGTCCTCCCCGCCCTCTTCATCCTGGCGCTGATCGCGGCGGCCGGGCTGGCCGGTGGAGTGCTGATCCCGGCCACCTCGCACGTGCCGCCGTCCCGTGCCGGCGCCGGCGGTGGCCCCAACCCCGACCTCGCCACACCGACGCTCGGGCCGGACGGCTCGGTCGCCCCCACCGACGGCGGCGGCCTGCCGGTCACCCCACTGCCGACCAACGGCCTGCCGGGCGCGTTGCCACCGACCGCCCGACCGGCGGAGGTCCTCACGAGTTGGGCCCAGCAGGCCTCCGCGAAGACCGGGGTGGCCCCGATGGCGATGCAGGCGTACGGCTACGCGGAACTCGTACTCGCCCAGACCAAGCCGGGGTGCAAGCTCACCTGGACCACATTGGCCGCGATCGGATATGTCGAGTCGAGACACGGGACCGCGAACGGCGCCCAGCTCGACGCGAACGGAGCGTCCACACCAAAGATCATCGGCGAACCGCTGGACGGCCAGGGGAACCGAATGCGGATCATGGACACCGATCGCGGCGCACTCGACGGCGACGTCACGTACGACCGGGCGGTCGGGCCGATGCAGTTCATCCCCACCACGTGGCAGGAAAACGGCGTCGACGCGGACAACGACGGGGTGAAGAACCCGCAGGACCTGGATGACGCAGCCCTCGCGGCCGGTAACTATCTGTGCAAGGGGACCCGGAATCTCTCCGTGCCCGAGGACTGGTGGAATGCCATCCTTTCCTACAACAACCTGCAGGTTTACGCTCAGGACGTGTTCAACAAGGCCAACGAGTACGGTGCCAGCAGCCGGGCGTAGTCTAGACGTAGCGTAATGGTCCACGTACATTGAAGAATTGGCCACTTTCGCCAGACTGCGGTTAGCGGCAAGCTGTACTGGTGATGGTGCGCGAGTGGGATCCAAGGACCGCGTCGTCCGCCGAGATCGAGTCGTTGCTGGACACTGTCAACGCGGCCTTCGCGGCGGACCTTCCGGCAGATCCTCAATGGCGGAACAGCTCCTTGCGGGAGTATCTCGCCGAGGTGATGCCGGGCGAGCGGCGGATTTCCTGGATCGCCCAGGAGGAACCGGCCGCCGACGGCACTTCCGGTCGGATCATGGGTCACATTCACGTCCTGCTGCTCGGCGACATCGGCGTGATCGACGTACTCGTGCACCCGGACGCCCGTCGGCGGGGGCTCGGACGGGAACTGCTGGCCAAGGCCGCCCGGCGGACCTATCAGGAGGGTTTCTCCTCGATCGGGGTCGAGGTCATCGGGGACACCCCGGCGATCCACTTCTTCGAGGCGCTCGGCTTCGCCCGGGAGTACGTCGAGACCCGCAGCGTGCTGCCCCTGTCCACGGTGGACTGGGTGACGCTGGAGGAGATGGCGCGGGGCATCGGCAGCGGCTACCGGCTGGAGTTCTACCCGGGTGGGCCGCCGGACGACATGCTCGTCGCGTACGCGCGGGCCAAGGCCGAGATCCGCGACATCGACGACGGCGACCTGGACCTGCGCCCGAGTTCCTATGACCCGCAGCGGCTGAAGGACAGTCTGAGCTGCCTGCACCGTCGGGGCATGAAGCCGTACATCGTGCTCGCGGTGCACGAGAGCAGTGGCGAGGTGGCCGGTCTGACCGAGGTGGTGGTGCCGGCCCAGCACCCGACCCGGGCCGACCAGTACGACACCATCGTGGTCCAGGACCACCGCGGTTACGGCATCGACCGGGCGATCAAGGCCCGGATGCTGTTCGAGCTGCGTACGGCCGAGCCGGACCTGGCCGAGGTGCAGACCTGGAACGCCCAGGCCAACGAGCCGATGATCAAGGTCAACGCCGAACTGGGTTTCCGGGCCGAGCGGGACTGGTGCGAGTACGGGGTGAACGTCGCCGAGCTGGTGCACCGGATCGACACCTCCGGGTCCGGCACGCCGTAGCGCCGGACCCCGGTCGGTCCCGTCCGGGTCAGTAACTCTCGCGCAGCATCTTGGCCGCCTCGACGGCCCAGTACGTGAGGATGACCTGCGCCCCGGCCCGGCGGATCGAGGTGAGCGATTCCATGATCGCCCGCTCCCGGTCGATCCAACCGTTCGCCGCGGCTGCCTCGACCATCGCGTACTCGCCGGAGACCTGGTAGGCGGCGACCGGCACGTCCACCGAGTCGCGGACCGCGGCCAGCACGTCGAGGTAGGGCCCCGCCGGCTTCACCATCACCAGATCGGCGCCCTCGGCGATGTCGAGCTGCACCTCGCGCAGGGACTCCCGCAGGTTCGCCGGGTCCTGCTGGTAGCTCTTCCGGTCGCCCTGCAACGCGGACTCGACCGCGTCCCGGAACGGGCCGAAGAACGCCGAGGCGTACTTCACCGCGTACGCCAGGACCGAGGTGTCCTGGTAGCCGGCCGCGTCCAGAGCCCGGCGGACCACACCGACCTGGCCGTCCATCATCCCGGACGGCCCGACCATCTGGGCGCCGGAGGCGGCCTGGACCACGGCCATCTCGGCGTACGCGGCCAGGGTCGCGTCGTTGTCCACGCTGCCGTCCGGGGCGAGCAGGCCGCAGTGCCCGTGCGAGGTGAACTCGTCCAGGCACAGGTCGCTCATCAGCACCGTGCTGTCGCCCAGCTCGGCGGTGAGGTCCCGCAGCGCCACGTTGAGGATGCCGTCCGGGTCGATCCCGCCGGAACCCCGCTCGTCCCGGGTGGCCGGCACGCCGAACAGCATGATGCCGCCGACCCCGGCCCGGACCGCCTCGACCGCCGCCTTGCGCAGCGAGTCGCGGGAGTGTTGCAGCACCCCCGGCAGGGTCGCGATCGGCCGGGGTTCGGCCAGCCCTTCCTTGACGAACATCGGCAGCACCAGCTCGGCCGGCGCCACCCGGGTCTCGGTCACCAGCCGGCGGATCGCCGGGGTACGCCGCAACCGTCGCGGTCGGATGTCGGGGTACGACATGAGCCCTCCTGTACTACCCGGTCGGCGCGACCCGACTGGTCGCCCCGACCGTTCCTCGGTCGGTCAGCGGAACCGCAACGCGGTCGGCCCCTGCACCTTCGAGCCACGGCGCTGCTTGGCCGGCATCGCCGCCAGCTTCTCGCGCAGTTCGACGGCGTATGAGGCGAGCGCCTCGACGAGGTCGGGCACCGAGGCGTTGGTCGGCTGGGCATCCACCCGCAGGCCAAACTCGGTTGCCGTCTCGGCCGTCTTCGGTCCGATCACTGCAACAACCGTACGAGGGTGCGGCTTGCCCGCGATACCCACTAAATTGCGCACTGTCGATGAGGACGTGAACAGGACGGCGTCGAACCCGCCCGACTTGATCGCGTCCCGGATCTCGGCCGGCGGCGGGGCCGCCCGTACGGTCCGGTAGGCGGTGACGTCGTCGACCTCCCAGCCCCGCTCGGTCAGCCCGGCGGCGAGGGTCTCGGTCGCGATGTCGGCGCGCGGCAGCAGCACCCGGCCGACCGGGTCGAGAATCTCGTCGTGCGGGGAGAACTCGGCCAGCAGGCCCTCCGAGGACTGGTCCCCGGCCGGCACCAGCTCGGGCTGGATGCCGAAGGCGCGGACCGCGTCGGCGGTGGCCTCGCCGATACAGGCGATCTTGACGCCGCCAAAGTGGCGGGCGTCCAGGCCGTGCTCGGCGAACTTCTCCCAGACCGCGCGTACGGCGTTGACCGAGGTGAAGATCACCCAGGCGTACCTGCCGTCGACCAGGCCCTTGACCGCCCGCTCCATCTGGGCCGGGGTACGGGGCGGCTCGACCGCGATCGTCGGCACCTCGCACGGGATCGCCCCGTACGCGCGCAGCCGGGCGCTCATCACGCCGGCCTGCTCCTTGGTGCGCGGGACCAGCACCTTCCAGCCGTACAGCGGGCGGTTCTCCCACCAGCTCAGCTTGTCCCGCTGGCTGACCCCGGCGCCCAGGGTGAGGACGACCCGGCCGGTGAAACCGAGCGCGGCGGCGACGAAGCTGTCCACCGTCGAGGTGGTGGTGTACTGCGTCTCGCCGGTGCCGTCACCGGTCACCCCGACCGGGGTGGCGCCGTCGACGCCGACCGCGAGCAGTCCGTCCCGGACGGCGGCGAGGTCACCGGCGTCCACGGCGAGCGCGAGCGAACCCCGGTTGACCGCGGCGGCGAGCGCCTCGAAGTCCAGCGCGGTGACGTCGTCGACGTCGGCGGCGGTGCGTACGCCCGGCAGCGGAACCCCGGCGTAGCTGGCCACGCCCTCGGCCTGGCCGATGCCCGGTACCACCTCGAAGTGCACCGCGGTACGGACGACCGCCTGCACCTCCTTGACCACGGAGTCGTGGCCGAACGGGTCACCGGCGACGAGGTGCACCGCGGACAGCCCGGAACGGGCCGCGGAGATCAGTACCTTGGCGACGTCGCCGGGGGCGCCCTCCGCCGGGCTGAACTGGGCGTCCTCCTTGGCCTCGGCGCGCAGGACATCGAGCAGCGACTCGGGGACGCCCCGGTCGAAGATGACCTGGTCCGCCTCGACCAGCGCGTCGTGCGCCCGGCGGGTCAGCAGGCCGGGGTCGCCGGGGCCTGCCCCGACGAACGCGATGTGGCCTGCGGGCTTACGGGTGCGGATCATGGCTGTGCTCCAAAATGCTGGGTCCTCGCGCCGGGGTGCGAAGGCGTACCGAGGATCGAGTCGGCGCCGCGGTCGAGGAGTTCGGCGGCGAGCGCCTTACCGATCTCCTCAGCGTCGGCGGGCGTACCGGTGCGGGACAGCCGGAGGTCACGGGCCCCGTCCGGACTGATCACCGCCCCGCGCAGGTAGATCTCATCGCCGTCGTCGCCCTCGGCGAGTTCCGCGAATGCGGCGACCGGTGCGCTACAGCCGGCCTCCAGGGTGGCCAGCAACGCGCGTTCCGCGGTGATCGCGGCCCGGGTCGGTGCGTGGTCGAGCAGGGCGAGCAGATCGATCAGCTCCTGATCGTCGCCGCGGCACTCGACCGCGAGAGCACCCTGGGCGGGCGCGGGCAACATCAGCATCGGATCGAGCGTCTCGGTGATCTCGGCGGTACGGCCGAGCCGGCTCAGTCCGGCTCGGGCGAGCACCACCGCGTCAAGGTCCGCATCCGGGCCGAGCACGCGCTTGACGCGGGTGTCGACGTTGCCGCGGATCGGGGTGATCTCGAACTGGAGTCCGAGTGCGTGCAGTTGGGCGATCCGGCGCAGCGCGCCGGTGCCGATGGTCGCGCCGGGCGGCAGCTCGGCCAGGGTGCGACCGTCCCGGGCGACCAGCGCGTCGCGGGGGTCCTCCCGCTCGGGTACGGCCGCGATGTGCAGGCCGTCCGCGGGCGCGGTGGGCAGGTCCTTGTACGAGTGCACGGCGAAGTCGATCTCCCGGGCGAGCAGCGCGTCGCGCAGCGCCGAGACGAAGACCCCGACGCCGAGCCGCTGCACCGGGGCGGAGGACCGGTCGCCGGCGGTGACCACCTCGACCAGTTCGACCTCCCGGCCGGTGGCGGCCCGGACCGCGTCGGCGATCATGCCGGACTGGGCCATGGCCAGGGCGCTGCCCCGGGTGCCCAGACGTAGCGCGGTCATCGGTCTCCTCCCGGAGCGGGCAGCGACACCCGTGGGGCGATGTCGGGAACGGCCTCGACCGGCGAGGTGTTCGGCACCTCGAGGTCGAAGAGCTCACGCAACAGCGCGGTGTACTGGTCGCCGCCGGGCTCGGCGGCGAGCTGGCGGACCCGTACGGTCGGCGAGTGCAGCAGCCGCTGCACCACCCGGTGCACGGTGTGCGCGACGTCGGCCCGCTGTTCGTCGGTGAGGTCGGGGCGGCGCTGGGCGAGCCGGCGCAGCTCGGCGGTGACCACCTCGTCGGCGCGGGCGCGAAGGGCTGCCACGGTGGGCACCACCTCGGCGCCGCGCAGCCAGGTGAGGAAGGCGGCCACCTCGCTGGTGACGATGTCGGCGACCGCGGCGGCGTCGGTGGCGACCGGTCCGTCGGCGAGGTCGGCCGCGAGCCGGTCGATGTCGACCACGAGTACGCCGGGCAGCTCGGCCACGGCCGCGTCGACATCCCGGGGTACGGCGAGGTCGAGCAGGACCAGCGGGGTGGCGGACCCGTTCGCGGCCCGTCGGGCCAGTGCGGCGGCCACCGTCTCGCGGGTGAGCACCGGCTCGATCGCCGCGGTGGCGGTGACTACGATGTCCACAGTGGACAGGGCTACGGTAAGATCGTCGAAGGCTACGGCGGTCGCGCCGTACGCCTCGGCCAGCCGCGACGCCCGGTCCGCGCCCCGGTTGGTGACCGCGATCGACCCGAGCCCGAGCCGGGTCAGCGTCGCCACGGCCAGGGCGCCCATCGCACCCGCGCCGATCACCAGTGCCGGGCGGTCGGACAGCGATCCACCGAACCGGTTGGCGGCGATCTCCAGCCCGGCGGTGACCACGCTCTGGCCCGCCTGGTCGATGCCGGTCTCGGCATGGGCCCGCTTGCCGACCCGCAGCGCCTGCTGCATCAACTCGTGCAACTGCCGGCCGGCCGCGTCCGCCTCGGTCGCCACGTGGTAGGCGTCCCGGAGCTGTCCCAGGATCTGCGCCTCGCCGACGACCATCGAGTCCAGCCCGGTGGCGACCCGGAACACGTGCTCGACCGCGGCCTCGTCGTAGTGGACGTAGAGATGGTTGGCCAGGTCCGCGGGCGAGCAGCCCGCCTCGGCGGCGAGCACCGCGCAGACGTCGCCGAGACCGCCGTGGAAACCGGAGACCGCGGCGTAGATCTCGACCCGGTTGCAGGTCGAGACCACCACGGCCTCGCCGATGTAGGTCTGGGCGAGCAGCCGGTCGAGGATCCGGGGCAGGTCGGCCGTGCTGACCGAGAGCCGCTCCAGCGTGGCGACCGGGGCGGTGCGGTAGGACGCGCCGACGACGAGCAGGTTCACGAGCCGACCACCTCCGTACGGTTCGAGCGGGGACGGCCCGGCGGGGCGGGTTCCTTGGTGCCGGTGCCGCTGACGGTGACGTCCTCGGTCCCGGTGGCGGCGAGATCCGGATCGGTCTCGGCCCGGCCGCCGGGCAACGCGGTCAAGGATGCCTTGCGGTGTTCGTGGAAGGAGAGGATCTGCAACTCGATCGCCAGGTCGACCTTGCGCACGTCCACCCCCTCCGGCACCCCGAGCACGCAGGGCGCGAAGTTGAGGATGCTGGTCACACCGGCGGCCACCAGCAGGTCGGCGACGCGCTGCGCGGCGGAGGCGGGGGTCGCGATCACCCCGATCGCGATCGCCTCCTCGGCGGCGGTCAGCGGCAGGTCGTCGATGTGCCGGACGGTCAGCCCGTTGATCTCCTCGCCCACCCGGGCCGGGTCCGCGTCGAAGAGGGCGGCGATCCGGAAGCCACGGCTGGCGAAGCCGGCGTAACCGGCCAGCGCGTGACCGAGATTACCCACGCCGACCAGCGCGACCGCGCGGCGTTGGGTGAGGCCGAGGACGTACTCGATCTGGTCGATCAGGAGGGCGACGTCGTAACCGACCCCCCGCGTGCCGTACGAACCGAGGTGCGAGAGATCCTTACGGAGCTTGGCCGAGTTCACCCCGGCGGCGGCTGCCAGTCCCTCGCTGGAGACCGTGTCGTCACCGGCTTCGGCGAGATTGTGCAGTGCACGCAGGTATTCGGGGAGCCGGGCGACCGTCGCCTCAGGGAGATCCGGAAGCGCCGGAACGGCACCGGCGCGCCCGGACGCGCCTGCGGGGCGGTGCTGACTCATGTGACTCCGTGCGGTGCGATCCTCGACCAGCCGGAGTGGCGGGCCATTACAGGGCTCCCGCTTGCGACCGCTGTGACCGGCTGTGCTAGCAGGGCTCGTCGGAGTAACAGAGTAGGCGCTTGTGAAGACGTGCACAAATCGCGATCTTGAAGCCAGGCGACGCGGGTTCACCAGGAACTCCATTCACAAGATCGGCTTCAGGGCGGTACGGTTCCGCCATATCGATTATGGCTCAATTCCGACTATTCTCGCCAACTCGACCAGCTATCGTGGGTCTGCGAGGACCGGCGCAGGTGAGGCCAGCCCTACCGGAAATAGGCAGGCCGACGGGATATGGACCGGTCGTCCGGTTGCCTAGCGTGGAGGACATGACCACCGTCACCGCCAACGCCGAACCGGCCCCGTCCACGATTCTGCGCCAACTCGGCGTCGACTCGGCGTACGTGTTGCTCGGATTCCCACTCGCGCTGGCCAGTTTCATCTTGTTGATCATCGGCCTGGCTCTCGGCGTGGGCCTGATGGTGACCGTGATCGGACTTCCGATCCTCGCCGGCACGCTCTACCTCGCCCGGGCCTGGGCCGACCTCGAACGGCGGCGCCTGCCCGCCGTACTGCACCAGCCCCGGATCCGGCCGCAGTACCGGGCCCCCGAGCCCGAGGCGAACGCCTGGCGGCGGATCTTCGTACCGATCACCGACGGCCAGTCCTGGCTCGACCTGGCGCACGGCTGCGTCAAGCTGATCGTGGCGGCGGCCACCTTCGTCGTCACCGTCGCCTGGTGGGCCGGCGCCATCGGCGGCTCCTTCTACTGGGCGTACGACTGGACCCTGCCGCAGGGCGACGGAAACGAGGGGCTGAACGAGCTCCTCGGCCTCGGCGACTCGGCCGGCGCCCGGATCGGGCTGAACAGCGCCTTCGGCATCTTCTTCCTGATCACCCTCCCGATCGTGGTCCGCGGCTGCGCACTGCTCCAGGCCAGCTTCGGCCGGGCCCTGCTCACCGGGGTCGCCGAGATGCGCAACCGGATCACCGTGCTGGAGGAACAGAAGCGGGCCGCCGTCTCCGCCGAGGCCAGCGCCCTGCGCCGGCTCGAACGCGACATCCACGACGGCCCCCAGCAACGCCTGGTCCGGCTCGCCATGGACATCAGCCGCGCCCAGCACCAACTCGCCACCGACCCGGAGGCGGCCCGGCGCACCCTCGACGAGGCACTGACCCAGACCCGGGACACCCTCGCCGAGTTGCGGGCGCTCTCCCGTGGCATCGCCCCGCCGATCCTGGTCGACCGGGGCCTGCCCAGCGCCCTCGCCGCGCTCGCCGGTCGGGGGCTGATCCCGGTCGAGCTCACCGTCGACCCGCAGCTCGGTACGCCCACCGGCCGACTCGACCCGGCGGTCGAGAACGCCGCCTACTTCGTGGTGGCCGAAGCCCTGACCAACGTCGCCAAGCACAGCCGGGCCACCGAGTGCTGGCTCACCGTCACCCGCGCCGACCGTCAACTGCACATCGCGGTGATCGACGACGGCGAGGGCGGCGCCCACCTCTCCAAGGGGCACGGGCTGGCCGGCATCGCCGACCGCGTACGCGCCACCGGCGGCACCCTGACCGTGATCAGCCCGGCCGGCGGCCCGACCGAGATCCGCGCCGAGCTCCCGTGCTGAGCCCGCCGACCGAACTCCCGCACCGATCTCCCGTACCGAGCGAAACGATCATCCCGAGCAGAGCCGGTGACGCCGTGACCGACGACAACGTGGTAGACAACCGAGCCATGCGTGTAGTGATCGCCGACGACGCGTTCCTGCTCCGCGAGGGGCTGGCCCGGCTGCTGACCGAACACGGCCACGAGGTGGTCGCCGCGGTGGGAGACGGCACCGCCCTGGTCGAGGCGGTGGTCGCCCACCTGCCCGACGTCTCGATCGTCGACGTACGGATGCCGCCGAGCCACACCGACGAGGGTCTCCGGGCGGCGGTGGAAGCCCGCCGGCTGGTCCCCCGCGCCCCGATCCTGGTTCTCTCCCAGTACGTCGAGGTCTCGTACGCCGACGACCTGCTCGCCACGGTCAATCCCGGACCGGGTGCCGGCGGCGGGATCGGCTACCTGCTCAAGGACCGGGTGGCGGCGATCGACGAGTTCCTCGACGCGCTCCGCCGGGTCGCCGCCGGTGGCACCGTCCTGGACCCCGAGGTGGTCGGCCAACTGCTGGTCCGCCGTCGCCGCGACGACCCGCTGCGCGAGTTGACCCCGCGCGAGCGCGAGGTGCTCGGCCTGATGGCCGAGGGCCGCTCCAACACCGCCATCGCCCGCGCCCTCGTCGTCAGCGACGGCGCCGTGGAAAAACACGTCCGGAACATCTTCACCAAACTCCGCCTACCCCCCGACGAGGAACAACACCGCCGAGTCCTAGCCGTCCTCACCTACCTCCGCGGCTAACCCCACCCCCCGTCCCCCGCTCCCCCACCCGCCACTCCCGCCGTCGATCTTGCAGTTGTGGTTCCCGCCATGTCCCTCTTTGGGGGCATACGTGAGCGACCCAAAGTGCAAGATCGACGAGGGAGGGGAGGGGGTTACGGGGTGGTGAGGGCTAGGTGGACCGCTTCGGTGAGGGTGTCGGCTACGGGGCGGCCGGAGGCGCGCAGGCGGGCCGGGTCGGTGAAGCCGCCGGTATAGAGGACGCTCGCGGCGCCGACCGAGTCGGCGGCGTCAGCGTCGTCGATGGAGTCGCCGATGAGCACCACCGACGAGCCGTCGATGCCGAGTTCGTCCAGGTGACGCGCGAGATGGTCGGCCTTGTGGTCGCCGCCGACGGTGCCCCGCAGACCGTCGATCCGGTTGAACATCGCGGTCAGGCCGTACGTCTCGACGGCGGGGACCAGCTCGTCGTGGAACCACATGGACAGCAGCGACTGGGTGCCGGTCCAGGACCGCATGGCGGTGGTGGCGTCCTCGGCCAGCTCGCAGGTGGTCAACCCGGTCCGGTACGCGTCATGAAAGATCTTGTCGAGTGAGCCGAACGCGTCGGTGTCCACCGCCCGGCCCAGTACGTCGGCGTAGTACTCGGAGATCGGGCGACGAAACCCGAGCCGGTGTTCCTCGGCCGTGACCACCGGTCCACCGACGCTGGCGAACACCACGTTGGTCGACGCGACAACCAGGCTGAGGTCGTTGAGCAGCGTCCCGTTCCAGTCCCAAACCAGGTGCCTACGAGCCGTTCCCATCGCAGCACAATAACTCGGCCGCCACGCACCCACCCCGCCGAGCCCGCCCCGCCGACCGCGGAACGGAGGGCGCGCTAGGAGGTCCGGGTCAGGGCCTGGAGGAGGCGGGGTTCCTCCACCCGCCAGTAGCCATGTTCCTTGCCGTCGAGCAGGATCACCGGTACGCGGTCGCCGTACTCGCGTTCGAGTTCGAGGTCGGCGGTGATGTCGACCTCGACCCAACCGGTGCCGGTGCTGGCCGCCACCCGGTCGATCGCCTCCTTGGCCACCTCGCACAGATGACACCCGGGACGGGTGATCAGGGTCAGTCTCGGCTCGCTCGCCATGCGTTCTCCCAGGTCCGGCGTGGATCGCAGCAGTCTGGCACAGGACCGGCCCGGACCGCTCCCGCGCATCGACGTCCGACTGCCTCTCGACTTCCCCGGTGGCTCACGGTACCGTCCACGAGACCGTGTCCCGGCGTGGAAATATCACGAGCGGGACCGACCGTCACCGTTAGCACTTATGCCGGCGGCACGCCAAACCGTGCCGCTTCTCGGCGTGTTGCGGTGTTTTTGCAGCTCACGGGCCGGATGACCCGACTGTCGAGGATCCGACAACGCACAAATCGTCCGCCCCAGTTGGGCAAATCTGGGAAATACTTTGGCTCTGTGTAACGGACTCGCCACGCGTGGGTGACGTTGGCCCTATCATCACTCGGGTTGGCTCACCCCTTTTGCTGTGAGTCGACACCCCTCAGCCCGAGGAGGCCGCCGTGCCTGTAACTGCACTGCACCAGCACCTCATGGATGCGTGCCGCCAACCGGGGCAGTCTGCCCTCGGTCTGGTGGATCGTGCCGGTCCAGGCCTGGTTCGCGGCATCGTGGCCGCGAGATCGTGGCGACCGGCCCCGCTGGCGTACCGGCTCGGGGAGGGCCTGTGAGCACTTACGGATACGCGGACGCCGCACGTCGCCGCGAGGTTCAATCCGCCCGCGCGGCCCTGAACCAGGGCCTCAGCATGCTGCGGATCTCCATGGACGACATGCGGAGCCTGGCCGTACGCGGCGAGGGCAGTCCCAAACGGATCCGGAACCGACCGCATCCGAACGAGACGCCGTCGCGGCACACCCCGCCGGGGAGCAACGCGCGCCCGATCAGCGGCCGGGTGACCAGCCCGACCCGACCCCCGATGCCGGCCCAACCCGGCCCCGGGCAGACGGGACCCCGGCCGGACGCACCGGAGACCGAGACCGCCATCCTGCCGGTCGTCCCGGCCGTCGACCCGGCACCCGGGCCGGCGGCACCGCCACCGACCGGCTACCCGGACCGCCCGGATCCCTCGGATCCGGCGACCGAGGTGTGGAAGCTGATCGAGCGGGCCCAGCAGGGCGAGTCCGAGGCGTTCGGTCTGATCTACGACCGGTACGTGGACACCGTCTTCCGGTTCGTCTACTTCCGGGTCGGCAACCGGCAGTTGGCCGAGGACCTGACCTCGGACACGTTCCTGCGCGCACTCAAACGCATCGGCAGCTTCACCTGGCAGGGGCGCGATCTCGGTGCCTGGCTCGTGACGATCGCCCGGAACCTGGTCGCCGACCACTTCAAGTCCGGCCGGTACCGACTCGAAGTTACTACGGGTGATGTGTTAGATGCGGATCGTGAGGATCGGGGTCCGGAAGGGAGCCCGGAGGCCGCGGTCGTCGAGCACATCACCAACATGGCGCTGCTCGGCGCGGTGAAACAACTCAACCCCGAGCAGCAGGAATGCATCGTGCTCCGGTTCCTGCAGGGCTTCTCCGTGGCGGAGACGGCGCAGACGATGGGCAAGAACGAGGGCGCGATCAAGGCCCTCCAGTACCGCGCCGTACGGGCCCTGGCCCGCCTGCTCCCGGACGGGTTCCAGCCGTGAGTCCGGTGCATCCGGGATACTCAGACGCGGCACCACCGATCACTCATCGTGATACTGCGACCGAACGGCCCGTAACCGGGCAGCCTCACCGGCCGTTTGTCCCGATGCGACGGGCGGTTGCCCAGGCACACCGCCGGCCCGTCGGCCCGGCCGACTGATCGGCCACGGCCGAGCGGCCCGGACCCAAGCCACCGTCGCACGGTCGGCGACGATGCCGCCCGTACGGCCGTGACCAGCGAAGGGAGGTGCCCGCGGTGAATCTCAACCTATTCCGCCGCTGGCGCGCCGAGCGCTTCGCGCAACTCCTCGACGAAGCCAACGGTGGCCGTCGACACCACATCCGTTCCCGCGCCGACGACGACCTTACCGAACTGGTGACGGTCGGACAGCGGATGCGGGGCGCACAGCAGTCCGTCGAGGCCGAGGTCGACCCGGAGTTCCGTACCGGGTTGCGCCTGATCCTGATGGCCGCCGCCGAGCAGGCGGCGATCGACGCGGCGGCAGGCGCGGATCCGGGTGCCGAGAAGCGCGCCCGGCGAACCGCACAGCGCCCCCAGCGCAGCCGGGCCCGAGTCCGGGGCTCGGTCATCGTCGGCGTGGCCGTCGGCGCGATCGCGGTCTCCGGCATGTCCGCCGCCAGCGAGAACGCCCTGCCCGGCGACGCCCTGTACGCGGTCAAGAGGTCCACCGAACGGGCCCAGCTCGCACTGGCCAGTTCGGACCTCAGCCGGGGGCAGCTCTTCCTAGACTTCGCCCAGACCCGACTCGCCGAGGCGGTCGCGGTCCAGGGCGACGAGGCCGGCTTCGCGGCCGTTCTCGACGACATGGACGACGACACCCGCCAGGGCATCAAGCTTCTGAACACCTCCGCCGCACAGCGCCGCGACGCCGCGGCGCTGGATGCGATCGGCAAGTTCCTGACCGGCCAGCGCCGGCAGATCACCGGGCTGCTGGGCGGGGCGACCACCGCCGACAGTCAGCGGGTGGGCGAGTCGCTCGCCCTGCTCGACTCGATCGGCAAGCGCGCCGACCTGCTCCGCGCGGCGTTGCAGTGCGGCGTGGAGCCGGCCGCGCGGATCGACACCCTCGGGCCGCTGCCCCGCGCCTGCGGCACCAGCCGCGGCTCGGCCGGGGCACAGCAGAACTCCCCGCAGGAGAACCGCCCCAGCACTCCCCGGACACCGGGCACACCACGGCCGGAGACGTCGGAGGAGCCGGAGGTGACTCCGAGCGGCACCCCGGACCGGCAGTTGGAGCTCGGGCCGAACGGGAAGAAGCCGGTCTTCGACAGCACCACGCCGGTCGACGGCCGACCCGCCGAGTGACGGCAGGGCGGCGAGCACGTCAAGCATCCGCTGTGGGGTCCGGGCCGTCTGGTCCGGACCCCACAGCGCGTACGCCGCCGCGTCGCACCGAACACCCACGGCAACCGTCCGAACACCCTGCCGGGTGACCGGCGGTGCACTGCGGTAGGACGGCGCTGGATGGTGCCGGTCCCGACTAGGCTCGCTGGAGGCACGGGACGCATCCATCGAGCGGAGGGAGGTCCGCGTGGCCCGGATCCGAAAGGTGACCGTCAGTACGGACGCGCACGGTCACACCGCCGGCTGGGCAGCGACGGAACCCGAGGCGGCCCCGGCCGCACCCGTCGACCGGAGCGCCGCCGCCTTCTTCGACGTGGACAACACGATGATGCAGGGCGCCTCCATCTACTGGTTCGCCCGTGGGCTGGCCGCACGCAAGTACTTCACCACCGGTGACCTGGCCCGGTTCGCCTGGCAGCAACTGCGGTTCCGGCTGCTCGCCACCGAGCACGCGGGCGACATGTCCCACGCCAAGGAGGCCGCGCTCGCCTTCGTCGAGGGGTGGCGGGTCGAGGACGTCGAGCGGCTCACCGAGGAGATCTTCGACGAGCTGATGGCGCCCAGGATCTGGGCCGGCACCCGTGCCCTGGCCCAACTGCACCTCGACGCCGGTCAGCGGGTCTGGCTGGTCAGCGCCGCACCGGTGGAGATCGGCCGGGTCATCGCGGCCCGGCTTGGCCTCACCGGCGCGATCGGCACGGTGGCCGAGATCCACGATGGCGCGTACACCGGGCGGCTGGTCGGGGACCTGATGCACGGCCCGGCGAAGGCCGACGCGGTGTGCCAGCTCGCCTCGGTGGAGCAACTCGACCTGGCCCGATGCGTCGCGTACAGCGACTCCTCCAACGATCTGCCGATGCTCTGCACGGTCGGGCGGGCGGTCGCGATCAACCCGGACAACAACCTCCGCCGGGCCTCCCGGATGCGCGGCTGGGAGGTACGCGACTTCCGTACCGGACGGAAGGCGGCCAGGATCGCCGTACCGTCGACGGTTGCCGCGGGCCTGCTGGCCGGCGCGGTGACCGCCGGGCTTGCGGTACGTCGCCGTAAGCAGGGCCGATGACGGCGCAGCCGGCCACCGACACGGCCACCCGTACGCCCGCACCGGTCACCGGACCGACCGTCAACCCGAGGCGGCACCGGCTCGGCGGGCTGATCGGGCTGGTCGCGGCACTGGGCGCGGGCGGGGTGCTGCTCGCCCTGCCGACCGCCGACCCGGACCCGTCGCCCGGCACCCAGGTCCGCACGATCGAACAGGTGTGGCCGGACGCCCGACCGGTGGAAATCCCGGCCGCGCTGTCGGACGGGCCGGCGTACAGCCCGGTCTTCTTCCTCGACGCGCGTGCCTCGGTCGGCACCGCGCCCAGCCCGGAGGGCACCCACCTGCGGCTGGTGCTCCGGGCCGCCGACGGCACGATCCGCGAACTGCGCCGGCTGCCGATCGCGGACGGCCCGGTGTACGCCGGATTCGCCCGCGACGGCGACGAGTTCGCCTGGGCCGAGTCGGTCCCCGGGGCGGACGGTCACGGGCGTACCGAGGTGTGGGCGGCGAACCTGGCCACCGCCCAGCCTGCCCGGCGGCTCACCGCGGACACCGGCGACGTGGTCTTCTTCAACTCCCAGTACGACATGGTGATCAACTCCGGCCGGCTCTACTGGGCGTCCGTCGCACCCGACGAAGAAACGGCGACCGAGATCCGTTCGGTGGCGTTGACCGGCGGAGCGGTGTCCGTCCGTACCGAGCAGGGCGCCTGGTCCGTCTCCGCGTACCCGTGGCTGGTCAGTGCCGGGACCGGGACGAGCGGGCCGGTGCAGCTACGCAACCTCGAACAGCGCAAGGTGATCGAGGTCGACGCCACCGGCTCCGAACTGGTCACCTGTAGCCCGACCTGGTGCCGGGTGCTGGTGCTGGCCGCCGACGGACCGGGACGGATCGAGCTGATGCGCCCCGACGGCACGGACCGGCAGCAGGTGGCCGGTGGGGTGGCGACCGCCGCGGTGATCGACGTCGCAGTGCTCGACCGGTTCGAGGTGGTCTCCCTCGCCGACGCCCAGCGGACCGCGACCGACAGTCAGCAGTTGCTGCTGTACGACGTACGCGAGAAGCGGACCGTGGTGGTGAGCGACGGCAGCGGTCTGGTGCTCTGCCGGGACGGCATCCTGTGGTGGTCGACCGGGGGCAGCGACGTCACCGCGTGGCACACCCTCGACCTGCGCACCCTGAAGTAGGGCCGGCGGTCAGGGGCCGAACGGGTCCGGGCGGCGTTCCAGTAACTGGTGCAGCGTCTGCTGGATGGTCTCGCGTACCTGGTCGGCGAGGTTGAACACGACCAGCGGGTCGTCCGCCTGGTCGGCCATGCCCTCGGTCGAGATCGGCGGGCAGAACTCGATCAGCCACTTGCTCGGCAGCGGCACCAGACCCAGCGGCCCGAGCCACGGGAAGGTCGGCGTCAGCGGAAAGTACGGCAGCTTGAGCAGCCGGGCCAGTGGCTTGACGTCGGCGAGCATCGGGTACGTCTCCTCGGCCCCGACGATCGCCACCGGAATGATCGGGGTGCCCGTACGCAGTGCCGCCGAGACGAACCCGCCCCGGCCGAACCGCTGCAGCTTGTAGCGGTCGGAGTAGAGCTTGCCGACGCCCTTGAACCCCTCGGGGAACACCCCGACCAGTTCGCCCCGACCCAGCAGCCGCTCGGCGTCCGGGTTGCACGCCATCGTGCCGCCGGTCTTGCGGGCCAGTTCGGAGACGCCCGGCATCCGGAACACGATGTCGGCGCCGAGCAGCCGCAGGTAGCGGTGGGCGGGGTGCCGGTCGTGCAGCACCGCGGAGAGGATCAACGCGTCCAGGGCGACGGTGCCGGAATGGTTGCCCACCACCAGCCCCGCGCCCTCGACCGGCAGGTTCTCCACCCCGGTGACCTCGGTACGGAACCACTCCCGGTAGAGCTGGCGCAGCAGCGGATGGAACACCCGGTCGGTCAGCTCGGGGTCGAACCCGAACTCGTCGATCTCGTACTGACCGGTGAGTCGGCGGCGGAGGAACGCCAGCCCGGAGGCGACCCGGCGGTCCCAGACGTCGCCCGGCTGGTCCGGCACCGCGGGTCCGATCGGCTCCGGCGCGGGCGGGCGCCCGTTCTCACTCATCAACGGTCACTCGCCGGTGGTCGCCGGTCCGAGGGGTCGGCCACCGCGGCACGTACCTGACGGATGCCGTCCAGGATCGCCCGCTCGGCGGTGGCGAGCTGGTCGGGCCGGACCACCGTACGGTCGGTGTGTCCGCCGATGAAGTCGTCGAACGCGGCGGCGGTCGAGCGCGGGGTGAAGCCGTACTCGGCGGTGAGCCGGGTGGTGTCGACGACCCGGCCGTGCACGAAGAGATCGACCTGGTCCAGCCCGTAGCGCCCGAAACCGAGGGTACGGGCGATCCCGGCCGCACCCGACAGACCGGGTTCGAGCACCGGTACGGCGACCCGCCCGGAACGCCGGATCGCCTGGGACAGGGCGAGTACGCCCGGACCGGCGACGTTGTACGTCCCGCCGTGCTCCTCGGTGACCGACCGGTACAGCACTTCGAGCGCGTCGGAGATGTGCAGGAACTGCAGTCGCGGGTCCCGCCCGAGCACCGTCGGTACGACCCGCTGGGAGAAGTAGCGGGTCAGCGTCGTGTCGGCGGTGGAGCCGATGAACGGTGCGAACCGCAACACGGTGGCGGTGACGTCGGGCCGGCGTCGGCGGAAGCCCCGGACGTAGCCCTCGATGTCGAGGATGTCGCGGGCGAACCCGCCGCGCGGGACCGCGTGCGGCTCGGTCTCCTCGGTGAAAACCGCCGGGTCGCGGAACGACGCCCCGTACGCGGCGGTGGAGGAACGGACCACCAACCGGCGCAGCCTCGGCGCGCGTTGGCAGGCGGCGAGGAGCTGCATGGTGCCGATGACGTTCTGTTCCTTCATCGCCGCCCGCCCACCGTGCTGCTGGTCGGGGGCGGTCACCAACGCGAGGTGGACCACCGAGTCGGCGCCCAGGTCGTCGATCACCGTGCCGACCGACGCGGCGTCGGCCCGTACCCGGTCGACCCCGTCGAGCAAGGGGGCGAGTTCGGTGGACGGGTCGGCGGCGTCCAGGCCGACCACCCGCTCGATCCGGGGATCGGCGGCGAGGCGGGCCGCGACGTGGGCGCCGAGGTAGCGGCTGACCCCGGTTACCACGACAACCCCCGGTGCACCGGAGGTGCGGCCGGGGGTCATCCCACGCTCCCCGTCAGCGGGTACGGGCGCAACGGCCCGGACCACCGCGACCGTGTCACGGGTGCCTCCGAGGGTCGACGGGTGGCAAGTGGCGCCATGAGCCGGGCGAACGCCCGGCCCAGGTCACTTGCCGAGCTTGCGACGCTGGACGCGGGTCTTACGCAGCAGCTTGCGGTGCTTCTTCTTAGCCATGCGCTTGCGGCGCTTCTTGACCACCGAGCCCATACGACAGCCCTTCCGATGCAACGTGCGGGTCGGCCCGGAAGCCATCGTCGGATGGCTCCGGGAACCGAACTGGACAACGGACCGGACCCGGCTGGTGGGTGTTGGACGCACCAAGATGGGATCACGGTCGCGGTCCAGGGTAGCCGTCGCCCCTGCACAGGCCCAACGCGGCCCCATGCACAGCCGTCACGGCCCCGGCCACGACCACCCCGGCCTGCACCGCCCCGGCGCCGGAGGGCGCCGCGGGCGGGATCAGGCCGTTTCTTGAAACGCGCCGCGCAGGTACTCGTGCACCGCGTGCTCGGGCACCCGGAACGACCGGCCGACCCGCACCGCGGTGAGTTCACCGGAGTGCACGAGCCGGTAGACGGTCATCTTGGAAACCCGCATCAGAGTCGCCACCTCGGCGACGGTCAGGAACCTGACCTCCGACAACCGAGCGTCGGACTGTGGTGATCCCGTCATGGCTCACCGACCCATTCCATTCCCCGGCGCGTGCCCCCGGGCGGGCTGCTCCCGCGCCACGGCGGGCAACGCGCGTGTTACCAGTACGGTAGCGGGACGGCTGTGACCTGCGCGATCCCTTCACGCTGTTGATCATAGGTAGTCAAGCCGCCACACCGTTCTCAGCAGGCATATTCCACCCGGTAGGGGACAGAACTACTCCGCCCGCAGCGCGATCACCGGATCCAGCCGTCCGGCTCGACGGGCCGGCAGCACCCCGAAGACGATGCCCACCACCGCCGAGACCCCGAAGGCCAACGCCAGCGACCAACCGGTGACCGTCGCCGGCACCGGGGTGAGTCCGGCCACCAGCAGCGCCCCGCCGATACCGAGGCCCATCCCGGTCACCCCGCCGAGCGCGGTCAGCAGCACCGCCTCCAGGAGGAACTGCAGACCGATGTCCCGGGGCCGGGCGCCGACCGCCTTGCGCAGGCCGATCTCCCGGGTCCGTTCGCGTACGGAGACCAGCATGATGTTGGAGACGCCGACCCCGCCGACCAGCAGTGAGATGCCGGCGATGGCGGTGAGGACCCCGGTCAGCACACCGAGGATGTCGCCGAGGACGCCGAGGATCTGCTCCTGGGTCACCGCGCTGAACTCGGTGTCCGGGTGCCGGGTGGTCAACTCGCCCACGATCCGGTTGCCCAGTTCGCCGATCCGCTCCCGGTCCGGCGCTTTCACGGCGATCCCGTCGATCCGCGTCGTACCGTAGAGCCGGTGCGCGGCGGTGATCGGTACGTGCACCTCGTCGTCCCGGTCCACGCCGAGACTCTGCCCCAGCGGTGCGAAGGTCCCGATCACGCGGAACCGTACCGAGGCGATCGAGACCTGCTGGCCGATCGGGTCCCGGTCGCCGAAGAGCGTGCCGGCCACCCGCGATCCGAGCACCGCCACCCGGCGAGCGGTGTCCACATCGGACGAACCGAGGTACGCGCCCCGGTCGAGATCGCGGACGAAGACCTCCTGGGTCGTCTCCAGTACGCCCTGCACGGTGCTGAACACCGAACGGGTGCCGACCCGTACGGTCTCGCCGGAGGCGACCGTCGCGGTGACCTGACCAGCGTCACCGACCACCCGGGAGACCGCCTCGACGTCCGACAGGTCGAGCCGGGACACCGCCGGCGCGGCACCGAAGTCGAGCCGGCCCGGCACCACCACGAGCAGGTTCGAGCCGAGCCCCTCGACCTGCTGCTCGACCTCCCGCTTGGCGCCGGTGCCGATGGCCACCAGCACCACCACCGCGGCCACGCCGATGATCACGCCGAGCATGGTCAACGCGCTGCGCATCCGGTTGGCCCGCAACGCGTCCCGTGCCACCCGCCAGCCCTCAGCCAGCCGCACGATCCACCGGGTCCGGTCGGTTCAGGTGAAGCCGGAGAAGCCGGTTCACGTGGTCCCGCCTCGGCGGGGCGTGGGGAGGGGATGCGCGGGGCGAAGGCGCCCGGTGGCTCCGGCGGCGCCACCGGAGCCACCGGACGGGTGCCCCGACTCGCTTCCGGACGCGAACCGGGGCTCCGCGCTGGGAGCGGCGTCCACTATCTCAGGTGAGGAAACCGGCCCGACCGGCGCGGGCTCGTCCTCGACGATCCGCCCGTCCCGGATGATGATCTGTCGCCGCGTACGGGCGGCCAGTTGCCGGTCGTGGGTGACCAGTACGACCGCCACCCCGCGTTCCGCGTTCAACTCCTCCAGCAGGGCGAGTACGGACTCACCGGTGGCACTGTCCAGGTTGCCGGTCGGCTCGTCGGCCAGCAGTACGGCCGGCTCGGTGACCAGCGCCCGCGCGATCGCCACCCGCTGCTGCTCGCCGCCGGAGAGCTGGTTCGGCCGGTGCCCGAGCCGGTGGCCGAGGCCGACCCGTACCAGGGTTTCGGTGGCCAGCAGGCGTCGCTGCCGGGCACCGAGTCCCCGGTACACCAGGGGCAGCGCGACGTTGTCCACCGCGCTGGTCCGGGGCAGCAGGTGGAACGACTGGAACACGAAACCGATGGTCCGGTTGCGCAGGTCGGCCAGTTCGGGGGCGCTCAGGGTGCCGACGTCCCGCCCGCCGATGCGCAACAGTCCGCCGGTCGGCCGGTCCAGGCCGCCGAGCAGGTGCATCAGGGTCGACTTGCCGGACCCGGACGGGCCGACGATCGCGACGTGGTCGCCGGGCGCGATCCGCAGCGACACCCCGCGCAGCGCCGCCACCTCGCCCCCACCCAGGTCGTACGTCCGGGTCACGTCGATCGCCTCGACCGCGGCTTCGACCGGGTACCCGACCGTGGAACCGGTCCCGGTCAAGGGACCTGCTGTCCGGTACGGACCCGGTCGGTGCCGCGTACGACGAGCTGCTGTCCCGGCTGCACCCCGTCGAGGATCTGCACCAGTTCGGCCCCCTCGACACCCACGGTCACCGGCACCCGTTCCGCTCGACCGGACCGGACCAGCCACACGTTGTCCCGCCCCTCGGTGGAGAAGACCGCCGCGGCCGGCACGGTCACCGCGTCGTCGGCCTGGCGTACCCGCAGGTGGGCGACGGCGCTCATGCCGGGGCGCGGTGCGGGGGCGGGGCGCCCGTCGGGGTACCGCCCGTCGGCGAGGGCGAGCCGGACCCGGTAGCTGACCCCGGCCCCCGCCCCGGCCGCCGGCAGTACGTCGACGGCGTGCACCCGGGCGTCGTACGTGGCGCCGGTGGCGGCGTCGAACTCGACGGTCGCCGCGAGTCCGGGCGCGACCAGCAGTATGTCGGTCTCGTCCACCTCGGCGACCAGTCCCAGTTGGGCGAGGTCCACCACGGTCATGATCGGTGTTCCGGCGCTGACCAGCCCGCCCACCGGTACGGCTCCGTCGACGCCGGGCACCGCCGGGTTGGCCAGTGGCCCGAGGCTCCGGGTCGCACCCGCTCCCCCGGCGCCGCCCGCTCCCCCGGTGATGCCGGCGGCCCCGAGCAGTCCGGTGAGCGCGTCGGCCGGACCGGTGTCGTCGGCGGTGCCGCCCAACTGGACCACTCCGCCGACCGGCGCCCGCAGGGTGAGCGCGTCCACGGTCGACTTCGCCAGGTCGTACGCCTGCTGGGCCTGGATCCGCTGGGCGGTGCCGAGTGCGCCGACCGCCGCACCGAGTTGGGCAACGCCGCGCTGTGCGGCCCGTACGGCCTGGTCGGCGGCGCGGGCGGCGGTTTTGTACTGCTGTTCGGCGGCCCGGACCTGGGCGAGTTGGGCGTCCCGGAGTCCGGGTTCGGTGATCTTCCCGGCGGCGTCCCGGGCGGTGGCGAACGCGCGGGCGGCAGCCTCGTCGGTGGCGCGTTGGTTCCGCTTCAGGTCGGCGCGCCGGATGCCACCGGCGCCCCGGCCCGCCCGCTTGGCCGCGTCGAGTGCCTGCCCGGCCTGTTCGAGCCGACTCCGGGCCACCGGGGAGTCGACCACGGCGAGGATCTGGCCGGCGGTGACGGTGTCGCCGGGGTCGACCCGCAGGTCGGTCAGGACGCCGTCGGCGGGCGCGCTGAGGGTCGCCACCGCACGGGCGGTGACGCTGGCCGGGGCGTCGACCAGTTCGGCGACGCTGGCCCGCGACGCGCTGGCGAGGGTGACCGGGGTGGGCTCGTCGCCGCACGCGGCAGCGCCCAGGCTTACCAGGACAACCGAGCCGACAACAAGGGCAGGCAGGAGGGGCCGCGACGCTGCGTACACGGGCGGCGACGGAACGCGACTCACGGCCTCATGCTACGAGCAACACCCCTGGTACGAGCACCGCGACGCGCGGTGCACCCACCCCCGGCCGTACAGCCGGCCGCTCTCGTCGGTCAGCGGGCGACGCTGCGGGCGTACCCCACGCACTCGTTGTGCAGGGCGCTCCAGTCCACGCCGAACGCCTGTTGGGCGGCGTCCCCCACCGAGCGCCCCTCGTGCACCACCAACCGGTAGAAGGCCAGCAGGTCCTCCTCGCCGAACCGATCCACCAGGTAGCGGACGGCCAGGTAACCGACCCCGTAGCTGCCCGAGACCCGCCAGTCCTCCGCGCTGTCGGCCGGCTCGACCGATTCGAGCTTGCCGTTCCAGCCGCCGCCGGCGGCGAGCAGCCGGGTCACGTCGGCGAGTCCCTCGTACTGGGCCACCGGGCGGCCACCGGCACCGGCGTACTCGGCGATCCCCTCGACCAGCCACCAGTTCTCGCTGCTGGCGTAACCCCGGCCGGGCAGCGAGGCGGCATGCGTCATCTCGTGCCGCAGCAGGTCGTCGACGGCCGTACGGTGCAGCCCGTCGCCGTTGAGCACCACGTCGAACCGGTCGCCACCGATACCGACCGCGTACCCGCCGGTCCAGGCCGGTCGGCCGCCCCCGTACCAGAGTTTCCACTCGGCACCGGGGGCGTAGAAGATCCGGTAGACGTCCGGGCGGGTGCCGCCGACGGCGTACCGGTCGGCCACCACGGCCGCCTGCTCGGCCGCCTTGAGCAGGTCGGGGAGCTTGTCGCGTACCGTCTGCGGGACCGCGACCAGGGTCCGGGCGCCGATGCCGACCGCGAGGTCGCTGACCTCCCACGGCCTCGGTCCGTCCGTCCCGGACATGGACGGCTCGATGGCGATCAGGCGCGGCTGCGGGCGGACGTCGTCCCACCGGGTGCCGATCGTCACCGGACCGGTACGGCAGTCCGTCAGGACGAAGCAGTGTCCGATGGTGACCAGGACCCGCCACTCGCTGGTGTTGCTGTTCATCCGGGTCGGCCGGCCGTTGAGCGACGGATGCCAGGCGGCGACCTTCATCGACCGGAGCACCCGGAACTGTCGCTTCAGGTCGGCGGCAGCCGGTGACGCCGGATCGGCCACCGCGAGGAAGCCCTGCTCGTCGCCGCGCAGCAGCGCCTGCGCCTGCTGGTCCAGGAGGGCGTCGATTCGCTCACCGAGCCAGGCCGCGGTGACCTCCACCGGATCGCCCGGCTCGGGGCTGACCGCCGGCGTCGCGCTGGCGGCCGTGTCGGGCAGGCTCGCCGGGTCCGGCATCCGGGCGATCAGCACCGCCGTCAACCCGACCGGCACCCCGCAGAACAGCAGCACCCCGACGACACCGAGAGCCACCCACAACGGCCACCGCCACCGGCGCACCGGCCGCGTGTCCACCCCGTCGATCACCCACGGGAGAGTACGACATCCCCCTGTACGCCGGATGCCCGCATATCCCCCGTACGGCAATCATCCGTACGCACCAGCCTCCACCCTCCCCTGTGGAGGCACGACCCGGCGTGGGGACTCCGGATCAGCTCCGGGAGAGCAGGGCGCGGGCGAAGAAGACCAGGTTCGCCGGGCGTTCGGCGAGCCGGCGCATCAGGTAGCCGTACCAGTCGCTGCCGTAGGGCAGGTAGGTCCGGACCGTGTGCCCCTCGCCGGCCAGCCGGATCTGCTCCTCCGGTCGGATGCCGTAGAGCATCTGGAACTCGAACTCGTCCGGCGAACGGTCGAACCACCGGGCCCGGTCCTGGCCGATCGCGATCAGGCGCGGGTCGTGGGTGGCGAGCATCGGGTAGCCGTCACCGGAGAGCAGGATGTTGAGGCAGCGGACGTACGACTTGTCGACGTCGCGCGCCGACTGGTACGCCACCGACTCCGGCTCCTTGTACGCCCCCTTGCAGAGCCGTACCCGGGACCCGGCGGTGGCCAGTTCCCGGCAGTCCGCCTCGGTCCGCCGCAGGTACGCCTGGAGCACCGCACCGGTCGACGGGAAGTCCTTGCGCAGCCGCGCCAGGATGTCCAGCGTCGAGTCGGTGGTGGTGTGGTCCTCCATGTCGAGGGTCACCGTGGTGCCGGCAGCCGCGGCGGCGGTACAGATCGCCCGTACGTTGTCGTAGGCGAGCTTCTCGTCGAACTTCTGCCCGAGGGCGGAGAGTTTGACGCTGACCTCGGCGGCCGGGGTCAGGTCGGCCCCGGCGAGCACGGTCAGCAGGGTGAGGTACTCCTCCCGGACCGCGGTGGCCTGCTCGGGGGTCACGGTGTCCTCCCCGAGGTAATCGAGGGTCACCGCCAGCCCGCTGCCGACGAGTTCACGGGTGGCACGGAGTGCGTCGTCGGTGGCGGTGCCGGCGACGAATCGGCGTACGACGTCCCGGGTGTACGGGGCCGTCTCGACGAGCCGCTCGACCCGGGATGACCGGGAGGCGGCGAGGATGACCGAGCGCATGCTGGGAGCGTAACGCCCGCCGTCGGGCCGGAACCGGGCAGCGGGCAGGTCCGATCCGCCGGACCCGGGCTCGGGCGGTTCCCGACCGGCCGGCGAGGGTTACGTGGAAGTTGCGACTTTCACCCAACGGACCACTCGCCGGGGCCATGAGAACTTTTTCCGGAACACCCTTAGCTGTTGCCGGCATTTCTCGATTCGTCACCACGGATGACGGAGTATGTCATCAGCCACTGGGTCCGGCGCGGGTCGGGCAATCACAAAGTGAAAGCCTTATCACTGATACACGCCCGGCTTCTACGGCACTACGGTCACGCGCCACTTCGGCCGCGAATCGTCTACGGTTGTCGGGTGAACTTCGACGCGTACGCCCGGACCGGAGTTGACCTTGTCAACGCGCGCCTGGACGACCTCGACGACCTGAAGGCGCTCTTCGCCGACGAAAACCTCTGGATGCGCGATGAGGTGGCCGAACGCGACGTGGCGATATTCCGCCGCGCACAGAAGCGTCTGCGTGACGTCTTCGAATTCGGCACCTCCGGCCGCGACGCGGCCGCGGTGACCGAACTGAACTCGCTACTCGAGACCTTTCCCGTGCAGCCCCGCATTTCCGGTCACGGATCCAGCGACTGGCACATGCACGTGACCAGCCGGGGCGCCTCGGTCAGCGCGGAGTATCTGGCCGGCGCGGTCTGGGGTCTTTCGGTCTGGCTCTGCGAGTACGGCAGCGCCCGGTTCGGCGTCTGTGCCGACGACCGCTGCGGCAACGTCTACCTGGACACCTCGTCCAACTGTTGCCGCCGGTTCTGCTCGGAGCGCTGCGCCACCCGCTCGCACGTCGCCGCCCACCGGGCCCGGAAGCGGGCCGCGGTCCAGGGGGCGGTGCAGGCGGCGGCCGTACCCAAGCCGAGCGTCCCCAAGTCCACCCTCCCCGCACCGACCCTCACCAAGGTCTGAGAGCCCGGCCCCCACCCCAACCGAAGTTTCTACCTCGGTTAATGCTTGAGGGTGGGGGCGGTGGCCAGGTGTTCGCGGGCGAAGGTCAGCGCCGCGCCGAGGTCCGCCTCGCGGGCGGCGCGGCTCTTGGCGCCCCGGGTCGACACCTCGACCGCGATCGCGCCGGTGAACCCGCGACCGGCCAGCGAGGCGAGCAGTTCGGCGCACGGCTGGTTGCCCCGGCCGGGCACCAGGTGCTCGTCGCGCCCCTCGCCGGTGCCGTCACCGAGGTGGACGTGGGCGAGCTTCGCCCCCATCATGTCGGCCATCTCGAGCGAGTCGGTGTGCGAGGCGGCACAGTGCGACAGGTCGAGGGTGTACGCGTCATACCCGGTGTCGGTCGGGTTCCAGCTCGGCACGTACGGGACGAACTCCCGTCCGGCCATCCGGACCGGGTACATGTTCTCCACCGCGACCTGCACCGCCGGGTGGTCCTCGGCCAGTCCGTCGAGGATCGGGCCGAAGGAGCGGGCGTAGTCGCGCTGCCAGGTGAAGGGCGGGTGCACCACCACGGTCGGCGCCCCGAGCGTCTCGGCCAGCTCCACCGCCCGGCGCAGTCGCTGTCCCGGATCGTTGCTCCACACCCGCTGGGTCACCAGCAGGCACGGGGCGTGCACCGAGAGCACCGGTACGCCGTAGTGCTCGGCCAGACCACGCAGGGCACCGCCGTCCTGACTCACCGCATCGGTCCAGACCATGACCTCGACACCGTCGTACCCGAGGGCGGCGGCGAGTTCGAAAGCCGCCGCCGTCGGCTCGGGGAAGACCGAGGAACTGGACAGGAGCACAGGGGTCGCCACGGTTGTCAGCGTAGCTCTCAGCGGCACGAGCGCCACCGACAAGATGCCCTAAACCGCCCGTATCCGCAGGTCAGGTCATGCGGGTTCGAGTTGGTCCAACCGGCGCAGGATGACCCCTTCACGCAGTGCCCACGGGCAGATGTCCAGCGACTCGATGCCCAGCCGCCGCATCACCGCCTCCGCCACCACCGCACCCGCCAGTAGCTGGTGCGCCCGGCTGCTGCTCACCCCCTCCAACTCCGAGAGCTTGCTCGGCGGAATGTGCCGGATGAACCCGATCACCTGGCGGAGGCCGTGCTGGGAGAGGCTGCGCCGGGCCCAGAGACCGGCGCTGGAGGGGGCGGCCCCGGCCAGCCGGGCGAGCATCCGGAACGTCTTCGAGGTGGCCACCGGTCGTTCCCAGCCGACCTGGGTCATCCGCTCCACCACCGGGTCGAGCATCGAGTCGACGTACTCCTCGAGTTCCGCCACGGCCAGGGCCGACGGCGGCTCGGTGGTGCTGGGATCGACCCTGAGCCGCTCCCTGGTCAGTCGCCCGGCGCCCAGCGGCAGCGAGAGCGCGATGTCCGGGTCCTCGTCGATGCCGGCCGCGACCTCCAGGGACCCGCCACCGATGTCGAGCACCAGGAGTCGGCCGGCCGACCAGCCGAACCAGCGACGGACCGCGAGGAACGTCGCCCGCGCCTCGTCCGCCCCGGACAACACCTCGAGCTGTACGCCGGTCTCGGCCCGTACCCGGCCCAGCACGTGCGCCGCGTTCTTCGCGTCCCGGACGGCCGAGGTGGCGAAGGCGAGCAGGTCGTCGACGGTCAGCCGGGCGGCCGACGCCTTCGCCTCGGCGACCGACGCCACCAGCGCGTCCTCGCCGCTTCCGGTCAGCTCCCCGTTGCGACCGATCTGCTCGGCCAGGCGCAGTACGGCCTTTTCCGAGTGCGCCGGCCACGGGTGGGCGCCATGGTGGGCGTCGACCACGAGGAGGTGGACCGTGTTGGAACCGACGTCGAGTACTCCGAGCCGCATGCCGAAACCCTAGACTCGCCCGTCGCCCGGTTCCGCCCGCACCCGGCGCACCGCGCCCGAAACGGCAGCTACCCGGCCTGGTAGACCCACCGGGCGTACGCTGACCAGGTGGCAGGCCGTACGCAGCTCCGCATTCTGGTCCAGGATCCGACCGACCCCCGTAGCCGGGAGGTCGACCTCGACTTCCCCAGGGAGTGGATCGAGTTCCTCGACCCCGCGGACTCCGAGCATCTCGTCCGCGCCGACCTGACCTGGTTGCTGTCCCGTTGGACCTGTGTCTTCGGCAAGGGCTGTCACGGCATCATCGCCGGCCGGGCCGCCGACGGGTGCTGCTCGCACGGCGCGTTCTTCACCGACGACGATGACGAGCAGCGGGTGAAGGCGGCGGCCAGCCGGCTCACCCCGCAGACCTGGCAGCACTACCGGCGGGGTTTCAAGAAGTACACCGAGATGGACACGGTCGACGGCAAGACGCCGGCCCGGCGTACCGCGACCCAGTCGTCCGGTGAGGGGCCGTGCGTCTTCCTCAACGACGCCGACTTCGCCGGTGGCGGCGGCTGTGCCCTGCACGGTCAGGCGCTGCGCGACGGGGTGCACCCGCTGGAGTACAAGCCGGACGTCTGCTGGCAGCTACCGGTCCGGCGGGACCAGGACTGGACCAAGCGCCCGGACGGCACCAAACTGCTGGTCTCGACGCTGAGCGAGTTCGACCGGCGGGGCTGGGGAGCTGGCGGACACGATCTCGACTGGTGGTGCACCTCCTCGCCGGAGGCGCACGTCGGCCAGGAGGCCATGTACCTGTCGTACGCGGCCGAGCTGACCGCGTTGATCGGCGCGCCCGCGTACGCGAAGCTGGCCGAGCTGTGCGAGGCGCGCGGGAAGCGGGGCCTGGTGGCGCCGCACCCCGCCACCCCGGAGCCCCCGCCCACCCGGCGGGTCACCATCGGCCGCAAACCGGCCACCCCGACCGCCGCCCCCTGACCGGCGCAGCCGCCCTGGTCAGAGTGGCGTGGATGACAATCACTTGGCACTGACAGACAGGTTTGTCTAGCCTGGCCGAGCTAGACAAACCTGTCTGTTCGTGCGCCTGTCCACGAGGAAGTCGCGCCCGTCCGCGAGAGAAGCCCGATGACCTCCCTGCTTGCCACCCCACCCGTCACCCGTGCCCCGACCCGGTCCCGAAGGCTGCCCACCGCCGTCGGATTCTGGCTGCTCGCCTCGATCGTGGTGGCGTTCCTCGCCGGCTCCAGCGCCCCGACCCCGCTCTACGCCATCTACCAGGCCGAATGGGGCTTTTCGCCGATCACGGTGACCCTGGTCTTCGGGGTGTACGCGCTGGCCGTACTGGTCGCGCTGCTCACCGTCGGCTCGCTCTCGGACCACGTCGGGCGCCGGCCGGTACTGATCGCGGCCATCGCCGTCCAGGCGGCGACCATGCTGGTGTTCGCCGCCGCCGACGGCGTACCGGAACTGATGGTCGCCCGGATCCTCCAGGGCCTCTCGACCGGCGCCGCCGCCGGTGCCATCGGTGCCGGCATGCTCGACCTCAACCAGGCCAAGGGCGCGATCACCAACGCGGTCGGACCCATGGTCGGTACGGCCACCGGTGCCCTCGGCTCCGGACTGCTGGTCCAGTACCTGCCGGCCCCGGCCCACCTGGTCTACCTGGTGCTGTTCGGCATCTTCGTGCTCCAGGGCGTCGGCGTGCTCCTGATGCGGGAATCGTCGTCCCCCCGACCCGGCGCGCTGGCCTCGCTGCGACTCCAGTTCGCCCTGCCCCCGGTCGCCCGCCGCCCCCTGCTGCTGGCCGTACCGGCCCTGGTAGCGGCGTGGGCCCTCGCCGGCTTCTACGGGTCACTCGGCCCGAGCGTGGTACGCCTGGTCGCCGGCTCCAACTCGTTCGTACTCGGCGGGCTCGCCCTGTTCACCCTCGCGGCCAGCGGCGGTGTCCTGGTGCTGCTGCTGCGGGCCGCCTCCCCCCGTACGTTGATGTTCGTCGGCACCGCCGGCCTGTTCGTGGGGGTGGGCATCACCCTGCTCGCCATCACCGCCACCTCGGAAGCCCTCTTCTTCGTCGGGACCGTGGTGGCCGGAGCGGGCTTCGGGGCCGGCTTCCAGGGCGCGATCCGGACCGTGATCCCGCTGGCCAGGCCGCACGAACGCGCCGGGGTGCTCTCCGTGATCTACCTGGTGTCGTACCTGGCCATGGGCCTGCCCGCGGTGATCGCCGGCTTCCTGGTCGTGCACGCCGGCGGAGTCCTGACCACCGCCCGGGAGTACGGCATCGCGGTCATGGCGCTCGCCGCCCTGGCCCTGCTCGGCCTGACCCTGGCCCGCCCCGCCCGCCGCCCCCACCTGGCCGCATAACCGCCGCCGTTCCCACCCGACCCCATCACCGCCGCCGGTCCCACCCGACCCCAGCACCGCCGCCGGTCCCACCCGACCCCAGCACCGCCGCCGGTCCCACCCGGCCTCGTGGCCGCCGGTCCCACCTGGGCCTCGCGTCCGCCGATCCCTCCGATCGGGATGGCCCCCTCCTGTCGCTCTTCGCGGACGGGGCGGGGGCCTTCCCGTCGCTTCCGTCCTTGACCCCGTCGATAACTGTTAGGTTTACTAACTGATCGAGCACGGTCGTTCCGTGCCGGGCGGTTCCGCCCATCGATCGACGGAAGGCCCTGCCTGTGACACTCACCCCGGTCGGCCGTACGGCCCTCGGCGCATCGGTCGCCGCCACCCTCGCCGTCGCCACCACCCTGGCCCTCACGCCCACCGCACACGCCGCCGGCCCCGTACTGACCGCCACCTTCACCCAGTCCTCGGCGTGGGGCAGCGGCTACGCCGCCGCGTACACGATCCGCAACGGTGGGGACGCCGCCGCCAACGGCTGGGTGGTCGAGTTCGACCTGGCCGCCGGTTCCACCGTCAGCACCTCCTGGGACTCCGTACGCAGCCAGTCCGGGCAGCGTTACCGGTTCGCCAACGCCGGGTGGAACGGCACCGTGGCACCCGGCGGCACGCAGAGCTTCGGCTTCAACGTCAGCGGCCTCGCCACCCCGACCAACTGCACCCTGAACGGCGCGCCCTGCACCGGTGGCCCAACCCCACCTCCCCCGACCACCACGCCCCCGCCGACGACCCCTCCACCGAGCACGCCGCCGCCGACCACCGGCCCGCCGACCTCACCACCGCCGACCACACCTCCGCCCAGCGGGCCGACGGTGAACGTGAGCACCGCGGCGGAACTCAGGTCCGCACTGGCCGCCGCCCAGCCCGGCCAGACCATCCGGCTGGCGGCGGGCACCTACCGTGGCTCGTTCGTCGCCCAACGGGCCGGCACGGCGTCCGCCCGGATCACCCTGACCGGGCCGCGCGGCGCCGTACTGATCAACGACGGCCCGTCGGGGAGCGGCCCGTCGTGTCCGGCACCGACCACCGGCTGGGATTCCGGGTACGGCGTGTGGCTCTTCAACGCCCCGTACTGGAATCTGTCCGGTTTCACGGTGGCGGAGTCGAAGAAGGGGATCATGCTCGACAACTCGCACCACGTCACCATCGACGGGGTGTACGTGCACCACACCGACGAGGAGGGTGTGCACTTCCGGCGCTCGTCGTCGGACGGGATCCTGCGCAACTCGCAGGTCGAGTACACCGGCCTGGTCCAGCCCGGCTACGGCGAGGGCGTCTACCTCGGCTCGGCCCAGTCGAACTTCGACTGTCACGGCAACTCGGGCGGGATCGACCGCTCGGACCGGGTGCAGGTGTTGGACAACCGGATCGGCCCGTACGTGACCGCCGAGCACCTCGACATCAAGGAGGGGACCGAGGGCGGCGTGGTACGGGGCAACACCTTCGACGGCCGGGGCATCACCGGTCAGAACTCCGGTGACTCCTGGGTCGACGTCAAGGGCAACGGTTACCTCTTCGAGCGGAACACCGGCTCGTTCAGCCCACCGGGGACCTTCGCCAACGGCTACGAGACCCACAACCTGCTCACCGGCTACGGCTGCGGCAACACCTGGCGAAGCAACACGTCGAACCTCGGTGGGGTGGGCCGCTGGGCCATCAACGTCACCTCAACCTCGAAGTGCCCCAACAACCCCAACACCGTCCACACCACCAACACGGTCACAGCAGCCCTAAACGGCCTAACCAACATCCCCACCACCCCCTGACACCCACCCCCTGACACCCACCCCCTGACACGCGCGTTGATCATGAAGTTAGCGCAGCCCGAGGACCGATTTTCCGTCGCTAACTTCATGATCAACGCCCAGGTCCGGGCGGGTGGGGGGTGGGTGGGGTGGGTCTGGGTTTAGGGTTCGAATTTGTAGCCGAGGCCGCGGACGGTGACTATGTAGCGAGGGGTGCTGGGTTCGGGTTCGACCTTGGAGCGCAGGCGCTTGACGTGGACGTCGAGGGTCTTGGTGTCACCGACGTAGTCGGCGCCCCAGACGCGGTCGATGAGCTGTCCACGGGTCAGCACCCGGCCGGCGTTGCGCAGCAGCAGCTCGAGCAGCTCGAACTCCTTGAGCGGAAGCTGTACGGCACCACCGTCGACCGTCACCACGTGCCGCTCGATGTCCATCCGTACCGGGCCGGCGGCCAGGGTGGGCGCGGCCAGATCCACCGTCTCGCTGCTCTTGCGCCGCAGCACCGCCCGGATCCGGGCGACCAGCTCACGCGGGGAGTACGGCTTCGTGACGTAGTCGTCGGCGCCGATCTCCAGGCCGACCACCTTGTCGATCTCACTGTCCCGGGCGGTGACCATGATGATCGGCACATGCGAACGCTGGCGAAGCTCCCGACAGACCTCGGTACCAGACATTTCGGGCAGCATCAGGTCGAGCAACACGATGTCCGCGCCGGTGCGGTCGAATTCGGTGAGCGCCGAGAGACCGGTCGGTGCGACCGATACCTCGAAACCCTCTTTGCGCAGCATGTAGGAGAGGGCGTCGGAGAACGACTCCTCATCCTCGACCACGAGAACGCGGGCCAACGGACTTTCCTTTCCTCTGTCCGACCTGGGGTTACTGGGTCGGACCGGTATCGATCTCAATTGACGGGGGTAGCGGTAGGACAGCGTCCGGCGGGCTGGCGGGCAACCGCAGGGTGAACGTCGAGCCTCCACCTAGCGTGCTTGACACCTCGACCCGTCCGCCATGGTTGGTGGCGATGTGTTTCACGATCGCCAGGCCGAGCCCGGTGCCGCCGGTGGCCCGGGATCGGGCCTGGTCGGCGCGGTAGAAGCGCTCGAAGATCCGGTCCACCTCGTTCGGGGCGATCCCGATGCCCTGGTCGGCCACCGAGATCTGGACGTGGTCGTCGTCCGCCTGTGTGGTCACCGTCACCCTGGTCTCCTCGGCGGAGTACGCGATCGCGTTCTCCACCAGGTTGGCGACGGCGGTGGCGACCTGGCTGTCGCTGCCGTACACGGTCAGGTCGCGCTGGCCCTCGACCACGACCTCGACCTTGCGCGCGGAGGCGGTGGTCCGGGTCCGGTCGATGACCTCGGCCACCACCCAGTCCAGGGCGACCGGCTCCGGCTCCGGCAGCGGCTCCGCCCCCTGCAACCGGGTGAGTTCGAGCAGCTCGTTGACCAGCCGGCCGAGTCGGGTCGACTCGTGCTGGATCCGCTCGGCGAAGCGCCGTGCCGCCACCACGTCCTCGGACGGCTCGACGCCCCCGTTGTCGGCGGGCGGCTCGGTGGCGTCGAGCAACGCCTCGGCGAGCAGTTGCAACGCCCCGATCGGGGTCTTCAGTTCGTGGCTGACGTTGGCCACGAAGTCCCGCCGTACCCGGGCGACCCGGTGTGACTCGGTCACGTCGGCGGCCTCGACCGCGACGAACCCGTTGCCGATCCCCATCGCGCGCAGGTGCACACCGAGCGGATCGTGGGTTCCGCCGTCACGGCCACGCGGCAGGTCGAGTTCGACCTCACGCCGTACCCCGGTCCGGCGCACCTGGCCGGCCAGCGTACGGATGATCGGGTGCGCGGCGATCGTGCCGGGACTGACTCCGGCGCGGAGCAGGCCCATGGCCCGCGCGGCCGGGTTGATCAGGACCGGTACGTCCTCGGTGTCCAGGACCACAACGCCGACCCGCAGGGAGTCGATGCTCTTGCGGCCGAGCCCGGACGGTTCGGCCTTCTGGTGTTTCGCGATCGCCGGCCTCCCGTCGGCTGGGGTGAGGTCGCCCCCGCCCGGGAGTCGCCGCACGCCGTGTCCCGGTGCCCGCCGGATGGCGCGCACCAGCATGGGACCGATGATCAGCCCGATCACCAGTCCACCGGCCACGCCGGCTACGACCCCCCATTCCACCCGGCGATCGTAGGGTCATTGTTATCCGGGTGGCCCCATACAACAGGACATTTCGGGCGCGGGCATGGCAAAGTTCACGCTCCGGCCTCGCGTCGTTCACCTGCGTTCACCCACGGGCCGTCCGGCCGCCCTACGGTGGGCGGGTTACCTGCCCCAACCCCGTGCGGGTCCGTCGGCGGCGGTGGCCCACCGGCGAGCCCACCGACCACAGGACGTGATCATGCGCGACGAGTTCCGGACCGACCTGCACATCGTCAGCCAACTACTGGTGGACATGGCGGAGGCTGTCCGTGCGGCGATGAGCAAGGCCACCAAGGCGCTGCTCACCGCCGACCGGGCGGCTGCCGAGGCCGTGATCGCCCGCGACGCCGAGATCGACAGCATCTACCGGCAGGTGGAGGAGCGGGTCGCCGACCTGCTCGCCCGTCAGGCACCGGTCGCCTCCGACCTACGAGCGGTGATCACCGCACTGCACGTCGCGGCCGATCTCGAGCGAATGGGCGACCTCGCCGACCACGTCGCCAAGACGGCACTGCGCCGGCACCCGTCGCCGGCCGTACCGGCCGAGCTGCGGGGGGTCTTCACCGACATGGCCGCCGTCGCCGACCGGATCGCCCACAAGATCGGCCAGGTCCTCTCCAAGCCCGACGCCGACCTCGCCGCCGAACTGGAGCGGGACGACGACGCCATGGACGACCTGCACCGTGACCTGTTCGCGGTGCTGCTCAGCGACGACTGGCCGTACGGGGTGGAGACCGGGATCGACGGGGCACTGCTCGGGCGTTTCTACGAGCGGTACGCCGACCACGCGGTCAACGCCGGTGAGCGGGTTGTCTACCTGGTGACCGGAGAGTTCGCCGACGAGCTGACGGCCGGCGAGTTCTCGGACGAGCGACCCGCCGACGAGTAGCGTGCCCAGCGCCAAGATGTAGGAGAGGGGCCCTTCCCGCGCCTGAAACGGCGAGGAAGGGCCCCTTCTGCGTACCTGTCGGCTTCGGAGGTCAGCGGCCCTGGTTGGCGACCGCGGCGGCGGCCTCCTTCGCGGCCTCCGGGTCGAGGTAGGTGCCGCCGGAGGTGACCGGACGAAGCTGCGGGTCGAGGTCGTAGCGCAGCGGGATCCCGGTCGGGATGTTCAGCTTGGCGATCGCCTCGTCGGAGACCTGGTCCAGGTGCTTGACCAGGGCCCGCAGCGAGTTGCCGTGCGCCGCCACCAGGACGGTACGACCGGCGAGGATGTCCGGCACGATCGAGTCGTACCAGTACGGCAGCATCCGCTCGACCACGTCCTTGAGGCACTCCGTACGGGGCATCAGCTCCGGCGGCACCAGGGCGTAACGGGGGTCACCGGCCGGCGACCACTCGTCGTTGTCGTCGATCGGCGGCGGAGGCGTGTCGTACGACCGGCGCCAGAGCATGAACTGCTCTTCGCCGTACTCCGCCAGGGTCTGCTTCTTGTCCTTGCCCTGAAGAGCGCCGTAGTGCCGCTCGTTGAGCCGCCACGACCGGCGCACCGCGATCCAGTGCCGGTCGGCGGCGTTCAGCGCCAACTCGCTGGTACGGATCGCCCGACGCAGCACGCTGGTGTGCACCACGTCGGGAAGCAGGTCGTGCTCGCGCAGCAGCTCGCCACCGCGCCTCGCCTCGCCCTCACCCTTCGCGGTCAGGTCCACGTCGACCCAGCCGGTGAAGAGGTTCTTGGCGTTCCAATCACTCTCGCCGTGCCGCAGCAGCACGAGGGTCCCAACTGTCATGCCCCACATCCTTCCGCAGGCCCGGTTCTGACGTGCCGACACCCGCCGGTGACGACCGCCACGTGGAAATCAACATGACTCCGGGTGATCAAGGCGACTAGGTTGGTAAGGCATTGACCGGACGTCGGTCATTACGCATCCGGGGGGCGACGTGCGGTCGGTACGGGGCTGGGTCAGTAACACCACCGGCGGGCTGCCCGCCACGTTCTGGTACCTCTGGACCGGTACGTTGATCAACCGCCTCGGTTCATTCGTACTGATCTTTCTCGCCATCTACCTGACCACCGCGCGGGGCTTCTCCTCGGTGGAAGCCGGTCTGGTGATCGGCCTCTACGGGGCCGGTGGGACGGTCGGGACCCTCAGCGGTGGCATCCTCGCCGACCGGTGGGGCCGGCGGCCCACGCTGCTCACCGCCCATATCGGCGCCGCCTCGATGATGGTGGCCCTCGGCTTCGCCCGCGGACTCTGGGTGATCGCGGCCGGCGCGCTCCTGCTCGGCATGTTCGCCGAGTCGGCCCGGCCGGCGTTCGCCGCGATGATGGTCGACGTGGTGCCGGAACGGGACCGGCTGCGCGCCTTCTCGCTCAACTACTGGGCCATCAACCTGGGCTTCGCCTGCGCCGCGATCCTCGCCGGATTCGCCGCCCAGGTCAGTTACGAACTGCTCTTCCTGATCGACGCGACAACCACGCTGACCACCGCGTTGGTCATCTTCCTCAAGGTCCGCGAGCCGCGCCGGCTCCCCGTCGGTCGCGTTCCGTCAACCCCGGGTACGCGTACCGGGCGGGCCGGGGACGGGCTGCTCAGCGTCCTGGGTGACCGGGTCTTCCTCGGCTTCGTACTGATCAACCTCTTCACCGCGCTGGTCTTCGTGCAGCACATCTCGATGCTCCCGATCGCGATGGGAGAGGACGGGCTGGCCCCCTCGACCTACGGGACCGTGATCGCCCTGAACGGGATTCTGATCGTCGGCGGTCAGCTCTTTGTCCCCCGGCTGATCCGGGGTCGCAGCCGGTCGCACGTACTCGCGCTGGCCGCGATCATCATGGGGGTGGGGTTCGGCCTGACCGCCTTCGCCGACGCGGCCTGGTTCTACGCGCTCACCGTGCTGACCTGGACCCTCGGCGAGATGCTCAACTCACCGTCCAACTCCACCCTGATCGCCGAGCTTTCCCTGCCCGGCAAACGCGGGCGTTACCAGGGGGTCTTCGCGCTCTCCTGGTCGGTGGCCGGGTTCAGTGCCCCGATCCTCGGCGGCCTCGTACGCGAGCACCTGGGCAACTCGACCCTCTGGCTCGGCTGCGCCGCCATCGGCTTCGCCCTGGCCGTGGCCCACCTCCTCTCCGGACCCGTACGCGAGCGCCGCGCGGTGGAACTCCGCCGCCCTGCCGTCCAGCCCGACGCCACCGCCCCGGTCCTCACCTCTCAGGCCGCCTGACCCCCCGCTCGGCCGTCGGAGCCGGGTGACATTCGGCACGGTGGTGTTCGGGGTGGTGGGGTTTTTAGGATCGGACTGGACTGGAAAGAAACTTTCGAGAAGAGGTACGCGGTGCGGAGCTGGCTGCGCGAAACCGCCGGAGGACTCCCCGCCACCTACTGGTACCTCTGGACCGGGCTGCTGATCAACCGGGTCGGCGCGTTCGCGATGCTCTTCCTGTCGCTCTACCTGACCGACAGCCGTGGAGCCAGCGAGGGGCTGGCAGGTCTGGTGGTCGGCGCGTACGGCGCGGGCGGTGCGGTGGGCGTACTGCTCGGCGGGGTGCTCGCCGACGGTTGGGGACGACGGGCCACCCTGGTCTGGTCCCACCTGGCCGCCGCGCTCGGCATGGCCGTACTCGCGTTCACCACCGACCTGGCGGCGATCGCCGTACTCGCCGGGCTGATCGGGGTGGTGCACTCGATGCCGGGGCCGGCGTTCGTCGCGGCGATCATCGACGTGGTGCCCTCCGACCGCCGGTCACGGGCGTTCAACCTCCAGTTCTGGGCCTTCAACCTGGGGATGGCCGCCGCCTCGTTCCTCGCCGGACTGCTCGCCGAGACGAGCTTCCTGGCGCTGTTCCTGGTCGACGCCGCCGCCACGCTGATCACCACCGGGCTGATCGCGTGGAAGGTACCGGAGACGCTGCGCCGGGAGACCCGCCGACGGGCCACCGCGCCGGGGACACGAGCCGGTGGGATTCCGCGACGGCAGGCCGGGCTGGTCACCGCGCTGACCGACCGTACGTTCATGGTGTTCGTGGGGTTGACCTTCGTGCTGGCCGTGCTCACCACGCAGACCTCGACCATCATGCCCCTGGCGATGCGGGCCGACGGCCTGAGTCCGGCGTCGTACGGCGTGGTGGTCGCACTCGGCGGCGCGCTGATCGTGGTCGGGCAACTGTTCGTGCCCCGGCTGATCGACGGGTACCGCAAGCACCTGGTCCTGGCCGTCTCGACCGCCCTGCTCGCCGTCGGGTTCGGGGCGCTGGCCCTCGCCGACCACCTGCCGGTCTACCTGACCGCGGCGGTGATCTGGACGGTCGGCTCGATGCTGGCCGCGCCGCCGAACGCGGAGATCAACGCGGAACTGGCCCCGGCCGTACTGCGGGCCCGCTACCAGTCGGTGTTCTACCTGACCTTCCCCGCGGCGGCGTTCGTCGCGCCGGCCGTGGGCGGGGTCAGCCTGCAGTACCTCGGCGACTGGCACTGGATCATCGCCGGTGGTCTCGGGCTGGCCGCCGCACTCGGGCACCTGCTCGCCGGTCCGGCCCGCGAGCGCAGGGTCGCGGCGATCCGATCCGCGACCCCGACCGGGCCGCTGCCGCACGCCGCCGAAGCGGTCGCGGAATAGCCCGGAGCTGTCGCCGAACAGCGAGGCTGTGTAGGGCACGCCGAAGCCGGCGCGGAATGAGTTCTCACGCGCCGGCTTCGTTGTGCGGCCCGGCGGCGGCGGGCGACACTCACCCCCGTAAGCGTCGCCCGCTCACACCGCCGGTGTCAGGTGGCGCCGTCCCCCAACGGCTTAGTGCCACCCGTCCCCCGGGCGCCGCCCACTCGTGCTCGAATCTGATCGATTCGCGGTTCCCCCGAACCGTTCCGAGCGTGGCGCCCGCGCTCACGGTAGTTCGCGGTCCGTAACCGGCACAAGCTCAGTCACTGTTTCGCCGGTCACACGACACCCGCATTCAGCGGTGCCGTCCACGAACCAACTCCACCATGTTCAGCCATCCTCACGGTCCGGTGATTCCGGCTTGAAGAAGTTACTTTGCTTACCGTCCGAACGCCTCTCCTGGTAGATGAAATTCAGGCGACGCAGGTCGAACGTCTTGAACCACTGATCCCAGGTGATCTGCTTCAGCCGGCCACCCTCCCGCCAACCCGGAAAGTTGAACGTCAGTACGCCGGCCCGACCATCCCGCTCGGTACCCTCGATCGTCGCCGGCTTCGCCTTACGGGCCTGCGCCCAACGCCGGATCACCTCGTGACTGGTGGTGACGAGACTCCGCCCCGGCCGTTCCGGCTTCTGGTCCGGAGAGGAGATCGGCTGGGCGTACTTCAGCGAGCGGGACATGGTCCGACCGATCCGGATCCCGCTCGCCGCCGCGGCCTTCGCCCGCTCGGCGGTACGCGCCGCCGTACTCGGTGACGCCTTCGACGGGGACGAGCGGCGCTGACGGGCCGACGCGCTCACCCCGCCCGACGTGGTCCTGCTCCGCGACGGAGAGGTGCTCTTACGCGCGGCCGAGGTGGCCTTGCGCGCCACCGTCGAGGCGCTCTTGCGCGCCGCCGAGGTGGTCGTACGCGCCGACGCGGTGCTCTTGCGCGCCGGACTGGTGCTGCGTGCCGCCGACGCGGTCCGCTTCGCCGGACGGGTGCTCGTCCTCGCCGAACCACCGCCGCGACGCCCCTCGTTGCGCAGCGCCCTCGCCAGGGCCTGCACCAGGTCGCCCTTGCGCAACGCCGAGATACCGGTGACGCCGCGCTTGCGAAGCTGCCCACGGATCTGTTCGGCGGTCATCTGGGCGATGTCACTCGGACTGCTGCTTCCGGCGCTGATCGTCCGGTTCCTGGTCGCGGTCGCGTTGCCGCCGCGACTCGAACTGCTTCGTTGAGCTTGAGCCATGAGATTCTCACGCTCCCTGGACAGTCTGTCATCGGCATGGGGCGCGCGTACCCGATCGTCCGTGCGCCACCGCTGCCATACCCGTCAGGGGCGGTCCAAATCAGGCTCGACGGATTTCGACGGCTCGAAAAGATGGGAGAACGCCGCCAGGTTCGCGACTGATTCGCCCCGCTTGAGGCGCCAATCCCATTCCCGGCGGATCGCCGTACCGAAACCGATCTCCAACATCGTGTCGAACGAATCGTCGGCGTAACTCAGCACCGAACCGAGCAGCCGGTCCAGTTCGTCCTCGTCCACCCCGCCCAGGCCCACCCGGCCGGTCAGGTAGACGTCGCCGACGGCGTCGATGGAGAACGCCACCCCGTACATCCGGGCGTTGCGCCGCAGCAGCCAGGCCCACAGCTCCTCGCGCCGCTCGTCGGGCTGGCGCATGACAAACGCCTCGACCCGCAGCGCGTGCTCCCCGACGATCAGATTGCAGATGGTCTTGAGCTTGTGGGTGCCGGGCAGCGTGACCGCGTACGCGAACTCACCCGTCGGTTCACAGGGCAGCTCCCGCTCGGCGCAGGCGGACTCGATCAGCGCACCGATCCGGGCCCGCTCGTCCCGCCCGGTCACCGGTCGCCCCACCCGGTCGTCGGGTTCACCGGACCCCCGCCGGCAGCACCACGCTCGCCCCGACCCCGGTTCCGCCCAACTCCGACGCCAGCCTGTCCCGGTGCTCCGCCACCGCACCACGGTAGACCGCGAGCAGCCCGGAGGCGGTCCTGGTCCAGGAGAAGTCCTGGGCGTGCCGGACCGCACCGGCGGAGAGCGCCGCCCGCCGACCGGGCGCGGTGAGCAGGCCGCTGAGCGTACGGGCCCAGTCGACCGGGTCGTGCCCGTCGACCAGGATCCCGCTCACCCCGTCCCGTACGGCGGTGACCAGGCCGCCCACGGCGGCGGCGACAACGGGCGTACCGCACGCCTGCGCCTCCAGGGCCACCAGCCCGAACGACTCGGAGTACGACGGCACCGCCACCAGGTCTGCCGCCCGGTACAGGTCCGGCAGGTCCTCGCCGGTGCAGGGCGGCCGGAACACGACCGACTCGGTGATGCCGAGGGAGGCGGCCAACTCGATCAGGGCGGTGGGCCGGTCCAGCCCGCTCCCGCTCGGGCCGCCCGCGATCACGACCGTCAACTGGTCGGCGATGTGCGGGTCACGCTCACGCAGCGCGGCGACCGCGTGCAGCAGCACGTCGGGTGCCTTCAGCGGCTGGATCCGGCCGACGAACGCGACCACGTACCCGTACTCGGGCAAGCCGAGACGGCGGCGGGCTGCGACCCGGCCGTCGGTGCCCGACCCGGTCGGAGCCGGCCGGAAGCGGTCCAGGTCGACGCCGGGCTCGACCACCGCGACCCGGGTGGGGTCGGCCGCGTAGCGGGCGATCAGGTCGCGGGCCTCGACGGCGGTGTTCGCCACCATCCGGTCGGCCTCGGCGACGAGCTGTTCCTCGCCGATCACCCGGTACTTCGGCTCCGGCCGGTCCCCCTCGGCGAGCCGCGAGTTCTTCACCTTGGCCAGGGTGTGCGCGGTGTGCACCAGCGGTACGCCCCAGCGTTCCTTGGCCAGCCAGCCGACGTGCCCGGAAAGCCAGTAGTGCGAGTGGATCAGGTCGTAGAAGCCCGGCGGGTGGGCCGCCTCGGCCCGCAGCACCCCGTTGGTGAAGGCGCAGAGCTGACCCGGCAGTTCCTCCTTGGCGAGGCCCTCGAACGGGCCCGCGGTGACGTGCCGGACCAGGACCCCCGGCGCCATCTCGACCACCGGCGGCAGGCCGCTCTCGGTGGCGCGGGTGAAGATCTCCACCTCGACACCGGCGTCGGCCAGCCGCCGGGCGACCTCGACGATGTAGACGTTCATGCCACCGGCGTCGCCGGTGCCCGGCTGGTGCAACGGTGAGGTGTGCACGGAAACGGTGGCGATCCGGGCCGGTGTCGGCCATGGCCGGGCGCCCCGCTGCCGCCCGACGCCCGTGTGCGATTCCGCCACAACCACTCCTTTGGTCAAGGTGACACGCGGTCCGGCATGATCCGGGCGCCCCAGACATCAACCGTTACGTCGAACCTCATCTTCCCGATCAAGCCAGAACCATTCATCCCGGTACCCGCACGGGTGACCGACCTCATCCGCCGCCCTGCGGCCGGAGGGGCCCGTCGATGGGAAACAATGCCCGGATGACTCCTGTCGCGATCGTCACCGGTGCCTCCAGCGGGATCGGCGCGGCCACCGCCCGGCGGCTGGCCACCGAGGGCTTTCACGTCCTGGCCGCCGCCCGTCGCGCCGACCGGCTGGCCGAACTGGTCGAAGAGATCGAGAAGAACGGCGGTACGGCCACCGCCGCCGTCTGCGACGTGACCTCGGACGAGTCCGTGGCGGCCCTGGCGCGTACCGCGGCCGGGCTGCCGGGGCCGGTGAAGCTGTTGGTGAACAACGCCGGTGGGGCGATCGGCCTCGATCCGGTGGAGTCCGCCTCGGTCGCCGACTGGCAGTGGATGTACGACGTGAACGTACTCGGCACGCTGCGGGTGACCCGCGAGGTGCTGCCCGTGCTGGAGGCCTCCGGCGCCGGGACGGTGATCGTGGTCAGCTCGACCGCCGGGCTGGACGTCTACGAGGGTGGCGGTGGCTACACCGCGGCCAAGCACGCCCAGACCGCGCTCACCCGTACCCTGCGGCTGGAACTGGTCGGGCGGCCGATCCGGGTGATCGAGATCGACCCGGGCATGGTCCGGACGGACGAGTTCGCGCTGCACCGCTTCGGCGGGGACGAGCAGCGGGCGGCGGCGGTCTACGCCGGGGTGGCCGAGCCGCTGGTCGCGGACGACGTCGCGGACTGCATCGCCTGGTGCGCCACCCGACCGCAACATGTCAACGTGGACCGGCTGGTGGTCCGCCCGGTCGCCCAGGCGGCCCAGCACAAGGTGCACCGGGTGACCTGATGCCGCCGCCGAGCCGACGCCACCGGACGGGTTGATGCCACCGCCGCGCCGGCCGCTGGGGGTGGTGACCCGGGGCACGACCAATCCCAACCGGCTGCGCCGGGTGGACAACTGGATCGCGGCCTGCTGCGCCGGTCCCTTGCGCGACGCGGTGGATCCGCTGGTGGTCGACCTCGGTTACGGCGCCACCCCGGTCACCGCCGTCGAGCTGCGGGCCCGGCTGGCCGTCGCGGTCCGGCCGGACGTCCGGGTGGTCGGGCTGGAGATCGATCCGGTACGGGTGGCAGCCGCCGCCGCCTCGGCCGACCCACCCTGGCTCACCTTCGCCCGTGGTGGCTTCGAACTCGCCGGTCTGCGCCCGGTGGTGGTCCGGGTCTTCAACGTGCTCCGCCAGTACGAGGAGTCGGCGGTCGGCCCGGCGTGGCGGACGATGGCCGCCGGGCTCGCCCCGGACGGGCTGATCGTCGAGGGCACCTGTGACGAGTTGGGGCGGCTGGCGACCTGGGTGCTGGTGGACGGGAGCGGGGAGCCACGGTCGCTGACCCTGGCGCCGAGGCTCGCCACTCTGGAGAGTCCGGCGGCGCTGGCCGAGCGGCTACCGAAGGCGCTGATCCACCACAACGTGCCGGGTACCGGGGTCCACGCACTGGTCCGGGCGCTGGACGACGGGTGGCGCGACGCGGCCGCGTACGGGACCTTCGGTCCCCGGCAGCGCTGGTTGCGTACGGTCGCCTCGGTTCGGGACGCCGGGTGGCCGGTGCTCGACCGGACGGCCCGGTGGCGGCTCGGCGAGATCACCGTCGCCTGGTCCGCCGTCGCACCCTGACCCCGCCGCCCCCGCTCCTGAGCTGGCGGCTCGCGGTCCCGCCCGCCCGAGCGGTTCCACCCGCCATAAGCCTTGTACGATTTAATCCGATTGTTCTTGCGGGACCGATTGGCGCGCCAAAATCGGCGTTGGTCGAATGGGCGTTAACGTCTGGCGCGTTGTTCACCCTAGGCTGGAGGCGAGCCAGGCGACCCTTCTGGTGGCCCGGTAGCGCGGGAGGATCGTGATGAGCAGACTGCACGGCACGAAGGATTTCTGGCTCGGTGCGCTGCGGGCGGACGGGCCGGCATTCCGCGCGGCCGTGGCCGAGGCGCCGCCGGATGCCCCGGTGCCGTCCTGTCCCGATTGGACCACCACCGACCTGGTGCACCACCTCGGCTCCCGTTACCGCTGGGTCCGGGGCGTGGTGACCGGCGGCGGGGTGGAGGCCCCGAGCCAACCGCCGGTGGAGGACGGTCTGCCCTCCGGCACGGCCGGGCTGGAGTGGTGGCAGCACGAGTACGACCAGCTCCTCACCGCGTTCGACGCGCTCGACCCGGAGACGCCGGCCTGGAACTGGGCGCCGCAGCCGAAGAAGGTCGGGTTCTGGCCGCGCCGGATGGCCCTCGAGACCACGGTGCACCGGTGGGACGCCCAGTTGGCGATCGCCTCGGCCGAGCCGATCGAGGCGAAGCTCGCCGCCGACGGGGTGAGCGAGGTGCTGGACACCTGGTTGCCGGCGGGCCGGCGGCGCTCCCCCGAGCCCCGGTACGGCGTGGTGCAACTGGTCGCGGTCGACGCGGGTCAGGACTGGTACCTGCGGCTGCGGGGCACCGGCGTGGCCCTGCTGGACACGGACACGATCCTGGACAGCGACGACCACCACGCCCGCGCCCACGTCACCGGTAACGCCAGCGACCTGCTGCTTGCCCTCTGGGGTCGGATCAACTTCGACGTACTCGAGGTTTCCGGCGACGTGACCCTGCTCCAGGGTCTGCGGGCCGGCTGAGTTTCTCAGCCTTTATCTTTCCCGTCCCCCACGGGTGGCGCCCGGCCGGCGATACTGGGCCGGGCGCCGATCGGCGGTGCCCATGACTACGCCCGCGTATCACGTGGAGGCACCGTGTAACTTTGTGAGAGCGCTCTCTTGACACTCGGGTAACCCGCGTTCACGCTCGGAAGAGAAGTCTCCCCGCGCGCCCGTCGAACGGCCACCGCTCGGATGGCACGCGGACCTGCGTCGGGCGCCGCGACCGCCCGGGTGCCGCTGCTCGTCGTTCACGTCGTCGTCGCGGGATCCTCGGCGGCATCAGGAAAGGTGCGGTAACGGTATGACCACTCTTGACACGCAGCAAGCGGTGCTCCCGGCACCGGCGGAGGCGGCGGTGCGCTTCCCCGAGGGCTTCGTCTGGGGAGCGGCGACAGCGTCGTACCAGATCGAGGGTGCGGCCCAGGACGACGGGCGCGGCCCGTCGATCTGGGACACCTTCAGCCGTACGCCGGGCAAGGTGTACGCCGGCCACACCGGCGACGTGGCCTGCGACCACTACCACCGGTACCCGCAGGACGTGGCGCTGATGGCCGACCTCGGGCTGCACGCGTACCGCTTCTCGGTGGCCTGGCCCCGGATCCAGCCGGACGGCTCCGGCCCGGTCAACCCGCGCGGACTGGACTTCTACGACCGGCTGGTGGACGAGCTGATCGGACGGGGCATCGACCCCATCGTCACGCTCTACCACTGGGACCTGCCGCAGACCCTGGAGGACCGGGGCGGCTGGACCAACCGGGCGACCGCCGAGTACTTCGCCGACTACGCCACCGCCGTCTACGCCCGACTCGGCGACCGGGTCCGCACCTGGACCACACTGAACGAGCCGTGGTGCTCGGCCTACCTCGGGTACGGCAACGGCGTACACGCTCCCGGTCGTGAGGACCCGGCGGCGGCCTTCAAGGCCGTACACCATCTGTTGCTGGCCCACGGCCTGGGCGGTCGGGCGCTGCGCGCGGCCGGCGCGCAGACCCTGGGTATCACCCTCAACCCGACCACCGCCATCCCGGTCGACCCCGCCAGCGCGGCGGACCAGGCGGCGGTACGGCTGGTCGACGGCCTGGCCAACCGGATCTTCCTGGACCCGATGCTGCGGGGCGAGTACCCGGCCGACGTGCTGGAGCACGTGGCCCGGTTCACCGACCTGAGCCACCTGCGCGACGGCGACGAGAAGATCATCAACGTCCCGATCGACCTGCTCGGCATCAACTACTACCAGCCCACCTACGTCACCGCCCGCGACGGCGCGACCGGTGGCGGCGGCGCCTACCCGGGCACCGAGGGGATCGAGTTCGTCGCCCCGGTCGGCCCGCTCACCGACATGGGCTGGATGATCGAGCCGCGCGGCCTGACCACCCTGCTGGTACGCATCTCCGAGGACTACCCGGGCGTACCGATGATCATCACCGAGAACGGCGCCGCCTTCCCGGACAAGTTCAACCGCGACGACCCCGACGCCGACGGCCGGGTGCCGGACGCCGACCGGGTGGACTACCTCGACGGGCACCTTCGTGCCGCACACGAGGCCATTTCGAGGGGCGTCGACCTCCGTGGGTATCTCGTATGGTCATTGCTGGACAATTTCGAGTGGGCCGAGGGTTACCGTAAGCGGTTCGGGATCGTTCACGTCGACTACCTGACCCAGCGGCGGGTGCTCAAGGACAGCGCACGGTGGTACCAAGAGGTCATCCGGCGCAACGGCCTCTAATTCGGCCGGCACGGCGAGTGGAAGTAGGAGGCGGTGGCATGAGCGAGCGGAGCGAGCGAATCAGCAGGCTCAGCCCGATACTCGGTCATGCCAACGGCGAGCGAAGCGAGTCGGGGGACATGAGCGAGCGAATCAGCAGGCTCAGCCCCAGATCGGGTCATGCCGCCGGCGAGCGAAGCGAGTCGGTGCCCATGAGTGAGCGGAGCGAGCGAATCAGCAGGCTCAGCCCGATACTCGGTCATGCCAACGGCGAGCGAAGCGAGTCGGTGGCATGACCATGGCGCGGGAGCGACCGACGTTGGAGGCGGTGGCGCGGCGCGCCGGTGTCTCCCGGGCGACCGTGTCGCGGGTGGTCAACGGCTCCACCACGGTCGCCGAACCGATCCGGGAAGCGGTCCGTCGGGCGGTCCAGGAGCTGGGGTACGTCCCCAACCTGGCCGCCCGCAGCCTGGTGACCCAGCGAACCGACTCGATCGCGCTGATCCTGCCCGAGGCGGCCACCCGGGTCTTCTCCGACGACCACTTCTTCCCCGGCATCATCCGGGGGGTGAGCCAGGAGTTGGAGGCGGCGGACAAGCAACTGGTGCTCATGCTCGCCGGCTCCACCGCCAGCCACGACCGGGTGGAGAGCTACGCGATGGGTCGGCACGTCGACGGGGTGCTCTTCGCCTCGCTACACGGTGCCGACCCACTGCCCAGCGCGCTGGCCCGGATGGGCATCCCGGTCGTCTGCGGTGGTCGGCCGCTGGGGCGGGCCACCGTGCCGGTGCCGTACGTCGATGTCGACCACATCGGCGGGGTGGCCAAGGCCGTACGCCATCTGCTCGACTCGGGTCGGCGCCGGATCGCCACCATCGCCGGTCCGCAGGACATGGTCGCCGGCATCGAGCGGCTGGCCGGCTACCGGACCGAGTTGCAGGACTCCCGCCGCCGGTCGATCGTGGCCGTCGGCGACTTCACCCGCGAGTCCGGGGCGCTGGCCATGCGCCAACTGCTCGACGACGATCCCACCCTCGACGCGGTCTTCGTCGCCTCCGACCTGATGGCGCACGGCGCCCTGCGTACGCTGCGCGAGGCCGGTCGCCGGGTGCCCGACGACGTGGCCGTGATCGGCTTCGACGACATCGAGTCGGCCCGCTATACCGATCCGCCGCTGAGTACGGTCCGCCAGCCGATCCTGCAGATCGGCCGGGAGATGACCCGGCAACTCCTCCGGATCGCGGCCGGCGAGGAGGTCGAGCCGGCGGTGGTCCTGCCGACCGAACTCATCCTCCGCGACTCCGCCTGACCGGCCGCGCCGGTACGGCACAGCTTCAACCGGCGTCTCGTACCCGTTCCGCGGTGGCGAGGGTGGCGGCGTCGAAGAGCACGAGGCGGGCCTCGGTGAGGTTCGCCGGCCGGGCTGCCCGTAACACGGTCAGCGCCTGCCGGACCGCGTCATCCACCGGCCAGCGGTAGATCCCGGTGGATCGCGCCGTCGACTCCACCACCACCGAGCAGCGACGAGTTGGCGGCGTTGACGATGACGTCGACCCGTACCGTGGTGATGTCACCCTGAACCAGGATGATCTCCATCAGGACTCCACGCTCGGCGACGGGTGTTCGGTCCACCGGCCCGGCTCGTCGATGGACTCGCCGAGCGAGCGGCGGGCGAGCAGGGCGGCGCCGGCCACCGCCGCCGGCATGACCAGGATCGCGCCGAGCGGGATCAGGAAGCAGCAGAAGACGGCGACCCCGAAGCCGAGCGACACCGGCCGCTGCGCGCCCAGCAGCCGCCGTCGGTCGGGCAGCCGCAGCCCCCGGCGGTAGAAGGGGGCGCCGACCAGTTCCAGGGCGAGGAACCAGCCGGCGACCGCGGCGGCGATCACCGGTACGACAAACTGCCCGACCACCGGGATGAAACCCGCGAAGAACAGCGGTACGCCCAGCAGCACGGAACGGGTCACCAGTCGCAGCGAGTCGACCATGCTCCGGCGCAGCGACCGCCACCAGGAAACCTCGATCTCACCCGGCACTCCGCCGTATCGAGCCTCGACTCGAGCGGAGATCTCCTCGTAGAACGGGTCGCCGACGACCAGGGTGACCGCTGTGAAGGTCAGTACGCCGAGCACCGCCCCCAGGGCCAGGAACGCGAACCCGGCCAGCACCCGGATCAGGTCCCGGGCCCAGCTCGCCCAGTCATCCGCGAACGGGGTGACCAGTCCGGCGAGGTCGTCGACGAAGTAGATCAGTGTGGCGTACCCGGCCAGGAAAAGCCCTCCGGTGATCAGCGCCGGCAGGATCCCGAGCAACACCAGCCGTGGCGTACGGGCGTACATCCCGAGCCCCCGCACCAGCAACCCGGCCCCGCCAAAAAACTGCCCCACCACCCCAACAGCCGGAACCGCGATCTTGGCTACCCCCACACCCCAGCACCCTACTGCCCCACCCACCAGAACCCGTTGATCATGAAGTTAGCGACGGTTTTCAAGCCGGAACCCGTCGCTAACTTCATGATCAACGGAGGTCGGCGGGGCCGGAGGGGAGGATGGGGGGATGCGGGCGGCTCGGTTGATTTCGTTGGTGTTGCTGCTGCAGGGGCGGGGGGTGATGACGGCGGCGGAGTTGGCCGGGGAGTTGGAGGTTTCGGAGCGGACTGTCTATCGGGACGTGCTGGCGTTGGGGGCGGCGGGGGTGCCGGTGTACGCGGATCGGGGGCGGGCCGGCGGTTACCGGCTGGTCGGCGGCTATCGGACCCGACTGACCGGGCTGAGTCGCGCCGAGGCCGAGGCGCTGTTCCTCTCCGGGCTGCCCGGACCGGTCGACGAGATGGGGCTTGCCGAACCGGTCGCCGCCGCCCGACTGAAGGTCCTGGCCGCACTCCCCCCGCCACTGCGGGACGCCGCACAGCGCTCCGGTCAACGGTTCCATTTGGACGTACCCGGCTGGTTCGGGACCGCCGACCCGCCGCCGCTGCTCAGCGACCTCGCCGGGGCGGTCTGGCAGGACCGGGTGATCGAGCTGCGCTATCGGCGCGACCGTGAGGTGACCCGGACCGTGCAGCCGTACGGGCTGGTGCTCAAGGGCGGGGTCTGGTACCTGGTCGGGCGGGTCGGCGACGACCACCGGACGTACCGGGTGGACCGGGTCACCGGGGTCGAGGTCACCACCGATGGCTTCGACCGGGACGAGAGCTTCGACCTGGCCGGGTTCTGGTCGGCCGGGGTGAGCAATTTTGTCCGGGCCATGTTCCCGGAACGGATCAGCGTACGGCTGAGCCCGGCCGGACTGCGCACGATGCGGTACGTGGTCGAGCCACCGGCCGCGCAGGAGGCACTTGCCGGCGCGGGCGAACCCGACGAGCAGGGTTGGGTGGTGACCCGCCTGCCCGTCGAGTCGCTCGACATCGCCTATCCGATGCTGCTCCGGTTCGGACCGGAGGTGGAGGTGCTCGACCCGCCGGCACTGCGTACCCGGCTCGCCGAGGCGGCGGTCCGACTCAGCGCGCTCTACCGACCACCGGACGAACGACCGCTCAACGGGTCACCGGACCGACGACCGTGACGCGCCTGTCGGGCCGCGGTCGGCCGCACCGATCAGCGGTAGCCGGTGGCGTCGGCGGGACGGTCGAGGTCCTGCACCTCGACGATGTACCGCCAGGCGTCGGGCTGGCTGCCGTCCAGGTCGGTGAAGCCGTACACCCGGGCGAGTTGGCCACTGGAGAGCGACTGGCCGGACCAGCGGGCCCGGTCCGGGTCGGCGGCCAGCGCCGCGACGGCCCGACCGGCGTACGCCGGTGACTCCGAGATGACAAAGTGCGGCTGCTTGTCCGTCGCGTCCCGCCAGTTCTCCTCGGTGACGCCGAACAGGTCGAGCATCGTCTCCGAGCGCAGCCAGCCCGGCGTGAGCGCGACCGCGGTGCCGCCGTACTCCCGCAGTTCGTGGGCCTGGCTGAAGGCCAGTCGGGTGACCGCGACCTTGGCCAGGTCGTAGAACGCGTTCAGTCGGTACGTGCTGTCGTTGTACTCGCGGGTGCCGTCGCCCATCTCCACCACCAGCCCGCCCGGCGACCTGATCAGCAGCGGCAGCGCGTAGTGGCTGGTGATCAGGTGGGTGTCGATCGCCAGCCGGAGCGTACGCAACCCGTCGGTCAGCGAGTGCTGCCAGACCGGCTGGTCCCAGCCGATCATCGAATCGGCCCCCCAGATGTCGTTGACCAGCACGTCCAGCCGGCCCTGCTCCCGGTCGATCCGTTCCACCAGGGCCTGCACCCGCTCCGGCTCCAGGTGGTCGACCGGAACCCCGATGCCGACGCCACCCGCCCGGGTGACGAGTTCGGCGGTCTCCTCGATGGTCTCGGGCCGGTCTATTTCCGACCGTTGGCCGCGAGTGCTGCGCCCGGTCGCGTAGACGGTGGCGCCGGCGGCGCCGAGTTGCACCGCGATCTGCCGGCCGGCGCCCCTGGTGGCACCGGCGACGAGCGCGATCTTCCCGCTGAGTGGTCGGTTCGATTCGGTCGTACCGAGTTGGTTCGATTCGGTCATACCGTCGAGGTAACCAGCAATACCTGACAGCCGATGGCCGGATTACCAACAACTCCGTCCACCCGCCCGGTCCCGTACGCGATCATGTCCGGCATGCGCCTGCTGCTCGCCGGGATCGTCGGCTCGACCGCGTACGGCCTGGCCGGTCCCGGTTCCGACGTGGACCGGCTCGGCCTGTTCGCCGCGCCCACGGTCGCCTTCCACGGGCTGCATCCGCCCAGGGAGTCGATCGTGACCACGGCACCCGACCGGACGCTGCACGAGGCGGGCAAGTGGTGCCGGCTCGCGCTGAGCGGCAACCCGACCGCGACCGAACTCGCCTGGCTGCCCGACGACCTCTACGAAACCCGGACCGACCTCGGCGACCGGCTGATCGGGATCCGGTCGGCATTCCTGGCGGCGCCCAGGGTCCGGTCCGCCTACCTCGGCTACGCCGGCCAGCAGTTCCGCAAGCTCGAATCGCGCGGCGACGGCTCGTTCTCGGCCGACACCCGGCGACGCACCGCCAAACACGCCCGGCACCTGGCCCGGCTCCTGCACCAGGGCCGGCTGCTCTACGCCACCGGCCACCTGCCGATCCGCCTGGACGACCCGCGATCCTTCGTGGACTTCGGCGAGCAGGTCGCCGCCGGCCGGGTCGACCGGGCGCGGAACCTCCTGGCCGAGGCCGAACGGGACTTCGACGCCATCCGTACGCCGCTGCCGGAGCGGCCGGACGAGGAGACGGTGGAACGCTGGCTGCTCGACGTACGCGCGGCCAGCTACGGCCGACCCGCCGACTGACCGTCTCGTCGTTGCGGAAACCGCGCCGGGACTACTGCCCGTTCAGGAACTCGGAGACGCGTCCACGCAGGTCGGCGCGGTGCGTCCAGAGCACACCGGGGCGGTCGTACACGTGCAGGGTGGCGTTCGGCAGGGCGGCGGCGAGTTGCTCCGCGACCGCCACCGGGTGGAGTTCGTCACCGGCACAACCGATCACCAGGGCGCGGGCGGTGACGGCGGCGAGGGCCGAGGCGTCGCGTACGGGCACCTGGTCCGGCAGGCTCGCCAACCCGTCCGCCAACCCGTCCCGCATCAACTGGTCGATCCGCTGACGCAGGTACGCCCAACCGGCCGGGGTGTTCCGTACCGCCGCCGGCAGTTCCGCGGAAGCCACCTCCGCCACCGTCGCGGGGTCGCCGCTGCGTACCGCTTCGAGCAGCATGGTCAACCGCTCGCGGGCCGCCGCCGGCCGAGGTTCGTCCAGCACCGCCGGCAGGAAGAAGACGGCCCGGTCGAACCGTTCCGGGCTCTCCAGCAGCAGCCGGGTCAGCGCACCGGCGCCGAGGCTGACGCCGACCGCCCGGGTGGCCCGGCTCAGGTCGGCGACCGCCCGCAGGTCGCGGGCCAGGTCCAGGTAGGTCCACTCGCCGTCCGGCGCGTCCGACCGGCCGTGGCCCCGGAACTGGAAGAACACCCGCCGGCCGTTGACCGCACTGCCCAACGGTCGGGTGACGGCGATGCCGCCGCCCAGCCCGTGCGCGAAGACGGTCACCGGATCACCGGCGCCGGTGACCAGCCGCTCCAGCCGTACGCCGTGCGGGGTGGTGACCAGTTCCGTCTCCGGTTCGGGCAGCGCCGGTCGCCCGGTCCGGGGTGCGCTGGGACCGGGTCCGTACGTCCGAGGCCCGCCGTCCGGCGGCGGAGGCCAGCGGAAATCTCTCACCAGAAGCCCTTGCCGTCGGTCAGGTCACGCAGTCCGGGCCGGACGTCCAGCAGGTAGATCAGACCGGCGGCGATGCCGATCAGGCCGAAGATGCTGAGTACGCCGAAGCCGAGCAGGGTCAGCGCCAGGCAGACGCCGAGAATGGCGATCCAGCCGCCCTTGGGCAGGGTGCCGATCGCCGGGAAGGCGTCCGATCGCTGGGTGATGGCGTGCACCAGCGCCACTCCCTCGATGATGAGAGCGAAGACGAGGAGCACCAACTCGATGACGGTCCGTACGTCGGAGTAGAAGATCGGCGCGGCAGTAACCATGCCGTGAAGCTTATGTCGGCAACCCCGGGTACGGGCTACATGCCGTACCCGGGGCCTGTCCGACCTGTGCCTACTTCTCGTCGGTGGTCGCGGTGCTCTTGGCCGACCTGGTCGCCTTGGTCGCGGTGGTCTTCGCGGCCGGCGCCTTGGCGGTGGCCGGCGCCTTTGCGGCGGTGGCCTTGGTGGTCGGCGCCTTGGGGGTCTTCGCCGCCGGGCTCGGGGTGGCCTTGGTCGCGGCGGCCTTGGCCGCCGTGTCCTTGCTGGCCAGGACCTCCGGGGTGGCGGTCAGTTCGGCGGGCACCTCGGGCGCGTCCATGTCCGCGGACTTCGGTGCGGTGTGGTGCGGGGCGGTAGCCGGGGTGCCGGCCGCGCCGACCACCCGCTCGCCCCGGGCGACCAGGGCCTCGTACGCGGCGGCGGCCCGCTCGGAGGCGGTGTAGGCGCCGGAGACGACCACGGCTGCGTTGCGGATCGCCGCGGTACGCAGCCGGCGGACGTCCAGCTCGGGCGTGGCCGCGCGGCCACGGAGCCCGGCCGCGGTGGTGTTCGCGGTACGCAGCGCGTCGGTCGCCCGTTCGCGCAGCTCGGCCGTGCCGGTGACCGCCCGCTCGCGCAGCTCGGCGGCGCGGGTGGCGGCCGTCTCGCGCAGTTCGGCGGTGGTGATGGTGGCCGCCCGCTCGCGCAGCCCGGTGGTGCCGGTGACGGCGCGCTCGCGCAGTTCCCCGGTTCCCGTGACGGCCTTGTCGCGGAGTTCGGCGGTGCTGACGGCGGCCTTCTCGCTCAGCTCGGTGACCACCGCGGGCAGCTTGCGGAGCTGCTGGAGGGCGAGGTCGCCGACACCGGCGACGGCGTAGAGCGGGGCGGGGATGCGGTTGCTGGTCCGGGGGTCGGTCATGACTACTCCTCCTCGACCGCGGGAGCGGTCTTCCGGGCCGCCTTGCGGGCGGTTCGCTTGGCTGGTTGGGATGCGTTCGGGGCCGGCGCGGTGCCCGTCTCGGTCCGCGCCACCGATTCGAGTACGTCGTCCACGGCCTCGCTGCCGCCGTCGCCCGGTGTCGGCGCTGTCGTCGGCGCGGCTGCCTCCGTCGGCGCGGTTGCCTCGGCCGGCGCGGTCGTTTCCGTCGGCGCGGTTGTCGGGGCGGCTGCCTCGGTCGGGGCGGCGGTTTCGGCCTGGCGGGCGTTCTCCCGCCGGAAGGTCTCGTAGATCTGGCTCAGGGACTGCTTCTGCGGCATCGTCAGGTCGGCGTCGGCGGCGATCGAGGCGAGTACGCCGTGCCCCTCCTTGTCGTCGAGCAGGCCGGCGCGCAGGTACATCACGGGGGTGGACACCCGCAGCGCGCTGGCGAGCTGTTGCAGCACCTCGGCGCTGGGCTTGCGCAGTCCGCGCTCGACCTGGCTCAGGTAGGGGTTGCTGACCCCGGCCTGGTCGGCGAGCTGGCGCAGCGAGATCTTCGCGTTGCGTCGCAGGTCACGGATGAACCCACCGACGTCGCGGGGCAGGTCCTTGGGGTTCGCCATGCGTCCGACGGTAGTTCGCGAGTGCTAGCTCCTGCAAGCAAAACGCTTGCCAGAGTTAGCAAAGTCTCATGGCCGACCTTCGATCCCCCACCCAGGTCACGAAGTACGCCGGCCACCGCAGGTCGGGCAATCACGTTGCAAACCGCCCACGTAACTGCGTAACGTCCGCCTGATGTCGAAGATCGAATTGGATGGGGCCACGCTGGCCTACGACGACCTGGGTGATGGCACCCCGGTTGTCCTGCTGCACGCCGGCATCGCCGACCGCCGGATGTGGCGTGGCCAGGTCGAGGCGCTCGCCGGCCGGCATCGCGTACTCAGCCTGGACCTGCGCGGGTACGGCGAGTCCGACCTGCCGGAGCACCCCTTCGCCCACCACGACGACGTGGTCGGGTTCCTCGACGCACTCGGCATCGAACGGGCCACCCTGGTCGGCTGCTCATTCGGCGGCGCGGTGGCGATCGACACCACGCTCGCCCATCCCGACCGGGTCGCCGCGCTCGCCCTCTTCGGTTCGGCCGTGTCCGGCCACGAATGGTCCGACGAGACCAACAACCTCTGGGACACCCTGATCGGCGAGGTCGACGGCGAGGACCTCGACGCCACCGCCGAGGCCGAGGTGCGCTTCTGGGTGGTCGGGCCGGGGCGCCGCCCGGAGGACCCGGACCCGGCGTTCCTGGACTTCGCGCGGGAGATGGATCGCCGTGCGTTGGCCGCCGAGGCCGCACTCGGCAACGTGGCGGTACGCGAACTCGACCCACCCGCCATCGGGCGGCTCGCCGAGATCCGGGTTCCGGTGCTGGTCGGAGCGGGTGCCGAAGATATACCGGACATCGGCGTACTGGCCGACCTGATCGCCGCGCAGGCGTCCCTGGCGACCCGGCTGCCCGACGTACCCGACGCCGCGCACCTGCTCCCGCTGGAGCGCCCCGCCCCGGTCAACGAAGCCCTCCTGGCCTTCCTCGGCTAGCCCGCCCCGGTCCGGAGCGACCCCTTCCCGGACGGGAACACCGGTTCCCGGACCGGAAACAACGGGAAGGGGCCGCTCCTCACGGCTGGAGGGCGCGGACCGCGCCGACCGGGGTGCCGCCGCCGAACAGGGGAAGTTCGGCCATCTCGTCCAGGACGGGGGCGGTCACGCCGAGCCGGCGCAGGGCGGCGACCAGCACCGGCTGCCGGGCGCGGGAGGCACCGTCGTCGATCTTGATCGCGACCGCGCCGACGCCGGGCACCGCACACACCACGACGCCCTCCGCACCCACCTTCGAGAGCAGGCCCGGAACACCGTTCATCAGTCGGGTGTCCTCGGCACCGGTGCCCGCGACCAGCTCCGGGTGCGTACGCATCGCGTCCGCGACGGTCCGCTCCACCGAGCCCGGCACACCCGACACCAACCGCAGGAACGCACCGGCCATCCCGGTCAACGAGACCGCGAGCACCGGGGCACCGCAACCGTCGACCCCGACCGCCGCGACCGACTCACCGGTGAACTCCTCGACCGCGGCCCGCAACCGCTGCTGCAACGGGTGCTCCGGCCGCCAGTACTCCTCCACCGGCCACCCCGCCGCCAGGCAGGTCAGCAGCATGCCGGCGTGCTTGCCGGAGCAGTTCATCTGGATCCTGGCCGGGCCACCACCGGCCCGGTACACGGCGGCCCGCGCCGACTCGCCGATCGGCATGTCCGGCGGGCACCGCAGGGCCGCCTCGGTCAGTCCGGCGCTGCGCAGCAGGGCACCGACCCGGACCAGGTGGAAGTCCTCGCCGTAGTGGCTGCCACAGACCAGGGCCAGGTCGGCCGAGTCGACCAGCCGCAGACCCGAGCGAAGCATCCCGATCGCCTGCAACGGCTTGCTGGACGACCTCGGGAAGATCGGCGCCAGTACGTCGCCGGCCGAGAACACGACCTCGCCGCCCGCGTCGAGAACCACCACCGAACCCCGGTGCGACCCCTCGACAAAACCGGACCGGACCACCTCGGCGAGCGGCTCCCCGCCCGTGTAGCTCTGTGCCATGGCGCAGACGGTAGCGAGTGCCCCGACCGGCACCTTAAGGAGCCCTCAGTTTCGGGACGGAAGTCCCAGCAGCTCACGGGCGTGCGCACTGGTCAACGGGGGCCGCTGGGCGAGCTGCGCGAAGCCGACGGCACGCGCCACCAACTGCATGTTCGACTCGACCGGCCGACCCTTCGCGTACGTGACGGTGTCCTCCATGCCCACCCGGAGGTGACCACCGGTCGAGAGCGAGGCGAGCAGTACGGAGATCGTGCTGCGCCCGATACCGGTGGCGGAGAACGTGCTGCCCTCGGGCAGGTCCCGCAGCGCCTGCCGGCAGGCGACCAGTGCCTCGGTGGTGCCCGGCATGCCACCCGGTACGCCCATCACGAAGTCGACGTGCACGTGCCCACCGGCCGGCAGGCCGTACCTGTCGAGCAGCCGGCGCAGGGTGGTGAGCTGGCCGAGGTCGAAGATCTCGTACTCGGGGACGATCCCGCGTTCCTGCATCCGGGTGTGCAGCTCGACGATGAACTCCCACCGGTTCAGGAACACGTCGTCGCCGAAGTTGACCGTACCCATGGTGCAGGACGCCATCTCCGGGCCGGCGTCGAGCACGGCCAGCCGCTCGACCTCCGGGTCCGTCACCGCACCGCCGGTGGAAAGCTGCACGATCAGGTCCGTGTTCTCCCGCAGCGCGGCGACGGTGTCCCGCAGTCGGGCCGGGTCGAGCGTCGGCCGGGCCTGGTTGTCCCGGATGTGTACGTGGATCACGGCCGCGCCGAGCGCCTCGCACTCCTTCGCGGTCAACACCAGCTCGTCCAGGGTCACCGGCAGTGCCGGCACCTCGGCCTTGGTCGACTCCGCCCCGGTCGGGGCCACCGTGATCAACGTCCCTGTTGTCATGCCGGCGATCCTAACCAGGGCCCGTCCGGCACCCACCACACCAGCGGTACGCCCCCGCCGCCAACCCGCGACGGGGACGCCGACGCTCAGGACGGGTCGATCGCCGCCGCCGTCCCGTCGACCAGCAGTTGGGCGTCCTCGGGCACATTCCGCTTCAGTACGGCGAGCGCCACCGGCCCCAGCTCGAAGTGGCGTACGGCGGTGCCGACGAAGCCCACCGTACGGTCACCGTTCGCCACCGGCGTGCCTACCGCGGGGAGCTGGTCGGAGCTGATCCCGTCCAGGTGCAGCAGCACCAGCCGGCGCGGCGGCCGACCCATGTTGTGCACCCGGGCCACCGTCTCCTGACCCCGGTAACAGCCCTTGTCCAGGTGTACGGCGGGACCGATCAGGTCCACCTCGGCCGGGATGGTCCGGTGGTCGGTCTCGAAGCCCACCCGGGGCAGCCGGGCGGCCACCCGGATCGCCTCGTACGCCCACAGCCCGGCGAGCGGCACCCCGGCCCCGGTCAGGTCGGCGACCACCCGGTCCACCTCGCCCCGGGGCACCAGCAGGTCGACCCCGAGTTCCACCCGGCGGGCCCAACCGCCACCCGGCAACGGGCGTACGTCGTACCTCGTGGTCGGTCGGGGTGGCACGGCCCCGCCGGCGAACTTCGGACCCGGCACCGGCAGCGCGTCCGGCGCCTCCAGCCCGGTGACGCCGAGGATGCCGACGGCCTCGGTGGCGCGCGGGCCGACCAGCGACAGCACCGCCCACTCGGGGGTCGCGTCGCGCGGGTCGACCCGGGTGAAGAAGCGCATCTTCTCCAGGTAGGTCAGCAGGCCGGCGGTGTCCCGGGGCTCGGTGTCCAGCCAGGTGGTCTCGCCGTCCTCGGCGACCATGGCGTGCTGCTCGATGTGCCCGTGCGGGGACAGCACCAGCAGCTCGCTGCCCTGCCCGGCGCTCAGGTCGGCCAGGTGTTGGGTGGTCAGGGTGTGCAGCCAGCTCGCCCGTTCCACGCCGGGGACCGCGATCACGCCCCGGTGGGACCGGTCGACCAGGCCCACGTCGGTGGCGAGGTGACGCTGCTCGCGCATCGGGTCGCCGTAGTGGGCGGCGACTCCGCGTACGCCGGCCGCGACGTGTTCCGGCCCCGGTTGGTCCGGCGTCTGTTCGTCCAGTACCTCGATGGCCACCGCGCCCGCGATGTCGATCATTGGTGCACCCCGCCGTCGACTAGTCCTGCTGCTCCCCGCACTTCCGGCAGACGCCGAAAAGTGCCACGTGCCCTACGTCGACCTGGAACCCTCGTTCACCGGCCAACTGGTCGGCGAGCGGCCGGAGCAGTTCCGGCTCCATCTCCTCGACCTCCCCGCAGGACCGGCACACCAGATGGACGTGCTGGTCCTCACCGGCCGCGTGGTACGTCGGAGAACCGTGCGACAGGTGCGTATGGGTAACCAGGCCGAGCCGCTCCAACAATTCCAGCGTTCGGTAAATAGTGGTGATGTTCACTCCGGCGGCGATACCCCGTACCGCCGTGTGCACCTGCTCCGGGGTGGCGTGGCCCAGTTCGAGGACGGCTTCGAGAATCAGTTGCCGCTGCGCCGTCAGGCGCAGCCCACGGGAGCGCAACATCTCGGCCAGCGATGATTCCGACACCGTACGAGTGTAGTTCCCCCGGCCGGTGTCCACCGATTCCGGCATCGACGTACCCGATTCGGCGGGCCCTGCCCGGTTGCCCGGTCCGGCTCCCCGGCCACCGCTACGCTCTGGAGTCGTGTCCGGGCAGCAGATAGTCGCCGTGCTGGGCCGGGGCGTGCTGCCGGCCGACGAGCCGATCGTGCGCGCCGACGACCGGGGGGTGCTGCACGGCGACGGCCTGTTCGAGACGATGCACGTACGCGACGGTCGCCCGTGGCTGCGCAACGAGCACCTGACCCGGCTGGCCCGCGCCGCCACCTCGGTCGACCTGCTGCTGCCGGACGCCACCGAGCTGGCCGAGCTGCTGGACGCCGCCTGCGCGGCCTGGCCGGCAAGGACCGAGGGCGCGCTCCGGCTGGTCTGCACCCGGGGACCGGTGAGCGGCGGGCCGGCGACCGTGTTCGCCACCCTGTCGCCGGTCGCGCCCGCGCTGCGGCTGGCCCGGACCGCCGGGGTCAATGTCGCCACCCTGCCGCTGGGGGTGGCGGCCGGGGCCCGCGCCGGGCTGCCCTGGCTGCTCGCCGGGGTCAAGTCGACGTCGTACGGGACGAGCCAGGCGGCGCACCGCTGGGCGGCGGCGAACGGGGTCGACGACGTGCTCTGGACCTCGACCGACGGTTACGCCCTGGAGGGGCCGAGCGCCAACCTGGTCTGGCTGGCCGGTGACACCCTCTGCACGGTCCCGGCCGCCAGCACCGGCATCCTGCCCGGGGTGACCGCCGCCTGGCTGCTGGCCCACGCCGGCTCGCTCGGCCTGTCCGCCGAGGAACGCATGATCACCCCGGCCGAGCTGCGCGAGGGTGTCTGCCTCGGTGCGTGGTTCACCTCGTCCGTACGCGGCCTGGCCGAGATCCGCACCCTCGACGGAATGCCCCTCCCCCCGTCCTCCCACACCCCCGCGCTCCGCGACCTCCTGGGCTTCCCCACCGCCTAACCCCCACCCCCTCCCCCTCCCGCGCTAATACAGAGAAAGAGTGGCTATCCGGCTCGGAATAGCCACTCTTTCTCTGTATCAGCGCTCTTCCTCGCGGTGGCGGGGGTGCGGTGGCGGGGGGTTAGCCGCCGACGCGGGTGAGGCGGGCGGAGAGGTGGGGGGAGAGGGACTGGCCGACGGCGGCGAGTTCCTGGGCGTAGAGCAGGGCACCCTCGACGATGCCGAAGAGGCGGTGACCGGCGGTGACCTCCTTGGCCGTGGCCGTACGCACCACCGCGTCGGTGACCAGTTCGAGCTTGAGCCCGTCGAGCTTGCCGACGTGCAGTTCCATGATCCCGGTCGGGGTGCTCATCAGCGCCTCGACCTCGTCGGTCGCCCGCCCGTCGACCATCACCGGCCGCCACCAGCCGACCTCGCGCCCGGCCGGACGGATCGGCTGGCTGTCCCCGTCCAGCAGCCAGGCGCGCGACTCGTAGTGCAGGAACGGCCGCCCGTCGTGGCTGATCTTGATTTCCTGGGCGTAGTCGAAGTCCTCGATCGTCGGGTAGCCGCCGCGCCCGCGCCCCCGCCACAGTCCGACGTACGGCAGCAGCCCCAGCAGCGCCGGGTGCAGGTCCGGACCCACCCGCAGGTCGAACGTCTCCTCGAAGGGGTACGGGTCGACCGGTGGCGCGTTCAGCCACGGCGGCGGTGCCATCGGATTGTCCGGGGAGGTGCTCTCCGCGCTCACCAGCGTCCTCTCGAGATTCGTACCGCAAGATAGACCAGGCCACCGGCCAGCAGGCCTAAGCCCGCCACCAGCAGGCTGACGAACCCAATCTCGGTAACCATGACAAGGTCATCCTATGCTGGTCGGTATGGCACGCACTCTCGTCGTCAAGGCCACGGCTGGCTCCGACTCGCCGGAGCGGTGCGCCCAGGCGTTCACCGTCGCCGCCACGGCCGTCGCCTCGGGAGTGGACGTGTCGCTGTGGCTCACCGGGGAGTCGAGCTGGTTCGCGCTGCCCGGCCGGGCGGCCGAGTTCGAGCTGCCCCACTCGGCCCCGCTGGCCGAACTGCTGCACGTGATCCTGACCAGCGGTCGGGTCACCGTCTGCTCCCAGTGCGCGGCCCGGCGGGAGATCGGCGAGGCGGACGTCCTGCCGGGCGTACGGATCGCCGGGGCGGCGGCCTTCGTCGAGGAGGCGATGGCCGACGGCGCCCAGGCGCTGGTCTACTGACCCGGCCGGTCGTCCCGCCCCGACAGGTCGGTGGGCTGGTCGTCCCGCCCGGACAGGTCCCACCGCATCGCCGTACGCGGCCAGCGGTCCAGCCCGTGCGCGGCCTCCCGGTCCCGGATCGCCCGCAGTCCGGGGGTCAGCTCGCCGGGGTCGAGGGGCCGGAATCCGCACCGGGCGTAGTACGGCGCGTTCCACGGCACCTCGACGAAGGTGGTGAGGGTCAGCGCACCCACCTTGTTGGAGGTCGCCTCGGCGGCGAGGTGTTCCAGCAGCCGTCGTCCCACCCCTCGCCGGGCACTGTCCGGGTGCACCGAGATCTGCTCGACGTGCAGGTTCCCGTCCACCTCGTCGGTGATCACGTACGCGATCGGGTGGTCGCTCGGATCGACCGCGACCCAGGCCCGGCCGTCCTCCTGGTACGCCGTGAGCTCGGCCAGGCTCGGCGGGTCGTCCTCGGCGATCTCCACCATGTCGATGTCCCGGAAACACTTCCCGGCGGCGCGCTCTATCTCCTGCAGGAGAGGCAGTTCGTCGATCCGGGCCGTACGGATGTACATGGCTTCATTGTGCCGCCCCGAACGGGTCAGCGGACCGGCGCGGCCTGTCGGACGAGTGCCAGCACCGACGGCAGCAGTGCCTCGTTGGCGCCGATGGTCGCGCCGGAGTCGGCGGTGTGCGGGGTGCCGTCCAGGTCGGCCAGCCGGGCGCCGGCCTCCCGGGCGATGATCACGCCGGCACTGGTGTCCCACGGCTTGTTGCTCAACATGACAAACGCGTCGAGCCGCCCGTGCGCGAGCCAGGCCAGGTCGATGGCCGCGGAGCCGAACATCCGTACGCGTTGGGCCTGTTCGGCGAAGGCGGCGGTGATCGCCAGCCGGTGTTCGTTCAGCCCGGCCGCACCCTCGCCGACGGCGAAGTCCCCGACCGCCACCAGCGCCTCGGTCAGGTCGCCGGTCCGGCTGGCATGGATCCGCTCCCCGTCGACGAAGGCGCCGTGCCCCAGCGCGGCGAAGTAACGGTTGCCGAGAAACGGCAGGTCGATCACCCCGAGTACGGACCGCCGCCGCTCGATGAGACCGAGCGAGACCGCGCACAGCGGTGACCCGTGTACGAAGTTGACCGTGCCGTCGACCGGATCGAGTGACCAGGTCAGGTCGTCACCCGCCCCGCTGGTCCCCTCCTCCTCGCCGAGGAAGCCGACCTGCGGCGTACGTTCGGCCAGGAAGGTGCGGAGTTTCCGCTCGATGGCGTAGTCGACCTCGGAGGCCATGTCCCGGTCACCCTTGCCGGTCAGCACCCCCGGCCGGAGCGTACGCATCATGTCCCGGGCCAGGTCGACGGCCGCGTGCGCCACCGGCAACAGATCCCCGTAATCGGTCATCCCCGACACCCCTCCGCAAGCAGTGCTCCCCCAATGATCAAACCACCCCCACCCACCCATCGAACCCGGTTGATCATGAAGTTAGCGACGCCGTAGGCGACGAAAACCTGCGCTAACTTCATGATCAACGCCGGAAGGGGGTCAGGGGCAGGGGGTGGTGGTTTGGACCTTGGTTTGGGTTTGGGTGGGGGTGAGGGTGATTACCACGCTCAGGGTGGGGGTGCGGTAGGCGTGGAGGTTGGGGTCGGCGGTGATGATCGTTGCGCCCTGGGGTGGCAGGGCTCGTAGGGCGGCGGGGGTTGGGGTGCCGGGGGCTGAGGCGGTGGCGGTGTGGACGAGGCCGCCGGTGGGGCAGGGGATGCTGCCGACGCGTTGTGCGGGGGTGGGGGCGGCCAGACCGAGGGCGGCCAGCACCCGGCCGGGTTCGGCGTCGATGGGCAGACCCATCATGTTTTCGACGAAGTCGAAGTTCGCGGGGACGGGTCGGCAGCCGCTTTCCGCGGTGAGTTCGACAACGCCGGGGTCGGTGACGTCGCCGTAGATGGCGACGAACTCGCCCGCGTCGGCGCGCAGGGTGTGGGTGCCGAGTGTCGGGTTGTGCCGTACCCGGGCCCGGTAGTCGTCGGGGAGGTGCTCGGCCACCCGGTCCAGCAGGGCCGGGGCTTCGGCTTCGGCGGTCCGCAGGGTGATGGTGCCGACCAGTTCCCCGCCGTCGCGTACCGGGGTGATCCGGCAGCCCCGTTCCATGGCCGGACCGCTGATCTCGACCACCGGGTCGGATCCCGCGCCGGCCAGGAGCAGGCCCATGGCCCGGCGGAGCACCGGCAGGGCGGCGACGACGTCGCGCTGCTCCCGGACGGTGGGGGCGTCGCGGCGGATCGAGACATAGGCGACCAGGAGCAGCAGAACCGCCCAGGCGGCCACCCCGACGAGCAGCCAACGTCGCCGCGATCGGGGGGACGCCGGCCCCGGCTCCGGTGGGCTGGCCGGCGGCGGGTACACCGCCGCGTCTGTACTCACGCCCGCCATCGTGACACGTCAGGGCAGGTCAAAGTACGGCCGCCCGGCGGTCAGAGTACGGGCAGCAGCCGGTAGCCGACTCCGCGTACGGTCTGCACCTGCGGACCGCCCTCGATGGCCCGGAGTTTCCGGCGCAGGCGCTTGATCGCGGAGTGCAGAATCGCCGTGTCCCCGAGGTAGGCACCACCCCAGACCGAGTCGAACAGCCGCTCGTAGGTCCAGACCATCAGCGGCGGTCCGATCAGCCGGGCGAGCAGTTCACGCTCCAGCCGGGTCAGCGCCAACGGCTCCCCGCGCCAGGTGACCAGGTGGCCGACCGGGTCGACGAAGAGTTCGCCGATGCTCACCGGCAGGGCGGACGGCAGGGTCGGCGGGCCCGTCGGGGCACCCTCCGGGGGGAACAGCGTCGCCCGCAGTTCCGCCAGATCGGCGACGATGAGTACGCGGCCGAAGTCGTCGAGTCGGCGCAGTACCCTGGCACGTACGGCCGCGTCGGTGGACACGCATACGACGAGCGGTACCTCGGTCTCAGTCAACCGGATCCTCCCCGTGCATCGGCTCGCATCAGCCAACGCGCTCCGGTCGGCGGAGTCAACGGCCTGTGGGCACCCTCCCAATTGGATGGGCACCCTCCCAGGGACGTCAAGATGACTGAATTCGGGCTTAATACTGCCCGAATACTGCCTACCTCCGGTCTTGATCATGGTCAAAACGACCCCGACCATGTCTCCTGGGCCGGTGCGCGGACCCCCTCCAACGTCGCAGTCAGGCCCCGCACCCGCCCCAGCCGCGCCGGACATCCCGGAGCGGCGTGGACGGCGCTCCGGAAGCAGTCGGGGCGCCGCGGAGGTGGAGGAGAGATGACACACCGACTGGGACGCCGAGGGGCGAGCCGGTCCAGACTCTGGCGGTCGCTCGCCATGGTCTCGGCCGTCGTACTCGGCATCACGGCCCAACCGGCGATCGCCGCGGCAGCCGGTCCGGCCGCCCCGGTGAGCCCGCAGGTGCTGACCGAACTCAGCACCAAGGGCAACGCGAGTTTTGTCGTCTACCTGCGCGAACGTGCGCAGCTCGGCAACGCGGCGAAGGTGAGGGACGCGGACGCCCGCGCCGGCCAGGTCTACCAGCAGCTCACCGGCACCGCGACGCGTACGCAGCGCGGGCTGCTCGACGAGCTGACCCGACGCAAGGCCGAACACGAGTCGTTCTGGATCGCGAACGCGGTGCAGGTGCAGGGCAACAGGGCCCTGGTCGACGCGATCGCCGCCCGCCCCGAGGTGGAGCGGATCGAACCGGCGCGCACGTACAAGCTGGTCGAACCGAAGTCGAGCGGGGCAGCACCGCAGGACGTCACCGGCATCGGCTGGGGCGTGACCAACATCGGCGCGCCCCGGGTCTGGTCCGAGTACGCCGACCGGGGCGAGGGCCTGGTCATCGCCAACATCGACAGTGGCGTCCAGTTCGACCACCCGGCACTGGTGGGCGCGTACCGGGGCAACCTCGGCAACGGCAACTTCGACCACAACTACAACTGGTTCGATCCGGCGGGCGTCTGCCCGACCCAGGCACCCTGCGACAACGCCGGGCACGGCAGCCACACCATGGGAACCATGGTCGGCGACGACGGTGCCGGCAACCAGATCGGTGTCGCGCCCGGTGCGAAGTGGATGGCGGCCAAGGGCTGCGAGACCGCGAGCTGCTCCAGCGAGTCGCTGATGGCCGCCGGTCAGTGGATCCTCGCACCGACCGACCTCAACGGTGAGAACCCCCGGCCGGACCTGCGCCCCGACATCGTGAACAACTCGTGGGGCGGTGGCCAGAACGACCTCTGGTACCAGCAGACCATCGCCGCGTGGCGGGCCGCCGGCATCTTCCCCACCTTCTCCGCCGGCAACAGCGGCGAGTACGGCTGCGGGACCGCGAACTCCCCCGGTGACAACCCGGAGGCGTACGCGGTCGGCGCTTACGACGTCGACAACAACATCGCCGAGTTCTCCAGCCGAGGATCGTCCCTGGTGGACGGCCAGCCGAAGCCGAACGTTTCCGCACCCGGCGTCGACATCGTCTCCAGCATCCCCGGCAACCAGTACGGCATCAGCAGCGGCACCTCGATGGCGGCCCCGCACCTCTCCGGCGCGGTAGCACTGATCTGGTCGGCGGCCCCACTGCTGCGCGGTGACGTCGCCGCCACCGAGAAGCTGCTCGACGACACCGCGATCGACGTCGAGTCGCTCGGCTGCGGTGGCACGGTCGACGACAACAACAACTTCGGCGAGGGTCGGCTCGACGTCTACCGGGCGGTCACCGCCGCCCCGCGTGGACCGGTCACCAGGATCAGTGGCACGGTCGCCGTACTCGGCAGCCGCGAGCCGATCGCCAACGCCACGGTCGCGGTGAACGGCCGTACCGCCCGCACCGACCAGTTCGGTCACTACACCCTTCCGGTGGTCGAAGGCACGTACACGGCCACCGTCGAGGCGTACGGCTTCACCGGCCAGACCGCGACAGTGATCGCCGCCGGCACCCAGGTCACCCTGGACTTCGCGCTGGCCGCGCTCCCCCTGGTGACCCTCTCCGGAAAGGTCACCGACGCCTCCGGCCAGGGGTGGCCGCTCTACTCCCGGATCGAGGTCGCCGGCCGCCCCGGAGGACCGGTCTTCACCGACCCGACCAGCGGCCGCTACTCGCTCACCGTGCCGGCCGGCGGCACCTACCGGCTGACCACGACCGCCGTGAGCGCCGGGTACCGCAGTGTCAGCACCGAGGTCACCGTGGCCAACCGGGCCAGGACGGCGAACATCGGAGTGCCGGCGGCCGTCGCCTGCCAGCTCGACGGTTACACCGCCGGCATCGGCCGGACCCTGCTCTCGGAGAGCTTCGCCGGTCCCGGCGCCCCGGCCGGTTGGTCGGTGGTGAACCGGGCCGACAGTGGTTGGGCGTTCGACAACCCGGGCAACCGGGAGAACCTGACCGGTGGTAGCGGCGGCTTCGCGATCGCCGACAGCGACCACTACGGACTGGGCAGGGCGCAGGACACCGACCTGGTCAGCCCGGTCATCGACCTCAGCACGGTCGACGCGCCCGTACTCCGCTTCGCCAGCGACCTCTACATCGGCGGCAACGGCGACGCGGCCAGCATCGACGTCTCGACCAACGGTGGTGTCGACTGGGTCGGCGTGGCGATGCAGCAGGTCTCCCGGCGTGGCCCGGCGGCCGAGGAGGTGCCCCTGCCGACCCTCGCCAACCAGGCGAACGCGCAGATCCGGTTCCGCTACCGGGGCGAGTACTCCTGGTGGTGGCAGATCGACAACGTCGAGGTCGTCGACCGTACCTGCACCCCGGTGCCGGGTGGCCTGGTCGCCGGTTTCACCACCGACGCGAACACCGGCGCCGGGCTGAACGGGGTCCCGGTCAGCAGCCCGGACCGGCCGGCCGAGCGGAGTGTCTCGGCGGCCACCCCGGAGGACCGCAGCATCGGGGACGGCTTCTACTCGTTCTTCTCCACCCTGGTCGACGGCAAGCACCCGTTCGTCGCGGGCCTGGCGCCGTACCAGAACCGGAGCAAGAGCAGCACGATCGCGACCGGTGACGCCCGTCGGGTCGACTTCGACCTGAAGGTCGGCCGGCTGGCACTGGGCAGCACCGAGATCAAAACCACCCTGCCGTACGGCAGCAGCCGCAACACCGAGGTCACGGTCACCAACACCGGCAGCGCCCCGACCACTGTGGAGGTGCTGGAACGCGACGGCGGTTACGCCGCACTCGCCGCCGGTAGGGGTGCCCCGCTGACCGAATACAAGGTGCCGAAGGTCAGCGCCGGTATGTTCGCCGGTTCCGGGAAGCCGGCCGCCCGTACCGGGGCGGTGACGCCGCTGGACGACTCGTGGAGCCGGATCGCGGACCTGCCGGCACCGGTCTACGACAACGCGGCGGCCCTGGTCGGCGGCAAGGTCTACTCGGTCGGCGGCGGCACGACGGACCGGGAGGAGAAGCGGGAGGCGTACGTCTACGACCCGGCCACCGACGCCTGGCAGACCCTGCCGGACATGCCGCACAGCCGGTACAAGCCGGCCGCGGCGGCGGTGGACGGCAAGCTGTACGTCTTCGGCGGCTGGACCCCGGACGGCGGTACCGAACCGGCCGTCGACGTCTTCGACCCGGCCACCGGTGCCTGGCAGACACTGCCCGGCGTCGGCAACCCGGCGGCGCGGGCGGCGGGCACCGCGTCCGTGATCGAGGGCCAGGTCTACCTGGTCGGCGGCTGCCTGGACTTCCTCTGCAACGCCAGCACCGACGTGGTCGCTTTCGACCCGGCGGGCAACACGTTCCGGGTTAAGGCCGCCTATCCGCACGAGGTCGCCTGGCAGTCCTGTGGGGCGATCGGCGTACGGGTCTACTGCGCCGGTGGCTTCAGCCACGAGTCGGGTTACACCGACGGGTACGCGTACGCGCCGGACACCGACACCTGGTCCCCGATCGCGGACCTGCCAATCGACCTCTGGGGCTCGCAGTACTCGGTGGCCGGTGGCCGGCTGGTGCTGGCCGGCGGTGTGATCGACGAGGGCCAGACGCTCACCAACCGGACCATCGGCTACGACCCGGCGGCGAACGCCTGGCAGGACCTGCCGAACACGCTGGTCCCCCGGGTACGGGGCGCCGGCGCGTGCGGCGGCTTCAAGATCGGTGGAGCGGCGTTCGCACCGCTCGCGGGGCCGGAGTCGGAGCGGATGACCGGGCTCGGGCTCTGCGACGAGAGCACGGACGTGGCCTGGCTGACCGCCTCGCCGAACCGGTTCACCCTGGCACCCGGTGCGTCGAAGGCGATCACGCTTCGGATCGTCGCCAACGGCGCGCACGGCATCAACCAGCCCGGTGACTACCTGGCGCAACTGGCACTGCGGGCGGACACCCCGTACGCGGTGCCGACGCTCGGCATCACGCTGACCGTGCAGCCGAAGGGCAACCGGGGCTTCTGATCCACCCTGGTCCCACGCACGGAGGTGGCCGCCGTACTCGCACTGAGTACGGCGGCCACCGTCGTTCCCGGCCGCCCGCTCAGGCGCCCCGACCGAAGGCGAGCCGGTAACCCACACCCCGTACGGTCTGCACCTGCGGACCGCCCTCGACCGCACGCAGCTTGCGCCGCAACCGCTTCACCGCCGAGTGCAGAATCGCCGTGTCGCCGAGGTACGCCCCACCCCAGACCGAGCCGAAGAGCCGTTCGTAGGTCCAGACCCCGACCGGCGGAGTCGCCAGCCGGGCCAGCAACTCCCGTTCGAGCCGGGTCAGGGCCAGCGGCTCCCCGCGCCAGGTGACCAGGTGGCCGCCCGGGTCGACGGTGAGTTCTCCCAGGTTGACCGGGGTCAACCCGACTCCCGGCTCGGTGGCCGTACCGGGAAAGAGCATTGCCCGCAACTCCGACAGGTCCGCGCAGATCACCACCGTGCCGAAGTCGTCGAGCCGGCGGACCACCCGCTCCCGTACCGCCACGTCCGACGACACGCACACGACGAGCGGAACCTCATTGTTGGACACCCGCAACCTCCCCGTCCGCAGCGTGGGGACAGCCAATCCCCTTTGATCGATGGAGTCAACAACGACACCGACCGATGCCATGATCTCCCCCCGGCCGCCCGCAACTCGACCAGTTACTGCCCGAATACTGGCCGACAACATCCATTGATCACTACCGCTACGCGCCAGAGCATGACTCCTAGCCGATGTGGGGGATGCTCTGCGTGTCCAACGAGGCCCCCACGCGTGCTACGCGGTGCCGGACAACCCGACACCGCGGCCGGCGTCCCGAACCGATCGGGAGGCCGAAAGTGGGGAGGAATACATGTCACACCGAACAGGGAGCCGATCCAGACTCTGGCGATCATTCGCCATCGTCTCGGCTGTCGTACTCGGTATCACCGCCCAACCGGCACTCGCCTTCGCGGCACCCGCAGCTACCGCGGCGGTCGACCCGCAGGTGCTCAGCGAGCTGAGCGCCAAGGGCAACACCAACTTCACGGTGTACCTGCGCGAAAAGGCCAACCTGAGCGCCGCGGCCTCTCTCGGGGACGCGGACGCCCGGGCCACCAAGGTCTACGAGCAGCTCACCAGCACCGCCGACCGGACCCAGCGCGACCTGCGGGCCGCACTCGAGGACCGCAAGGCCAGCTACAAGGCGTTCTGGGTGGCCAACGCCCTCCAGGTCAGCTCCGGCGACCTGGCGCTGGTCAACGCGATCGCCGCACGTCCCGAGGTCGAGCGGATCGCGCCGACCCGGAGCTACGAGCTGATCAAGCCGACCCCGGCCGACCCGACCGGCGCGGGCACCAACGCCGTCGAGTGGAACATCAACAACATCCAGGCCCCGCGGGTCTGGAACGAGCTCGGCGTACGCGGCGAGACCGTGGTTGTCGCCAACATCGACACCGGCGTCGACTACACCCACCCGGCCGTGGTCGGCAAGTACCGGGGCAACCTCGGCGGCGGCAACTTCGACCACAACTACAACTTCTTCGACCCGGCCAACATCTGTGCCGGGGATGTCCCCTGTGACAACAACGGCCACGGTACGCACACCATGGGCACCATGGTCGGCGACGACGGTGGCGCCAACCAGGTCGGCGTCGCCCCCGGCGCCAAGTGGATCGCGGCCAAGGGCTGCGAGACCACCGGCTGCTCCGAGGCGTCTCTGCTCGCCGCCGGCCAGTGGGTCGTCGCCCCGACCGACATCACCGGCCAGAACCCCCGGCCGGACCTGCGCCCCGACATCGTGAACAACTCCTGGGGCGGTGGCCGCGGCGACGAGTGGTACGAGCAGACCGTCGCCGCCTGGCGGGCGGCTGGGATCTTCCCCAACTTCTCCTCCGGCAACGACGGGGACCTCGGCTGCAACACCACCGAGAACCCCGGTGACTACCCCAACGCGTACGGGGTGGGCTCCTACGACGTCAACAACAACATCTCGTCCTTCTCCGGGCGGGGCACCTCCTCGATCGACGGCTCCATCAAGCCGAACATCTCGGCACCGGGCAGCAACGTCCGGTCCAGCGTTCCGGGCGGCGGCTACTCGGCGTTCAACGGCACGTCGATGGCGGCACCACACGTCGCCGGTACGGTCGCACTGATCTGGTCGGCGGCACCGGCGATCCGCAACGACATCGCCGCCACCGAGGCGCTGCTCGACGACACCGCCACCGACGTGGAGGCGTTGACCTGTGGCGGCACCGTCGACGACAACAACACCTTCGGTGAGGGCCGGCTCAACGCGTACGAGGCGGTTTTCGAGGCCCCGCGTGGCGGCGCCGGTGAGGTGAACGGCACGGTGACCGAGGCCGACGGCGGCGAGCCGATCGCCGGCGCGACCGTCAGCACCGGTTCCCGTACCGCGACCACCGGCACCGACGGCAAGTACACGCTGCGGCTGCCGACCGGCGACGCCACGCTCACCGTGGCGGCGTTCGGGTTCCACACCCAGACCGCTACCGTCACCGTTCCCGACGGAACCTCGGTGACGAAGGACTTCGCCCTGGTCGGGGCGCAGTTGGTAACGGTCTCCGGCAAGGTCACCGACGGCTCCGGCCACGGCTGGCCGCTCTACGCCAAGCTCGAGGTGGCCGGTCGACCCGGTGGGCCGATCTTCACCGACCCGTTCACCGGTCGCTACTCGTTCACCGTGCCGGGCAACGCCACGTACGCCGTCACCACGACGGCGAAGGCCGCCGGCTACGCGGCCGTGACCAAGGATCTCGTCCTCGAAGGCGCGGCGAAGACCCTGGACGTCGCGGTGCCGGTGGCGGCGGACTGCCTGGCGGCCGGATACTCGGCCAACCTGGGCGCCCCGCTGCTCTCGGAGAGCTTCGACGCCGAGACGACCCCGGCCGGATGGTCCGTGGTCAACCGCACCGAGGACGGCGGCTGGGAGTTCGACGACCCGGGTAACCGGGGCAACCAGACCGGTGGCTCGGGCAACTTCGCCATCATCGACAGCGACATCCTGGGCACGGGCAACACCCAGGACGCCGACCTGGTCACCCCGACGCTGGACCTGTCCGGGGTGAGCGCGCCGGTGCTGAAGTTCAACAGCGACTGGCGGGCGGTCGGGATCACCGACACGGCCGACATCGACGTCTCCACCAACGGCACCACCTGGACCAACATCTGGCACCAGACGGCCAGCCGGCGCGGCCCGCGCGTCGAGGAGGTCCCGCTGACCGGGCTCGCCGGGGCGGCCACCGCCCAGGTGCGGTTCCGGTTCAACGGCACCTTCGCCTGGTGGTGGGAGGTCGACAACGTCACCGTCGTCAACCGGGTCTGCACCCCGCTGCCCGGTGGCCTGGTGGCCGGCTTCACCACCGACCAGAACACCGGTGCCGCGCTCAACGGCGTCACCGTGACCAGCGACGACGTGCCGGCGGACAAGGGTGTCTCGGCGGCCACGGCGGACGACCCGAACATCGGTGACGGCTTCTACTCGTTCTTCTCCAGCGTGACCGGGACCCACCCGTTCACCGCGAGCAAGGCGCCGTACCGGCCGCTGACGAAGAACGTCGCCGTGGTGGCGGACAACGTCAAGCGGACCGACTACGCCCTCAAGGCCGGTCGGCTCTCGGTCAGCCCGCCGCAGATCGAGTCGCACCAGCCGTACGGCAGCACCCGTACCGCCAAGGTGACCGTCACCAACACCGGCAACGCGCCGGCCGAGGTGGAGGTGCTGGAACGGGACGGTACGTTCGAACTCCTGTCCCGTCAGGGTGCGGCCCTCAACGAGTACAGCGTGAAGGGGCTCAGCCCGGCCCAGAACGGCGTCGCGTACGGCCCGGCCGGTAACTCGGCGGCGGCCGCTCCCGCGATCGACCCCGCCTGGACCCGGGTTGCCAACACCCCGGCCGCGGTCTTCGACAACGCCGCAGCCGTGATCGACGGGAAGATCTACTCCGTCGGTGGCGGTTCCGGCAGCGGCAACGAGCGCAAGACCTGGGTGCTCGACCCGGGAACCAACGCGTGGAGCACGCTGCCCGACATGCCGAGCGCCCGCTCCAAGGCGTCCGCGGCGGCCGTCGGTGGCAAGCTCTACGTGCTCGGTGGCTGGAGCGCCAGCGGCACCCCGGTCGCCTCGGTCGACGTGTTCGACCCGGCGGCGGGCACCTGGAGCACCCTGGCCGGCGTCACCAACCCGGCGGCGCGTTCGGCCGCCGGTACGGCGGTGCTCGACGGCAAGATCTACCTGGTCGGTGGCTGCGCCGACGGTACCTGCACCAGCACGAAAAACACGGTGATCTTCGACCCGGCCAGCAACACCTTCAGCGCCGGTGCCGACTACCCGTTTGTCATCGGCTGGATGTCCTGCGGCGGCATCGGTGGCAAGGTCTACTGCGGCGGCGGCACGGCCGGTTCGGCGACCACCACCGACGCGTTCGAGTACGACCCGGCGGCCAACGCCTGGTCGGCTCTGCCGGACCTGCCGATCGACCTGTGGGGCTCGCAGTACGCCGCCGCCGGTGGCCTGCTGGTCATCGCCGGTGGGGTCACCGCGAACTCCGCCACCATCACCAACCGGACGGTGGCGTACGACCCGGCGACCGGCGCCTGGCAGAACCTGCCGAACGCGGCGTTCACCCGCTACCGGGGTGCCGGTGCGTGTGGTGCGTACAAGATCGGTGGTTCGCCGAGCTCCTTCGTCGGCTCGGTGGAGACCGAGTACCTCGGTGGTCTCGAGCTCTGTGACGAGGCCGGTGGCGACGTGTCGTGGCTGTCCACGGCCCCGTCCACCTTCACCCTGGCTCCGGGCGCCTCGAAGCAGGTGACGGTCACCCTGACCGCCACGGCCGAGGCCGGCGTCCTCCAGCCGGGTACGTACACCGCCGAGCTGGGCTTCGGCTCGGACACCCCGTACCCGGTCTCGTCGGTCCCGGTGGAGATGAACGTGTCTCCGCCGAACGGCTGGGGCAAGGTCCAGGGCACGGTGCTCGGCGACAGCTGCTCCGGGGCGGACGTACCGGTCAAGGCGACGGTACGGGCGAACCTGAACGGCAACCCCGACACCGGCTACACCCTCTCCTCCGACGCCGCCGGGGCCTACGGCCTCTGGTTGCCGAAGGGGAAGTACGACCTGATCGTCGCCAAGGACGGCTGGATTCCCGAGGTGCAGCGCATCACCATCTCGGCCGGCTTCGTCTCGACGATCAACTTCACCCTGGATCCGGTGACGCCCTGCGACACCCGGGTCGGCGGGATCTGATCCCGACCGACTGACCCGCTACTGATCCACGGTGGCCGTCGGACTCACCCGAGTCCGGCGGCCACCGCCGTGTGCGGGCAACCCGGTACGCAAAAAGCGATCCCCGCCCGAGCCAACCGGCCCGGGCGGGGATCCGCTGCTGTTGTCGCCGGTCAGACGACCGTGACGCCGACCTCGTTGATGCCCCGGCCGGCGGTGACCAGGACGTCACCGTTGCCGTGGCGGGACAGGGCCCGCAGGGTCCAGGTGCCGGGTGCGGCGAAGAACCGGAACTGGCCCTCCGGCGACGTGACGACCTCGGCGGTGAACTCGCCGGTGGAGTCGAGCAGCCGGACGTAGGCGCCGGGAACGGCGTCGCCCGAGTCGGCCCGTACCACGCCGGTGATGACGGTTTCCCGGTTCAGGTCCAGACCGGCCGGCAGCGGGGCCGACTGGTCCGGAGCCGCGCAACCGGCGGCGGTGGGAGCTGTCATGGCTCAGGCCCTCCCCGGTTCGTCGCCGAGCACGATCGGGACGCCGATGAGCGAGCCGTACTCGGTCCAGGATCCGTCGTAGTTCTTCACGTTCTGGTGGCCGAGCAGCTCCTTCAGCACGAACCAGGTGTGCGAGGAGCGCTCGCCGATCCGGCAGTACGCGATGGTGTCGAGGCCGTCGTCCAGCCCGGCCTCACCGTAGATCTTGCGGAGGTCGTCGTCGGACTTGAACGTCCCGTCCTCGTTGGCCGCCTTCGACCACGGCACGCTGACCGCGGTCGGGATGTGACCGGCCCGCTGGGACTGCTCCTGCGGCAGGTGCGCGGGGGCGAGCAGGCGACCGGCGTACTCGTCGGGGGACCGGACGTCGACCAGGTTCTTGACCCCGATCGCGGCGACGGCCTCGTCACGGAAGGCGCGGATGCTCAGGTCCGGCTCCTGTGCGACGTACTGGGTGGCGGGGCGGGAGACGGCGTCCTTGACCAGCGGACGGGCGTCCAGCTCCCACTTCTTGCGACCGCCGTCGAGCAGCTTCACGTCGCGGTGGCCGTAGAGCTTGAAGTACCAGTACGCGTACGCGGCGAACCAGTTGTTGTTGCCCCCGTAGAGCACCACGACGTCGTCGTTGCTCACGCCGCGCTCGGAGAGCAGGGCCTCGAACTGCTCCTTGTTGACCGCGTCCCGGCGTACCGGGTCCTGGAGGTCCTTGCGCCAGTCGAGCTTGATCGCACCGGCGAGGTGGCCGCCGTCGTAGGCGGTGGTGTCCTCGTCAACTTCGACGAAGACCACGCCCGGGGTGTCGAGGTTCTTCTCGGCCCAGTCGGCCGAGACGAGTGCGGTGTCGCGACTCATCAGATCACTCCTAATAAGGATGACGGATTGGTGAGCCAGCGCGGGTATCGATGTTTTTCGTCGCACCACGCGCGGGACCCATAGCGAGAGGATCACGGGTTCGTGCGACGGCGCCGCTGCCGGGCGTGAGGGAAATCAGAGGGTACGCGAGAGCAGCCCCGCCGTCAGATGACGGGGCGACACAGGCAGGTGGCCACGCGGCACAGGTCGACCGCGCGCCGTTTGGTGAGGAGCGTCCCCATGGGCAGGGAGCTTACCAGCCGGAAATATTCGCGTCACCAGCCAACCACGATCCGGGACGGCGACGAACGGGTGAACGCGGGCTAGCTGATCGGTACGTCCTTCGCGGTGGCCCGTACGGCCAGCCCCTCGGGCAGCGGCGTGACCTCCTGCACCTGGAGGTTGAACGGCAGTTCCGGCAGCGGGACCCGGAAACCGATCTGGCGGGCCGCCTCCTGGACCGCCAGGCGGGCCAGCGGGATCTCCGGCAGTCCGTCCACGGTCACGTTGCTGAAGCTGAGCGCCACCTCGGCGCCCTCTATCTTGACGTTGGCCGCACCGTGCACGGTGAACTGCTGCCCCAGCAACTGGAGCGGAGCGTCGACCAGGAGCTTGCCGCCCTCCTCCCGCAACCGGATGCCGGGCTGGTCGATCAGCTTCACCACGCTGTCGTACGAGATGGTCGCGGTGCCGTTGACGGTCCCGGCGGTCACCTGCCCCTGCCCGGTACGCAAAGTGTTGATCGACGCGGCGATGTCCCGGGCGTCGACGTGCAGTTCCGGCAGGGCCACCGTCGCCTGCACGTCGGGAACCGGTGCCTCGACGTCCCGCAGCACGATCACGATCGACTCGTAGTTGCCGGCGATCACCTGGGTGAGGAACGGCGTGCCGTTCACCGTCACGTCCGGGGGACCGGTCTTGATCCCCTGCCGGGCGGTCTCCTGGCTGATCCGGGTGGCGATCTCCCGCTCGGCGAAGCCGACCGCGTACCGGTCGGCGACCACCAGCGCGGCGACGAGCACCAGCAGCAGGATCAGCAGGACGATGAGCACCTTGCGACCCCGCCGACGCGGGCGGTCCTCGGTCCGGTGGGACCGGGGCAACCGCCGCGGATAACTCTCACCCTGTGCCGGATAACTGTCTGCCACGCCACCCGCCTCCGCCTGCCCGGATCGGCGGAGCGACCGATCGGGAACCGCTTATGTACCCGGCCCGCGTCAGGCTCAACCCGGGAAATCCCATGATCCCCTACGGCAGGCCGAGGGGTTGTGTCGATGCCCGGATGCCTGCCCTGTCGGTGTGTCAGAGGAAGAAGACGCTCATCGCGTACGCCGCCGGGGCGGCCAGAGCGAAGCCGCCGAGCGGGCCCTGCATGTGCCGGGCCACCCACATCGTCGGCGGTTCACCGGCCATCAGGCGTCCCGCCTCGGAGTAGCCGACACCGAGATCGGCGAGGACCGCCGCGGTCGCCGCGACCAGCCCGACGATCGCACCGCTGGTCGGGGTGAAGCCGACCACGTAACCGCCGATCAGGCTACTGGCCAGGGTGCCGAGCATCGCGCCGAGGACCACCCCGGCCGCGCCACGGGGCACCTGTGGCGCCAGCCGGGGCCAGGGCAGAACCGCGTCGGTGAGCCGGGCGACGACCAGGGCCACCCCGCTCCCGCCGAGGCAGACGAAGATCGCCTGGGTGCCGATCGGGAGCCGGCTGAGCACGATCAGACTCGCGAACGCGACCACCCCGATGACGATCAGCAGGGTGGCACCGAGCGACTCGGTGACCCGCGCCCGGTCGGTCCGGCGGACCAACTGGCCGAGAACACCGGCCACGAACCCGGCCACCGCCACGAAGCCGACCGGCCCGAGGGCGGCCACGTCCGGCACGATCGCGGCCACGTCCGCTCCCGCGGCGACCGCCACCGAGACCCCGGCCACCAGTGGCAGCGCGGGCGGTCGCATCGCCATCGTCCAGGCCAGGATGTAGAGCAACTGCACCCCGAACACCACCAGGGCGAACGGGACCCGGGCGCCCGGACCGGAGGTCTGCGCGCCGAAGACCAGCCCGAGGCCGAGCAGGCCGGCGAAACCGGCGACCGCCAGCGCGAGCGGACGGCGGATCGGGACCGGTTCGATCTCCTCCTCGTCCTCGTCGTCGGTGTCCGGGTCGAGGCCACTACCGGGTACGGGGTCGTCGGACCCGCGCTTGCCGCGCAGCCGCCGCCGGCCGGTCTCGAGTTCCGGCTCCTCCTCCACCGCGACCGGCGGTTCGTCGTAGGGCATGCCGGACTGGCCCGGCCCGGGCGGGTAACCGCCACGGGGGGCAGGGCCGGGCGCTGGTCCGGCCGGCCCGGTACGGGGCCCGTCGGCCCAGGAATCGCGACCGGTCTCGGGTGACGTCGAGGGGAACACGCACTGATCGTGCCAGATCGGGCCGCAGACGCACGGATTCTGGTTACGGGGAGGTAAAAACCTCCCCCGTTGAGTCAGAGAACACAGCTGAAGGGGCGATCGTCCGGGATCGGTCCGCAACGGATCCGATAAGCTCGGGCCTTACCCCGCCCCGTCAGCGACGCCGGGACCGACACCATTGACCAGTGACGCCAGCCGGCCATGAGCCGGAGACACGCTGGCCCACCGCGCGGCGATGCGCCGCCGGGACGGAGGTGATGTGTGGAGATCCTGCTGCTGGTCACCGCGCGTGCAGGCGAGCCCTCGGCCGTACTGCCCGCTCTGGACCTGCTCCCCCACTCGATTCGTACCGCACCCCGCGACGTCCGGACCCTCGTTGCCGGGCCCAGCCCGGACGCCGTACTCGTGGACGCCCGCTCCGAGCTGAGCGAGGCTCGGGCCACCTGCCGGATGTTGCACGCCACCGGGCTCGGCGTACCGCTGATCGCGGTCGTCACCGAGGCCGGACTGATCGCCCTGAACGCCGACTGGGGCGTGGACGACGTGATCCTGGCCAGCGCCGGGCCGGCCGAGGTCGAGGCCCGGCTGCGGCTCGCCGTGGGCCGGCTCACCAACGCCATCGCCGGTGCCGGCGGGCAGATCCGGGCCGGTGAGCTCTCGATCGACCCGGACACCTACGCGGCCAAGCTGAAGGGTCGCCCGCTCGACCTCACCTACAAGGAGTTCGAGCTGCTCAAGTTCCTCGCCCAGCACCCGGGCCGGGTCTTCACCCGGGACCAGTTGCTGCGCGAGGTCTGGGGCTACGACTACTTCGGCGGCACCCGTACCGTCGACGTCCACGTCCGGCGACTGCGCGCCAAGCTCGGCTCGGAGTACGAGTCGATGATCGGCACCGTCCGCCAGGTCGGTTACAAGTTCGTCGTACCGCCGTCGTCGTCCCGCTCCCTGTCGGAGTCGGAGGCGGCCGTGGCGGCGGCCATGTCCGTCTGATCCGTCACCACCCCCGTACCGCAGCTCTCCCGAACGCCATCCGGTGTAACAACTGGGTGGCGTTCGGCGTGTCAGGCTCGACAAATCGGTCTAATGCCTGGAAACGCCTCTTACCTGACAAAAACGTACGTACCCTGAGTTTTCAGGTGCGGCGTCAGGAGGGACGGCAGTGGCATCGATACGTGGCCGGGCGTCGGCCTACTACCAGTACGGACACCGCCGAGCTGGCTCGGCCCACCTGCGACTGATCATGGTGCTCACCCTGGCGGTCGGCGCCGTGCTCGGCAGCGTGTACGTGCTCGGCCGTACCCTCAGCACCTCCGACCCGGCAGCCGACCGCAACGGCGTCGCCGCCACACCCGGCCCGCCCGGGGTCGGCACCGGCACGCCGTCCCCCACCGGCACCCCGGCACCGGCCACCCCGTCGGCCAGCCCCTCGTCGGTCGCGCCCACCAACCCCGACGGGGAGACCATCCCCACCGACGACCGCCCCCGGCTCGCCCTGGAGAAGGGCGGCCCGTACGGCAGCCGGATCAGCACCGGCGTACGGGAGGTCGCGCTCACCTTCGACGACGGGCCGGACCCGGGCTACACCCCCCAGGTGCTGGACCTGCTCGCCAAGTACCGGGTCAAGGCCACCTTCTGCCTGGTCGGCCAGCAGGCAGCCGCCCACCCCGAACTGGTACGGGCGATCGCCGACGCCGGTCACACCCTGTGCAACCACTCCTGGTCGCACGACATCGCGCTCGGCGCCCGGTCCCGTACGGCGATCCGGACGGATCTGGCCCGTACCAACACGGCCATCCGGGCGGCGGTGCCGGGAGCCCGGATCGTCTACTTCCGCCAGCCCGGCGGTAACTGGACCAATTCAGTCGTGGCAACCGCCTGGGAACTCGGGATGACCTCGCTGCACTGGACCGTGGATCCCCGGGACTGGACCCGGCCCGGTGCCGGCAGCATCGCCTCGACCGTCACGGGCGGCGTCGGTGCCGGCGCCATCGTCCTGATGCACGACGCGGGCGGCGACCGGCAACAGACGGTCGCCGCGCTCCGGACCATCCTGCCCAACCTGCTCCGCCGGTTCGAGCTGGAGTCCCTGCCGACCGGACTGCCCCGGGACACCTCCTCCGACACCGACCGGTCGGACACGCGAGCGGCCGGACCGGAGGCGTCGGGCCGTACGCCCACCCCGTCGGCAACCACGGGCACGCCGCACCTGCCACCACAGTGACGTCGCCCTCGGCCCGGTGATCCCACCCGCCGCACCTGGCGCCCTCGGGCTACGGTGGCCGGGTGACCATGGGCGTGCCAGAGGTAGTCCGGACCGATCGACTCGGCCCCGCCGAGATCCGGGACATCCTGGCCCTGGCACGGGCAGCGGACCGCGCCGACGGCGCGCTCCCCCTGTCCGAACACGTGACGCTCCGGCTCCGGCCGGACGACCCCGCCCCCGTCGACCACCTGGTCGTACGCGACCAGGACGGAACGGCGGTCGGCTACGCCCAGCTCGACCGGACCGGTGACCCGACCGGGGCCGAGGCGGAACTCGTCGTACATCCGGACCACCGGCGGTCCGGAGTGGGCCGCGCCCTGGTCACCGCGCTGACCACCGCGAGCGTCGGCATCGAACTGCGGCTCTGGGCACACGGCGACCACCCGTCAGCCGCCGCGCTCGCCCTCGACCTGGAGTTCACCCGCACCCGGGAGCTGTGGCAGATGCGCCGGCCGCTCGGCCGGGACCTCGCCGAGCCCACCCTGCCCGACGGAGTTGTCCTGCGGGCGTTCCGTCCCGGTACGGATGAACAGGCGTGGCTCGACGTGAACCGGCGGGCCTTCGCCGAACACCCCGAACAGGGCCGGTGGACCTCGGCCGACCTCGCCGTACGGATGGCTGAGCCGTGGTTCGACCCGGCCGGCTTCCTGCTCGCGGTGCAGGAGTCGACCGGTCGCCTGCTCGGCTTCCACTGGACCAAGGTGCACGGTCAGCCGGACGGGGTCGAACCGGACGGGGTCCGGCGCGAACCGGTCGGCGAGGTGTACGTGGTCGGTGTCGAACCGGAGGCCCACGGTCTCGGCCTCGGCAAGGCCCTGACCTCGGCCGGACTGCGTCATCTCGGTGACCGTGGGTTGACCCGGGTGATGCTCTACGTGGACGAATCCAACGCTTCGGCGGTGGCGCTCTACCGGCGACTCGGCTTTTCCCGTTGGACGACGCACGTGCAGTACCAACGCGCCGCATAACGGACGTAGCGAACTCCCGCCCCTCAGTTCACGGAACGGACAACTCGCCCTCAGCTGCGGTCCATCTAGCCGGCCGCACCTGTTCACTCCCCGTTCACTCGCGCCCGGCAAACCGGCTACCTGGCACTTCTAACTTGCGTAGTAGCCAGCGGATAGCCGGCTCCCGGGGCACCAGTTCCCGGCGCTCCGTCCATGTGAAGGGAAACCCCTCAGGTGAAGCTCCAGCGGCACGGCATTCTTGCCTGCCTCGCTCTGACTGCGGCACTTGCACTCAGTGCGTGCGGCTCGGACAACAACGAGCCCGCCGGTTCCTCGGCCTCCGGGTCCGCCGCCGCAGCCGACTGCGCCACCGGCACCATCAACGCCGCGGGTTCCTCCGCGCAGAAGAACGCCGTTGCCGAGTGGGTCAAGACCTACCAGCAGCAGTGCACCGGCGTGACCATCAACTACGACCCCTCGGGTTCCGGCGCGGGCATCCAGTCCTTCATCGCCGGCACCGCTGACTTCGCCGGCTCGGACTCTGCGCTCAAGGACACCGAGCAGCCGCAGGCCGACGCCAAGTGCCCGTCGGGCAAGGCCATCCACCTGCCGATGGTCATCGGCCCGGTCGCCATCGCCTACAACCTGACCGGCGTGACCGACCTGCAGCTCAAGCCGGCCACCCTGGCGCAGATCTTCGCTGGCAAGATCACCAAGTGGGACGACGCCGCGATCAAGGCTGACAACCCCAGCGCGACCCTGCCGTCGACCGCCATCCAGGCCGTGCACCGCTCGGACGAGTCGGGTACGACCGACAACTTCACCGCGTTCCTGAGCAAGGCCGCCGAGACCGACTGGACCTTCGGCAAGGCCAAGGCGTGGAAGGCACCGGGCGGCACCGGCGCCAAGGGCTCGGACGGCGTCGCCGCCCTGGTCAAGCAGACCGCCGGCACCATCGGCTACGTCGAGCTCTCGTTCGCCGAGAACTCCTCCCTCAGCACCGCCAAGGTCGCCAACGGTTCCGGCGAGTTCGTCGCGCTGAACGCCGAGTCGGCCGGCAAGACCATCGCCAGCGCCGAGGTCACCGGCCAGGGCGACGACCTGAAGCTGTCGATCGACTACAGCACCAAGGAGGCCGGGGCGTACCCGATCGTCCTGGTGACCTACGAGATCGTCTGCAACAAGGGCCTCGCCGCCGACAAGCTGGCGCTGGTCAAGGGCTTCCTCGGGCACGCGGCCAGCAGCGAGGGTCAGGCCGATCTGGCCGACCTCGGTTACGCCCCGCTGCCGGAGTCGGTCCGCACCAAGGTCGAGGCCGCGGTCAAGACCCTCGCCTGACCCGGTAACCCAGCCCCCGGACACCACACGGAGCGAGCGAGCAGATGGGTGAAACCCCTCCCCGCTCGGCCGACGCCGGCACCGGCGGATCGGGCGTGACAACGAGTCACGACCGACCCGCCGGTGCTTCGGCGCAATCGGCCGAGTATTCAGCGACACCGTCCCACCGTGCTCCCGACGGGGGCGGACTGGGCGGCGGCGGTGCCCTGCCCCGGCGCCGCGCATTCGGCGCCGAGCAGTTGTTCCGCGTGCTGACCCTGGCCGCGGGCACGATGGTGCTGGTCATCATCGTGGCGATCGCGATCTTCCTGGTCAGCAGGGCCATACCGGCCCTACAGGCCAACCACGAGAACTTCTTCACCTTCAAGAACTGGGCGCCGAACGAGGGCGAGCCCCGGTTCGGTATCGCCGCGCTGGCCTTCGGCACCGTGCTGAGCGCGGTCATCGCGCTGCTGCTCGCGGTGCCGGTGGCCCTCGGCATCGCGCTGTACCTCTCGCACTACGCCCACCGGCGGATCGCCAACACCCTGGGCTTCCTCATCGACCTGCTCGCTGCCGTACCCAGTGTCGTGTTCGGGCTCTGGGGTCGCGACGTGTTCAGCGGACCGGTCACCGACCTCTCGGTCTGGCTCAACAAATACTTCAGTTGGATCCCGCTCTTCGGCGGGGAGGGGCCGTTCGGCCGGGCGATCCTGCTCGGCGCGCTGGTCCTGGCGATCATGGTCCTGCCGATCGTCACCTCGCTCTCCCGCGAGGTCTTCATGCAGACCCCCACGGCCAACGAGGAGGCCGCCCTCGCCCTGGGCGCCACCAAGTGGGAGATGATCCGCACCTCGGTGCTGCCGTACGGGCGGCCGGGTGTGGTCGCCGCGGTCATGCTCGGGCTGGGTCGCGCGCTCGGCGAGACGATCGCCCTGGCGATGACCCTCGGCGCCACCTTCGCCATCTCGTTCAACCTCATCCAGTCCGGTGGCAACTCGATCGCGGCCAACATCGCCAACGGATTCAGTGAGTCCAACGACATCGGCCGGGGCGCCCTCATCGCCTCCGGCCTGGTCCTGTTCACCATCACGCTGGTGGTCAACATGACCGCCCGGGTGATCCTCAACCGCCGTCGCGAATTCACCGAGGGGGCAGCGTGAGCGCCTCGACCCTGGTCAGCCCCAGCGGAACCGGGGTTGAACTGCGCGGCCGGCGGCTGTCCAAGTGGGCACCGCTCGGCATCGCCGTACTCGCGCTGGTTCTCGCGGCCGTCGTGGTCTACGGCACCGGCATCGGCGGCTGGGTGCTGGCGATCGTCCTCGGCGCCGTGTTCTACCTGGTCGCGCTCTATCTGGTGGCTCGCAACGTCGAGGGGCAGCGGGCGGCGAACAACCGGACCTGGAGTGCACTGATCCACTCCGCGTTCGTGCTCGCCGTACTCCCCCTCAGCTCGGTGGTCTGGACGCTGGTCTCCAAGGGAACCGCGCGGCTGGACGGCGACTTCTTCGGCAGCTCGATGAACAACATCGGCGCCCGGGACGCGAACGGTGGCGCGTACCACGCGATCATCGGCACGCTGGAGCAGGTCGGCATCGCCACGCTGATCACCGTTCCGCTCGGTGTCGCCGGTGCGATCTACATCGTCGAGTACGGCCGGGGCCGGTTCGCCAACACGATCCGGTTCTTCGTGGACGTGATGACCGGCATCCCGTCCATCGTCGCCGGTCTGTTCATCCTCGCGTTCTGGGTGCTCATCGTCTCCCCGCACTTCAGCGCGGACGGACGGCCGGGTTACTCCGGTTTCGCCGCCGCACTGGCGCTGAGCGTGCTGATGCTGCCGACGATCGTCCGGTCGACCGAGGAGATGCTCCGGCTCGTCCCGGCTCCGCTGCGGGAGGGCTCGTACGCCCTCGGCATCCCGAAGTGGAAGACGATCATGAAGATCGTGCTCCCGACCGCACTGCCCGGCATCGTCACCGGCGTGATGCTCGCCGTCGCCCGTGCCGCCGGGGAAACCGCTCCGGTGCTCCTGGTCGCGGGTGGTACCGCGGCGATCAACTTCAACCCGTTCGAGAACAACCAGTCGTCGCTGTCCCTGTTCGTCTACGGGCAGGCGACCGAGGCGGGACGGTACTCGCCCGACCGGGCCTGGACCGCCGCGCTGACCCTGGTGGCCCTCGTACTCGTCCTCACCATCGCGGCGAAGCTGCTCGCTCGCCGCAGCCAGATCTCCCGATGAACCCCGGAGGGGCAACCACCATGGCAAAGCGTGTCGAGGCGGAGAGCGTCACCGCGTACTACGGGTCGTTCAAGGCGATCGAGAACATCAACCTGACCGTCGAGCCGAAGACCGTGACCGCCCTGATCGGGCCGTCCGGCTGCGGCAAGTCGACCTTCCTGCGCTCGATCAACCGGATGCACGAGGTGCTGCCGGGGGCCCGGGTCGACGGCAAGCTGACCATCGACGGCCAGAACATCTACGACAACGACGTGGACGTGACCGCCGTACGGCGGCTGATCGGCATGGTCTTCCAGCGCCCGAACCCGTTCCCCACCATGTCGATCTTCGACAACGTGGTGGCCGGGCTGAAGCTCAACGGCGTACGCCGCAAGTCGGTGCTGGAGGACGCGGCCGAGAAGGCGCTCCGCTCGGCGAACCTGTGGGACGAGGTCAAGGACCGGCTGGGCAAGCCGGGCGCGGGCCTGTCCGGCGGTCAGCAGCAGCGGTTGTGCATCGCCCGGACGATCGCGGTCGAGCCGCAGGTCGTGCTGATGGACGAGCCGTGCTCGGCGCTGGACCCGATCTCCACGCTGGCGATCGAGGACCTCATGTTCAAGCTGAAGGACCAGTACACGATCATCATCGTGACGCACAACATGCAGCAGGCGGCCCGGGTGTCGGACCGTACCGCGTTCTTCTCGATCGAGCGCACCGGTGACCCCGGCCGCCTGATCGAGTACGACTACACGCAGAAGATCTTCAGCAACCCGAGCGTCAAGAAGACCGAGGACTACATCACCGGCCGCTTCGGCTGATCGGCGGCACGACCTTCACCGGGCTTCCGGCGACCCACTCGGTCGCCGGGAGCCCGCTTCCGTCTCTCCGATCCTTCGGGCTCGGCCTCAGCCGAGCAGGAACCGGCCGGTGCCGTCCGGAGCCAACTCGAACCGGGGCAGCACCGGGGTGGCGGCGTTCCGCTCCGCCGAGGCGGCCGGCAGCCCGGCCAACCCACCGGACGCGGCGATCTCGGCCAGCGTCACCCTGGTCGGCGGGAGCATCGAGATCTCGCCCGCGTCGGCCCGCGCCAGCGCCTCGGTCGGCCGGATCCACATGGTGTGGTCGGCCTCGCCGGAGACGTCGCGGGTCCGCTGCCCCGCCGGCAGCAGGGCCACGAAAAAGTACGTGTCGAAGCGGCGCGGTTCGAACTCGGGCGTGACCCACCTCGACCAGGGCAGCAGCAGGTCCGCCCGGAGGGTGAGCCGCTGCTCGCTCAGCAGGTCGGCGAAGCTCGCCCGCCGGTCGACCAGCGCCTGCCGGGCCGACTCCCACTCGGCTCCGCTCACGTCGCCGACGATGGTGCCGGCACCGGGTCCGGCGAGCAGCACCCCGGCCTCCTCGAAGACCTCCCGCGCGGCGGCACAGAGCACCGCCTGGGCGGCGTCGGGGGCCAGTCCCAACCGGTCACCCCAACTCGCCGCCGGAGGACCGGACCAGTCGAGCGCGGCCCGCGAGTCGGACGGGTCGACGCCGCCGCCGGGGAAGGCGTACATGCCGCCGAACGTCATCGTGACGAGCCGGCGGATGACGTACACCTCGAAGTCGTCCCCGGCCTCGCCGTCGGCGGCCGGGGCCGGGCGGACCAGCAGTACGGTCGCGGCCATCCTGGGTGTGGCCGGTGTCCCGCCCTCGGCGTAGAACCGGCGGGCGTGTTCGACCAGCGACTCCGGTGCGGCGTACGTCGGCGGGGTGACCGCCGGTCGAGTCGGCGACCCGCCGCTGTCGATAGTCATGCCGCCGAGCCTAACCGGCGATCTTGACTGGTGGACGCGCTGGCAGGCCCGGATCCTGGCTGTCGTCCGGATGATCCACGCGCTCTCATCTGTCGGTGGGAGTGGCAACACGACAGCTCACCGCGCGTCGATCATGAACTACGAGCAGCACATGTCGCGGGGCGTGGACGGCTATGCACCCTCGTCCGGCTCGTCCACCGGTACGGGGCGGCCATGCCTCGCGGCCCATGCCCGGATGTCGTCGGCGAGCCAGATGCGGCCGACAGCGAGGGTGGCGATCGGCTCGGGCCAGTCGTGCTGCGTCGCGAGTTGCGACACGCGCTGACGCGAGACGTTGAGGAAATCGCCGACTTCCTGCGCGGCCCATAGCTCCAGGTTCATTGCGGGCACCTTCCGGCGGGGGCGCACTTGACGCTTGCCTACCGGGGCTTGACGCATGCCTAATTGAGGCCGCAAGATTACGTTATGCGTACTCGACGTCAGCCGCAGCCGATCCCGTCAGGTCCCCTCCACCGTCGGCGCCATCCGCTCAGTCGGTGGTGTCGGTGCGGCCTCCGCTGGCGGCACTGTCCAGACCGGCTCAGCCGCCCCCAGCCTGCTGAGCCGACGCCAAACACGCCCAATCGGGGGCGCTGGTGAGCACCCACGTGGCCGAACGGCCTTCGTGGCGCTGCCGGGCCTGCGGCGTTGACTGGCCGTGCCCCCCTCGACGGGAAGAACTCGCTGGCGAGCCGACCCTGTCAGCCGCCCTCTACCTCTCAATGTGCCTGTCCGACGCGGTCGAAGACCTGCCCGATGTGTCGGTCGGCGACCCTCGGCGACGCTTCCTGACATTGCCCGCCTAGCCGAACGCGGATAGCCCCACCCAACACAGGAGCAGACCCTGCGGTTGGTGTTGTGCCGGGTCACGGGGGATGCTTCGGGCTGTTCTCACGGGTGCGAGATTGCCGGAGGTAGCCGGCGGCCCGTGGTTGGAGGGGTGACATGGATCAGCAAGCTGGCCCCGGGCGCGTTACGCGCTGGGGCATCCTGGCCACCGGCAACATCGCCGCCCGGTTCGTCGAGGACCTGCGACTCGTACCGGACGCCGAGGTGGTGGCCGTCGGCTCCCGATCGCTCGACGCGGCCCGGCTCTTCGCCGACCACCACGACATCCCCCGGGCGTACGGCTCCTGGGCGGAACTCGCCGCCGACGACGAGGTGGACGTGGTGTACGTGGCCACCCCGCACGCCGCCCACTACGACGCCACCATGACGCTCCTGGAGGCGGGGCGGGCGGTGCTCTGCGAGAAGCCGTTCACCCTCGACCTGCCGACCAGCACCACGCTGATCGAGACCGCCCGGAAGCGGGACGTCTTCCTGATGGAAGCCATGTGGATGCGGTGCAACCCGACCGTACTGCGGGTGTTGGACCTGATCGCCGACGGCGCGATCGGTTCGGTGACCGCCGTACAGGCCGCGTTCGGGGTGGCCGGGCCGTTCCCGCCGGAGCACCGGATGCGGGCCAAGGCGCTGGGCGGCGGGGCCCTGCTCGACCTGGGGGTCTACCCGATCAGCCTGGCCCACCTGGTGCTCGGGCGGCCGGACCACATCCGGTCCTGGGCGGCGCTCGGCCCGGAGGGGGTCGACGAGAACACCGGGGTCGTCTTCGGGTACGACTCCGGCGCGGTCGCATCGCTGAGCTGCGGCATCGTCGGCGCGACCCCGCTGACCGCGACGATCACCGGCACCACCGGCCGGATCGAGCTGGGCGAGCCGTTCTTCCGGCCGAGCGGGGCGACCCTGCACCGGGCGGGCGCCGAGCCGGAGCTGCTGCCGGCCGAGGTGGTCGGCAACGGCTACCAGTACGAGGCCGCCGAGGTGCAGCGCTGCCTGGCCGCTGGCCTGAAGGAAAGCTCTCTCGTCCCCCACGCCGTGACCCTCGACGTGATGGACCTCCTCGACACCATCCGCACCCAGATCGGTGTCACCTACCCCTGACGCGCCCGCCCCTTCGGGGGCCCACATACAGAGAATGAGGGGCTGTCCGCACGCGGATAGCCCCTCATTCTCTACAAGTGCGTGCTTCGGGCGTACCCGTCAGAAGAGGGGGCGGACGGCGAAGTAGCAGATGGCGGCGATGCCGGCGGCTGCGGGGAAGGTGAGGATCCAGGCCATCACGATGTTGCCGGCCACGCCCCAGCGGACCGCGGAGAGCTTCTTGGTCGCGCCGACGCCCATGATCGCCGAGGTGATGGTGTGGGTCGTGGAGATCGGCAGGCCGAGCCGGGAGGTGGTGAAGAGCACGATGCTGGCCACCGTCTCGGCGGCGAAGCCCTCCGGCGGACCAAGGTCGATGATCTTCCGCCCGAGGGTACGGATGATCCGCCAGCCACCCGCGTACGTGCCGAGGGCGAGCACGGTCGCCGAGGTCCAGAACACCCACTCCGGGATGTGCGTCCTGCTGTCCTGGTAACCGCCGGCGAACAGGGCCAGCACCACGATGCCCATGGTCTTGGCCGCGTCCTGCATGCCGTGCCCGATCGACATCGCCATCGCCGAGACGGTCTGGGCCCAGCGGAAGCCCCGGTTCAGCTTCGCCGGGTTGCCCTTCCGGAAGACCCACATCACCGCGAGCATCATCAGCGCCCCGAGTCCGAACCCGACCAGCGGCGAGGCCACCATCGGGAGGACCACCTTGAGCAGGATGCCGTTCCAGAGCACCGAGCCGCCGACGTTGAAGATGCCGGAGCAGAGGGTGGCACCGACCAGCCCGCCGAACAGGGCGTGCGAGGACGAGGAGGGGATGCCGAAGTACCAGGTGAGCAGGTTCCAGCAGATGGCTCCCAGCACCCCGGCGAAGACCACCCCGAGACTGGCCAACCCGGCGGGCAGTTCGACCAGGCCGTCACCGACGGTCTTGGCGACGTTGCCGCCGAGGTGGGCGCCGATGAAGTTGCCGAGCGCCGCCATCGCCAGCGCGACCCGGGGCGTGAGTGCCCGGGTGGAGATGCTGGTGGCGATCGCGTTCGCGGCGTCGTGGAAGCCGTTGGTGTAGTCGAAGAGCATGGCGACGGCGATCACCGCGAGTACGGCGATCAGTTCAGGAGACACCGGGTCAGGACTCCTTGACCGCGATGGTCTCGACGGTGTTCGCCACGTGCTCGAAGGCGTCACAGGCCGCCTCCAGCTCGTCGGCGACCTCCTTCATCTTCAGCACGGTCAGCGCGTCGTACTCGCCGGAGAAGAGCCGGACCAGGAGCATCCGGTACGCCTGGTCGCCGTCGTTCTCGAGCCGGTTGCACTCGATCCAGTAGTCCTCGAGGTCACGCATCGAGCGCAGCCGGGGCATCGCCTCGGCGGTGAGCTTCGCCTGCTGGTCGAGGACGTTCACCAGCTCGTGCATCTCCCGGGGCAGCGACGGCAGCTTGGTCAGCCCGTAGAGGTAGAGCAGGTTGCCGACCGCCTCGAGGTGGTCCATCACGTCGTCGAGCAGGGACCCGAGCCGGTAGATGTCCTCCCGGTCGAAGGGCGTGATGAAGGTCGAGTTGATCTTCTTGTACAGGTCGTGGGTGATCTGGTCGCTGTCGTGCTCGACCTCGGTGAGCCGCTCGCTCACCGACTGCACGTCGACCCCGGGCAGGGCCAGCTCGTTCAGCAGCTCGGTACCCCGCACCAGGTTCTGCGCGGCCCTGGTGAAGAGCTCGTAGAAGGCGCCCTCGGTGGGGCGGAAGGAAAACTTCACGGCACGGACCTCGTCGCGTCGGCGGTGGGGGTGGCGGGCGTCAACGGACCTGCCTTGGGGAATGCTAGGAAACGACAAAATCGCGCAACCACCGGCCCACCTCTGGCCAGGTGTGATTCACCATTGGTTCACCTGCTGTTCATCTAGCGACAGTTAGGCCTCCACCGGCTCCGGGCGCATCTCGAGCAACCGCCGCCGCTCCCGCTCGACGTCGAACCTCGGTGCCGGATAGGTCAGGTGCATGCCCGCGAAGGTCTCCCGAAGCAGGCTCGCCACCGCCCAGTCGCGGTACCACTTCCGGTTCGCCGGGACCACGAACCAGGGTGATCCGGAGGTGCTGCAACGCGCCAGCGCCTCGGCGTACGCGGCCTGGTAGTCGGCCCAGCGGGCGCGGGTGTCCACGTCCGCCGGCTCGTACTTCCAGTGCTTCTCCGGGTCGTCGAGCCGGCTGCGCAGGCGCTCCAACTGCTCGTCGTAGGAGATGTGCAGGAAGACCTTGAGCAGGGTCACCCCGCCGTCGGCCAGCTCCTGCTCGAACTCGTTGATCTCGTCGTACCGGGCCCGCCAGGTGTGCTCGGGGACCAGCGACTCGACCCGCGGCACCAGGACGTCCTCGTAGTGTGATCGATTGAACACCCCGACGTATCCCGGAGTCGGCAGCGCCCGGCGGATCCGCCACAGGAAGTGGTGGTTGAGCTCCTTCTCGGTCGGCCGCCCGAACGACCTGATCTGCAGGCCGAGCGGGTTCATCGTGCCCGCCACCCGCCGGATGGTGCCGTCCTTGCCGCCCGCGTCCATCGCCTGGAGCACCAGCAGCAGCCTGCGCCCGGACGCCGGGTCGACCTTCGCCGAGGCGAACAGCATCTCCTGCTGCCGACCCAGGTCCGCCCCGATCTCCTGCACCCGGGCCCGCGCCCAGGCCTTCGGATCGCTGCCGACCACCCCGGCCCGGGGCAACCCCGGCGTCGTACGCGGGTGGATCGCCCCGAGGTCCAGCCCGGTCCCGCCGGTCGGCACCCGCAGCAGGTCGCGGACGGACCGCCTCGGCTCGCTCATGCCGGCACCACACCACGTCTGGTCATACCCCGATCATCGCCGACCGGAGGCCCCGCCGCGACGCGAGCCCCGAGTCGCCTCCCGCCGGCCCGTTCCGCCGGAGGAGCACGACAGCCGGTTCCACCGGGAGTAGCGCGCTGGCAGGCCCCGTCGGAGTAGGGGGAGAATTCGCGGCGGAGCACCGACCGGGAGAGCGATCCAGGCAGGGGGGCGGCCGTGCGGGACCTGGCGACCGAGTTCGAGGCCGAGCGGGACCACCTGACCGCGGTGGCGTACCGCATGCTCGGCAGCCGCGCCGATGCCGAGGACGCGGTCCAGGAAACCTGGCTGCGCTACGCACGGGCACTCGCCGACCCGGCGGCCCGCGCCGAGATCCGCGACCTGCGCGGCTGGCTCACCACCGCCACCGGCCGGATCTGCCTCGACCTGCTCCGCTCGGCCCGGGTACGCCGCGAGGCGTACGTCGGTCAGTGGCTGCCCGAACCGGTGATCAGCCGGCTGCCCGACACGCCCGGACTGGCCGCCCCCGGCGCCGCCGGACACCTCCCCGACGCCGGCGGCTTCGCCCCCGACCCGGCCGAACGAGTCACCCAGACCGAGGAGGTCGGGATCGCGCTGCTGGTGGTGCTGGAACGGCTCACCCCCGAGCAGCGGGTCGCGTTCGTGCTGCATGACGTCTTCGCGGTGCCGTTCACCCAGATCGCCGAGGTGCTGCACGGCACACCGACGGCCGCCCGGCAGCTCGCCTCCCGGGGCCGGCGGGCGGTCGCCGAGGGCGGGCCCCGGCACACCGCCGACCTGGCCGAGCAGCAGCGGGTGGTCGCCGCCTTCCTCGCCGCCGCCGAATCGGGCGACCTCGACCGGCTGGTCGCGGTGCTCGCCCCGGACGTGGTCTTCGTCGGCGACAGTGGCGGTCACGCCCCGAGCGCCCGCAACCCGGTTGTCGGGGTGCTGAAGGTGGCCCGGTTCGCGCTCGGCCTGGTCCGCCGTACGGTGCTCGACACCACCGCCGCCCGGGCCCTGCCGGTGCTGGTCAACGGCTCGCTCGGGCTCCAGGTCGAGGGGGACTACCGCAACGACCGGCGGCTGCGGGTGGTGACCTGGTACACGGTCGCCGACGGCAGGATCACCGGCATCTTCCACCAACAGAACCCGGAGAAGCTGAGCCGGGTGCCGGCGCTCGGACCTGACACGCCGCAGTGGCCCGCCCCATGCTGACCCGCCCGGCTCGGGCATGGTCGCCCGGAGGCGGCGTTCAGAGCACCAGGGCGAGCCACTTCCGGTACGCCGTGGCGAACGGCTCGGTCCCGTCGCCGAGCGCGTCGTAGAGCCACTCGGCCGCCGCCTCGGCCCGGACCACCACGTCCTCCGGGTAACCGAACCGGACCCGGTGGTCGGCGAACTCGTCCTCGTCGCGCAACTCCACCGCGCCGGTCCCCCGACGCCGGACCACGTCGAGGTCCAGATCGATCAGGTTGACCGTGTCCCCCTCCCAGCGGGCCGGGCTGGCGATGTCGCAGTAGACCTCGCTGGTCCTCGGCGGAGGGTTGAACATGCCGGTCCACCACGCCGAGTGCGGCACGAGGAGCACGAAGGGGATCTGCTCCACGGAGGGTCGGCCGTGGTAGACCGACTCGGTTCCGGCGGTCACCCCGAGCCAGACACCCAGGTCGTCCTCGGTCAGCCGGCGGGCAGGGTAGTCCCGGTGCGCGGTGCCGTCGTACTTGGTGTAAACGACCCGGACCACATCGCTCGACATGCCCGCACCCTAACCGATGCCCCCCACTCCGCGCCCGTGCGAAGACCCTTCGCCAACCGAGGTGCGCGGTCGGTGTCGGGACGGCCAGGTACGGTCCTACGGTGACCGCTCCGACCACCGCCAACAACACCGCCGACTCCGGGAGCGCCGACTCCGCGAAGGCCCCGGCACCGACCACCCGTCGGCGGCGGCGCGCCGGTCGGCCGAGCACCGACGAACTGCTCGCCGCCGCCGTCGGCGCGGTGCCCGGCGGCTCGGCCCGGCCCGGTCAACAGCTCATGGCCTCGGCCATCGAGGAGAGCATCGCCACCGGCGAGCACCTGCTGGTCCAGGCGGGCACCGGCACCGGCAAGTCGCTGGCCTATCTCGCGCCGGCACTGACCGTCGACGGGCCGGTGGTGGTCTCCACCGCCACCCTGGCGTTGCAGTCCCAGCTCGTCGAGCACGACCTGCCCCGGCTCGCCGACGCGGTCGAGCCGGTCCTCGGCCGTCGGCCGACGTTCGCCGTGCTGAAGGGCCGGCACCACTACCTCTGCCTGGCCCGGCTGGACAACTCCACTGAGGACGAGCCGGAGGACACCCTCTTCGACACGCCCGGGCGTGGCGGGGGCATGAAGTGGCTCGGCGAGGCGGGCCGGCTGGGCAAGCAGGTCGAGCGGCTGCGTGCCTGGGCGGACAAGACCGAGACCGGCGACCGGGACGAGCTCGATCCGGGCGTCGACGACCAGGCGTGGCGGCTGGTGTCGATGCCGGCCCGCGAGTGCGTCGGTGCCGGGCGGTGCCCGTACGGGCCGGAGTGCTTCGCGGAGGCGTCCCGGGTCCGGGCCCGCGAGGCCGACATCGTGGTGACCAACCACAGCCTGCTCGCCGTCGACCTGCTGGCCGACCGGCACATCGTGCCGCCGCACAAGCTCCTGGTGGTCGACGAGGCGCACGAGCTGGCCGACCGGGTCTCCTCCGCCTCGCAGGCCGAACTCGTACCGGAGCTGGTCGACCGCGCCGCCCGCCGGGCCCGGCCGCTGCTGACCCCGGAGATCGCCGAGTCGCTCATCGCCGCCGGTGACGCGCTCTCGGTCGGGCTGGCCGAGGCGCCGGCCGGGCGGATCACCGCCGGACTGCCGGGTCCGTTACGGGAGGCGTGCACCCTGCTCGACGCGGCCACCCGCGCGGCCCTGGACAAGGTCGGCGACATCAAGGCCGACGACCCCGATCCGGTACGCAAGCAGCAGGCCAAGGCAGTCCTCGACGACCTGTCCAAGACCTCGCAGCGGCTGCTGGAGGAGGGCGAGCACGACGTGGCCTGGGTGGAGAAGTCGGACGGTCCGGGGGCGGGACGCCGGGCCCTGGTCGTCGCGCCGCTCTCCGTCGCCGGCATGCTCGCCAACGAGCTGTACGACGAGCGCACCGTGGTGGTCACCTCCGCCACGCTGGCCCTCGGCGGCCGGTTCGACACCGTGGCCCGCGCCCTCGGCCTCGGCCCGGTCACCGTGGACCCGCCGTCGCCGGCCGCCTCCGCGCTGGCCGCCTCGACCGCCCCGGCCCGCAAGGCCAAACCGGCGCCGAAGGCTGCCGGGGACGCCGCCCTGATCGAACGCGAGTCGGGTTCGGGGTGGCGGTCGCTCGACGTCGGCTCACCCTTCGACTACGGCCGACAGGGCATCCTGTACGTCGCCGCGCACCTGCCCCGCCCCGCCGCCTCCGGCCTGCCCGACGCGGCCGGCACCGAACTGCTCGAACTGGTGACCGCGCTCGGTGGCCGTACCCTCGGGCTGTTCTCCTCCCGGCGGGCCGCGCAGCAGGCCGCGGAGCTGCTCCGGGCGCGGACCGACCTGCCGGTCCTGCTCCAGGGTGAGGAGTCGCTGCCGCTGCTGGTCCGCCGGTTCCGGGAGGAGCGGGCGAGTTGCCTGTTCGGCGTGATGTCGCTCTGGCAGGGCGTGGACGTGCCGGGCGACGCCTGCCAGCTCGTGGTGATCGACCGGCTGCCGTTCCCCCGACCCGACGAGCCGTTGGCGGCGGCCCGCGCGGCGGCGGTCGACGCCTCCGGCGGGTCCGGCTTCGCGGCGGTCAGCGTGCCGATCGCGGCGGTCCGGCTGGCCCAGGGTGTGGGTCGGCTGATCCGGTCGACCGGCGACAAGGGCGTGGTCGCGGTTCTCGACTCCCGGCTCGAGACCGCCCGTGGCTACGGTGCGTTCCTGCGCCGCTCGTTGCCACCGTTCTGGTACACCACCCGGCCCGAGGTGGCCCGGGGCGCACTGCAACGCCTCGCCAAGGACTGACCCACGCCCCCGTAGCCGGTCACGGAGCGGTGGAGGCGACCACCACCGCGTCCGGCGGGACCTCGGGCGGGCGCCGGTGGGCCAACCGCCGCACGGCCGTGTTGAGTACGGCGATCAGCGGTACGGCGATCAGCGCGCCGACGATCCCGGCGAGCACCACTCCGGCGGCGATCCCGACGATCACCGCGAGCGGATGGATCGCCACCGCCCGCCCCATGATCAGCGGTTGCAGGATGTGGCCCTCGATCTGCTGCACCCCGATCACCACGCCCAGGATGATCGCCGCGGTGACCGGGCCGCTGTCGACCAGCGCGACCAGCACCGCGACCGCCCCGGAGAGGGTGGCCCCGACGATCGGGATGAACGCGCCGAGGAAGACCAGGGCGGCGAGCGGGAACGCGAACGGCACGTCGAAGATGACCAGGAAGATGCCGATGCCGACGGCGTCGATGAAGGCGACCAGCACGGTGGCGCGTACGTAGGCGACCAGGGTGGCCCACGACGCCCGCCCGGCGTCGTCGATCCGCCACCGGGCGTTGACCGGGAGCAGCCGGACCATGAAGCGCCAGATCCTGCCCCCGTCGCGGAGGAAGAAGAAGGTCGCGAAGAGCACCAGGAGGGCGCCGGTGAGCAGCTCGAACAGGGTGGTGGCGGTGGAGAGCGCACCGCTGGTCAGCGCCTGGGTGTTCTCGTCAATCCACTTCTGCGCCTCGTCGATGTACGAGTTGAGCTGGTTGTCCGACAGGTGCAGCGGTCCCGTACGGAGCCAGTCCTGGATCTGCCGGATGCCCTCGGAGGCGTTCTTGCTCAGCTCCGGCACCCCGCCGACGAACTCGGTCACCACCCGGGTGAGCGTGCCCACCACCGCGGCCAGGCCACCGACCAGCACCAGTGCGGTGGCCAGCGAACGCGGGAACCGGGCCCGCAGCAGCCAGCCCACCGCCGGGGCGAGCAGGGCGGAGAGCAGCAGCGCGATGATCAGCGGGATGATGACGATCCGGATCGTGCCGATCACCCTGAGCAGGGCATAGGTGACCAGGCCGATCGCGAGCAACCGCCAGGACCAGGCGCCGGCGATCCGCAGCGCCCTCGGCACGTCCGCGTCGTCGCGGCTCGACGTTGAGGAGTGCACCGACGCGACCTCGTCACCGGCGATCGGCGCCCGGGGCGGCGGCACCGGCGACACGTACTGCTCCGGCGCCGGGGGCTCGTCGGCCACTGTCACCCGCTCACCGGCGGCCGGACGCGCGGCCCGGACCGAGTCACGGCCGGACTCGTACGCGCGGCGGGCCCTTGCCCGCAGCTGCTCGAAGCGGCTCAAGCGCACACCTCCTGGCTGGCGAACCGGCTTACCTACGGTAACCGGCAGGAACACGACGGAACGTCCCGACGGAGCCCTGAATTCTCCCCCAGTTTGCCCCTACCGGCGGCTGCGCAACCCACCCGTCGGCCGTGACCTCGACCTCCACCACCGTCGCCACGGTCGCAGCGGTACCGTTCCGGTCGTGACCGCCGACCCAGACCTCGACAACGGCCTACCGATCCGCCTGCTGCACGACCGCGTCCTGGTACGCCTGGAGGCCGGCGAGGGTGAACGGCGCTCGACCGCCGGCATCGTCATCCCGGCGACCGCCTCGATCGGACGCCGCCTCGCCTGGGCGACCGCGGTGGGTGTCGGACCCAACGTCCGCTCGATCGTCTCCGGTGACCGGGTCCTGTTCGACCCGGACGACCGCTCCGAGGTGGAACTGCACGGCCGGGAGTACGTCCTGCTCCGCGAGCGCGACGTGCACGCGGTCGCCGCCGAGCGGGTGGACACCGACTCGACCGGGCTCTACCTGTAACCGGGCGGCGGCGGGCCGTACGGACCGTAGGGGCTCGGAGCCGGCGGCGGGGTGAACACCACCGGGATCGGCACCACCGGCTCGGCCGGCGCCTCCACCGTGCGCGGCACCCCGTCCGGGAAGTTCAGGTGGTAACGGGCCCCGTCCCAGACCCCGACCGGCGCCTGCGGGTCCCGACCCACGAACGCCCACCGGTACGCCGTGATCGCGTCGAGCAACTGCCGCTCCTCGTACGCGGTGCGGGCGCGGTCGGCCGGCTTGGTGTCCAGCCCGCGCAGCATCCCGTCGCGCAGCAGAGCCAACCGGGTGGCCGAGAACTGGAAACCGCGCATCGCCTTCAGGCCCGGTTCCCCCGCGACCCGCCGGGCCCAGCGCCGGGCCGAGTGCCGCCGGCCGAGACTGCCCAGGGCGGCCACCTCGGGCGGGCTGAGCCAGCCGGCCCGTACGTAGTCGGGCAGCCGGCGCTCGGTGAGCCGGCCCTCCCAGCCACGCAGCCAGACGGCCAGCCCGACCATGCCGAGGAAGATCGGCACCATCACGCCGATGTACCCGTAGAGCACTATCAGGTTCTGCCCGAGTGCCGCCGCCAGCGAGGGCATCAGGTTCCAGGTGCCGTGCAACATCATCGCCGCCAGGAGACCGGCCAGCGGGGCGAAGATCCGGACCCGCTTGTCCGCCGAGCGGGCCGCGATGCCGAGCCCGATTCCGGTCATCGAGGTGAACAGCGGGTGGGCGAACCCGGTGAGCAGGATCCGGACGATGAAGATCGCGAAGACGTTCTGCACCCCGGTCGCCGGACCGTACTGGTCGGCACCGGCGGCGTAGCCGTACCCGCCGAGGTAGAGGATGTTCTCCACCATGGCGAAGCCGACCGCGGAGAGTCCGCAGTAGACGATCCCGTCGGTGATGCCGGACCACTCCCGGCGGCGGAACAGCAGCAGCAGGAACGGCCCGAGGGCCTTGGTCAACTCTTCGATGAACGGCGCCCCGAGCACCGCCACCAGCGAGTCCGGCAGCCCCCACCCGGCGAACAACTCGGCGGTCTCCCGGTTCACGTTCAGCGAGGCGGCGGTGGCGACGAACGCACCCCAGGCGAAGCAGAAGATCAGGTAGACCATCGGCTCGGGCTCGTACCGGTCGAGCCAGAGGAAGCAGGCGATCAGCACCGGCACCGGCAGGATCGCGGCCACCAGCCCGATGATCAGCGCCTGCAGGCCGAGGTCGTCGCCGAGGGTTATCGCCATGTAGACCGCACAGCCGGCGATCAGCAGGATCACCCCGGCGAGCACCAGACCACGCCGCCAGGTCAGCCCTCGGCCGGAGAACTTCGCCACCCTCGGCGGGATGGCGCTGACCGGCGGGGTCGGCGCGGCAGGCGGGATCGGCGGCGGCGAGTAGGGATCTCCGCCGGGCGGGGTGTCGGCCATGACGCCAGCGTAGTCACCCCTCGACCCGCTGGTCGGACCGCAATCCGTCCGGTTATGCTGCCAGGCAGGTCACGAGTGCCAGCGACCAACGCACACCGACCCGACCGACCACCGGCGAGACGCCGGAGGTTCGACCGGACGGTGGGCGAAGCCCCAGCTTGCTGGCCGGCAACCCTCGTCGAGTTCGCGGTGGGGTGCCCTGGGTGATGACCGGGCCCAGCCCGATCCGTGTGCTGGGCAAGCGCGGACCCCACCCTCAGCAACCGGGGTCCCGGATTGCCGGAGGTCGTACCCATGCGTTCCACTCTCGTACCCGTCTCCTCCCCGGTCGACCCGCGCACCGCCGCGCCGCGCCCGACGGCCGCGACCGGGGTCACCGTCGCGCCGCTCGCACCCGCCGGACCGCTCGACGTCCTCGGCGTGCCCGACCTGGTCAACCTCGACTACGCCGCCACCGCACCCTGCGCCCGTGCCGCAGCCGACGCCGTGGCCGAGCTCCTGCCCTGGTACGGCAGCGTGCACCGGGGCGCCGGGGCGCTGTCCCAGCGCAGCACGCTCGCGTACGAGCGGGCCCGGCAGACGGTCGGCGACTTCCTCGGCACCCGGGCCGACGACTACGTGATCTTCACCCGGAACACCACCGACGCGCTCAACCTGCTCGCCCGTGCGGTCCCGGCCGGCACCACCGTGGTCACCTTCGGCGGCGAGCACCACGCCAACCTGCTGCCCTGGCCGAACACGGTACGACTGCCCGTCCCCGCCTCGCCCGCCGCCGCCGTGACGGCCCTGAGCCAGGCGCTGCGTGAACTGCGCCGCGAGTCAGACCCGGCCGACCCGATCCTGGTCACCGTCACCGGCGCCAGCAACGTCACCGGCGAACGGTGGCCGGTGACCGAACTGGCCGCCGTCGCCCACCGGTACGGCGCCCGGATCGCGGTCGACGCCGCCCAGCTCGCCCCGCACGCGCCGGTGGACATCGCCGGATCGGAGATCGACTACGTGGCGATCTCCGGGCACAAGCTCTACGCCCCGTTCGGCACCGGAGTGCTCGCCGGACGGGCGGACTGGCTGGACGCGGCGCCGCCGTACCTGTTCGGCGGCGGGGCGACCCTCGGTGTCGGCACCGCCACCCACGACGTGCGCTGGGCGGACGGCCCCGGACGCCACGAGGCCGGCACCCCGAACCTGCTCGGTGCGGTCGCCCTCGCCGCGGTCTGTACGGCCCTCGACGAGGCGGACCGGGCCGACCTGCACGCCCGCGAGCAGGACCTGCTGGCCAGGTTGCGGGCCGGGCTGCACGCCCTGCCGGGGATCGTCGAGCTGCGTACCTTCGACGCCGACGCGCCACGGGTCGGCATCGTCTCCTTCGTGGTCGCCGGTCGGGACTCGGCCGAGGTCGCCGCCGAGCTGGCCCGAGGGCACGGGATCGGCGTACGCGACGGCCTGTTCTGTGCCCACCCGCTGGCCCGACGGCTGCTCGGCGAGGCCGCCGCGCGCAGTGGCCGGTCCGACCTGCCGCCGACCGCCCTGCGGGCGAGCATCGGCCTGGGCAGCACCGCCGCCCACGTCGACCGGCTGCTCGACGCCCTCGCCGAACTACGCTGACGGCAGGCCGCCGCAGTCCGGGCGCTGCCCGCCCGCTCCGGGGGCTGACGCGAAGCCGCACGGCCAGCTCGGTGGGCAGACGGGCGCGCGGTCGGGTCAGTGCGCCAACGGCCGCATGGTCGGCTCAGTGCGCCAACGGCCGCATGGTCGGGTCAGTGTGCCGACGGGCGGGAGCTGCGGGTCGGGCTGGTCTGGGTGCTCACCGCCCGGCGGACCAGGCGGTTCGCCTCGGTCCGCTCGATCCCGGTGGCCCGGAGCACGTCGCTGGCGGTGGTCCGGATCTGGGCGACGACCACGCTGCCGGAGAAGCCCACCCCCTCGGAGTACGCGCGACCGGCCGCGGTGACCGAACGGAGCACCCGCTCCCGGGCGGCCTCCGGGTCCAGCCCCGCGCCGAGTTCCTGGTGCAGCAGCCGGACCGCGTCGGCCAACTGCCGCACCGCCGACGCCATCGCGGCCGGGATCGGCTCGTCGTCCTCCAGCGCGGTCACCGCCCGCCGTACCAGCACCCCGCTGTTGTGTACGGCGTGGTTGATGTACTCGGCGCTCTCCGCGTACCGGGTGAGGGCCCGGCGGCGGTTCCACCGGGCGGGCGCGAGGGTGGCGGTCTCCCTGCCCCCCTCCAGCGCCTCCTGGAGGCCGTCCATGTACTCCTCGACCCGGCGGAGCCGGTCCAGCGCCGTCGAGGCTCGGACAGGGTCGTGTTCTGCCAGCGCCTCCGCGGTCACGGTCAGTTGCTCGGCCAGGGTCTCCAGCGCCGGTCTGGCCGCCCGGTCGACGATCCGGAGCGGGTTGAGTGGCAGCAGCAGTGCCACCACGAACAGCCCGACCCCGCCACCGACCAGCGCGTCGATGACCCGTGGGAACTCGACGTTGCTCATCTTCGGTGCCAGCGCCACCAGCAGTACGGCGGTGGCCGCCGCCTGCGTCACGACGGCGACACTTCCGCCGAGGAAGATGGTGACGATGATGGACAGGGTGACGATCAGTCCGAGCTGCCAGGGTCCGCTGCCGACCACGATGATCAGCAGGTCGCCGATCCCGATCCCTACCGCGACCCCGAGAATCAGCTCGACGGTTCGGCGCAGCCGCTGGCCGAGCGAGGCGGCGAGCGTGCCGACCGCCGAGATCGGCGCGAAGACCGGGTCGGTGTTGCCGAGGACGTCGTGCGAGATGTACCAGGAGAGCAGGGCTGCCACACCCGCCTGGAGGGCGAGTACGAAGTTGGCCCGTACGGCATGCACCCGGTCCTGCACCGTGGTCTTCGAGCGTTCGCCCAGCTCGCTCACCACGTGGTTGACCCGCTCACTGTCAAGGTCTGCGGCTGAGCGGACCTTGTTCCGGGCGGACTCCATGGCCGGGACTACCCAACATCAACCCGCTCAATCCCCATCACGCACCGCATTCGCCCCGACATCGGTCACGACCGGGTCGAGCACCCCGTCGCCGGTCACCACGGTGATCGGGGCGATCCGGTGACCGGACTGGTCGAACGGTGGCGGGCCGCCGTACGGGGTGCGGGGGCCACCGCCGCCGAGCCTGATCTGAGCGCGGCCGGGGAGGACCTGCTCCGGCGGTGGGAGGAGCCGCATCGGCACTACCACACGGTCGGGCACCTGGTGGCCGTACTGGACGTGGTCGACGCCGAGGCGGGGTGGACCGGCGACGCCGATTCGGTACGCCTCGCGGCGTGGTGTCACGACGCGGTCTACGACCCGCAGTCGCCCGGCGACACCAACGAACGGGCCAGCGCCGGCCTCGCCACCGAACTACTGACCGGACTCGGCCTGCCGGCCTCGGCGGTGACCGAGGTCGAACGCCTGGTGCTGCTCACCGCCGGACACCGGGTCGAGCCGACCGACCGGGCCGGGGCGCTGCTCTGCGACGCCGACCTCGCCATCCTCGCCGCTCCCGCCGCCGCCTACGACGAGTACGCCGCCGCGATCCGCCGCGAGTACCACCACGTGCCGGACGAGAACTTCCGCGCCGGTCGGGCGGCGGTGCTCCGCGACCTGCTCGACCTGCCCACCCGCTACCGGCTGCCCCACCTCGCCGCCCGCTGGGAACAACCCGCCCGCGAAAACCTCACCCGCGAACTCACCCACCTCCACTGGCGGGGCCACGCGTGGGGTGGTTAGGCGAGGTGTTTGGGGCGGCGGAGGTTGGCGGCGCGCAGGAGGCGGGCGATCTCGCGGCCGGGAACCACCCGGGCGCCGAGCCAGACCGCCATCGCGAACCGGTTGTCCGGCAGGTCGTAGTGGTCCCGGTCGAACGCGCGGCGGGGTGCGCCGATCATCTCCGCGAACACGTGCAACTCGGCGTAGGACACGTCACTGACCAGATGTGACCAGAGTCGGCCACGGGCGGGCCAGGCGGGTGGGTCGACGTACACCATGGCCGTCACGGTAGTCCGGCGGTTAGCCTGCCACCCATGGCCGGATCCCCCCTGCTCGACGACCTTCGTGCGGCCCTCGGTACGGCGGCCGTACTGACCGACCCGGACCTGCTCGCCGGGTACCGCCACGACGAGGCCGATCTGTGCGCGTCGGGGCTGCCCGCGGTGGTGGTACGCCCCACCGGCACCGCCGAGGTGGTCGCCACGGTGCGGGTGGCGGCGGCGCACGGCGTACCGGTGATCCCGCAGGGAGCGCGGACCGGGCTGGCCGGCGGGGCGAACGCGGTCGACGGGGCGGTGGTGGTCAGCACCACCGCGATGGACCGGATCCTGGAGATCGACCCGGTGAACCGGATCGCCGTCCTGCAACCCGGCGTGGTCAACGCCGCCCTGGCCGGCGAGGTGGCGAAGTACGGGCTGCGCTACCCGCCCGATCCGGGCTCCTGGGAGTCGTCCACCATCGGCGGCAACGTGGCCACCAACGCGGGCGGCATGTGCTGCGTCAAGTACGGCGTCACAGGCGAGTACGTCCTCGGCCTGGAGGTGGTCCTCGCCTCCGGTGAGGTCCTGCGCACCGGCCGGCGTACGGCCAAGGGGGTGGCCGGGTACGACCTGACCCGGCTCTTCGTCGGCTCGGAGGGCACCCTCGGGGTGATCACCGAGATCACCGTCTCGCTGCGTCCCGCCCCGGAGGAGTCACTGACCCTGGTCGCGGTCTTCGGGTCGATCGCCGAGGCCGGGGCGGCGGTGGCCGAGATCTCCGCCCAGGGGCTCTCCCCGAGCCTGCTGGAGCTGCTCGACCAGACCCACCTGCGGGCGATCGAGGCGTACCGGCCGATGGGTCTGCGTACGGATGCACGTGCCCTGCTGCTCGCGGCGGTCGACACCGGGTCGCGGGCCCCGGCCGACCTCGACCGGCTCGCCGAGGTCTGCACCGCCGCCGGCGCGGACGAGGTGTTCGCCGCGAGCGACGCGGTGGAGGCGGCGGCCCTGCTCCAGGCCCGGCGCCTGGCCCACCCGGCGATGGAGCGGTACGCCGCCGAGGCTTTCCCCGGCGGCAACGGCGGGCTCTTCCTCGACGACGTGGCCGTGCCCCGAACCGCCCTGGCCGCGCTGCTCGACGGGGTGGAGCGGATCGCGGCCGAACAGGAGGTGCTGATCGGCGTCGTCGGGCACGCCGGGGACGGCAACATGCACCCGCTGATCGTGGTCGACCGCGCCGACCCGGACAGCGTCGCCCGCAGCCAGCGGGCGTTCGACGCGATCATGGAACTCGCCCTGTCGCTCGGCGGCACCTGCACCGGAGAGCACGGGGTGGGCCTGCTCAAGCGGGACTGGTTGGCCCGCGAGATCGGCCCGGTCGGCATCCGGGTCCATCACGCAATCAAGAACGCGCTCGATCCCACCGGACTCCTCAACCCCGGCAAGGTCATCTAACCCCCTCCCTCTCCCCCCTCCCCCCGCAACACCGGCCAGGCACGGCGATCTTGCAGTTGTGGTGGCTCACAAATCTGGAGAAGTGCCCTGATCCGGGCGCCACAAGTGCAAGATCGTCGAGGGAATCGGTGTTGCCCCCGGGGGGTGGGGTTCGTCGTTTAGGTCCGGCTGGCGGGGGTTCAGCCGGAGAGTTGTGCGCGGGCCTGCATCAGGGCGAATCCGAGCAGGTTGAGCCCACGCCACCGGGCCGGGTCCTCCGCCGCCGGGTCCGTCCCGGCCAGGCCGATGCCCCAGATCCGGTCGACCGGGCTGGCCTCCACCAGCACCCGGCTCCCGGTGCCGAGCAGGTAGTCCCGCAGGTCCGGGTCCTGCCCGAACTTGGCCACGCTGCCGGCCACCACCAGATCGAAGCGGTGTGCCTCCCAGACCGCCTGGTCGAAGCCCCGCACCCGGCGCCCCAGGGCCTTCGCCGCACCTGGACTCGGTGCGACCAGCACCTGCTCGGCGATCGACTCGTCGCCGAAAAGCCGCGCCTTGCCGGCCATCATGTAGTGCTCGGCGGTGGCGTACCGGACCCCTTCGACCACGAACGGGGACGGCCACCACTGGCTCAGGCAACCCGCCCCCGGGCCGCCGTCACGCTGCGGCTGGTGACCCCAGAAGAACAGAAACCGCAGCCGTACGCCGCGCCGCGCCAGCAGAAGCAGTTCGTCGACGTCACGCGGCGGTGAGACGGTCTCGGACATGGCGACAGGTTGCCAGAGACACGTCCGGGGGGACCATTCGATTTCGGCGCGGCGGAGTTCGGGCGGTCAGAGTGGGGTGGCGCCTTCCAGCAGCCGGACGATCGCGGTGGCGGTCGCCGGTGCCCCGTTGGAGCAGGCCTGCCAGAGCACGGTGGTCGAGCCGGTGTTGAGCGCGTACGACGCGGCGTCGCGGCAGCGGGGTCGGTCCCGCTCCCGAGCCTCGGCGTCGAGCTTCGGGTCGGCGAGCAGCGCCTGCAACCGTTCCCGCTGGGACTGGTTCAGCGTGCCGTTGTCGTCCCGCGTACCCGCCAGGTAACTCCACCGTCCGTCGCCCTCGACGGACAGGGTCCGGGCACCCTGACCGGCCGCGGTCCGTACGACCGAGACTCGGGCGGTGCCGATGGCCGGCGGTTTGGTGGTCCGGCTCGCGCTCGGCCGGGGCGTCGCGCTGGCCTTCGGGGTGGGCGAGGCGGCGGTGGGCGACGGCGTCACCGGGCTCGGCGGCGGCGCGGCCTCGGTCGGCAGTTCGCTCGCCGTGGTCGGCGAGCCGGCCTCCCAGACGGGCGGGTCCTGGTCGGCCTCCCCGCAGGCCGCCAACGGCATCAGGAACAGGCTCATCGCGATGACGGGCACCGCACGTTGCCACAGCCGGGCGCTCATTCGACACACCGTACGGGCAGACCGGCTCCGGCGCAGCCCAGCACGGGCGCGCCGGACCCGTTGTCCGTCGGCACCGGCGTCAGCTCGTCGCCTCGGCCCCGGCGACGTCGGCCCCCGCACCCCGGTCGGCGGCGAAACCGCGTACGTCCGGTGCGCCGAGCCGGGCCGCGTCGGCGGTGGCGTCGTCGGGCATCCGCTGCGACTGCCGTTCCGCCTCGACCCGGCCCAGGTAGTGCTCCACCTCGCGGGCCCGGACCGTGGCGTCCCAGCCGAGGACCCGTCCCATGATCTCGGCCGCGTGTTCGGCCGACTCGGTGCCCCGGTGCGCGGTCTCGAACGAGATCCGGGTACGCCGGGTCAGTACGTCGTCCAGGTGCAGCGCCCCCTCGGCGCTGGCCGCGTACGCGACCTCGGCGGCGAGGTATTCCGGCGCACCGGCGAGCGGCGCGGCGAGCAGTGGATCGGCCGCGATCAGGGCGAGCAGGTCGACGGTGAGGGTGCCGTACCGCTCCAGGAGGTGTTCCACCACCCCGACCTGCACCTCGTGCCGGCGGGCCAGGTCGGCCCGGTCCCGCCACATGGCCGGGAACCCGTCCGCCCCGAGCAACGGCAGGTCGGCCGTACGGGACGGGCGGACCAGGCCGAGCCGGCGGGCCGCCCGGTCGACGACGTCACTGGCCATCACCCGGTACGTGGTGTACTTCCCGCCCGCGACCAGCAGCAGCCCGAGCATCGGCTCGACCACCGCGTGTTCGCGGGACAGCTTGGAGGTGGAGTCCGCCTCGCCGGAGAGCAGCGGGCGCAGCCCGGCGTAGACACCCTCGATGTCCGAGGTGGTGAGCGGCCGGTCGAGTACGGCGTTGACCTGCTCCAGCAGGTAGTCGATGTCGCTGGCGGAGGCCGCCGGGTGGGCCCGGTCGAGTCGCCAGTCGGTGTCGGTGGTGCCGATGATCCAGTGGCCGCCCCAGGGGAGCACGAAGAGCACCGAGGTGGCGGTCCGCAGGATCAGCCCGGCCTCGCCGGTGATCGCCGAGCGCGGCACCACCAGGTGGACGCCCTTCGAGGAACGCACCCGGAGTCCGGGGCGGGCGCCGATGTCGCCCAGCATCCGCGACATGTCGTCGCTCCACACCCCGGTCGCGGCGATGACCGTACGGGCGTACACCTCGAACTCGGCGTCCGGGGAGCCGGGCCGGGCCTCCATGTCGCGTACCCGTACCCCGGTCACCTCCCGGGCCTGCCGGATCAGGCCGACGGCGCGGGTGCTGGTCACCACGGCCGCGCCCAGGCTGGCCGCGGTGCGGGCCAGGGTGACCACCAGCCGGGCGTCGTCGACCTGGCCGTCGTAGTAGCGGATCGCCCCGGCGACCGCGTCCGCCCGGAGGCTCGGGAAGAGCCGGCGGGCTCCCTCCCGGCTCAGGTGGCGGTGCAGCGGCATGCCCCGGCCGCCCCCGAACAGGCCGGCGAACGCGTCGTACGCGGCCACCCCGGCGCCGTAGTAGGAGCGCCGCCAGGCGCGGGCGGGCAGTGCCGACGGCCCGGCGCCCGACGGCAGCGGGACGAGGATCGGCACCGGCCGGACCAGGTGCGGGGCGAGCCGGGTGGCGAGCAGACCACGTTCGGTGAGGGCCTCGTGGACCAGCCCGAACTCCAGTTGTTCCAGGTAGCGCAGGCCGCCGTGGATCAGCTTGCTGGATCGGCTGGACGTACCGGCGGCATAGTCCCGCGCCTCGACCAGGGCGACCCGGAGTCCGCGCGACGCGGCGTCGAGGGCGGCACCCGCGCCGGTCACCCCACCACCGATCACGAGTACGTCGAACCGTTCGCCACGCAGGCGACGCAGATCCGCCGCCCGACGGATCGGAGAGAGCTGGCCGGCGGTGTACCGGGAGATGTTCGGATCGCGCACCCGTCCACGTTAACCGCATCCGGTGAACAGGTCGCGCTTCCGGTCCGTCGTACTGTTTCGGACATGCAGGTCGGACCCCCGCAGCCCGCCGACGAACCGTCCCCTCCACCGGGCGGCCCGCCGCCCTGGTCGCCGGGGCCGGCGGCGGATCGGCCGGGTGGGGGTCCGTGGCCGGTGGTGGCCGCGGTGCTCGTCGGGTGCTGGGCGGTCGCGGTGACGGTCGGCGCCCAGGCCGTCGGTTGGCTGGTCGAACAGGTGCTGCTGGTCGCCGGGCTGACCCAGCCGGCCTGGGTGTGGCCGGTGACCGGAATCGTCAACACGGTGCTGGTCGGCGTACCGGCGGTGCTGCTCGCCGTACTGCCCCGAGCCGTCCCGGTACGGGCCGCCGGGCGGGTGTGGCTGGTCGGTGCGCTCGCCCTCGGCGCCTTCGGCCTGCTCCGGGCCATCCCACCCGCGCAGAACGAGGCCTACCTGGCCGCGCTCGCCGGGACCGCGGCCGTGGCGACAGCGCTCGTACGCTGGCGCGCCGGCCGCCCCCGCGCCACATCCGGAGCATGGTCCGCCGGTACCGGTTTCGCGATCGCGGCCGGGCTGGCGCTGCTGCTGCCCTGGGTCTGGTTCGGTGCTCTCGGCGGTCTGCTCGAAACCGCGCTGGCGCTGGCCGCCTCGGCGACCATCGGGTGGTTCGTCGCCAACCTGCTCGACGGCCGTTTCTGGGCCGGGTACGAGCACACCGCCGACGGTTCTCCCGCCGGCCCGGCCCGGTTGGTGCTGCTCGGCGGCCTGGTCGTCGGCGTCGCCCTCGCGCTGGTCGCGGGCGGAACCGGGCAAGCCGGTACGCAACTCGCCACGCTGCTCGTCCTGCCGGCAACCGGGTTCACCCTCGCCGCCCTCCGCCGACTCACCCGACCGGACGCGGACCCACCCGCCGACCCCGCCCCTGTGGGCTGGCTGGTCGGCCTCGCCGTACTCGGTCCGTTGGCCTTCGTGGACCCGGAGGAGATCTCGATCCTGCTGGCGAGCAGCCGGGACATACCGTTCTGGGCGGCGGTCGCCACGGGCGGTTCGCTCGCGGTGGCGCTGCTGCTCGGGACCGCGTACGGGGTCGCGTTCGGCCGTACCCGGGGCTGGATTCCCCGCCGGTGGGTGGGTGCGGTCACCTCGGCGGTGGTGCTGCTGGGCGCCGGTGCCGTCTACCTCGGACCGGGGCAGCCGGGTTTCCACGGTGAGAAACTCTTCGTGGTGCTGAAGGAGCAGGCGTCCCTCGGCGATCTTCGGGCCGGTCCGACCGGGGTGGCCGGTCAGCCGGGCCGGGTCGGTGAGGTCTACCGGCGGCTGGTCGACACCGCGTCCCGGACGCAGGTGGACCTGCGCCGCCAGCTCGACCGGTGGCGGCTGGACTACACGCCGTACTACCTGGTCAACGCGATCGAGGTGGACGGTGGCCCGGCCGTACGCGCCTGGCTGTCCCGTCGGGACGACGTGGACGGGGTGCTGCTCAGCCAGCAACTGCGCCCGCTGCCGGAGCCTCCGGGGACCAGCCACGGTGGCGCGACCGGACCATCCGTACCGCCCTGGAACCTGACCGGGATCGGCGCCGACCGGGTCTGGTCGCAGTTGGGGGCGACCGGTTCGGGCATCGTGGTCGGCAGTTCGGACTCCGGTGTGGACGGCCGCCATCCGGCCCTCGCCGCCGGGTTCCGGGGCGGGGACGACTCCTGGTTCGACCCGTGGAACGGCACCCGCTCCCCCACCGACCAGGGCGGTCACGGTACGCACACGCTCGCGACCGCGGTCGGTACGGAGAACGTCGGGGTAGCTCCCGGCGCCCGCTGGATCGGCTGCGTCAACCTCGACCGCAACCTCGGTAATCCGGCGCACTACCTGGACTGTCTCCAGTTCATGCTCGCACCGTTCCCGAACGGTGGTGACCCCTTCGCCGACGGCCGGCCGGACCGGGCCCCGCAGGTGCTGACCAACTCGTGGGGTTGCCCGCCGATCGAGGGCTGCGACGCCGGGGCACTCCGTCCGGCGACCGCCGCCTTCGCCGCCGCCGGCATCTTCTTCACCGCCGCAGCGGGCAACACCGGGCCGGTCTGCGGATCGATCGACGACCCGCCGGCCCCGTACGCGGATGTTTTCACCGTCGGTGCGGTGGACCGGGATCGGCAGGTCGCGCCGTTCTCCAGCCGGGGGCCGGCGGCGGGTGACGCGGCCAAGCCCGACCTGGTCGCGCCGGGCGCCGACGTGCTGTCCGCGATGCCGGGCGGCGGGTACGCCACCCTCAGCGGCACCTCGATGGCCACCCCGCACGTGGCGGGGGTGGTGGCGCTGATGTGGTCGGCCAACCCGGCCCTCGTCGGTGACCTGGACCGGACCTGGCGGATCCTGCGGCAAACCGCCACCCCGGTGCCGTCACCGGACGGTGGTTCGACCGTGTCCGAACCCACCTGCGGCCTGCCGAGCAACCTCACCGGCGCCGGCCTCGTCGACGCGTACGCCGCCGTCCGGGCCGCCCAGCAGGGCTGAGGGGCGGGCAGCAGAGCAGGGCCGGCATGTCCTAGGGTCGGCGGTCGTGGATCACGATTTCTCGATCATCGAGCTGACCGACGACGACGTGCCCTCGGTGGTGGCCCTCTGCGGCGAGGCGCTGGACCTGCCGGACGACGCGGCCGAGGCGGGCGTGATCGTGGCCCGGTTGCGGGACACCACCACGCTGCCGGGTGCTCCGACCCGCCGCCGTACGGTCGGTTTCGTGGCGGTGGTCGGGTCCGCCACGGTCGGCGTGGTGCTCGGCTCGATCGCCCACCGGGACTCGTCGCTGGGTCACGTGGACCTGATCGCGGTGCACCCCACGCACCGCCGACGCGGGATCGGGCGGGCTCTGCTGGCCCGGATCGAGGGTGCGCTGTCCGGCCTCGGTGCCGGTGAGGTGCTGCTGGCCGGGAATCCTCCCCACTACGTCTGGCCCGGCATCGACGTGCGCTACACGCCGGCGATCTGCGCCGCGATGGCGCTCGGCTACCAGCAGGAGAACACCGCCTGGAACATGACCGCCGACCTGTCGTACGACGAGTCGCCGGCACTGCGCAGCACCGAGTCCGCCGAGCAACGGCTGGCCGAGCAGGGCATCACGGTACGCCGGGCCGAGCCGGACGACGCAGCGATGCTGGTGGGCTTCGCCCAGGAGACCTTCGGGGTGGCCTGGGGTGGCGAGGTCGCCGACTCGATCGGGCGGACGGGAGCCGGCTGCCACATCGCCGTACGCGACCGGGTCGACACCGCCGCCGACAGCTCGAGCGGCACCGCCGGCAGCCCGGAGGTGGAGGTGCTCGGCTTCGCCGCGTACGGGTCGTCCCGGCCGAGCTGGTTCGGGCCGATGGGTACGGCACCGGCCGCGCAGGGGCTGGGGATCGGTGGGGTGCTGCTGCGGCGGTGCCTGGCCGACCAGCGGGCGGCCGGACACCAGCGGGCGGAGATCGGCTGGGTCGGCCCGGTTCCGTTCTATGCCAGCAACTCGGGTGCGCGGATCGAACGGGTCTTCTTCCTCTACCGCAAGCAACTCTGACCGGCACCGGATCCGGAGACTCGCCCTAAAAGGGCGAATAGGAGATATCCGTTTATAGTGCCGTTTCTCAGCACCACTGCCTCTTCGCTCCTACCGTTTGAGCCAAGGAGGCAGTCATGGCGAAGGACGACGAACCGACTGACGATCTCCCTCCGGCCACCTGGGCCAGGATGGCATCGGAGATCCCCGCCGAAACGCCGGCACATCGCCTCGATTACGGCGACGCGGAGCAGCGGGCGGAAATGGAGCGGTTGGACGAGCTTTCATCCGACGAACCGCTGGAGATGGTCGACGCGCCGATCCAGATCAGAAAGCCGTTCTCCCGAGCGGACAAGCAGCGCAATCAGCGGCGACTGCCGACATGACGTAAGGGGCGGACCGCAGTCGCGGCCCGCCCCTTACCGATGTTGCGTCGGACTCAGAAGTCCATGTCTCCGCCGCCGGGGGCAGCAGCCGGGGCCGGGTTCTTCTCCGGCTTGTCGGCCACCACTGCCTCGGTGGTCAGGAACAGTGCCGCGATCGAGGCCGCGTTCTGCAGCGCCGAACGGGTCACCTTGGCCGGGTCGATGATGCCGGCCTTGAGCAGGTCGACGTACTCACCGTTCGCGGCGTTCAGGCCGTGGCCCGGCTCCAGGTTGCGCACCTTCTCCACCACGACGCCACCTTCGAGGCCGGCGTTGACGGCGATCTGGCGCAGCGGGGCGTCGAGCGCGATCTTGACGATCGTCGCACCGGTCGCCTCGTCACCCGAGAGGTCCAGCTTGTCGAAGGCGGTCTTGCCGGCCTGCACCAGCGCGACGCCACCACCGGGGACGATGCCCTCTTCGACGGCCGCCTTCGCGTTGCGAACGGCGTCCTCGATACGGTGCTTGCGCTCCTTGAGCTCGACCTCGGTGGCCGCGCCGACCTTGATCACCGCAACACCGCCGGCCAGCTTGGCCAGGCGCTCCTGCAGCTTCTCGCGGTCGTAGTCCGAGTCGCTCTTCTCGATCTCGGCGCGGATCTGGTTGACCCGACCCTGGATCTGGTCGGCGTCACCGGCACCGTCGACGATCGTGGTCTCGTCCTTGGTCACCACGATCTTGCGGGCGCGGCCCAGCATGTCGAGGCCGATGCCGTCGAGCTTCAGGCCCAGTTCCTCGCTGATGACCGAGCCACCCGCGAGGATCGCGATGTCGGTCAGCATCGCCTTGCGGCGGTCGCCGAAGCCCGGAGCCTTGACGGCGACGGACTTGAAGGTGCCCCGCACCTTGTTGACGATGAGGGTGGCCAGGGCCTCGCCCTCGACGTCCTCGGAGATGATCAGCAGCGGCTTGCCCGACTGCATGACCTTCTCCAGGATCGGGAGCAGGTCCTTCACCGAAGCGATCTTGCTGTTCACGATCAGGATGTAGGGGTCGTCGAGGACGGCCTCCATACGCTCCGGGTCGGTCCAGAAGTACGGCGAGATGTAGCCCTTGTCGAAGCGCATACCCTCGGTGAGCTCGAGCTCGAGCCCGAAGGTGTTGCTCTCCTCGACGGTGATGACGCCTTCCTTGCCGACCTTGTCCATCGCCTCGGCGATGATCTCACCGACGGTGGTGTCACCGGCGGAGATCGACGCGGTCGAGGCGATCTGCTCCTTGGTCTCGACGTCCTTGGCGAGCTTGGCCAGCTCCTCCGCCACCGCCGCCACCGCAGCCTCGATGCCCCGCTTCAGGGCCATCGGGTTCGCGCCGGCCGCGACGTTGCGCAGGCCCTCGCGGACCAGCGCCTGGGCCAGGACGGTCGCCGTCGTCGTGCCGTCGCCGGCAACGTCGTCGGTCTTCTTGGCGACCTCCTTGACCAGCTCGGCGCCGATCTTCTCGTAGGGGTCCTCGAGCTCGATCTCCTTGGCGATGCTCACACCATCGTTGGTGATGGTGGGGGCGCCCCACTTCTTCTCGAGCACGACGTTGCGGCCCTTGGGGCCGAGCGTCACCTTGACGGCGTCGGCGAGCTGGTTCATGCCCCGCTCGAGGCCACGGCGGGCCTCTTCGTCGAACGCGATGATCTTGGCCATACGGCGTTGTCCTCCTGGACACTCACGGCCACCCGAGCCGGTTGGTCCCGGATCGGCCGCCTGACTTCGCACCTTCGGACGTCACTACTGCGCTGGCGCGCGGTCTGGTCCGGCGCGATCGCACCGGACCGACTCCCGCGCACTAGGCGGCAGTGACGTCCGTCGGTCGGGCCGGACAGCCCGCGACGACCGGCCTTGTGCCCCGCCTCCGTCACCGGTGACGCGACCGTGGCCCTAACCGCCCCGACCTCTGGCACTCACACCGCGCGAGTGCCAATCACTTGTTTAGCACTCTCCCATGGCGAGTGCAAGCGAGTGGGCCGGAGCGGGGCCGGTCGGCCGTACCTCCGCGCGCGATCGGTCACCCCGCCGACCAGCAACATCGTCCCGGAGCCGGGCAAGCCCACGGCGGCCCGTACGGGTTGACGCGCCACGGGCGTCACACGGACGACGTACGGGTGCAGGCGGGCAACAAACGGGTGAACATCGAGCGGACCCGCCGGTCATGTCGGCCAAACGTGATGAACGGCCCCGGAACGGCACAGGCTCGGACACCACACGAGCCATCCCGCCATGGAGGGTCGTCAGCGGGAGCAGCACAGCCGGACCGGGACCCGGGATCGACGGACACGCGACGGCGGGCCATCGGTCGGGGGCAGGGATGCGACAGCGGCGCCGTACTCCACGGGAGACCGGCGCCCTGTCGATATCGAATCCGGCTGCGATTATCGGTTCATTCGGCCGGGACACCCGACCGGTCGGTTCAGGCGAACCGGGTCAGGCGAGGAGGCGCACCTTCTCCGCCTGAGGCCCCTTCTGGCCCTGGGCGATTTCGAACTCCACCCGCTGTCCATCGTCGAGCGCCTTGTAGCCATCCATCTCGATCGCGGAGAAATGGACGAATACGTCCTGCCCGCCGTCGACCGCAATGAAGCCGTAGCCCTTTTCGCTGTTGAACCACTTGACGGTGCCCTGTGCCACGGTGCACTTCCTCACTTCGATCGTGCTGGGTCAAACACCCCCGGTGCCGGCGTACGCCGACCGGAGCCGCCGACTCGGGACCCATATCGATCCTCGAATTCAGCAACCGAAATCGCACGCTACACGAGGTCCGACCGCAGTGCACTACCCCAAAAGGGACATCAGGCGGGGCACGTACCCCCACTGGCGGCGATTGTGCTGGCATCGTCAGACGTCTTTACGTCGTACAATTGATCATGTATCTCGCGGGGTGCGACACGACCGTGATCGGCAATCCGGTTGCCCGCCGGGGTCGGTCGAGGGTAGGCATGCCCCATGACCAGCCTGCCTGCGTCCGCCACGACCGCCCCACCGGAGGCGTCCGACCCCCGGCCGGTCGTCCGCCGGATCCGGCCCGCCGACACCGCCCGCATGCGTGCGCTGCGGCTGGAGATGCTCGCCGACTCGCCGCTCGCCTTCCTGGAGACCGTCGCCGAGGCGGCGGCCCGACCACACGCCGAGTACGCGAACCGGGTGCGCCAGAACGCCTTCGGCAGCCAGATCGCCGCATTCGTCGCCGAACCACCGTCGGGCCACCCCGATCGCCGGCTCGTCGGGCACGCCGGTGGCCACGCGGCACCCGCCGAGCCGGGTCTCACCGTGATCTTCGCCGTCTACCTCACCCCGACCTGGCGGGGCACCGGCCTGCTCGCCGACCTGATCGAGGCGGTGGCGGCCTGGTCCCGGGCATCCGGGCGACCGGAGCTGATGCTGGAGGTGGTGGTGGGCAACAACCGGGCGATCCGGGCCTACCAGCGGCTCGGCTTCGTGGACACCGGCGTCCGGTTGCCGCACCCCCGGATCGCGGCCCTGACCGAGCTACAGCTGCGCCGCCGCGCCTGACCCGGCCGTCACCGCAGGCCACGACGCAGGAAAGGGCCCCTTCCCCGTACGGAGAAGGAGCCCTTTCCGACACCTGGTCAGACGTGGCGGCGGGACTGGACCACCCGGAAACGGCTGGCGACGTACGCGCCGTCGGTCAACGCGGCGTTCGCCGCCGGGTTGGCACCGCTGGCGTGGAAGTCGGAGAAGGCCGCCGACTGGTTGACAAAAACGCCGCCGGTGAGGTTGCAGGACAGGTGCACCCCGGCGTCCACCGCCGCCGACTCGGCCGCGTCGAGCACCTTCTCGTCGGTGGCGTAGACCGCCGCCGTCAGCGCCCCCCGCTCACCCACGGTCTCCCGGAGGATCTCCAGGCTGTGCGCGGTGGAGTCCGTGGCGATCGCGAACGAGATCGGTCCGAACCACTCCCGGCCGTAGGTCGACGCGGCGTCCGCGCCGAGCCGCACGATCGTCGGCGTACGCACAACCGCGCCGGGGTACGTCGGGTGCTCGACCGTACGCGACGCCAGGACGACCTCACCGACGCCAGCCACCTCGTCCAGCCGGGCGAGCACACCCTCGTTGACGATCGCCCCGGTGAACTCCACCGCGCGGGCGGGGTCGCCGGTGAGCTTCTCGACCACACCGGCGATACCGGCGGCGACCTCGTCGAAGGTCTTGTGCCCCTGGTCGGTCTCGATCCCGGCGGTCGGGATCAGGATGTTCTGCGGGGTGGTGCACATCTGTCCGCTGTAGAGCGTCAGGGAGAAGCCGATGTTGCGGCACATGCCGGCGAAGTCGCCGGTGGAGTCGACCACGATGGTGTTGACGCCGGCCTTCTCGGTGTAGACCGCGGCCTGGCGCGCGTTGTCCTCCAGCCAGTCGCCGTACTCGGTCGAGCCGGTGAAGTCGATGATCCGGACCTCGGGGCGCAGCGCCAGCGTGGTGGCGAGCTTCTCACCCGGTTCCTCGGCGGCGAGCAGCACCAGGTTGGGGTCGAACCCGGCCTCGGCGAGCACCTCGCGGGCGTACCGGACGGTGACGGCCAGCGGCAGCACCGCACCGGGGTGCGGCTTGACCACGACCGGGTTGCCGGTGACCAGCGAGGCGAACAGACCGGGGTACGAGTTCCAGGTCGGGAACGTGTTGCACCCGATCACCAGCGCCACACCCCGGGGCACCACGTGGAAGGTCTTCACCATCCGCAGCGGGTCGCCCTTACCGGCCGGCTTCTCCCACTCGGCGGTGCCGGGGTGCCGGGTCATCTCCGCGTACGCGTACGCGATCGCCTCCAGCGCCCGGTCCAGGGCGTGCGCCCCGCCGGCCTGGAACGCCATCACGAACGCCTGCCCACTGGTCGCGTGTACGGCGTTGGCCAGCTCGAAGATGTGCCGGTGCAGCCGGGCCAGGATCTCCAGGCAGACACCGGCCCGAGCCTGCGGCCCGGCGTCACGCCAGGCCGGCAGGGCCGCGGTGGCTGCGCCGATCAGCGCGTCGGCGGTGCCGTGCGGGTAGCGCACCCCCAGGTCGATCCCGAGGGGGCTGGCCTCGGTGGCCACCCGGCCCGTGGTGCCGGGCTGGTCGAGCGGGAAGTCGGCGTCCAGGTAGGCGCGGAAGGCCGCCTCGCCCTCGGCGGCGGCGGTCTCGCCGTACACCCGGGGGCTGGGCGACTCGGGGAAGGCCGACCAGTACCCACGTTCGGTGATCGCGGTCAGCGCCCGGGCGAGGGTGTCGGCGTGCGTGGCGTAGAGGGGATGCGGGGTCTCCGTCATCCCGTCATCATGCACCAGCGCACCCGACACCCCCTCGCTGTGCCCTCCACCGTTTCGGCCGGTCGGTCAGAGGGTGAGCTGCCAGTTGTTCCAGGCGTCGACCGGGCGGAAGCCGATGGCCTCGTTGATGGAGATCATGTGGTCGTTCACGCCGGCGTTCCAGGTGTCGATGATCCGCAGGGCGGGTTGGTGCGACATGGTGTACCGCAGGTTTTCGATCTTGGCGATGGTGCCGAGCCGGTGGCCCCGGTGGTCCGGGTCGACGATGGTGATCTGCTGGTACCCGTGCCAGTCGGGGGTCGCGCCGACATCGATCATCGTCCAGGCGACCACCCTGCCGGTGGCGTCGTGGCGCAGGACGCTGCTGTACAACCGCCGGCCGCGTACGACCAGGAGGTCGTCGACCTTGCGGATCCGTTCCCGGTCGGGCTTCGCGGCCTCCCACTCCAGGTCACCCATTGGCGCGTCCTGGATCAGGCGCCCGTCGAGGTAGGCGATGTCGTCGAGGTACTCGTCGGGCGTCGGACCGATCCACCGCACCAGCGTGTACCCGTCGGCTTTGAGCCACGACGCGGCCAGCAGTTCGTCCAGGTGCGCCTGGTCCAGCGTGCCGAGGTCGAGCCGGCGCCGGATGTCGACCAGGGCGTTCTTCGCCCCGAACGAGGTGGCGAACTCCCGACCGGGCTCCACTCGGGCCGGCTCACCGGGCAGCGGGCCCTTGGACAACCCGTTGACCCGCTTACGTCCCAGCTCCCGGACCGTACGCACGGCGTGCCCGTACAGGGCCCGGCCGATCCCCCGGCGCCGGTAGTCCGGCAGCACCTCGATGTCCAGCGAGGCGTTCTCGGTGTTCTCCAGTTGGGGCAGTTCGATGCTCAGGTAGCCGACCGCCCGGCCGTCGAGGTGGGCGAGGACGAACCGCTCCTCCTCGCCGGGCATCGGATGGCGCAGCTGACCGAAGAAGCGTTGGCGACAGAGTGGCGGGAAGTCCGGCAGGTCGGCGGCGAGGATCGCGGACCTGAGCGCGTACGCCTGCTCGACCGCGTGGTCGTCGGCGACGTCGAGTGGCGTGATGGTGAGGCCTGCGGGGGTGGCGGCAGTGTCCATGTCCCCGAGGGTGCCCGGCCCTCGCGATGAACGCGAGTGAATTAGTCCGGGGTGGTTGGTCGGGAGGACGATCGCACAACGCCTCCGGCGCTGGGTCGTAAGAACTTCAAAAGTCTACGGCGATACGCCCTCCCGCACGGAGCATTTTGCGTCGCCCGGTTCGCGCCGTCAAGCCCTCGTCGGGGTATTTTGCTAACGGGTGGCAAATCGGCAGCTACCCACCGCATCCGACACATCCACCGATCAACCTAGTTGCCCCAGTCCGATCGGCTGACGGCAGGCTCCGAAAAGCGGACCGCCGTCAGCCGTCGACCAGCGGGTTCAGCCCAGCAGACCGGCCTCGCGGGCGGCCTTCAGCGACGGCTTCACCCGGTACGTCGGCCCCACCAGCGACGCCACCGCATCGATCGTCTTGAGTCCCTCGCCGGTGTTGTAGACAACCGTCTCGGCCGCCGGGTCGAGCCGTCCACTCGCCACCAGCTTGCGCAGGCACGCCACCGTCACCCCACCCGCCGTCTCGGCGAACACCCCGGTCGTACGCGCCAACAGCCGGATCGCGTCACGGATCTCGTCGTCGTCGGCGTACTCCATCCAACCCCCGGTACGCCGCACCGCCTCCAGGGCGTACACCCCGGCGGCCGGGTCGCCGATGTTGAGCGACTTGGCGATGCCGGTCGGCTTCACCGGAACGATCGTGTCGGTGTCCCGGTGCAGGGCGGTCGCGATCGGGTTGCACCCGGCCGACTGGGCGCCGAAGACCTTCCAGCCGTTGGCCGGCGCCTCGACCAGCCCGATCTCGACCAGCTCGCTGAACGCCTTGTCAATCTTGGTCAGCAGCTCGCCGCTGGCCATCGGGATGACCACCTGCTCGGGGATACGCCACCCGAGCTGCTCGGCCACCTCGTACCCCAGGGTCTTGGAACCCTCGGCGTAGTAGGGGCGGACGTTGACGTTGACGAACGCGGTGTCCTCGAACTCGTCGGTCTCCACCAGCTCGCCGCAGAGCCGGTTCACGTCGTCGTACGAGCCGTCGATGGCGACCAGGTCACCGCCGTAGACCGCGGTCGTGATGATCTTTCCCTGCTCCAGGTCGGCGGGGACGAAGACGATCGAGGGGACCCCGGCCCGGGCCGCGTGGGCGGCGACGGAGTTGGCCAGGTTGCCGGTGGAGGCGCAGGCGAACCGGTTGAAGCCGAGACCCCGCGCGGCCGTCAGCGCCACCGAGACCACCCGGTCCTTGAACGAGTGGGTGGGGTTCGCGCTGTCGTCCTTGACCCAGAGCGGCGCCGTGATGCCCAGCTCGGCGGCCAGGTGCGGGGCGGCGACCAGCGGGGTCAGGCCGGGGTCGAGGGTGACCCGGGTGGTCGGGTCCTGCCCGGCGGGGAGCAGTGCGGCGTACCGCCAGATGTTCTGCGGCCCGGCCTCGATGTCCGCCCGGGTGACCTTCGCCAGCGCCTCCTGGTCGTAGGCGACCTCGAGCGGGCCGAAACACTCGTAACAGGCATGCTGCGCGATCAACGGATACTGCGCCCCGCAGCCCCGACAGACCAGCGCGCGCGCCGGATTCGTCGGGGTTTCGCCGGTGGTGGGAGTCTGGGTTTCGCCAAGGATCGCAGTCATGCGATGCCGTCCTCTCATCTTTCCCAACGCCGCGCGGTGCGGCGGGGACGGACTTGGCACCTGCCACGACCGACTCGTCATCGAGCCGGTGGGTGGTTGCCGGGGCTTCATCGGGCCGTATCCCTCTGCCCCTCTGGATGAGGTATTCAGTTGTACGCCTGATCCTACGGGTGAATCCCGCCCCAGCCCAGCATCCCCACACTCCCTGTGACCCAGACCCCACCGGGCTCGTCCACACCAGGCGGAGCCGGTCGAAGGCACCCAAGTCCCTTCAGGCGATCTGCCGCAGGTCGGTGCCGTAGTCAAAGATGATCCGTAGCTTCGCACCCAGTGCCTGCGCGTACCGGGCCAGCGTCGCGACCTCGTTGACGTCGAGATCACCGTTCTCGATCTGACTGACCCGTCCCGGCGTCACCCCCATGGCCTCGGCGACGTCCCGCTGGGTCAGACCAAGCCGCTTACGCTCCTCTGCCAGGTGGAAGGCGCTGATCCACGCCTCGGTACGGGCACGTTCGACCCCCAGCGCCGCCTCGTCGCCGTCGTACAGCTCGGCACGGATCTCGTCCCAGTCGTGGAAATCGGTCATTGCTGCTTCTCCTGCCTACGCTGGGTCTCACCGATGAGCCAGTCAGCGAACACGTCTTCCGCGAGCGGGATCGCCTCGTCGTACCAGTTGACCCAGTTCCCGGCCTTGTTGCCGGCAACCAACAGCACAGCCTGGGACCAGGGATCGAACACGAACAGAATGCGTACCGCGACGTCGCGGCCGGACCGGGGCCGCAACTCCTTCGGGTTCGCCATCGAGGAGCCTCGCAGTGTGTCCACGAGCGGCCGACCAAGCCCCGGCCCGGTTTCGGCGAGGATGTCAAGAGCGATGTTGATCGACCGGTAGGCATCCGGATCTGTGCGCCTCATCTCTCGCAGCCACTCCCGGACGTCGCCGGTCACCTTGATGGCCCACCGCTGCGGCACCGACCTCGACACGAGACAAAGTATAGGTCGGACTAAACAACACGTCCACGGGAACGGGCTGCCCGGACCCGAGCCGCAGCGCGGTCAGCTCACCACGTCCTTGCGGGTGAAGCGCCAGAAGGCGAGGCTCCAGAAGATGGTGGCGTAGCTGATCGCCGAGATGCAGCCGCGTACCAGGTCGTCGGTCTGGATCGGGGTGGAGAGCAGGCCCAGCCAGGCCGTGCTGTAGTGGGTCGGCAGGAAGTCGCGGACCACACCGAGCGCCTCGATCTGGTCCAGGATGCTGGAGAGGATCCAGAGCAGCACCGCGCCGCCGACCGCTCCCAGGGCAGCATCGGTGGAGACCGACAGCAGGAACGCCAGCCCGGCCACCACCAGCAACGCCACCGCCAGATAGCCGAGGACACCGAGCAACCGGAGCAGGCCCTCACCGGCGGGGATCTGGGCGGCGACGGTGCTCTGCAACGGCTCCCAGCCGTAGCGGAGGATGCCGGCGACCAGGGCGGTGCCGGCGAGCAGCAGCAGGGCCAGGGCCGAGTACGCCAGCGCCACGACCAGCTTCACCGCCAGCAGTCTCGACCGGGGCACCGGCACCGCCAGCAGGTAACGCAGGCTGCCCCAGCTCGCCTCGCTGGCCACCGTGTCGCCGCAGAACAGCGCCACCACGACGACCAGCAGGAACGACGACGACACGAAGATGCAGAACAGGGCGAAGTTGAGCCCGCCGGAGGTGGCCAGGTCGATCAGGCTGGCGAACTCGTTGTTGCCGTTGTCGTCGTCCCCGCCCGAGTTGAACTGGAACGCGATCAGCACGATCAGCGGCAGCAGGACCATCGCCGCCAGGGTCAACTGCGTACGTCGCCGGGCGAACTGGCGGCGCCACTCGGTAACCACCGACAGGGTCGCCCCCGGCCGGTAGCCGGTCGCCGCACCGGCGCTTTCGACGGTCACCTGATCCGTGCCGGCCATGTCAGCGGTCCCCGCTTCCCCGTGAGTTGTCGCCGACCAGGGCGAGGAACGCGTCCTCCAGTCGGCGCCGTGGCATCACCCGGTCGACCCCCACCCCGGCCCGGACCAGTTCGGCGACCACCTCGCTGCGGGCGGTCCCGTTCACGTCCACCACCAGCGTCCCGTCCCCGTTCGACAGCACTTCCACCCCGTCGAGCCGATCGAGTACGGCACGAGCGGCGGCCGGGTCGCTGACGTCGAACTGCACGCTGGGCGACTCGCCGACGATCTCGTCGACCGGTCCGGAGGCGACGATGGTGCCCTTGTTGACCACCACGGCGTGGGTGCAGGACTGCTCCACCTCGGCCAGTAGGTGGCTGGAGACCAGCACCGCCCGGCCGCCGGTGGCGTACCGGCGCAGCACCCGGCGCATCTCGGCGATCTGCGGCGGGTCGAGCCCGTCGGTCGGTTCGTCCAGCACCAGCAGCTCGGGCAGACCGAGCATGGCCTGGGCGATCGCCAACCGCTGCCGCATCCCGTGGCTGTACGTCCTGATCCTGCGGTGCACCGAGTCACCGAGGCCGGCGATCTCCAGCGCCTCCTCGAAGTGGGCGTCGGCGAGCGGCCGCCCCGTCGCCCGCCAGTACGACCGCAGGTTCTCGATCCCGCTCAGGTGCGGCAGGAATCCGGGCCCCTCGACCAGCGAGCCGATCCGGGAGAGCACCGGCGAACCGGGGACCAGCCGGTGCCCGAAGACGAAGATCCTGCCGGCGGTCGGCTGGGTCAGCCCCATCAGCACCCGCAGGGTGGTGGTCTTGCCGGCACCGTTCGGCCCGAGCAGGCCGACCACCTGCCCCCGGTGCACCTCGAAGTCGACCCGGGAGACGGCCACGAAGCCGTCCGCGTACTCCTTGCGCAGGTCGCGGATGACCAGCGGGATGTCCGCGTACTCCGCGGTCACGGAGGTGTCGTGGCGGCGGTGCCGGCGGCGGACCACCAGCAGGACCACGACGAGCCCGACCGCGATCGCGGCGAGCAGGGCGGCCAGCGCCCAGCGCCAGAGCACTCCGGTGGTGGGGATCGGCTCCCCGGTCACCGTGGGCAGGGTGATCTGGTCGCCGCCGAGCGCGACCGAGTAGACGGTCGGTTCGACCGGGGTGGCGTAGCCCTGGTCGGAGGTGGCCACGACCAGCGCCAACCGGTGTCCGGCCTCGACCCGGTGCACGATCGCCGGCAGGGTCACCCGCGCGGGTGCGGCACCGGTCAGGTCGGCCGGGAGGCCGGTCAGCCGGACCGGGGCGATCAGGCCGCTGGGCAGTTCGGCGGTTCCGTCCGGGCCGATGTCGTAGAGCTTGACGAAGAGGACGGCCTCGCCGGTCGGTGACGCGGCCCGGATCGACACCGTCGGCGCGCCGACCACGTCGACCGGATCGGTGAGCGGTTCGGTGACGAACCGGGCGTGCTGGCCGGGCAGGTCCCCGGCCACCCCGCCGACCACGCTCGACAGCGCACCGGCGAACGGCACGGTCGAGATCGCGGCCGGGTTGCCGTTCGGCGGGTTCGCGACCTGCTGCGGTGGTCCGCCCACCGCGACCGTGCGGGTGCCGCCGCCGGCCGCCGTGTCGGTGCCGGTCAGGCCGGGGTAGTCGGCGGTTCGGAAGCCGGTGGCGACCAGGCCCCGGTCGAGTGCGTCGAAGCCGGCCAGCCGGGACCAGGTGAACCCGGTGCCGGGGTTGGCGGCGTCGCCGCGTACGTAGTGGTCGAGCCACTGCACGGTGAGGAACTTGGTCCGGTCCTGGTCGGTCTGGGGGCCGGCACCGCCGTCGTGCCCACCGGTGAACCAGGCCACGCGTACGGGGGTTCCGGCGGCGGCGATGCCACGGGCGTTGGCGTCGGCGTCGCTGAGCGGGAAGAGCGTGTCGGCCTCGCCCTGGATCAGCAGCGTCGGCGCCTTGATCCGGTCGAGTACGCCGGCCGGGCTGGACCGGCGCAGCAGGGCGACCGCCTGCTCGTTCGCCCGCCCGGTGGTGGCGATCTCCAGGTAGGCGGCGCAGACGTCGGCGGCGAACCGGCCGCAGCCCGGATTGTTCACCCCGGCTCCGGGGGCGGTCCCCGGACCGATCCCCGGACCGGGGCGGGTCGAGGGGGCCACGCTGGGCGTGACCGTCGGGGCGGCGGTCGGCCCGGTGGTCGACGCGGTGTTGCCGGGCCCTCCGGCCGGGTTGGTGCCGCCCGGTCCGAGACCGCCGAGTCCGCCGGGACCGTTGCCGCCACTGCCGAACAGGACGCCCGCCCAGCCCTTCTTGAACACCCCCTCCAGGGTGGATCCGCCGCTCGACTCGGGCAGGAAGGACGCGGCCAGGTCGTGCCAGGTGATCATCGGGACGATCGCGTCCACCCTCGGGTCGGCGGCGGCGAGCAGCAACGCCAGGCCGCCGCCGTACGAACCGCCGACGACTCCCACCCTCGGGTCACCGGTCGTGTCGGTACGGATCTCCGGCCGGGCGGCGAGCCAGTCGAGCAGTCGGGAGGCGTCCCGTACCTCGAAGTCGGGACTGTCCAGGTGGATCTCCCCGCCGCTGCGGCCGAACCCCCGCGCGGTGTACGCCAGCACCGCGTACCCGTGTTCGGCCAGCTCCTCGGCGTCGGAGCGGACCGATTCCTTTGTCCCACCGAAGCCGTGCGGCAACAGGACCGCCGGGACCGGGTCCGCGGCGGTGGCCCGATCGGGCAGGTAAAGCGTGGTGTCGAGGTCGATCGGCTGGTTTCCGTCCGGTCCGGACCGGAGGCTGATCATGCGGTCCTCGGTACGGAAGGAAACGCCCTCGGGCCAGACCGCCCACCCGACCAGGGCCGCGAGCAGCGCTATGACCAGGGCGGACGCGCCGAGTCGACGTCGCCCCAGGCGGCTCGCCGCCGACCGGACACGGTGGAGGGCACGGCGGAGCCGGGACGGCAGCGCGGAAGGCATGGGCACACCGTACGGGCCGGAACCTGTGCGGGGGCTGAGATCCGCCGTACGTCCGTCCGGTCAACCCGATCGGTGATCGAAATGCATCGTACGAACATCCCAAGGCCGAGCACGGGAGGACAAATTCGGACTATGTGAATTCCGATCTACCAGGACATTAAGCTCAATCGATACATGTCGCTCGACAATAAGCACGCAGAGTCACGAATATGAGTACCCGCAACCACAGGTCCGCAACTGACGTGAAACTGACTGTTCGTGATGGACGGACGGAGTCGGACGTTCAGTTAGTTTTCCGCTCCGGTGGGCGGGACCCCGGCGGCCTCGGCGCCCACCACCGGACCTTGGCCGTCGCCGGAGGAGATACACGATGACAGTTCCCGCGCAGCGGCCCCGACGATGGCCGAACGCGCCCGGTAACGCACTGCGCCTGTTCCTCGTGGTGATCTTGTTGGTGCCGGTTGCCGTGCTCTTCGTACAGCTACAGCGATCGGTCGACGCCGATCAGGAACTGGCCGGCCGGGAACAGCACGGGGTCGAGTATCTGCGCTCGCTCGCCGACGTGACGGTGGCCCTCACCGAGGCCCAGTCGGCGACCGTGGCCGGCCGCCCGGTGCTGCGCGAGGCCCTGGCCACGGCGGTGGAACGGACCACCGCCGTCGACACCCGGCTCGGCGCCGAACTGCGCACCCGCGAGCGGTGGGCCGGCGTACGGGCCAAGATCGAGGCCCTGCCCGACCGCGGCGGACCCAGCAACCCCGAGGCCGCGTACACCGTCTACCGCGAGGCCGCCGACCTGCTGCTGGCCCTCTACGCCAAGGTGCGGGAGAGCTCCGGACTGATGCGCGACCCCGAGGCCGACTCGTACTACCTCCAGGATGCCGTCGGGGAGGAACTACCCAACGCGATGGTCGCCGCCGGACGGCTCGCCGACCTCGCGGTGATCGGAGCGGCCCGACGGTCCACCGAACGCCTGACCACGGTCGCCGAGCTGACCGCCGCCCGTACGTCGCTGCTCGACCCGGCCGCCGACCTGATCGACTCCCTGCAGTCCGCGGTGGAGAGCACCGACAGCCCCAACCTCGGTGGCAACCTGCTCAACCAGCTCGACAGCTACCAGCGCGCGACCGAGGCCCTCAGCGCGTCGGCCGCGCTGACCGACGGCACCTCCCAGGCCGATCTGACCCAGATCGCCGGGGCCCGGGTGACCGCCCACGCCGCCGCCGAGCAACTCTCCGCGATCATCCTCACCGAACTCTCCGCCCTGATCGACGCCCGCAACAACCGGTTGGCCCGCGACCAGCAGGTCACCTACGGCGCCGCCGCCCTGGCACTGGTGCTCATGGCCGGCCTGGCCACGGCGATCGTGCTCAGCGGCCGTCGTCGCGGCACCGCACCGGCCGCACCGGGCACCCCGGACGGCCCTGTGGCCGAGCCGGTCAGCGCCGAACCGGGCCGCTGGGACGCACTCGCCGAATGGTCCGCCTCCGGACCGGCCGGCGCACCGGGCACGCAACCGCCCGGTCGTCCGGTCGCCACGGCCGGTGCCGGTTCCGACGGCCCCGGCGGTTGGGGGCGTTCCGATGCTGCTCGGTAGGCTCCGGATCCGGGCCAAGCTCGCGCTGCTGGTCATCACCCCGCTGATCACCATGGTCGGCCTGGCCGTACCGGTGGTCGTCGAACGGGTGAGCCAGGCCAGCCGCGCCGCCGACACCGCCGAGGCGGTACGCACCGCCGGCCGGATCGGCTCGCTGGTGCAGGAGTTGCAGCAGGAACGGCTGCTCTCCATCGGCTACCTGCTCGGCCACGCCACCCGCTCCACGCTGATCCAGCAGTCGGCCACGGTCAGCGACGAGATCGCCGACCTGCGCGCCGACCTCGGGGACAAGCTCACCGACCGGGTGTCGACCGCGATCGCCGGAGTGCAGCAGCTCGCCGAGTTGCGTACCGCGGTGCTCAGCCGCAAGGCCACCCCGGAGCAGGTCCTGGGCAAGTTCGGGCCGATCAACGTGGCGCTGATCGAATCCCTGCACCTGATGGACGGGGTGGACACCGCCACGCCGCAGGGGCGCCAGGTCGTCGCACTCGACGCGGTGCTCCGTACGGACGAGGGGATCAGCGCCGGGGCGTCGATCATCGTGCTCGTGGTCGCGAGCAAGGACCAGGCCGCGATCACCGCGTACGTCGGCAACATGGCCGCCCTGACGGTCAACACGACCCGGTTCAGCGCCTTCGCCACACCGGAACAGAACGCGCTCTACCGGCTGGTCGAGGACGCGGTGGCGAACCGGACCAGCAGCGAGTTCCTCACCCGGTTCGTCCAGGACCCCGAGGGCACGATCGCCGGGTTCAGCATGCAACGGCTCTTCCCCGCGGTCGCCTCCCTGATCACCCTCGGGCAGTTCGTGGAGAAGCGGATCGTCACCGATGTCATCCGCCAGGTGACGGCGGAACAGCGGGCGGCGCTGACCACTGCGTACTGGGTCGGCGGGCTGGTTCTGCTCACCCTCCTGGTGGTGGTCCTGCTCAGCCTGGCGGTGGCCCGTACGGTCGCCCGGCCGCTGATCCGGCTCACCCAGTCCGCCGACCGGGTGGCCAGGGTCGCCGAGGGGGAACTGGTCCGGATCGCCGACGACGAGTCCGAGTCGGCCACCTCGATCCGACTGGACCCGGTCGACATCCGGGCCCGCGACGAGATCGGCGACCTGGCCCGCGCCTTCGACCGGGTGCAGGGTACGGCGGCCCGCCTGGTCGAACGGCAGGCGGCGAGCCGGCGCAACGTGGCGCAGATGTTCGGTCACGTCGGCCGGCGGACGCAGAACCTGGTCGGCCGGCAGATCGCCCTGATCGACCGGTTGGAGCACCAGGAGACCGACCCCACCCGACTGCAGCACCTCTACCGCCTCGACCACGTCTCCAGCCGACTGCGCCGCAGCGCGAGCAGCCTGGTTGTCCTCTCCGGCTCGGCCGGCGCCGACGGGCACGTGGCGCCGATGCCGCTCGGCGACGTCGTCCGGCTCGCCCTCGGTGAGATCGAGGACTACACCCGGGTCGACGTCCAGGTACGGGTCGACATGGGCGTGGCACCGGCGGTCATCGGTGATCTCGTACTGACCCTGGCCGAGTTGATGGAGAACGCCACCGCCTTCTCCCCGCCGCACACCCGGGTGACGGTCACCGGCGAGGTGGTCGAGGGCGGGGTGAAGCTGACCCTGGTCGACCACGGCATCGGCATGACCGGCGAACGGTTGACCGAGGAGAACGCCCGGTTGACCCTGCGGGAACGGCTCGACCTGGCCCCGACCGAGGTGCTCGGACTCTTCGTGGTCGGTCGGTTGGCCCGCCGGCACGGCTGGCAGGTGACCCTGTCGGCGACCTCCGGCGGCGGGGTGACCGTGGAGATCGAGATCGCCGACCGGCTCCTGGTGGCCCGCCGGACCGAGTCGTCGGCGGTCGCGGTGGCGCGGGCCACCGTACCGACGACATCACTGACCTGGGCGGAGGTCGTGCAGAACGCGGATCCGGCCCCGGCCGGGACGTTGCCGACCCGGAAACCGGCGCCGATCGGACCGGTCGCCGACCCGATCCGGGCGCTGGTCAGCACGCCACTCGCCCCACCGGTGCAGGCCGAACCGGCGCAGGCCCAGCCGGTCCAGACCGAGCCGGTCCAGACCGAGCCCTCGCAGCTCACGGCGCCCCAGGTCGCACCGGTGCAGCTCACGCCGAGCGGGCCGGGTGAACCCGAACCGGGAGCCGGGCGCAGCGGAGTCGAGGCGCCGGCCGGGGCCCGTACGGAACTGGACGCGTTGCCGGTCGAGAGCCTGGTGGAGCCGGTGTTCGACGCGGCGCTGCTGGACCGGGCCAGCCGGTCGCTGGCGGCGGGCGTGCCATGGAACGCGTTCGCCGGGGCACCGGTCGACGGTACGACCGCCCCGGCCGGGTCGGGCGACACCCGGGAGGCGGCGACGGCGGCCGACGAAGCCGGTGCCGCCAAGGCGCTCGGACTGCGCCAGCGGGTCCCCGGCGCCCAGTTGCCCGCCAACAACGGACCCGGCGCGGCCGGCCGGGGACCGGGCCGCAACAGCGGCCCTCAGCCGGCCGACCCCTCCGTGGTCCGCGCGCTGATCGAGGAGTTCGAAGCCGGCGTACGACGGGCGCAGCGCCAGCAGCCGGGAACGACCTCCCCGGTCGGGGAGCCGGAGGGGGCGACCCGGGGCGTGGCACCGGAGGTGGCCCCGGTAGCGGCGGGACCGGTGCAGCTCACCCGGCGGGTACCGGGCCGCAACCTGGAGCCGACCGGACCGGCACCCCGCTGGGACCGGCACCGGTCCGGCAGCCGCCCCGACAACCCGGATGAGGTCCGGAACCTCGTCACCCAGTTCGAGGCCGGGGTGGCCCGTGCCCTGAGCGAAGTCCGTACCGACCACCGTCACGAAGAGGAAACACCACGATGACCAGCCCCTTCATCCGCGACAGCATCGACCGTGAGCAGTCCGGTGCGGCCACCGGAGAGCTCAGCCAGGAAGCCCGGACCTTCAACTGGCTGCTGGACTCGTTCACCACCAACACGGCCGGGGTGGTCGAGGCGATCGCGGTCTCGTCCGACGGACTGCTGATGGCGATGTCCGCGATCAAGGACCGGTCCAACGCGGAGCGACTCGCAGCGGTCGTCTCCGGCATGACCAGCCTCGCCGGGGGCGCGGCCAACTGGTACTCACTCGGCGGACTGAATCGGGTGATCGTGGACATGACCGACGGTTATCTGCTGGTCAGCTCGATCAGCAGTGGCTCCGTACTCGGCGTCGTCGCTGACCGCTCAGCAAACCTGGGCACGGTCGCGTACGAGATGACGCTCTTCGCGGGCCGGGCGGGAAGTGCGCTCACGCCTCGGCTCATCGTCGAGTTGAAGAACTCCGTACAGTCGTGACCCGGCCCGCGGCCGGCGCGGGGAGAGAGCCCGAGCCGGCCATCCGGATCCGCCCCTACCTGCAGGCGGCGGCGTCGAGACCCGGCGAACCCGATCCGGAGATCGACAGCGACGTCTCCAACGCGGAGTCGGGGTTCGGCGCCCCGGTGCCACAGGGGCTGCGGCCGTTTGTCCTCACCGCCGGCCGGGTGGACAGCGTCGACCCGGCGATCTGCCTGGAGACGCAGGTCACCGCCCGGCCGGACGGGCCCTCCTGGACCAGTCCGCCGCTGGGTCGACTCGCACCGGAGCTACAGGACATCGTCACGCTCTGCGCCGAACCGATGTCGGTGGCCGAGATCTCCGCTCGCTTGCGGTTGCATCTCGGCGTAACCAAGATTCTGGTCGGTGACCTCCGGGCCACCGGTCACCTCGATGTGCACACCTATGACATCGAGGATGCCCACGACCCCGACCTCATTCTGCGAGTGATCGATGGACTTCGTGCGATCTCCTGAGTGGCTGGCCGCCCCGACGGCCGCCAGCTCCCCCGTCAACAGTGCGCCGAGTCGGTACGGCGGACCGGCCAGCCACGGCGGACCGGGTGGCAACGCCATCCCGGCCGGGTACGTCGGGCCGTCCGCGCCCGCCGCCCGGCACGCCCGCCCGAGCGCCGGTCTCGACTACGGGGAGCCGATGGGGGCCGGCGGAGCCGCACCGGGTCGTCCCAAGTCCGCGCCGATCCCGGTGAAGATCCTCATCGCCGGTGGCTTCGGCGTCGGTAAGACCACCACGGTCGGTGCCATCTCGGAGATCGCACCGCTGACCACCGAGGCGGAGATGACCACCGCCGGAATCGGCGTGGACGACCCCGGCACCCGGTCGGAGAAGACCACGACAACCGTGGCGATGGACTTCGGCTGCGTCACCATCGACCGCAGTCTGAAGCTCTACCTCTTCGGCACTCCCGGTCAGTCCAGGTTCGGTTTCATGTGGGACGACCTGGCCCGGGGGGCCCTCGGGGCGCTGGTTGTCGTCGACAGCGCCCGGCTGGATGACTGCTACCCTGCGATCGACTTCTTCGAGCGCGCGAGACTGCCCTTTGTCGTCGCGGTGAACGCGTTCGACGGACAGCTCGCCCACGACCTGGACTCGATCCGGTGGGCGCTGGCGATCGGCGAACATGTGCCGCTGGTGCGGTTCGACGCCCGGGATCGGCTATCGGTACGCGACGCCCTGCTGGTCGTCCTGGACCGTGCGCTGGACCGGGCGATCCGGGAGCGGGAGTCGTAGCCCGTGACCAGGGCACGACGGTCGGGAAAGGTGGCGTGATGCGAGGCGAGTTGGACGACGCGCTGGCCCGGATGGCCCGGCGGGAGGAGTTGCTGCGGCGGCGCTCCGGCGCGCCTACGGAGGGTGATCGACCCCCGGTCGACGCACCCCGCCCGGCGGCCGAGAGCAACCACCCGCCGGCCGACAGCGGCCGTTATCCGGTCGAGGGCAACCGCTACCAGGCCGAACCCACCCGGTCCCCGAACGCCGGTCTCCGTCCCCCGGCCGAGACCATCCGCTCGTCGACGGAGAACCTCCGGTCCGCGGGCGCGAGCGTCCGGCCGCCCGTGCCGGCGCAGCGCACCCCGGTCGACGACGTGGCCGACGCGGTCCGGCGGGTGGTCGCCCACCATCCGGGCCTCACCGTCCGCCTGTCGATGGAGCAGGGTACGTCGCACGCCGCCATCCGGGTCGGCTGGTCGGAGGGGAGGGTGACGGTGGTCCCGGCCGACGAACCGGTGGCACCCGTACCGGCTCCGGCCCCGCCGACCTGGCCGCTGCCGGTGCAGCCGATGCCGGGCTGGGCGGCGGCGCCCGGCGAGTCGTCGGTCGACTCGGCCGCCCGGCTGGCCGAACTGATCCGGCGGGACCCGTCGCTGCTCGGCGGCTCCGACGAGCAGTGACGTGCCCGGCCGGGCCGTAACGACGGGGCGAGCCCGGGAAGACGGATCCGGGGTGCTTCCGGCGGCTACGCTCGGCCGGTGGCCGAGCCCGATCTCATTCTCACCGCGAACCTGCGATCGGCGACCCTGGACGCCCGCCGGGGCATCGTCCGGCTGCATCCGACCGTACTGACCGCGTTGGGGCTGCATCCCGGTGATCCCGTACGGCTGACCGGTCGCCGTACCACCGCCGGCATCGTGGCCCGTGCGGAGACGGGCACCGGCCGGGACCTGCTGCACGCCGACGATCTCCTGCTCGGCAACCTGGGCGTGCGCGCCGGTGACCCGGTGACGGTCGCACCGGCGCCGGTGGTCGCCGCCCGTCGGGTGGTCCTGGCCGGACCGCCGGAGGTCACCGCGGTCGTACGGGCGGAGCTGCTCCGGCTCGCCCTGCTCGGCAAGCTGGTCACCGTGGGCGACGACGTGTCGCTGCTGCCCCGGGACGTCCTGCCGGACGAGGGGGTGCGGGCCCTGCTCGACGCCGCCCGGCGGAGCCTGGCCAACACCATGGGGTACGCCTGGACCAGCACCCTGGTCACCGTCACCGCCGCCGAGCCCTCGTCCGCCGCCCTGGTCACCATGGACACCGTTGTCGGCTGGTCCGACGACCTCCCGACGAGCACAGCCCCGGCACCGGCCGCCCGCACCGGGGCGACCGCGAACGCCGCTACGGAACGGGCCCGGCTGCCACTCCCCGACCGGAACACCGCCCCCCTCGCGAACAGCACCCCGCCCCGAACCGCCACCGCCGAACCGGTGGCGGAACCGACGCCGAGCCTGGCCGACCTGCCCGGCGTACGGGCCCAGGCGCAGGCGCTGAGCGAGCTGCTCGACCTCGGCTTCCACCACGGAGAGGTGCTGGGGCGGCTCGGCACCACCGTCTCCCTCGGTGTGCTGATCACCGGTGCGGCCGGGTCCGGCAAGTCCGCGCTGGTCCGAGCGGTGGCCGGCACGGTGGGAGCACGGGTCGAGGCGATCTGGGCACCCGAGTTGGCGGCCCTGACCAACGACGCCGCCGCCCGCCGGCTGGACGAGGTCACCACCTCGGTACGCGCCGACGGTCCGGCCGTACTCCTGGTGACGGATGTCGAGGCGCTCGCCCCGTACGAGCAGCCGGGTCCGCTGGCCACCGTGTTCCGGCAGTTGCTCGGCGAGACGATCCGGGCCGGTGCCGCCGTGGTCTGCACGACCAGCCGTCCGGAGGCGGTGGACCCGTCGCTGCGCGCCCCGGACCTGCTGTCGCTGGAACTGGCGGTGCCGCTGCCGGACACCGCCCTGCGGCGGGAGCAGTTGACCGTACTGACCCGGCAGATGCCGCTCGCCGAGGACGTACGCCTGGACGAGGTCGCCGCCCGTACACCCGGATTTGTCGCCGCCGACCTGGCCGCGCTGGCCCGCGAGGCCGGGGTCCGGGCGGCGTTGCGTCAACGCACGGACGCCTCGCCGGTGGTGGCGATGCTCGACTTCACCGCCGCGCTGGAGGTGGTCCGCCCCACCTCGATGTCGTCGTCGACGCTGCGGCTGGCGACGGTGACGCTGGACGACGTCGGTGACATGGCGGAGGTCAAGGAGACGCTGACCGAGTCGGTGCTCTGGCCGCTCACCTATCCGGACACGTTCGCCCGGCTCGGGGTGCAGCCGCCGCGCGGGGTGCTGCTCTACGGCCCGCCCGGCTGCGGCAAGACGTTCCTGGTCACCGCGCTCGCGGGCTCGGGGCGGGCGAACGTGCTGTCGGTCAAGGGCGCCGAACTGCTCTCGAAGTGGGTCGGCGAGAGCGAACGTGCCGTACGCGAACTGTTCCGCCGGGCCCGCGACGCCGCACCGACACTGATCTTCCTGGACGAGGTGGACGCGCTCGCCCCGACCCGTGGCCAGGCCACCGACGGCGGCACCACGGACCGGGTGGTCGCCGCCCTGCTGACCGAACTCGACGGGGTGGAGACCCTGCGGAACGTGATAGTGGTCGGGGCGACGAACCGACCCGACCTGGTCGACCCGGCGCTGCTGCGTCCGGGCCGGCTGGAGCGGCTGGTCTACGTACCGCCGCCGGACGCCGGTGGCCGGGCCGACATCCTGCGCGCGGTGGCGAAGCCGGTCCCGCTCGCACCGGACGTGGACCTGGTGACGGTGGCGGAGTCGCTGGACGGGTTCTCGGCGGCCGACTGTGCGGCGCTGATCCGGGAGGCCGCGCTGGTCGCGATGCGGGAGTCACTGTCCGCGGCCACGGTCACCGCCGCGCACGTCGCCGCCGCCCGCAAACGGGTACGGGGGTCGCTCGATCCCGTCCAGGTCGCCTGGCTCGCCGCGTACGCGGAGCAGCACAGTCCCGGCTGACCCACGATATTGTCAGTTGTTTTTTCGTAATCCCCATGTGCAGGAATGGTCCTTCGATGCCTTCGAAGGACAATTCTCGCTACCCGCTTTAAGAAGGCTTTAAGAAACTTTCGGGTACGGGTCGAAAGCGCCTAACATACGGCGGCCGTGGCCGTCCGGTCAGCTTGTCGTGTCTTGCTTGTTGGGGAGTAACCCGTGTCATACAGCTCGTTCCGCGAACCCGACGCAAGTCCGCCGCCACGTCCCGGCCTCCTGGGGCGACTCGCCGGTAACAGGCTGAGCATGGTCGCCGGTGTGACCGCCAGCGCGGCCGCGGTCGTGATCGTCGTCGCGGCCGCAGCCGTGTACCTGGGTGGCGACCCGGCCGCCGAGCCCGATCCGGCGAACGCGGCCAACTCCCTCGCGTACGCCTCGCCGTCGACCGGGCAGACGAACGGTCAGCCCGGGCAGACGGAGGCGCTCGGCTCGCTGCCGTCGGCCACCCCGGCGGCATCGGGGTCGGCCCCTCCGGCCGGCGGGGCGTCGCCGTCGGCAGCGGCGGGGGCGGCGGGGCCGCAGGCCGTGACCAGGCCGAAGAACACCGCGCCCGGTTGGCTCCCGGTTGACGACGCGGCGTGGAAGGCACAGGTCAACGCGTACAACGCGCTGAAGATCGACCCCGTTCCGGCCGGCGTGGGCAATCTCCCGGAGTTCCGCGCGGACTGCCAGTACAGCCACCGGCTGCCGGACGACCCGATCGTCGTGCCCGGCCTTCCGGGCGCCTCGCACATGCACTCGTTCGTCGGCAACAAGGCCGTTGACGCGCACACCGTGGCCGAGGACCTGACGAAGTTCACGGCCACCTCCTGCAAGCCGATCCAGGACCACTCCGCCTACTGGGTGCCGACGCTCTACGACAACGGAACCGGCCAGCCGGTCGAGACCACGGGTTTCCGGGTCTACTACCGCGCGCAGACGAAGAACCCGGCCGGTCAGCTGCCAATGCCGAACGGCCTGCGCATGATCAGTGGCGACGCCAAGAAGAGGACGCCGACGCCGCGCGGCGCGACCGGCCAGTTCTACTGCGCCTTCTACGGCCCCGGCGACCTCGACGGCATCGCCCGCAGCACCAACGGCAACTGGCCCATCTGCGGCGGGGACGCCACGCTGCACTTCATGATGCAGTTCCCGGGGTGCTGGGACGGCAAGCACCTGGACAGCCCCAACCACAAGGACCACGTGGCGTACCCCTCCGGCGACGCCTGCCCGTCGAGTCACCCGGTGAAGATCCCGGCGATCACCTTCGACATCCAGTACGGCGTGAAGGGCACCCCCGCGGGCTACTACCTCTCCTCCGACAAGGAGGGCAAGAGCGCCTCGTCGATGCACGGTGACGCGTTTGTCATGTGGGACACCACCACCATGAACAAGCGCACCAAGAACTGCGTTTTCCAGCGCAGGACCTGCGACAACAACGGGTACCAGAAGTAACACCGACGCGACTCCCCGGCTCACGGCAGAACAGCGCCGTGAGCCGGCGGGTGCGTTTCGCGGCCGGTGCCGGGCGCTCAGGCGCGGTCGGCCAGCTCCTTCAGGATGGCCTTGGCCGCCGCCTCGCCGGACGCGGGGTTCTGACCGGTGACCAGGTTGCCGTCGACCACCACGTACGACCCCCAGGCCGGACCGGACGTGAACTCGGCGCCGCCCCCACGGAGCCGCTCCTCCAACAGCCAGAGGGCGTTGGCGGCGAGACCGGTCTGGGTCTCCTCCTCGTCGGTGAACGCGGTGAGCTTGCGTCCCTTGAACAGCCAGTTGCCGTCCGGGTTGCCGGCGGAGAAGAAGCTCGCCTGGCCGTGGCAGAGAGCGGCGACCACCTTGCTCTCGTCGGGCAGCAGGGTGGCCAGCACCCGGGCGACGTCGGGGTTCACCGCCAGGTCCTGCATCGGGCCGTGACCACCGGGGATGAGTACACCGTCGAAGTCGGCGGGGTCGATGTCCTCCAGCCGGGCGGGCTTTTCCAGCAGGTGGGCGACCCGCTCCAGGTACGCCCTGAGGTCGGCCACCTTCTCGACGTCGCCCCCGTTCGTCTCCGGCACCAGGCTGAACTCGTCGGCGACGGGGACCAGTCCGCCGGGGGTGGCAATGGTGACGTTCACTCCGGCCTCGGTGAGCAGGCGGTGCGGCACCACGAACTCCTCGCCCCAGAAGCCGGTGGGGCGTTGACCCCCGTCCCGCAGGCTCCAGGTGCGGGCCGAGGTCAGGATCATAAGAATCGATGGCATGAATACTCCCTGGGTGACGCGGCCCCACAACGGGCCGCCGATCGGTGTCGGGCGCGCCACGAACCGCGCCGCTGCAACGACCGTATCACCTTCGGTCCTAACGGCAAGTCGAGCAGCATCGTGTGCGTTATTGCCGTAGTGACTTAGCTCATCACCTCGGCATCAGGCCCGAGGTACGGTAGTTTTGTCGCACGAGGAGGTGGTTGACCATGCCGGGAACGGAGGCGGACGCCTGTGCGCCCAGCGTGTGTGACAGCTCGGATCTGATCCTGGGCTTCGTCAACACCCGCCCCACGGGCGACGGACAACCCGAGTTGCTCGACGGCCGGACCGGGCTGGCCGACTGGCTGACCAGAGCCGGCCTCGCCGACGCCGCTCCCTCCGCCACGTACTCCGACGCAGTCGCCGCCCAGGAGCTACGCGCGGCCTTCGTCACGATCCTCCGGTCGCACGCCGGCTGCGTCGACGACGAAACGGCGGTTCCGGACGCCGAGGCATATCTCCAGCGCATCGCGGAGCGCTACCCGCTCACCCCGAGGATCAGTGCCGAGGGCTGCACGCTCGTCGCGTCCCAGTCCGGCGTACCGGGGGCGTTCGGCTCGCTCTTCGCCGCCGTCGCGGACCTCGCCGCCCGGGGCGGCTGGTCGCGGGTGAAGGTGTGCAAGAACTCCTCCTGCCACTCCGGCTTTTTCGACAAGACCCGCAACACCTCCGGCCTCTACTGCAGTGCCACCTGCGGCTCCCAGGCCTCAATGCGCGCCTACCGCAACCGCCTCAAAACCGCCTAACCCCCTCCCCACCCCCACCCCCACCCACCCCACCCCACGAAAGCCCGCGATCTTGCAGTTGTGGTGGTTCACAAGTCCGAACTAATGCCGCAATTTCAGGCACCCAAACTGCAAGATCGCCGGGCGGGGAGGGCGGGGAGGGCGGGCGGGGTGGGCGGGGAGGGTGGAGCGGGCGGGGCGGGCGGGGTGGGGGACCGGGGTGGTCAGCCGAGGCGGATGCGGGCGCGGACCGCGTCGCCGTTGCGGTCGAACTCGGCGCCGGCGCGGCGCAGGACGCCGAGGGCGGGGGCGTTGTCGGCGGTGGTCTCGGCCACCACCAGGCGGGCGCCGGCGCCGACCGCCTCGGCGAGCAGTAGTCGCAACGCGGTGGCGGCGATGCCCTGACCCCGGGCCGACTTGCCGAGCCACATCCCGGTTTCCATGGTCGCCGGTTTGTCGTGGTGACTCATCCGGATCATGCCCACCACGTCACCGTCGACCATGATCGCGAACATCAGCGTACGGGCGTTGCCGTCCAGGCCGTCGAAGCGCGCCCGGTGGAACTCCCGGAACGCCTCCCGCCGTGCGTGCGACCACCCGGCCGGTGCCTCGACCGGCGGCATCACGTCGTCGGGTTCCGCCTCCGCGACGGCTACTGACAGCAACGGCTCCAGGGTCTGCTCGTCGATCGGCGTCAGTTGTACGTTGCTGCTCACGTTCGGAGTGTTCCCGGCGCGCACCCGCCTCGTCCACCGCTTTGGCCAAGCGCGGCCGTTACGCCGAGAGGCCCTGTCCGGTACAGCCTGCGCGGCTGCATGAACGGCCGGGGCGGCGGTGACCGACAGTAGCCCCGCCACGTCGATCGGCTCCGGTGGCGCTCCGATCTGGGACGGGATCGGTGAGAGCGGACGAGCAGCGGGTCAGCGGTCGAAGCGACACAGGGCGGCCGTGGCGTCGTCGTACCGCTTGAACCGGTGCCGGTCCTGGCCGTCGCCGTTGTCCTGTTCGGCGGCACGGACCCGCCGGATCAACTCGCTCGGCCCCTCGGCGGTGAGCAGGGCCAACAGGTTGTGCCAGTCGAACAGGCCCAGCTTGTCGACCGCGTACGACGCACCGTCGGTGAGCAGGGCGACCCGGCGTACCCGGTCGGGCCCGGTCAGCGACAGCCCGCCGCCGATGGCGTGGTACGCGGCGTCCGGGTCGGCGGCGGCGACCCAGTAGCCGCCCGGGGTGTTCATCTGCTGCCGCTGCCAGGTCACCGAGCGGCGGAACCCCGCCTGCGGGTCGCTGTCGTCGTTGCCCGCCCCGCCCGCGAACGCGGCCGACTTCACCCCGACCATGGTCGTGTCCAACCGGTCGTCGGTGATCACCTGCAACCGGCTGCCCAGGTCCACGACCAGCGGACTGTCGCAGAGCACCAGGTAGTCGACGTGCTCGCTGCCCTGCCGGATCATGCAGACGGTGGAGGACGGGGTGCCGGGATGACCCAGGTCGCACCGGTTGCCGTGGTCCCCGCGTACGGCGTCGATCGCGCCCGCGAGGATCTCCATCAGGGTGGCGCCGGGACGGTCCGCGGCGACCAGGCCGATCCGCGCGGCGAGCCGGCGGACGTACCACGCGGGACCGTGTACGCAACCGGTGTCGAAGCCCTCCGGCACGGTCGCCCCGTCGAGTACGCCGACGAGCTGCCCGTACTGGAAGACGTGATCCTCGTTGGCCAGTCGGTCCGGTGCCGCTTCGGAGGCGGACCATACCTGCATCATCCTGAGGTCTCCGGCTCTGCCGCGAGGCAGCGGGGCTGCGCTCGATCGAAGGGTTGTCGAGGAAGTTTCGCCTTGATCCATGTCTACCCGAACGGACCCGACACTCTCAGGGAATGAGTCCCTTCCCACGCGCGGAATACCCGCGCAGCCGGTGAAAGTACGTGCCGGGCGGACGGTTATCGCGAACACGAGGATCCTTCGCCATCACCGACGGTAACGTCAAGCGTGAACGGTGTGCCCGCCCACGCCCGGGTGACGACACCGCGCGATTGGGGGGCCAGATGTTGCAGAAGCTGCACGACATGGGGCTGAAGTCGGACCACTGCTACGCGGCGGGCTTTGCCAGCATCGCCCTGTCATTCGGCTGCTGGTTGATGTCCAAGCAGTTCGAAAAGGGTGCGGAGATCGACCGCGCGGACCGCTGGGGCATCTTCGTCGGCGAGTGGGCGCCCACGTTCATCGCGCTCGGCAACGGCCTTCGGACGTACGAGAAGTAACACCCGTTCCCGTCCTGCCGCCAGCGTGATCGGCTGTCAGCGGCGGCGGGTACGGGAGCGGGCGGCGCGCAGCCGGCGCAGTCGGGCCACCAGCACCGGCTCGGCGGCGAGCGCGGCCGGGTTGTCCAGCAGGGCGTTGAGCAGTTGGTAGTAACGGGTCGCGGACAGGTCGAAGGAGTCCCGGATCGCCTGCTCCTTGGCTCCGGCGTGCTTCCACCACCGCCGCTCGAAGACGAGGATCTCCTGCTCCCGCTCGGTCAGCCCGACGGTCTTCGCGGCTGCCGGCTGCTCGGCCGCTTCGGCGTCATCGGGCTCGTGATCGGGCGATTCCGGATCGGTTCGGTGCTCCGGAGCGATCCGCTGTCCGGGTACGACCGGCGCGGTGGTCGACGCCGGAGTCTGCGCCGCGGGATTGTCGTCGTCGGTGGCTGGAGCGTCAGCACCCGGCTTCATGGCGCTCCTCGCAGACCTCGGCAGCCGCACCCGTCGCACGGCCCCACCAGCCTAATCGCGCCCGGCCCGAACTCCCAGATCCCCGAACCGCGAGCTTCGTCGACGAACGGTCCGGATCAGGTGACGTCGCGGCGGCGCATGGACCAGATCGCGGCGGCGAGGACCACCACCGTGCCGATGCCGAAGACCAGGCCCGAGTCCTGCCAGGTGACGACGAGTTCACCCGGTACGCACTCGCCTCCCCGGAAGTTGCACGCGTCGTAGTCGAAGAGGGTCCACCTCTTCTCGAACCAGGCCAGCGCATAGGTGGACAGGACGTACCGGTCACCGAACGGGGTGCCGATCAGGCCCATGATGGTCCGTACGCCGATCTCGCTGACCACGGTGACGCCCACGGCGACGCCGAGCGCCATCGCGGTGTGCCGGCCCAGGGAGGCCAGGCCGAAGGCGATCGCGCCGACCGCTAGCACCAGGCCGACCGCGCGGAGACCGGAGAGCGCGAACGACTCCCAGACCCCCTGCGTCATCTTCCCGGTGATCCCGTCGAACCGGCCGATCAGCCAGAACGCGGCCGTCCACAGCGCACCGAGCACCAGGCTGAGGCCGAGGAGCGTACTGAGCAGGGCGGCCAGCTTGGTGAACAGGACGGTCAGCCGCTTCGGCCGCCACAGCAGCAGGTTGGTCATCCCGCCGGTGTGCCACTCCGCCCCGATGTACGAGGCGCCGACGACAAACGCGAACAGCGCCAGGATGCCGGCGAAGATCGCGATGAAGGCGCCGAACTCCTCCCGGAACTCGAACTGGTACGGCATGAACCACTGCGCCTGGAAGTTGTCCCTGGTCGGCGCCCAGTCCCGGCCGCAGTCGGGCGGGAACTGGTCGGTCCCCGCACCGGCCGCCTGGGCCGCCTCGCAGGCGCGTACGGATTCCGCGTGGTACCGCATCTGTTCCTGGTACGCCGCCTCGGCCCGGACCTCGGCGGCGGCGACCTGCGCCGGGCCGACCTTGTGGCTGTTCACGGTGAAGGCGATCGCGATCCCGGCCAGCCCGAGGACCAGCAGGGCCAGCATCAACCGGGTGACCCGGCGTTTGAAGATCCGGCGCAGTTCGGTCGTGTAGAGGCTCATACTCCCCAACCTCCCGGCGTACCGCCGGATCCGGCGGGTCCTGGATCGGTGCCGGTGCCGCCGACGAGCGCGGACTCGTCGACCTGGCGATGCTGACCGGGCACCGGCGCGGTGGCGGTCAGGTCCAGGAAGACGCTCTCCAGGTCGGCGGTGACCGGGGCGAGTTCGCTGACGTACAGGTTGTGGCCGGCGAGCGTACGGCTGACCCAGGCGGGCTGCTCGACGCCGTAGACCATCAGGTGGTCCGGTTCGGTGCTCACCCTGGCACCGGCCTGGGTCAGCGCCTCGGCCGCCAGCGGCAGTTCGGCGGCGGCTTCCAGGCGTACCCGGAGGCCACTGCCGGCGTGCTGGGCGAGGACCTCGGAGACCGGACCGGCGGCGACCCGACGGCCGCGCGAGATGATGGTGACGGAGTCGCAGATGAGCTGGACCTCGCCGAGGATGTGGCTGGAGAGCACGACGGTCATGCCGGACTCGGCCAGGTTGCGCATCAGCGCCCGCATCTCCCGGATGCCGCCGGGGTCGAGGCCGTTGGCCGGCTCGTCGAGGATCAGCAGGCGCGGGTTCTTCAGCAGGGCCGAGGCGACCGCGAGCCGCTGTTTCATGCCGAGCGAGTAGGACCTGACCCGGTCCTTGCTCCGGTCCCGGAGCCCGACCAGTTCGAGGACCTCGGCGACCCGTGCCTGCGGGACCCCGCCGGCACCGGCCAGCAGGGAGAGGGTGTCCTGTGCGGTGAAGTTCGGGAAGAACTGCGGACTCTCCACGATCGCGCCGACCGAGCCGGCGACGTCGGGCAGGGCGGCCGGCACCTCACGGCCGAGGAGCGCCATCCGGCCGCCGTTGGCCTTGATCAGACCGAGCAGCGTACGGAGGGTCGTCGTCTTGCCGGAGCCGTTCGGCCCGAGGAAGCCGTGCACCTGCCCCGCCTCGACCAGCATGTCGAATCCGTCCAGGGCGTGCCGGGTGCCACGGCGTCTGCTCCGGTAGGTCTTCCGCAGACCCTCGATCTCCAGTACGGCCGTCAACGCCGACCTCCCGTGCAAGCGGTCATGACTGGCGCCACCGTAGTCGATATGTCAGCGGAAGAAGCCCCGAACACCCAAAATGCCCGATACTGGTCAGGCGGTGATGACGTGTACGCCCGCCTGGCGGAAGCCCTCGACGATGGCGGGATCCGCCCCGGAGTCGGTGACCAGGGTCTCGACCCGTTCCACCGGGCAGATCCGGGCGAAGGCGTGACCACCCAGTTTGGACGAGTCCGCGATGATCACGACGCGCTTCGCGCGGGCCACCATCAGGTTGTTCATCGACGCCTCGCCCTCGTGGTGGGCCGCCGCCCCGAGCTGTACGTCGATCGCGTCCACCCCGAGCAGGGCCACGTCCAGGGTGACCTCGCGCAGGAGCGCCCCGCCGAGCGGGCCGACCAGTTCGAACGACTGTGGTCGGACGACGCCGCCGGCCACCACCACCTTCATCCGGGACCGGACCAGCAGCTCGTTGGCGATGTTCAGGGCGTTGGTGACCACGGTGAGCTGTGCACCGTCGGCGCTGGTGTTGAGGTCCGGACGTACGGCGAGGGCGCGGGCGACCTCGGTGGTGGTGGTCCCGCCGTTGAGGCCGACCACCATGCCGGGTGAGACCAGCGCGGCGGCGGCGGTCCCGATGCGTTGCTTCTCGGCCGAGTGCTTGGCCGTCTTGTAGCGCAGCGGCAGGTCGTAGGAGACCCCGTTGGCGACCGCGCCACCACGGGTCCGGTTGATCATCTGCTGCTGGGCCAACTGGTCGAAGTCACGCCGGATGGTCGCCTGCGAGACGTCGAGCCGCGCGGCGGCGTCCTCCACGCTGACCCGGCCGCTCTCGGTCAGCAGCTCCAGCAGGGCGTTCCATCTCGCGTACCGGTCCACCGCGAGCCTCCATGCACGTACGGTGATTGATTGCGTGCACACTAGTGCGCGAAACTACGGTGGCGCAAAGAGAGCGCTTGCGCGAACCTGCGCACAGTTGCCAGGTCGAACATGTTTCGAGCAGAATAACGCGCGAAAGACGTGCGGAACGAACGGTATCGCGCAGCATTTCTCGCCAGCGAGGAGCCCTGATGGCGTACGTCGACGCGGAGATCAACAGCCAGCCCGACTGCTGGTTACAGGCCGCCGCACTCGCCGGCCCGTCGGCCGACGCACTTCCCCGACGGGGTGAGCGGGTCGCCGTCGTCGGCTGCGGCACCTCCTGGTTCATCGCCATGGCGTACGCCGCCCTGCGCGAACGCGCCGGCCAGGGCGAGACCGACGCGTTCCAGGCATCGGAGTTCCCCGCCGGACGCCACTACGACCGGATCATCGCGATCACCCGCTCCGGCACCACCACCGAGGTCCTCGACCTGCTCGTCGCCGTACACGGCCGGACCCCCGCCACGGTCATCGTCGGCGACCCCGACTCACCCGCCGTCGACCTCGCCAGCGCGGACGTACGACTCCCCTTCGCCGACGAGCGGTCAGTGGTGCAGACCCGCTTCGCCACCAGCGCACTCGCGCTGCTCCGGGCACATCTCGGCGAGAACCTCACCGCCCTGGCCCACGACGCCGAGGTGGCCGTACGCGCACCGCTGCCGGTCGACCCGGCCCAGATCGAACAGGCGACCTTCCTCGGTCGGGGGTGGACCATCGGGCTCGCCCAGGAAGCCGCCCTGAAGTGCCGGGAGGCGGCCACCTTCTGGTCCGAGGCGTACCCGGCGATGGACTACCGGCACGGCCCGATCTCGATCGCCGGCCCGGGGCGGATGGTGTGGGCGTTCGGTGACATCCCGGAGGGGCTGGCCGAGGAGATCGCCGGCACCGGGGCCGCCTTCGTCCACAGTCGCACCAACGGCACCCACACCGTGCTCGGTGACTGGGCCGCCGGGCGTACGCCGCTCGACCCGATGGCCGACCTGATCCTGGCCCAGCGGTTCGCGGTGGCCCTCGCCGTCAGCCGTGGCCTGGACCCCGACACCCCGCGCAACCTCACCCGCTCCGTGGTGCTGACGTGACCGAGGCCGCCCCGGCGGCCCGGCCCACCCCCTCCGCCCAACCCTCCGTGGTGATCGCGCTCGACGTGGGCGGCACCGGCATCAAGTGCGCCCTGGTCCGGCCGGACGGCACCAACCACCACACCGAACGGCACCCCACCCGCGCCGATCGCGGCCCCGAAGCCGTGGTGCAGACCATCCTCGGGGTGGCCGAGGGCCTGGCCGACCGGGCCCGCGCCGACGGGCTCGACCCGGTCGCGGTCGGCATCGCGGTACCCGGTGTGGTGGACGAGGCCGCCGGGGTGGCGGTCTGGTCGGCGAACGTCGGCTTCCGCGACGTACCCCTGCGGGCCCTGGTCACCGAACGCCTCGGGCTGCCGGCGGCGCTCGGCCACGACGTACGCGCGGGCGGCATCGCCGAGGCGCGGATCGGTGCCGGCCAGGGCGGCCGGTACGTCCTCTTCATCGCCATCGGCACCGGCATCGCCGCAGCCCTCACCATCGACGGTACGGCGTACGTCGGCGCCCACGGCGCGGCCGGCGAACTCGGGCACATCGTCGTCCGACCGGACGGACCCCGCTGCGGCTGCGGCCAGGTCGGCTGCCTGGAGGCGATCGCCTCGGCCGCCGCCGTCGGCCGCCGTTACACCGAACTGGCCGGCGAACCGGCGAGCGCGGCCGAGGTCGTACGCCGGGCGACGGCCGGGGAGAAGCTCGCCACCCGGATCTGGCAGGAGACCGTCGAGGCGCTCGCCGACGGGCTGCTGATCGCGCAGGCGCTCTACGACCCGGCGGTGGTGGTGGTCGGTGGCGGCCTGGCCGAGGCGGGTGACGAACTGCTCGTCCCGCTGCGCGCCGCCCTGCGCGCCCGGTTGACCTTCCACCGGGAACCCGAGCTGGTACGGGCCGCCCTCGGCGACGAAGCCGGCTGCCTCGGTGCCGCACTGCTCGCCCTCGACGCCATCGGCACCGCCCCCATCCCCGACAGGTAGTAGGAGCCCTCGTGACGGATCGCGTGACTGGCAAGGTGGTTACCCCGACCGGAGTCATCCGGCAGGGGTGTGTGGAGTTCGACGGCGAGCGGATCACCGCGGTTGCCGAGTATCCGTCGATCCGGGACGGGAACTGGATCGTTCCGGGCTTCGTCGACATCCACACCCACGGCGGCGGCGGGCACACCTTCACCACCGGGGACGCCGAAGCGGCCCGCGGGGCGGCGGACTTCCACCTCTCCCACGGCACCACCACCCTGCTGGCCAGCCTGGTGAGCTCACCGACCGAGCTGATGCACCAGGCAACCTCCGCGTTCACGCCGCTGGTCAAGGAGGGGGTGCTGGCCGGGATCCACTTCGAGGGCCCGTACCTGTCGCAGGCCCGGTGCGGGGCGCAGAACCCGGAGTTCCTGCGCGACCCGTCGCTCGACGAACTCGGCGAACTGCTCGACGCGGGCGAGGGCGCGATCCGCATGGTCACCATCGCCCCGGAGCGTCCGGGCGCGCTGGACGCGATCCGGCTGCTGGTCAACCGGGGTGTGGTCGCCGCGGTCGGGCACACCGACGCCACGTACGAGCAGACCATGGCCGCGGTGAACGCGGGGGCGACCGTCGCCACCCACCTGTTCAACGGCATGCGCGCCCCGCACCACCGCGAACCCGGCCCGGTCTTCGCGCTGCTCGGCGCGGCGAGCGTGGTCTGCGAACTGGTCGCCGACGGCATCCACCTGCACGACGGCACGCTGAACTTCGCCGCCTCGGTCGGCGGCGCGGACCGGTCCGCCCTGATCACCGACGCGATGGCCGCCGCCGGCATGCCCGACGGCGAGTACGAGCTGGGCGGCCAGACGGTCGTGGTCGCCGACCGGGCGGCCCGGCTGGCCCGGGACGGTGCCATCGCCGGCAGCACCCTCACCATGGACGCCGCCCTGCGCCGCGCGGTCGACGCCGGAATCGCCCTGCCCGACGCCTGCCGGATGGCCTCCACCACCCCCGCCCGCGCGATCGGCCAGGGCGACAACTTCGGTGCCCTGCTGCCCGGTCACCGCGCCGACCTGGTCGAACTCGACGAGGACCTCCAGGTCGTCCGCGTCATGCGCGCCGGTACCTGGCTCCGCTAACGACCTCGGGCGATGAGGGTGTGGGTCAGGGCGCCCACACCCAGGACGGCCAGGCCGGCGAGGACGCTGCCGAGCGGGAGGGTGGCGGCCAGGACCAGGCAGCCGACCAGCCCCAACACGGCCAGCGGTTGTACGGGAAGCCGCCGGCCGTCGTCGCGCCCGAGGGTGAGGGCGGCGGCGTTCGTGATCGCGTAGTAGACCAGCACGGTGCAGCTCGAGAAGCCGATCGCCGTACGGAGGTCGCCGAGGCTGACCAGGATGATCACCACGCCCGCCACCAGCAGTTCGGCCCGGTGCGGGACCCGTCGACGGGGGTGTACGGCGGCGAGCGCACCGGGCAGGTCACGGCGTCGGGCCATCGCCAGCATGGTCCGGCCGACCCCGGCGACCAGCGCCAGCAGTACGCCGGTGACGGCGACCGCCGCGCCGACGCGTACCAGCCAGGCGAGGGCGGGTAGGCCGGCGGCGGTCACCACGTCGGCCAGCGGTGCCGACGAGGCGGCGAGCCGGTCGGCACCGAGCACGGACAGGGTCACCCCGGCGAGGGCCAGGTAGACCAGCAGGACCAGCCCGAGTGCGAGCGGTACCGCGCGGGGGATGGTCCGCTCCGGGTCGCGTACCTCCTCGCCGAGGGTGGCGATCCGGGCGTACCCGGCGAAGGCGAAGAAGAGCAGCCCGGCGGCGCCGAGTACGCCGTACCCGGTGGTGCCGGCGGTGTCGGCGAGCCGGGACGCGTCGGCGGACCCGGTGGTGAGGCCGACGGCCGTGACCGCGACGAGCACGGTGAGGGTGGCGGCGACCAGCCACCGGGTGGCGCGGGCGGTCTTGGCGATCCCGCCGAGGTTGACCACGGTGACGGCGAGTACGGCCACCACCGCGACCGGTCTGGCCTGCCCTGGCCAGAGGTAGACCCCGATGGTGAGTGCCATCGCGGCGCAGCTCGCGGTCTTGCCGGCGACGAAGGCCCAGCCGGCGAGGAAGCCGGCGAGGTCGCCGAGCCGTTCCCTGCCGTAGACGTAGGTGCCGCCGGATTCGGGGTAGCGGGCGGCGAGCCGGGCGGAGCTGGTCGCGTTGCAGTAGGCGACAAATCCGGCGATTGCCAGTGCGATCAGCAGGCCGGTCCCGCTCCCGGCGGCGGCGGTCGCCGGGGCGAAGACCACGAAAACGCCTGCCCCGAGCATCGACCCGAGTCCGATGACCACCGCGTCGGGTACGCCGAGCCGCCGGTCGAGCCGCGCCGACGCTGCCCCCTGTTGTTCCACGGACGGGAGCCTAGGAGGTGGAGGTGAACACTCCGGGTCGGTCGACGTGGCCGGGCAGCCTCGGCAGTGGGATGTCGTCCCAGGGCACCCGGGTGAGGATCCGGTCGACGAAGAGGCCGAGCAGGAGTCCGGCGACGCTGTCGGTGATCCAGTGGAAGCTCAGGTAGGTGGTGGTGCAGAAGACGATCGCCGGGGGCGCGATCCGGATCGCCAGCGCCAGGCCCGCGGGCGGGTGCGGTCGGCCCAGCGTACGCAGCAGGGCGACCAGGAGCAGGGAGATCACGCCGTACCAGATGATGGCGTTGGCGACGTGCCCGGACGGGTAGGACATGCTGTATTCGCCCACCGGCAGATGGTTGTTGAAGATCTTGACGGACTCTTCGGGCGGCAGTTTTGAGCTGGGGGCGGCCCGGTCGGTCCAGATCTTGAACGGCCCGATGGTGACGTACGTGGCGACGAACGCGGCGGCGACCACCAGCAGGGGGCGGATCGAGCGGGAGCGCAGGCCGGTGGCGATGCCGAGGATCGCGGCGAGCGGGGTGAGCAGCCAGCCGCCCTGGCCGAGGTAGTTGAACACCCGGGCGATCCAGTACGCGACGTCGGGGCGGTGGGTGTCGCTCCACTCGCGTACGGACTGGTCGAGGCCGTAGAGGTGGCCGTTGGCGAGGGCGAGGGTGATGCCGGCCAGGCCGATCAGGAGCAGGGCGTCGAACCACCAGCCGGCCGGGTACACCGGTCGCAGCCGCAGCGCCGATCGCCGTACCGTTCCGGTCCCCCGCCCGCTCTCTCGCACCCGCCCACGCTACCCCGCCCCCGCGCGGACCCCTCGTGCCCGCACACACCCTCCACCCCCTCCCCCCAAGATCCGCACACTTACAGAGAAAGAGTGGTAATTGCGCCCTCCCAAGGCACGTTTTCTCTACATGAGTGCGGGTCCCCCGGGGTGGGGGGTGAGGGGTGTGTGACGGGACACGGTGGGGGGTGGTAACGGGGGCGGAGGCGGCATGCTTGGGGTCGTGCGCATCACTTCGGCCCTCGTTGACCCGGCGCTGCTCGACCTACCGTGGTCGACGCCGCTGGAGCAGTGGCCGGCCGACCATCTGGTGGCACTTCCGCAGGGCATTTCCCGGCATATCGTACGTTTCGTACGTCTCGCCAACACCGTGTACGCGGTCAAGGAGACCGGGGAACGGGTCGCCGAACGCGAGTACGACCTGCTCCGCGCCCTGGAACGGATCGACTTCCCGTCCGTGCAGGCGATCGCGATCGTCGCCGACCGGGTGGACCAGCACGGGGAGCCGCTGGATCCCGTACTGATCACGAAGCATCTACAGTTCTCGCTGCCGTACCGGGCGCTGTTCTCGCACACGCTGCGCCCGGAGACGATGACCCGGCTGCTGGACGCGCTCGCCGCGCTGATCGTACGGATGCACCTGACCGGTTTCTTCTGGGGCGACTGCTCGCTGTCGAACACCCTGTTCCGCCGGGACGCCGGGGCGTTCGCCGCCTACCTGGTCGACGCGGAGACCGGCGCGTTGCGTACCCAACTGTCGAACGGGCAGCGCAGCGAGGACATCGAGATCGCCCGGGTGAACATCTTCGGTGAGGCGCTCGACCTCCAGGCGGCGGGACTGCTGCACGAGGCGATCGACCCGGAGGAGGTCGCCGACCAGGTGGTGGAACGCTACGAGCGGCTCTGGCACGAGATCACGTACGAGCAGCAGGTGGAACGGGACGACCGGCACGACATCGAGGGCCGGATCCGGCGGCTGAACGACATGGGTTTCGACGTCGCCGAGGTGGCGATGTCCCTTGTGGACAACGGGCGGTACCTGGTCCGACCGAAGGTGGTCGACGCGGGTTACCACAGCCGGCGACTGCTCCGGCTGACCGGGCTCGACGCCGAGGAGAACCAGGCCCGGCGCCTGCTCAACGACCTGGACACCTACCGCGCCGAGAGCGACCTGTCCGACGAGCAACAGTCCGCGCACCGCTGGCTGACCGAGGTCTTCGAACCCGTCGTACGGGCGGTGCCGGGGCATCTGCGCAAGAAGCTGGAGCCGGCGGAACTGTTCGTGCAGGTGATCGAGCACCGGTGGCGGCTGTCCGAGCAGGCCGGGCGGGACGTGGGCCTGGCACCGGCGGTGCAGTCGTTCCTGGCCGATGTGCTCGTGCACCGGCCGGACGAGCAGGCGGTGCTCGGCGTACCCGTACCAGCCGTCACGGGATAGGAACCACTGGCAAGGATTTAACCCTGGGGTTAAGCTCTAGGGGTGGGCGGATGGCAGATCCTGCTGGTCGAGGACGTTGCGGCGTGGTTCAACGACCTGACCAAGAACGATCCCAACACGGCCGATCTCGTCGAAGACGCGATCGACCGCCTGGCATCGGAAGGACCGGTGCTCGGTCGCCCACTGGTCGATCGGGTGAAGCACTCGCGGCACCACAACATGAAGGAGTTGCGGCCAGGATCAACGGGATCCAGCGAAGTTCGGATCTTGTTCGTCTTCGACCCGGTACGACGAGCAGTGCTACTCGTCGCCGGTGACAAGGCCGGTAACTGGCGCGGCTGGTACGAGACCGCAATCCCGCTCGCAGACAGCCGCTACGACATCCACCTGGCCGAACTGGAAACGAGGAACTATCAATGAGCGCCATATCGTGGGACGAAGCCAAGCGTCGCGCCGAGGAAATCCGTCGCGCCGCAGGCCATCCGATCCGCACCGACGCCGAGCGCGCCGCCGGCCAGCAGCGCCTAGACGACGAAATCCACGCGTACCGGCTGGCAGAGGTGCGTCGCAACCGCGCCCTTACCCAACGCGAGGTGGCCGAGGTCATGGGGGTTTCTGGTCCCCGGGTCTCCGATGTCGAACGCGGGAAACTCGACACAGTGTCGGTATCCGTCCTCCGTGCCTACGTCGAAGCCCTTGGCGGACGCCTGCGCGTCACTGCCGAATTCGACGACTCCACCTACCTCGTCGCCTAAGGCGTACCGGGCCTGGGGGTTGACCCAACAGCAGGTTGCCGACCGCATGGGCAACGGCCGCTGACGGTCAGGAGTACGGCGTGGGGGTGTTGGCGCGGCCGAGTGCGTCTGCCGTGCCCCACGGTCCGGGTACCCGGAGCAGGGCGACCTGTGCCAGGCCGGGCGGCAGGGCGGCGTTGACCACCAGGTGACGACCGTGCGCCTCCAGGCCGAGGACGGTACGCAGCAGCGACAGCACCGCCCCGGCCGACCACCCCTGCGGACTCGTGGCGGTGGGATAGCGCACCGGCGCCACGGTGAGTTCGCGGTCGTAGCCGGTGAACGCCTCCGGCAGCCGCCCCCGGAAGTAGCTGGCGGCCTCGAACATCGCCATCGCGATGGTTCCCGCCTCGGCCGCGTACCCGTACCGGCGCAGACCCTCGGCGATGATCGAGTTGTCGTACGGCCAGACGGCACCGACGTGGTAACCGACCGGATTGTGTTTCGCCTCCCCGACGGCGAGCGTGCGCACTCCCCAGCCGGAGAAGAGCCGTGGCCCGAGCAGGTGGTCGACCACGGCCTGCGCCCGGTCCGGGTCGACGATGCCGCTCCAGAGCAGGTGACCCAGGTTCGACGCGAGCGCGTCCACCTGGCTGCCGTCGGCCTCCAGCGCCAGGGCGTAGTACCCCCGGTCCGGCATCCAGAAGTCCCGGTTGAACCGTTCCCGCAGCTCGGCGGCCTGCTGTTCCAGCCGGTCGGCGTACGCGGAATCGCCCCAGAGGGTACGAGCCAGCCGGGCACCGCGCATCTTCGCGTCGTACACGTAGCCCTGCACCTCGCAGGTGGCCCGGGGGAACCCGGGCAGCCGGCCGTCGGCGTAGCAGATCGCCAGCTCGGATTCCTTCCAGGACTGGTTGGGTTGCTCGCCCGCCGCCCGTGGAGGTTGGTACCAGAGGTAGCCGTCGCCGACCAGGTCCCCCCACTCGTCGATCCAGCGCAGCGCCGCGCGTACCTCCTTCTCCAGCTCGCGGACCAGCGCCGCGTCGCCGGTCCAGCGCTCGTACTCGTCGAGTAGCACCACGAACAGCGGCGTCGAGTCGACCGAGCCGAAGTACCGGGCGTTCGGGGTTTCCTCGAAGGCGGCGGCCTCGTTCCACCTGGTCAGGTGGAGGATCTTCCCCGGCTGTTCCTCCCGGAAGTCGTCGAGCTTCGTCCCCTGGAAGGTCGCCAGCGTCCGGAGTGTGGTCGCGGCCAGCTCCGGCAGGTACGGCAGCGACTGGATGCTGGTGATGATGTTCTGCCGACCGACGATCGTGTTCAGCCAGGGCAGGCCCGCGGCCGGATACCATCCGCTCGCGTCGAATCCCGGGAGCCGTAACGCGGCCAGGTCGATCAGACTTCGCCGGTACGCCTCGGTGAGCGGGTCGAAGTCGCACTCCAGCCGGGGCGCCTGGGCGATCCACTGGTCCAGTTCCTCCCGCATGCCCTCTTTTGTGCGGCGGATCAGGGCATCCTTGCCATGGATGTCCTCGGCGCCCGGCGCGCGGAGGTCGGTCACCACCTGCAACTGGGTGGACCAGCTTCCCTGCGAGGGGATCCGGACGGTGAAGGTCAGCCCGTCCTGATCGATCTCCGCCGCTTCACTGGTCTGGATGACGGTCGCCCGGTAGAAGTCCTCACGTACGTAGAACAGGCGGAGGTAGCGGTCACCGATCTGGTGGTCGAACCGGCCCTTCTTTCCCCGTATCGAATCATCGGGTACGCCGGGCTGGCTGATCAGGTCGACGTCGACGAAGTCGCTCGCCGCCTCCAGCCGGATCGTCACCTCGGCCGGCTCCTCGCCGCTGTTCAGGATGCTCAGCTTCTCCGCGAGACCGCCCACGATCGAACGGTGGCGCATCACCGAAAGGGTCGAGCTGACGTAGTGCGTCGGTTCCCCGGGCACGAGGAAGAATTTCGCCTCGAAATACTGCAGGTCGTCGACGGAGAGCGGAGTCAGGCGCTCCCCGTTGACCGTCACAACCCACTTCGACAGGAAGCGGGTGTCGAGGAAGTACAACCCGGCCGGCTCGCCCGGAGCCGGGTTCACGTCTCCGTTGCGCTCGCTGACGATGTAGGTCAGCCCCTCCAGGATGGAAATCTGGTTAGCGTGCACGGTCCCGGCCACCCTCGACGTGATGGTGCCCGCTTCTGCCGGCGACCCGTTCGGGCCCGTGCGAGTCGGGTGGTCCGGGCAGCAGGCGTTCGAAGTAGGTCAGGATTCGCTGCGACCCGTGAAACTTCAGGTCGTTCCGCATCAGGGCCGTTGTCACGTCGCCTCCGGTCACCAGCCCGTCGAAGACCGCGCCGTCGGCGACAAACACGCAGTCCGCCTCCCGCTCACCGTCGGGCCAGATCGAGATGCCGTCCTCACCGAGGGTGAGATACCAGCGGGCCATGCCGTCCGGGCGGCGCAGATCGAGACGTACGGTCGCCGAGAAGCCGCGGGGCAGCAGGTGCGCACGCTGCCGCGCCGGACCCGCGAAATACTCCGCCGTCGGGTCCACCCATTCGCCTCCCTCTCACCTGGCCAGGCCACCCGGCCCGGTGGGGCGCCCAGCGGATACGGGTCAGGGTCAGCCTGACCCGGCAGAGGTTGCTCCCGCATCACCCCGATGGGATGAACCGCTCTTCAATCGGCGGCCGGACGGAGTCGGGCGGTCCAGTAGGTCAGGTCGGAGTGGTGTTCGACCAGGGTGATCGGTTCGCCGCACGCCTGTTGGACGAGGTCGGCCGCCTCGTCCAGGTCGCTCGGGTTGTGGTCCCAGTCGCCGTCACGGAACATCCGCAGCCCCACGTCCGAACGGTCGTACCCGATCTTCTCGGCGGCCTCGGGCGGCACCAGCACGATCGTGTACCGGCTGGCCTCGATCTCGGCGTCGCTCGGCTCCGGCTCCTCCGGACGGCCGCGCCGGAACCGCTCCAACACCGACTCGATCGGCCCCGGCGAGTCCGCCGGGTCGTACGGGTGAGCCCAGGGCGGCACGTAGCGGTACGGCTTGAGATCGCTCATGTTGACACTCCTCACACAAATGATCACCACAGGGTTGCTTGTCACAGCAATTTGCGATTAGGTTGGCGTTCTGGCGTACGGATGTCAATACCCCCGGGGTGGAGGCGAGTGGACATGCCGAAGCAGAACGCGCCGACCGTTGTCGGTCGTGGACTCGGCGGTGAGCTGCGACAACTGCGCAAGGCCAAGGGTCTGACCGGCGCCGCCGTGAGCGCACAGCTCGGCTGGCAGGCGTCCCGACTGTCCCGGATGGAGACCGGCCAGCAGGGCATCCCGCCGGAGGATGTCGCCTCGCTGCTCGTGATCTACGGCGTGATCGGTGACGAACGCAAGCGCCTGCTCGCCATGTCCGAACGCGGCAAGGACCGAGGCTGGTGGGAGACGTACGGGACCGGGCTGACGCCGTGGTCACGTACGTTCATCCGCTTCGAGACCGAGGCGACCCGGATCACCAGTTGGCAGCCGATGCTCGTACCCGGTCTGCTCCAGATACCCGACTACACCAAGGCGATCATGCGGGCGTGTGACGTGGCGGATGCGGATGCCCAGATCAGGGTTGCGGCGAGACTCGGCCGGCAGGCGATCCTGTCCCGCGACGAGCCACCCGAGTTGAACGTCATCGTGGACGAGTCCGCCCTACGCCGGGTACTCGGTGGGCCGAGGGTGATGGTCCGGCAACTTCGACACCTGGTCGAGGCGGCCGAGCGGCCCAACGTGACGTTGTCCGTGCTGCCGTTCGGTGTCGGTGGGCACATCGGGGTGGACGGTCCGTTTGTCGTGCTCGACTTCGTTCGCGATCCGGCCGTCGTGCACCTGGAGCACAGGATGTCGAGCCTCTTCCTGGAGGAACCGTCGCAGGTGGAAGCCTTCCGACGCTCGGCGGATAAGCTGGCGAAGATGGCGCTCAGCCCGGCCAGGTCGGTGGAGTTCGTTGCGCGCATCGCAACGGAGCACGAACGAGAGTGAGGCCCTGATGGTCGCTGCGGATCTCGGTGACGTGGTCTGGCGCAAGTCCAGCCGCAGCGGCTCCGACACCGACTGCGTCGAGGTCGCCGAACTACCGCACGCCATCGCCGTACGCGACTCCAAAGATCCGGACGGGCCCGTACTCACCTTCGGGCGCACCGCATGGGCTCGCTTCGCCACCCATACCCCTACCAGCGGTCCCGAATGAACGCTTTACCCGGCTCTCCGACACATGGCATCTGCCATTGAATACGAAGCAAACCGGCCGGAAGCAGTGCTCCCAACCTCGTGAAACCACGCAAGCGCTCCCGCAATCTGAAGACCGTACCTACGCCTCGCCCGCGCCCCGAATAAGCCGACGACGATTCTTGAGCTAGTCCGCTATGCTGTTCCTGTAACGAATCCACATCCTCATAATCCAGGGGTTCGAACCCACGGGTGGCTCGGATGTCACCATCGGCGATGGGGCCGATTCAATCAAGTGCAACAGTGTCCAAGCCAATCCGAAGCAATTATCCTCACCAAAGGATCCAAGTAACACGCGAGCCTCTTCGTCAGTGACAGGCTTTTCGATTGCATGCAAAGCTCGTTCCATCTCATCGAATGCCTCATCACCATCTTCGGAATTGTCCGATTCCGAAGTAAGTGGACTCAACCGAACAAACTCCCGAACCTCGTCTCTGACCACCACTACTACCTCTGCAAGAAGCCTGGATGATTCTGCGACAGCAGATCAGCGAGCAGGTCGTCCGGTGAACGTACCGGCGCCGTCGTTCGGTGCAGTGAGCTTTCGGGTACGGCCGAGCCGGTCAGGACTGCACGGTCACCCTGTCGACGTCCTGTTCTGTCCGGGGCCGCGGGATCCCCGGAACGAGTTCCCGCAGCGGCTTGGTCGACCATGCCGGGTTGCCCGAGGCGCCCATGGCAACCGCCAGGAGGAACACGGCCACCGCCCCGATCCAGAGCCACACGTCGAAGAAGAACACCTGGGCCGCGAGGCCGACGAGCAGCACGCGCGCGGGCAGGGACCGGAAGCGCAGGTACGCGCCCAGCATGACCAGGAACAGACTGATCAGGCCGAGAAGCCCGTAGTTGTACCAGAAGCTCAGATAGGTGTTGTCGAAAACCTGCGCCTGGCCGTCGTCGATTCCGGTGGTCTCCAGGTAGCGCACGTTGGCCTCGGGTCCGTGGCCGAAGACGACCGTGGACCAGTCGTCCGTGATGCCGTCCCAGACCGCGCCGATACGGGTGAAGCGCGCGTTCGCGCTGGCCGAACCGATGGGGTCGGACATGCGTGCCCCGGCCGCCCGGACCGAGTCGACCGACCGCGGAGTGGGCGTGGAGCTGTTCGGCGAGGAAGAGGAAGAAGACGACGAGGAAGAAGGGGTGGAGGAGTGCGGGAACGGCCTGAGCGCCACGAAAGCGAAGGCGACCACGGCGATCGCGACCGTGGTGCCCACGCCCCGCCAGGAGATCTTGCGCCACTCGTAGAAGAGCCAGAGGACCAGGGCGAGGAACATGCCCACCCATGCGCTCCGGGTGCCCGACAGCACCAGCCCCACCAGGTTCGCGGTGAAGGGGACGTACCAGTACCTGCCCCGGAGGATCAGCGCTACGAGTGCCATCGCCATGGCGAAGGTCCCGTAGATGATGGGATGCCCGGAGAGCCCTGCCGCCCGGGTCGGGTCGAACAGCGAGGTGTAGGTCCAGTGGTACGCGAGCTGATCGAAGATCGGCCAGGTGCCGGAGATGCTCTGGTACTTGGCGAAGATGGCGACGGCAACACTGAACCAGGTGAGCGCCTCCGCGATCCGGGCGATCAGCCGGGGGTCGCGGCGTGATTCCTCGATGACGCGCCAGCACAGTGCCCCGATGGCCAGTAGGGGCGCGATACCGACGATAATCGGCTTGGCTCCGTGCCAGTGCAATATGCCCGCGAGCAGCGCGGACAACGGAAGCAGGAGAACCGCCCCGAACAGCTTCGGGTCCCACCTGTCGTTTCCGTTGCGGAGCACCCCGCCCCAGACGGCAAGAACAAAAAGCAGGAGCAGCAGCGTGTACGAAGGATTGGTCGGATAGCCGAAGTTGATGGTTACCGGTACGGCAAAAGCGACGACGAATATGGCCCAGGTGACCCGGGCGGGATCCTTCATCCCCCAGGCGAGCAGCGCACCGGCACCGACCGCGAGCGAGAGGTCCCACCTGCCGACGACCAGCAACGCGACCGCCAGTACGCCGAGGCCCAGGCTGAGGTAGCGCGTACGACGCGGCACGCTCTTAACCCTGTCAGTCCATACTCGCACCGTGGCATACTACGCACCGACCGGGTCACGGAGTGGACCGGTCGCGATCCTGAGCCCAGTCCAGGGACAACCGTCTCGGCATGGTCGAGCCGTTCATCGCCACAACCGCGGGGTTCGGCGCGACGGCCGAGTTTGCCGCCCGGCCACGTAGGCAGCACCGTCCGGCTTCCGGGTGTTCACCGAGACGCGGCGGGCGGCCGGAATCCTCGACTTCGTCGGACGGCGAATTGTTCCCGCAATCCCCAGGAAACAATACGCAGCACTCGGCCGTGTTCTTTGATCCGTCCCACGATCTCCGCGCCCCGCCGACGCACACCGTTCGCGTCCACCGGGCAGACCGAAAGCATCCCGTACGCGGGGCCGTTTCAGCCGGGGCTGCCGGCGGGAAACGGCGGCTGGGTCGGCAGTGCCGGCGGTTCCGGGTCGACGACCGGCGGGTTCGCCTGCTTCAGCAGTGCGCTCAGCGCCGCCCGGCGGACCACCACCAGGAGCCGGTCCCCGGCACCGAGCCGGTGCGTACGCGACGGGGACCAGAGCAGGTTCGGCTGCCCGGCCGGGGTCAGCCCGATCACCCGTACGCCGGCGGCCTGGTCGACCTGGACGAGTTCGCGGCCGATCAGCGCGGCGCCCTCGGTGATCGGGACCTCGGCGACCAGCAGCGCGTGCCGACTGATCGGGATGGTCGCGATCATCTCGCGGTTGAGCAGGGCGGCGGCGAACGACGGCGCGGCCAGGTACGACACGCTCCGGGAAATGTTGATGTTGAATGCCTTCTGGATCCGGTCGGCGAGGTCACCGTCGTACAGGCGGAGCACCACCCGCAGGTCGGACTTGGCCGCCCGGGCGTTCAACGCCGCCTGGAGGTTGGTGACGTCGTCGGTGGAGACCACCACCAACGCCTGGCAGGTGGCCACCGAGGCGGCCTCCAGGATCTCCTCCCGGGCACCGTCGCCGACGATCAGCGGAATGTTCAACCGGCGGGCGACCGTCGCTCCCCGCGCCTCCGGGTCCTTGTCGACTGCGACCACCTCGATGCCGAGGTCGTGGAGCTGCCACATGACCCTGGTTCCGACGTTGCCGAGCCCGACCACCACCACGTGGTCCTTGCGGGGCCGGCGAAGCCGGCCGTCGTCGAGCGCCAGCCGGGCGTTGACCATGCCGTCCACCACGGCCGCGGTGATCAGCGGGATCAGCGCCAGCCCGGCGAGGTTCAGCACCACCTGCATGACCTGCGCGGACGCGGCCTTTCCCGGATCCGGGTCGGCGCCGCTGATCGTGGTCACCAGCGCGACGTAAAGCGCCTCGGCGACGCTGACGCGCTCGGCGTGGGCGAGCAGGAAGCCGAACACCACGATGACCCCGAGCACCGCGAGGGTGGCGATGCCGATCTTGCGGGTGGCGAACGAGCGCAGGGCCCGCCAGAACACCGCGGTCGGGCGTCGCTGGCGGCGGCGGGCCCGCTTGATCCGGCGCGCGGCCACCTCCGTACCGGGCGGTTGGCCGGTCGCCTCGGCCAGCACCAGGTCCGCCTGGGCCTCGTCCGCGGGCAGGATCCGTACGTGCCGGGGGTCGGTGGTGTCGGCCAGGCCGCACACCACGTGCTCCGGGCGTACGTCGGTGCGCCGGGCCACGGTCATGGTCCGGCCCCGGTACCGGAAGTGGGTCGGGGTCACCGCGCCGAGTGCCGCGGCGACGAAGGTGGGCGCGGCCATCGAGGCGTCGGAGAGCACCGCGCAGTCGGCGAAGAGCGGCCGTACGCTGTTGCCGAGCCCGGTGTTGAACATGCGCAGGACCAGCCGCAGCCGGGGTTCGACCTCCTGTGCGCAGAGGGCGGCATGGATGTTGCCGACGTCGTCCTGGTGCATCAGGGCCAACCCGTGCGCCCCGGCCAGCGCGGCCGTCCGGAAGGTCTCCTCGTCGAGCCGATCGGCCGAGATCACCCGTACGCCCCGGATCGCGCGGATGTCCGGGCCGTCCGCCCGGCGACGGGTCGGGACGATCACGGTTACCCGTACCGACTCGGCGAGCAGTGCGTTGACCAGATGGATGGCCAGGGCGTCCTGGCCGCAGACAACATAGTGGGGACGGCCCTCGTTGGTCCGCAGCCCGTCGCGAAGTCGGGTCTCGACCGCGCGCCGGGCCCGATTGCGCCACGGGTCCGCCATGCCCGGATCGTAGCCACCACGATCATCCATCGCTGCCCGCCGAACCGTCGCCGGGCGTGGGCGATCGGTCATCCGGGCGTGCGGGCGCCGGTCGCGGGTAGTGGAGTGGAATGCAGACGTTCCTGCCGTACCCGGATTTCGGGGACAGCGCCCGGTCGCTGGATCCGCTGAGGCTGGGCAAGCAACGGGTCGAGGCGCTCCAGGTGCTGCGGGGGCTGACCTGGCCCCGGTACGGCTGGCGGCACCATCCGGCGGTCAAGATGTGGGCCGGGTACGAGGAGGCACTGGTCCGGTACGGGCTGGACGTCTGCGACGTGTGGTCCGGCACCGGTCGGGCGGACACCGTCGCCGGCACCCTGATGGTGGACCTGACCGCCGCCTGTGGCATCGACCGGGTACGTTCCCAGCCCGAATTGGCCGCCGCCGGTGAGTTGCCGCCCTGGCTCGGCCGGGAGGACCTGCACCTGAGCCATCGGGTGTCGCTGCTGCGCAAGGACCCGGACTTCTACCGCCCCCGCTTCGGCGACCTGCCGCCCGACCTCCCGTACGTCTGGCCCCCGTCGGACCGCCCACCCGCCTGCCGCCCCCCGGAGTAGGGATTTGTACCGGAAGGGCCTCCTCCTCACGCCGGAAAAGGGGGACACTGACTGCGCTTGCATCGGAAGGGATCCATGGAGCTGTCGCGAGGGTTGGGCCGTTTGCTCGGCGTACACCCGGTCCGGGTCGATCCCGAGGGCGGCGCCGCCGGTACGCCCCGAGTGCCGAACGGGGTCGACGCGCTGGTGGTCGGCGGCGGGATAGCCGGCATCTCGGCCGCCGTGGTGCTCGCCGAACGTGGCGTACGGGTGACCGTGCTGGAGGCCCGGCCAACCCTGGGCGGGCGCCTGGCGGCCTGGCCGGACCGACTCGCCGACGGCACCGCCCAGGGCGTCGACCACGGTTTCCACGCGTTCTTCCGGCAGTACTACAACTGGCGGGCGATCCTGCGCCGGATCGATCCCGCGTTGGGGTTCCTGCGTCCGGTGCCCGGTTACCCGGTCCTTTCGGCGGACTGGCCGACCGAGGAGTTCGCCCGGCTGCCGAGTGCGCCGCCGCTGAACCTGCTCGCCCTGATCGCCCGCAGCCCCAGCCTGCGTCTGCGCGATCTGCGCACTATGGACGGAAATGCGGCACTGCCGCTGCTGGCGTACCACCCGGAGCGGAGTTACGCCGAACTCGACCGGACCACCGCCGCCCACCTGCTCGACTCGCTGCGCCTGCCGGACCGGGCGCGGGCGATGCTCTTCGAGGTGTTCGCGCACTCGTTCTTCAACCACGAGCACGACATGTCCGCCGCCGAACTGGTCGCGAACTTCCACTTCTACCTGCTCGGCAACGCCGAGGGGCTGGCCTTCGACGCCCCGGACCGGGACTACGACTCGGCGATCTGGCGCCCGCTGGCCGCGTACCTGCGGGTCGTGGGGGGAAAGGTGCACACCGGGACGCCGGTGACCGGCATCAACCGGCGGGACGGTGGCGGCTGGCAGGTCACCGCCGGTGGTGCCCTGCACCGGGCCGAGTTCCTGGTGCTCGCGGTCGACCCGCCGGCCCTGCGCGACCTGCTCGCCGCCGCACCGGAACTCGCCGCCGAGGCGCCGAGCCTCGCCGCCCGGGTCGCCGAGTTCGCACCCGGACCCCCGTACGCGGTCGCGCGGTACTGGCTGGCCGGGGACGTGGCACCGGACCGGGCGGTGTTCAGCGGGGTGTCCCGGCAACCGACGCTCGACTCCGTGACGCTCTACCACCGGCTGGAGGCCGGGGCCCGGGACTGGGCCGACCGGACCGGGGGCGCGGTGGTCGAACTGCACGCGTACGCCTGCGCGGAGGATCTGCCGGCGGAGGAGCTGGCGATGCGGATGCGGGCCGAGTTGATCGGGCTCTGGCCGGAGGTGGCCCGGCTGCCCGTGGTGGAGCTGCGGGCGCGGGTGGAGCGGCAGGCCCCCTCGTTCCGCCCCGGCGGTCACGCCGACCGCCCGACCGTGCTCACCGATGCCGACGGGCTCTTCCTGGCCGGTGACGGGATCCGGACCGACCTGCCGAGCGCGCTGATGGAACGGGCCGCCGTGACCGGCATCCTGGCCGCGAACCGGATCCTGCGCCGGTGCGGTACGGCACCCGAACCGCTCTGGTCCGTACGCCGACGCGGCCTGCTCGCCAAACCCTGACGAATTCTGATCAAATCCGTTGCCGCTCGGCGGTGTACGCAATTACCGTTTACGCAGTCAGGGACAACCACCGAGCGAGGGGTCGGCATGAGGGTGACAGGCGTCAGCGCGATGCGGTTCCGACCGCTCGTCGCCGCCCTGCCCCACCACAGCCGGCCCACCTGTTGGTACGCGGACGGTACGGAACACGAGCTGGACGGGCCTCGCGGCTGACATCGACGTCGACACCGCGACCCAGCCGCCCACCCAGCACGTACGGGATCCGGGCGGCTTTCTGTATCCGTAACCGCCGACGAATCCTTAACCGCCGACGAGAAGTCGCCGGTCGATCCATTCCATCTCGAGGCCCACGGATTACGAATCGAAAGGAGGACCCGGTGGACGCGGTGCTCGTCATCAACGCCGACCTCGGCCCACTACACAAAGTCAGTCTCCAGCACGCGATCCGGATGCTCTGTCGCCGGGTCGCCGAGATTCACGAGGCGGAGCCCGACCGGCGGATCGGGGTCTTCCCGATGCCCCGGGTGGTCCGCCTGGTCCGGTACGTGGTGACCCGCTGGCGGTTCAGCTCGGGCCCGGCCTGGTCCCGGTCCGGGGTGCACCTGCGCGACGGGAGCCGGTGCGCCTACTGCACGGCGCGGGCGACCACCATCGACCACGTCCTGCCCCGCTCCCGAGGTGGACGGAACACCTGGAAGAACACCGTCGCGGCCTGTTACGGCTGCAACCAGCGCAAGGGTGACCGTACGCCGGCCGAGGCGGGGATGCCGCTGCGGTACGAGCCGACGGTCCCCGGCTGGGCGGCACTGGTACGCCTCTGACCGGGCCGGGGACAGGTCCGTCAGCGTATATTGACGGCGTGTCGGACGAACCGCTCCGGGAACTGCTCGAACTCAGCACCGGCCCCGACCCGCTGGAGAGCCTGCGGGCCGCGGCCGGGTTGCGCCGTGGGGTCGAGCGGATGGAGGCGGTGCTCGTACGCCGGGCGCGGGTGGCCGGTGCCTCCTGGGCTCAGGTGGCCGAGGCGCTCGGTGTCTCCAAACAGGCCGCCCACCGCAAGTACGGCGGCGGCGGGCTCTTCCGCCAGGAGCCGTAGCCGACTCGGGAAGAGTGAGGAAGGGTCCCTCGTCATCGGATTCCGATGCACCGGGGACCCTTCCCAACCACTGTCGACCGCTAGCTCACGTGGCCGGTCAGCGCACCACGGGGCGTCGGGGACGCCGGGTGAGGGCGAACCCGACCACCCCGGCGACCGCGGCCAGTACGCCACCGGCGGCGGTCCAGATCCACCGGGACGAGAACCCGTCGAACCACCCGTCGAACCACCCGAAGAAGAAGCCCTCGTCCTCGTTCGCGGCCTGGGCGGCGGGGTCGGGGCTGGCACTCGTACTCGGGGTGACGGCGGTCCCGCCGGCCGGCACGATCGCTCCGGGCTGCACCGCCGGTACGAGCGGCGTCTTCAGGTCACCGTCCTCGGGCGTGATGTTGTCGTCGTCCGATGCCCCGACCAGCAGCGCCACCTGGATCGGCAGGCCGAGGTCCTGTTCCGGCAGGTCGGTGGTGGACAGCCGGACGTAGTAGGTGCCGGGCAGCGGGTCACCGGACCACGGCTCGGCCCACGCCCGGACCTGGCGCAGGGTGCAGTTGAGCGCCACCGTCGTCTCGGTGGCCGGGACCGTCGGGGCCTGGGCTCCGGCGGTGCACGCCTGCCGGCGTCGCAGCCCGTCGAAGACGTCGACCGCCCAGGTGGACGGCCCGTGCCGGTCCGCCGAAGGTGGCAGCGTCACGTTGATCGCGATGTCGTTGGTCTGCCCGGACGAGGCCGAAAACGACCAGTAGAGGTAGTCGCCGGTGGATCCGGCGACGTTGACCGGTTGGCCGGCGCCGATGCCGGTGGCGGTCAGGAACGAGGTGCCGGCCTTGGTGACGGTGACCGCGCCGGGTGACGGGGTCGGCAGCGGGGACGCCGGTGCGGCCACCGCGGCGCCGGCCGGAAGCAGGATCCCGGCGGCCACGGCGAGCGCGGTCGCGCCGATCCGGCTCGTCGTCTCGGTCCGGGGCATCAGTTCTCCCTCCAGGTGGCGACCCACCAGCGGGTCAGCCAGCCGGCGATCAGGCCGGTGAGCAGACCGGCGATGGTCAGCAGGGCCAGCAGCACCCAGCCTCGGCCGAGGCCGGGACTGTTCGGGGCGGGCGAGAAGTCGACCACGTCGATGGTCAGCTCGACCGGCATGCCGGGGACCTGGGTGGAGGCGTTCTGGGCGGAGAAGGAGTTGCTGACCACCAGGCAGACGGTGGGGGTCTCGGCGACCGTGGTGGCCCCCTCGGTCGGCTCCTCGCTCGGTTCCTCGTCCGGCTCCGACGCCGACCAGCGCAGGCCGGTGGAGAGTACGTCCGTACGACCGCTGCCCGCGTCGGTGCCGCGTACGAGTTCCCGGCCGTCTGCGGCGGTGGCCCGCAGCAGTACGCCGTAGTCGCGGTTGAGCGGGCGGTCCAGGGCCACGCTCACCGAGGCGCGGAGTTCCTGGTCGGCCCGGACCGGCACCCGGTAGTAGCGGTGCTCGGAGAACTTCTCCCGGTCGGTGTAGACACCGGGACTGAGGATCGGCGCGTCGGCGCACGCACCGGTGCCGGTGACCAGCGCCGGGGTCTGGGTGTAGGTGTCGTTCGCCCGGTCGACCAGTTGTTTGATCCGGTCGCTGAGCTGCTCGACGCTGTTCGCCGAGGTGTACGTTCCGCCGGTCGCGGCGGCGATGCAGACGAGCTGCTTGCGTACCTTTTCGTCCGGGGCCAGGCCGAGCGTGTCGACGACCAGGTGGGTGCCCTGGGCGGCGAGTTCACGGGCGACCTCGCACGGGTCCGGCGGCGCGCAGGTGTCCTCGCCGTCGGTGATGAGCACGATCCGGCGGGTCGTCCCACCGGTGCCGAGGTCCTGGGCGGCGCCGCGCAGCGCGAGCCCGACCGGGGTGAATCCGGTGGGGCGCAACCCGGCGATCGCGGCCTTGGCCTGTTCCCGGTTGACCGGGCCGACCGGGACGATCTGCTGGGTGTCCTGGCACCCGATCTTCTTGTCGTCGCCGGGGTAGGTGGCGCCGAGCACCCGGATGCCAAGTTCGGTCTCGTCGGGGAGGGCGTCCACCACCTCGTGGAACGCCTCCTGCGCGACGGCGATCCGGGTGCGGCCGTCGATGTCGTTGGCTCGCATCGACCCGCTCACATCGAGCACAAGCTCCACTTTGGGCGGCTCGGAGGTGGGTTCACCGGCCGAGGCCGGCGGAATACCCAGTGGCGTAAGGGCGGCCAGCAGTCCTAAGAGGACCGCTATGGACCGTCTCATGATGATCACGCCGCGATCCTAGTGAGGACCGAACGGGCGATCTCCGTGGTATCGACCGAATCCGACAGCCGGTAACGTTTGCCGCGCGACGCCCGCGCAGAGGCGTCGACCGGCGGTCAGTTGTCGCTGGTCGCGGCCCAGCTCGCGGCGGCGATGCAGAGCAGCAGGACGATGCCGCCCTTGCTGACCGCGATCCGGATCAACACCCAGGCCGCCTTGCGCATGCCGGGGACGCTCGCCCTGGTCTTGCGGTAGTCGGCCCAGGATCGCCGGGCGACCGCGTACGCGATGCCGGCGGTGAGCCCGAGCACCACACCGATCGCCAACATGGCTGCCGTGAGTGAGCGTTCCACCAGGTCAGTGTGGTAGCGCTGGACGAATAGGCACTATCCCCCGTTCGGCGCAAATAGTCATGAATCAATCTCATAACGGCGGCCCCGGGCACCGGCCGACCGCCCCTCAGGCGGTGGCGGTGAACCGGACCCGGAGCTTGTGCGACTGGACCAGTTCCACCAGGCGCGGACTGCAGACCAGGGTCCGGTAGCGGGCGTCGCGGGCGATCAGGAACCGGTCCGCGTACTCCTCCCGGAAGAAGGGCTCGGTCAGGATCGGCGGGCCACCACCGGCCGCCGGGCGTTGCTGTGACCGGGCCTCGTCGATCAACGGCAGCACGGTCCTGACCCGGGCCACCGAGAAGTCGTCGTACTCCTCGTTCTCGCAGCGCACCACGCAACGGTGGAACTCCAGATCCCGCTCCAACTCCGTACGCGTCGCCGCCACGAACGCGGCCGAGAAGATCGGGATCCGTACGCTCGCCGTCAGGTAGTCCGCCTCCCGGACCAATCGCGCCGGCAGCCCCTCCTGGGCCCGCGCCACCACGTCGGTGTGGTCGAGGAAGTCCCCGTCATCGCTGTTGTCGACGAAGTACGAGGTCAACCGGGCACTGGTGCCCGGACTCGGCTCACCCGTCTTGGCCGAGACGAAGTCGAGCAGGGCCGGTACGCGGGCCAGGGTCGGCGAGGTCAGGTAGTGGTATGCCATGTCAGAACCACTCGCCCTGCTCGCGTTGACAGTCGATTTCCGGAGAGGTGGTCGAGGTCTTCGTGCCGTCGAGGATGGCCGCGACCAACTGGTCGCGCAGTGGCCCGGGAAAGGCGAATTCGGCCTTCGGCAGGTCATGCATCCCCAAAGGCTACCGACATGGTCGCGGTAGTGGACCGGTCAGGACTGCTCGACGCCCGGATCGGCCGATGTGGACTAGGTTGGCGTGATGCCGGCACTTCCCCGGGTCTCCACGCCCGTCGCGCTCGCGGTGTGGGTCGCCGCCGCGGCGCTGAGCTACCTGGTCGTCTGCCAGCCCTTCGACCCGGCCCCGCCGCCCGCCGCCTGCGGGCTGGTTCCCGGCGGTCTGCTCGTCCAACTGGTGCCCGACCCGGACACGGAGGCCGTCCCCGGCGAGGACCAGAGCCGGCTTACGGGCTGCGTCTGGAACTCGGGAACGGACGGTGCCCCGAACGACGGCAACCTGCGGATCTCGGTGGAACGTTTCGGCCCCAGCAGCTTCCGGACCCCGTCGACCGAGGCGCAGGACGCGTTCGGCGGACGCAAGCGCTTCCACTCGCAGGGCACCGACCGCGTGGTCGACGTGACCGGACTGGGCCGGTACGCCTACGCCGTCCTCCCCGACCGGCGCGACGATCCCGACGACGTCGAGGTGCAGGTGCTGGCGGTGCAGGACGGCGACATGGTCGAGGTGACCTACCACGTGAAACCCTCCACCGAGCCCCTGGCGCTGGCGGCCGCGGTCACGGCGGCCCGAACCGTACTGGCGCAGTTGTGACGGGTGGACAGCCGTCGCGCGGCGCGGGACACGACCTGGGTCCGGTGCTGATCGCCGCGCTACTGATCGGGCTGGTGGTCGCCGGCATCCTCCTGGGACTGCGCTGGCTCTCCCAGCGCGACGTTCCGCCGACCGCACCACCGACCCCGGTGCCGACGCTGACCGGGCCACCGTTCGTCTCCCCGTAGTGCCGACCGGAAGCAGCGCGCCGGCCGGGTGGCCGACGCGCTGCTCTGACGGGGGTCGTGGACGGCTCGGTTACGGACGGACGGGGACGGTCAGCGGGACGGGCGCAGTTGGATCTGGAGTGCGGCCGGGCCGTGGCACCAGACAGCTTCCTGCCCGGTCCCGCCGACGGTCGCGTACCTCTTGAAGGTGACCGGGCCCTTGGCGAAGCTGACCGTCTTACGGATGTGGTGCGTCACGGTCAGTGACCTTCCGCCGGAGATCTTGACGTGATCGGCGGTGCCCGCTCCCCAGTAGTTCTTCCCGGAGGCGTCGTAGAGCTCCCCCTTGGCCAGGAAGACGGACTTCCCCTTGATCCCGGCGCTGTAGCGGACCACGACCTTGTCGATGTACGCGCTGGTCTTCGTCACGTTCCTGGCGTACCAGGTCGCGGTGAGCAGGTACTTCTTCCCCTTCTTGCAGGTGGCCTGGGTGCCGCTGGTCACGTAGAGCTGATCGCTCTGGTTGGTGACCGGGCCCTTGCCCCGGAGCAGGTAGGTGGTCGTCACCGCCCGGTCGTTGGCCCGCGCCTGGGCCAGGTCGCCGTTAACGACAACGAGGCCGGAGATGGCCACCAGGGCCACCGCGAGAAGACCGAACTGGGCCGTCTTCCGGCCGAGAAAAGCTCGAATGCGTGTCATGCCGATCAGGCAAGCTGTTCGCCCGTCGTCCCGTCGAGGCGGAACGGGTACGGGGCAGTCCGGGACGCCGTACGGGACCGTCCCGCCTGCTCGGCGGCCCGTTCCACGCAGGTCAGGGTAGGTAAGAGCCCCCGGCCGGGATCGAACCGGCGACATCCCGCTTACAAGGCGGGTGCTCTGGCCAGCTGAGCTACAGGGGCAGTGTTCCGGGTCAGCATAGCTACCTGGTTGCCGATCCCCACGCCGCCACGGTCGCCGACCGACAAGTTCGGCACGATCGCCGTACCCATTGATGGCTTGCCGTGCCCTGATGCCCGAAATGTGAGTCGATCGCGTCTCTCCGTACGCCTCTGACCTTGGCAGGGTGGGCCGGGCGGATTACGGTGGCGTGACACGGACGACACGCCGACCACCCCAGTGGCCCCCGGCGCGTCGCCGGACCGGTGCGGCCCCCCTCGCCGGAAGCTCCTTCACTCGGATCGTCCGGCACGTTCCTGCCGGTGAAAGGAAGCGCTTCACCATGGCTACGGTCACCTATTCCAAGGCCACCCGCATCTACGCGGGTACCGAACGCCCCGCCGTCGATCACCTCGACCTGGAGATCGGCGACGGCGAGTTCCTCGTCCTGGTCGGCCCCTCCGGTTGCGGTAAGTCCACCAGCCTCCGGATGCTCGCCGGCCTGGAGGACGTCGACGACGGCTCGATCTTCATCGACAGCCGGGACGTCACCCACCTGCCGCCGAAGGCCCGGGACATCGCGATGGTGTTCCAGAACTACGCGCTCTACCCGCACATGACGGTCTACGAGAACATGGCGTTCGCGCTGAAGCTCCGCAAGACCTCGAAGGCGGAGATCGACCGGCGGGTCAAGGAGGCGGCGGCGCTGCTCCAGCTCGACGACTACCTGGGCCGCAAGCCCAAGGCGCTCTCCGGCGGTCAGCGCCAGCGGGTGGCGATGGGCCGGGCGATCGTCCGCGAGCCGCAGGTCTTCCTCATGGACGAGCCGCTGTCGAACCTCGACGCCAAGCTGCGGGTGCAGACCCGTACGCAGATCGCGTCGTTGCAGGCCAAGCTCGGCATCACCACCGTCTACGTCACGCACGACCAGGTCGAGGCGATGACCATGGGTCACCGGGTGGCGGTCATGCTCGACGGTGTGCTCCAGCAGGTCGACACCCCGCGTGCGCTCTACGACACCCCGTCGAACGTCTTCGTGGCCGGCTTCATGGGCTCCCCGGCCATGAACATCAAGACCGTCCCGCTGACCGAGACCGGCGCGAACTTCGCCGAGCTGCTCGTCCCGCTCACCCGTGAGCAGATCGAGGCGGCCAAGGCCGACGGCGGCAACGGCAACGTCACCGTGGGCTTCCGCCCCGAGGACTGCGACCTGGTCAGCCCGACCGAGGGTGGCCTGCCGGTGGTTGTCGAGCTGGTCGAGGACCTCGGCTCGGACGCCAACATCTACGGCACCGCCACGATCAACGGCACCTCCGAGCGGTTCGTGGTCCGTACCGACCGGCGGACGATGCCGAACATGGGCGACACCGTCTACGTGAAGCCGCGTACCGGCAAGAACCACACCTTCCACGCCACCACCGGTGCGCGCATCTGAGGTAGCACGACAGGCGACAACAAAGGGGGCGGTCCGCGCGAGCGGACCGCCCCTTTCGCGTACGCCCGACAAGCGGGACGGGTCGTCTCACCCGTACGCGGGGTTGATTTCGATGTAGGTCTGGACCGGGCTGGGCGTCGGCTCCGGCTTGGGTGGCTGTGTCTCGCCCGTCGACGGCTTCTTCGGGTCGACCTTCGGCTTGGTCGGCTTGGTCGGCGCGAGCCGCTTGGCCGTGTCCAGGTGGTTCTTGTAGTACGCGGTCAGGGCGACCTTCTTGACCTTGCCGGACCCGGACGACGCGTGCACCATCTTGCCCTTGCCGGCGTAGATGCCGACGTGGTCGGCGTTCCCGTCGTTGTTCCAGTCGAAGTAGAGCAGGTCACCCTTCTGGAGGTTCTTGACCGAGACCGTCTTCCCCTTGTGGGACTGCGCCTCCGCGGTCGTACGCTTCAACCCCACCCCGGTTCCCTTGTACGCGTAGTAGGCGAGACCGGAGCAGTCGAAGGTGTTGGGCCCCTCGGTGCCCATGGCGTACCGGTCGCCGACCTGCTGCTCGGCCCGGCAGACCGCCCGCTCGCCCGGACTGCCGCTGCTGCACGACTTTCCTGCGGCACTGGCGAGACTGCTCAGACCGAGCAGGGCGCCGCCGATCAGGACCAGGGCGAAGATCAGCCTGGCGAAGGGTTGCAGTCCGGGCCAGGGGTTCCGGATCAGGGTCGGTCGCATGGTTCCTCCTCGGAGTTCGTGCCGGCGCCGCCGTCCCCAGGCATAGCCGGTTCCACGACGCCGGGCTTGTTGTCCAGCACGTCGGACGGGTCGATGATCACGATCTTGTTGTCGACCACGTCGGTGTCGACGCAGTCGTCGGCCGGCTCGGTGGTCGACTCGTCGCCCGGTCCCGGGTCTTCCTCTGTCGTCGACTCGTCGGTCTCCGCGCAACCCGCGTCGCCATCGGCGTCTCCCTCGGGGCTGTCGCCGTCGCCCTCGGGGTTGTCGGCGTCCGTGTCACCCTCGGGCGTTTCCGAGTCCGCGTCGCCCTCCGGGGCATCCGCACCCGCATCGCCCTCGGGCGCCTCCGGGGCCGGGTCGGTTGCGGCGCCTTCGGGCGCCGGATCGGCGTCGGCGGGGTCGCCGCCGGTCGTGGTGGTGGTCGTGGTGGTGGTTCCGTCGTTGGTGGTTGTCGTCGTCGTGGTCGTGGTGGTGCCGCCGGAGGTGCTGGTTGTCGTCTCCCCATCGGAAGCGTCCGTGCCGCCCTCGGGAGCACTGTCCCCCTCGGGGGTGGTGTCGCCTTCCGGGGTCTCGGTGCCGTCCTCCGGCGCGGCTGTGTCGCCTTCCGGAGTTTCGGTGCCGTCCTCCGGCGCGGCGGTGTCGCCTTCCGGAGTCTCGGTGTCGTCGGTGGGTTCGTCCCCCTCCGGGGCATCGCCGTCGGGCTCGGGGCACGGATCGGTGGGGTTCTTCTCCGCGATGGCGGTGTTCACCCGAATCGTGTCAATCTTGGGATCGGCGAGGACGGGGCGTACCGCCAGTTTCGAGAGCAGCTTGATCCGCGCGGGGGTCAGCTCGGTGGACTTGACGGTCTCGGGATTCTTCGAGGTCGGCGAACCCGTAGGGATGATCACCTTGCCGTTTCCGGCGTAGATCCCGACCCGGTCGACACCCTTGTCCAACTCGTTGAAGTAGAGCAGGTCCCCGGCCTTACGGTCCTTCACCGGGACGGTCCAGCCCAACTTGATTCCCTGGTTGTAGCTGCCGGACGCGGGCAGGTAGTTCCCCTTCAGTCCCGCCTTGCGGTACGCCTCATAGCTGATCCGGGCACACGCCAGGGTCTTTGTCTGCGACGCGTCCCAACTGCACTTCTTCCCCACCTGTTCCTGGGCGTGGCACAACGCCTTCTTGTTGACGTTTCCGGTGCAGTTACCAGCCGCGCTGGCGAGGCCGGTGGTGAGCGCGATTGCCCCGGCGATCAGGGTCGTCGCGAACAGCAGTGGCAGCACCTTGCGAATTCTTCTCAATGTCGTCGACCTCCAGAGCCGATGCTGACGTATTCGCGGAGGAGTCCTGCTCGGCCCGCGCATGGGAATCAGTGCACAGTGCCGCACCCTGTCCTGTCAGGAATGGCGCCGTACGGGAAAGTTCGGACCACCGTGGCGTACGCGTCCCGGCCCGTACCGGCCGTCCCGTTGCTGCCAGCGGCCCGTCCGGTGCCTGTCCCGGACCGGTCGGATTCGCTGCTCGGCCAGGGGCGGAAGGTCCCGTACAGTCCCGCCCGCGAATCGGCTTGAACCGTCGATTTGTTTCCTGGTTGCCTGAGTGCACCCCCGGACCACCGAATTCCACTCTGGATCGACACGAACAGGAGAAGCTATGAAACGAATTCCTCCCGGACGCAAGGGCGTCCTGGCGCTCCTCGGCGCGATAACACTCATCATCGCGGGCCTGCTGGCCAGTTCGGTGGTGGCCAGCGCGGCGGCCCCGCCCAAGAAGGCATGGAACATCGACCTGCGGACCGCCGACTCCGGGCAGGGCGGTGGAATCTCCGGTCGGGTCACCTGGAAGAAGAACGGACGCTGCTACGACGCGAAGGTCACCGGGACCCTGTTGGACACCCGGGACAGCGACTCGCACGGCGCCATCGCCTGGTTCACCTATGTGGACTGCAAGACGAACAAGGTGAAGAAGATCCGACTGAAGACCACGCACACCAAACGGTCCGCGAGCGTGAACAAATCGCTGCGGAATGTACGGGATGTGCGCGTACTGGTCTGCCTCTATCAGGGCAGTGACTTCCAACGATACTGCAACACGAAGGGTGCGGCATGATTCGCCGAATTGGCATTCCCCGAGTAGTCCGCCGGGTACCACGCATGGTCCAGGTGCTCGGTCTGGTGGCCCTGGTGGCCACCGCGTACATCGCGGTCGCGAACCTCAAGCCCGAGCCGGAGGCGAACGCCGCGGCGCGGACGGCGGGTACGACCTCACGTACCGCGGCGGGGCCGGTGACCGGTGTGCACCAGATCCGGGCGGGCAACAGTGGCCTGTGTCTGACGGTGTCCAGCACCACCAAGAAGGGCGCGAACGGCGCGAAGATCCAGCAGCGGTCATGCGACCCGCGTAAGAAGACCCAGCGGTTCGAGATCGTCCCGTTGTCGGACGAGGGCAACCCGTTCATCTACGCGGTCCGCCCGCAGTGGGCTGCCGGCTGGTGCTGGGCGACCAACGGCGCTGCGAAGAACAATGTCACGATCGTCCAGCGCAAGTGCGACTACGAATTCCGCCAGATGTTCTTCATAAACTGCGCGGCGCCGGGCAACCGGTGCTACATCGCCACCCGCACGGGCTACACCGGAAAGTGCCTGAACATCCACGGCAACAGCCGCAAGCAGGGGGCGAACCTGGCGCTCTACGACTGCCGCTACAAGAACCAGACGAACATGCAGTTCACCATCGCCTGACCTGCGGACCGGTGTGCCGGCCTGATCGAGCCCCCGCCGATCGGCCGGCACACCTTCGTGTGCGCGGGCGGGCCGGGACCGACTGTTACGAGGTGGTCAGCCGGTGGGTGAGGGCGGTGTGCCGGCGGCCGGTCCCGGCGGTACGGACCGCGATCGCGATCGCCTTGCGCGAGCCGGCGAGCACGACGAGCTTCCGGGCCCGGGTGACCGCGGTGTAGAGCAGGTTGCGCTGCAACATCGTGTACGAACTCATCGTCACCGGGATGACGACCGCCGGGTACTCGCTGCCCTGGGACCGGTGCACCGTGATGGCGTACGCGTGTTGCAGCTCGTCCAGCTCGTCGAAGTCGTACGTCAGGTCCTCGTCCTCGTCGGTGCGGACGGTGAGCTGGCGGTCCTCGCCGCTGAGGGCGGTGATCACGCCGACGGTCCCGTTGAAGACCCCGGCCCTGCCCTTGTCGTAGTTGTTGCGGATCTGGATCACCTTGTCACCGACCCGGAAGACCCTGGCCCCGTGCCGCCGCTCGGGCATTGACTCCCGGTGCGGAGCGAGCGCCTCCTGGAGGATCGTGTTGAGGTTGCCGGCTCCGGCCGGGCCCCGGTGCATCGGGGTGAGTACCTGGATGTCGCGTGGGTGCAGGTTGAACTTGCGCGGGATCCGCCGGGCGACGATGTCGACCACGAGTTTCGCCGTCTCCTCCGGTTCGTCGACCGGGAAGAGGAAGAAGTCGGGATATTCGCCGATCGCCGGCGGCTGGCCGGCGTTGATCCGGTGGGCGTTGACCACCACCCCGGACTCCTGTGCCTGGCGGAAGATCTTCGTCAGGCGTACCCGGGGGATGGCTTCGGCGCCGAGTACGTCGCGCAGCACCTCACCGGCTCCGACCGAGGGGAGCTGGTCCACGTCGCCGACGAGCAGCAGGTGAGCGCCGGGCGCGACCGCTTTGATCAGCTTGTTGGCCAGGATCAGGTCCAGCATGGACGCCTCGTCGACCACTATCAGGTCGGCGTCGATCGGGTTGTCCCGGTCGTGGGTCGGCTCGCCGCCGGGGCGCAGTTGCAGGAGTCGGTGCACGGTGGCGGCGGGATGCCCGGTCAGCTCGGTCATCCGCTTCGCGGCCCGACCGGTCGGCGCGGCCAGCACGATCTTCGCCTGTTTCGCCGCCGCCAGGGCGATGATCGATTTGACAGTGAAGGACTTGCCGCAGCCGGGTCCGCCGGTGAGGACGGCGACCTTCGCGGTGAGTGCGAGCCGGACCGCCCGTTCCTGCTCCTCGGCCAGGTCGGCCCCGGTCCGGGTACGCAGCCAGCGCAGCGCCTTCTCCCAGTCCACCCCGGCGAACGCCGGCATCCGGTCGCTGCGATGGTTGAGCAGCCGGAGCAGGCTGTTTGCCAGCGCGGTCTCGGCTCGGTGGAACGGCACCAGGTACACCGCCGGAATGGTCGCGCCCTCGGTGCTGCGGTTCGGGACCTGTTCGCGTACGACGCCTTCGTCGGTGGCGAGGGTGTCCAGGCAGGTGCGGACCAGGTCGGCGGGGACCTGGAGGATCTCGGTGGCGTCCGCGACCAGGTTCGGTTCGGGCAGGTAGCAGTGGCCGCTGTCGGTCGCCTCGGAGAGGGTGTACTGGATGCCGGCCTGGACCCGCTGCGGGCTGTCGTGCGGGATGCCGACCGCCTGGGCGATGGTGTCGGCGGTCTTGAAGCCGATCCCCCACACGTCCGCGGCCAGCTTGTACGGCTCGTCCCGGACCACGGCCACGGACGTGTCGCCGTACTTCTTGTAGATCCGTACGGCCAGTGAGGTGGAGACTCCGACGCCCTGAAGGAAGATCATTACTTCCTTGATCGCCTTCTGTTCCTCCCACGCGGCGCCGATCATCGCCGTACGTTTCTTGCCGAGGCCGTGCACCTCGACCAGCCGGCCGGGTTCCTCCTCGATGATCCGGAGGGTGTCCGCCCCGAACAGCTCCACGATCCGGGCGGCCATCTTCGGGCCGATCCCCTTGATCAGCCCGGAGCCGAGATAACGCTCGATGCCCTGGATCGTCGCTGGCAGCACCGTCGTGTACGAGTGCACCTCGAACTGTCGCCCGTACTTCGGGTGCGAGCCCCACCGCCCGACCAGCCGCAGGCTCTCCCCCGGCTGCGCACCGAGCAGCGCCCCGACCACGGTGAGCAGGTCGTTGCCGGACCGCTCGGTCGCCACCCGGGCGATCGTGTACCCGGTCTCCTCGTTGGCGTACGTGATCCGCTCCAACACCGCGTCCAGCACCACACCGGGCGCCCGACCGGTCGCCGGCACGGCTCCGGTTGCCGCGCCTCCGGCTGCTCCGGCTCCGGGTGCTGCGCCTCCGGTTGCTCCGGTTGCTCCGGCTCCGGTTGCTCCGGCGGGGCCGTGGGGGCCGGTCGCGGTCAGGCTCACCCGGACATCATGCCGGACCGGGGTCCAGCAGGACTTGATCGCGGTTGACCGATGACTGTCGGCTGTCGGCGGTCTTATAACGCGTTTTCTTTCTACATCGAAAATGATGTATTCACATCATCTTTGATGTACGTCCTCACCGAGGTATACGCCTGCGGCGGCGTCGAGCGACCGTTGGCCCTGACCGGGACTGAAAACCTGGCCGATACCTGAACAGGAAGCCTGTCCCGCGGAGCTTCCGGTAGGCGCTCCCATGATCGTGGAGAATTCGGCTCGCTATGACCGGCCGAACTCTTCGGGATCACGGAGAAGGTGCGCTGGGCAGAACGTCGGCGGGTGTGGGGTCATCCTGTGCGGATACAGAGAAGCCCCCGGCCGTCGGGGCGGGGGCTCTCCGGGTTGGTGAGGTCTAGGCCCGCTTCGCCCGGTCGACGAAGCCACGCCACGCGTCCGGCTCGAAGGTCAACACCGGCCCGGACGGGTCCTTGCTGTCCCGAACGGCCACCACGCCAGGCAGGTTGTCGGCCACCTCGACGCAGCCCCCGCCTCCTGTGTTGCTTCTGGTGGACTTCCTCCACCGAGCACTACTGAGGTCCATGCTGGCTCTCAATCTCCTTGATCAGGGCAACTGACTGATCTTCGGGAAGGGCTATGCCCCGCACGCCTTCCCACCTCGCTAAAAGCGTAGCCACTTCCTCCTCAGCGGCGATCGGCGATCCACCGAGCTGATGATCCAGGTGACCGACCCAGGTCCCGTCCGTCAGCATCACCAGCATGAGCGGTCCAGACAGCCCGATGTGCAGGCCGGCGGTCAGTGGCACCACGTTGATATGAACGTGCGGCAATTCGGCCATGCGCAACAGATGCGCGAGCTGCTCACCCATGATCGCTTCGCGACGGCGCAACGCCGACTCGTCGATGACGCCGACGATCTGGGGTGGCCGCTCGCGGGTCAGGATCTCCTGCCGCCCCATCCGGGTAGCCACCTGCTGCTCGACCTCGGACTCCGGAAGGGTGTCATCCAAGCGCAGGACCGCGCGGGCATAGTTCTCGGTCTGGAACAGGCCGGGGATCAGCATCGGCTCGAAGAATCGGAGCTGCCTCCCCTGGCGCTCGGCCTCCACCCAAGGCTTGAACCACGTGGGCTCACCGTCGCCCTGCGCCGACTTGAGCAGGGACTCCAACAAGCCGCCGCTGTCCAGGATTTCGTCGGCTCGCTTGGCGTACGGCAGGTCGAGCGAGCGGGTGCCGGTCTCCACGGCAGAGACGGTGGATGCCGAGTAGTTCGCCCGCCTGCCGAATTCCTCCTGCGACATGTTGCGCAAGGCGCGCTGCCTGCGGAGTTGATCACGAACAAAAGGCAAGGGGATCTTCGCGTTCCATTGCGCCTCCAGATATTCAGTCATGATCGCCAAGCACCAACAGGGGGAAGGTGTGATCGCCAGACGAAGGTCGGTACCTGCGTGAACGTCTTCCGACAATAGCGCCGTCCTTAGAAGACTGTCATTACGTAGAACCGCTCGGATTCAACCTCGAGGAGGTGCGAGATGTTCGTCTGGCAGATCTGGGCCGACTGGCTGTTGAGACTCGTAGCGCCACCGGCACCGCCGGCCCCCGTACCACCGGTTCCCCCGCCCCCGGTGCGTCCCGCGTGGGCCACGGAGGAAACCACCCGCTTCCAGGAACGCCCATGGACCCTGGGCCAACGAACGTGCTACGGAACAACAGGATGGAACGAACGCCGATGACGACTCTTCGGGTGGGCGACGTACTGACTTTCCAGCCGTCCGAATACCACCGGGAGGGCGAGGACAGGCTTCAGCCCGGCAGGGGTGAGCTGACCCTTCGAGTGACGCGCCTTCCGGACCGGATCGACATGTTCGTGACGGAATGGGTGACGCTGTGCGGGATCGAGATCCTGGACCGGGCCGAGGGCGAGGAGTTGTCCGTCGCGGTCCACCACGAGGCCCTTCCCGGCCGCATTTCGCCCCGACTGAACCTGGTCACGCCCCACTTCATGGAACGGGAACTTCCGCCGCTATGAGCGACCGGGGCGACCTCATCATCCCCGAGTTGGCGGAGCACACGCCGCTCCGGCCGCTCTGGATCTGCCGAATCGACGCCCGCCCGTGGCCCTGCCCGGATGCCCGGCTCAACCTGGTGGCGGCGTACCTGCCCGCCCGTCGAATCGAGCTGTACCTGTATCTCGGCTTGCAGTTCACCACGGCCCTGGCCGAGCTCGACACGGTGGTGGTGGAGGCAGGAGAGCGAGCCGACGCCACCGGCCTCCACGTGCGCATTCTCGGCTGGCTGATCGCACACGAGGCCAGACAGCGAGGTCGACGGCGTCGCGCCATCTGAACTACGGCGAACCTGTCCCGTCCCGGTGCTGTTCCGTCCAGGTGCCGTCCCGTCCAGGTGCCGTCTCGTCCTGATGCTGTTCCGTCCGAGCGCTGTTCGGCCCGAGTGCTGTTCGGTCCGAGTGCTGTTCCGTTCGAGCGCTGTTCCGTCGGCCCCGGAAATCGCTCCTTTCTGACCCGGACAGGTCCGTACAGCCCCGAGCCTTCACCGAACGCCTGGCAGACGTTTTGCTGATTCGAGTCGTTCGTCGACTTCGACCAGACGTCGTGAGGGAGTCACCCATGCAATCAGTACGACGGCACCTGCTCACCGCGAAGGTGTTGCCACTCGCGTTGGCCACCGCACTCGTCGGCGCACTCATCGCCGGCACCGCCGTGCTGGCCTCGGCCGCCAACTCGACCGCGGCCCAGTCCAATCGTGTGATGACGTGGAACATCCACGTGGGGAAGGACGGCGGACCGGAGGAGAAGGCGAAGGAGATCGCCCGGTTCAAACCACAGGTCCTCGGTATGCAGGAAGCGTGCCGGGAGGACGTCAAGAAGACGGTTGCGATCCTGAAGAGCAAATACAAACTCCAGTACCACATCGCGTACGGCACGGTGCGCAACGACCGGGCAAACTGCGGACTCTTCGGCGGGAACGCCTTCGGGCAGGCAATCATCTCGGCGGCGCCGATAACCAAGAAGGGCAACAAGCTCTATGCCGACGGCGGCACCGAGGCTCGGGGTTACATGTGGGTGGAGACGACGGTCAACCGGAAGAAAACCCGGGTGTTCAACACCCATCTGTCCGAGCACGGCCAGGGCAAGCTCCGGGCCGCGCAGGTCCGAACCCTGGTTGAGGTGGCGAGACAGTACGCCGGTTCGATCGTGCTCGGTGACTTCAACGCGCAGCCGCACTCGTCGGAAATGCAGCCCATGTGGGTGTACTACCGGGACGCCGACCCGAGCTGTGGCGCCAAGGCAAGCTTCACGTGCAAGGCGACCGCGGACGCGGGTCCCCCGCGCAAGAAGTTCGACTACATCTTCCTCCGGAAGAACATGGCCCCGCCCGGCGTGACCGTCGTCAATTCGCCGTACTCCGACCACGACATCGTCTACGCCGACCTGAGGTAGCCGCCGTACCGGAAGCAGAGCCCTGACCCGGCGGTGGACCCGGGTCAGGGCTGCTCCCACGGTCAGCGCAGCTTGGCGTAGAAGGTGCGCAGGTCGTCGGCGAGCACCTCGGGGGCGATGTGGGCGGCGTAGTGGCCGCCGCGGCCGTACGACTTCCAGTGCACGATGTTGCGGTGGTCGCGCTCGGCGAACGTACGCATGGAGACGAAGTCGCCCTCGAACATCGCCAACCCGAGCGGCACCGTGGTCGGCTCGGTGGGGTGCTCGGCCTTCGCGTCCTCGTAGTAGAACCGGGTGGCCGAGGTCGCGGTGCCGGTCAGCCAGTAGAACATCGTGTTGGTCAGGACGAAGTCGGCGTCGACGTCGGCGGTGTCACCGAAGAGTTGGGCGTTCCAGCCGAGCAGGCCGACCGGCGAGTCGAAGATCCCGTACGACAGGGTCTGCGGCTGTTGCGAGTGCAGGGTGTTGAACGACATCTTGTTGTCGTAGAACCACTGGAGCACCTCCAGCGCCTTCTGGTCCTCCGGGGTGATCTTCGCGAACTCGGCCGGGTCGCCGGACGGGAACGAGAAGATCTGGGTCACGTGTACGCCGACCACGTGCTCCGGGGCGATCCGGCCCAGTTCGGGGGCGACGAACGAACCGCCGTCGTTGCCGGCCGCGCCGTACCGGTCGTAGTCGAGCCGGCGCATCAGCTCCGCCCACGCTCGGGCGGTGCGGTAACGGTTCCAGCCCCGTTCACGGGTCGGTCCGGAGAAGCCGAAGCCGGGCAGCGAGGGGATCACCAGGTGGAACGCCTGCGACCCGTCGGCCGGGTTGGTCAGCGGTTCGATGACGTTGAGGTATTCCACGATCGAGCCGGGCCAGCCGTGCGTCAGGATCAGCGGCAGCGCGTCGGCGTGCGGTGAGCGTACGTGCAGGAAGTGGATGTTCTGGCCGTCGATCTCGGTGGTGAACTGCGGATACTGGTTGATCTTCGCTTCCCAGGCCCGCCAGTCGTACCCGTCCCGCCAGTGCTCGGCAAGCTGACGCACGTACGCCACCGGCACGCCGTAGTCCCAGCCGGCGTCCGGGATCTCGTCCGGCCACCGGGTGCGGTCCAGCCGGTTCCGGAGGTCGTCCAGGTCGGCCTGCGGGATGTCGATGCGGAAGGGCTTGACCTCGGTGTTCTCGCTCATGTCAACCACGCTACGGACCCTTCCGGTCAGCTTCTGTCCGGAAGCCCTGCCAGACTCGGGAACATGTTGGAGACCTCGGCGCGGCTGCTGCGCCTGCTGTCGTTGTTGCAGTCCCGGCGGGACTGGGCCGGTGCCGCGCTGGCCGAACGCCTCCAGGTGAGCGAACGGACCGTACGCCGCGACGTCGACCGGCTGCGGGACCTCGGCTACCCCGTGCACGCCAGCAGGGGCACCGACGGTGGTTACCGCCTGGGCGCGGGTGCGGCCATGCCGCCGCTGCTCCTCGACGACGAGGAGGCGGTGGCCGTGGCGGTCGGGCTGCGTACGGCAGCCGGTGGCACCGTCGCCGGGATCGAGGAGTCGTCGGTACGGGCGCTGACCAAACTCGAACAGGTGCTGCCGGCCCGGCTACGGCACCGGGTCAACGCGTTGCAGACGTACACCGAGCCGGTGCCGGCGGACCAGCCAGGACCGGTGGTCGACCCGGCCGTACTGATCGTGCTCGCGGGGGCGTGCCGGGACTCGGAACGACTCCGGTTCGACTACCGGGCCCATGACGGGTCGAGTGCGGTTCGGGTGGTCGAGCCGTACCGGCTGGTGTCGTGGGGACGCCGCTGGTACCTGCTCGCCTGGGATGTCGACCGGCAGGACTGGCGTACGTTCCGGGTCGACCGGATCCACCCCCGTACGCCCACCGGGCCACGTTTTCCGCCGCGCGACCCGCCGGAGGGAGGCGCTGCCGCGTACGTCGCAAGGGGTGTGTCGGCCGCGGCCTGGCGCTACCGGTCCCGGGTCCTGGTGCACGCGCCCGCGACCGTGGTGGCCGAGCGGATCAACCCGGCGGTGGGGGTGGTGGAGGCGGTGGACGATCGCACCTGTGTGCTGAACACCGGGGCGGACAGCGTGCAGACGCTCGCGGTGTACCTCGGCCTGCTCGGCGTCGACTTCGACGTCACCGAGCCCCCCGAACTCGTCGACTATCTCCGTACGCTGAGCGAACGCTACGGCCGGGCCACCCCCGGCCGGTGAGACACGGTCGGGGACACATGCCCTCCACCGATACATTCACCTACCGGAGCGGGTTTTCCGGATGTCGAGTGGATGGACCGTCGGGCGGAGGGAGTTCCGGAATGTCGGTACGGATCGATGCTGGCGGTAACAACGCCGAACTGGAAGACCTGTGGGAGTGGCTGCGCGCCGAACGCGCCCTGCGCGGGCTCGTACGGCTGGAGAGCGGACCCTCGGCTCCCGGCACCATGGGATCCGGCCTGGAGATCACCGTTCAGATCGCGACCGTCATCTCCGGGGCGGGCGCTCTCTGGGCCGCGGTGGCGCAGTCGGTCGCCCTGTGGTTGGACCAACGGCGCACCGACATCACGATCACGGTGACGAAGCCCGACGGCACCACGGTGCAGTTGAGCGCCAAACGGCCGGCGGAAGCGAAGCGGCTGATGGCGGAGTTCGCCGAGCAGCGGGAAGTGGGCGACGGTGACCCGACTACCTGACCCGGAGCATTCCCGCGCGTTCCTGATCGGCACCGCCACGTACCAGTCGGACCAGCTCCCCGACCTGCCGGCCGTACGCAACAACCTGACGGATCTCCGGGCCACCCTGACCGCGCCGCTGCTGGGCGGGTTCGCCCCGGACCGCTGCGTCATGCTGGCCGATCCACCCGATCCGGTCTCCCTCTACAACATGCTGCTGGACCACGCCGCGAACACCGAGGACACCCTGCTGGTCTACTTCGCCGGGCACGGGCGGACAGCGCCGCGCGGCAAGCTGTATCTCGGCCTGACGAACACCGGGGAAACCAACCTCCCGGTCAGCGGCTTCGACTACGAACTGCTTCGCGACCTCGTCATGGACAGCAAGGCGGTCAACAAGGTGGTGGTCCTGGACTGCTGCTTCAGCGGCCGGGCGATCCAGGGAATGAGCGGCGCCGGGGCCGCGACCGCGGAGCAACTGGAGATCGAGGGCACCTATGTCCTGACCGCGACCGCCGCGAACGCCCAGGCACTCGCCCCGCCGGGTGCGCACCACACCTCCTTCACCGGCGAACTCCTGCATGTCCTGGGCAGCGGCGTACCGGACGCGGGTGAGCTGTTGTCGCTGGATGCCGTCTTCAAGCAGTTGCGGCACAACGTACGCCAGCGTGGGCTGCCGGTGCCCGAGCAGCGTTTCGGCGGGATGACCCACCAGCTCGCGCTCACTCGAAACGCGGCGGCGGCCCGGACCGCCGAACCGGCAGCGCCGCCCCCGGCTCCTCCGCCTCGGATCTCGATGCGGCAGGCGTATGTCGCCCAGCCACTCGTCCTCGCCGGTGCCCTGCATTTCACCAAGCAGGACCTGGCCGCGACGATCCGCCGGAACTGGGCGACCGCCGCCGAACACCTCTTCCCCCGGACGGCCCGGCCGGCGGCTCCCTCGGAGAGCTGGACCGAGCTGTTGGCGTGGCTACGCCAGTTCAACGACCCCGTGGCCGACGACGTCGAGGGACGCATCGCGCTCGTCGACCGGTACCTCACCGACCGGAAACTTCCCGCCGATCTCAAAGTGCTGCACCTGCTGCGCTGGCTCGATCCTGACGGGGCGGCAACCTACCTCGGGCACCACGTCACGTACCAGATGCTGGCTCGTGGCTGCCTTGGCACCCGGGTCGACGCCGACGATGTCGAACGACGCCTCTTCGAGGAGGTGTCCCGGCCGGGGCTGCTCGACGCCCTCTCCGGATTCGCCGAACTCGACGGGTTGCAGGGTGTGCAGCGGAAGTGGGACGGGGCCCGCCGGGCGTGGGAGAAGTCCGTCGAGAAGATGCGGTTCGAACTCGGCTACGCCGATGTACGCGGCAACGTGCCCGAATGGGCCGCCACGAACGGTCCGGGTGCACTGCTGTTCGGCCTACTGCCCCAGGACCGGGTCTCCGAAATATCGCGAAACCTGCCCACCGGGTCACCGCCGCAGGTCTCCATCCCCTGGTACGAACGACTGCTCACCGCCGCCGGCGGTCGGGAGACGGTGCTCGGGGCGCTGCTGGAGGCGGATCTGGCCCCGGTCGCGGAGCAAACCGCCCGCGACCGGGTCGAGTCGGAGCGCCAGCGGGAGGCCGAGCGGGAGGACCTGCGTCGCCGGGCCGAGCAGTGGTCCGCCGCCGAGGCCAGCCGACTCAGCGGGGCCGCGCGCTACCGGGCCGTCCTTCGCGCGCTGGCCGTCACCGGGGGCTGGAGTCTCATCCTCGTCATCGCGGTCTGGCTGGCCTGGTGCCTCTCCAGCCGTGACTTCGAGACCGCGAAGGTGCTGACGTTCTACGCCCTGACCCTGGGAGGAGCAGCCGCGTTCGTTCTCGTCCGATGCGGCCATCGGTTGGGCTCCGCCTACCACCCGGAGCCGGGTAGACCGTCGTCGTGGTTGCCATCCGTACGCGCCGCGATCTTCGGTGTCGCCGTCATGGTGCTCTTCGGTGTGACAGCCCGCCCGCCGAGGGAAGGACCGCGGGCCGATTTCGAACTCCTGCGCGAGTGGGGGCCTGCGCGTTTCTGGGAGTACGTCTCCAACAACTCCGATTACTACCGCGCCGACTGGTCACTCATCTGGTACGGAATCCTCGTCGCCCTCGGCTTCGCGGCCTGCCTCGCGGTCGGGGCGTACGCGGGTGTCGCCAGCGCACGACAGTGGGAGGAACGCCACCGGGCGTACGAGCAGGCCCACCGGCCCGGCTGACGTACGGTCAGCTCTCGATCGGAGTGGGCTCGGAACACTGAGCGAAGTCGACCATCCCCGGTCGGGGAGTTGGCCCGGTGCAGGTGTGCCGGCTGATGATCTGCGGACCGAAGTTGTCCTGCCGGGAATCCGTGACGATCTCGACCCGGCCATCGACGCCCGCCTCGTAGGTGGTGATGATCGGGTCGCCTTCGGTGGTGGGACTGGTCTGTTTGAGCCGTACGGGACGCCCGGCCTGCACGGCGTCCACAAAGCACCGGACGGCACGTTCGGAAAGTCCTTCACCCTGCGACAGCACGAAGGTCCCACAGTCCGTGACCTCCCCCGAACCCGCGACGGCGGAGGCGGAGACGTCCGTGGCCGGCGCCTTCGGTCCGCCGCATGCCGACAGCGCGACCGCGGCCACTGCCAGGTACAGAACTCGCTTCACCAGGACATCTTCCCTCGTCCAACCCCGTGACAAGGGCTTTGACGCGACGGCGCGGATGCCCGCACCACCGATTCCCTCGACGATCTTGCACTTGTGGCGCCCGGATCACGGCACTCATCCGGATTTGTGTACCACCACAAGTGCAAGATCGTCGCGGTGCCTGCGGCGACCGTCAGATGCGGCCGGTGCCTGCGCCGGACGTGACCGCGGCGATCACCGACGAGGTCGGGTCGAGCGGGTACGTGTACGGCGGGGTGGTGAAGCTGCCGACCTGGGTGATGTTGTTGACGCCACCGCCGAAGTCGTTGCCGCGTTCCACGGCGTACCCGTCCTGGACGGAGAGGGTGGTGGTCTTGACGGGCGTACCGGTGTTGCGGAAGACGTTGTTCTCCACCAGCACCTGCGCGCTCATCCGGGAGTGCACCCCGTTGACCACGTTCGAGTAGTAGTTGTTGTAGACGTGCGCGGTGCCGAACCGGACGCTCGGGCCACGGGCGTCCAGGTTGGACCAGTGGTTGTGGTGGTAGGTCACTGTCAGGTGCCCGGTGTCCTCGGTGACGTTGTCGTCGTCGTGCCCGATCAGCGAGGTCTTCCAGTGGTCCCGGAGGATGTTCCAGGAGACCGTGATGAAGTCCGACGCGTGGGTGATGTCGATCAGCCCGTCGTAGTAGTCGATGTCGTGGGCCCGGTCGCTCCACAGCTCATTATGGTCAATCCAGACATGATGGCTGTTTTGCACAGTTATCGCGTCAACTCCGACCGGGAACGAGAGCTTCAGGTTCCGGATGATGATGTTCTGCTGGCCGGACATCTTCAGCCCGCCACCGGTGAAGCCCGAGTTGGCGCCGATCCCGACGATGGTCTTGTTGGAGCGTACGTAGACCGCGTCGTCCAGGGTGATGATCCCGGAAACCTGGATGACCAGCGTCTCCCGGCTCCCCGCCTGGGTCTCGAACCCGGCCGCGTCGGTCACCGTGACCACGGTCCCGCCGGTTCCGCCGGTGGTGGTGGCGAGGCCGCGCCCGCTGACCGCGCCGTAACCGACCAGCCCGGCCGGCGTCTGCGGCGGCGGGTTCGTCGGCGGCCCGGTGGTCGGCGGTACGGTCGGCGTCGCCGTCGGGGTGGTGGTCGGCGGCGTGCCACCGGCACCGGTCACCGTCACGTCGTCGAAGGAACCACTGGCGTACGCGGTGACCAGCCCCACCCGGCCGGTGGGCAGACTGCTGTCGGAGGCACTGAGCAGGGCGGTGCCGTTCAGCCAGCCGCGCAGGCTGCTGCCGTTCACCTCCAACGCCAGGGTGTGCCATCCGCCCACGGTCACCGTGGCCGCGACCGAGGCCAGTACGGCCTGCGTACCGCCGGAACGTTCGCGCAGTTCCAGCCGCCCCGCGTTGGAGAGGACCAGCGCGTAGTAGCTCGACGAGGTCTGCGCCCGCGCGGCCAGACCCACCGAACGGTCCGTTCCGTTGAACGCGGTCGGCTTGACCCGCGCCTGCACGGTGTAGTTGGTCCAGGTCGCGGTGCCGGCGGTGGCTCGGGCGTCACTGCTGGTGCTCGACTGGCGCAGCACCTGCGAGCCGTCACCGGTCACCGACCAGCTACCACCGGACTTGGACCAACTGTTGGAGTTTCCACTCTCGAAGTTGTCGGCGAGGAGCGTGTCGGCGTACGCGAAGCCGCCGCCGAACGCGACGAGCAGGGCGGTCGCGGTGCCGGCCGCCGCAGCGACCAGTCCGCCCCGCCGAAGTCGGGATCGAGGTATCACGGAGCCCTCCGGCCACGCTGTGGGCAGGGGCCCCTTCCGCGAACAGGAAGGGGCCCCTGCCGATCGTTTGTCTACAGGCCGATCCGGCCGGTGCCGGCGCCCGAGGTGACGATGGACTTGACGCTGCTGGCGGTGTCGAGCTGGTAGGAGTACGGGATGCTGGCGACGCTGCCGCCGGTCTGGCCGGTGCCGGAGTTCACGAAGTGGTTGTTCCGGGCGACCAGGGTGCCGGGGCCGGAGTCGGCCTCACCCAGGTGGTACGGGTCCGGAACGTTCTCGAAGTAGTTGCCCTCGACGAGGACGCCGGCACCCTCGGTGGAGGCGACGCCGTACCCGCTGTTGTTGTAGTAGTAGTTGTTGTAGACGTGCACCGGGTTCGCGAACCGCACCCGTGGGTTGCGCTGGGTGCTGCCGTCGAACCAGTTGTGGTGGTAGCTGACCCGCAGGTGGCCGATGTCCTGGCTGCCGTTGTCGTCGCTGTGGCCCAGGAGCATGTTCTTGTCGTGGCCGAAGACGCGGTTCCAGGAGACGGTGACGAAGTCGGAGCCGCGCTTGATGTCGACGGCGCCGTCGTAGCCGTCGGTGAAGCTGTTGTGATCGATCCAGATGTTGGTGGCCGACTCCTGGACGTTGATGGCGTCGTCGTCCCAGCCGCGGAAGTTGAGGTTGCGGATGATGACGTTGCGGTCACCGTTGATGTTGAATCCGCAACCGGAGATGGTGGCCCCGGAACCGATGCCGAGGATGGTCTTGTTCGACCGGACCCGGAGCATCCCGGAGCAGGAGATGGTGCCGGAGACCCGGATGACCGAGGCGCTGGTGGAGCCGAGGGCGGTGGTCAGGGCGCCGGAGTCGGAGACGGTGACCGGTGAGGCGCTGCCACCGCCGGAGGTGCCGCCGTTCTGGGTGGCCCAACCGACGAGCCCGGTCTGCGGAGGCAGGGTCGGACCGGTGGTCGGCGGCGGGGTGGTCGGCTGGTTCGTCGGCGGGTTGGTCGGGCCCGACGTCGGCGGGGTGGTCGGCGTGGTGCCGCCGTTGCTGTCCACCGAGATGTCGTCGAAGACCGCGCTGGCGTACGTGGTGACCAGGGCGATCCGGCCGGCGGTCTGGGCGCTGTTGCTGCCCGAACCGATCTGGCTGCCGTTGACGAAGCCGCGGATGGTGCTGCCGCTCGCCTCCAGCCGCAGGGTGTACCAGGTGCCGGCGGAGACCGAGACCGAGGCCGAACCGATCACCGTGACCGCGCTGCCGTTGACCGCCTGCAACTCGGCCCGGTTGTTGTTGACCAGCGCCAGCCGGTACATCTTCGTGGCGCTGTTCGACCGGGACGCGATGCCGACCACGCGGTTCGAGCCGTTGAACGCCAACGGCTTGACCCTGGCCTGCACCTGGTAGTCGGTCCAGCTCGTCTGGCCGGCGAAGGCACGGGCGAGTTCACTGCCGGTGTTGCCCTGCCGGTAGGCGGCCGTACCGTCGGTCACCACCGACCAGTCGCCGCCGGACTTCGACCAGCCGTCGGCGTTGCCGTCGTTGAAGTTGTCCGCGAACAGCGTGGCGGCCTGCGCCGCCGTGGTCAGACCGACGGTGAGTGCCACCGCCACTCCGGCCGCACCGAGCGCGACCAGCAGGCCGCGCCGGTGCAGGCTTGCTCTCTTCGGTACGTGCACGATTCCTCCGTTGTTGGGTGGCGGGGCGACGGATTGCGGCCGCCGCCCCGCCGGTATGGGGACGGGTTTGGTGGGTCAGGGGTTGATGCGACCGGCGCCCGCGCCCGCGGTGACGATCGACTTGACGTTCGCCGCCGCGTCCGTGCTGTACGCGTACGGAATGGCCGCTACGTCGCCCGCGCTCTCCGGGGCACCGGAGTTGACGAAGAAGTTGTTGCGCTGGACCAGGTCACCCGGGTCCGATTCGGCATAACCGACGGCGGTCGGCCGGGTGACGTTTTCGAAGTAGTTGCCCTCGACCAGGACGCCCGCGCCCATGGTGGACGCGACGCCGTAGTCAGCGCCGAAGTAGTAGTTGTTGAACACGTGCACCGGGTCGCCGAAACGCACCCGGGGGTGCCGTTCCTTGCTGCCGTCGAACCAGTTGTGGTGGTACGTCACCCGCAGGTGGCCGATGTCGGCGGTGTGCCCGTCGTCGTGGCCGAGCAGCATGCTCTTGGTGTGGTTCACGACCCGGTTCCAGGAGACGGTGACGAAGTCCGACTCCCGCTTCACGTCGACCGCGCCGTCGTAGCCGCTGTCGAAGGTGTTGTGGTCGATCCAGACGTTGCGCGAGCCCTGCACGTTGATCGCGTCGTCGTCCCAGCCCCGGAAGGTGAGGTTGCGGATGATGACGTTGGTCGCGGAGCTGACGTTCAGCCCGTTGTCCAGGGTCGCGTTGGTGCCGACGCCGAGCACGGTCTTGTTCGACCGGACGTCGTTCATGGTGTCGGGCAAGCTCAGCGAGCCCTGCACCCGGATGATCAGCGGTGACGACGACTCCAGGGCGTCGGCGAGCGCCTGCCCGGTGGTCACCGTGACGGTCGAGCCGCCGGCACCGCCGGTGGTGCCACCGTTCTGCGCGGCCCAGCCGATCAGGCCGGTCTGCGGCGGCCCGGTCGGCGGGGGTGTGGTGGCCGGCGGGGTGGTCGCCGGGGGCGTGGTGGCCGGCGGGGTGGTGGCGGGCGGGTTGGTCGGGCCGCCGGGCAGGCCGACCTTGCCGACCCCGGCCTGCGCGGTCACCGTGGCCTTGGTGTCGCAGGCGGTGCCGATCGTGTACGGGTACGGCGGGTTGGTGACGCTGCCGCCGGTCTCGCCGGCACCGGAGTTGACCAGGCAGTTGTTCCGGGCGACCAGTCGCCCGTCCCCGGAGGACGCCTCACCCAGGTGGTACGGGTCGTCGACGTTCTCGAAGTAGTTGTCCTCGACGATGACGCCGGAGTCCTCGGTGGCGGCCACCCCGTAGTTGCCGGTGTTCAGGTAGTAGTTGCTGTAGACGTGCACCTGGTCGCCGAAGCGGACCCGGGGGTTGCGCTGGTTGGTGTTGTCGAAGAAGTTGTGGTGGTAGCTGACCTTCAGCCGGCCGGTGTCCTGGGCGGCGTTGCCGTCGTCGTGGCCGAGCAGCATGTTCTTGTCGGTGCCGTCGGCGTGGTTGTACGAGATCGTCACGTACGACGAGCCGCGCTTGACGTCGACGCCGCCGTCGAACCCGGTGGTCCAGGTGTTGTGGTCGATCCAGATGTGGTGCGAGAACATCTGCACGTTGACCGCATCGTCCGCCCAGTCCCGGAAGTTCAGGTTGCGCAGGATGACGTTGTGTACGGCGTTCGCCGGGGGTGCGGTGATCGCGTTGTCGATCGGCAGGCCGATGTTGAGCCCACCGCCGGTGAAGCCGGAGTTCGCCCCGAGGCCGACGATGGTCTTGTCGGAGGTGACCTCGTGCATCGGTCCGGGCAGCGCGATCAGGCCGCTGACCTGGATGATCTTCGGTCCGGTCGAGGCCGCCTCGGTGATGAACTGGGAGGCGGTGGTGACGGTGACGGTCGGGCCGCCCGCACCACCGGTGGTGCCGTTCTGGCCCCACGCGTCGACCGAGGCCCAGCCGTCGGCGACGTTGCTGCCCGGGTTGCCGGGCGGGGTCGGAGTCGGCGTGGTCGGGGTCGGGGTCGGGTTGGTCGGGGTCGGCGTCGGGTCACTTCCGCCGGAGGAGACCACGACGTTGTCGAAGTTCGCCGAGGCGTTGAAGGTGGCGACGCCGATCCGGCCGGTGGCGTACTGGCTGTCGGTGCCCTCGGTGAGCAGGGTGCCGTTGACGTACCCCCGCAGCGAGCTGCCGTTGACGTCGAGCCGGAGCGTGTACGTGGTGCCGACGCTGACCGTCACGCTGCCCGTGTCGAGGGTGGTGGAGGAGCCGCCGGAGAGTCGCTTCAGCTCGACCGTGTTGTTGCTGCGCAGGGCCAGGTAGTAGTAGCTGGTGCTGCTCTGCACCCGGCCGAGCAGGGCGACGAACCGGTTGGACCCGTTGAAGGCGGTCGGCTTGACGGTCGCCTGGACCGAGTAGTTGGTCCAGCTCGCCGTACCGGCGATGGAGCGGGCGTCGCTGCTGGTGCCGCTCTGCCGGTAGACCCTGGAGCCGTCGGTGGCGACCGACCAGCTTCCGCCCGAGGGTGTCCAGCCGGTGGAGTTGCCGTCCTCGAAGTCGTCGGAGAAGAGTGTCGCGGCGTAGGCGGTGGCGCCCATGCCGAGCGCCAGGGCGACCGCGGCGACTGCCGCGCCGACCGCGATCAGGAGACCGCGGCGATGCCTGCGCCGGGTTTCTGTGGTTGTCACTGAACCTCCTTGGTGGCTATCCGCCCAGGTAGGCAGATAGATCGATAACTTTCGATCTTTGTGGGCAGGGTTCGCCCTTGGGAAAAGTGCCGTCCCTGGCCCACTCGGATCGATCGGCGCCACGCCGGGAGGGATGCGGGAGAACCGGGCCGACTCGCCCGTACCGCTCCCGGCGCGCACCGGAGGGTTCGGCCGCCGTACGGCGGCGGCCGACCCCGACGGCCGTCAGAGGCCGATCTTGCCCGTGCCGGAACCGGCCGTCACGACCGCCTTGATGTTGTTCGGATCGGTGACCGTGTAGCTGTAGTACGTGCTCGGTTCCTGCACCGTGCCGCCGGAGTCACCCGGCTCGCTCGTGCCCGCGAGTACGTTGTTGCGGGCCACCAGACGGCCCCGTGATCCGGCGTAACTGACCGACCAGGGCACCTCGACGTCCTCGAAGTAGTTGCCCTCGACAACGCAGCCGGAGTTGAGCTGGCAGGCGACACCGACGTCGGTGTTGTAGACGAAGTAGTTGTTGAACACGTGCACCGGCTCACCGAACCGGACCCGCGGATTGCGCTGCGGCGTACGGTCGAACCAGTTGTTGTGGTACGTCACCTTCAGGTAACCGACGTCCTGGGCCGCGTTGCTGTCGTCGTGGCCGAGCAGCATGTTCTTCGTGTGGTGGTGGGTGTGGTTCCAGGAGACCGTGACGTAGCTGGCCCCCCGCTTGATGTCGATCAGACCGTCGTAACCGAGCGACAGGTCGTTGTGGTCGATCCACACGTGGTGGGTGAACATCTGCACGTTGATCGCGTCGTCCACGGTGTTGCGGAAGTTCAGGTTCCGGACGATGACGTTGTGCACCGCGTCGGCGGGCGGACTGGTCGCGTTGCTGACCGGGATGCCGATGTTGAGCCCACCGCCGGTGATCCCGGAGCTGGCCCCGACACCGACGATGGTCTTGTCCGAGGTCACGTCGTGCATCGGTCCGGGCAGCGCGATCATGCCGCTGACCCGGATGTTGAGCGGTCCCGACTGGGCGATCGCGGCCAGCAGCTCGGCCGGGGTGTCGACGGTGACGGTCGGGCCGCCGGCCCCACCGGTGGTGCCGTTCTGGCCGAGCGCGTTGACCGACGCGAAGCCGATCGGCGGGGCGCCCGGATCGAGCGGCGGCTCGGTCGGCGGCAGGGTAGGGCCGGTGGTCGGGCCGGTCGTCGGCGGCGGGCCGGTCACCGTCGCCACCTCGACGTCGTCGAACGAGGCGCTGGCGTACGAGGTGGCAAGCCCGGCCCGGCCGGAGCTGAAGCCGGTGTCGGTGGCCTGGACCGCCAGGTTGCCGTTGACGTACCCGCGCAGTGAGCTGCCGACGGCGTCCAGCCGCAGGGTCGCCCAGGTGCCGACCGGCACCGCGGCCGAGCCGGTGCCGAGCGCGACCGGGTCGCCGCCGGCCCGCTTGACCAGTTGCACCGCGCCGCCGCTGGTCACCACGAGGGCGTAGTAGCTGCTGCTGCTCTGGGCACGGGCGACCACGCCGACGTGCCGGTTGGCGCCGTTGAAGCCGGTCGGCTTCACCCGCGCCTGGACGCCGTAGTCGCCCCAGCTCGGCTGGCCGACCAGGGTGCGGGCGTCGCTGCTCTGCCCGGACTGGCGGTAGACCAGCGAGCCGTCGGTCACCACCGACCAGCTACCGCCGGACTTCGACCAGCCGTTGGAGTTGCCGTCCTCGAAGGTGTCCGACAGCAGCGTGTCGGCGAACGCGTACGGCATCCCGAAGGTGACCGCGGCGACGCTGAGGGTGCCGGCGGCGACCGTCGCGGCGAGCACACGCCAGGTCGGTCGTCCCCGGGTCCGGATCGATTTCACAGTGGGCCTCCTGTGGTGGTGGAACAGGGTTGGGGGTGAAACGGGTTCGGGGTGGGACGGGTTCGGGTGGTGGGAAGGGCCCGCGGGACGGGCGGGCCCTTCCCACCGGGTCAGACGGGTAGGCGGTTGGCGCCGGCCAGGAGCTGGACGGCCAACGGAACCAACGCGGTGGGCAGGGGCGGGGTGGCGCGCAGGGTGGGGGTCCAGCCGGCGTCCGCGCCCAGGTCCGGGTCGTGGGTGCTGTTGTAGGCGTCGAGCAGGCTGGTCGGCCGGGGCCAACCCCCATCGGTACGGACCCAACTACCGCGCTCGGTGAGCGCGGTGCCGCCCCAGTCGTAGAGCAGATCCTCCGGCGCGATCCCGTCGGCGACGGCGAAGAAGTTGTTCTCCGCGTAGAGGGCCGACTGGACGCCGACGCCGAGCGCGTACTGGAAGTCGCCGCCGGCGAGCTGGTAGTGGTTGTTGTAGAGGTCGACCTGGCCGAACCGCACCCGGGGCAGGCGCTGGAGGGTGCCGGCGAACAGGTTGTGGTGCAGGGTGACGTTGAGCCGGCCCACGTCCGGGCCGACCGTGTTCGACGAGCCGATCAGCATCACCTTGTCCCGGCCGGTGAACCGGTTGTAGGAGACGGTGACCCGGCTGGCGGTGTGGGTGATGTCCAGCGAACCGTCGTGCACCTGGTACGGCCGACCGAAGTAGACCGGCTGCGCCGAGTCCGGGTTGTCGCCGTCGGTGAAGGTGCTGTGGTCGACCCAGACGTTCTCGCTGCGGCGTACCGAGACCTGGTCGAACTGGGAGTTCCAGTTGCCGTTCTCGCCGTCGGTCGGCGCCCAGGCCGGAAAGCAGTCGCGGGCGTCGTCGAAGGTGAGGTTGCGGACGATGGAGTTGCTGGCCCCGTCGAGCATCAGGGTCAGCCCGGCGAGCGTGGCACCCCGCAGCCCGATGATGGTGGTGTTCGGCCCCACGTTGATCTGGGTCTGTCGGGTCTGGTTCGCCACCGACCGCACCCGGGCCGCCTCGACCGGCCCGCTCGGTGCCACCCGCCCCCACACCGCCGGGTCGTACGCGGCCAGATAGGCGGGCAGGCTGTATTCCGGATCGGCCAGGTCGGCGCAGTCCAGGAGCGTTCCGTCGGCGGCTTCGTAACCGTCGATCGAACCCTGGACGTAGATTATCTTCGGGGTGGCGTTGCTCCGGTTGGTGGCATTGTCGCCACCGAGCGCGGCCACCAGTTCGGTACGGCTGTCCACCACGTGGATCTGGTCCTCGGTGGCGGCGGAACCGCCGGTCGTACCAGGTCCGGCGGCGGCCCAGCCGTCATTCACCGGCAGTGCCTGCCGGCCCAGCAGACGGGCTCCCCAGGACAGTCGGTCATGTGATCCACCTGCGGTTACGGCCGTTCCCGGCACTACCGCGAGCGAGATCCCCACCAGTACGGCGGTCAACCTGATCAGTCGCATCTGCACTCTCCGCGTCTGCCTGTCGATTTCCGGTTCCGTAACGCGCACGAAACCTGTTCACAAACAGACGGTAAGGAAACGCAGTCACATGAGTCAATGTGCTACGTGTGCAGTTATGTTGCAGGGAATGGAGGCAATATTAATTGTCTCGGCCGCCCGCTGGCCGAGAAGTGGGTATTCGGTCCGATTCCTACCGCACGGCTGTCCCAATAATTTGCAGCCGGTTTTCCGTACGCGGCTCAGCCATTGCCCGTCTCCTCGCCCAGCGCCACCCGGTACGGCTTGACCGCCCACGGCACGCCCAACTCGTGCAGCAGCGCACCCGACTCGGCGGCCTGCCGCAGCACCCCGTTCACACCCCGGATCGACCACACCCTGTCCGGCGGTTCGCCCGTACCGAGCACGTTCCCGCCGCCCAGCAGGGTCGGCTCGGGGGCCGCGTGGATCGCCTCGATCAGCGCGGTGAAACCCTCCGTACGGTCCAGCGGCACGATCAGCGGCACCCCTTCCGGGTCCTCCCGGTGGTCCAGCAGGTTCGCCAACAGGCCCACCCGACCGGGCACCTCGCGGGGCTCCGGGTCGCCGGGCAACAGCAGCCGGTCGGTCGGATACTCCAGCACCGCCCGACCCGCCGTGCCGCGCACGATCACCTCACCGGGGATGAACTCCTCCCCGGCCAGGGTCACCGCCGCCACCACCGGCAGACCGGAGCGGAGCGTCACCCGCAGCGAGGCGGTGTCGTCCACCTCGATCGGCCGGGTCCGGTACCGCTCCAGCTCGACCGCGATCGGATCGCCTCCCCGCACACCGAGCCGGGACGGCACGGCGGCGGCCACCGCCAGACACTGCATGACCGCGTGCGCCAGCGGGTTGACCAGCGCGCCGTCGAGCACCGGATGCCCGTTGAGGCTGCGCCGCCCGGCCCACGGGGACCGGGCGTAGTAGGCGTCGGTACGTTGCCAGGAGGCGACCGTGGCGATGCCGGTGACCGTACCGAGGCGGCCGTCGGCGACGGCGGCGAGCAGTTCCGCCAGGGCCGCCGAGCCGAGCGCCTGGAAGCCGACCTGGATCGGCCGGCCACTGGCGGCACGGGCCATCGACAGGGCCCGGTGCTCGTGCGTACCGAGCACCGGTGGCTTCTCCAGCAGCAGATCGGCCCCGGACGCGAGCACGTCCAGGGCGATCGGCAGGTGGGTGTGCGGCGGCGTACACACGACCACCACGTCCGGGCGGACGGTCCGGAGCATCTCCCGGTGGTCGGTGAAGACCGCCGAGGTCTCGGCGGTCTCCGCGTCCGGCAACGGCTCGACCGGCCGTACGTCGACCAGGGCGACCAGTTCCAGCCGACCGGCACCGCCCAGTTCGGCGATGACCTGCCGGTGCCAGCGGCCGTGGCCGCTGGCACCGATCAACGCCACTCGGGGCGGCCCGGATCCCGTCCCGCCTCGCCGGTCCGCGAGGCTTTCTTCGGCGGCCCGCACCCGTCCTGGCACCTGACCGTGGGCGACCCCGGTCATCTCGCACCCGCCAGGGTCGCCTCGACCCCGTGCCGGTCGAGCGCGGTCAACCACTCCAGCACCAGTTCGCGGACCACCTCGTCGGCGGCGAGTTCGGCCGGGAAGACCTCGGTCAGCGCGAACAGCGAGTCGACCACCCCGGCCGGGGTGTCCTTCCCGGCGGCCAACGCCGCCCGGATCCGGTCGGCGAGCGGGTCGTCCAACGGCAGCGGGGTGCCGTCGTCGGCACGCCCCTGGACGAACCGCATCCAGGCGGCGACCGCCAGTGCCGCGTACCGGGGTGAGTGTCCGGCGGCCCGCAGGTCGACCAGGGTGTGCAGCATCCGCTGCGGCAGCTTCTGCGAACCGTCCATCGCCACCTGGATGGTCCGGTGGCGGATCACCGGGTTGGCGAACCGGGCCAGCGCCTGTTCACCGTAGTCGACCACCGACACCCCGTCCGGCGGGCTGAAACTGCGCGCCACGTCCTCGGCGATCAGCCGACGCAGCACCTCACGCAGGTACGGGATCTCCAGCGCGTCGGCGATCGTCTCCCGCCCGGCGAGCGCACCCAGGTACGCCGTGGCCGAATGCACCCCGTTGAGCGCCCGCAGCTTCAGTCGCTCCCACGGTCCGGCGTCGTCGGTCAGCACCGCCCCCGCCTGCTCCCAGGCCGGACGGCCACCGGGGAAGTCGTCCTCGATCACCCACTGCCGGTACGGCTCCGCCGCCACCGCGGCCAGGTCGGTGAAGCCCAGCGCGGACTGCGCGGCGGCGAACGTCTCCGCCGTGCTCGCCGGGACGATCCGGTCCACCATGGTCCCCGGATACGTCACGTTCGTACGCAGCCAGTCGGCGATCCGCTCCGCCCGTGCCCCGTTGGCCCCGTTGCGCCCACCTGCCGCCTCGGCCAGCATCGCCAGCGCCTGGCCGACCAGGCTGTGCAGCCGCTTGCCGTTCGACGGCAGGTTGTCGCAGCTCACCAGGGCCAGCGGACCGGCATCGGCGACCGCTCGGGCGAGCAGGCCACGGACCAGCAGCCCGGGAACCGTACGGGGGTCCCGGTCGGTGGTCAGGTCGGCGGTCACCTCGGCGTCCGGGCTGAACCGGCCACTGGCCGGATCGAGCTGGTACGCCTTCTCCGTCACGGTGAGCGTGACCATCCGGATCGCCGGATCGGCCAGCAGGGCCACGATCGCGCCCGGATCGCTGGGCGCGTGCCGTACCCCGGCGAGCGCCCCGATCACCTGGGTCTCGCTGCCGGCGCCGGAGAGGGTGGTGACGCTGAACAGGCAGTCCTGCGCGGCGAGTTGGTTCACCACCTCGGTGCTGCGCGGCGCCACCCCGACGATGCCCCAGTCGCCACCGCCCCGCGCGACCGCCTGCTCGGTGTAGACCGCCTGGTGGGCCCGGTGGAACGCGCCGAGGCCGAGGTGCACGATGCCGGCCGGCACCGTACCGGGCCGGACCAGCGGGCGGGCAGCGGACGGCAGCCGGCGCAGGGCACCGAGCCCCAGCGGCGACGCGCCGACGGTCACCGCCATGCCGGGCCGTCCGGGAAGCTGAACTCGGCGATCGAGGCGGGCTTGATCGTCGCGCTGTAACCGGGCAGTTCCGGCAGCAGGTAACGGCCCTCGCGGGTGCGTACCGGGTCCTCGAAGTGCTCGTGCAGGTGGTCGACGTACTCGACCATGCGGCCGTCGAGCGAGGTGCCGACCCGCAGGTAGTCGAAGATCGCCAGGTGTTGGACGTACTCGCAGAGGCCGACCCCACCGGCGTGCGGGCAGATCGGCACCCCGAACTTGGCCGCCATCAGGATCACCGAGAGGACCTCGTTGACCCCGCCGACCCGGCAGGCGTCGATCTGGCAGACCCGGATCGCCTCGGCCTGGAGCAGCTGCTTGAAGATGACCCGGTTCGCCGCCACCTCGCCGGTGGCCACCCGTACCGGTGCCACCGCGCGGGCGATCCGGGCATGCCCGAGTACGTCGTCCGCGTGCGTCGGCTCCTCGATCCAGTACGGCTCCACCTCGGCCAGCCGCTCCATGTTGGCGATCGCCTCGTCCACGTCCCAGACCTGGTTGGCGTCCATCATCAGCAGCGCGTCCGGGCCGATCTCCTCCCGGATGATCCGGGCCCGCCTTACGTCGTCCTCGATCGGGCCGCCGACCTTCATCTTCATCGCCCGCCACCCGTCGGCGTACGCCGCCCGGGTCAGCGCCCGCACCTTCTCGTCCGGGTAACCGAGCCACCCGACCGACGTCGTGTACGACGGGAAGCCACTCTCCTCCAGCTCGGCGAGCCGCTCCTTCAACCCGACGAGTCCGTTGTCGAGGATGGCGGTAGCGTCGGCCGGGGTGATGGCGTCGCTGATGTGGTGGAAGTCGATGCTGGCGACGAGTTCCTCCGTCGGCAGCTCGGCCAGCAGGCGCCACATCGGCTTGCCGGCGAGCTTGGCCCGCAGGTCCCAGACGGCGTTGACCAGGGCGCCGGTCGCCATGTGGATGACGCCCTTCTCCGGGCCGAGCCAGCGCAACTGCACGTCCGCGCTGAGCGAGCGCCAGAACGTCACCGGATCGGTGAAGATCTCCTCCACCGTACGGCCGACCACGTGGTGGGCGAGCGCTCGGATGGCACCGCAGGTCAGCTCGTTGCCTCGACCGTTGGTGAAGGTGAACCCGGCGCCGAAGACCCCGCTCGGGTCGTCGGTGCGCAGCTCGACGTAACTGGCCGAGTAGTCGCCCCGGTTGATCGCGTCCGAGCCGTCGCCGGCCGCCGCGGTCGGGAACCGTACGTCGTGCACCTCGGCGGCGGTGATGGTCACCGTCATTGCAGCTTCTCCCCGATCTTGAAGACCCGCTTGGGCAGGTGGTACGCCAGGTCGACGATCGTCTCGGCGGCCTCGTCCAGCGGCAGCCGCTCCTCGGCGACCAGCCGGGCCAGGAAGCCGGCGTCGATCCGGCGGGACACGTCGTGGCGTACCGGGATGGAGCAGAACGCGCGGGTGTCGTCGACAAAACCGGCGGTGTTGTAGAAGCCGGCGCTCTCCGTGACCGCCTCGCGGAACCGGCGCAGCACCTCGGGCGAGTCCAGGAACCACCACGGCGCGCCCAGGTAGAGCGCGGCGTAACCGCCGGCCAGCGGGGCCAGCTCGCGGGTGAAGGTGTACTCGTCCAGGGTGTAGACGACCAACCGCAGCCGGGGATCGTTGCCGTACGCGTCGAGCAGCGGGGTGAGGGCGTGCAGGTACTCGGTGGCCTGCGGGATGTCGCCGCCGACGTCGCGCCCGTGCCGGCCGTACAGCCAGCGGTTGTGGTTGCGTACGGCGCCGGGGTGCAGTTGCATCACCAGCCCGTCCTCGATCGACATCGCGGCGAACTCGACCAGCATGTGCGCCCGGAACGCCTCGGCGTCCTCGGGCGTGGCGGTGCCGAGCCGGCCCCGGTCGAACAGGGTGGCCGCCTCGGCCTGGCTCAACCGCAGGGTCAGCGCGGTCGGGTGGCCGTGATCGGACGAGGTCGCCCCGGCCGCGATGAACGCCTGCCGGCGCACCCGCAGGGCTTCGAGGTAACCGGCGTACGTCGCGGTGTCCGTACCGGCGACGGCGCCGAGGCGTTCGACGTTCTCGGCCCAGCCGTCGAACTCCATGTCGACCACGTTGTCCGGCCGGAACGTGGTGATCACCCGTCCGCCCGGTCCGCCCCAGCCGTCGGCGGCCAGCTTGGCGTGCCGGCCCAGGTCGTCCAGGGGCGACTCGGTGGTGGCCAGGGTCTCGATGTTGAACCGCTCGAACAGCGCCCGGGGGCGGAACGCCGGCTCGGCCAGCCGCGCCGCGATCTCGTCGTAGATCTCGTCGGCGGTCACCGGCCCGAACGCGGTGGTGACCCCGAAGACCTGGCGGAACGTCTGCTCCAGCCAGAGCCGCGACGGGGTCCCCCGGTAGAGGTGCCAGTTCGCGGCGAACCGGCGCCAGATGGTCCGGCCGTCGGTCTCCACCGGCGCCCCGTCGACCGTGGGCACGCCCAGGTCGGCCGGGGGGATGCCCTGGCTGAGCAGCATCCGGGTCAGGTAGTGGTCAGGGACGATGATCAGCCGCGCGGGGTCGGGGAACGGAGCGTCCTCGGCGAGGATGGCCGGGTCGACGTGCCCGTGCGGGGAGATCAGCGGTTGGTCCTTCGCCAACGCGTACAGCTCCCGCGCGATCGCCCGTTGGGTGGGCTCGGCCGGGAGGAGCAGGTCGGCTCCTGGTAGTGGGGGCACGGAAGCGGGCTCCTCGTGATCAGGGAATGGTGAGCAGGTCGGCAACGCGGACCGGCTGGCCGGTCTCGAAGGAGCGGTTCGCCGCCAGGCCGGTGAGCAGCGCCAACGCGCCGTCGCGGGCGGTGGCACCACGGTCCATCGGGTCGGGGTGCCCACCGAAGAGCACCCCGGTCATCCGTACGTCGGCACCACCGTGACCGGTACGGGTGTAGCCGGACACCGGCACCTGTCGGGCCTGCTCCCAGAACGGCCGGACGGTCAGCTTCGCCCAGCCCTCCTCGATCGCGGCCTGTACGCCGTGCAGCGCGGCGCCCTTGAGTTCACCGGCCGCGTACGGGCTGACGAAGTCGCTCTCCACGACCTCCAGTTCCAGCCGCCCCTTGCTCCCGTTGACCATCACCCGGTAGCCCTCCCAGGGCGCGTACGCGGTCAGGTGGTAGGTCATGGTGGCGCCGTTGGAGTACCTGGCCAGCACCGACATGTCGTCCTCGATGGTGACGCCGGGCGCGAAGACGTTCTGGTCCCGGTGGTAGCCGTCCTCGGCCTCCGCGTCCAGGTAGAGCGCCCGCAGGCGGGGGTGGCTGGCCAGGTGCAGCGCGAACGGGTCACCGGCGGCGGCCGGGGAGCCGTGCGCCCGGTCGTAGTCGCGGGCGTACCCGTGGCGCTTGCCGTTCTCGCCGTAGAAGAAGAGCCGGCCGGAGGCGTAGACCTCCTCCGGCACCGCGTCCAGCCACCAGTTGACCAGGTCGAAGTGGTGGCTGGCCTTGTGCACCATCAGGCCGCCGGAGTTGGCCTTCTCCCGGTGCCAGCGTCGGAAGTAGTCGGCGCCGTGGCGGACGTCGAGCAGCCACTCGAAGTGGACCGAGCCGATCTCGCCGATCTCGCCGGCGGCGAGCACCTCGCGCACCTTCTCGTGCAACGGGTTGTAGCGGTAGTTGAACGCCACCGAAACCTTTCGGCCGGTGGTGGCCACCGCGTCGAGAATCCGCTGGCAGCGGGGCACGTCGATGGTCATCGGCTTCTCGGTGATGACGTCACGACCGGAGCGCAGCGCGGCCACGATGTACTCGTCGTGCACCCGGTCCACGGTGGTCACCAGGACCACGTCGACCCGTTCCTTCTCGAGCATGGTCGTGTAGTCGACGGCCAGGTACGTCGGCACCGAGTCGAAGCCGAGTTCCTCCAGCCACTCGTTGTGCGCGTCCATCCTGGCCTGGTTGACGTCGGCGAACGCGACCAGTTCGGCGGTCGCGGGGTGGTCGAGCACGAGCGCGCGGACGAACATCTCGGCCCGCGCGCCGGTGCCGACGACGGCGTAACGAAGTCGTTTTCCGGGTTCTGTGGACATCCCGCTCGGCCTCCGTGTGACTGCCAAAGGCCGGTGGTGGCCTCGGTGTGACTGCAAAGGTTTGCAGCCGAAGTAACCACGTGAGGACTCTCGTCGTCAACGATCGACAACAAACCGGCGTATTTTCTCCGGATTTACGAAGGTATGACGGCATCGAAGGATGCTCGCCGCAACAAACCCGTAACCAAGACCCGTTGACACCGGAGCAACCGTTTGCATTAATTGGCGACACCCAATGTGATGACGAGCACAACCGTCGGCCACCGGACACCGGCCGGCGTGGAGAGCGAAGGGACTCGCGTGCCAGCCACCATCCGAGACGTCGCGCGTGCCTCCGGCGTGCACATCTCCACCGTGTCCCGCACGTTCTCCGCCCCGCACCTGGTCAACCCGGAGACCCGTCTCCGGGTGCTGGCCTGCGCCGAGCACCTCGGCTACCGACCCAACCGCGCGGCCCGCGCGCTGATCACCGGCCGTACGCACAACATCGGCCTGATCGTCGCCGACATCGCGAACCCGTTCTTCCCACCACTGATCAAGGCGGCCGAGAGCCAGGCCCGGCACCGCGACTACCACATCTTCGTGGCCGACACGAACGAGGACCCGGCCGCCGAGGAGGACCTGGTCCACGCGCTGGCCAAACAGGTCGACGGCATCCTGCTCTGCAGCCCCCGCATGAGCAACAGCCTGATCGAGCAGCTCAGCCGCGAGGTGCCGCTGGTCGTGATCAACCGTCAGGTGACCGGACTACCGGCGGTGGTGATGGACGTCGGACAGGGGGCCAGGCTGGCGATCGAGCACCTGACCGGGCTCGGACACCACAACCTCGCCCTGCTCGGCGGCCCCCGCGGATCCTGGACCAGCCGTGAGATCCGCCGGGCGGCCACCGCCGCCGCCCGCTCCGCCGACGCGGCGCTGACCGTGCTCGGCCCCAACCCGCCCACCGAGGGTGGTGGCATCGCCAACGCGGAACAGGTCCGCCGGGCGGGCGTCACCGCTGTCCTCGCCTACAACGACCTGATGGCGATCGGCCTGATGGAAGGGCTCGACTCGCTCGGGATCCGGGTGCCCCAGGAGGTCAGCGTCGTCGGCATAGACGACATCGCGCTGAGCCGACTGGTCCGGCCGAAATTGACGACGGTGGCCACACCAACAGCGGCCGCCGGCCGGACGGCCGTCGACATGCTGCTCCAACACGACAGTGCCGCCGCCCATCGCAACCGGGGTGGCAACAGGACCGTCGCAGCAGACGACCGTCGTACCACCGCACAGGTAATGCTCCAGACCGAATTGGTCATCCGCGACTCGACGGGGCCCCGCCCACCGGCCGTTCCCGGCCGGACCAGCCCCGCGGCCACCACCACAACCGCTGACCCGGGCCCGCACAGCCCTGCGGACCCGGTCAACGCGGCCGCGGTCAACCCCGAAGCTGTCGCCTCCTAACGCCAAGGAGTGAGCGCACATGCACCCCGCAACACCCCCGATGGCGGACGAACGTGCCGCGCACGATCACCGTACCCCGTTCCCCCGTCGCGGCCTGATCCACCGTCTGGTGGCCGCCGCCATCGTCCTACCGCTCGTTTTCGGCACCGCGGCCTGCGGTGGCGACGAAGACGACGGTCCCGCCGCCCCGAACACACCGGTCGAGTTGTCGGTCTTCTGGTGGGGCGGTGAGGCGCGGGCCAAGCTCACCGAGGACGCCCTCGCCCTCTACACCAGCAAGCACCCCAACGTGACGTTCAAGAAGACCTGGCAGGCCAACCAGGGCTACTTCGACAAGCTGGCCACCCTCACCGCGAGCGGTGACGCGCCGGACATCTTCCAGATCGACGACAACTTCCTCACCGAGTACGCGTCGCGCAACGTCACCCTGGACCTGACCAAGTACAAGGACGACAAGAAGCTCGACGTCACCAAGCTCCCGGAGAGCCTCTGGCAGTACGGCGTCGTCGACGGCAAGCTGGCCGGCATCGCCGGCGGTGAGAACACCCAGGGGCTGGTCTACAACAAGACCCTGCTCCAGAAGCACAACCTGCCCGAGCCGACCACCGGCATGAGCTGGGCGGACTTCATCACCTGGGCGGAGAACGTCTCCAGGACGGCCAATGTCCCCGGCACCATGGACCCGAGCGCCGACTACAAGGCGTTCTGGGTCTGGCTGCGCCAGCAGGGCAAGGACCTGTACAAGGGCAAGGAACTCGGCTTCACCGCCGACGACGTGACCAAGTGGTTCGACCTGTGGAAGGGCGCCCGCGAGCGCGGTGCCACCCCGACCGCCGACGTGATCCACGAGGGCAACGCCACCGACATCACCAAGCAGTTGGTGGTCACCGGCAAGGCCGCGACCTCGTTCGTCTGGGCGAACCAACTTCCCGAGCTGAAGAAGGCCACCAAGGACGATCTGGGCGTCGTCGCCTACCCCGGTGACCCGAGCGCACAGTGGGCACGGGCCTCGCTCTACTACTCGGTGGCCCGCAGCAGCGAGCACAAGGACGTCGCGGTCGACGTGCTGAACTTCCTGGTCAACGACCCGGAGGCGGGCAAGATCCTGGGCACCGACCGTGGGCTGCCGTCCAACCTGGACGTACGCAAGTCGGTCAGCGAGGGGGTCACCGACCCGGCGATGAAGCTCTCCATCGACGTGGAGACCGAGCTGGCCACCAAGTTCGGCCAGTCCCCCCAGGTCCCGCTCAAGGGACACAGCAAGATCCGGGCCGAGCTGATCAAGGCGGCCGAAGAGGTCCAGTACAACCGCCAGTCACCGTCACAGTCCGCCGGCGCGTTCCTGGAGATCTGCAAGAGCGCGATCGCCTGACGATCGGCGCACCACTCGGAGAGGAGCCGGCTCGTGGCGCTGACCACGGCGCCCAGCTCGACTCCGCGCGCCACCGGCCCCGTCCGGACCCCCGCTGACCAGCGCGGGTCCGGACGGATCTGGCAGCGCGAGGGTCTGGCCGGGTACGTTTTCCTGTCGCCGTGGTTGATCGGCCTGATGGCCATCACGGCGGTCCCCATGCTTCTGTCGCTCTACCTGAGCTTCACCAACTACGACATCCTCACCCCCTGGTCGGAAATCGAGTGGGTCGGGCTGGCCAACTACGAACGGATGTTCACCAGCGACGCGTCGTACTGGCACGCCGTGCAGGTGACGCTCTCGTTCGCGCTGATCGCCGTACCGCTGAAGCTGGCCGCCGCCCTCGGCGTGGCACTGCTGCTCAACCGCGCCTGGCGCGGCGTCGGGCTGTTCCGCGGCCTGTTCTACCTGCCGTCGCTGCTCGGCGGCAGCGTGGCGCTGGCCATCGTCTGGGTCAGCATGTTCAACCGGGACGGTGCGTTCAACTCGTTCCTCAGCCTATTCGGGATCGAGGGCAAGCCCTGGGTGAACGACCCGGAGTGGGCCCTGGAAACCCTGATGGTGCTGGCCATCTGGCAGTTCGGCGCACCGATGGTGATCTTCCTGGCCGGGCTCAAGCAGGTGCCGACCGAGTTGTACGAGGCCGCGTCGGTGGACGGCGCAGGCAAGGTCCGGCAGTTCCTCAGCGTCACCCTGCCGATGCTCTCACCGGTCATCTTCTTCAACCTGGTGCTCGAGACGATCAACGGTTTCCAGGGCTTCACCTCCGCGTTCGTGCTCAGCAACGGCACCGGTGGGCCGGTCGACTCCACCCTGATGTACACGCTCAACCTCTACATCAAGGGCTTCGTCGACCTGGAGATGGGCTACGCCTCGGCGATGGCCTGGGTCTTCCTCCTCGCCATCGCGGTGATCACGATCGTGCTGTTCAGCACCGGCCGGTTCTGGGTGCACTACTCCGACGGGGAGGGCCGCTGATGGTTACCCAGACCGAGGCCGTGGTCACGACCCCGGCAACGGCGTCGACGCCGACCCGGCGCCCCAGCGGCACCGGCCGGCACCTCGGCCGCCTGCTCATCCTGGTCGCGATCCTCGCGGTCGTGCTCTACCCGCTGTTCTGGATGATCGGTACGTCGGTCAAGTCACCCGAGGAGATCGTCAACAACATCGGGCTGCTGCCCCGGGAGTTCACCCCCGGCAACTACCCCGACGGCTGGAGCAACTTCGACGTCAGCTTCGGCCGGTTCTTCCTCAACAGCGCGATGGTCAGCCTGCTCACCGTGCTCGGCAACGCGGTCTCCTGCCTGCTCGCCGCGTACGCCTTCGCCCGGCTGAAGTTCCGGCTGCGCGGCTTCTGGTTCGCCATCATGATCGGGACCCTGCTCCTCCCCGGTCACGTGCTGATCGTGCCGCAGTACATCCTGTTCCGGACCTTCGACATGGTCGGCGGCCCGTGGCCGTACCTGCCGTTGGTGGTGCCGCAGTTCCTGGCCACCGAGGCGTTCTTCGTCTTCCTCATGGTCCAGTTCATCCGCGGCATCCCGCGCGAACTGGACGAGGCGGCGAAGATCGACGGGGCCAGCCCGTTCGGCATCTTCCGGCACGTCATCCTGCCGCTGAGCCGCCCGGCCCTGGTCACCACGGCGATCTTCTCGTTCATCTGGACCTGGAACGACTTCTTCCGGCAACTGGTGTACCTCTCCGACCTGGAGGACTACACCGTGCCGGTGGCGCTCACCCTGTTCATCGACTCGACCAGCCAGAGCGCGGTCGGACCGATGTTCGCGATGTCCGTACTCTCCCTGCTACCGGTCTTCCTCTTCTTCGTGGCCTTCCAACGAATGCTGGTCGAAGGCCTGAACACCAGTGGTCTGAAGGGATGAATTGGAGGGTCACGGCAGGGTGGTCGGTGGTTGGGCAGAGCGGTGCCGGTAGTCGGTGGGCGGGGTATTTCGTCGCGGTAGAGCGGTGCCGGTAGTCGGTGGGCGAGGTATTTCGTCGAGCACGAGGTACGGATGGAGTGATGGGTGATGACCGGGGTGGCTGGGCGCGGGGCGGGGTGGCCGGAGGAGCCGGGCGGGTCGGTGGCCCGGCGGCCGGACTGGCGCGACACCCTGCGCAACGCCAGCGACCTGGCCCTCGTCGGCATCCTCACCACGGTGGCCGCGCTGCCGGTGCTGACCGCGGGTGCCGCGGTCGCCACCGCCAGCGCGGCCGTGCACCACTGGAGCGAGAACGAGAGCTGGCCGGGATTCCGTACGGTCGTGCGCGGGTTCGTACGCGCCCTGCTGCCCGGTGCCCTCGCCACCCTGATCGCTGCCGGGGTCGCCGCCCTGTTCACGGTGAACCTGCTCGCCCTCGGCCGGGGTGTCGTTCCCGGTGGCCCGGCGCTGATCGTGGTCACCGTCCTGCTCGCCGGGGCGGTGACCGGATTCGCCGGGCTGACCGTGGTGCAACTCGGTCGGCAGGACGCGCAGGGTTGGCGGGAAGCCGTCCGGCAGGCCGGGCGGACTGCGGTAACCCGACCGGTCGTACCGATCGCGCTGACCGGGGTGCTCGGGCTGGTGGCCGTCCTCTGCGGTCTGATCCTGCCGCTGATCACGCCGATCCTGGCCGGCTACACGCTGCTCGCCCTGCACGCGACCGTACGCCGAATCGAGCGGTCGTCCCCCAACCGCTGAGAGCACCTGGCCACCACCGCCATCCCCAATTCGATCGATGCGGGGACCTGCGTCGCTCACTAGGCTGCCGGGCAGGCATTTATCAGCTCGGAGGCACGCGTCATGGCGCAACAGTCGGTTTCCACGTCGCACGCCCACGACCTGTCCGGACTCCGTAACTATCTGCTGGTGGCGGTCGCCCTCGGATTCCTCTTCGGCTGCTGGGCGGTGCAGGAGACCGCCATCGACCGGGCCCGTACCTGTCCGGAGAGCTGCCTGCGGCCGGAGGTCGCGCAGGTGGTCGACACCGAGACGGTACGCCCCCACCCCGGCGGCCGGGACGGCGAACTGACCCGCACCCGGCTCATCCTCGACGTACCGGGCGGGACCGGCCGGACCGAGATCTCGGTCCCGTACGGCACCGTCGGGCCCGCTGCCACCGAGGTACCGGTACGCCTCTGGCGGAGCACGGTCATCCAGGTCAACGGCACGGACGTGCATCCGGGCTGGCAGACCCCGACCCGGTTCGTGACCGTGATCCTGCTCTTCCCCGTCTTCGCCCTCTGCGCGTTGAAGCTCGCCAGCCGGCTGGTGCTGCTGCTCGGTTCGCGCGGGCAGGAAGCCGGACCGGAGACGGCTGCCGGAAGCCGGGGCGTACTGCGCGGCACCCTCGTGAGTGCGGTGGTCGCCGTCGGCTCGGTGGTCGCGGTCGGCTCGGTGGACGGCTACCCCGCCTGGTGGCCCGCGCTCGCGCTCGGCGCCGGCCTGCTCGTCTCGATGCTGTGCCTGCGCCGCGCCACCCAGCGCGCCGCCGCCACCGTCTGAGAGCTCCGACACCACCGCCTCTCTCCGCGCAGGTCCTCTCCGCGCAGGTCAACGGCCCTTCCGTCACGCCCTGTCGACCTGCGGCCAGCCGGTGTAACATTTCGCCGGACACCATGTCCGACGTACCGTCGGACAGCATGTCCGGCCCATCGGGGGGCAGCGGTGCGGTAGGCCCGCGATCACGCTCGACCGAGCGAACAAACAGGGAGTACGGATGAAATACCGCCTTCTGGGGCGTACGGGGGTTTGGGTCTCGGAGATCTCGCTGGGAGCCATGACCTTCGGCGGCAAGGATCACCCGATCTTCAGCAGCCTGGGCGGTTTGCAGCAGGACGACGCGGACCGGATGGTCGGCACCGCCCTGGACGCCGGGGTCAACTTCATCGACACCGCCGACGTCTACAGCGAGGGCGAGTCCGAGGAGATGCTCGGACGGGCGCTCAAGCACCGTCGCCGTGATGTTGTCCTGGCCACCAAGCTGCACGCGCCGACCGGTCCGGGCCCCAACGACAACGGCCTGTCCCGACTGCACGTGATGCAGGCGCTGGAGGACAGCCTGCGCCGACTGGGCACCGACCACATCGACCTCTACCAGATCCACAACTTCGACCACATCACCCCGTTCGAGGAGACGCTGAGCGCCCTCGACGACGCGGTCACCCAGGGCAAGGTCCGCTACATCGGCTGCGCCAACCTCGCCGCCTGGCAGATCAGCCGGGCGCTGGGGATCTCCGCCCTGCACGACCAGGCCAAGTTCGTCTCGGTCCAGTCCTACTACTCGCTGGTCGGCCGGGACGCCGAGCGGGACCTGCTCCCGATGGTCGAGGCCGAAGGCCTGAGCATGACGGTGTGGAGCCCGCTCGCCGGTGGATTCCTCGCCGGCAAGCAGGACCGCAACGGCACGGTGAACGACACCGGCTCGCGCCGGGCGCAGGAGGGCTTCGCCGACTTCACGCCCATCGACTACGAGCGTGGGCACGACGTACTCGACGTCGTACGGGCCGTTGCCGCCCGGCACGAGGTGAGCTGCGCCCGGGTCGCACTCGCCTGGCTGCTGGCGCAGCGCGGAGTCACCAGCGTGGTTGTCGGTGCCCGGCGGCTGGACCAACTCGAGGACAACATCGGCGCCAGCGAACTGACGCTCACCGAGCAGGATCTCGCCGAACTCGACAAGGTCAGCGCACTGCCTCCGGCGTACCCGAACTGGATCCAGACGGCGTTCGCCGGAGCCCGGATCCCCCGCTAGGCAGGAGCCCCGCGCCGATCTTGCACTTGTGGTGGCACACAAACCCGCATCAATGCCCTAATCTGGGCGCCACAAGTGCAAGATCGGCGGGGCGGGCGGGGCGGGGGCGGGGACGGGGCGGCTCGGCTAGTTCTTGACGAAGGTTCGGAACCGGAGGTCCGACTCGCCGGGGCAGACGATGACCGAACTGTTCCAGGAGCAGGCCGAGGGGCGTACGCCCTTCAGTTCGCCCAGTTCGACCGGCTGGTTCGAGCTGACCCGTACGCCGGCCACGCTGACATCGGTGGAGGCGGAGGACGGCTCGTCGGCGAACAGCAGCAGGTTGCCGCCGTCGACCCGGACCGCGATCCCCTCCTTGCTGATCACCTGGGTGCCGTCGGGGCCGTAGACGGTGGTGGTGTCCAGGGTGCCGCTGCCCACCGCGACATGGTCACCCACCGGCAACAGCTCGTCGGCCTTGGCCGCCGGCTTGCGCCAGAGCTCTGCCTCCTCGGCCCCGTCGCCCTTGGCCGGAATCGACAGCAGCTCGGTCGTCTCGATGTCGAAGTTCTCCCGGTCCAACAGGCAGACCCGGTCCCGACCACAGGCGACCAACCGGTCCGGGTAGTGCTGCGGGTCGGCGGTGTAGAGGCTCGTCGGCTCCCCCATCCGCTCCAGGTCGTACGCGGTGACCCGGTACGCCCCGTCCTTCGGCGCGATGTACAGCCGGCCGTCGTGCGCCACCACCAGGTCGGTGTAGTCCGCCGCGCCCTTCGCCGTCCTGAGCACCTTGCCGGTGTTCACGTCCATCACCCGCGCCGAGCGGTCCGCGCCGATCTGCACGATCCGCGGCTCCTTCCCGCCCACGGGTGCCTGCACACCGGCCAGACTGGCAGCCCCGCCCAGGTCCTCGGGGACGGTGACCGGATAGACCGAGGTCGGCGCCTTGCCGTACGTGTCCTTGGGGCTCGGTTCGTCCCACCGCGCCTTCCCGGTGCCGAGGTCGAGCCCGATCACCTGCCCGGACACCCGATCCACCAGCACCAGCGTCCGGTCGAAGTACAGCACCGAGTCGTCACCGTTGATGGTGCGCCGCCACATCTGGCCCCCGTCGGCCGGGTCCAGCACCACCAACTCCCGTGACTGGGTGGCGCTTGCCTCGTCGGTGAGCAGCACCAACCCGTCCGGCAGGGCGGTGATCCCGTCCCACCGATCGGAGCTCACCTCCGTGGTCACCTGCCACGCCCGGGTGCCCGTGCCGGCCTCGGCGGCGATCACCCGCAGCCGCTTGTCCTCGCGCTCGTAGGCGACGTAGGCCCGGTCCCCGCTCAAGGCCGTGTAGGTGTAGAACGGCCGCTCCTCCCCCAACGGGATGCCCTCGCCGATGTCCCGGAAGGGCTCGAAGGCGATATCGGCATAGCCGTCCCGGGTGAAGTAGAGCACCGCCGCAGTGACCACCCCGGCAAGCGCGAGCACGGCGCCCGCACCAATCAGGACCGCGCGCCGCCCACGCAGCCAGGGCACCCGACCAACACCCCCGGCGTACGCCGAGCCGCCCGCCCGAGGATCACCCCCCGCGTACGCCGTCCGGCCCGCACCCGCCGCTCCCGATCCCCCCGCACCCGCCTCCGACACCGGCACAACCGAACCCACCACCGTCGGATCCGACGCGCTCGACCCCGCCACCGCCCCAGCCGGCGCTGCCCCGGAAACAGCCCCCGCCGCCCCCACGGTGATGGATGTCGGTTCCGGGGTCCCGATCGCGTTCACGCTCAGCTCGGCGAGGGCTCCCTCCGCCACCGGTAGCTCCGGCTGCTCCAGCACCGTCGGTGCCACACCCAACTCGGCGTGCAGGAGGCGGGCCACCAGCGGCACCCGGGACGACCCGCCGACCAGGAACAACCCGGCGAGCTGGTCCGGGCGCAGTCCACTGTGGCCGATCACCGAGGCGGCCTCGAAGACCGCGGGCCGCAGCAGCGGGGTCGCCAGCCGCTCCAACTCGTCGCGCGTCAGGTGCACCGCCTGCTCGACGCCGGGCACCGCGATCGGCGCCACCGTCGTACGCGACAGCATCTCCTTCGCGCCGCGTACGTCGTCCCAGAACTGCCGCCGGTTGCGCCAACCGGTGGTGCTCTCCGGCTGCGCCAACTGCCGCCACACCTCCGGCTGCGTGGCGCCGACCAGCCGACCGAGGTGCTCCACCAACGCCGCGTCCAGATCGAGCCCGCCCAGCTCCGGCAGCCCGCCCGAGCCGACCACGACAAACCGGGCCCGACCAAACTGGTCGAGCCCCTCGTTGCGTACGACCGCGATGTCGAGCGTGCCGCCGCCGAAGTCGAAGACACCGATCGCCGCACCCACCGGCACCGGACGCCGCAACACGTCGGCGAAGTACCGTGCCGCCGCCACCGGCTCCGCCACCAGCAGCGTGCCGCCACCACCGGCACCCGCCCCGCCGTCAACCGCCCGTACCGGTGGCCAACCCGCCCGAGCAACCGCCGTGGCCAGTGCACCCCGGCGCCGCGCACCCCAACTCGCCGGGTACGTCAACACCGCCGGCGGCAGGAAGCCGACCGCCTCGACCGCCGCCTGCGCCACCGCCCGGAGCAACCCACCGAGCAGGTCCACAGTGGCCACTTCGGCGTCACCGAGCAGGACACCCGGCTCGTCGATCCGCCGTTTCGGGTTCGGGTCGTAGCGTCCCGGATCCGCCTGGGCCAACCGCTGCGCGTCCCGCCCGACATGCAACAGACCGGCACCGTCGAGGAAAACCCCGGACGGCATCACCGGCTGCCCGTCGAACAGCAGAGGCCGGGTCCGCCCGTCCGGCCAGCGCAGCACCGCGACGGTGTTGGACGTACCAAGGTCGACGCCGAGTGCGTAGCCGCCGTCCTGCCCTGCCATCTACCGACTCCTAGGGCCCGAGAGGATTACCCGGCCCCGAATGCTACGGCCACCCCGCAGCCCCACCGCCCACCCACCAGCAGCCCCCACCCACCGAGCAGCCCCCACCACCCCAGCCGCTGACCAGCCCCACCGCCCCGGCCAGCCACGAAAGGGTTGGGCCCGCCGTGACCGGCGAGGGGATCAAGCCTGACGGCCCTCGCCGGGCACGGCGGGCCCAACCCCACACCGGGCACGGCGGGCCCAACCCCACCGCACGCGCACACCAACCCCCGCCACGCAGAAAACGCACGGCGAGCCAAAACCAAGATCAGAGAGCAGCCCGCCGCCGAGCCACCTCAGCCAACGTCACCGCCGCCGCCACACTCGCGTTCAACGACTCGACCTCGGACATCATCGGAATGCTCACCCGCAGATCACAGGTAGCCCCGACCAGCCGCGACAACCCGCGCCCCTCCGAGCCGACCACCACAACCAGCGGCCCGACCGCGGCCTCCAGGTCGTACAAGTCGGTCTCGCCGTCGGCGTCCAGCCCGACCACCATGAAGCCGGCCTCCTGGCACGCCTTCAACGACCGGGTCAGGTTGACCACCTGGCTCACCGGCACCCGGGCCGCAGCCCCGGCGCTGGTCCGCCACGCGGTCGCGGTGATGCCCGCGGCCCGGCGTTCCGGTACGAAGATCCCCTGGGCGCCGAACGCGGCCGCCGACCGGATCACCGCACCGAGGTTGCGCGGGTCGGTCACCCCGTCGAGCGCGACCAGCAGCGGCGCGGTCTGTTCGAGCGCCGCGGTCATCAGGTCGTCGAACGGCTGGTACGCGAACGGCGGCACCTGGATGCCGACGCCCTGGTGCAGAACCCCGCCGGTCATCCGGTCCAGCTCGGCCCGGCTGATCTCCAGGATCGCGATGCCCCGGTCGGCGGCGATCCGGACCAGTTCGTTCACCCGGTCGTCGATCTCGATGCCCTGCGCGATGTAGAGCGCGGTCGCGGGTACGTTCGCCCGCAGCGCCTCGACCACCGGGTTCCGCCCGACCAACAGCTCCGGTACGTCCTTGGCCGGGTTCGACTTGCGCCCCGGCGCGACCCGGGGTCCCCGGCTCGGCTGCTTCGCGCCACCCCGGCCACCGGCACCCCGGCCGGCGCTCGCGCCCCGGGTCGCCCCGGCCGCACGGCTGCCCCGACCGGTGCCGCCGCCACCGGCGCCCCAGGTGGTGTCCTTGCTGCCCGGCTGACCGGTTTTCGGGGCGCGACCCTCCTCGGCCGCGGCCCGGCGCTCCTTGTCCTGCTTCCAGGCGGTGCGCTGCGGCAGCTGCTCGGTGCCCGAGTAGCCCTTGTGCCAGGGGCGTTCGTCGGCGGGCAGGGTACGGCCCCGGCCGGCGAGCGAGGCCCGGTTCTTGCCGCCGGATCCGGCGGGAGCGCCCTTCTTGGCGGTCACCCGCCGGCCACGCCGCTGTGAATTGCCGGCCATCAGTCCTGTTCTCCGATCGTCCAACGGGGTCCGTGGGGGGTGTCCTCGACCACAACACCAGCGTGCCTGAGCTGGTCGCGCACCCCGTCGGCGGCGGTCCAGTCCTTCCGGGCGCGGGCCTGCGTCCGCTGTTCGAGCGCCAGCGCCACCAGCGCGTCGACGACGTCCCGCAGCTCGCCGTCCTGCCCGTTACCGGCCCAGGCCGGATCGAGGGGGTCAACGCCGAGCAGGTCCAGCATCGTGCGGACCGCCACCAGCGTACTGCGGGTGGCGTTGTTGTCGCCTTCGGCCAGCGCGTTGTTGCCGTCGCGGAGGGCGTCGTGCACCACGGCCAGGGCGGCCGAGGTGTTCAGGTCGTCGTCCATCGCGGCGGCGAAGGCGGCCGGTACGGCGCCCAGCTCGGCCGGGCCGACCCGCTCCACCGCCCGCTGGACGAAACCCTCGAGCCGGCGGTACGCGACCGCGGCCTCGCCCAGCGCCTCGTCGGAGTAGTCGATCCGGGACCGGTAGTGCGGCGACGCGAGGTAGTACCGCAGCTCCACCGGGCGTACGCCGAGCGCGGTGACGTGCGCCAGGTCGAGCGCGTTGCCGAGCGACTTGCCCATCTTGGCCTCGCCGAGGTTGAGCAGGCCGTGGTGCACCCAGTAGCGGGCGAACGGGAGCCCGGCGGAGCGGGACTGGGCCAGCTCGTTCTCGTGGTGCGGGAAGACCAGGTCGAGACCGCCGCCGTGGATGTCGAACTCGGCGCCGAGGTAGCGGCGGCACATCGCCGAGCACTCGATGTGCCAGCCGGGCCGTCCCCGCCCCCACGGCGACGGCCAGGAAGCATCGACCGGCTCTTCCGGTTTGATGCCCTTCCAGAGGGCGAAGTCACGGGGGTCCCGCTTGCCCCGTTCGAGTTCGTCCGCCCCGGCCTGCATCGCCTCGACGTGCTGACCGGAGAGGAAGCCGTAGTCGGGGTCGGACTTCACGTCGAAATAGACGTCGCCGGAGTCGTCCCCGGCCACGTACGCGTGGCCGCCGTCGATCAGTGCCTGGATCAGCTCGTGCATCTCCGGGATGTGCCCGGTCGCCCGTGGCTCGTACGTCGGCGGCGCCACGTTCAGCGTCCGGTACGTCTGCGCCAGGATCACCTCGTTGGCGTACGCGATCGCCCAGAACGGGCGGTCCTGCTCCCGGCACTTGACCAGCAACTTGTCGTCGATGTCGGTCAGGTTCCGGATGAAGGTCACGTCGAGACCGGCGTACGTCAGCCACCGGCGCAGGACGTCGTAGTTGACGCCGGAGCGAAGGTGGCCGATGTGGGGCGGGCCCTGGAGGGTGAGACCACACAGATAGACCCCCACCTTGCCGGGCTGCCGCGGGACGAAGTCCCGCACCGATCGGGTGGCGGTGTCATATAGGCGTAGCGTCACCGCACCAGGGTAACGGTCACCGGTTACGGCCGTTGTACGCGCGGCAGCCCTCAGCCGTGATCCGGGACCGGCATCGCCGTACGCTGCCTGGTGTGGAGCCGACGGGTCACGCGGGTGAGACGGCACAGACCCTGGACCGGGGCCTGCGCCTGCTGCACCTGGTCGCCGACGCACCCGGCGGATTGACGGTGACCGAGGCGGCGACCCGTCTCGGGGTGGGTCGGGCGGTGGTCTACCGGCTGGTCGGCGCCCTCACCCAGCACGGCATGGTCCGGCGCGACTCCGCCGGGCGGCTGCGCCTCGGGGTCGGGGTCCTGCACCTGGCCCGTCGGGCCCAGCCCCTGCTCGCCGAGGGCGCGCTGCCGGCCCTGCGCCGGCTGGCCGAACAGGCCGGCGCGACCGCCCACCTGACCGTGGTCGAGGGGGCCGAGGCGGTTGCCGTCGCGGTGGTCGAACCGAGCTGGACCTCGTTTCACGTGGCGTACCGCACCGGCTCGCGGCATCCGCTCGACCGGGGGGCCGCCGGGCAGGCGATCATCGCCGGGCGCGCCGGGCAGCCCGATCCGGTCGCCACCACGGGCGAACTGCAACCCGGGGCGTACGGGGTGGCCGCGCCGGTCCTCGGCGTACCGGGGCTGGAGGCGAGTGTCGGGGTGGTGGCCCTCGCCCCGTTGGACGTGCTCACCGTCGGCGAGCAGGTACGCGCCGCCGCCCACGCCATCGGCCGGGCCCTCGCCTGAAGGGCCCTGCCCTCAGGGGTGGGTCATCCGGAGGACGTCGAGGGCGTCGTCGAGCTGCTGCTCGGTGAGCTTGCCGGCCTCGACGTGGCCACGGGCGAGCACCACCGCCTTGATGGTGGACTCGCTGGCCAGCGCCTCCTTGGCGATCGAGGCCGCCTCGTCGTACCCGAGGTAGCGGTTGAGCGGGGTGACCACCGACGGCGAGCCCTCCGCGTACGCCAGGGCAACCTCAGCGTTCGCGACCAGGCCGGCCACGCAGCGGTCGGCCAGCAACCGGCTGACGGCGGCCAGCAGGCGGATGGACTCCAGCAGGTTGCGGCCCATCACCGGGAGCATCACGTTGAGTTCGAAGTCGCCCTGCGAGCCGGCGAAGCCGACCGTGGCGTCGTTGCCGATCACCTGGGCGCTGACCTGGCGGACCGCCTCGCAGACCACCGGGTTGACCTTGCCCGGCATGATCGACGAACCGGGCTGGAGGTCGGGGATCCGCAGCTCGCGCAGGCCGGCGCGGGGGCCGGAGCCCATCCAGCGGATGTCGTTGGCGATCTTGTAGAGGCCGACCGCGATCGTCCGGAGCTGGCCGGAGGTCTCCACCAGCGCGTCCCGCGCACCCTGCGCCTCGAAGTGGTTGCCCGCCTCGGTCACCGGTACGCCGGTCTGCTCGCGCAGCTTCGCGATCACCGCCGGGGCGAAACCGGCCGGGGTGTTGATCCCGGTGCCGACCGCGGTCCCGCCGAGCGGCAGCTCGGCCAGCCGGGGCAGCACCGACTCCATCCGGTCGGCGCCGTACGCGACCTGGGTCGCGTAGCCGGAGAACTCCTGCCCGAGGGTGACCGGGGTGGCGTCCATCAGGTGCGTACGCCCGGCCTTCACCACCGTGGCGAACTCCTCCACCTTGGAACGCAGGGTCAGTTCGAGGTGCCGCAACGCCGGGATCAGGTCCTGGATCACCGACTGGGTGGCCGCCAGGTGGATCGACGACGGGAAGACGTCGTTGCTGGACTGGGAGGCGTTCACGTCGTCGTTCGGGTGCACGTCGCGGCCCAGCTCACGGGTGGCCAGAGTGGCGATCACCTCGTTGGCGTTCATGTTCGACGAGGTGCCGGACCCGGTCTGGAACACGTCCACCGGGAACTGGTCGTCGTAGCCGCCGTCGGCGACGTGCGCCGCCGCGGTCGCGATCGCCGCCGCCACGTCCGAGTCGATCACGCCGAGTTCGGCGTTGACCTGCGCCGCCGCGCCCTTGATCTGGGCCAGGGCGCGGATGTGCGCCGGTTCCAGCCCGCGTCCGGAGATGGGGAAGTTCTGCACCGCCCGCTGGGTCTGTGCCCGCCACAACGCGTCGGCGGGGACCTCGACCTCGCCCATCGTGTCCCGCTCGACCCGGTAACCCGCTGTCCCTGATGTGCTCACGTGTTCCATCCTGCCGCGCCTCGCGCCGACGCGCAGATGATCCCCGTCACCGGCCGCCGACGGGTTGCAGGTCCGGCTCGCAGGCGGCCATCCCCGCCCGCGCCAGCGCCCGCCCGGCCGGATAGTCCAGGGCGGTCGCCGACGCCAGCGCCCGCTCGTACAGGGGAAGCGGGCTGACCCGGTCACCCGTGTCCCACACCGCTCGGGCCAACTCGATCTGGCAGTCGACCAGCACCCGGGTCACGCCGAACCCCTGGAGGATCCGCAGGGCCTCGTGCAGTGCGCCGACCGCCTCCTCGTCCCGCCCGAGCCCACGCAGGGCCAGCCCGAGACTGTGCCGGATCTCCCCCTCGGTGAGCCGGTCGTCGGTGGCGACCGCACGCCGCAGTGCGGCGGTGAGCAGCCGGAGGGCGGGCCGGTGGTGGCCCAGTCGGGCCCGGGTGTGGCCGATGTTGCACAGCGCCGTGGTCAGGTTCCGGTCGGTGCCGTACACCCGGGCCAGGAAGAGGCTCTGTCGCGCCAGCGGCAGCGCCTCGGTCAGCCGGCCCATCTGGAGGTAGAGGTCGCTGAGCCCCTGCGGAAGACGGAGCAGGGTGAGCCTCTCGCTGCCCCACTCCACCGCGGCCAGCCGCACGTGCCGCTCCGACTCCTCGAACCTGCCCATGTGGGTGAGCACGCCGGCCAGGTTCGTCCGGACCCGGGCGACCCCGACCAGGTCCCCGTGCGTCTCGTACACCGGCAGCGCCGCTTCGAGCTCACGTTTCGCCGCCGCCCACTGCCCGGCCCCGTAGTAACCCGAGGCGGCCTGTACGCGGAGCAACGCGACCAGGTTCGGATCGCCGAGCCGTTGCGCCGAGATGATCGCCTGCTGGTGGGTGTCGATCAGGTCGTCGTGGTAACCGCGCAGGTAGAGGTAGAACCAGAGGGCCCGGGCGAGGGCGCAGGCGTACGCGTCGTGCTGTTGGGCCATCGCGTACCGGACGGCGCGGACCACGGTGGCCCGCTCCGGCTCCAACCGGTCCAGCCCGCCCTCGCCCACGGCGGGCAGCAGGTCCGGGCGCAGCGGGGCGGCGGGCTCAAGCCCGGTCAGCGGCACGGTCAACGGTTCCATCGGCCGGGTCACCCGGGCGACCAGGTGGAACAGGTGGTCCAACAGCCCGATCCCGGCGGTACGCCGTACCTCCGGGGTATCGGTGGCGACCAGGTTCGCCGCGTACTGGCGCATCAGGTCATGGAACCGGAACCGTCCAGCGGCCGGCTCTTCGAGCAGGTGCCCGTCCACCAGGCTGTCGAGCAGGTCCCGCGCGGCCAGCGGGGTGCCCCCGGTGAGCGCCGCCGCAGCCGCCGCGTCGAACGACTCACCCGGATGCAGGGCCAGCAGCCGGAGCATCCGCTGGGCCGGCGCGGGCAACTGGACGTACGACAGGGTGAAGGCCCCCGCCACCGTCCGCTCCTCGGCCGCCAGCTCGGTCAGCACCGCCCCCTCGTCGGCGAGCCGGTCGACCAGGTCCGTGACCGTCCACCGGGGCCGGTGGGCCAGCCGGGCACCGGCCAGCCGGATCGCCAGGGGCAGGTAACCGCACCTGCGGACCACCTCGGCGGCGGCGGCCGGCTCGGCCCGTACCCGCTCCGGGCCGGCGATCCGGGCCAGCAGCTCCACCGCCTCGTGGGGGTCGAAGACCGGCAACGGGTACGGCTGCACCCCGTCCAGCCCGACCAGCCGCCGCCGGGTCGTCACCAGCACCAGACACCCGGCACCCGCCGGCAGCAGCGGACCCACCTGCTGCGCGCTGGCCGCGTTGTCCAGCACGATCACCGCCCGCCGCCGGGAAAGCTCGGTACGCCACCGCCCCAGCCGCTCCTCGAAGTCCACCGGGATCCGCTCGCTGCCGACGCCCAACTGCCGCAGCAGGGTCACCAGGGCGGCGCCCGGGTCGACCGGGCTCCGCTCGCTGTGCCCGTGCAGGTCGAGGAAGAGGTGGGCGTCGGGGTAGTTCGCGGCCAGCGAGGTGGCCAGGTGCACCGCGAGCGCGGTCTTCCCGCTCCCGGCCATCCCCTCGACCAGCACCACCACCGGCTTGTCCGGGTCGGCGGCCCCGATCGCGTGCCGGACCCGGCCGAGCAGTTCCGCCCGCCCGGTGAAGTCCGCCACGTCCCGGGGCAGGCACCGGGCCGGGGTCGCCTCGTCGCCGTCGTCGGCCACCCGGTCGGGCAGCTCACCGGCGAGGATCCGGCGGTGCAGCTCACGCAGCTCGGCACCGGGATCGATGCCCAGCTCCTCGGCCAGTGCCCGCCGGGCGTCCCGGTAGACGGCGAGCGCCTCGGCCTGCCGGCCGACCCCGCAGAGGGCACGCATCAGCTGGCTGCGCAGCCGCTCCCGGAGCGGGTGTCGGGCCACCAGGTCGGTCAGCTCGCCGATCAGTTCACCGTCGCGCCCGAGCCGCAGCTCGACCTCCACGCACTCCTCGGTGACAACGGTCCGCTCCTCGTCCAGCGCGACCGCCGCCCGGCGTACGCCGGCACCGGAGATCCCGCCGAGGGCGGGTCCCCGCCAGAGTGCCAGCGCGTCCCGGAAGTGTTGCCGGGCGGCGGGCAGCCGCCCCTCGGCGACCTCCACCCGCCCGGCGTCGACCAGACGGGTGAACGCCTGTGCGTCCGACTCGACCGTGCCGGGCCGGAAGCCGTACCCGACCGGGTCGGTGACGATGACGTCGTTGCCCATGCCGGCCTGGGTGAACAGTCGGCGCAGCCGGGACACGCAGGTCTGCAACTGGGCCCGGGAGGTGGCTGGTGGGTCGTCGCCCCAGACGGCGTCCACGAGTTCGTCGACCGGTACGGTCCGGCCGGCTCGCAGCAGCAGCATCGTGAGCACCGTCCGGTCCCGACCCGCGGTGACCGTTATTCCACCGTCCACTTCCAGCGGACCCAGGATTCCGAAGCGCATTCCCCGCCCTCGTGCGACCAGCGATGACCGAAGCCTAACCTGGCCGGCACAGCCCGTTATGGCCCGGCGATAGCGGTCCGGGAGTGATTCGAGAGCGGCCCGGTGCACGATGCGCAGCGGGTTCCCGACGATCGTCGGTCTGCCCTGATCGGGGGCGGTGCACCCGTCGGCGTTTTTTCCTCGACTCCGTGGCCGTGCCACGGAGTCGACTGCGGCGGGTGCACCGGGCGGTCGTACCGGTTCGGGTTGGTCCGGTGGTCAGCGACGGCCGACGGTCAGGACCGGCTTGGTGACCTCGGCGAAGAAGTCGTTGCCCTTGTCGTCGACGACGACGAAGGCCGGGAAGTCCTCGACCTCGATCCGCCAGATCGCCTCCATGCCCAGCTCCGGGTACTCCAGCACCTCGACCCGCTTGATGCAGTCCTGCGCGAGCCGGGCGGCCGGTCCGCCGATCGAACCGAGGTAGAAGCCACCGTGTTCGTGGCAGGAGCGGGTGACCTGGCCGGACCGGTTGCCCTTGGCGAGCATCACCTGCGAGCCGCCGGCCGCCTGGAACTTCTCCACGTACGCGTCCATCCGGCCGGCGGTGGTCGGACCGAACGAGCCGGAGGCGTAACCCTCGGGGGTCTTGGCCGGGCCGGCGTAGTAGACCGCGTGGTCGCGCAGGTACTGCGGCATCGGCTCGCCCGCGTCCAGCCGCTCGGCGATCTTCGCGTGGGCGATGTCCCGGGCCACCACCAGCGGGCCGGTGAGCGAGAGCCGGGTCTTGACCGGGTACTTCGACAGCTCGGCCCGGATCTCGTCCATCGGCCGGTTGAGGTCGATCCGGACCACCTCGGCACCGGCGTCGAGCTGGGTGTCGGTCACGTCGGGCAGGAAGCGCGCCGGGTCGGTCTCCAGCCGCTCCAGCCAGACACCGGAGGGGGTGATCTTCGCCACCGCCTGCCGGTCGGCGGAGCAGGAGACGGCGATCGCCACCGGGCAGGAGGCGCCGTGCCGGGGCAGCCGGACCACGCGCACGTCGTGGCAGAAGTAGCGGCCACCGAACTGGGCGCCGATGCCGAACTGGCGGGTCAGCTCCAGCACCTCCGCCTCCAGCTCGAGGTCACGGAACCCGTGCGCGAGCATCGACCCCTCGGTGGGCAGGGCGTCCAGGTACTTCGCCGAGGCCAGCTTCGCGGTCTTGAGGGCGTACTCGGCGGAGGTGCCGCCGATCACGATCGCCAGGTGGTACGGCGGGCAGGCGGCGGTCCCGATCAGCCGGAGCTTCTCCTCCAGGAACTGCATCATCCTGGTCGGATTGAGCAGCGCCTTGGTCTCCTGGTAGAGGTACGACTTGTTGGCCGAGCCACCGCCCTTGGCCATGAACAGGAACTTGTACGCGTCCGGGTGCCCGTCCGGGTCCTCGGCGTAGATCTCCACCTGGGCGGGCAGGTTGCTGCCGGTGTTGCGTTCGTCCCACATGGTGAGCGGGGCGAGCTGCGAGTAGCGCAGGTTCAGCCGGGTGTACGCCTGGTAGACCCCGCGCGACACCGCCTCGTGGTCGGACCCGTCGGTGAGTACGTGCCGGCCGCGCTTGCCCATCACGATCGCGGTGCCGGTGTCCTGGCACATCGGCAGCACCCCGCCGGCCGCGATGTTGGCGTTGCGCAGCAGGTCGAGCGCGACGAACCGGTCGTTCGGGGAGGCGGCGGGGTCCTCGATGATGGCCCGGAGCTGGGCCAGGTGCGCGGGGCGCAGGTAGTGCGCGATGTCGTGCATCGCCTCGGCGGTCAGCGCGGTCAGCGCGGCGGGCTCCACGGTGAGGAAACGCCGGCCACCCGGCCCGTGTACCACGTCGACACCCTCGTCGGTGATCAGCCGGTATTCGGTCTGGTCGGCACCGACGGGGAGCAAGGGAGCGTAGGAGAACGCGGCGGCACTGCTCATGAGCGGAAAGCCTAGGCCAGCCGACCGGAACCGTCCTAGCCGCCGGGTCGGTCCCGCATCATCCCCGGCCTCCGCGGCGCTGTGCGAGGGCGTGGCGCCGCTCAACCGTCCTTGCCGGAGTCGGCGGGACGGCACTGCTCCATCTTCGGCCCGCCGCAGGTAGGCCCGACGTCACCCGGACCGGCGTCCGGTCCCGGGGAGGTGCCGGGGGCGCCGGGACCCGGCCCCGGTACACCGGCCGCCGTGCCGAATTGGACATAACCGATGTCCCGACCGTCGCCGATCACCATCCCGGCCGAGCCGACCGCGAGCACCTTCGCCGACGTGGCGAGGGTGAGCAGCTCACGTCCGCTGAGCGGGTCGAGGGCGATCACCCGGTTCGGTTTCTCGTCGACCAGTACGGCCGCGGCGCGGGTCAGGGTCGAGGCGCCCTCGGGGCTCAGCGGACGGTTCCACCGGGGGGCGTCGCGACCCAGTTCACGGCCGATGACGGTCTGCCGGTCGGCCGACCGGACCAGCGCGTACCGGTCGTCGACGGAGAGCAGTTTCTCGCCTTCGGCGCCGGACCAGAGGACCCGTCCGTCGTACCCGTCGAGGATCGTCTCGCGCCCGTCCGGGCCGACACCGACCAGTACGCTCTGCCCGCCCTGCGGATCATCCCGCTGTACGCACCCACCGGCGTTGGCGGTGCGCAGGTTGATCCCGGAGCGGCGCCACACCTCCTGCCCGGTGATCGGGTCCCGGGCCAGTACGGTGAAGTAGCAGCTACCGTCCTCGGCGCGGGCCTCGATCCGGAGCATCCGCCCGCCGACGACCACCAGCCGGTCGGCCCGACCGGGCTGTACGTCGCGCAGAACCCGCCCGGTGGCGGTGTCCACGATGTGCACCCGGCCGTCGACGGGGAAGCCGAGCAGGGACGGCATCGTCTCCGGGCCGCTCGCGTCGTCGGCGACGAGTTTGGTGGTCAGCCGTCGGGTGCCGAGGACCTCCGGGTTGTCGGCGAAGAGTCCGGTGCCGACGCCGGGCAGGAACGCGGTCCAGACCGGTTTGGTGCCGCGCGGGTCCCAACGACTCAGGGTGCACTCGCGCGGCTCGGAGCAGCGGACGTCGAGCAGGGCGTTGCGGTAGGTCCAGACTCCGCTGGCCCTGGTGTCGCGTCGGCGTACCGCACCGGTTTCGGGGTCGATCAGCTCGTACCCCTTCTCCAGCAGTTTTCCGGTCGCGACGACCGGGTCGGTCTCGCCGCCGGCGACCGCGGCCCAGTCGGCCTTGCGTTCCCAGAGCTTGCCGCCGGTGGCCAGGCTGCGGGATTCCACGAAGGTGCGTTGCTCGACCACGACGGTGCTGCCGGCGATGGTGACGCTCTTGGGCGTGCCGCCGACCCGCTGCTGCCAGACCACGTCCGGTTCGGAAAGTGGCTGGCTGCGGTTGATCCAGGACACCAGGTTGGGGAAGGGGTTCCAGACCCCGGTGGCCGAGAGCACGATGACCGCGACCAGCATGAAGGCGAGGAACCACTTCGCGCTCCGCCCGGCGCTCCCCTTCGCCATCCGGCTACCGTAGCGACGCGGGAGGGGCAAACGCGGGACGCTCGCCGCCCGTGTCGTCCTGACTTAACGATTTATCAGGGCATTCACCGCGACTTCCCGCCGGCCGCCGGCCCCCCGGCCGCCGCCGAGCGGACCAGCGGGAGCATCCGGTACGGGATCTGCTCGGCCAGGGCGATGATCGTCGAGGCGCGGGCGATCCCCTCGTACGAGACGATCTGGTCGATCACCCGCTGGAGGTCGGTGTTGGACCGGGCGACGATCCGGCAGAGCATGTCGCCGGATCCGGTGATCGTGTGGGCCTCCAGCACCTCGGGGATCTGCCGCAGGTGGGCCGCGACCGGGTCGTGGCCGTGCCGTTGGCTGATCTCGAGGGTGACGAAGGAGGTCACCCCGAACCCGATCGCGGCCGGGGCCAACTCCGGGCCGAACCCCCGGATCACCCCCCGGGCCAGCAGCTTGTCGAGCCGGGCCTGCACCGTGCCCCGGGCCACCCGCAGCCGGCGGGAGCATTCGAGGACCCCGATCCGCGGCTCGGCGGCGAGCAGGTCGATCAGTCTCGCGTCCAGCCGATCGAGCTGGACATCCTGTACAGCGGTCACGGTGGTTCACCATACCGAATGTGCAAGCTGACCAACCGAAAACGTGACGGTTGCTCACCCGGCTACCGGGACGAGATCCTCACCACAGGACGGGTGCTCATCGGCGGGCGCCGGCACGGAGGGAGTCGTGACCATGACCCAGGCGATCGATCGGCCATCGACCGACATCCAGGACGTCGACGTCGACGTGCTGGTCGGCGCGGTCGACCACGACATCACGGCCGACCCCTTCCCGGTACGCGGCATCGACCACATCCAGTTCCTGGTCGGCAACGCGAAGCAGGCCGCGCACTACTACTCCACCGCCTTCGGCATGACCTGTGTCGCGTACCGGGGTCCGGAGCAGGGCTTCCGGGACCACGCCGAGTACGTGCTGACCAGCGGCTCGGCCCGGTTCGTGCTGACCGGCGCGGTGCACGCGAACGCGCCCGGCTCGGACCACGTGGCCAAGCACAGTGACGGGATCCAGGACATCGCCCTGGAGGTACCGGACGTGGACACCGCGTACGCGTACGCCCTCACCCAGGGCGCGACCGCGATCGTCGCCCCGTACGAGGTGACCGACCAGTACGGCACGGTCCGGATGGCGAGCATCGCCACGTACGGCGACACCCGGCACACCCTGGTCGACCGGTCGAAGTACACCGGACCGTTCCTGCCCGGGTTCGTGGCCCGCGGACCGATCGTGAACCGGCAGCCGATGATCGACGCGGGTGTGCAGCCGAAGCGGTTCTTCCAGGCCGTCGACCACGTGGTGGGCAACGTCGAGCTGGGCCGGATGGATGAGTGGGTGGAGTTCTACCGGCGGGTCATGGGCTTCACCAACATGGCCGAGTTCGTCGGGGACGACATCGCGACCGACTACTCGGCGCTGATGTCGAAGGTGGTCGCGAGCGGGACCCGCAAGGTCAAGTTCCCGCTGAACGAGCCGGCGGTGGCCCGGAAGAAGTCGCAGATCGACGAGTACCTGGAGTTCTACGGCGGCCCCGGCGCGCAGCACATCGCGGTCGCCACGAACGACATCCTGGCCAGCGTGGACGCGATGCGGGCGGCCGGGGTGGAGTTCCTGGACACCCCGGACTCGTACTACGACGACCCGGAGCTGCGGGACCGGATCGGCAACGTACGCGCCCCGATCGAGGAGCTGAAGGCCCGCAAGATCCTGGTCGACCGGGACGAGGACGGCTACCTGTTGCAGATCTTCACCAAGCCGGTCCAGGACCGGCCGACGGTCTTCTTCGAGCTGATCGAGCGGCACGGCTCGCTCGGCTTCGGCAAGGGCAACTTCAAGGCGTTGTTCCAGGCGATCGAGCGGGAGCAGGAAGCACGCGGGAACCTGTAACACTGTCCGCGTGACCGCCCCGCCCCCACCCTCGTCGCCGCCGCCCGGCGGGACCCCCACCCCCAACCCCCAGGGACAGGTCCCGCCGGGCGGCCACATCCCGGCACAGGCCGGGCCGCCGCCCGCCCTGTGGTACGGCACACCGCCTCCCGGCCCGTACGGACAGCCCCGGCCGGCCGTACCGCCGCTCTACCGGCCGGGGTATCCGACCCCGCCACCGGTGAGTCCGGCCGGTCAGCCGTTGGCCGAGTTCTCCGACCGGTTCCTGGCCGGGCTGATCGACTACGGGATCTACTTCCTGGTCAGCATGGTCCTCGCGGTGCCCGTGATGATCTACTACTTCACCCGGGTGCTGCCGGACCTGTTCGAGACGAACCCGGACGGCACCCTGGTCGAGCCGGACTTCCTCGCCCTCCTCGGGCCGATGCTGCTGATGGAGCTCGCCCTGTTCGTGGTCCTGCTCGCGCTGGCGTACGTCTACCACGTCGAGATGATGTTCCGGACCGGTCAGACGATCGGGAAGCGGATCATGAAAATCCGGGTGGTGCCGCTGGACCCGAACGCCACCCTCACCCGTGGTGCCGCGGTCAAGCGCTACCTGGTGCAGTTCCTGGCCGGCTCGCTCGTACCGCTCCTGATCTACCTCGACGTGCTCTGGCAACTGTGGGACAAGCCGTACCAACAGTGCCTCCACGACAAGGCCGCCCGGACGGCAGTCGTTAAGGTTCCCAGGGTGAACGAACTGAGGTTGGCGCCATGACGGTGCAACCGGGCTGGTACACCGACCCCGCCGAGCCGAACACCCAGCGCTACTGGGACGGCGGCGGCTGGATCGGTGCGCCACTGCCCGCCGACGCCACCCCGCCGCCGGGTCCGCCGCCCGCCGAGCCGGAGCCGCCGACCAGCCCGGCGCCCGGCACACCGGCAACGGACGCGCCCGGTTCACCCGGTGGAACGGGGACGACCACCACCGCCACCCCGACTGCGCGCCCGACGAGCGGCCTGCCGGGCGTACCCGGATCACCGGTCCAGCCCGGTCCGCCCGGAGCGCCACCGGTGAACGGCGTACCGCCGTGGCCGGGCGCGGTCGGTCCGCCCTCGCCCGGCCAGGGCGGTCCGGTGCCGCCGGCCTGGGGGTACCCGCCCTCCGTGTTCCCGGTCTTCCAGGAGCCACGGCCGCACGGCAAGGCGCTGGCACCGCTCGGTGCCCGGCTCGCCGCCCGCCTGATCGACATCGGCGCCGTCCTGCTGCTCAACGTCCTGGTCAACGGCTGGTTCGTCTGGCGGTACGTGGAGGAGATCGGCCCGGTCTACCGGGAGATCGTCCGCCGGTCGGTGGCCGGCAACTCCTCCACCGAGGGTCTGCCCCCGGTCAGCGCACAGGCCGACTGGCTGCTCCTGGTCATCCTGGTGATCGCCGCCGCGCTCTGGTTCGCGTACGAGGTGCCGTCGGTGGCGAACACCGGACAGACCTTCGGCAAGCGCGTACTCCGGCTCAAGGTCGTTTCGCTCGGCACCGACGAGAAGCTCGGTTTCGGTCGCTCCGCCCGCCGGTGGAACACGCTCGGCCTGCCGACCTTCTTCTGGTACTGCTGCGGTCTCGGTTTCCTGCTGCAACTCGTCGACTGTGCCTTCGTGCTCTTCGACCGACCGCTGCGCCAGGCCCTGCACGACAAACGCGCGCAGACCGTCGTCGTACGGCTCGACCGGTCGGTCGACACCCCGTCCCCGCCGCCCACGGCAGACCGTGGCGACACCCCAGGAGGTCCCACGTCATGACCGGCCGCGACCCCAGCCAGCCGAACCGGCTGACCCGAGCCGACCTGGCCGGGCTGCCAAACTACGTACCCGGACGCAGCCCCGCCGACCTGGCCCGTGAACTCGGCCTGCCCGAGGCGATCAAGCTGGCCAGCAACGAGGTGCCGTACGGCCCGCTGCCGGGTGTGGTGGAGGCGGTCGCCGAGGCGGCTGCCGGTATGCACCGCTACCCCGACCTGGCGGCGGTGGCCCTGCGGGACGCCCTGGCCGAGCACTACGACGTGGCGGCGGACCGGATCGCGACCGGCTGTGGTTCGGTGGCGCTCGCCGAGCACCTGGTACGGGTCACCAGCCTGCCGGGTGACGAGGTGGTCTACTCCTGGCGGTCGTTCGAGGCGTACCCGATCATCGCGGCGACCAGCGCGGCGACCAGCGTACGGGTGCCGAACACGAGCGGGCACGGGCACGACCTGGCGGCGATGGCCGGTGCGATCACCGACCGGACCCGGCTGATCTTCGTCTGCAACCCGAACAACCCGACCGGCACCAGCCTGCGCCGGGCCGAGCTGGACCGGTTCATGGACGCGGTTCCGGACGACGTCCTGGTGGTGTTCGACGAGGCGTACCGGGAGTTCGTCACCGACCCCGACGTCCCGGACGCGCTGGTCACGTACGGCGACCGGCCGAACGTGGTGATCCTGCGGACGCTGTCGAAGGCGTGGGGCCTGGCCGGGCTGCGGATCGGCTTCCTGGTCGCGCACCCGGAGGTGGCCGCCGCGGTCCGCAAGGTGGTCACCCCGTTCTCCAGCAGCATCGTCGCCCAGGCCGGGGCGCTCGCCGCGCTCGCACAGGCCGAGGAGGTACGCCGCCGGTGCGCGCTGGTGGTGGCCGAGCGGGACCGGGTGACCGAGGCGCTGCGCAAGCTGCTGCCGGAGGTGCCGGAGAGCCAGGCGAACTTCGTCTGGCTGCCGCTGTCCGGGGTGCCGGGGCAGGGTGACCGGGCGGTGGAGTTCGCCCGCGCGTGTGAGGCGCGTGGCGTGATCGTCCGCCCGTTCCCGGGCGAGGGCGTACGGGTCACCATCGGTACGCCGGCCGAGAACGACGCCTTCCTTGCCGTCGCGGAGTCGGTCCTCTGATCGGCTTTGCCAGCAGTAGTCCCGATTTGGTCCGTTTTATGGGTATCACGGCTCTAGCTCCTTTATGTTTCGAAGTGCCCCGTAGCGCCACACCTGGGCGCCACGACCTGATCGACACTTCAAGGAAGCCGAGGCTAGAGCCGTGCGCATTGGCAAAATTCTTCTCGTCGGCACCGCCGCCGTAGCGGCCGTAGGGTTCGCCGCAGCGCCCGCTGCGGCGGCACCCACCGACACCACCGTCGTCAGCTTCGACATCGAAGCCGGCACTCTCGACATCCTGGCGCCCGCCACCGCCGACATCGGCGGCGGCCCGCCCGGCACCGACATCACCGGCACCATCGGCCCGGTCACCGTCACCGACTCCCGCGCCTCGGACGACGGCTCCTGGGTGGCCAGCGTGATCTCGACCGACTTCACCACCGGTGCAGCCACCCCGTCGGAGACGATCCTCGCCAGCGAGGTCGAGTACTGGTCGGGTGAGTCCACCGCGACCACGGGTGACGGCACCTTCGAGGAGGGGCAGACCGCCGCGGGCGACGCCGAGGTGCTCGACAACGTCGTGCCGGTGATCGCCTTCACCCACACCGGCGGCACCGGAAACAACTCCGCCACCTGGAACCCGAGCCTGATCGTCCACGCACCGCTGGACAGCCAGGCCGGCACCTACACCGGGACGGTGACGCATTCGGTGGCGTAGCCGCCGGAGCCGGTCGGCACGTCACGTGTCCCTGGCGCTGCTGTGCCTCGCTGGCCTGGGCCTTCCCGCCCGGGCCAGCGCGGCCGAGCCGGACCCCGACCTGGGGAGCATCGGCATCCAGTTGCTCGAGGGACCGGCCGACCGCCGCGAGGACCCTCGCGCCCGGCGCTACATCGTCGACCACCTGCCACCCGGCACGGTCGTCAAGCGGCAGATGCTGGTGGCGAACAAGACCGACAAACGGCAGGAGATCGAGCTGTACCCGGCCGCCGCGACCGTGGCGGACGCCCGGTTCCAGTTCGGTGAGGGGCGCACCCCGAACGAGCTGTCGTCGTGGATCTCGCTCGACCGCAAGAAGGTGGAGCTGGAGCCCGGCGACGAGGCCCGGTTCCGGGCCACCATCACCGTGCCACCGGCGGCACCGAAGGGCGAACGGTACGCGGTGATCTGGGCCTCGATCGCCTCGGAGGCCAACCCCGACGCGAACGTCAACAAGATCCACAGAGTCGGTGTCCGGACCTACCTCGACATCGGGATCGGCGGCGAGCCGCCCTCCAGTTTCGAGATCGGCGACCTGGTCCCGGCCCGGGACACCCTCGGCGTCCCCTCGGTACGCATCGCCGTCAAGAACACGGGCGAGCGGGCCCTGGACCTGACCGGCTCGGTCACCCTCTCCGACGGTCCGGCCGGCATGCAAGCCGGCCCGTTCGACGTGGTCGAGGGCACCACGCTTGCACCCGGTGAGTCCGGAACGGTGCTCGCGACTCTCCCCGCCGAGATACCCAACGGACCCTGGCAGATCGACGTCAACCTGGAAAGCGGCCAGGTCAAGGAGAGCCTTTCCGCGAGGATCACCTTCCCCGACCCGGGCAGGGTCGGCAAGCCCAGTTCGCCCCTGAGCCGCTTCGACTCGCCGTGGGTCCTGGCCGCCGCGTCACTGGTGGGCCTGATCCTGATCGCCGTACTGGTGCTCCTGATCCGCCGCCGTTCCCGGCGCCACCGGTACGACATGTCGGCCTAGGCACGACCGGGAAGACCCCTGGCCGCCGGCGCCGAGTCAGCTGGCGGCCAGGATCACCGGCTGCGGGGCGGCGTAGAACTGCGCGTCGGCCGCGTCCGGGGGCGCCGCCTGCGCCAACCGCTCCACCGCGACAAAACCGTCCGCCGCGTACGCGAAACCGGGGCGCCAGGGCACCACCTCGTCACCGGCGACGAGCGGGAAGCTCGACCGCTGCGCCCCGGTGGTCGAGTTCAGGGTGATCAACTCGTGCCCGTCGGTGAGCAGGTGCACCAAACCCGGCTGTACGGCGACGATCCGCATCGGCCCCGGCCCCGTACGCCGCCACAACTCGGTCCCTTCCCGGACCGAACGGGCCACCAGTTCGTTCCCGCTCGGGGTGAGCGCCACGTCTCCTTCGAGCACCGCCTCGGTCGGGTCGAGCAGCGGCATCGGGGTCGGTTCGCCCCGGTCCACCAGCCAACCTCGGCTGTTGCCGGCGCTGGTGGTCCGCAGCGCCGGACAGTTCGAGCCGCCGTTGCCGCAGCCCACCGGCACCACCGCCAACTCCGGCCCGGCGTCCTCCGGCCGCCACCGGTTCACCATGCGGCCGGTCTCCACGTCGTGGAACTCCGCCACCTGAGGGGACGCGCAGGCGTCGACGGTGACGAGCTGACCGGCGGTGGTGGTGAGCGCCCCGGCCCGGCAGGAGCCGTCGATGTCGATCCGCCACAACTCGTGCCCGTCGGACAGGTCCAGACCGCGCAGCCCGGACCCGCCGATCACCACCAGTACGGCGCGCCCCCCGCTGCCGGTGGCCGGGATCAGTCCGGCGGGGGTGTAGACGGTGCTCGCCCCGGTGCGGCGGCCGTCGTACCCGTGTCCTGGTGGTGGCCCGTCGGCCCGCCACCGGATCCGGCCGGTCCGGGCGTCCAGCGCGACCAGGTCGCCGTCCGACCAACGGCTGACCACGGTGGTCCCGCTGGCCACGATGCCGATCAGCTCGGCCGGCCAGCGCCGGTAGGACCAGTACGGCGTGCGCCGGGTCCGGGCGTCGACCGGTTCGTCGGCCCGGATCTGGCGGGCGGTGGCGTAGACCCGCAACCGGCCGTCCACGATCAGCGGGGCGGACGCGAGCGTGCCGACCACCCCGGTCGCCGCCCGCACCGGGGCCGGATAGTCGGCGCGGGCAGGGGTGAGCACCTCGGCGGGGGCGAGCACGCGGAAGGTGACCACGGCTGCCGCCGCGACGACCAGCACCGCCACCAGCGCGACCACAGCCGGCCGGCGCCGGCCCCACACGCGGCCCCGCGATCGCATCCAGTACCTCCGCTGGGCACCCTACCGAGACAGCCCCGACGTGCGGCTGGCAGGTCAGGCGGCAGCGGCCGGATCACCGCGATGATCATGATTGGTCGAGGTGACCACGGCGGCCAGGTCGGCAAGGTCACGTCGCAGCGCACCCTCGACGGTACGGGCCGCGAGTCCGCCGAACACCAGCGCGAGGAGCCGGGCGTACGGTGCCGTGACCGCGCCCTCCTGCACCACGCTGACCGCGGTCCAGCCACTGCGCCGCCGCCGACGTCGCCCCTGGACCGGGGTGAACGTGTACGCGGTCCGGTAGTCGACGCCTACGCCGGACGAGCTGACGGTGAGCCGGTGCGGTGGGCTGAACTCCTCCACCCGGAACTCCTCCAGCAACTCGGTGCCGTCCGGCAGGTGATGACTCTCCCGCCAGACCGTGCCGACCCGCGTCGGACCGGGGGTGAGCACCTCGATCCCGCTGATCGTGGAGAGCCAGTCGGATCGGCCGGGCAGGTCGGTGAAGACCCGCCACAACTCCTCGGCGGACGCCTGCACCAGCCGGGTCACCGCTACCGTCGCCATCACACCTCCCGAACCTCCACCGTACGGGGGGTGACCGACCATTAACGCGAACATTCGCGGAAGGCGACGAGAACGTGACCCGAGTGACGATCGAACCCGCCGCACTCGGATCCGGGAGCCGGTCCCGCTAGGGTTCGGACCGGCACGAACTGTTGCGAGGTGCCCCGCGCGAGCGGGGAGAATCGGGAAGCCGGTGTGATTCCGGCACGGGCCCGCCGCGGTGACCGGGGAGCTGCCACCCACGCGTACGAGACGCAGCCACTGGCCCGAACAGGGCTGGGAAGGCGGGTGACCAGCGCAGATCCGGAAGTCCGAAGACCGGCCTCGCTGTCACCAGCCCCTCTGTGGGGGCGCGAGCGCAGCGGGAGCCTGCCTTGGACACCGATCTCTACGACGTCATCCACCGTCGCCGGGACGTACGCGCCCAGTTCACCGGTGCCCCGATCCCGGACGAGGTGCTGCACCGCGTCCTGACGGCGGCGCACGCCGCGCCGAGTGTGGGGCTGTCCCAGCCCTGGGACTTCGTCCTGGTCCGGGATCCGGACCTGCGGCAGGAGTTCCACCGGCACGTGGAGCGGGAGCGGGACACCTTCGCGTCCACTCTGGACGGCGAAGCCGCCGAACGCTTCGCCCGGATCAAAATCGACGGCGTACGCGAGTCGACCCTGTCGATCGTCGTCACGTACGACCCGGAGCGGGGTGGACCAGCCGTGCTCGGTCGGCACGCGATCGCCGACGCCGGCCTCTACTCGGTCTGCCTGGCGATCCAGAACCTGTGGCTGGCCGCCAGCGCCGAGCGGCTCGGGGTCGGCTGGGTGTCGTTCTACCGGGAGCCGTTCCTGCGGGAACTGCTCGGCATCCCCGCCACCATCCGCCCGGTCGCCTGGCTCTGCCTCGGCCCGGTGACCCACTTCGAGCAGACCCCCGACCTGGAACGACACGGCTGGCGTCAACGCCGTCCCCTGTCGGCGGCGATCCACCAGGACCGCTGGCGTCCCTCCGTCTGATTCTGGATCGGGCTCGCCTACTCAGACTCGCCAGCGAGTGGCCGGACACATCCCCTACCAGCGCCTCACCAACCACTGACCCGTCAAGCGGAAGTGCCGGCTTGCGAAGCATGATCACTGCGCTCTGAGCTGTTCTCATGACCACCCGCAGAACAGCTCAGCGCGCGTGGATCATCGTCACCCACCCTCAGCGCCGGAAGGCACCGGACTTCGCACCGGCAACGAACGCCGCCCAACCCGCTGGCCCTACCACCAGCACCGGTCCAGCCGCATCCTTTGAGTCACGCACACGCACTACGCCCACGAGGTTGTCCGCCACCTCAACACAATCGCCCTGGCTGTTCGAGCGGCTGCTCTTGCGCCAACGGGCATCCAAAAGATTGATCACGACTCACTCCCTGCCGAGACATCGAAGCACATGTCAGTTGGCGCGGCATACGGCAGTCAAACGATGATCATTGCGCTCTGAGCTGTTCTCACGACCACCCGCAGAACAGCTCAGCGCGCGTGGATCATGAACTTCCACCCTCAGCGCTTGAACGCACCGGACTTCGTACCGGCAACGAACGCCACCCAACCAGCCGGCTCCACCACCAGCACCGGCCCAGCCACGTCCTTCGAGTCACGAACCCCGACAACCCCCACCAGGTTGTCCGCCACCTCAACACACTGACCTTGGTCGTTTGAACGACTGCTCTTGCGCCAACGGGCACCTGAAAGATTGCTCACGACTCATACTCCCTCGCCGTGCGCACGAACACGTCGCGCGATGCGGCCTCGTCCAGCGCCGACGCAGTGAGGTCCTCGAAGGCGAGGGTGTACCGCGCGGCCTCGGCTGGCTTGTCCAGGTAGAGGGCGCCGGTCAGGCCCTCCACGTAGATTGTCGTGGGTTCGTGGCGCTTCGGAAAGTCCATGATGGTGAATCCGCCAACCATCGTGGCACCGTGTATACCAGCGCTGAACGGCAGCAAACGGATGGATACGTTGGGCAGCTCACTTGCCTCGGCCAGCCGGCGCAACTGACCCGCCATCACCGCCCCGCTCCCGACCGGCCGACGAATGACGGCTTCGTCGAGCATCACGTCGAAGACCGGTGCTTGCGGGTCGAGTCGGGTCAGCAGACGAGCCCTGCTCATCCGCACAGCAACACGCCGCTCGATCTCCTCGGAAGACAGCTTCAGCACGCTTCTCGTGAACACCGCCGTGGCGTACTCCCTGGTTTGCAGGACGCCGGACACGAGATCGGTGTGGTACTCGCGAAGCTTGCTCGCGGCCTCTTCGAGACCGATGAACAGCTCGAACCAGGGCGGGATCTCGGAATAGTCGTGCCACCAGCCCTTGGACTTGGTGTGCGGGGCGATGGCGGTGAGGGCGGTGGTGGTCTGCTCGTCGGCGCCGTACAGCTCGCACATGGCCTTCACGTCGAGCGCGCGTACGGCCAGTTCGCCGCCTTCGAGGCGCCACAGCTTGGTGACCGACCACTCCAGCGCGCGGGCGGCATCCACCTGCGGGATGCGTGCCTCGTGTTCGCGTAGTCGACGCAGTTCCCGGCCGAGCTGTCGACGTGGGACGGTCGACCCGACAACGGACTCCGGCATGGTGCTCCCCCCGGCCTGTGCACCGTCCACTCGTCCGGTCGTGCTGTCGGCAAAGACGATGCGCACTCGCCCGATGTCGGGCCTCGGCTATTCGTACCTATCTCTACCACATCCCGTGGTGACCATTGCGTCACCGAAACGGATCGAGGAAGACTCAGGTTGTCCCGATAATCAACCGAAACACGCCCGAACCGGGCGCGATTCGCCATGCCCGATGACAGGGCGGGCGGGTCTGGAGGCGAGATGCGCACAGCCCTGGCCGGCCAGTCCGATCCCGAGGATCCGGACCCGCAACAGCAGCCGTCCCCGCCCGACAACCAGTCCGACCGTCACGACGAGAACGAGTCCGGCGCCCGACCCGTCGAGCCGTCGTCGCGGGATCAACCGGGGACCCGGCTGGCCGAGGCGGCGCATATGATCATCTTCTCGCGGCATCTCTGGCCCGTGCTCATAGGCCGATCGCACCGCATCATCGACGCGCACCGCGACAACCGGATGTGTGACCGGTGTGCCGCACCCGGCGACTGCCACCTCCTCCGTGGGGCGCGGGTCGAGATCGGCACCTTCGACCCACCCCCGGGTACGCCGATCAGGCTCCTGCCCGGCGAATGGTCACACTGCGCCGGTCGCGATCCCGGCGAAACCGTGGACCTGCATGTCCTCAGGGTGCACATCGATCGGGCGCATTCCAACGACCAGGAGGTCTGGGTCACCGGGCATCTGCCGGAGTGTTCCTGGCAGTCCGCCGAGCGGCACCCACCGTGTGTCGAACTCCTCGCCCGGGTGGAGGCCCTGATCCGCGAGGCGAGAACTCGGGCGAGGGCCCGGTGAGTCGCAACCTTGAGCCGATCACGGTGGCGACGCTTCAGATGGCGGCGGGTCTGACGATCCGGCAGCACGAACCCGGCGGCAACACCTGGAATCCGGGCACCTGCTGGCAGTGCACGCCCACCGGCTGCCCGCAACTCGCCTGGGCGTACGAGGTGCGCGACGGCGGCGCAGCCGCTTATCCCGTACCGATGAGGTCTTGATTCTGTCTGGTGCCGGCGGCAACCGGCGCCGGACGCAAAAGGGCGGCCCCGGCCAGTCACGGAATGGGCGGGGCCGCCCGGAAACCAGACGTTGCGGTTGGTCTGAATCAGCCGTCGAAGGCGCCGGATCGTGCCGCGCCGACGAACGCGGACCAGTCGTTCGGGCTGAAGGCCAGCACCGGACCGGTGACGTCCTTGGAGTCGCGGACACCCACGACGTCGGCCATGTTGTCGGCCACCTCCACACACCAGCCCTGGTCGTTCGAGCGGGTGCTCTTACGCCACGCCGCGCGCGCGAGATCGATCTGCATTTTATACCCCTTTGGTCCACGTTTATGCACATATTTGTGCACAAGTCGGTATTCTTTCACGGCGCAGAGTGCGACACGCGTTACCGAGTGCAACATGCCGGAGAACAGCGGCAGCCCTACGGACGTCCTGTGCGATGGGCGCAACGGACAGCGCACCTCGCCCGTTCCACAATCGATGGACGAGCGCTGTCTCTCCGACCGTCGGTGCGAGTCCGGCTCGCTATAGCCGCACTGCCGCGACCCGGAAGGGTTACCGGCGGGCGGGGGTGATGGTGCCGGTTACCTCGCCCAGGGCGAGGGGGCGGCCGTCCGGGCCAGGTGCGGTGGCGGTGATGGTGATGGTGTCGCCGTCTTCGAGGAAGGTACGGGTGGTGCCGTCGGTCAGCTTCAACAGCTCGCTGCCGCCCCAGCTCAGCTCCAGGAATGACCCGACCTGGTCGCGCCGGTCACCCGAGACCGTGCCCGAGGCGTAGAGGTCGCCGGAGCGTACGGAGGCGCCGTTGACGGTCAGGTGGGCCAACTGCTGGGCCGGGGTCCAGTACATGCCGGCGAACGGCGGCTCGCTCACCCGACTGCCGTTCCAGTCCACGGCCAGACGCAGGTCGAGGCCGAGGTGCGGGTCGTCGCGCAGGTAGTCGAGAACCGGCGGGTCCTGCTCCGGCGCGGGCACCCAGGCGTGCGCCAGCGCGTCCAGGGGCACCACCCAGGGCGAGATCGAGGTGGCGAACGACTTGCCCAGGAACGGGCCGAGCGGGCGATACTCCCAGTTCTGCAGGTCCCGGGCGGACCAGTCGTTGAGCAGTACGACCCCGAAGACGTACTCGGCGAAGTCCTCGACCGGGACCCGGTCACCGAGGGCGGACGGCAGCCCCACCACAAAGCCGACCTCGGCCTCGATGTCGAGCCGGATCGAGGGTCCGTACACCGGACCGTCCGGGGTGGAGCGCTGCCCGCAGGGACGGACGATCGGCGTACCGGAGACGACCACCGTGCCGGCCCGCCCGTGGTAGCCGATCGGCAGGTGTTTCCAGTTCGGCAGCAGCGGCGGCTCACCGGGACGGAAGATCTGGCCCACGTTGCTCGCGTGCTGCTCCGAGGAGTAGAAGTCGACGTAGTCACCGACCTCGAACGGCAGCACCATGGCCACCTCGGCGAGCGGGACCAGCAGTGGCGCCACCGCCGCCCGGTGCCCGGTCTCGGTGAGCAGTTCCACGATCCGCTGCCGGACGGTGCCCCACTGGGCGTGCCCGAGCGCCATGAACCCGTTGAGTGACGGCTCGCGCAGCGCACCGCCGGCCAGGATCAGCCCGGCCGCCTCCGCGCCGTCGAGGTCGAGGACGGATTCCCCGATCCGTACGCCGATCCGCCGCGCACCCTCGTCGCCGCGCACGAACACGCCGTACGGCAGGTTGTGCACGTCGTACGGCGAACCCGCCGCGCCCTCGACCCAGCTCACTCGGTCTCCCCCTGGTTCATCAGCCCGAGTCGGGCCAGGTCGGTCAGTGGTTCGTCGATGCTGCACGAGCCGAAGCCGCGCCAGAGCGGCCGGGACCGGTCGCGGCGGATCCGGGCCGGCTCGACCAGGCGCAGCGGGTCGCTGCTGGCGAGCAGTTCGGCGATCTCGGCCACCTCGGCGTCCTCGGCCGCAGCCAGGGTGGCGACCAGTACGTTGACAAAACCGTGGTGGGTGAAGCCGGTCTCCGGGTCGGTGTGCCGCAGCGCGTGGTGCAGCCCGGCGGTGAGCTTGAACGGCAGGTCCCGGTCCCGGCAGGCGCGGATGACGGCGGCCAGTTCGACCGGGCTGGGGAAGAGTTCGGCGGCGAGCCCTCCGGTTCGGAACTTCGCCGCGATCCGTACGCCGTCCGCCCGTGCCCGCGCGATCCGGTCCAGGGCGGCGAGCAGCCCCCAGGTGAGCGGGACCTCGGCGTAGAGGTCCATCGTCGGCAGGTTGGTGCCGAGTGCGAGGAGTTCGGTCAGTCCGGGCAGCGGGTCCTCGCCGCGCTTGGCGACCGCCGCTTCGAGTTGCCGTGGGACCAGCCGGGGGTCGGCCGCCGCGAGCAGGCCGGACAGGCGGTGGATCGGCACGTCTGTGATCACGCCCACCTCGATCCGCTCGTCCGGACTCAGGAGGGCGGGCAGGTGAACGAGTGCCGAGGCCGGGACGAGCAGGGGGCCGACGAGGTCGGCGTACCAGGCGGTCCGGTGCGCCCGGTGGGCGATGACGGCGTCGTCCAGCGACGCGCTGCCGGGCGGGAAGACGGCCGCGTCGTCGACCAGGCCGGCGAAGAGCCGGGGCACCTGCGTTGACACGAACAGAGAACTTACGGGACGCTACGACTAACGGACAACAGCGTCCGATTATCGGACACGGTCGGCCGCTGAATGGGACAAATGCGGAGGTCAAAGTGCCTTACTACCGCAGCGTCGGTGAGCTGCCCCGTAAACGCCACACCCAGTTCCGCCAACCCGACGGCAGCCTGTACGCCGAGGAGCTGATGGGCCAGGAGGGTTTCTCCTCCGACTCGTCGCTGCTCTACCACCGTTACCCGCCGACCGCGATCGTGGCCGCCGAGGAGTTCACCCCGCCCGCCTGGTCCCGGCTGCCGAACCTGCCGCTCAAGCCCCGCCACCTGCGTACGCACAAGCTCGACGCGGGCGGGGCGGACCCCGTACTGGGTCGGCAGCACCTGCTCGCCAACGACGACGTACGCATCTCGTACGTGGTCGCCGACCGGCCGTCCCCGCTCTACCGCAACGCCATCGGCGACGAGTGCCTGTACGTCGAGTCCGGTGCGGCCCGGATCGAGTCGACCTTCGGTGTGCTCGGGGTGACCGCCGGCGACTACGTGATCATCCCGACCTCGGTGATCCACCGGATCGTGCCGGTCGCCCCCGAGCCGCTGCGCCTGCTCACCGTCGAGGCGACCGGGCACATCGGCCCACCCAAGCGTTACCTCTCCGCCCGGGGCCAGTTCCTGGAGCACTCCCCCTACTGCGAACGCGACGTACGCGGCCCCGCCGACCCGTTCCTGGTCGACGAGGAGGACGTCGAGGTGTACGTCCAGCACCGGCGCGGCTGGACCCGGTACGTCTACGCCAACCACCCGTTCGACGTGGTCGGCTGGGACGGGCACCTCTACCCGTGGGCCTTCTCCATCCACGACTTCGAGCCGATAACCGGCCGGGTGCACCAACCACCGCCGGTGCACCAGACCTTCCAGGGCCCGAACTTCGTCATCTGCTCGTTCGTCCCGCGCAAGGTGGACTACCACCCGCTGGCGATCCCGGTGCCGTACAACCACCACAACACCGACTCGGACGAGATGCTGTTCTACACCGGCGGGAACTACGAGGCCCGGCGCGGCTCCGGCATCGAACAGGGCTCCATCTCGCTGCACCCGGCCGGTTTCACCCACGGCCCCCAGCCCGGCGCGGCGGAACGCTCCATCGGCGTCGACCACTTCGACGAACTCGCCGTCATGGTCGACACCTTCCGACCGCTCGACCTCTGCGAACCCGGCCTGAGCGTCGAGGATCCCGGTTACGCCTGGACCTGGGCCCGCCGTACGGTCTGACCCGGTCCGAACCGAGATCCGCACCCTTCCACGGAAAGCGTGCCCGTCCGCGCGGGAGTGGGCACGCTTTCCCTGAAAGGGTGCGGGTCTCGGCGGCACCGAAGGGGCGCCGGCCCCGGCGGCCGAGCCTCAGCTCGGGGCGGGGCCGTACCGGCGCAGGACGGCCAGTTCCGCCACCGAGGCGGCGGCGATGGCCAGGACCAGCGGCCACGGGGAGCCGACCAGGGCGTAGAGCAGGATCAGCGCGGGCGCGGCCAGGGAGGCGTACACCGCGAGGGCCAGGGTCCGGTCCCGGGGCAGCAGCTCGGGCAGGATCGTCCGGACCAGGCCGGGCACGGCCGAGGCGAACCGCCACAGCAGCACCCCGCCGACGATCGCCAACAGCGCCGCCCAGACCCTCGAACCGCCACCGCTGCCGGTGGCCATGAACGCCACCAGCACCGCCGCCACGATCGAGTAACCGGCCCCGTAGAGGACCAGGCGGAGCAGGCTCTCGCCGACCGACCGGGCGCTGTTCGTGCGTACCGGGGTGACCGCGACGGTGGCGGCCACCTCCTCCAGCGCCCACACGTACCGGCGCCGCTCCAGGCGGCTCTGCCCCACGTCGTTGCGGGCCTCGGCCAGCTCCGGATCGAGGTCCAACGCCTCCCGGTAGGCCCGCTCGGCGATGTCGAACAGGTTCAGCCGGGCGGCGACCATGCCGAGAACGAGGTGCGCCTGCGCCTCCCGGGGAGCCAGCTCGACCCCACGCCAGGCCGCGTTCAGCGCCGGCTGGCCGTTGCGCGCATCGGCCAGGATCGCGGCGGCGCTGCGCTGGGCGTACGCGTCCGCCGGTCCCCGGCGCAGCAGCTCGTCGGCGACCTCGGCGGCCTCCTTGAACCGGCGCAGGTCGACCAGGGCCAGCCCCCGGGCGACCAGTGGGGCCGCCCAGTCCGGTGCGGCACCGGGTACGGCCGCCGTCGCGGTGGACACGGCAACCGCGGTGTCGGCGGCGGTCAGGGCCTCCTCGGGGCGTTCCGCCGCCAACTGGACCCGGGCGAGCATCGTCCACGCCCGTACGCTCGCCTGGTCAAGGGTGATGGCGTAGCCCAATTCGGCCACGGCGTCGTCGTACCGGCCGAGTTCGGCCATGAGGTCGGCCCGCTGAAGGTAGTCGTCGGCGGAGGCGTGCTGTTCGGGTGCGGCGTCGCTGGACACCGCCCGAGCCTAGACGGGCCGGACGAACACGCCTCGGCGGGAATGGATGGCCGGGACCGTCAACGGGAATGGATCAGGGCCACCGCGAGCCCGGCCAGCCCCTCGGCCCGGCCGGTCAGCCCGAGGCCGTCGGTGGTGGTACCGGAGACCGACACCGGGGCGCCGACCGCCTCGGCCAGCACCCGCTGGGCCTCGTCGCGCCGGGGACCGATCTTCGGCCGTACGCCGATCACCTGGATCGACACGTTGCCGATCTCGAACCCGGCGGCCCGTACCCGGCGGGCGGTCTCGGCGAGCAGGACCACCCCGGCCGCGCCTGCCCACTCGGGCCGGTCGGTGCCGAAGTTCGCGCCGAGGTCGCCCAGCATGGCGGCGGAGAGCAGTGCGTCGCAGGCGGCGTGTGCGGCCACGTCACCGTCGGAGTGCCCGGCCAGCCCGTCGACGCCGGGCCAGTGCAGGCCCGCCACCCAGCAGGCCCGGCCAGCTTCGAAGGCGTGTACGTCGGTGCCGATGCCGACCCGGGGAACGATCACCGGGACAGGGTACCGATCGGCCGGACCGGGACCGGTCAGGCGGCGCCCGGCTGGCTCTGCAACAGGTGCTCGGCCAGGGCCAGGTCGAACGGCTGGGTGATCTTCATGGCGTACGGCGATCCGGGCACGCAGGTGACGCGTACGCCCTGCTTCTCCACCAGCCCGGCATCGTCGGTGAGCGAGTCGACGGCTGCGGCGTGCGCGGCGGCCAGCACCTCCCGGCGGAAGCCCTGCGGCGTCTGTACGGCCCGCAACGCGGACCGGTCCACGGTCCCGAGCACCAGACCCTCGGCGTCGACCTCCTTGACCGTGTCGATCACCGGGAGGACCGGGATGGCGGCGTCGTGCCCGGCCCGGATCGTCGCGGCGACCGACTCGACCAGCACCGGTGGGATCAGGGCCCGCGCCGCGTCGTGCACCAGCACGATCGACGGCCCGTCCGGTACGGCGGCCAGGGCGGCGGCGACCGATGCCTGTCGGGTGGCGCCACCGACAACCACGGTCAGTTCGGCGATCGGTGCCAGCAGCCGGCGCACCGACTCGACCTCGGCGGGCGGCGCGGCAACCACGATCGTGTGTACGGAAGGCGCGCTCGCGATCCGGCGCACCGCGTGCACCAGCAGCGGCTCCCCGGCGAGCAGCCGGAGCGCCTTCGGAGCGCCGGGCCCCAGTCGTACGCCGGCACCCGCCGCAGGAACGAGGACCGCGACGTCACCGCGCGGATTGAGCTGCGCGGTCACGTCGCGGTCCTCGTCTTCTCTGCGAATCCATGAGAGGGATTCAGGCGGATCATCCCTGCTCGGGTGTTACGCCTCGGTGAGCACCTTGTCGAGGAGGTTCTCCGCCTCGTCCTTGGTGCTCTTCTCGGCGAGCGCGACCTCGCCGACCAGGATGTCGCGGGCCTTGGCGAGCATCCGCTTCTCGCCCGCCGACAGGCCCCGCTCCCGCTCCCGGCGCCAAAGGTCGCGAACAACCTCCGCCACCTTCAGGGGGTTTCCGGAAGCCAGCTTTTCCAGATTCGCCTTGTAACGCCGCGACCAGTTGGTCGGTTCCTCCGTGTGAGGAGCCCGGAGGACATCGAAGACCTTGCCCAGGCCCTCTTCGCCAACCACTTCGCGGACGCCGACGATCTCGGCATTCTCAGCGGGCACCCGGACCGTCAGGTCACCCTGAGCGACCCTGAGGACGAGGTACTGCTTTGGCTCGCCCTTGATGACCCGAGTCTCGATTGCCTCGATGAGTGCGGCCCCGTGGTGGGGGTAAACAACGGTCTCGCCGACACTGAAAACCATAGGTTCGAAACCCCTTTCGCTGTGTCTAGGGTAACACGCTCAGGCACCGATGTCCCACCTCAGTCCTGACCATTAGCGCAGCTCAGAGGCCCTGTGAGAGGTCTTTCTTCCGCTTGACAGGCCGCCAGACCACGAGTTCCACCACGCTCCGTAACCTCCGGATCACCGGCCGGCGAGGCTAGTCGGAAGAATCGGATGTAGGGCGTTCCGGTGGTTCAATCATATCTCTCCCCCTTAGGGGGCGCCGGAGACTAGCGGTAAGGGCCCCCGTACGGGACGCTGGACGAGGAGCCCGATCCATTATCACGTGACCGGCCAGGGGGCACGATGGGCACGCCGGGAAACAGCGAGGGTTGGCCGGAAAACGGCGGACCGCCGGACGGCCTGCCCGACCTGCCGCCGGACTGGGGTCCGATCGTCATCCCCGACGACCCCGCCGAACTGGCCGCCGAGGCGGCACTGGTCCGCCGTGAGCTGCGCCAGCGGGCCCGGCGGTCGACCTGGCGGCGACGCCTCGGACTCGGCTCCACCCGCCGCCTCAGCGCGGTCCGGCTCACCCTGCTGATCATGCCGCTGGCGCTGATCGCCGCGCTCGGCAGCCTCTTCGCCGTCGTCTGGCCCGGCCAGCAACGCCAACCCGCCGCCCCGCGCACCAGCACCGGCGGCAGCCCCGGCCGTACGCTGCCCGCCCTCGCCACCCTGCCCGCGCTCGACCTGGTCGACTCGAACGCCGCCCCGGTCGCCCTGCGCGGGCTCCTGCCCGCGGTCATCCTGCTCACCGACAGTTGCGCCTGCGCCGACCAGGTACGCGCCGCAGCCTCGGCGGCACCAGCCGGGGTCACGGTGGTCGTGGTGACCAGCGGCCGGTCCCAACCCAGCCCGCTGCCGAGCGCGCCACCGGTGGGCGGTGCACCGCTGCGGGCGCTGGCCGACCCAGCCGCCGAACTGCGCGGCGCCATCCAGGTGGAACCACAACCCGGCGTCGCGACGGCCGTACTGGTCGACCGTTTCGGCGAGATCGTCCGGGTCCTGCCCACGCTGACCTCGCCCGCCGACTACCAGGCGAACCTGCCCGTACTCACCCGACGCTGAGGCCGACCCCGGTGGGTTCGCCCTGCCCGGAGCGGGGTCAGGACAGGGCGAGCAACTGGATCGCCACCTCGGCCCGTCCCGGCTGCGGGCGCGATCGGGACACCTGGATGACCATCCGCGCGTCGGCCGCGGTCACCTCGGTACTGGTGAACCCGTCCCCGCAGACAAGCGCCGTCTCGGTCTTCCCCGTACGGATGCCGTCGACCCGGATGGTCAGCTCGCCCGGACCGGTGCAGACGTACTGCAACAGGTAGCGCCCACCCGGTTCGACCGGGACCGGCCAGTCGGTGCTGGTCCCCTCGTGCACCGAGAACAGGTCCCGGCGCACGGTCCCGGGGAACTCCGGCAGCACGTTGCCGGCGTCGGGCACCACCACCTCCCCGGTCTCCGGATCGATCAGGAAGAACAGGTCGGACGGCCCCACCGACGGCACCACCTGCGGTACGACCGGCGGTTCGGCGACCGACACGGCCGGCGCGGGCGCTGCGGCAACCCACCACCAGCCCCCGACCGCCAGCACCGCCGCCGTTCCCAGGGCCAGCAGGAGACCGGTACCCCTCGTCGGGTCGGCGCTCCTGCCACCGCTGGTCGGGTCGGCGCTCCTGCCACCGCTGGTCGGGTCGGCGCTGGTCGGGTCGGCGGTCGTGCCGCCGGTTGTGCCGGTCAGCACGGCGCGGAGAATTCGAGCAGGGTCGCGTACAGGGTGAGACCGGGGCCGAACGCGAGCATCACCACCAGGCGCGGCGGCACGGGCATGGACCGCAGCCGGTCGAGGATCAGCAACACCGTGGGCGACGAGCAGTTCCCGTGCTCGGCCAGGGTGGCCCTGGAGTCCGCCAGCGCCTCCGGACCCAGGCCCAGCTCCCGCTCCACCACGTTCAGGATCCTCGGACCGCCCGGATGCACCGCCCACCCGTCCACGTCGGCGATGGCCAGCCCGTGCCGGGCCAGCAGGTCCTCCACCAGGGCACGGACGTGCACCGCGAGCACCTGCGGCACCCGCGGGGACAGCCCCATCCGGAATCCGGTGTCGGTGACGTCCCAGGTCATGTGGTCGGCCGTCGACGTGTCCGTCACCGCGACAACCTCGCGGACCGCGTACCCGGGGCGTCCGGCCGGGACGAGCACCGTCGCCACCGCCGCGTCCGAGAAGAGCGCGTGCGAGACGATCTGCTGGGTGTCCACCCGGGCCGACGACGGTTGGATGTGCAGGCTGGTCAGCTCGGCGCAGAGCAGCAGCGCCGGCCGCCCACGGGCGGCCACGAAGTCACTCACCGCCCCGAGCCCGGGCAACGCGGCGTAACAGCCCATGTGCCCGATGAACAGCCGCTGGGTGGCGGTGGACATGCCCATGTCCCGGGCCAGCAGGATGTCCAGGCCCGGGGTGACGTACCCGGTGCAGGAACAGACCGCGAACAGGCCCACGTCACCGGCGGCGAGCCCGGCGTCGGTCAACGCCCGGCCGACCGCCTCCTTGCCCAGCGGCAACGCCTCCACCAGGTAACGGCGCATCCGCCGCTCGGTCGGCCAGGTCGAGACGTCCTCCAGCAGCGGGTTCACCGCCGCCTGCCGGGTCACCACCCCCGAGTTCGCGAAGATCCGCTCGGCCAGGGCGCGGGTCGTACCGCCGAAGTGCTCGGCGAAGAAGCCCGTCCAGAGGTCGCTCTGCGTCGCCCGGGGCGGCAGGGCGACGCCCAGGCCGGCGATCACCGGCAACCCGCTCGTACCGCCGCCGCTCACCATCGGGGTGCCGACCCGTCCCGGTCCGGGTCCCCGCCGATCGCCGCCACACCGAGCCAGTCGGCGCAGACGTCGGAGGTCGCCGGATGCAGCGAGCCGCAGCGGGCGTCCCGGTACAGCCGTTCCAGCGGATGACCCCGCCGGGTCGCCGAGGTCCCCGCCGCCTCCAGCATCGACGCGGCCACCTCCGCCGCCGTGGTCCCGGCGAGCAGCTTGGCCCGCCACACCCAGCGGTTGGTGTCCGCGTCACCGGGCTCGGAATCCACCCGGCGGGCCGCCTCCGCCACCACCAGCTCGGCCGCGGCCACCGCCGCGTCCGCCCGACCGATCCGGGCCCGGATCGCCGGCAGCTCGCCCAGGTTGCGGGCGTTGACGTGCGCGACCGCCGCGTCCACCGCCGCCCGGGCCACCCCCACGTAGACCGCGGCGTAACTCGCCACCAGCCAGTGCGGCATCAACTGGGCCACCACCAGGGCCAGGCCCTCGACCCCGCCGAGCAGGCGGTCCGCCGGCACCGTCACGTCCAGGTGCAGGTCGTGCGAGGCGGTCGCCCGCATCCCGAGCGAATCCCAGGTCGGCTCGACCCGCAGCCCGTCCACCGACGCCGGCACCAGGAACTGCGACACCACCGACTGGTCGGCCACGCTCCGGGCCGCGACCAGGTACGCGTCCGCGTGACCGGCACCGGAGCAGAACGTCTTCGCGCCCTTGATGTGGAAACCGCCGTCCACCGGCTCGTACACCGTGGAGAGTTGGGACAGCCGGGCCCCGGCACCCCGTTCGCTCATCGCGACTCCGTACCAGGCTCCGGCCGCCGCCTCGGCGAGCAGCCGGTCCCGCGCCGCCAACGCCTCGTCCGGTACGCCGAGCGCCTCGGCGAGTTCCTCGGTCACCGCGCCGAGCGCACCGGTCACCGACGCGTGCATGTTGAACACCAGTGCCGTCGCACCGTTGCCCCGGCCGAGTTCGGTGGCGACCGCGGCGTACTCGGCGAAGCGGGCACCCATCCCGCCCAGCGTCGCCGGCACCATCAGCCCGAACAGGCCCGCATCCCGGAGATCCACGAAATCCTCAACGGGAAACGTGCCCTCGCGGTCATGCTCGGCCGCTCGCGCGGCCAACCGTGGCGCCAACCGGCGCGCGGCTCCGAGCGCGTCCACCGCCATACCTGCCCCCTCCTGCACGTCCCTCGTACCGCCGGCTACCGCCTGCCCACCCGTGCTCCGAACCCCTACCCGTTCTTCACCCCGCGGCCCTGGTAGAGGACCGCGGTCGACCGGGTCGGCACGATCCGGGCCGTACCCCAGCCCCGGCCCACCCGCCCGATCACGCCGCCGCCGTCGTCGTCACCCGAGCGCGCGGTCGACGTGCCTCCGGCCTCGGCCGAGCGTCCGACCGCCGCGCCGGCACCGTTGGCCGACTGGTGGGCCAACCAGCGCAGCAGGCCCGGCACCGCGGGACGGATCCCACGCAGTCGCAGCGCCACGCCGTGCCGGGCGCACTCGGCGACCAACGCCCGCGCGTTGACGAACAACCGGGGGTCGTGGATCCCCCGGGGCACCCCGCGCACCCGCTCCGCGACCGTCACCGCCACCAGCCGGCTGATCGCCGTGTCGTTGAGCGTGTCCAGCACCAGCGTCCCGCCCGGACGGAGCACCCGACACGCCTCGGCCACCGCCGCCCGCCAGTCCGGTACGTGTTCCAGCAGCTCACCCGCTGCCACCACGTCGGCACACCGGTCCCTCAGTGGCAGCGCGGTGGCGTCGCCGTTGACCGGGACCACACCGTGCCCGGCCGCCTGGGCGAGCGCCGAACGAGTCAGGTCCACCCCGACGTGCCGGTAACCGTGCCCGGCCACGTGCGGGGCGAGCAGACCTGCACCGCAGCCCATGTCGACCAGAACCGCCCCGGCGCGGGTCGCCGTCGGAACCAGTTGTGCCCGTGCCTGCGCCAGCCAGTGCAGCATCGCGAAGACACCATCCGGCCGCCACCACTCGTCGGCCAGATCGTCGTACTGTCGTGGATCATTACGCGGCCGGACCGGGATCCCGGCACGCGCCGTCTCGACGTCGCCCACCTCGGGATCCTCACTCGCCATGGCGTTGAGCCTGGCACGACTCGCCGGTAACGAACAGACTTCTTCTATGTCGCGAATGGTGTTGGGGCTGGTCCGGGCGAGTCACCCCGAGCCGGCGGTCGCCGTGACCGGCGTGTCGGCGCTGCTCGCCTGGGGGGTCGGACACCGGCCCGGCGGCATCGTGGCGGTGGCCGCGACCGTGCTGGCGACCCAACTGGCGGTCGGCTGGCTCAACGACCGGCTCGACGCGGACCGGGACGCCGCCGTCGGCCGGACCGACAAGCCCCTGGCCAACGGGACGCTCGACCGCAACCTGGTGCTGCTGTGCGGGCTCGCCGCCGCGCTCGCCACCCCGGCGCTGGGACTGCTGCTCAACCCGACCGCGGCGGTGGCGATCAGCGTGGCGCTGCTCTCCGCCCTGCTCTACAACTGGCCGCTCAAGTTCACCCCGGTCTCCGTGCTGCCGTACGCGGTCTCGTTCGGCACCCTGCCGGCGTTTGTCGTACTCGCCCTGCCGGGGTCGCCCGCCCCGCCCGGTTGGCTGGTCGGGGCGGGAGCGCTGCTCGGCGCCGGTGCGCACTTCGCGAACGTGCTGCCGGATCTTGACGACGACGCCCGTACCGGGGTGCGCGGGCTGCCGCACCGGATCGGCCCGGCCGGCTCTCGGGTGGCCGCCGCCGTACTCCTGCTGAGCGCGACCGCGGTGCTCGTCTTCGGCCCGTCCGGACCGCCGTCGTGGGCGGGGCTCGCGGCGATCGCGGCCGCCGCCGTGGTCCTTCCGGCCGGCTGGTACGCCAGCCGCTCGGCCGGCCGCCGGGGCGAACGAGCGATCGGTGTGTTCCGGGCGGTGATGCTGGTGGCCGTGATCGACGTGGTGCTCCTGGTTGCCAGCGGACGGGTGGTGTAGACGGGTTCTGGCTGGTCAGTGCCGTACGCACCGGTTAACCGGGTCGGCGTACGGGACGGGACGACACCCCACTACCCTGGAGGCCGGTCTGCGCGGGTATGGCCACCGCGCTCGGTGTCAGCTGGGCGCGGATCGCAACGAGGAGGACCGACGTGACGCGCTCGATCAGGCGACCCCGGCGGGCCGTACTGCTGCTGGGTGGTGCGGCGACCGCTGCCGCTCTGCTGCTCTCCGGGTGCGGGACGGGTCAGATCGCCGAGACCGCGGCCATGCGGCCGACCGTCTCCGGAGTGAACACCCAGACGGCGGACGATGCCTTCAAGCTGCGCAACCTCGCGGTCGTCTACAAGGACACCAAGGGCTACCCGGCCGGTTCGGACGCGCCGCTCGAGGTCACCATCTACAACGACTCGGCGAAACCGGTGACGGTGTCGGTCACCACCACCAGCGCCCAGGGCGTGATCCTCGGCGGCAAGCTCGCCCCGAGCCCGCAGCCCAGCGCGTCGAGTGCCTCGCCGTCGGCGCCGGCCTCGCCCAGCGGAAGCCCGTCCGGGTCCCCGAGCGGCAGCCCGTCCGGTTCGCCCAGCGGCAGCCCGTCGGGGGCCGCCAGCGGTTCCCCCTCGCCGAGCGCCGCCGCGACCAGCCAGGCGCCGATCAACCAGCCGGCGAAGATCGAGATCCCGGCACACGAGTACGTCGTGCTGAGCCCCACCAGCGGCAGCTTCCTGCAGCTCGCCGGGCTCCACGAGGCGCTGCGGCCGGGACAGTCGGTGGAACTTGTCTTCGACTTCGGCGGTCAGCAGATCCAGACGCCCGCCCCGGTCGCGATCCCGCTGACGGCCGCCCCGCCGGCCACCCCGATCGTCGGTGGCGACGGCCACGAGGGCTGATCTCACCGAACAGCGAGGCCGGCGAACGCCGGTGCACCACAAGATCTCCGAACCGGGCCGGCGTGGCAGTGACCACGACCGGCCCGTTTCGTCGTACGGATTGGCTAACGTCGCGGGGTGACCCCGCCCCCCGCTCCCCGCGCGACCCCCACGCGCTCCCGAGCCACGGCCCGTGAGCCCCGGCCCGCCTACCAGTGCGACGCCTGCGGGCACCAGCCGCCCAAGTGGGTCGGCCGGTGCCCCGAGTGCGGCGAGTGGGGTGCGGTGATCGAGACCGTCACCGGACCGACGGTCGCCGGCCGGGTGGTCAGCTCCCGCGTGCCGGGCGAGCCGGCCCGACCGATCGCGACCATCAGCGCCGCCCCGGCCAAGGCCCGACCGACCGGCATCGGCGAGCTGGACCGGGTCCTCGGCGGCGGCCTGGTGCCCGGCGCGGTGGTGCTGCTCGCCGGTGAGCCCGGTGTCGGCAAGTCCACCCTCCTGCTCGACGTGGCGCAGCAGTGGGCCACGGTGGCAGGCAGCCCGTCCCTGGTCGTCAGCGGCGAGGAGTCGGTCAGCCAGGTCCGGCTGCGGGCCGAGCGGATGGGCACCCTGCACGAACAGCTCTACCTGGCCGCCGAGAACGACCTCGGGGCGGTGCTCGGCCACCTCGACGCGGTCAAGCCCGGCCTGCTGGTGCTCGACTCGGTGCAGACCATCGCCACCCAGGCCAGCGACGGGGTGCCGGGCGGGGTGACCCAGGTCAGGGCGGTCACCGCCGCCCTGGTGTCGGTCGCCAAGGAACGCGGCGTCGCCGTCGTACTGGTGGGACACGTCACCAAGGACGGCCAGGTCGCCGGCCCACGGGTGCTGGAGCACCTGGTCGACGTGGTGCTGCACTTCGAGGGCGACAAGCACTCCTCCCTGCGGATGGTGCGCGGGGTGAAGAACCGGTTCGGCGCCGCCGACGAGGTCGGCTGCTTCGAGATGCACGAGGGCGGGATCAGCAGCCTGGCCGACCCGTCCGGGCTGTTCCTCACCCGCTACACCGAGCCGGTGCCGGGCACCTGCGTGACGGTCGCGATGGAGGGGCGGCGGGCCCTGCTGACCGAGGTGCAGGCCCTGATCGGCGCCACCGTCGCCGGCTCGCCCCGGCGTACGGTCTCCGGCCTCGACTCGGCCCGGCTGGCCATGGTGCTCGCCGTGCTGCAACGCCGTACGGAGCGACTGACCCTGCACGACCGGGAGGTCTTCGCCGCCACCGTGGGCGGGATCCGGGTGGTCGAGCCGGCCGCCGACCTGGCGGTGGCGCTCGCCGTCGCGTCCGGTGGGCTCAACCTCGCCATCGCCCCGAACCTGGTGGCGATCGGGGAGGTCGGCCTCACCGGCGAGGTACGCCGGGTGGGCGCGGTGCCCCGGCGGCTGGCCGAAGCGGCCCGGTTGGGATTCCGGTTCGCCCTGGTACCGCAGGGCTGCGGACCCGAATCGACCGGAGTGAGCCAGGAGAACATGCGGGTATTGGAGGTCACCGACGTACGATCGGCCCTGCAGCAGGCCGCGCGGGTGTCGGCCGAGTGACCGGAAAGTCCCTGATAAATCCTGGTACGACCGAATGTGACGAAACCCCGGATGGTCGGCGCCGCAGTGGCGCGGACCCCGATCGCGGCGAAGGGAACGGGCGCAGTGGCACATCACAGTAACCGCGGCAGCACCGAGTGCATGCCGGTCCGTAGACTGTCCGGGTGCCGACCGACCGCGACGCGAGCAGAAGCGCTGGCGCGAGTGCCCCGGCCAACGGCAGCGCCGTGGGTTCACTGGCACGCACCATCAGCGCGGGGGTGACCGTGAACGTACCCGGAACCACCGGTGACCCGCTGCGCGCCAATCTCGCGCTGATGGCGCCGGGCACCGCCCTGCGCGACGGACTGGAGCGCATCCTGCGCGGCCGTACCGGCGCGTTGATCGTGCTCGGCTACGACAAGGTCGTCGAGACCCTCTGCACCGGTGGCTTCCCGCTCGACGTCGAGTTCTCCGCGACCCGCGTCCGTGAACTGTGCAAGATGGACGGTGCGGTGGTGCTCTCCAGCGACGGCACCCGGATCGTCCGGGCGGCCGTACACCTGATGCCCGACCCGTCGATCCCGACCGAGGAGTCCGGCACCCGGCACCGCACCGCGGAACGGGTCGCCCGGCAGACCGGGTACCCGGTCATCTCGGTCAGCCAGTCCATGCGGATCATCAGCCTCTACGTCAACGGCCAGCGGCACGTGCTGGACGACTCGGCCGCGATCCTGTCCCGGGCCAACCAGGCGCTCGCCACCCTGGAGCGCTACAAGCTGCGGCTCGACGAGGTCTCCGGCACCCTCTCCGCACTGGAGATCGAGGACCTGGTCACCGTACGGGACGCGGTCGCCGTGGTGCAGCGGCTGGAGATGGTGCGCCGGATCGCCGACGAGATCGCCGGTTACGTGGTGGAACTAGGCACCGACGGCCGCCTGCTCGCCCTGCAACTGGACGAGCTGATGGCCGGTGTCGACGCCGACCGGACCCTGGTGATCCGCGACTACCTGCCCACCGGACGCAAGGCCCGTACGCTCGACGAGGCCCTGGTCGAACTCGACCTGCTCACCGCCACCGAGCTGATCGACCTGGTCGCGGTGGCGAAGGCGATCGGCTACCCGGGTGCCTCCGACGCGCTGGACGCGGCGGTCAGCCCACGCGGCTTCCGGCTGCTCGCCAAGGTGCCCCGGCTGCCCGGCGCGGTGGTCGACCGGCTGGTCGGTCACTTCGGCAGCCTCCAGCAGTTGCTCGGCGCCACCGTCGAGGACCTCCAGGCGGTCGACGGGGTCGGCGACGCACGGGCCCGTGGCGTACGCGAAGGCCTGTCCCGGCTCGCCGAAGCGTCCATCCTGGAGCGGTACGTCTGATCCCCGGCCAGCCACCAAGCGTGGGTGGCGACCGGGGTCGGTACCTCCTGAAGGCCGGTGCTCAGCTCGTGATGGTGAACGTCACCGGGTCGCTGTGCTTGGTGCCGAGCCGAGCGAAGATCTGATACTCGCCGGCCTCCGCGTCCGGTCCGGCCGCCAGGGCACCGCTGCACTTGGTGTCCCGGTTGCCGTTCCAGTCGGCCTGGAAGGTGTGTTTGACGTTCGGCGCGAGCGACACCACGCTGGTGCCCTTCGCCCCGCAGGTGTCGGAGGACCAGACCCGCTCCGCACCGCGCTTGATGAACAGCTCCTGGAGGTCGGCGCCCAGGTCGCGGCTACAGGTGCGGTTCGACGTGTTCTTGACCTCTAGCTGCAGGCCGACCGTCCCGCCCTGCCGGATCGACTTGGCCAGCGGCACCGGCACCACCGAGATCTCCTCGTCGGTGCAGGAACCGGCGGCCGGCGGTGGCACGTCCGGAATCGTCCCGACCGGCGGGACCACCGGGTCACCGCCCGCCGGATCACCGCCCGCCGGCTGCTGCGGGTCCCCCGCTGCCGGGTCGACGCCGGCCGACGGGTCCACCGCTGGATCCGAAGCGGGCGCACCGCTCTCCGGCGTGAGTATCGACGAGGTGGGCTGCACCTCGGCCGGTGTCGTCGGCGTGGTGTTGCCCGCGTTCGGACCGGGCTTGTCCGGCTGCTGGGTGCACGACCAGAGCACGACGATGAGAAAGAGCAAACCCGCGCCGAGCACGACGGCTCGACGCCGCCAGTAGACGGCGGGTGACAGGGGGCCAACCGTCAAACGCATGATGCGTTCACCGTATCGGGGTGCACTCGGCGGACTCGGGCGACGCGCCGGGGTTCGCGGGGCCGGAATCGCCGGTTCGAGAGCCCGGAATCCCCTGTGGGCCAAGCCGATCCGCCCATGATCACAGGTAGACCTTACGTTGGTACACCGCGTGCGCACCGGCCACCCGGTCGAGGAACAGTAAACCGGCACAGTGGTCGATTTCGTGCTGCAACGCCCGTGCCTCGAAGCCGTCCGCCACCAGCCGGACCGCCTCGCCCGTACCGGGCAGTTCGCCGGTCACCACGAGCCGGCTGGCCCGTTTGACGTCACCGGTCAGGTCCGGCACCGACATGCAGCCCTCCCGGCCCGGCCGCCACCGACTCGCCTCGGCCACGGTCGCGTTGCAGAGCACGAAGGTGCCGTGCACGGTCACCGCCTTGGGGTGGCCGGTCACGTCGACCGCGAACACCCGCGCCCCGACGCCGACCTGCGGCGCAGCGAGCCCGACGCAGCCGGGTGAGGCACGCATGGTGGCGATGAGGTCGGCGGCGAGCTGCACCACCTCGTCCGAGGTCGGGTCGACGTCGGCACCGGCCCGGCTCAGCACCGGGTCGGGCGCGCAGACGACGGGGAGCACGCGTCCCACCACACCGAGCGCAGTCAGCGTCGCAGGTGTCCAGCCCGCCAGCCCGACGTCCTGTACGACCGCCGCCGGACTTCCCTCGGCCGGGGCCGTACCGCCGGCAGGCACCGGGCCGGTCTCCGCTGCGGTCACCTTGCCGGTGTCCTCGGCGGTCACAGCAGGTCCGAGTCGGCTCGCCGTAGCGTCACCTCGACGTCCAGGCCGGCGGCCACCTCGGTCAACCGGTCCGCCAGCGGGCCCGCTGTGCCGGGCGGCAGGTCGACCTCGGCCACGATCAGATAGAGCGGCCCGGTGAGCCGGGTGGTGAGGTCGGTGACGTTGCCGCCGTACTCGGCCAGCACCCGGGTCACCGTGGCGACGATGCCGAGGCGGTCGGCGCCGTGGACCGCGAGCACGTACGGCTCCCCGGTCGGCGGCTGCTCCCCGTCCGCCTGCACTGACCGTACGGTGGCGAGCAGTTGACCGTCCGCGCGCAGCGGGACGAGTGCGGCCTCGACCTCGTCGGCGGTCGGGCCGACGCAGATCAGCGTCATCGCGAAGTGCCCGCGCAACCGGGTCATGGTGGAGTCGGTCAGGTTGGCGCCGAGCCGGGCGAGCAGCTCCGCCACGTCGGCCACGATGCCGGGCCGGTCATGACCGATGACGGTGATCGCGAGCTGACTCATCCGGGCATTCTGCCCGATCGGCGCCCGCTTCCCGCCCCCGCCCGGCCCGCCCGTCCACGCTGCGGGACGGTGGCCGACGGCCCGGGCGCGTCCCGGCCCGCTGTCGCACCCCCGACGGCCATGACAGGATCGGGCGCGATGTCCGAACCAACGCTCGCCACCGTGGCCATCCGGTGGTACGACGAGAACGCCCGCGACCTGCCGTGGCGGGAGCCCGGCGTGACCGCCTGGGCGGTGCTGGTCAGCGAGGTCATGCTCCAGCAGACCCCGGTGGTACGCGTCCTGCCCGCCTGGCGGGCGTGGCTGGCCCGCTGGCCGGGGCCGGCCGAACTCGCCGCGGATCCACCCGGCGAGGCGATCAGGATGTGGGGGCGGCTCGGCTACCCCCGTCGGGCGCTGCGGCTGCGGGACTGCGCGGTGGCGCTGGTGGAGCGGCACGGTGGCGCGGTCCCGACCGATCTGACCGCCCTGCTCGCCCTGCCCGGTGTCGGCGACTACACCGCACGGGCGGTGCTCGCGTTCGCGTACGGGCAGCGGCACCCGGTGGTGGACACGAACGTACGGCGGCTGGTGGCTCGGGCGGTGGCCGGCGCTCCGGACGCCGGTCCGGCAACCCGCCCGTCCGACCTGGTCGCCACCGCGGAACTGCTTCCGGTGGAGCCGGCCAGGGCGGCTCGGGCCAGCGCCGCGTTCATGGAGCTGGGGGCGTTGGTCTGCACCGCCCGCGCGCCCCGGTGCGTGGACTGCCCGCTCGCGGACCGCTGCGCCTGGCTGGCCTCGGGCGCCCTGCCGCCGACCGGCCCGTCCCGTCGCCCACAGGGCTACGCCGGCACCGACCGCCAGGTACGCGGCCTGCTCCTGGCTGTCCTGCGGGACGCGACCGCCCCCGTCCCGATCGCCCAACTCGACCCCGTCTGGGCCGACGACGCCCAGCGCGTCCGCGCCCTGAGCACCCTGGTCGAAGACGGCCTGGTGGCCGCCCTCCCGCACGCCACCTACGCCCTCCCCACCTCCCCCTCCATAACTCCCCCTCCCAGCCCTCTTCCCCCACCCCTCTCATCGTCGATCTAGGGCAAAAGGTTGCTTGTTGATCTCTAATCACACGCTTTTGCCCTAGATCGACGGGGCGAGGGGTGGGGCGAGGGAGGGGTGGGGAGGGTGCAGAGCGGCCCCGGAGGCTTTTGCCTGCCGGGGCCGCGCTGGTGGGTGGTGCTGTGGTGCTGGGTGCTTACTCGTCCGCTCCGGCCGGGGCCGTGTTGCCGAGGTCGGCGGGCACCGCGTCGGGCACCGGCACCGGCTTCTCCGCGCCGCGGAAGACCAGCTTGGACTTGTCGATGTTCTCCGGGTCGCCCTCGCAGTCCACCACCACGATCTGACCGGGGGTCAGCTCGTTGAACAGGATCCGCTCGGACAGGTTGTCCTCGATGTCGCGCTGGATGGTCCGGCGTAGCGGCCGGGCGCCCAGCACCGGGTCGAACCCCTTCTTCGCCAGGTACTTCTTGGCGTTGTCGGTGAGCTCGAGCCCCATGTCCTTGTTGCGGAGCTGAGTTTCGATCCGCTGGATCATGATGTCGACGATGTGCAGGATCTCGTTCTGGTTGAGCTGGTGGAACACGATCGTGTCGTCGATCCGGTTGAGGAACTCCGGCCGGAAGTGCTGCTTGAGCTCGTCGTTGACCTTCTGCTTCATCCGCTCGTAGTTCGACTCGGAATCCTCAGAGGCCTGGAAGCCCAGCGACACCGCCTTGGCGACGTCCCGCGTACCCAGGTTGGTGGTCAGGATGATGACCGTGTTCTTGAAGTCCACGATCCGGCCCTGACCATCGGTGAGCCGACCGTCCTCCAGGATCTGGAGGAGCGTGTTGAACACGTCCGGGTGGGCCTTCTCGATCTCGTCGAAGAGAACCACCGAGAACGGCCGCCGACGCACCTTCTCGGTCAGCTGGCCACCCTCGTCGTAACCGACGTATCCGGGGGGCGCACCGACGAGCCGGGACACCGTGTAACGGTCGTGGAACTCGGACATGTCCAGCTGGATGAGGGCGTCCTCGCTGCCGAAGAGGAACTCGGCGAGCGCCTTGGACAGCTCGGTCTTACCCACACCCGACGGGCCGGCGAAGATGAACGAGCCGGAGGGCCGCTTCGGGTCCTTCAGGCCGGCCCGGGTCCGCCGGATCGCCTTGGACACCGCCTTGACCGCGTCCTCCTGGCCGACGACCCGCTTGTGCAGCTCGTCCTCCATGCGGAGCAGCCGGGAGGTCTCCTCCTCGGTCAGCTTGTAGACCGGGATACCGGTCCAGTTCGCCAACACCTCGGCGATCTGCTCGTCGTCGACCTCGGACACGACGTCGAGGTCGCCGGCCTTCCACTCCTTCTCCCGCTGGGCCTTCTGGCCGAGCAGCTGCTTTTCCTTGTCTCGCAGCTGCGCGGCGCGCTCGAAGTCCTGCGCGTCGATGGCGGATTCCTTGTCCCGACGTACCTGGGCGATCCGCTCGTCGAAGTCGCGCAGGTCTGGCGGCGCGGTCATCCGGCGGATACGCATCCGGGCCCCGGCCTCGTCGATCAGGTCGATCGCCTTGTCCGGCAGGAAGCGGTCGGAGATGTACCGGTCGGCCAGCGTGGCCGCCGCGACCAACGCGGCGTCGGTGATGCTCACCCGGTGGTGGGCCTCGTACCGGTCACGCAGACCCTTGAGGATCTCGATGGTGTGGGCAAGCGACGGCTCGCCCACCTGGATCGGCTGGAACCGGCGCTCGAGCGCGGCGTCCTTCTCCAGGTGCTTGCGGTATTCGTCGAGCGTGGTGGCACCGATGGTCTGCAGCTCGCCACGGGCCAGCATCGGCTTGAGGATGCTTGCCGCGTCGATCGCGCCCTCGGCGGCGCCAGCGCCGACCAGAGTGTGGATCTCGTCGATGAACAGGATGATGTCCCCGCGGGTGCGGATCTCCTTGAGCACCTTCTTGAGGCGCTCCTCGAAGTCACCGCGGTAGCGCGAGCCGGCCACCAGGGCACCCAGGTCAAGCGTGTAGAGCTGCTTGTCCTTGAGCGTCTCCGGCACCTCGCCCTTGATGATCCGCTGGGACAGCCCCTCGACGACCGCGGTCTTACCGACCCCGGGCTCGCCGATCAGGACGGGGTTGTTCTTGGTACGGCGGGAGAGCACCTGCATCACCCGCTCGATTTCCTTCTCGCGCCCGATGACCGGGTCGAGCTTGCCCTCGCGGGCGGCCTGGGTCAGGTTCCGGCCGAACTGGTCCAGCACGAGGCTGGTGGACGGCGCGGCCTCACCCGGCGCGGCTCCGGCCGCAGCCGGCTCCTTGCCCTGGTAGCCGGAGAGGAGCTGGATCACCTGCTGGCGGACCCGGTTCAGGTCGGCGCCGAGCTTGACCAGCACCTGGGCGGCGACGCCCTCACCCTCACGGATCAGACCGAGCAGGATGTGCTCCGTACCGATGTAGTTGTGGCCGAGCTGCAGCGCTTCGCGCAGAGACAGCTCCAGCACCTTCTTGGCCCGCGGCGTGAACGGGATGTGCCCACTCGGCGCCTGCTGACCCTGGCCGATGATTTCCTCGACCTGCTGGCGGACGCCCTCCAGGGAGATGCCCAGGCTCTCCAGAGCCTTTGCGGCGACGCCTTCGCCCTCGTGGATGAGACCCAACAGGATGTGTTCCGTACCGATGTAGTTGTGGTTGAGCATCCGGGCTTCTTCTTGAGCCAGGACGACAACCCGCCGCGCTCGGTCGGTGAACCGCTCGAACATGCCCTCGTGCTCCTCACGTGCCGTGCGCCATTGATCTTGGCGGGGCCAGCGCCCGGGCGTCCAGGTGACACCCGTGCCATCACTCTATCGCCGCGAACCGACTCTTCTGAGGTCGTGTGTTGCTGGAATGCGCCACGTCCGCGACGTTTTTTCCCAACTGCCCGCGCTCAGAGCGTGTTCCCCGGCCCCCGGCTCTACGCGTAGAGCGAAATCCAGCGGGGCGGTCTGACGTCCACAGGCAGTCCCGAGTCCATCCACAGCTTGTGGATAACTCTTCCACTGCCTGTGGACAACGTCGGCGCCGCCCGGTTCGTTCCCGACGGCCGCAGATCTTTCCGGACCCTCCGGGCGCCGGATGGGAGATCTCCGCCCATCAAACGGCGAGCACCCGGACCCCAACAGCATGGACAAGCCCCCCCGTGCCGACCAAGCAACCCCCCACCCCCTCACCCACCCACCCACCCCGAAGCCCCCACCACCCCGTCCCCACCCGCGACGTGGACGATCTTGCAGTTGTGGCGCCCGAATCGTGGCCTTGATGGGATTTGTGAACAGCCACAACTGCAAGATCGCCGCGCTGCTTCGTGCGGGGGTGGGGTGGGGGTGGGGTGGGGTGGGGTGGGTGGGGTGCGGTACGTGGGGTGGGTGGGGTGGTCGGTGATGGTGGGGGGCGCAGGGGGGCGTGTTCCTGGTGATACGGCAAATCGCACATATGGGATGTTGGGGGAAAAAGTCCAGCGCCGGGCCAGAAGCGTCGCATTCGCTCCGGACCCGGCGCGGGGAGCCGGTCAGACCGTAGCCTCAGCGGCCGGCCTTGGCGTGGTACTCGTCGACGATCTCCTGCGGGATGCGCCCGCGGTCGGAGATGTCCCGGCCTTCCTTCTTGGCCCAGGCCCGGATCGCCTTGTTCTGCTCCCGGTCCGCGGTGGCGCCACCGCGCCCGCGGGCAGCCCGGCCACCGACGACAACGCCGCCACGACCGACCTTCGAGCCGGACGCGACGTACGGCGCAAATAGGTCCCGCAATTTCCCGGCGTTCTTCTTCGACAGGTCGATCTCGTACTGAACGCCGTCGAGCGAGAACTTGACAGTCTCGTCCGCGTCGCCGCCGTCAAGGTCATCGACAAGCTTGTGAATGATCTGCTTGGCCACGTGCCGTAATCCTCTCGAGCAGGGTGTTCCGCAAACAAGAGCACAATAGCCCGCAACGCGCTCGTTGCGTCAATAGGACCCGGAAATTACTCAACAGGACTTACGTGACTACTCCGCGCGGATCAAGGGGAAGAGGATGGTTTCCCGAATTCCGAGCCCGGTGAGGGTCATCAGCAGCCGGTCGATTCCCATTCCGACGCCGCCGGAGGGCGGCATTCCGTACTCCAAGGCGCGCAGGAAGTCCTCGTCCAGGCGCATTGCCTCATCGTCGCCCTTCGCCGCGAGTTGCGCCTGGGCGAGCAGCCGGGCCCGCTGCACCACGGGGTCGACCAGTTCCGAGTAGCCGGTGCCGAGTTCGAATCCGAGCGCGTACAGGTCCCATTTTTCGGTGAGTCCTGGCTGCTCACGGTGGGCGCGGACGAGCGGGCTGGTGTCCTCGGGGTAGTCCCGTACGAACGTCGGCTCACGCAGTCCGGGCACCACCAGCTCCTCGAACAGCTCCTCGGCGAGCTTGCCCGGCACCCACTTCGGATCGACCCCCAGGCCGACCTTTTCGGCGTACCGCACGAGCTGTGCCCGATCGGTGGAGACCGTCACCTCCTCGCCGAGCGCCTCCGAAAGCGAGCCGAAGAGCGTCGTCGTACGCCACTGGCCGCTCAGGTCCAACTCGGTCCCGTCGGCGTGCGTCACGACGTGCGAGCCGCCCACCGCGTACGCCGCCTCCTGCACCAGTTCCCGGGTGAGCTTGGCCATAGTGTCGTAGTCGCCGTAAGCCTCGTACATCTCGAGCATCGCGAACTCGGGAGAGTGCGAGGAGTCGATGCCCTCATTACGGAAGTTACGGTTGATCTCGAAGACCCGGTCGATCCCGCCCACCACGGCACGCTTCAGATAAAGCTCCGGGGCGATTCGCAGGTACAGGTCGGTGCTGAGTGCATTGCTGTGCGTCACGAATGGCCGGGCGGTGGCCCCGCCGTGCAGCAACTGGAGCATCGGGGTTTCGACCTCGACGAAACTCCGGGCATGCAGAGAATCGCGCAGGCTCCGTACGGCGGTCGCCCTGGTACGAACGGTGTCGCGGGCCTGCGGCCGGACGATCAGGTCGACATAACGCTGCCGGACCCGCGCCTCCTCGCTGAGTGGCTTGTGCGCCACCGGAAGCGGTCGCAGGGCCTTGGCGGTGATCATCCACGAGCCGGCGAGCACCGACAACTCGCCACGCCGGCTGGTGATCACCTCACCGGTCACCCCCACGTGGTCACCGAGGTCGACCTGACGCTTCCACTCCTCCAGCCGCTCCGCACCGACCCGGTCGAGCGAGATCATCGCCTGGAGTTCGGTCCCGTCGCCGTCGCGCAGGGTGGCGAAGCAGAGCTTGCCGCTGTTCCTGATGAAGATCACCCGACCGGTCACCGCGACCGTGTCCCCGGTCTGGGTGTCGGTGGGCAGGTCGACGTACCTGGCGCGGACCTCGGCCAGGGTCGCGGTACGCGGATAACCCACCGGGTACGGCTCGACGCCGTCGGCGAGCAGGCGGTCCCGCTTCTCCCGCCGTACCCGCATCTGCTCCGGAAGGTCGTCCACGGGTTCGGCGGGGGCGGGGATGTGCTCGGTCACGGCAGGCTTCCTCAGGACAGTGAGTTCGGCAGAATTCCCCGAGCCTACTCAAGTGCCTTCCGACCGGGCAGCGGATAACCCGGGGATAGCATCGGACCATGGCTGATCTTGACCAGGCGCTGTCGTTCGGGGCGGCCGCCGAGACCTACGACCGCTTCCGTCCGACGTACCCGGTGGACGCACTCGCCTGGGCGGTGGACGCTCCCGCCCCGGTCCGGGTGGTGGACCTCGCCGCCGGGACCGGCATCCTGACCCGGCAACTGCTCGGGCTCGGGCACCGGGTCGTACCCGTCGAACCGGACGGGGGGATGCGGGCCCAACTGGCGGTCGCCACCCCGGGCACGACGGCGCTGGCCGGCAGCGCCGAGTCGATGCCCCTCCCGGACGGCGACGCCGACGTGGTCATCACCGGTCAGGCGTACCACTGGTTCGACCGCGACCGGGCGCACGCCGAGGCCGCCCGGGTGCTCTGCCCCGGCGGACGTTTCGCGCCGATCTGGAACAGCCGGGACGAGTCGGTGGCCTGGGTGGCCGCGCTCAGCCGGCTGCTGGCCGACTTCGCCGGCCGGACGAGCGTGGACACCGCACCCGACCTGACCACGTTCGGCGACGACTTCGAGCCGCTGGAACGGGCCGAGTTCCACCACGGCACCGAGCACACCGCCGACACCCTGGTCGGGCTGGTCGGCACCCGGTCCTACTATCTGACCGCCTCCGAGCAGCGGCAACACGACCTGGAAACGGCCGTACGCGACCTGGCCCTGCACCACCCCGACCTGGCCGGACGGGACACCTTCGACCTGCCCTACCGGACCACCGTCTACCGGGCCCGCCGCCGCTGACCCGGACGGGTCAGAGATTGCGCTCGTAGACCATCCGCAGGCCGATCAGGGTGATCATCGGCTCGTGGTGGGTGATGGTGGCGCACTCGCCGATGACCAGCGGCGCCAGGCCACCGGTGGCGATCACGGCCCGCACCTCGCCCAACTCCTGGGTCATCCGCTCGACGATCCGGTCCACCTGCCCGGCGAAGCCGAAGTAGAGCCCCGCCTGGAGGCACTCGACGGTGTTCTTGCCGATCACCGAACGCGGCTTGGTCGGCTCGACCTTGCGCAACTGGGCGGCGCGGGCGGCGAGCGCGTCGAACGAGATCTCGATCCCGGGGGCGAACGCACCGCCGAGGAACTCGCCCCGGCCGCTGATCACGTCGAAGTTGGTGGTGGTGCCGAAGTCGACCACGATCGACGGCCCCCCGTAGATCGTGTACGCGGCCAGGGTGTTCACCACCCGGTCGGCACCGACCTCCTTGGGGTTGTCGATCGCCAACTGGACCCCGGTCTTCACCCCCGGCTCCACGATCACACTCGGTACGTCGGCGTAGTAGCGGCCCAGCATGCTGCGCAGCGACCGCAGCGCCGCCGGTACGGTCGAACAGGCGGCCACCCCGGTGATCTCCACCGCGTCACCGGCGAGCAGCCCACGGAACTTCAGGCCCAGCTCGTCGGCGGTCGACCGGGCATCGGTCTTGATCCGCCACGAGTGGACCAGTTTGTCGCCGTCGAACGTCGCCAGAACGGTGTTGGTGTTACCGATGTCGATGCAGAGCAGCATTCGTCAGCCCCGGTGCTCCAGGTCCGTACCCTCGTCCCGGCCGTGATCTGCCGGCCGGAGGTCTAGTGCGATGTCCAAGATAGGCGACGAGTGGGTCAGCGCCCCAACCGAAAGGTAGTCGACCCCGGTGGCCGCGTACTCGGCCGCCACGTCGAGGGTCAGCCCACCGGTCGCCTCCAGTTCCGCCCGGTCGCCGACAACCGCCACCACCTCGGCCAGCAGACCGGTGGTCATGTTGTCGCAGAGCAGGAACTTCGCCCCCGCCTCCACCGCCTCGACCGCCTCGGCGACGTCAGTCACCTCGACCTGGATCGGGACCTCCGGGAAGACCTCCCGGACCCGCCGGTACGCCGGGGCGATCCCGCCCGCCGCGAGCTTGTGGTTGTCCTTGATCATCGCGACGTCGTACAGGCCCATCCGCTTGTTCGTGCCGCCGCCGGCCCGGACCGCGTACTTCTCCAGCACCCGCAGGCCCGGCGTGGTCTTGCGGGTGTCCAGCACCGTCGACTTGCTCCCGACCAGGGCGTCCGCCCAGGCCCGCGTGTGGGTCGCCACCCCGGACATCCGGGTGAGCAGGTTCAGCGCGGTCCGCTCGGCGGTGAGCAGGACCCGGGTCGGCCCGGTCACCGTCGCCAGCACGTCGCCGCGGGCCACCCGGTCGCCGTCGCGGGCGTGCACGACCACCTCGACCGTACGGCCGGACACCTCGTCACCGACCAGCTCGAACACCGCCGCCGCGACGGCCAGCCCGGCCACCACCCCGTCGGCGCGGGCCACCACGTCGACCGTGTCGACCTGCCCGGCCGGAATCGTCGCCACGCTCGTCACGTCGACCCGGTCCGGCCCGAGGTCCTCCTCCAGCGCGGTCTGCACGATCCGGGTCACGACCACCGGATCCAGTCCGGCCGTACGCAACGCGTCCTCGGTAGCGGTCCTCACAGCGCCTCCCAGGTGTCCACCAGTTCGCCGGCCGGTCCGATCGAACCGACCAGATGACCCCGCCACTCGTCGCTCACCGTCGGGAAGTCCTCCCGCCAGTGGCAGCCCCGCGTCTCCTGACGGGCGTACGCCGCCGTCACCAGCGCCGACGCCACGGTGACCAGGTTCGTCGCCTCCCAGCTCGCGGTCCGGGGCGCACCCCGGCTCAGGGCGACCCCGGTCAGTTCGGCGGCGGTCGCCCGCAACGACTCCGCCGACCGGAGTACGCCGGCACCCCGGCTCATCGCCCGTTGCAGGGTGGTCCGGGTCTCCGGCTGTACGACCCAGCCGGTGCCGCCCTGCCAGGCCCCGCCCGGCGCCGGCTGCACCTGCGGCGGCAGGTTGTGCGCGATGTCGTCGGCGATCCGCCGGGCGAAGACCAGCCCCTCCAGCAACGAGTTGCTGGCCAACCGGTTCGCCCCGTGCACACCCGTGCAGGCGACCTCGCCGCAGGCGTACAGGCCCGGGATCGAGGTACGGCCGTGCAGGTCCGTACGGACACCACCGGAGGCGTAGTGCGCGGCCGGCGCGACCGGGATCAGGTCGACCGCCGGGTCGATCCCGATCGCCAGGCAGGAGGCGACGATGGTGGGGAAGCGCTGGTTGAGGAACTCCGCGCCGAGGTGCCGGGCGTCCAGGTAGACGTGGTCCTCCCCGGAGGCCACCAGCACCCGGTGGATGCCCTTCGCCACCACGTCGCGCGGGGCCAGTTCGGCCAGTTCGTGCTGACCCACCATGAACCGCTTGCCGTCCGCGTCGACCAGGTACGCCCCCTCGCCCCGCAACGCCTCGGAGACCAGCGGCTGCTGGGCGGCACCGAGCACACTGGTCGCGTCGGCCGGGCTGATCAGGGCGGTCGGGTGGAACTGGACGAACTCGAGGTCGGTGACGGCTGCACCGGCCCGGATCGCCAACGCCACACCGTCCCCGGTGGAGACCGCCGGATTGGTGGTGGCGGCGAAGACCTGCCCCATTCCGCCGGTGGCGAGGACCACCGCGCGGGCCAGGATCGCACCGACCCCGTCCTCGCTGCCCTCACCGAGTACGTGCAGCGTGATGCCGCAGGCCTGGCCCGGTGCGTCCCCCCAGCCGGGTGCGCGCAGCAGATCCAGCACCAGCGCGTGCTCGACCAGCCGGATCCACGGGTCCCGGCCGACGGCGTCGTGCAGGGCGCGCTGCACCTCAGCACCGGTGGCGTCACCACCGGCGTGGACGATCCGGTTGGTCCGGTGCCCGCCCTCGCGGGTGAGCATCAGCGACCCGTCCGCGTTGCGGTCGAACTCGGCGCCGATCCGGATCAGTTCGCGCAGCCGGGCCGGGCCCTCCTCGACCAGCACCCGGACCGCCTCCGGGTCGCAGAGCCCGACCCCGGCAACCTCGGTGTCGTACGCGTGCGCGGCGGGAGTGTCCAGCGGGTCGAGTACGGCGGCGATGCCGCCCTGGGCCCAGCGGGTGGAACCGTCATCGATGTTGACCTTCGTCACGACGGTGACGTGCAGACCCGCCTCACGCAACTGGAGCGCGGCGGTCAGCCCGGCGATACCCGACCCGACCACCACCACGTCGGTGGTCTCCACCCAGCCCGGTGCGGGTGCGGCGAGCAGCGTGGGCAACACCGGCAGATCCAGGGTCGGCACATGCATCAGCACAGTGAACCCCGCTCGACGCACGGCCCGACCGCCGGGGGCGGCGAGGGTGATCTGGATCTGATCGGATCGCTGATGCGGCTATTTGGTGGGGATGGGCAGCGCCGCGAGACCGCCGCCCCGCAGCGGGCGGTTGACCGTGCCGTCGCCGTACAGGTCCAGGTAGCAGCGGATGCCCCGGTTGCCTGCCTGCCAGTCGTCGCGGGTGGGCGGCAGGGGAACCACACCGGCGCGGAACGCAAGGTTGACGTCATTGGGCGTCCCGATGTGCGTCGCCATCAACTTCTGGCACTCGCCGAAGATCGGGACCCAGTCGAGGTCCTTGGTCGGGTAGTTCATCTCGGGCGCCTTCCACACCCCGACGAACTCGCTGTTGTGCGCCTTGGCGCAGTCGACGGCCACCATCCCGGTGATGCTCCGGTTCGCCGCTCGATTGATCGTGTAGCAGGTCAGACCCAGCGGGGACGGAGTTTTCAGGGCACCCCGTACGCTCGCCGTACGGCTGGTGACGACGCCGTTGGTGGGCTCGACCTTGGCCACCTCCGCCATGTCGCACCGGAACCACCGCGCACCACCCGTCCAGGCGACCGGGGAGGGAAGGGCCACCTCCAGCCGGAGGCGGCCAGCCCGCCATTCGTTGCCGACGTATTCCCGCGCTTTCCCGTCGCATTCGCCGAAGGCGGTACGAATCTCCGGCGAACCCTCCACCGGCGGCACCTCCCGGCCGGCGGCAACACCGGCGAAGGTGCCGACGTGCACCGTCTCGGTCCGGTGCGGGGCGGTGCAGTCGACCGGCTCGTACGACGAGAGCGGGGCGACCTTGACCGGGTCTGCCGGATGGCAGGTGCCGACCGGCGGGACGAACGGTTTCGCCTCCGCCAGCGGAGCCCAGTCGTCCATCAGCGAACCGTCGATCCCGGCCGAATTCCCACACCCGCTGAGCAGCACGACCGCCACTCCCACCGCGACGGGGACGCTCCACCAACGACGCATCGCGTCCCTCCCCCAGGGCGGCACCAGTATGGACGGCTGAGTCACAGCGTAGCCGTCCGGTGCCGTTGCGTCGCCTCGGCGAAGTGGTCGATCGTGCTCGACCCATCAGTTCGGTGTGCTCACCTGACGTCCGCCACCAGGTCGCCCCGGACCAGATCGTCGGCCATACCGGGGGCCACCCCGGCCGGGTCGGCACCGAGTTCGATCACCCGGTTGTCCGCGTCCACGTGCACCACCCGAGGCTGGTACGACCGCGCCTCGGCGTCCTCGAACTGCCCGTACCCGATGATGATGACCAGGTCACCGGGGTTCACCAGATGGGCGGCGGCACCGTTGATACCGATCACACCCGTGCCCCGGGCGCCGGGGATGGTGTACGTCTCCAGCCGCGCCCCGTTCGTGACGTCCACAATGGCCACCTTCTCCCCGGGCAGCAGGTCGGCGGCTTCGAGCAGCTCCTCGTCGATGGTCACCGAACCGACGTAGTGCAGGTCGGCCTGGGTCACCGTGGCGCGGTGGATCTTCGACTTGAGCATGGTGCGGAACATCAGATTTCTTCCTTCGAATCAACGGCCGGGTGGCCGAGCGAATCAGTGGCCGGGCCGGCGAGCCGGACGGCCAGGTTGTCGATCAGGCGGGTGCCGCCGACCCAGGCGGCCACCACCATCCGGGCCGGGCCGGCGAGCGGGGCCGGAGCCAGGTCGGGGTCGGTCAGAACCAGGTAGTCGAGCTTCGCGCCCGGCGTACCGGTGGCTTGGAATGCCTCGTGGGCGGCGGCGAGCGCGACGTCGGGGCCGACCCCGGCCGCCGCGGCGGTCGCGCCCGCCCGCAGGGCGGCGGACAGGCTCGACGCGGTCACCCGCTCGTCCGCCGACAGGTAGCGGTTACGGCTGGAAAGGGCGAGTCCGTCCGGTTCCCGGACCGTGGGCACACCGACGATCTCCACCGGTACGTTCAGGTCGAGCGCCATCCGGCGGACCAGCGTGAGCTGCTGGTAGTCCTTCTCGCCGAAGAACGCGAAGTCCGGCCGGACCACCTGGAGCAGCTTGAGGACCACGGTGAGGACCCCGTGGAAGAAACCGGGGCGGCTGGCGCCCTCCAGTTCCCCGCCGAGCGGTCCGGGGTCGACCCGGACCAGCGGCGCCCCGGTCGGGTACATCTCCTCGCGGGACGGCGCGAACACCAGGTCCACCCCGGCCGCCGCGCAGACCGCCAGGTCGGCGTCGAAGGTACGCGGATACTTGTCGAAGTCCTCGGTCGGCCCGAACTGCAACGGGTTGACGAAGATCGTCACCACCACGTGGTCGGCCCGCTCGCGGGCTGCGTGCAGCAGTGCCTCGTGCCCGGCGTGCAGCGCGCCGAGTGTCATCACCACCGCGACCGTGCCCGGCAGCGCGTCGCGCGCCGCCGCCAACTCGGTCCGGGTGCGTACCACCTCGGTCATGCCCGCTCCTCGCTTCCCTGCTCGCCGGCGCTTCCCCGGCTCCCGACGCTGCCCTGCCCGGCGACGCTGCCCTGCGCGGCGAGGTCAACCCGGCCGGTTGTCATCAGACCGACTGCCGCTGCCGGTCGGCCAGCACCCCGAGCAGCGACACCGCGTCGACCGGGCGGAGCCGGCCGGCGGCGATCGCCCGGTCGGCGGTGCGCCGGGCCAGCGCCAGGTAACCGGCGACCGACTCGGGTGCGGTCGCGGCCAACCGGTCCAGGTGCTTGGCCACGGTGCCGGCGTCGCCCCGGACGACCGGGCCGGTCAGCGCCGCGTCGCCGAGCCGCAGCGCGTTGTCCAGGGAGGCGTGCAGCAACGGCCCGAGCACCTTCTCCGGCTGCGCCACACCCGCGTCCCGCAACCGGTCCATCGCCTCGTTGACGAGGGTGACCAGGTGGTTCGCGCCGTGGGCGAGAGCCGCGTGATAGAGCGGACGGTCGCCCTCGGCCACCCACTCGGGCACCCCGCCCAGGTCCGCCACGAGCCGGGCGGCGAGCGGCCGGAGGTCCGCCGGGACCGTCACGCCGTACGAGATGCCGGGCAGTCGGGCCAGGTCGTCGGCGGTACCGGTGAAGGTCATCGCCGGGTGGACCGCGAGCGTACGGGCACCGACGGCGGCAGCGGGTGCGAGCACCCCGAGCCCGTGCGCGCCGGAGGTGTGCAGGACGAGTTGGCCCGGACGCAGGGCACGGGTCTCCGCCAGACCGGACACCACGGCGGCGAGCGCGTCATCCGGCACCGCGATGATCAGCAAGTCCACGCCGGCACGGGCGACCTCGGCGGCGGGCAGGTTCACGGCGCCGGGCAGCAGTTGGGCGATCCGGGCCTTCGCCGCCGCGGAGACACCGGAGGCGGCGCGCACCCGGTGTCCGGACCCAGCCAGCGCGGCGCCGAGTACGGCACCCACCCGGCCGGTGCCGATCACACCGACAGTCAGCGTCCTGGGCGGCACGGCGGCAGCGGTGCGGTGGGCCGGCGCGGTCACCCCGACAGGGGTGGCCGGACGCGGGCGCGGCGATGCGCTCATGTCTTCGATCCAGTCCTCGATAAGTGGTACCGGTCGATCGCAATTATGCGCCGTTGTTACGGATCTGCGACAAGCATGTGTGAAAACCTTCACCACCGCCGGAAGGGCAGGAATGCGGGACCTGAGCCGAACGCATTCCCGCTGCTACAGACCCGTTCCGCCACCCCGCCGACCGTGGCGCGGGTCACCTCGCCATCGCCGTAGGGTCTGCACCGTGACCTGCACCGCAGAACGGACGAACCCATGCCGATGACCTGGCGGGCGGCGATGACCACCGCCCTGTACGGCGCCGACGGGTTCTTCGTCACCGGCGACGGCCCGGCGGCGCACTTCCGTACCAGCGCGAACGCCGCACCGGTGCTCGGCGCCGCGCTGCTGCGCCTGCTCGACCGGGTCGACACCGCCCTCGGCCACCCGGACCGGCTGGACGTGGTCGACGTCGGGGCCGGCCGGGGCGAACTGCTCCGTACCGTGGCCGCGCTCGCCCCGGCCGAACTGGGCCGCCGGCTGCGACTGACCGGGGTCGAACTCGCCCCCCGCCCCGACCCGCTGCCGCCCGAGATCGAGTGGCTCGACACCGTGCCGACCGGCATCGTCGGGCTGCTGATCGGCACGGAATGGCTGGACAACGTACCGCTCGACCTGGCCGGGGCCGGGCCGGCGGGCTGGCACCAGGTCCTGGTCGACCCGGTCTCGGGCATCGAGTCCGCCGGTCCGCCGATCGCCGCCACCGACCTCGCCTGGCTCTCGCACTGGTGGCCGGACCAGCCGGGCGGGCCCGGTTTGGCGGAGGAGGGTGCGGCGGGGCCGCTGCCGGGTGCGCGGGTGGAGATCGGCCGAAGCCGGGACGCCGCCTGGGCCGCCGCCGTCGACGCGGTCGACCGTGGGCTGGCCCTGGCCGTCGACTACGGCCACCTCCGCACCGGTCGCCCGATCGGCGGTACGTTGACCGGCTTCCGATCCGGCCGGCAGGTGCCACCGGTGCCGGACGGGTCCTGCGACCTGACCGCACACGTCGCCGTCGACTCGGTGGCGGCGGCCGGCGAGGTGGTCGCCGGTGTGGCGTACACGCTGGTCAGTCAGGGGGCGGCGCTGCGGGCGCTCGGGGCAGACGGCCGCCGACCACCGCTCACCCTGGCCGGCACCGACCCGACCGGGTACGTCCGGGCGCTCGCCGCCGCCTCGACGGTGGCCGAGCTGACCGACCCGGCCGGGCTGGGCGGGCACTGGTGGCTACTCCAACCGGTGGGGATCGAACCCGGCGGCCTGCTGCCGGAGCAGACGGCCGCCGGAACGAGGTGACCGGCCTCAGCGGCGGGTCATCAAGGCGTTGACCGTGCCCCAGTCCAGCGCACCCACCAGAGCGTTGTACGTCCCGGTGCCGAACGCCTCCTCGGCGACCCGCCGGGCCATTCCGTACGCCGCCTCGGCGGGTCCGGAGCCGAGGCTCAGCCGGCTCACCCCGAGTTTCGCCAACTCCGGCAAGGACGGGGCGCCCGGCCCGGCGAGGATGTTCACCGGGGCGGGGATGTCCCGTACCAGGTCGGCGACCAGTTCCGGATCCACCACCCCGGGTACGAAGATCCCGTCCGCCCCGGCAGCCAGGTACGCGTTCGCCCGCTCCACCGTCTCCGCCAACCCGCCCAGCCCGCGCAGGAAGGTGTCGACCCGGGCGTTGACGAACAGCGGGATGCCGGCGTCGTCCGCGACGGACCGGGCGGCCCGCAGCCGGGCACACTGGTCGTCGACGGGTCGCAGCGCCGGGGCGCCCCCGTGCACCGCGTCCTCGATGTTGACACCGACCGCCCCTGCGGTCAGCACCGCCCGTACGGTCTCGCCGACCTGGTCCGGGGTGGCGCCGAAGCCGGACTCGATGTCCGCGGTCACCGGTACGGAGACCGCACCGACGATCCGGGCGACCAGGTCGACGGCCAGGTCACGGGCGAGCACGTCGCCGTCCGGGGCGCCGAGACTCCAGGCGACCCCGGCGCTGGTGGTCGCGATCGCGCGGGCGCCGGCCGCCTCCACGATCCTGGCGCTGGCCACGTCCCACGCGTTGACCAGGACAACCGGCTCACCGGCGTTGTGCAGGCCACGGAACTGCTCCGCTCGATGCTGTTGCCCGGTCATGAGGTTCTGCTGCTCAGTCATGACCGCCAGTCTCCGGCCGGCGCCGGCCCCCGTCGTACTGTTTAAGCCCCAGCTAAAACCCCCGGTTACGTCCCAGCTCGAACCTCCCGGCCAGCGGACGCCGGTGGCCTGGTGCTGATCCCGTCGTGCGCTGCTCGCCGGCTCCGGCTGACGGGTGCCACCCCCACCGTTGTCCGGCGAGCGCCGTCGTTTGTCCAGTTCACCCCGATCACCCGCGTGCCGTAAGCGGATAAAGCGGTAGAAGCACCGCATCCTATTGGGATGCATCAGACGGATCTGGACACGGCCGAGCCGCCCGCTGCCGATACTGTCGGCCCACTCGTCGGTCGGGCGACGCCCACCTTCGCCACCGCCATCGCCGGGTACGCCCTGCTGGCCGCGGTCGCCCGGCCCCTGACCCTGCCCGCCGCCTGTGCCGTACTGGCACCCGGACTGGTCCTGCTCTGGTGGGGGGCGAGACGGGTGCCGCACCGTACGCTCTTCGCCGGTCGGGCGACCGCGGTGACCTGGGTGGGGCTCGGCGCCGCCTTCTGCGTCTGGGAACTGGTTGCCCTGTTCACCGGCAACGACGCGGCACATCCGACGTTCAGCATCCTGGCCGACCCGTTCCTGGACACCTATCCCGGCCGGCTCGCCGGCTACGTGCTGTGGCTGAGCACCGGAGCCTGGCTGGTGACCCGTTGACCGCACGCGCCGTACTCGTTGTCGGTTTCGCCCTGATCATCGGCGCCATGATCCTGGTCGACCTCGCCGGACGACGCCCGAACAGTACGGTCGCCCCGCTGGGCAGCGCGCTCATCGCCGCCATGCGCAGCGGAACCGGGCGGGTGATCGTGCTCGGGGCGTGGCTCTGGATGGGTTGGCACTTCCTGGCCAGATGAGGGCTGGCCAGGTGAAGCGGGCTCCTGCTGTTTGCCGCCCTCCCGGGCGGGAAGCCAGCGGACACGTCAAAAGCAGATTTTGTCATCCGAACTCCACGGGCCGGACGAAACGGCCGATCGCCCCAGCGGAGGAAAGATGCCCGTTTTCATCAAGAAAGTGTTTGCCTGGGGAGGCCTGGCCTTCCTGATCTTCTTCATCGCGTTCCGACCGGACAGTGCCGCGCACACCTTCAAGACCCTCGGGGCGGGCTGCATGATGCTCGCCCAGGGTTTCGGCGACTTCATCACCAGCCTGATGACCTGACCTTCCGTCAGGTCAGTGTCAGCGTGACCAGGCTGCCCAGGATGAGGAACGGGCCGAACGGCAGGTGGCCGGACCAGCGGACCCGGCCGGCGACCAGCAGGACGACGCTGGTCAGCGCGGCGGCGACAAACGCCACCATCAGCCCGAAGAACACCATCTCCCAGCCGAACCAGCCGAGCACCGCGGCGCTGCTCAGCGCCAACTTGGCGTCGCCCAACCCGAACCCGCGCCGCCCCAGCAGCACCGTCGAGGCGGCGAAGACGAAGGCGACCGCAAGCCCGGCGAGCACCGACCGCACCCAGGCCGTACCGCCGGCCGTTTCCGTACCGCCGGAGAGTGCCGCGAGGCCGAGCAGACCCCAGGTCCCGAACGCGGCCGCGTAGGTGAGTCGGTCCGGCAACCGGTGTACGGCCAGGTCGACGAAGAACAACGGCAGTACGCAGAGCACCCACCAGGCGAAGGCGACCGTCTCCGACGCCGGCCGGGCGGCCAGGGCCAGCACCCCGATCGACACGAGCAGGGCCAGTTCCACAGTGGCGGGCGGGGCGCCGATCCGATGGCCGCAGGTGCCGCAGCGGGCGAGCGGGGAGAGTGCCCGCAGCGGTCCGGCGAGCCCGATCGGCGTACCGCACTCGTCGCATCCGGTTCGTCGCTCCGTGCCGCCCGGCACCGAGTCGGCCGCGACGATCCAACGGATCAGCGGGGCGACGGTGGCGGCGGCGAGCACCCGCAGCGGCCGGGCGGGACCGGTCCGCAGGGGGGTGGCCGGCACCGGCCGGCGCTCGGTCAGCGACATGAGGGCCTCCGTCGTGGGGTGGGACGACCCGGCCGGGCCGAATCTTCGACAACACGGTGCGTAACTTCATGATCAGCCAAGAGCGATCTTCGATCGGCGCTCACCGCTGCCGCGCGGCCGGCCCGGCGCCGGTCCCGGCGATCACGCGCGGCAGCCGGGGATCCGCCGGTACCGCTTCCGGACCGGGGTACGGAAACGGCCAGACCACCGCCATCCGCTGTATTTCGCAGTGCATCCGAACGTGCATCAGCACGCGCAGGGTGATCCACCAACCCGGACCGGAGCCCACGAGCGAGTCGATAGGTATCGACCATCATCAAAGGACCTCAATGGATATCAGGATGGAAGATGGTGACCGTACGTGTTCTCTGCAATTGCCTCTGTTGCATCGTCGGCGGTCAGCCTATGCTCGCCCCTTGGGTGAAGCGCAACCGTAGGGTAAAACAGATCAACCAGCTCATCCGGCAAAGAATTGGCACATCGGTAAGATCCCGTTCAGATTGACACAAGTAAATGTCCGTACGGTGGCGCCGGGCTCGACACGAGCCGTCCGGTGCGGCCGTAACGTGCCCGCACCCAGCGGACACACACCCCTCACCAGCACCGACCGGTGAGACCAGCAGTCCGGTGTTGAGAAAGGCGAGCGGCGGAAAGGATGGACACACCGTTGCGCGCACAGCGATTGGGCAGGTTCTCCGCCGTCCTCATCGTGATCCTGTCGGTCACCATGAGCACCGGCTGCGCCAAGGACCAGGAGCCCGGTGCACCGGCGTCTCTCGACGGCGCTCCCGCCGCGACACCCGATGCCGCACCGGAGACCGAAGCCGCCTCGAAGGCCGCACTTGCCGCCTATGCCGGCTATCTGGACGCCGCTCGGGAAGCGGAGAAATCGGCAAACCCACTCGATCCGGCGCTCAAGAAGTATCTGGCCGACCCCCTGCTGACCCAGGTCCGGCTTGCCATTCGTGATGCGAAGGAGCACGGCGCGATGCGTACCGGCACGCTCATCTCCGATCCGCGAGTGACCGACGTACGGCTGGACACCGTCCCGGCCACAGCCTCGATCCAGGACTGCCTGGACGGCACCGGCTACCGGCTGGTCTACACCAAGGACAAGTCCGTCGTACCCGGCTCCACCAGCGGCCGGTACCTGGCCACCGCGACCGCCACCCGCTACTCCGACGGCCGCTGGCTGATCAGCACCGGCACCGCCCACCAGGACCAGCCGTGCTGAGCCGGCGCCTGCTCACGGTCGGCGCGATGGCGACCCTGGTGCTCGCCCTCGGACTCACCGGCTCCGCTTCCGCCCGCGACCCCGGCGCCGATTGCCCGCCCTCGTCGACCAACTGCGACGTCTGGGACGACATCCCCGGTAACCCTGATGGGCCCGGCGGCGGTGGTCCGGGCGGTGGCGGCGGCGGCAACGACGGCCCGGCCCGCAAGTGCGTACGCGACGGCGTCGCGGTCACGTGCTACGACGACGTGCTCGGCTGGTTCAACCCGCAGGACGGCTGCTACTACAAGGTCGCCGAACCGCAGCCAGACGAGGTGCCGGAAGGCAAGACCTTGTATCAGGCGAGCTGCGCCGAAGGCGGCCTGATCCCGCGCCTGTTGGACGGACCTCCCCCCGGCTTCGGCGCTCCACCGGACCCCGGAGAGATGGCGGCCGAACTGCTGGCCAGTCTCACCCTCAAGAACCCCCGCGTCGGAATCGCCCCGCACCCGAGTAAGGGAGCCGGCCTGGTCGGGCTCCCGGTGTGGCTCTGGACCGATCCCGGAGCGGAGACCTGGGGACCACAGGTAAAGAGCAAGTCGGACCGCGGCATAACCGTCCGAATCGAGGCCAGTGTCGACAGGATGGTCTGGAACATGGGCAACGGCGACAAGGTGACCTGCACGACCCACGGCCGGGCGTACGTCCCGGCGACGGACAAGGACACCAAACCGCCGTGCGGCTACGCCAACGGCTACAGCAAGCCGAGTGGCGACAACAAATACAAGGTCAGCGGGACCACGTACTGGGTGGTGCCGTGGCGCGTCATCGGCGGCGGCGCGAGCGGAACCCTGACCACCCAGCGGAACAGCGCCGAGGTGGAGATCGAGATCGACGAGCTTCAGGTGGTGACGAGGTGACCGTGGCACCCACCCGCAACGTGTCCGGACCGGTCGACGCGCCGGTGGCACCGCCCAAGGTGGTCCGGCAGCGGCGGATCCGACCGGGCCTGCTCGGCCTGGCGGTCCTGCTGGTGGCACTCGGCGGGCTGGGGTCCGCCTTCGCCGTCACCTCGGTACGGGCCACCGGCAGCTACCTCGCGGTGGCCCGGCCGGTCCCGGTCGGTGCCATCCTGACCGCCGACGACGTCGTACGGGTCGAGGTGGCCGGCGGCCAGGGTCTGGCACCGGTGGCCGCGAGCCGGCTCAACGAGGTGGTCGGGAAGCGGGCGACGGCTTCGTTGACCCCGGGCACCCTGCTGACCGCGGCTCAACTGACCGACAAGCCGCTGCTCGGCCCCGGACAGCAGCAGGTCGCCATCAGCCTGGACGTCGAGGCCGTGCCGGCGAAGAAACTCCGCCCCGGCGACAAGCTCCTGCTGATCGGGTTGCCCGACAAGAACAGCACCGGTGGCGCCGACGCGGCGAGCACCCGGTTCGAGACCACCGTGATCGACACATCGCTCCCGGACAACAACACGGTCGTGATCTACCTGGCGCTCGCCGTCCGGGATGTGCCGGCGGTGGTGGCCCTGAACGCCAGTGACCGCATCGCGGTTGTCCTCACCGCGACGGCCTGAGCATGGCCGTCGTCGCCTTCGTCTCCGCCAAGGGCTCGCCCGGGGTCACCACCGCCGCCCTCGCCTGCACGCTCTCCTGGCACCACCGGGTGATCCTCGCCGAGTGCGACCCGTCCGGCGGGTCGGTGCTCGCCGGCTACCTGGGTGGGGCACTCAGCGGTCCACGGGGAATCGGAGAACTTGCCGTCGGCGAACTCCGCGACGGCAGCCTCGACAGCGCGTTCTGGTCCCAGTTGGTCGACCTGGACGCGCCCAAGCGGGAGCGGCTGCTGCTGCCCGGGGTGGTCGATCCGGCTCAGGCCGGCAGTGTCACCCCGCTCTGGCAGCGCTTCGCCGACTTCTTCACCGATCTCGACCGTGGGCAGCCGGCGTACGACGTGCTGGTCGACTGTGGCCGGTTGCAGGTGATCGCGCCACCGTGGCCGGTGCTACGGGCGGCCGCCATCGTGCTGGTCGTCAGCGGGGCCCACCTCTCCGACATCTCCAGCACCCGCTCGACGGTCAAGGCGATCGAGCGGGACTTCGCCGAGCACCGGGTCCCGCCCGGCTCGCTGCGACTGTTGCTGGTCGGCAACGGGCACAGCCGGGGCGAGGTGAGCAGGGCGCTCGGCCTGCCGGTGATCGCGCACCTCCCGCACGACCCGCGTACCGCCGAGGTGCTCAGCCACGGCGGCACCGTACGGGCAAAGCGACCGCTGATGCGCGCGGCCGGTGCCCTGGAGGTGCCGATCCGTACCCTGCTGGACCGCCGCCGGGCCCGACTCTCCTGGCCGGCCCCCGTCCAGGAGGTGCCGAATGCGGTTTGAGCCGGTCTCGCACGACCCGCGCAGCCGGGACAACGGTGCCACCTCGACGGTGCCACCGATCCCGGCGAACGGCCGGCACCAGCGCACGGCCATTCCCCCGGCCAACGGCACCGCCCCGCCGGTCGGCGGCAACCCTCCCTATCCGATCCAGGGTGCCCGGGTGCCCGGCCCCACCGGAGGCGGGACGGTGGCGGGGACTCCGACCCAACGCCCACGGATCGACTTCGCGGTGGTCCGCGAACTCCGACGCGAACTCAGCGAACGGCTGACCCTCTGGCAGCGCGGCCGGGAGTTCAGCGTCGACGAGGAGGACACCGAGCGGGCCCGGCTGGCGGTCGCGGTGGTCGGCGAGTACGCCGACGCGGCCCGCCGCGCCGGCACTCCCATGCACGCCAGCGAGGAGCGGATCCTGCTCGACCAGGTCAGCGCCGAACTGGTCGGGCTGGGACGGCTGCAGACCCTGCTGGTCGACAGCACCATCGAAGAGGTGCACATCCTCGGCTGCGACCTGGTGCGGATCACCCGGCACGGCGGCGGGGTCGACTGGGCCGACCCGATCGCGGACAGCGACGAGGAGCTGGTGGAGATCCTCCAGGCCGCCGCCCGCCGGGCCGGCTCCACCGAGCGGTCACTGTCCACCTCGAAGCCGACGCTCGACCTCCAGTTGCCCGACGGCAGCCGACTGGCCGCGGTCTACCTGGTCAGCCACCGGCCGTACGCGGTGATCCGGAAGCACAACACCCTCGACGTGAGCCTCGACGAGATCGCCGGTGGGCGGGGCGACCTGGACGAGATGATCGACCTGCTGATCCGTGACTTCCTCCGGGCGGCGATGGCGGCCGGGCTGAACATCATGGTCGCCGGGCTGGCGGGTGCCGGCAAGACCACCGTGATCCGGGCCCTGATGGACGAGATCCCGGCGGACGAGCCGTACGTGGTGCTGGAGGAGAGCCGGGAACTGCTCCCCACCCGCCGGGGAATCAAGCACCGGGCGGTGATGAGCTTCGAGTCCCGCGAGGGACACGGCGAACGCGGAGCCGACGGTCGACCGGCCGGTGAGGTGACCATCGCCGACCTGATCCCGCTGTCGCTGCGGATGGGCGTACTGCGGATCATCGTCGGCGAGGTCCGCTCCCGGGAGATCGTCCCGATGCTCCAGGCGATGACCACCAGCCGGGGCTCGATGTGCACGATTCACGCCCGTACGCCGGCCGGGGTGGGCGAGCGGATCATCGAGCTGGCGCTGGCCCACGGCCGGGAGATGACGGTCGACCAGGCCCGTCGGATGGCCGGCAACGCGCTCGACCTGATCGTCTACGTCACGGTCGAGGACGAGACCGCGATCGGTGGCCGCAAGCACCGGTTCGTCTCGCACATCGAAGAGGTCATCGGCGCCGGTGAAACCGGTCGGATCACCACCACCACGATCTTCGGGCCCGGCCCGGACGGCCGCGCGGTCCCGAAGCACCTGCCCGAGCGGATCCGTGACCAGCTCCTCCGGATCGGGTACGACGCCCGCCTGCTGAGCCGCTACATCGAGGCCGGTACGGGTGCCTGGCGCCGTCCGCGGCGAACCCGGCTGGGACGGCGCGGATGAGCGGGACCGTGCAGACGATCGGGGCGGGCCGGTGATACCCCTCGGCAACGTCGAACTGATCGCGGTGCTCGCCGGAGCGGCCTGCATGGGCGGGCTGGTCCTACTGGTCGTCGCACTGGTCGGCACCACCAAGCCGACCCCGCCGCCCGGCGGTTCGGACCAGTGGCTGCGTCGCCTCTGGCAGGGCTCCGGCACCAGCCGCGCGGAACACCGCCGGCACCAGGCACTGCTCGGCGCGGCGGCGCTGGTGGGCGTACTGGCGTTCCTGCTCACCGGGCTGCCGGTGATCGGTCTGCTGTTCGCGATCGCGGTGCTGGGCGTTCCGTGGCTGTTCAACGCCGGTAGGGCCGAGCAACGGGTGATCGCCCGGATCGAGGCGGTCGGCGAGTGGACCCGCCGACTCAAGGACATGTCGAGCACCGGGCAGGGGCTGCAACAGGCGATCACCGCCACCGTCGCCACCGCGCCACCGGAGATCGAGGAGGAGGTGCGGCTGCTCGCCGCCCGGTTGCAGGCCGGCTGGCTGGGCCGCCCCGCGCTGCTCGCCTTCGCCGAGGAGATCGGCGACCCGGTGGGTGACCAGGTGGTGGCGGCGTTGATCCTGCACCTCTCCGATCGCGGCGAACGGCTGGGCGACGTGCTCGGCTCGATCGCGGCGGCGGCGGCCGCCGAGGTCGCCACCCGGCGGGAGGTCGAGGCGAAACGCTCCCAACCCCGGTTCGCGGTCCGGTTCCTGAGCGGGATGACCCTGGCGGTTCTGGTGTACGGGCTGGTGAACCCGGCCTACATGCGCCCGTACGACTCTCCGCTCGGACAGATCGTGATGATCGTCCTCAGCGCCTCGTTCATCGCACTCCTGGCCTGGGTCCGGTCGATGAGCCAGCCGCCCCGCCCGGCGCGCTTCCTTGCCACGCCGAAGCCGGAAGAGGTGCTCGCATGACCCTCAACTGGCAGCTCACGATCGCCGTGACCGGTGGCTCGGCCGTCGGCCTGGGCCTGTTTCTGATCGTCCGGGAGTCGCTGCCGGCCACACCGGCGTTGGGGCCGGCGCTACAGCGGCTGCACCAACCCGCGGCCCCGGCCGTCGGGCAGTTGAGCAGGAGCGAGTCGGAGTGGCTCACCGGCGTCGCCCGATGGCTGAGGCCACCAACCCGCGACCTCGCCCTGCTGGGTCGAACGCCGGAGCAGTACGCCCTGTCGATCGTGCTCTCCGTACTGATTGGACTGGTGGCCCCGGCGGCGGTTGCGGTGCTGCTCACCACGCTGGGCATCACCCCGCCGGTGGTGGTGCCGGTACTGGCTGCGGTGGGACTGGCGGCATTGGCGGCGTTCATCGCACACCGCGATGTGCTCGCCAAGGCGAAGAATGCCCGGCGGGAGTTCAGCCGGGCCGTCTGCACGTACCTGGATCTCGTCGCGTTGCAGCTCTCCGCGGCGCACGGGCCGGTGCAGGCGCTGGAACAGGCCGCCGCGGTCTGCGACGGCTGGGTCTTCGAACGGATCAGGGAAGCGCTGCGGTTGGCCCAGTTGCAGATGCATTCGCCGTGGGACGAAATCCGGGACCTCGCCGACGAGATCGGGGTGCCGGAACTCGGCGATGTCGGGGCCATCATGCAGTCCTCCGGATCCGACGGGGCGCAGGTACACGAAACACTCCGCCAACGGGCCGACTCGCTGCGGGATCAGATCCGCACCGACGAACTGGCCCGAGCCGAGACGGTGACCAGCCGACTCGACGTACCCGGTGCGCTGCTCGTTTTTGTCCTCATCGGTTTCATCCTCTATCCCTTCGTCGCCCGACTCTGAATCCGAACTTGCCAGGGAAGGAAAGAGCAATGTTCGTCTACGCCCACGTATACGCCAGAAACCGGCTCGCGGAGCTACGCGAGCAGGTCGACCGGGGTGACGGGCCGGTGCCCACCGCCGTCATCATCGTCGGCCTGGCCGTCATCGCGTTCGCCCTCATCGGAATAGCCACCACTTTCGTGGATGACTGGACCGGGAAGCTTCCCGGCCCTGATGACCCGTTCCCGGAGGACTAGTAACCCCATGCGTCGACGTCAGCCCGCACTGCCGCCCCTCACCGTCCCAGCGGTGGGGGGCGGCAGTGCGGGCTGCCCGCCCGGGAACGGTACGCACGGCTCCGATCGAGGGGCCACCCCGGTCGAGTTGGCAATCCTGCTGCCGGTGATCTTCATGCTGCTGATGATGTCGATCCAGGCCGGCGTGTACTTCCTCGCTCGGGCGGTGGCGCTCAACGCCGCGCAGATCGGCGTCAATTCGACCCGTACGCTCTCCGGCGACTCGGAGGCGGTCGCCGAGGCGAAGGTTTGGGCCTACATCAACGGCGCCCCCGACTGGCTCGTCGCGACCAGCGTCGACGTCGAACGGAACGAGGCGACGGGTGTCGCGACGGCGACCGTTCAGGGATCGGTGTTGCAGGTGATGCCCGGGGTCAAGTTCACGGTCCGGCAGAACGCGCGGGGCCCGATCGAACAATTTACCGCGGGAGACTGAGAATGGCCGGACGAATCAGGGGCCGCTGCGCGGAACGCGGGTCGGTCTCGGTGGAGGTCGCGATTCTCGCCCCGGTCTTCGTGCTTCTCTTCGGCATGGCGGTGGTGGCCGGTCGACAGGCCATTGCCGAGAACGCGGTCTCGGCGGCGGCCCACGACGCCGCCCGCGCCAGCAGCATCTCGCGCACGGCGGATCAGGCGCAGGCGGCCGGTGCCACGGCGGTGACGGAGCGGCTGGCCGAGCAGGGATTGAACTGTGACCCGGCCGCCGCTGTCACGCTCTCGGGCAGGTCGGCCCTCAGCAAGGGCACGAAATGGTCCCTGGAAGAGGCGTTCGCGCAGCCGCTCGGTGATCCCGTCTTCATCGTCGCCGAGGTCACCTGCGTGGTGTCGTACGAGGACCTGGCCGCGTTGGGGCTGCCGGCGCCAGAACCAGTCAAGGCATATTTCGTGTCGCCGATCGACCGCTACCGGAGCCGAGGATGAGCGGACGGTGGGACCGGGACGCCGGTCGGGTCAGCGCCTTCCTCGCGGTCGCCATGCTGGCGATCTTCATGGTCGTTGCCCTGTCGTACGACGGCACCCGGCGGCTCATGGCGCTGCAGCGTGCGCACAATCTGGCAGCCGAGGCGGCCCGCACCGGCGGCCAGGCGATCGACCTGGGCGCGGCGATCGACGGCGGGCCCAAGCGGCTCGACGTGGAGGCCGCAATCGCCGCCGTCAACGCGTACCGGGCCGCGGCCGGGGTCGGCGGTCCGCCGCCGGTGATCCAGGGCGAGCCGCCGAACCAGACGATCACCGTGACGGTCGAGTTCGACTACCAGCCGATCCTGCTCAGCGCGTTCGGCCAGGGTGCGGTGCCGATCGAGGGCACCGCCACCGCCCGGCCGCTCACCGACGAACCGTAGATAGGGAGGCGACGTCATGCCCGCAGCGCGCGTATCGGCGGCCCGGCGTACCGGGCAGTTCCTCACCGGTCTCTGCTCGCTCCTCGTTCTGGTCGGACTGATAGCCGGGGCGCCGATCGCGCTGTTGGCCTTCGCCGGCAACCCGCTACCGGACCACGTACCGACCCTGACGGAGGTCGGCAACACGCTGACCAGCCGCGACGACGGGCAACTGTTCGTGCGGGCGTTGGCGATCGTCGGTTGGGTCGGCTGGGCGACGTTCGCGCTCTCCGTACTCGTGGAGTTGCCGGCCCGGATCCTGCGCCGGCCCGCGGTCCGGCTGCCCGGCATGCGCCGGCAGCAGCGGGCGGCGGCGGCCCTGGTCGGGGCGGTGGCGCTGATCCTGGTGGCCAGCCCGGCCGCGACCGCGGCGACCTCGGTGGCATCCGGCACGGTCGCGACCGCATCCCACTCACCGACCGCCCGGCCGGCCCTGGCCATCGCCGGTCCGACAACGGCGACCACCACCGAGTACGCCCCGACCGCCTGGGCGGCGGCACCGTACGGTCGGACAACGGCCGCGCCGGTCGCCGCCCCGGTGACCACGGCAGCGGCGGCACCCCGTGCCCTGGCCGCGCCGAACACCCCCGCCGACGAACCCGCCCCGGTCTACCGGGTGGAGGACGGCGACTACCTCGGCACGATCGCGGATCGTTATCTCGGCGACTTCGAGCGCTACCAGGATCTGGCCCGGCTCAACGAGATCCGCAACCCGGACCGGATCAAGCCCGGTCAACTGCTGCACCTGCCGGCGGACGCCGCCGACCAGGGCATACGCAAGCACGCTACCGGCATGGTGGCGATCCCTCCACCCGCCGGTGGGCACGGCGACGCGCCCACGAACGGCTGGCCGACACCGGAGAAGCCGCCCGCGCCGCCCGCTGCACCCGCGCCGCAGCAACCCCGCCAGCCGGGCGAGGTCAGCACGTACGCGGTCGGGGCGTCCCGGGCCAGCGAGGTGAACAACCTGAACCGCCCGCTCGCGGTCAGTGCGGTGATCGCGGTGGCCAGCATCGTCGGCGCCCAGATCGGCGCGGTGCTCGGGTTACGACGGCGGCCCGCGACCGGCACCCTGAACGACGCCGCGGACGGCGGCCGGCACCGACGCGGCTGACCGGCAGCGGCGCAGCCGGGCCAGCGCAGTCGAATCAGCGCCGGCCCGGCCGAGCCCCCGTCAGGGCATCGCTCAGGGCACCCGTCAGGGCATCCGGATTTCCAGGACGCCGCTCATGATCCGGGTGGGCAGGGTCTGCTGGTCGGTGGCGGCCGGTCCGTGCACGACCTCGCCGTTGTCCAGCCGGAACGTGCTGCCGTGCCACGGGCAGACCACACAGACGTGTCCGTCGACCTTGGTCACGTCACCGGCGCCGAGCGGTCCGCCCTGGTGGGCGCAGTGTTCGAGCATCGCGGTGACGTTGTCCCCGTCGCGGTAGACCAGCACCGGAATGTCGTTGATCTTCCGGGTGACGAGGCTCGCCTCGGGCAGGGCGGCCAGGTCGGCGACCGGGTGCCAGCCCTCGTCCATCCGGTGCAGCTCGGGCGTTGCCTGGTTGACCCCGGCGCCCATCTTGTACGCGAGGTGCCCTCCGAGGAACGCACCCCCGCTTACCACCGACAGTCCGGCCCAGCCGAGGATCCGGCCGATGCCGTGCAGGCCGCTGAGCCGGGCGCCGAGCGAACTCCCGTAGATCGCCAGTCCGACCACGTTGGCGGCGGCGTGGACCAGGCCGACCCGGCGTTGCGACTGGGAGAGCGAGGCCCAGTCGTTCCAGCCGGCGAGGGCCGCCGGCAGGGCGCCGAAGGTGCCGATCGCGACGAGCGCCGTCGAGGCCCTGCGTTGGTTGGACAGCAGGTCGAGGATCGCGCTGGCGGTCCAGGCACCCACCGGTACCTGCACCAGCACCGGGTGGAGGGGGTGGCCCAGCCAGACCCCGTGGAGGAGGTCCCGCATCCACCGCCGGGGCAGCGCGGACCAGATTCCCCGCTGGATCTGATCGCCCACCCGGTCGAGTTGGTTCGCCTGCTCGAGTTTTGTCAACGCCGCTCGCATCCGCGCCGGATTCCCCGATGTCCACCCGGCAAACCGGGCTTGTCCGTCTGATCCCGTCCCTCGACGCAGTGCCGGTGCGTGCAGGGATCCCCGACCACCTGCCCGGCGTCGATGCTCCGCGCAGGGCATGACCGGGCGGCGGTCGGGTAGAGGTTGACATGAGGATCGCCATCACCGGGGCCACCGGCAACGTCGGAACCGCACTCCTGCGCCGGCTGGCCGGCGAATCGGACATCGAGCTGGTCGGCATCGCCCGGCGTCCGCCGCCGGACGAGGCCGGTGCGCCGTACGCCGGGGTGCGGTGGCATGCGTTGGACCTCGGCGAACCGGACAACCTCCCCCGGTTGACCGACGCGCTGCAGGGGATCGACGCGGTGGTGCACCTGGCCTGGCAGATCCAACCCAGCCACCGTCGGGTGCTGCTGCGACGTACCAATCTCACCGGGACCCGGCACCTGTTGCGGGCGATCGACGAGGCCGGGGTGGGCACGCTCGCGTACGCCTCGTCGTTCGGGGCGTACGCCCAGGGTCCGAAGGATCGGCGGGTGACGGAGAGCTGGCCGGCGACCGGGATCAGCGGTTCGGGCTACAGCACGGACAAGGCGGCGGTCGAGGCGTTGCTCGACGGGGTGGAGCACGACCACCCCGAGCTGCGGATCGTCCGGATACGACAGGCCCTGGTCTTCCAACGCGACGCGGGTGCCCAGATCAGGAGGCATTTCATCGGACGGATCGTGCCGGTCGGTTGGCTCGGTTCGGGGCGGCTGCCGATCATCCCCCGGAACAAGCGGTTACGCGCCCAGGCGGTGCACGCCGACGACCTGGCCGACGCGTACGTGCGGGCGTTGCGCAGTGACCGGGACGGCGCGTTCAACATCGCCGGCGAACCGGTGCTCGACGGGCCGGTGCTGGCTCAGGAGCTGGGCGGCCGGAGCATCCCCGTGCCGATCTTCCTGCTCCGAATGCTGGCCAAGGCGGCGTGGCGGCTGCGGCTGCTGCCGACCGAGCCTGGCTGGATCGATCTCACCGCCGGGGTGCCGCTGATGGACTGCTCGCGGGCGGAGCAGGAGTTGGGATGGCGTCCCCGGCACGATGCCCGGGAAGCGGTACGCGACGTCCTCGGCGGCATCGCGGTCGGTGCCGGAACCGGCAGTATGGTCCTGCGACCGGACCGCCGCGCCGCTTCCGACCTGCGGGGCCGCCCGGCGACCAACTAGCCCTCGGCCACCCGCCAACTCCGGCCACCGGCCAGGCCCGCCACCGGTCAGCCGACCGACTCCGGAGGACACGCACTTGTTGACCTCCGGGCGTGGAGCCGGAGTGACCGGGGTGGGGATCAGGTCAGGTCGGCCTCGTCGTCCGCGATGGGGCCGGGCAGTTCGCCGGTGCCGTACGGGTCGAGCACCTGACGTACGCGTCGACCCCAGCGCTCGTGCGCGGCCTGGCGGCTGATTCCGGCCGCCCGTGCGATCAACTCCCAGGTCACGCCCCATCTGCGGAGCCCGATCAGGCTGCCCATCGGGTCGATGCCGGTCTTCAGCTCGATCCGGAACCGGAGGAGTTGGGCGGCCACCTCGCGTTGGGCGCCGACCGGGCTGTCCTGCTCGGCCTGCCACTGCTCCGACCCGGGTACGGGTCGACCGCCGAGCAGCAGGTCGGCCTGCTGGCTGGCCTCGTTGGCCGCCGCGTGCTCTGCGGCCAGGGCGGCCGGTGCCACGTCCACGGTCAGCGCGGTGCTCATCAACTGATCCACTACGTCAAGGTATCCCTGACGCGCCCGACTGTCCACTATTTACCGCAACAACCCGGACCCGAGTCAGCCCAGCCGCCACTTCTGGTTGGGCTCCCCGGTGCAGTCCCAGAGCTGCAACCGGGCCCCGTTCTCCGGATTGCCGTCGAGCACGTCGACGCACCTGTCGGCCCGTACGTTCACCAGGTCGGCGGAGCTGTTGAGGGTGAAGTCCTGGGAGGCGCTGCCGTCGCAGTCGGCGAGTTGGACCGTCGCCCCGTTGGCGGTCGACCCGTCCGCCACGTCGAGGCACTTGTCCAGCGACCGGACCGTACCGTCGGCGGGAAAGGTCCAGAGCTGGCCAGGGGGCTGGTGGCAGTCCCACATCTGCACCCCCACCCCGTCGACGGCGACGCTGTCCGGGACGTCGACACACCGGCCGCTGCCGACGTTGACGATCGAGTTCCCCGCCGGCAGGTCGGTCGGCCTGAACGGCGGTGGCTGTCCGGGATCCCCCGGCTGCCCACCCTGGCCGGGCGGCGGTCGCCCCGGCGGACCGGGCTGGCCCGGAGGTCGACCACCCGGTCGTCCCGGCGGTGGACCGCCCGGTGGCGGCAACTCGTGGAAACCATCCACGATCAGCGCGAAGGCGCCCCGGCTGGTCGCCCACTCGGCGTCCGCGGTGGTCCAACCGATCGTGTACGCCTGCCCGTTGAAGCTGACGAACGTACGGCTGATCGCGTGCATCAGCTCGCCGTTCTCGGCGGTGAACGTCCACTCCCGTTCCGCCGCCCGTACGTGGTAGTTGATCGTGCCGAGGCGGAGCTGGCGGTAGTCGGGGTACCGCCCGGCGTCCCGTTCCGCCTTCTCCCGCGCCTGCAACTCGGCGACCAGGTCCGACATGATCGACCGGAGCTCCTCGATGGCGAGCACCCGGCTGCCCTCCGGCTCACGGAACTCGATCCGGTCGCCGTCGCGGTGCGACTGCCAGCCGTCCGGTACCGGTACGACCAGATTGGGGCTGTCCCGGTAGTAGTGCCAACCCGCGGCGGGTGGCGGGACCACCCTGTTCATCGACGCCTCGGAGAGGCCGGACGGGGAGGTGTTCGGCTTGGTCGGCGAGTTCGGATCCGGCTCGCCGCCGAGGAAACCAACCGTGCCGCCGTCCATCAGCGGCACGGTCACCCCGAGTACGAGCAGCAACACCGCCACCAACGCTCCGACCAGCCAGCCGCGCCGTCTCCGGCCAGGTACGGGATCCGCCCCCGCACCGCCTCCGGCACCGGCACCGGCACCGGACAGACCGCTGCCGTCCGACACCGGAAGACCGGACGGCGTGTCCGCCGAGGGCATCTCAGACGCGGACACGAAAACGGACGGGGACGGGGACGGCCCGCCCACGGAACCGAGCGAACCCGGCGGGCCGAGCGAACCGAGCGAACCCGGCGGGCCGAGCGAACCGAGCGAACCCGGCGGGCCGAGCGAACCGAGCGAACCCGGCGGGCCGAGCGAACCGAACGAGTCGGGTGGGCTACCGCCCAGGTCCACCGATCCGAGCAGGCCGATCGGGTCGACCGGGTCGACGGAGTAGTACGCCGTGGCCCGGCGAAAGAGGCGGTCGGCCTCCTCGGCACCGAGCCGCTGCTGCGGGTCCCGGCGCAGCAGCCCTTCCAGCAGCGCGGTCAGCAATCCCGCGCGCTGGGGCGGGGGTGGGATTTCGGTCGCGAGCGCGGCCAGGGTGGCGATCGCCGTCGACCGGTTGTACGGCGTACGTCCCTCGACGGCGGAGTAAAGGGTGGCGCCGAGCGACCAGAGGTCGGCGGCCGGTCCGACGATTCCGTCGGTGGCCCGTTCCGGAGCGAGGTACGCGGGTGAGCCGAGCACCATGCCGGTACGGGTCACGTGCGGATCGCCGGGCACCGTGGCGAGGCCGAAGTCGGTCAGCACCACCCGTCCGTCGTCGGCGAGCAGGACGTTGGCCGGCTTGACGTCCCGGTGCAGCAGCCCGGCCCGGTGCGCTGCCCGTAGCGCCGCCAGGACGCCCAGTCCGATGTGGGCCACCCGAGCCGGTGGCATCGCCCCGTCGGTCCGGAGGACCTCGTGCAGCGAGCGCGACGGTACGAGTTCCATCACGAGCCACGGGTCTCCGTCGGCAATGAGCACGTCGAAGATCCGTACGACGTTGACCTGGTCGAGACGGGCGATGGCACGTGCCTCGCGCAGGGAACGTTCGCGCATCTCCCGGCGTTCGTCGTCGGTCAGCCCGGGTGGTGGCACCAGTTCCTTGATGGCCACGTCGCGTTCGAGCATTTCGTCGCGGGCCTGCCAGACCCGACCCATACCGCCCTGCCCGAGCGGCCGAACAAGCCGGTATCGGTCGGCGATCAGCCGTTGGGGGGTGTCGGGCACGACAGGACCGTACCCGTCGGTGTTATAACGCCCAATTTTCGGGGCGGCCGGATTGTCGACAGTCGGAAAGCTCACACCGTACGGGTGTCGCTTTTCCGATCAACGGCTCGACCATCCCATCCGCATGATCTAGAGCCGCGCCGAAATGATCACAACCTGATCGATCCCCGACGATTTCGAAACGGAGAGTTCGGTTATCCACAGTAGACACCGGGCGACCACGGCCGGCGGTACGGGTGTGCCATGCTCGTGCACCGTGGTATCCGACGAGACGATCATGGGCCTCCTTGCCGCGCTCCGGCCGATCACGTACGCGAAGGTGCCCGTCGAGGGGCGCTGGTTGCCGTCGCCGTTGCCCGAACGCGCGATCGGGGAGCGGGTGGTCGCGGTGTTGTGCGAGGACCCGGACGTGGCCTGCCTGGTGGTCGACCGTACCGACGGGACGGTCCTGATCACCGCCGGGGACGAGGCACCGGTGCTGGTGAACCGGTCGCTGGACCAGCTCGTCGAGTCGTCCCGGATCTACTCCCGAGCGGCGCGCCGGGCCCGGCGGATCGACGAGGAGGACGACGAGGCGCTGGAGGCACTGGCCGTCGCCACCGCCGAGCAGATCGGCCGGATCGACCCCGACGCCGTACGGGACGAGAACCAGCTCTGGGCGGCTGCCGCCGAGGAACTCGGCTACGGCCTCTGACCCGTGTCCACTGCGTACTGCTGGCGGTAGGTGGCCTTTTTGCTCCGGTTGCCGCAGGTGGACATCGAGCACCAGCGGCGGGTGGCGGCGGGCGAGTCGTCGAGGAAAACTCCCAGGCAGGTCGGTGCGGCGCATCGGCGTACCCGCAGGGGTGAGTTGCCGATCGCGTCGACCGCATCGCGGGCGACGTCGGCCAGGACCTGGTCGACCGAGGTCGCCCGGATCCGGCTGTACGGCTGCCCCGGCGGCTCCACCACGAGCTGCGGTACGGCACCGGGCCGACCGGCCCAGTCGTTGATCAGGGCGACGTCGTCCCGGTCCGGCTGCTCGGCCAGGCTGACCGCCCGGCCGGTGGCGTAGATCGCCTCGCGCAGCTCCAGGGCCGGCGCGAGGGCGGCCGGGGGTGGTCCGGCGGGATCGGCGAGTTGCGCCTCGACCGCCCAGAGGAGCAGCGCCTCGACGCTGGTCAGCCGCTCGATCGGGGTCTGCGAACCCCGGTCGCCCAGGGTCGCGCAGTACGCGAACGCGAGCCGACCGTTGCCCCAGCGAAAGTTCTCCGAGCGTTGCGGACGACGCCAGTCACCAACCATGGAACCACCTTAGCCGGTTCCATGCGCTAGTCTCGTCCCGCCGATGGCCGGCACCCCGCCTTGATCGGCGCGGGCAGGCCGCCCGTCGGCACCATCGGATCGCCGCGACCAGGAGCGTGACCACCATGAAGATCGGATTTGTCGGACTCGGTGCCATGGGCAGTGCCATGGCCGGGAACCTGCTCGACGCCGGCTACCCGGTCCAGGTCTGGAACCGCTCCCCCGATCCGGTCCGGGAACTGGTCGCGCGCGGCGCCACCGCCGCCACCGAGTTGGCCGAGATCTTCGGGTCGGAGGTGGTGATCAGCATGTTGGCCAACGACGCCGCGGTGATCGAGAACCTGCTCGACGACCGACTGCTGGCTGCGGCGCCCACCGGCGCCGTGCACGTCAACATGGCCACCGTGAGCGCGGACCTGGCGGGCAGGGCCGACCGGCAGCACCGCGCCCACGGGCTGCACTACGTCGCCGCACCGGTACTGGGTCGCACCGAGGTCGCCCGAGCGGGCAACCTGACCATTCTCGCCGCCGGTGACACCGCCGCCATCGCGAAGGTGCAACCGCTGTTCGACGTACTCGGTCGCAAGACCTGGACGGTGGGCGACCAGCCCGCGCACGCCAACCTGGTCAAGATCCTCGGCAACTACCTGATCGCCTGTTCGATCGAGGGGATGGCCGAGGCGACCACGGTCGCCGAGGCCGCCGACCTGGACCCGAAGCTCCTGGTCGACATCCTCACCGAGGGGCTGTTCACCGGGCCGGTCTACCAGGGTTACGGGGCGATGATCGCCGCCCGGAACTACGAACCGGTCGCGTTCAAGCTGGCGCTCGGCCGCAAGGATGTCGAACTGGCGTTGGACACCGCGCGCTCACACCGGGTCCCGCTGGCCTTCGGCGGCGTGCTCCGCGATCTTTTCACCGAGGCGGTCGCCCACGGTCAGTCGGACCAGGATTGGGTCGCGGTCACCGAAACCACCCGCCGCCGCGCCGGCCTCGACCACCGCTGAGTCCGCCCGGCCAGGTCAGTCCCGGTCGGTCCCGGCCTGCCGGCGGGCCTCGGCGGCGAGCCGGTCGAAGGTGCTGACCAGGGTCGCCCGCCGCTGCGTCACGTAGTCGCCGGTCGGCTCCAGCCCACCGATGCTGTCGTCCCAGACGGCCAGGTAACGCTGCTTCCAATCGGCGATCGTCTGCTCCGACGGCAGCTCGACGCCCACGTACCGCTGCTCCGACAGGAGGCAGAGCAGCTCCAGATTGCACGGTACGGCGACGCCCCAGTACTCGTCCGGCTCGATCTCGACCGGATCCCCGGACATCGCCCGGGCCACCTCGTCCAGCAGCCGACCGGTGACGGCGCCGAGATGGTCGGCGGCGGTATCGCTGTCGAAGTTGCCCCTGCCCCAGCTACCCATCCGGCCCTCCTACGCCATCACCGCGATACTGCTCGGCCCCGGCGACACTACTGCCTCGACGCGCTCACCGCTGCTCCCCGACCGGGGGACGGCGGAGCACGCGGGCGCGAGTGGGCAAAACCGCGCGGCCGGTTCCGCGGCCGGCGGGTCCGGGGCATCCTGGACCGATGGTCGTACGGGTGGAACGCAGCGGTCCGGTGACGACGGTGGTCCTCGATCGGCCGGAGCGTCGCAACGCGGTCGACGGGCCCACCGCCCGCGCCCTCGCCGACGCCTTCCGTGCCTTCGACGCCGACCCGTCCGCCTCCGTCGCCGTGCTCTGGGGCGCCGGCGGGACGTTCTGCTCCGGCGCCGACCTGAAGGCCATCGGTACGCCGAGCGGCAACCGGGTCGAACCCGACGGCGACGGACCGATGGGGCCGACCCGGATGCGCCTCGGCAAGCCCGTGATCGCCGCCATCTCCGGGTACGCGGTCGCCGGAGGGCTGGAACTGGCTCTCTGGTGCGACCTGCGGATCGCCGAGTCCGACGCGGTGCTCGGTGTCTTCTGTCGACGCTGGGGAGTGCCCCTGATCGACGGGGGCACCGTCCGGCTGCCCCGGCTGATCGGCGAGAGCCGGGCGATGGACCTGATCCTGACCGGGCGCCCGGTGCCCGCCGTCGAGGCGTACGAGATGGGGTTGGTCAATCGGCTGGCCCCGCCGGGCGGTGCGCGAGCGGCGGCGGAGGAACTGGCCGCGCAGCTCGCCGATTTTCCCCAGACCTGCCTGCGCAACGACCGGCAGGCCCTGCTCGCGGGCGCCGGCCAGCCGGAACCGGCCGCGCTCGCCACCGAACTCGGGTACGGCATGCACTCGCTGGCCGCCGACGCGGCTGCCGGTGCCGCCCAATTCGCCGCCGGAGCCGGCCGCCACGGCGAGTACGCCTGAACGACGACAGCGGCGGCCGGTCAGCCCCGATCGGGGAGAACCGTGCCGCCGCCGCCTGTCGACGTGGTGCCGCGATAACTAGAAGTTACCGGCCGAGTTGCACTTCACGCCCTGGTCGAGGCAGTTGCGGACCCGTGCGGCGAGCGCGTCGTCCTCCCACGCGTTGAAGAAGTCCGCGTGCATCGAGAACGAGGTGCCGGAGGCGAGGGTGATCCCGTCCGTGTTGGCGCTCAGCGGGTACGAGATCACGAACGACACCGAGGGGACCGGAACCGGGTGGCTCTTCGGGCAGGCCCCGGTGTGGTCGCCGTTCGCCATGTGCGCCTTGTGGTCCGGGCTGTCCAGGTGCTTGCCGTCCCAGCAGTCCGGGAAGGTGATCTGGCGGACGATGTGCGCGGTCTTGGCGCAGACCGGGAAGGTTCCGTCCGCGCTCCGGCCGACCTCGCCGCCGATGCCGGCGCACCAGAAGTGGTTGCCCTGCTTGTCCGGGGTGTCCACCTGGTTCTTCGCGTCACCGACGATCATGCGCAGGCCGAACGGGAACGGCTGGGTCTTGCTCGGGTCCTTGAGGCGGGAACCGTAGTAGACGGTGATCTCGTCGGGGTCGACGACCTTGCCGTTCTGCAACATCGTCGGCACCCAGTAGGCCGAGTGGTCCTGGGGCGAGTTGCAGGTGGTGGCGGTGGCCGCCCGCAGCGACTCGGCGGTCGAGTTCGCGTTCGTCGACTTGTTGCCCCAGAACGTGTGGTTGTGCGAGGCACCGGCCAGGTTCGGCAGCACGATCGGGTCGTCACTGTTGTGGTGGCTGGTCGTACAGCCGACGTTGAACTCGGGCACCTTGACCGGGTTGCCGGTCACCGGCTTGGGCTTGCGGGCGAAGAACGCCGCGGTCGCGGCGGCCTGCGCGGCCGGGTCGACGGCGATCCAGCCACCGACCGAGGTGGGCGGGTTGGTGCCGGTCGGCGGGGTGGCCGACGTACCCGGCGCGCCCGGGGTGGCCGAGGTACCCGGAGCGCCCGGCGTGGCCGAGGGGCTGCCGGGGGCACCGGTCGTCGGCGCCGAGGGGCCGGTCGAGCCCATGCCGGTGTCGCCGGACGGACCGGACGCACCGGGGGTGCCCGGCAGTTCCTTGCATCCACCGGCGAGCGCGACGCTCAGCAGCAGCAGCGCGGTGACGGAACGACGTTGTCTGGGAGTGGGTCGCAAATTCATGTGGGGGGCACACCTTTCTTCCGAGAACGAACACTACGAGTGCACCCCCGCTCGATTCGAGTCGGAACGATTATTTCTCCCTTAAGTCTCGCTTAGCGATTGCCGGATCGGCTTAACGGAGCCGCCAACCTGTCGTATCAATCTCATTTCCCTGATTTTTTTCTAAAATCCGTAATCAGCGCTCGGCCGACGACTCCACAGTAAGGTCGGCTCTCTTACCCGACCGGCACTCGACGCATTACCGGCCACGGGCCGTAGGCTTCCGGGCGGCCATGAGCGACGGGCTGTCGTGCCGACGGCTGTCGTGTCGGACGCGGAGGAGACGACTGTGGCACGGGCGAGCAGGATCTGGCGACTGTACGCCGGGAACGAGTTGCTGGGCGACCTCGTCGTCGACGGCGGAGACTTCCCCTGGCTGCACGCCCGGTTCGAGCCGGTGCCCGCGTACGGGCGGTTCCGGGCGCTCTTCGACGAGGACATCCGGCTGCTGAACAGCGTCGACGAGGACGTACCCGCGCAGGTCGCCTCGTACGAGCGGATGCGGGCGGCGGGGATCGGACTGGTCGACCCGGACGGCTTCCGGGTGCCGGAGTTCCTGCTGCACATCCAGGACGAGCAGGCGTGGTGGCGGTGGAGCGACGAACCGTTCGACGACGACTGATGTCCGGCGGCGGCCGGTGCCCTGTCGCGGCTACAGACTGGTCTGGCCCTTGCGCAGTGGGACGACATGTTCGTGGCGACCGTTGCCGTCGGTCCAGGTGAGCTTCGCCTGGTAACGACGCACCCCGTGATAACGCTTGTCCCGCGCGGCGAACTGCACCGGATAACGTCCACCACCGTCGAGCCGGTCGAGTGGAAACTCGTCCTCGTCGACCCCGGCGAGATCCACCACCCGCCCGTCGGTGTCCATGACGACCAGTCCGACGCGCAATGCCGATGCCGGTCCCTGGTTCCACACGACAAGGTTGTAACCGACCTGTACCGGCTCCTGCCCGTCGCCCAATGACACCTTTGCGAATGCGGCGTTCCAATGGAAGTACGCGGTCACCCGGGCGGTCTGGACGTCCTCCCGCCGATGCCGATGGGCGACGTACGCGGTGAGCGCGGAAACGAGCAGCGCCGCCACCGCGACCACCACACCGAGCCAGGTTGCCACGACGTACTCCCCTCGCCGACGCACCGGCCTCAATGGAACCAGGCCGGGTCTTCGTGCTGCCGGTCAGCGCCAGCCGTAGCCGGCGCGCAGCGCCTGGCAGACCCGGTCGAAGCGGCCACGGTCGAGCACCGCGCCCTCGCGCCGGATGCTGTCCTCGCGCATGGTGAGCACACGGTCGAGGCGCAGGAAGCTCGGCCGGTTGTCGCGGTCCCACTCGCCGGGGCCGAGGGCGAACCAGTTCCGCTGGCCGTGACGCTCGCTCTGGCTGGAGAGCATCAGGCCGTACAGGGTCCGGCTCTGCCGCCCGACGACCAGTACGGGACGGTCCTTGCCCTGGCGGGGGTCGTCCTCGTACGGCACCCAGGTCCAGACGATCTCACCCGGATCGGCCTGCCCGTCCAACTCCGGCGCGTACGTCAGCTCCCGCCGTTGCAGGGCCGCGAGCTGCCGCCGACGTGCGACCTGAGCCGGGGTGGGTTGGCCGGGAACCGGGGCGGGTCCACGCCTGGCCATTCGACTGACCCTGGCCGCCACGCCCCTCAAGAGATTCGCCACGCCGGCACCCTACCCTCGCGCCGAGCAACGGCTACCGCCGGAACGCCTCCTCCTCGCTGCGGTAGGAGCAGTAGGAGGCGAGCACATCGACGGCCTCGGCGAGTTCGGCCGCGACCGCCGGATCACCGCCGTCGCGGACTGCCGCTTCGAGCAGTGCGGCGGGAACGTCATGACGGAGCCACCGGTCGACGTCCTGCCAGTACTGGGTGTCGGTCACCGTGGACACCATCCAGTCCCGGACGAAGTTGGCGAGGTGCCTCGCCGCCGGCTCACTGGTCGCCACCGGCCAGGCCCCGAGATACGGCACCAGCCGGCGTCCGGACTGCTCGATCGTCTCCAGCACGTCCTGCACCGGAGAAAGGCTGGGCCAGCTCAGGACGGTCGACATCCACCAGTCATGCAGGAAGGTGGTCAGGGCATCGCGTTCGTCGTCCGTACCTTCGTCGTAGCAGGACGCAAGCTTGCCCGGCAGGAAGACGCTGTAGCTCCAGTCCTCCATCCGCCCGGCGGCGAGCAACTCCAGCAGACGCGGCAGGAAGTGCTTGAAGTACGGCAGGTCGCCCCAGGTCGACATGGCCTTGAACATCAGCGGTCCGAGCTGGTCGGGCGTCAACTCGCGCAACGGCGTCCGGCGCAGCGCCTCCACCCGCTCCGGATCGACGCAGTGCGCACAGAAGTCGACCCCCTCGGCCAGGGGGAAGCTTCCGTAGACCCGGTACAGCTCCTCGACGGCGAGTTTCAGGTCCGGTCCCATCCGGCAACGCTAACCAGGAGCACCGCGTACCCGCTCGGGCTTTTATCCGTGCCCCGAGGCCGCAGGAGATGGCGGTCAGGTGGTACGGAGGCGGTAGCCGAAGCCGCGCAGGGTCTCGATCACGTCCTCGCCCAGTTTCTTGCGCAGGGTGGAGACGTAGACGTTCACCAGGTTGGTGCTGGGGTCGAAGTCGTAACCCCAGGCGTGCGAGAGCAACTGCTCCCGGCTGAGCACCCGGCCGGCGTGCCGGATCAGGGTCTCCAGCAGCGCGTACTCCCGTCCGGTCAGGGTCACGTCCCGGCCGTGGACGGTGACCCGCCGGGTCCAGAGATCCAGGCGTACGGGACCGGCGGTCAGGACCCGTGGCTCGTCCGACCCGACGTCGCGGAGTCGGGCCCGTACCCGGGCCAGCAGTTCCTCGAACCGGAACGGCTTGGTCATGTAGTCGTCGGCACCCGCGTCGAGGCAGTCGACCACGTCGTGGACCCGTGCCCGGCCGGTGAGGATCAGCACCGGCAACCGCAGCCCTCGGGTACGCAGGGACCGGAGCACCTCCAGGCCGCTGCGTACGGGCAGGCCGATGTCGAGGATGAGCAGGTTGAAGTCGTCGGTCGAGCCGTACTGCTCGGCCTGCTCCCCGTCGGTGACGTGCACGGTCTGCCAGCCGTTGGCCGCCAGCCCCTTCCGCAGGAAGGAGGCGATCCGCAGGTCGTCCTCAGCGATCAGAATCCTGGCCATGTTGCCAGCCCTCCCTTGTCTGCCGGGGTATCACCAGGGTGAAGGTGGCGCCGGCACCGGGCCGGCTGACGAGTTCGGCCCGCCCGCCGTGTGCCTCGGCGATCGCCCGGACGATGGACAGCCCCAGCCCGGAGCCGGGGTAGCGCAGGTGCGCGTGGGTGCCCCGGCGGAACCGGTCGAAGATGTGCGGCTGGTCGTCCGGGGGCACACCGCATCCGGTGTCGCGTACCCAGAGCCGGAACTCGGTCCCGGTCACGGCCGCACCGAGGGCGACGGTCTCGGTGTCAGCGGTGTGCTGGACGGCGTTGTCGGCCAGGTTGATCACCGCTTCGGTGAGCCGGTGCCGGTCCGCGACCACGATGCCGCCACCGAGGTCGTCGACGTGCCAGCGTCGGGGGGCCAGCGCACTGAGTTTCACGGCCAGTTCCGCGACGAACAGTTCGACGTCGATGCGCTCCGGCTGGAGGAATTGCGGGTGGGCGACGTCGGCCAGTAACTGGAGGTCGCCGACGATGCGGCCCATTCGTTCCAGTTCGTCGGTGACCAGGGCGATCGTGGAACGCCATTCCGGACGGTCGGTGTCCTCGGGATCGAGCATGCTGAGATTGCCCATGGAGATGGTCAGCGGACCGCGTAGTTCGTGACTCGCGTCGAGGATGAATTCGCGTTCCCGGCGGAACACCGCCTCCAGTCGGTCGAGCATGGCGTTGAAGGTGAGGGCCATCTCGGCCGCCTCGCCCTGCCGGCCGACCGGGATCCGCCGGGTCAGGTCCGACTGCGAGATCAGCCGGGCGGTCTCGGTGAGCTGCCGTACGGGACCGAGCACCCGGCCGGTGACCAGCCAGGCGCACCCCGAGGCGAGCACCAGGACGCCGAGGACCGCGCCGGCACCGTACGTCTGTAGTTCGGCGATCTCCCGGCGCTGGCTCACCGGCAGCAACGTGACCACGAAGGCCCCGCTGCTGGCGCCGACCCGTACCGGGAGGATTCCGTAGTAGGCGTCACCTCGGGCGGTGTCGTACCGGTCGATCGCGGGGCGGCCGTCGGCGCGGGGGTGCGAGCGCGCCGAGGTGGCGAAGACGTGCATGGTGTCGTCGGGCAACCGCTCGATCGGGAACCGACTCAGCGCGGCATGGTGCAACCTCCCGTCGGCGAAGGCGAGTACGGCCTCCTCCTGACTCGGTACGTTGCGCCGGAAGTAGACGTCGAACACCCCCTGTACGGAGGTGAACGCGTCACCCGTACGCGGATCGCGGCCGTCGGCGATCAGCCGGTTGATTTCCTGGAACTCCTGCTGCACGGCCTCGCTGATCCGGGTCTCCAGACGGATCATCAGCACCTCGTGAATGGCGACCGTGCAGAGTCCGCCGGAGAGGACGATCAACGCGATATACGACAGCAGAATGCGCGTGTGGATGCTCCTGGCGACACGGGACCAGCCGGAGCGACCCAGCATCGAACAATCTCCTCCACGAAGCCATCCGGCGACTGTGACGGGCACAGCCGGCCCGCCTCCACGTGTCGGCGCCCTCACGCATCGTACGTCCGAAGTGGAGGCATCGGGATTCATCGAATGGGTCGACCGGCTCGACCGGCACTCGGGCGCGAATGGCCGTTCCGACTACCCTCTCTTACCCAAAGTCCGGCCGTGGTTAATGTGTTGTTCAGTCCACGTTCACCTCAGACTCGCGTCCCGCTCATCCGGGCGCGCATGGCGAACCGCCCCCTCCGACGGGTTTCGGAGGGGGCGGTTCTGGTCGACCGGCCGGGGTCACCCGGCCGGTCCGGTAACCGGACGGGATCAGCCGAAGGTGATCACCAGTCTGGGCGGGTTGTCACTTCCCTTCTCCCTGCTGTTGAACGCCTGCTCCATCCCGTTCGCGTTCTCGGCACTGTCCCGGATCAGGAAACCGAAGTTGCCGGTCGCGTACATGCCGCCCACCTGACCGGGGACCACCCACTCGCGGTAGCCGTTGCCGGAGGCCGTGGTGGCCGCCGTACCGGTGGTCGCCGGTTGGTTGTTCCAGCGGACGTTCGCCTCCGACCAGGTCGCCGCGAGCGGGATCGCCTGCAACGTCCGCCCCGTCTTGTACGACCCGGAGTAGAGACGCAGCCGCGCGTCGGTGACCTGGCAACCCGACGGGATCGCCGGCAGGTTGAACCGGACCAGGACCCGGGCGTTGTTGCCCGACTTGCTGTCGACCTTGATCGACGAATCCTGGCCGTAGTTGCTGGACGACGAGGACTGCAACACCCAACTGTCCTGGTTCGCCCCGAGCGTCACCGACCCCGGTGCCGCACAGCTCGGCGGCGCCGAAACCGTCCACGAGTACGTCGCCGGGGTGGCGTCGACGTTGCCCGCCGGGTCGGTTCCGCGTACCCGGAACTGGTGGGTTCCGGCGGTCAACCCGGTGTAATTGACCGGGGAGACACACACCCCGAACGCGCCCGCGTCGAGGGAGCACTCGAACGTCGTACCGGGCTCGTTCGCGGTGAAGGTGAACGCGGCGGTCGGGCTCGTTGTCGTCGCCGGCGGGGTGCTGCCGATCGACGTCTCCGGTGCCGTCGTGTCCGGTGGTGGCTGCACCGTCCACTCGAAGACCGCGGGACTCTGGTCGCCGGCCCCACCGCCGTTGACCGCACGCACCTCGAAGCTGTGGTCACCGACCGCGAGGTTGGAGACCGTACGGGGCGAGGTGCACGGCGCGAACGCCGCCCCGTCCAACGCGCACTCGAAGGTCGAGCCCGGCTGGCTGGAGGTGAAGGTGAACGTCGCCGTGGTGCTGGTGGTGGCGAGGTCCGGTGCGGTGGCGATGGTGGTCTGCGGGGCGGTGGGCGTACCGGCCACCGTCCACGCGTAGCTCGCCGGAGTCAGGTCGACGTTGTCCTCCTGGTCGACCGCCCGCACCTCGAACACGTGCGGACCGGGCTCCAGGTTGCCCGGCAGCTCCAGGTTCGGATAGCCGTGCGGGCTCACGCACTCCACGAAATCGGCCTCGTTCTGGCTGTCGAGGCGGCATTCGAAGATCAGCCCGGCGGGAGCCGTGACGTTGTCGGTGCCGGCGAAGGTGAAGCTCGCCGTACCGACCGGGCTCGGGTTCGCCGGCCCGGTGTTGACCACCGTTTCCGGCGGGGTGGCGTCCGGACCGGGGACCACCGCCCACTCGTGCTCGGCCCACTCCTCCTCACCCGAGGTCACCCCGTCCAGGTCCACCGCGCGTACCCGCAGGTAGTGGTCGCCGATGGCCAGGTTGGCGAAGTCCGCCGGGGAGACACAGGTGGTGAACGCCGCCAGGTCGAGCGAGCACTCGAACCGGACCACCGGCTCGTTCGCGGTGAAGGCGAACGTGGCGGTCGTACTCGGATCCTCCGCCGGTGGGGCGACGACCAGGGTGACCACCGGCGGGCCGGTGATCGTCCACGCCCGGCTGGCCGGCGTCGGTTCGACGTTGCCCTCCGCGTCCCGCGCCCGGACCTGGAACTCGTGCGTGCCCGGCAGCAGATCCTCGTAGAACACCGGCGACACGCAGTCGGCGAACACCGCCCCGTCCAACGAGCACTCGAACGTGGCGTCCCCCTCGTTGGCGAAGAAGGTGAACAGCGCGGTGCGCGCGGCGGTCTGGGCCGTCGGCCCGGCACTGATCGTGCTCACCGGCGGTACGCCGGGCGGCGACAACGCCACCACCCAGGTGTACGTGGCCGGCGTCGGGTCGACCTTGTCGGACAGGTCCACCGCCCGTACCTGGAAGGTGTGCGTACCCGCGGTCAGGTTGCCGTACGTCTGCGGGTTCTCGCACTCCACCCAGTCGGCCTCGTCGGTGCTGTCCAGGCGGCATTCGAACCCGAGGTCGAACAGCGAGGTGTTGTCGTCGATCCCAGTGAAGGTGAAGCTCGCCGACGTGCTGTTGCTCGGGTTCGCCGGCTCGTCGACGATCAACGTGTCCGGCGGTGCGACCTCCGGCGGTGTGGGCGCCGAACCGTCGCAGGAGATCTGGTAACACTGCATCGGTTCGGTGTTGCCCGAGGCCCGGTTGCCGCCACCGTCGACGTTCCCGGTCTCGGCGTAGATGCCCCAGCCACCGTTGTTGTTGGCCGTGTTGGCCGAGATCCGGTGCCCGGCCTTGTTGACCGAGATGCCGTCACTGCTGTTGTTCCCGGTGGTGTTCCGGTCGATGATGTTGCCCGGCTCGGTGCTCTCCGGCAACACCTCCGCCTCGACCGAGATCCCCTCCGCCGAGTTGCCGCTGGCCGTGTTCAGGGTGACCACGTTGTTCAGCGACTCCGAACCGAGGGCGATGCCGGTCGACGAGGAGTCGCTGGCGTCGTTGGACTCGATCCGGTTGCCCGACGACTGGTGCAGATCGATGCCGGTGCTGTTGAACCGCACGTCGTTGCCGCGCAGTACGTTGTTCAGCGCCGCCTCCAGGCTGATCCCGCCGTCGCTGTGGTTCGTGACGATGTTCGCGATGGCGTCGTTCCCGCTGGACTCGACGATGTTGATCCCGGCTTCGCTCTCGGTCAGCTCGTTGCCCTCCAGCTTGTTGCCGTTGGACGCCGCCTCCAGGGTCACCGCCGCGTCGGAGTTGTCGAGGACCGTGTTGCCCACGATCGTGTTGTTGCTCGACCCCTCCAGCCAGAGGCCCGTTCCGCTGGACCCGCTGACCCGGTTCTCCTCGATCCGGTTTCCGCTCGCGCCGACCAGGTGGATGCCCTCCAGCGCGCTGCCGCTGATCGTGTTGTCCAGCAGCAGGGTGCCCTGGGTCCCGCCGGTCAGCACGATGCCGGCCGCGTTGCCGGTGAGCGTGTTGCCGCGTACGAGGTTGCCGGCGGTGCCGTTGTCCGCGTCGGCGAGCTGGATGCCCGCCTCCTGGTTCTGGGTCAACGTCAGGTTGGAGATGATGTTGCCGGCGGTGCCCGCGTTCAACTGGAGGCCGTGGTCGAAGCCCCCGATGGTGCCGTTGGTGACGGTCACCTGGTCGTGACCGTTGTTCCGGATCCCGACCCCCTGCCCGATGCCGTCGACACCGAACCCGTTCAGGTCGACCGTGATGCCGGCCGCCCCGATCACCAACCCGTCGTTACCGCAGTTGGTCAGGTTGTTGGTCAGCAGCACGCTCTGGGCGAGCGTCTGACCGCAGGTCACCTGCGTCGGCACCGGTGCCGGACGGATCGTCCAGGCGTGTGCCGCCGGGGTCGGATCGGTGTTGCCCGCCGGGTCGGTGGCCCGTACCCGGAACTCGTGGTCGGTCGCCCAGAGCCCGACGTGGGCCACGGGTGACGTACACGCGGTGAACGCCGAACCGTCCAACGAACACTCGAACGTCGATTCCGCCTCGCTCGCCGAGAAGGTGAAGCTCGCGTCCGTACCGACGGTGGTGGCGTCCGGGGCCGAGTCGATCGTCGTCTCCGGCGGGGTGCTGTCCGCCGGGGCCGGGGAGATCGTCCAGGTGTACGCGGCCGGCGTCGGATCGATGTTGCCGGCCAGGTCCACCGCACGCGCCTCGAAGGTGTGCACCCCCAGCGCCAAGCCGGAGTACGTCTTCGGGCTCAGACACGGCCCGAACGGCGCGGCGTCCAACCGGCACTGGTAACTGAGGTTCGGGCCGGGCGAGGCGTTGTCACTGCCCCGGAAGCCGAAGACGGCGACCGGGGTGGTGCTCGCCTGGTCCGGCGTGGAGAAGATGGTCGTGTTCGGCGGGGTCGAGTCCGGGCCGGGCGGGACCGCCGCGACCGTCCAGGTGTACGTCGCCGGGGTCAGGTCCACGTTGTCCGACGGGTCGATCGCGCGCACCTCGAACCGGTGCACCCCGGCGAACAGGAAGTGGTACGAGGTCAGGCTGACGCACTCGACCCAGTTGTCGACGTCCGGCGGCTGCGGCGGGTCACCCGGATCCGGCTCCGGGGCCGGCGGGTCCGGTGGCGGGTCCAGCCGGCACTGGAAACGCAGTGCGGTCGGCGGGGCCGCGTTGTCCGTACCGGTGAACCCGAAGTGGATGCTGCCGAGGCTGCTGCTCGGGTTCGGCGGCGTCGACGTCAGTACGGTGTCCGGCCCGGTCAGGTCCGGTGCCGGCGGTTGACCCGGGGTTCCCGTACCGCAGACCACACCCCGGCACTGCTCCGGCTCACCGTTTCCGCTGGCGACGTTGCCGCCGCCGTCGATCGTGCCCTCCTCGGCGGCGTCGATGCCGAACGCGGCGTTGTGGTGCGCCACGTTGTCGGCCAACCGGTGCCCGGCCTCCGGGACCGAGATGCCGTCGCCCTGGTTACCGATCACCTCGTTGCGCTCGACCACGTTCGCGCCGAGCGGCACACCCTCCGGGTCGACCGCCGCGCCCTCGACCGCGATCCCGCCACCGGCCGAGCCGTTGACCACGTTGTCGAGGATCCGGTTGCGCAGCGAACCCGGCCCGACCGAGATGCCGGCGCCACCGGAGAAGCTGGCGTCGTTCCGTTCGACCAGGTTGTCGCTGGATCCCTCCAGTTCCACGCCGCCCGGGTTGTACCGGACGTCGTTGTCCCGGACCACGCTGTCGCTCGACCCGGACAGGCCGATGCCGGAGTCCGCCGCCAGGTGCGAGACGTTCCCGATCACCTGGATCCCGTCGGAGTCCTCGACCGTCACCCCGGCGTCCCCGGTGCGGGTCATCGTGTTGTCTTGCACCAGGGTCCGGTGGGACCCCTCGGTGATCAGGATCCCGCCGTCACCGCTGTCGGAGAGGGTGTTGCCGATCAGCCGGTTGTCGCGGGAGTCCTCCAGCAGGAAACCACCGTCGCTGCCGATCGTCGGATCGGCGGTCACCCCGCTGACCGTGTTCTCCTCGATCAGGTGGCCGCTGGCGTCCTGCATCCAGAGCGCCACCCCGAGGTTGCCGGTGAAGGTGTTCTCCGCCAGGACGCTGTTCTCCGAGCCGTTGACCAGGGCAACCCCGATCTCGTTGGCGTCGAACGTGTTGCCGCGTACCTGGTTGGCGTTGCGGCCGTCGTCGGCGTTCGACAGCTCGATCCCGGCGACCGCGTTCTCGCGTACGGTCAGGTCCTCGTAGCGGTTGAACCGGGTGCCGGCCATCGCCGAGATCCCGTACACGAACTGCCGTACGGTTCCGCCGGTGATCACGACGTTCTCGAAGCCGACGTTGCGTACGCCCGCCGGTCCGCCCAGTTCGGGCAGCTCGATCGGGGAACCCGGCTGGCCGGGGAAGTAACCCGGCCCGTCGACGGTGTGCCCGTCGAGGTCGACCTCGATGTTCGGCGCCCCGATCACCAGCCCGTCCAGCGGGCAGTTGGTCAGGTCGTTGAGCAGCCGGGTGCTCTGGGTCAGCACCTGACCGCAGGTGACCGTGGTCGCGACCGGTGCCGGCGGCGCGGGCGGCTGCGGGGCCCCCGGGCCGTCGAACCGGAGCACGAGCTGCGGCACCAGCGGCGGCTCCGCGACCGTGTTGCGGGAGGCGAACGACGAGTCGTCGCCCTCGCCCTCCTCGGCGGAGTCCCGGATCAGGAAGCCGTGGTTCGGCGCCCCGCCGAGCATCGCCGCGACCTGCCCGGTCACGTTCCACTCCCGGAACCCGGAACCGGAGCCGGTGGTCGCCGCGGTCCCGACGGTGCCGGGCTGGTTGGCCCAGGTCACCTGCATCTCGGCCCAGGCGGAGCCGATCGGGATCGCCTCCAGGGTCCGACCGACCTCGCCGTCCGCGTGCAGCCGCAGGGTCGCCCCGGTCAGTTCACAGGCCGCCGGTACGTCCGTCGGCAGCGGAAACCGGATCAGCGTACGGGCGTCCTCGCCGGGAGCCCGCGAGCGGACACCGAGCGATTCGGAGATGCCGAAGTTCTCCTGGGTGTTCGACTCGTCGATCCAGGTGTCCGCGTCCGCCCCGAGGATCACGTTCGAGGTGTCGCAGTCGACCGGCGAACCCACCGTCCAGGTGTACGTCGCCGGGGTCGGGTCGACGTTGTCGCCCTCGTCGATCGCCCGTACCTGCACGGTGTGCGAGCCGGTGGTCAGGTTGGAGAAGCTCCACGGGCTGGCGCACTCCAGCCAGGCCAGCTCGTCGGTGCTGTCGATCCGGCACTCGTACTCGAGCAGGTTGGTGGGGGTGAGGTCGTCGGTGCCGAGGAACGAGAACGTCGCCGTACGGCCCGCGCTCGGGTTCGGCGGGGTGCTGGCGAACGTCGTCTCGGGGGGCGTGATGTCCTCGCCACCGGTGAACTCCCAGACCGCCGGGGACTGGTCCACGTTGCCGGCCCGGTCGATCGCCCGTACCTCGAGGGTGTTCTGACCCAGCTCGATGTCGAGCACCTCGTACGGGTTCGGACAGCCGACGAACATGAACTCCGGGTCCGGTGGCTCGGTCGGGTCCGGTGGGTCCGGCGGCTCGGTCGGGTCGTTGACCAGCACCCGGCACTCGTAGAGCAGTTCGCCGACCGGGGTGGTGTTGTCCGTCCCGGCGAAGGTGAACGTGGCCCGCTCGGCGGCGAACGTCGGCCCGGACACCACCGAGGTCTCCGGCGGGGTCAGGTCGGCCGCCGGGAACGGTCCCTCGTGTTCGAGCGCCCCGATGTCGCAGGTGGTGTTCTTCGGTCGGGTGACTCCGCGCTGGTCGACGGTGGCGCACGGGGCGACGCCGCCGTCCAGGGCGAAGCTGTCGTCCTGGATCGCGTGGGTCATCGACGGGCCGCCGTTGTCGGCGATCGCGTCGATCCTCGGGTCGCCCGCGTTCGACCGGTCCCGGCTGCCGCGCAGGTAGCAGGAGTCGGCGCTGTCCAGGTTGCCGCCCTCGGAACCGACCGCGAAGCTGCACTCCGGGCTGTAGAGGTTGCCGGCGACGATGGTGTTGCGCAGGATGACCGACTGGCTCGGCTCGACCGGGAAGTTGACCGAGCCACCCGGCTCGTCACCGATGCCGGCGCCGTGCGGGGCGACGTTGCGGTTGATGGTCACGTTGACCACCCGCAGGCCGGCGTCCGCGTCGGTGTAGAGACCGCCACCGGCGACCTGGGCCACGTTTCCCGAGGTGGTGGTGTTCTCGATCAACGCCTCGGCGTCGCTGGCGTTGTAGATGCCACCGCCGTACTGCTTGGCCCGGTTGTCCCAGAAGGTGGAGCCGGTGATCTGGAGGGTGCCGTCGGCGACGTTGGCGAAACCGCCACCGTGCTCGGCGGTGTTCTGGCTGACCGTGGTGTCGACGACCGAGAACGCGCCACTGCCCTGGCTCTCGATGCCGCCGCCGTCGGCCGCCGCGGTGTTCCCGGTGATGGTCAGCCGGGTCAGGGTGACCCGCTGACCGTCGTTCTCCACCCCACCGCCGCCGGCCTCGGAGGTGTTGTCCCGGACCGTACTGTCGCTGACCGTGACCGCTCCGCCGGAGTGGATCGCGAGCCCGCCGCCCTCGGCGATCGACTCGTTCTCGGTGAACGACGCCCCGGTGACCGTCGCCCCGCCGCTGCCGCCGAGGTAGAGGCCGGCACCGCCGCCGTCACCGGAGACCGGGTCACCGGCGGAGTTGCCGGTGAAGACGGTGTTGCGGATCGTGCTGGCCCGCTCCGAGTCGGCGAGTACGCCGCCGCCGCTGCCGTGCGCGGCGTTGCCGGAGACGGTGCCCCGGGTGACGGTCAGCCGGGTCTTGGAGACGCTGCTGAGCCCACCGCCGTCGGCACCGGCCGTGTTCCCGGTCAGCGCGGTGTCGGTCAGCGCCAGCTCGACCTCGTGCTGGTTGGAGATGCCGCCCCCGTCGCCACCGGTGGCGTTCCCCCGGATGGTCGAGCCGCTGATCTCGACCCGGCCCTCACCGTCGAGGTCGATGCCGCCGCCGGAGACCCCGGCGTAGCTGTCCAGCACCGAGACGCCCTGTAGGCGTACCACCCCGGAGGAGAGACTCAGTACGGCACCGCCCTGCTCGGAGTCGTACCCCTCGCGGAGGGTGACCCCGGAGACGGTGACGTTGCCGGCGGTGTCGTGGATCTCCAGCAGCCGATCCAGCCCGCGACGATCGGCCGGTGCCCCGGCCGGCGGCTGCCCACCGTCCACGATGGTCCCGGCGGCGCCGGCACCGATGATGGTCACCGGGCTGACGATGTCGAGGTCACCGGTGTCGTCGCCGTTGTCACCGGCCGGCGCCCGGGTGATCTGGTACGTCCCGGCCGGCACCTGGATCGTGTCACCGGGCAGCGTCGCGTTCGCCTCCTGGATCGCGGCCCGCAGCGTGCACGTGTTGGCGCTGGTCCGGCAGATGCCGTTGCCGATGTTGATGTCGACCGCGTCGGCGGTGCTGTTGACGGTGAACGTGACCGCCCAGACCGGCTGGACGGCGATCATGGTGGTCAACAGGGATGCCACCCCGATGACCGGAATCAGGATCCGGCGGCGTCTGGTTCTGCCGCCGGATCTGCGTTTTTTCGATGTGGTCGATGGTCTGCTGTCGCTCATGCCCGCCCCCACGGTCGGTCTGCTGCCAGTGGCCGCCAGTGTTCAGCGGGCGCGTAAGCCGACGCTCAGCCGAAGGTGAAAACTTCTTTATCTGGCGGCCCGTCGCTGACCTGGGAAGATCCGTCGATGAGAGGCTTCTCATCCGGCTCTCACCGGTTGGTCATCGCCGACCGGCAACCTTGGTCCGATGAGCACACAGAAGGTCGCCACCGGCATCGGGCTGGCGGCGCTGGTGGGCCTGCTCACCGGTGTCGGCCTGCCTGCGCTGCTCCCGCCCGACCAGGTTCCGCCGATCCAGATCATCAGCCCGGCAGCTCAGACGAGGACCGACGATGGAGCCGACCCAGCCGGCAGCGCGAGCCTCGGCCCGGCCAACCCCGGAGGCGACGATGACAACGACGCCGCCCAGCCCGCCACCGGAGACGACGACGACCAGCCCGCCGACGACGACGGACCGGCCGGCAGAGACGACGACGGCACAACCGGTCGAGGCGACGACGGACCGGCCGGTGGTGACGACGCCGAGCCAGCCGGCGATGACGACGATGACGATGACGACCGGTCCGGCGACGATGACGACGAGGACGACGACGGGGACGACTGAGACGGCCGTACGACCGTGGCGCCGGCCGCTCGGCCTCGGGTTGCGGCTGCGGCTGTTGGGGTGGGCCCTGGCCCTGCTCGCGGTGGCCAGCCTCGCCTCGGTGGTGGTTATCCGACAGGTCCTGCTCAACCAGCTCGAGAACCGGATCGGCACCGACATGCGCCAGGAGGTGACCGAGTTCCGGCGACTCGTCGGCGGTCGTGATCCGGCGAGCGGGCAGCCGTTCGGCCCCGACCTGCGGGCCATCGCGGACACGTACCTGCTGCGCAACGAGCCGCAGGCCGGGGAGGCGGTGCTGGTGCTGGTCGACGGGGCGTTCTACCGGGCGACCGAGGCGCCACCGTACGACCTCAGCGGTGACACCGAGCTGATGCGCCGCTGGGCCGGGCTGACCGAGAGCGCGTACGGGCGGGTCGACGGAGGTCCCGGCGGTCCGGCGCGCTGGCTCGCCGTACCCCTGATCATCGACGGGGCGGTACGCGGTCAGGTGGTCGTGGTCGAGTTCGGTGCCGAACGGCGGGCCGACATCGACGACGCCGTACGCCTGATGGCGCTCGCCTGCCTGCTGGTGATCGTGGTTGTCGCCGCCGGCGGTTACCTGGCCATGGGCCGGGCGCTGCGTCCACTGCGTACGGTCACCGAGACCGCGCGGACGATCGAGGAGACCGACCTCTCCCGCCGGATCGAGGTCACCGGCACCGACGAGGTGGCCGACCTGGCGCACACCTTCAACGGGATGCTCGGCCGGCTGCACCGGGCATTCGCCGCCCAGCAGGCGTTCGTCTCCGACGCCGGGCACGAACTCCGTACGCCGATCACCATCGTCCGGGGTCACCTGGAGCTGATGGGTGACGACCCGGACGACCGGGCCGAGACCATCGCGCTGGTCACCGACGAGTTGGACCGGATGAACCGGATGGTGAACGACCTGCTCATGCTGGCCAAGGCCGAGCAACCCGACTTCCTGCACCCCGACCCCGTGGAGGTCGCGCTGATGATGCACGACGTGTACGCCAAAGCCGTCGCCCTGGGAGACCGGGAGTGGCGGATCGGCACCATCGAGGAGGTGACCGTGCTCGCCGACCGGCAGCGGCTGACCCAGGCCCTGATGCAGCTCGCCCAGAACGCGGTCCAGTTCACCGGTCCGTCGGACACCATCGAACTCTCCGCCCGGGTGGAGCGTCCCGGTCAGGCCGAACCGGGCCGGGTGCTGCTCTCCGTACGGGACACCGGGGTCGGCATCGAGCCCGAGGACCGGGAACGGATCTTCGCCCGTTTCGCCCGGGCCGAACACGCGCACGCGCGGGCCGAGGGCGCCGGGCTGGGTCTGGCGATCGTGGCGGCGATCGCGGAGGCGCACCGTGGGACGGTCGCGGTGGACAGCATTCCCGGCGCGGGGTCGACCTTCACCCTGGTCCTGCCCGCCGCCTCGGTCGTACCGGGAGGCATTCGATGAACCGGGTCCTGATCGCCGAGGACGAGCCGCGGATCGCCTCGTTCCTGACCAAGGGGCTGCGCGCGGCCGGGTACGTGACCACGGTGGTGACCAGCGGGGTCGAGGTCGCCGTGTCCGCCCGCAGCGGTGACTTCGACGTGTTGATCCTGGACCTCGGGCTGCCCGGCCAGGACGGGCTGGCCGCACTGGCGCAGCTCCGGGCGCGGGGCGAGCGGTTGCCGGTGATCGTGCTCACCGCCCGTGACGCGGTGCCGGACCGGGTCGCCGGGCTCGACCTGGGTGCCGACGACTACATGACCAAGCCGTTCAGCTTCGACGAACTCCTGGCCCGGGTCCGGGCCCGGCTGCGTGAACACGGCCAGGCCACCCCGACCGTGGTCCAGGCCGGCCCGATCCGGCTCGACCTGGTACGCCGTACCGCCACCGTGAACGGGGACCTGGTCGAGTTGACCGGGCGGGAGTTCCTGCTCGCCGAGACCCTGTTGCGCCACCCCGGTCAGGTGCTCAGCCGGGAGCAGTTGCTGGACCGGGTCTGGGGGCTGGCCCACGATCCCGGCTCGAACGTGGTGGACGTGTACATCGGTTACCTGCGTCGCAAGCTCGGCACCGACCGGATCCAGACCGTACGCGGGATCGGGTACCGCCTGGCCGGCTGAGCACCACCGGCACTTGACCTCAACCGTTGTTGAGGTTGCAGGCTCCGGGGACAGGAAGCGAGTCGACGCCGGAGGAGTGGTTATGCGTGCGGTGTGGTTGACGGGATTCGGCGGGCCGGAGAAGCTCGTCCCCGGCGAGGCCCCGGACCCGGTCGCCGGGCCGGGACAGGCCCTGATCGAGGTGGCGTTCGCCAACATCACCTTCGTCGAGACCCAGTTCCGGGCAACCGGCGCCGGCCCGTTCCGGCCGGAACTGCCGATGATCCCGGGCAACGGGGTCGGCGGAGTGGTCAGCGCGGTCGGCACCGGCGTCGACCCGGCCCTGGTCGGCCGGTCGGTGGTGAGCAGCACCGGCGGCTCCGGCGGGTACGCCGAACGGGCCTCGGTGGACGCCGCCGGTCTGCTGCCGGTGCCGGACGGGTTGGCGCTGGACGACGCGGTGGCGTTGCTCGCCGACGGGCGTACCGCGACCTGGCTGGTCGGGTCGGCCGGGCTGGTCGTCGGCGAACGGGTGCTGGTGGAGGCGGCGGCCGGTGGGGTCGGCTCGCTGCTGGTGCAGCTCGCCAGGGCGGCCGGCGCCACGGTTGTCGCGGCGGCCGGTGGCCCGTACAAGGTAGGGCTGGCCCGGGACCTGGGGGCGGACGTCGCGGTCGACTACCGGGAACCGGACTGGACCGATCGGGTACGCGCCTCCGTCGGCGGGGTCGACGTGGTCTTCGACGGTGTCGGCGGTGCCGTCGCCCGCGCGGCCTTCGAGTTGCTGGACCGGGGTGGCCGGATGCTCAGCTTCGGTCTGGCCAGCGGGGAGTGGGTGGACATCTCGGAGGAGGCGGCCGAGCGGCGTGGCGTACGGGCGTTCCGCCCGGCGATGAACCCGACGCAGATACGTGGCTTCGCACAGAGCGCCCTGGCCGAGGCGGCAGCCGGCCGGCTGCGACCGACGATCGGGCAGCGTTTCCCGCTGGAACGGGCGGCGGACGCGCACGCCGTCATCGAGTCCCGGGCCGGCTTCGGCAAGACCCTGCTGGAGGTACGTTGACGCGGGAGCGCCGGCCACCAACTGACGTGATCACGCGTTGATCGACCTCAGTACGCTGCGGCGGTGAGCCGACCCCACCGCGACTCCCGCGCCTGGTCCCGCCCGTTCACCGGGCTTGACCTGGCCTCGGCGGCAAAGCTCGGCTTGGTGGTGTGCTTCGGCGTCGCTCTCGTGGTGACCGGGGCCGGGCGGGCCTATGCGTTCGTCGCCGGGGTTCCGGGCAGGGTGACGGTGGTCGAATGCCACTTCGAATCCGGCGACAAGCTCGACGGTTGGGCCTGCCGTGGGGCGTTCACGGCCGACGACGGCAGCGTACGCATCGACCGGGTCCGGATCCACCCGTTGCTCCGCGACCGACCCACCGGCCCGGTTCCGGTCAAGGTCACCGGACCGGGGGCCACCTCCGCCTGGGAACCGGACCCATGGTCGCTAACGCCGGCCGGCGCGGGCATGGGCCTCCTCGTGTTCTGCGCCGTCGGTTTCTGGTGGATCGGCCGTCCCGATCGGGAGGAGGCGGCCCGGCTCGCCGCCTCCCGTGCGGAAATGGACCGGGTGCGGCGGGAAGTCGCCAAGCTACGTGCCGAGCTCGACGATCTGCGGCACGACCTCGGCCCCGACCCGCCACCCCCGACCCCCTAGACCGCGCCGACCTACTGACCGGGTGGGTCGAGCCGCTGGCCGAGGCCGCCGTCGACGGGGAGTTTCACCCCGGTGGTGAAGGTGGCGTCGAAGGCCAGGAAGAGCGCGGCCGTCGCCACCTCCTCCGGCGTACCGTGGCGTTTCATCGGGGTGATCTCGTCACCGAGCTGCGAGAAGGCCTCCTTCTCCGCCGCCGTGGCGTCCACCCCCATCGACGGCGTCCTGATGAAACCGGGACTGACCGCGTTGACCCTGATCCCCCGAGGCAGGAGTTCCGCGGCGAAGCCCTGGGCGAAGGACCAGAGCGCGGCCTTCGACCCGGAGTAGAGAATCAGTCCGGGCGTGCCGCCGGTGTCGGCGACGGAACTGGTGAAGACCACCGACCCGCCGGTACGCAGCAGTGGGGCCAGCCGTTGCACGGTGAAGAACGCGCCCTTGGTGTTGACGTCGAAGGTCCGGTCGTACGACGAATCCGTGACGTCGGTCGACAGCTCCATCCTGGCGTAGCCGTGGTTGACGAACAGGGCGTCGAACGTGCCGAACCGGTCACCGACCTGCCGACCGAGCGCGTCGATGTCGGCCAGACTCGCCGCGTCGGAGCGCACCACCTGGACCGACGGGCCGAGGTCGGCACGCGCCTTCTCGATGTTCTCCTCGTTACGACCGGTGAGCAGCACCTCGGCGCCGCCGTCGAGCAGTGCCCGGACGATCGCCAGGCCGATTCCGTGCGTACCGCCGGTGATGACGGCCTTCCTACCCGCGTACCTGGTCATGCCGGGGTTCCTTTCGTCGGTGCCGGAGACGTGAGCAGTTCGACCAGGACGGTGAGGTCGGCCTTGCCGTGGCCGCCGGTCACCCCCCGGTCGAGCAGTGCCTGCATCGGAGCCATCAGGTCCGGGCGCACGCCCTGGTCCCGGCTGGCTCGGATCAGGTTGGGAAAGGCGGTCGCCTGCATGCCGAGGTTGGACACCACGCCGGTGGTGTGGTCGCCGCTGTCGATCCGTTCGGCCCAGTTCGGCAGATCGGCCAGCATGGCGTGCAGCAAGGGCGTCAGCAGGGCGACGAACTCGGTCGCCCGGATGTTCTCGCTGCCGGCCAGGGCGAATGCCTGGACGAATCCGGCGAACATGCCGTACACGCCGCTGAGCAGCGCCAGGTCGTGCAGGGCCGCCAGGCCGGGGTCGGTGCCGAGGTAACTCGCCGCGCCGAGCAGTTCCAGCTCCCGGCGGTACGTCACGAAGGCGTCCTCCGAACCGCTGTAGAGCACGAACGCGTCCGAGGTGCCGATGCCCGGTGGCATCGCCATGATCCCGCCGTCCAGGTAGTCGACGCCGTGCCCCGCCGCCCAGGTGGCGGTTTCCCGGGCCTGGGCCGGTGTTCCGTTGGTGAGATTGACCAGAACCCGCCCGGACAGGGCCGCCCCGATCGGGTCGAGCACCTCGCGTACGGCCGGGTAGTCCAGCACGCACACGATCACCAGTGGACTCGCCGCGACCGCCGAGGCCACCTCGGGCACCTCGACGGCTCCCCTCGACACCAGGTCACCGGCCCTGCCCCCGGTCCGGTTCCAGACCGTGGTGGGGTGCCCGGCGGCCAGGTACGCCCCGGCCAGGGCGGTACCCATCGCCCCCAGACCGATGATCGTCACCGGTGCTCGTGAGCCGTTCCCGTCAGACATCGAACTCCCCTCGTTCGTTCCGGTGCGCTTTCCGATCCCCACCCTGCCGAGCTGCCCTTCGGATCCACTTCGGATGCGCTTCGGCCGCGGTCGGTAGGGGCCGCCGGTCTGCGTACGGTGGGGTGGTGCGTTTCGGGGTGCTCGGACCGGTGGCGGTGTGGACGGCGGACGGTGAGCCGGTCCGGGTCCCCGAGCTGAAGGTCCGCGCGCTCCTCGCCGCCCTGCTGACGGACCCCGGGCGACCGGTGTCGACGGATCGGCTGGTCGACGACCTGTGGCCGGACCGGCTGCCGACCAACCCGACCGGCGCGCTCCAGGCCAAGGTCTCCCAGCTACGGCGGGCGTTGGCGGACGCTGGGCCCGCCGGCCGGGACCTGGTGATCTTCCAACCGCCGGGTTACCTGCTCCGGATCCCCGCCGACGCGGTCGACGCCGGCCAATTCGCCGACCTGGTCGCGCGGTCCCGGACAACCCCCGATCCGGGTACGCGCACCGCGCTGCTCACCGACGCCCTGGCACTCTGGCGCGGCCCCGCGTACGCCGACTTCGCCGACGAACCGTTCGTCCGGGCGGCCCGCGAACACCTGGACGAGCAGTGGCTACTGGCGATCGAGGACCGGGCCGAAGCCCGGCTGTCGCTGGGCGAGCACGCCCCGCTGGTCGGAGAACTCGGCGAGTTGGTACGCCGGCACCCGCTACGGGAGCGGCTGCACGCCGGCTACCTGCGGGCGCTCTACCAGGCAGGGCGGCAGAGCGAGGCGCTCGCCGGTTACCGCCGGTTGCGCGACCGCCTCGCCGAGGAGCTGGGGCTGGAGCCCGGCCCCGAGCTGAACCGCCTGCATGCGGCGATCCTCCGGCACGACCCGGCCCTGCTGGCACCACCGCGCGCCACGGCAACCGCCCGGCCCCAGCTACCCGCCCCGCTGACCGAACTGGTCGGCCGGACGGAGGCGGTCCGGGAGGTGAGCACCCTGCTGGCGAGCAATCGCCTGGTCACCCTCACCGGGGCGGGCGGCGTGGGCAAGACTCGGCTGGCGGTGGCCGTCGCCGCTCGGGTGGCGGCCACCTTCGCCGACGGCGTGTGGCTGGTGGAACTCGCCGGACTCGTACCCTGCGACGAGCTGGTCCGGCTGGTCGAGGTGGTGTCGGGCGTGCTGGGGATCGGCGACGAGACGAGCGGGCAGCGCGGGTCCGGCGGTGGACCGGCGGATCCGGTCGGTCGGCTCGCCGGGGCGCTGCGGGATCGGCGGGTGCTGCTCGTACTCGACAACTGCGAACACGTGGTCGGGTCGGTGGCGGAGTTTGCCGAACGGCTGTTGCGGGCCGCACCGGAGGTGCGGATCCTGGCGACCAGTCAGGAGCCGCTGCGCTGTGCGGGTGAGGTCCGGTGGGGCGTACCGCCGCTGGCCCTGCCGGACCCGGCAACCGGTACCGACCCCGACACGCTGCTCCGGTCCAGCGCCGTACGGCTCTTCGTGGCGCGGGCCGCCGCGGCGGCACCGGGATTCGCGCTCACCCCCGCCAACGCCGACGCGGTCGGTGCGATCTGTCGACGGCTGGACGGCATCCCGCTGGCGTTGGAGCTGGCGGCGAGCCGGGTACGGGTCCTCGGGGTGCACGAACTCGTGGCCCGGCTCGATGACCGGTTCCACCTCCTCGCCACCGGTCATCGGGGCGCCCCGGCCCGGCAGCAGACGCTCCGGGCGATGGTCGACTGGAGCTGGGAACTGCTGACCGAAGCCGAGCGGGTGGTGCTCCGGCGGTTGGGCGTACCGGCCGACGGGTGCACCCTGGACGCGGCCGAGACGATCTGTGCGGGTGCGGGCGTACGGCCGTCGGAGGTGCTCGACCTCCTGGCCCGGCTGGTGGACCGGTCGCTGGTGGTGGTGGACGATCCCGGCACCGGTGCACCTCCCCGGTACCGGCTGCTCGAATCGGTGGCCGCCTACTGCGGGGACCGGCTCCGGGAGGCCGGCGAGTCCGACGGGGTACGGCAACGCCACGCCCTGTACTACGTCGGGTTCGCCGAGCGGGCCGAGCCGGCACTGCGCGGTCCGGCTCAGCGGGAGTGGTTGGAGCGACTCGACCAGGAGACCGCGAACCTCCGTACGGCGCTCGACGCGACGACCCGGCAGGGAGCGGCGGACCTGGCGTTGCGGCTGGTCAACGCGCTGGGTTGGTACTGGTTCCTGCGTGGACGGCTCAGTGAGGGGCACCGCTGGGCGGGTCTGGCCCTGGCTGCGGCCGGTGAGGTGTCCACCGTCCCGCGGACCCGGGCGCAGACCTGGCAGGCGGCCCTGGCGATCCTGATCGGTGACGGGGCGGACCTGCCCGGTCGGGCCGAGCGGGCGCTGAAGCGGTACGCCGACGTCGACGACCCGGCCGGTCAGGCGATGGCGGAGTGGCTGCTGAGCTACGCCCTGATCGGTTCCGGTGACCTGGCCGCGCGGGCGGACGGGGTGGATCGGGCGTTGGCCGGGTTCCGCGCCCGAGATGATCGGTGGGGGGTGGCGGCGGCGCTGACCACCCGTGCCGCCCAGGCACGGCCGCTGGGCGATCTGACCGCCAGTCGGCGGGACGCGGAGCGGGGCCTGACCCTGTTCCGGGAGCTCGGTGACCGGTGGGGGCAACTGAAGGCGATCGAGGTGCTGAGTTCCCTGGCCGAGATCGGTGGGGAGTACCACGAGGCCGACCGGCTGCACCGGGACGGGCTGCGGATGGCGGAGGAACTCGGACTGTGGATCGAGGTGTCGTACCAGCTCTCCGGGTTGGGGCGGATCGCCCTGCTGCGGGGTGACCATGTCCGGGCCGACGCCTACCACCTGCGGGCGATGCGGTTGGCCGCCGAGCGGTCCCACCGGCGCGGGGAGCAGTTCGCCGGGATCGGGCTCGGCCTCGCCGCCCGACGACAGGGCCGATTGGATGTTGCCGAGGCGCACCTGCACCGCTGGCTCGACTGGTGCCGGCAGGTGGACGGCGACCTCGGGGTGGCGTTGATCGTGGCCGAACTCGGGTTCATCGCCGAACAGCGCGGTGATGCCGAAGCGGCCCTGGCCCTGCACCTGGAGGGACTCGACGCCGCCCGTACCAGCGGCGATCCCCGGTCGATCGCCCTCGCCCTAGAGGGTCTGGCCGGAGCCCGTGCGATGACCGGTCACCACGAGCAGGCGGCCCGGTGGCTGGGGACCGCCGCGTCCGCGCGCGACTCGGTCGGTGCACCGCTGCCGCCGGCCGAACGCGGCGACGTCGACCGGATCCGGGCGGTCGTACGGACCGCGCTGGGCGACGAACGATTCTCGACCGAGTACGACCACGGCCGTCTACAGGGGCTGGACACGCTGGCGAACTGGCCGGTGGGTGTCGTACCGGGGCGGTAGCGTCGGCGACGGCCGATCAACGCAGCGTGATGGGACTGGTGATGGACACCTTGGAACCCGTGACCGACCTGGACGCCCGGTACAGCGACGACACCGCCGAGGCCACCGGCTGGGCCGAGGCCCGGGAGATCCTCACGGCCGCCGAACTCTACTGGCTGTCGACCGTACGCCCGGACGGGCGACCACACGTCACCCCGCTGCTCGGGGTCTGGCTGGACCACGCCATGTACTTCTGCACCGGCCCCGACGAGCGCAAGGCCCGCAACCTCGCCGACAACCCGCACACCGTGCTGACCACCGGAAGCAACGCCCTGCACGAGGGTCTGGACCTGGTCCTGGAGAGTGAGGCGGTCCGGCTCACCGACGAGACGCGACTGCGCCGGATCGCCGACGCCTACGTCACGAAGTACGGCGAAGACTGGCGGTTCGACGTACGCGACGGTTTGTTCCACCACGCCTCCGGCGCCGGTACGGCACTCGTGTTCGAGGTCGCCCCGGCCACCGCCTTCGGCTTCCGTAAGAGCCCCTACAGCCAGACCCGCTGGCGCTTCCCGCGCTGACCCGCCCGACGCTGAGCGGTTTCTCATCAGCGGCTCACCTGCCGCTCATCGCGCGCCGGGATCGTCGGCGGTATGTCGACGACCATCAGCACCGCCGGGCCGGGCGGTCACCCCGACCCCGATCCGCACCTGCTCACCGGGCCGGGCGGTCACCCCGACCCCGATCTGCACCTGCTCACCGGCCCGGGTGATTACTCCGACCCCGATCTGGACCTGCTCACCGGGCCGGGAGCCGAGCAGTTGCTGCGGACCGCCCTGCGACCCGCCGGCGGTGAGCTGCTCGCCTGGCGGGCCGTCCAGGTCGAACACCAACCGGGGCGCCGGTCCACGGCCGCGTACCGGGTCCGGATCCGTTGGCCGGACGGACGGGTCCGGGAGGAACGGCTGGCGGCCTGCACCGGTCGTCCACCACGCGGCACGATGGTGCTGGAGGACGGGACCGACCGGGTGGCCGCCTGGCGTTTCCCGTACGACCCGGATCTGCCGGCGCTGCGCACCGCGTACGACGAGCGGGCGGTTGCCGTACTCCTGCGTGACCTCGGCCTCGGTGACGGCGGCCCGGTACGGCTGGAGGTGCGGGCGTACCGGCCGCGACGGCGGGCGGTGATCGAGGCGATCGGGGGCCGGCACCGGCTCTTCCTGAAGGTTGTCCGCCGCGATCAGGTACGTGACCTGCACGAACGGCACCGACTGCTGGTTGACTCGGGCCTGCCGGTCGCGCCGAGCCTGGGCTACACCCCGGACGGGCTGCTGGTGTTGCAGGCGCTTCCCGGCCGTACGCTCCGGCAGGCGCTGCACGCCCGGCAGCCGCCACCGCCGGGGCGGGCGGTGCTGGCCATGCTCGACCGGTTGCCCGCCGAGTTGGCGGACGGTCGACCCCGGCGGTCCTGGCGGGAGAAGTCACCGCACTACGCCTCGGTCCTCGCCGCCGCCCTGCCCAGCGTGGCGGAGCAGGCGCGAAGCCTGGCCGAGGCAATCATGTGTGAGTCCGGTCCGGAACCCGGCACCGTTGTGCACGGCGACCTGTACGAGGGCCAGTTGCTGGTTTCCGGCGGCCGGATCTGCGGCCTGCTCGACGTCGACACCGCCGGGCCGGGCGAACGGTTGGACGACCTTGCCTGCCTGCTCGGGCACCTCTCCGTACTGGCCCAGATGAACGGCGAACGGGCCGGCACCATCCTGCGGGCGGGGGCGGCGTACCTGGCCGCGTTCGAACGGGTGGTGGACCCCGCCGACCTGCGTTACCGGACCTCGGCGGTGGTGTTGTCCCTGGCCACCGGCCCGCACCGGGTGCAGGAACGGGACTGGCCGACCAACACCCGCGCCCGGCTGGACCTGGCCACCCGGTGGTTGGACAGCGCCCGCCGACTCCGCCCGCCCACCTGACCGCACGGGTGCGGCTCGGGGCACGGATGAAGGAGGTCTCACGTTGCGTTCAGTCGCACCTCATCGACGGAGCCGAGGCTGGAGGCACAGGCAGACAGACACCGAGGAGGATGCCATGCACATCAATCGACCGTGGCGGATCATCGCCGGAGCGGGGGCCGCCGCACTGGTCGCCGGGCTCACGGCTGGCGCCGCGACCGCCGACGCCGGCATCGAACTGCGCGACAAGGTCAGCCCGATCCAGGTGAACACCCAGGTCGACCAGGTAGCCGCCGACGACTCACCGGAGTCCGCCGACAGCCCGTACCAGTCGCCGTTCGACTCCACGAACTCGGCGTCGGACAGTCCGGGTGACCCGCAGTGGGTGGATCCGTCACCCGAGTCGGCGGACAGTGCGAACGCCTCGGCCGCCGACTCCCCCGCCCCGCCGCCGGCCAAGAAGGCGACCGGAACGGGCGACAAGGGCAAGCCTGCGCCGGGCAAGCCGAAGGCGGGCAACGACAGCCCGGACGACTCGCCGGCCCCGGTGCGCAAGCGTGGCGGTGGGGGCGGCGATTCGGCGAACTCCGGCGGTTCCGCCGACTCCGGCGACTGACCAAGCCGGATCCCCGCCGCCCGCGCGGTCCGACCACCCCGGTCGGGCCGCGTTGTCGTCAGAGAATTCCGGGTACGACGGTCGGGCCGAGCAGCCGGCCCAGTCCGTACAGCGCGAAGCCGATCGCGATCCCCATGACGATGAGGAGCGCGAAGCCCTCGAAACCGTTGGAGCGCCTCCTCGCGATCGGCCCGTCGATGCCGACGAGTTCCTGCGCGAGTGCGGTCTGCGGCCCGTACAGCCAGGGTTCCCGGGTGACCCAGGCAAGGACGCCCAGCCCGAAGGGGATCCAGGAGAGCCAGAACCAGTACCACTTCGTACCCCCGATCGGTGCCGGCCCCGAGACCAGGGCCATCAGGAACACGGCCATCAGGGACACCGCGAGCCAGTACGCCGTACGGATGAGCGGGTGGACCACTCCCGTACCGTTGACGCCCGCCGCGGCCTGGAGTTCCGCGACGAGCGGGCGGCCCCGTGCCGGGATGCTCCCGTCCGGGGCGGCCAATGTTCCGTCGGGGTACCCGTAACCGACCTCGGTGTACCGGACCCGGCCGGTCTCCGTCGTCCAGGCGACCTGGCTTCCGTCGGGCCCACCTTCCAGGATCCGTTTCCGGCCCCAGAACCCACCGTCGTTCCAGTACGTTCCGATGTCGACACTCGTCACCGAGCCGTCGGCGATGTCCCGTCGCGCCTGGTCGGCGTCGGCCGGACGGGGTGCCGACCACCAGGCAAGCATCGCCCAGAGCAGCCAGAGCACCACCAGCGTTCCGCGTACGCCCACGACCAGGATCCGCCGCCAGTCGCGTACTGCCAGGTCGCGTGGCCCGATCCCGCCCGGAGCCGCCCCACTCACCCCGCCCACCCCATGCCATCGATCACGACCCCAGGTTGTCAGCCCCCGACCACCGACGCCGCCCCGCCCCCACCACGCCGTTGATCATGAAGTTAGCAACGTCCCAACGCACATTTCTCGTCGCTAACTTCATGATCAACGAGGGAGACCGAAGGAAGGGGGGTCAGGGGAGGGGGATGGTTTCGGCTTGGGTGGCGCTGGTGTGGGCGGCGGCTAGGACTTCTAGGCTGGCTACGGCGTCGCGGGGGTTTACCGGGACGGGGGCGGTGTTGCGTACGGCAGCGGCGAAGGCGGGGTAGTAGGTGTCCCAGCGGCCGCGTTCGGTTGGTACGACGGTCGTCGTCTCGCCGCGGTGGATCCGGCCCCACCGGTGCTCGGGCTCCACGCCCCACCGGTCTGCCTCGGTGGCGGGCGACCGGCCGGCGATGAGCGCCTCCTCCTGCCCGTCGACCCCGTCGACCAGGTAACTGCCGGTGCTGCCGGTGACCCGGAACCGAGGACCGGGCGCACCCTGGGCCCAGCTACCCCACAGGTGGGACCGGACCCCGCCGGTGTGGTGCAACGCGACAAAGAAGTCGTCGTCGCGCCCACCGAGATCGTCCCGCAGCCGCATCTCGGCGTAGACCCGGTCGACCGGTCCGAAGAGGGTCATCGCCTGGTCGACCAGGTGGCTGCCGAAGTCGAGCAGGGTGCCGCCACCGGCGGCGGGCGGTCCCGGCTGCGGGGCGAACCGCTCGAACCGCGACTCGAACCGGGTGACCGTGCCCAGTTCCCCGTCAGCGATGAGCTTACGTACGGTCAACAGGTCCGAGTCCCACCGGCGGTTCTGGTACACGCTCAGCACCACACCGGTTCGCTCGGCCAACTCCACGGTCTCCCGTGCCGCGGCCGGGTCCAGCACGAACGGCTTGTCCACGACCACCGCCAGTCCGAGCCCGATCGCCTCCTGCGCCAGCGCCAGGTGGGTGGCCGCCGGGGTGGAGATCGCGACCGCCTCCACACCCTCCGCCACCAGAGCGGTCAGCGAGTCGAAGGCGGGCGTACCGGGCAGGTCCCGGGCCAGTTCCTCCCGCCGGGACGAGGAGGTGGTGACCACGCCGACCAGCTCGCACTCGGCGGCCGAGGCGAGCAGCGGCGCATGGAAGTAACGTCCGCCGAAGCCGTAGCCGACCAGGCCGAACCGTACCGGGGATGCTGACATACCGTGATCCTACGACCGGTCACCGAGCGTGACAGTCTGCCCCGACCTGCAGCGCGACACGACGGCCGGACGTGACGGTGCCGCCGGGAGGACTGGCCTCCCGGCGGCACCTGGTTACCGCCTGACTACACCTGCCGTCCCCCGGTTACGGGTTGACGGTGATGGTGAAGGTCGACGTGGTGTTCCGGATGTTCTGGAAGTTGTTGCTGAACCGCAGGTTGTTGAAGGTGGCCGAGCCGACCGCCGGGCCCTGGCCGGGCTCGGGCAGCTCATTCGCCCAGATGCCGAAGCCGGACTTGGCGTCGAACGCGTCACCGCTCTTCTGGGCACCGCTGATCGAGATGTTGGTGAAGACGGTGTCCGTGACGGCCTGGGTCGCCTGGCCGCCGCTGTAGTTCGACTGGAACATGATGCCGTGGTAAGTCGGATCCACGATGTCCACGTTGTTGATGCGGATGGCGCGGAACTCCTTCGACGCCGCGAACATCCAGATCGCCGGGAAGGTCTGCGACCCCCAGAAGTGACCACCGGCCCGGACGATCGAGGCGTTCTCGATAGTGGTGTACCCGGGACCGAATCCGATGAACGGATAGCCGAAGTCCAGCGAGCTGACGGTGATACCGGAGTAGGTCAGCATGTCCGCGATGTACAGGTTGCGGAACACGTTGTTCTGCCCTCCGTACACCGCCAGACCGGCCGCACGCCAGGTCAACGTGGCCGTCAGGTTCTCGAACACGTTGCCGGTGTTCGCCCCGCCACCACCGTCGATCGCGGAGAAGAGCGCGAACGCGTCGTCACCGTTGGTCCGACCCTCGACGTTGCTGATCAGGTTGTTGTTGCTGCTGTTGGTCATGTTCAGGCCGTCGGCGTACGTGTTCCGGATCCTCGAGTTCTTGATCGTGGTGTTGGTGACCCCGAGACCCCAGAACATGCACATCTGGTGCTCCACCCAGATGTTGTCGAACGTCATGTTCGACGTACGGGACAGGTCGAAGACCTTGCCCGGACCGTCGTTGCGGCTGGTGTAGTTACCGAAGTACGAGAAGCCGGCGAAGGTCGAGCCGTTCGCCGACGCCTCGGCCCGGAAGCCGACGTCGGTGTTCTCCTGACCCGTGGGCGCGGCGAACCGGGTGTACCAGGGACCGGCCCCGACGACCTGGAGCGCCTTGCCGTACACCTGGAACTTCGACTGGGTCGGGTAGGTACCCGCCGGCAGGTAGACACCGATCAGGTTGGCGTCCTGCCGCGCCCGGTCCAGGGCGTTCTGCACGTCCTGGTGGGTGAAGCCGGCCGGTACGGCGTACCGGGCCGGATCCGGGTTGCCGGCCGCGGTGACCAGCTCCGTGTTGATGAAGTCGATCGCGTACGTGGTGGTGTTGGCCGCGTCCTTCTGGAGCTTGATCTTGCTGCCCGCCGGGATGGTGGCGTCCAGGAAGATGTTCGCCTCGTCGTAGATGTGCCGCGGGCTGCCCGCGCTCGGGGAGTTACCCGGGCTGGCCTCGGCCCCGTAGAGCCAGATGTACTTCGAGGTCAGCGGGATCGCCTTGTGGAACACGTTGTTGACGTAGACGTTGATCGTCGAGTTGATCCCGCCACCGCCCGGCGCGTCCGGGATGGAGAAGCGGGTGACCAGCGTGTTCGTGCTGGCCTTGGTGGTGAACTCGACGAAGTTGCCGGTCGAGTTCAGGGTGACCGCCCGACGTCCGGACGCCTCACCGGCCAGGTCGCCGATGATCCGGTTCGGCCCGACGACCTGGGCCCCGCCGCCGACCACGCCGTCCTCGGCCTCGTACATCTCGTACGGCAGGTTCGCCCCACGACCGGAGAAGAACCCGGTGACGCTGGTGTTGTTGGTGCGCTTCACCGGCAACTCGTTCGCGTCGTCGGCGAGCACCACCCGGACGTCGTACCTGCCGTTGACGGCGGTCCAGGTGCCGAGGTTGACCGGGGCGGTGGTGGCACCGGCCGCGATCGCACCGGTGTACGAGCCGGTCAGCGTACGGACCACGGCACCGTTGGCCGGGTTGACCACGGTGAGCGTGATGCCGTGGGCACCACCGGCGGAAGCGATCGTCCCCTGGTTCTTGATCGCCACCGTGAAGGTGACCGTGCTACCGGCCGCCGGGTTGCTCGGCGACCAGCTCACGTTCGCCACCAGGTCGGAACTGGCCACCTGCGCGACGACCAGCGACGACGGGTTGGTGTAGCTGTTGTTCGCGTCGTTCTGCTCGATCACCGTGTTGGCCTCGTCGACCTTGGCGCTCACCGGGTACGTACCCGCGTCGCGCGGACCGACGTTCGCGGTCACCGTGCTGGTGGCACCCGCCGCCAGCGCGCCGACCGACGCGGTCCCGGCCAACGTCGTACCCAGGTAGAAGTTGACGTTGGTGGCCGCGGAGGCCGCGGACCCGCCGTTGCGGACGGTCGCCGACAGGGTGACCGCGTCGGTCTCCACCGGCGAGGCCGGGGTGAACGACATGCCGGTGATGGTCAGGTCCGGGTTCGGCGCGGGTACGCCGATGATCTGGAACTCCGCCACCTGTCCAGCCGGAGCGCCGGAGTTCGTGGTGATCTGGAGCCGGACGTCCGCGACCGTGGCGCTGACCGGGATGGTCACCGTGTTGCCGGTGGACGGGTTGAAGCTGTACGACTGCGCGGCGGCCAGGCTGGTGAACGTGCTGCTGCTCTGCTCACGCCCGAGCACCTGGATGGTCTGCGTACGCGGACCCCACGAGCTGTCCGGGTTGAGCTTCACCACGACCGAGCTGACGCTCGCGTTGGCCCCCAGCGCCACGGTCAGCACGCTCGGGTAGTTGTTCCCCTCCCAGTAGGTCGCGGTGCTGTTGTCGTTCGCGTTGGTGGGCACGAAGGTGAAGATCGAGCCCGACGCGGTGACCGGCTTGCCGACGGCCAGGTTCGACCCGCCGGGGTTGGTGCCGGTACGGGTGACCGTGTTGCTGTTGCCGGAGACGTTGCCCGCCGCGTCCTTCGCCCGTACGTAGTACGCGACCGTCGCGGTCGCCGGCTGGCTGTCCGTGTACGTCAACACGTTCCCGGCCACGCTCGCCCGCACCGTTCCGTTGGCGTAGATGTCGTACCCGGTCACGGCGGTGTTGTCCGAGGAGGCACCCCACGCCAGTCGGATCTGACCCGAACCCGGCTCGGTGAACGACAGCGTGCCCGGCGTGGTCGGCGCCTGCGTGTCCCCGCCCGGCGTGCCGGTACGGGTGACCGTGTTGCTGTTGCCGGACTGGTTGCCCGCCGCGTCCTTGGCCCGTACGTAGTACGCGACCGTCGCCGTCGCCGGCTGGCTGTCCGTGTACGTCAGCACGTTCCCGGCAACGCTGGTGCGCAGCGTCCCGTTGGCGTAGATGTCGTACCCGGTCACCCCGACGTTGTCGGTGGAGGCGTTCCAGGTCAACCGGATCTGACCCGACCCCGGCTGGGTGTACGCCAGGCTTCCCGGCGCCGACGGTGCCTGGGTGTCGCCCTCGGTCGGCCCGTAGACCTCGAACTCCGAGAGCTGACCGGCCGGCCAACCGGTGTTCCCGGTGATGTTCAACCGGACGTACCGGGTGGTGGTCTGGTTGAAGTTGATCGTCACGGTGTTGGCGGAGGCCGGGTTGAAGGTGTAACCGGCCGACGCGACGATGGTGGAGAACGGGCCACCGCTGTTGTTGCTGCCCTGCACGCTGAGCGTCTGCGTACGGGTCGCCCAGGCGGAGGCCGGCGGCAGCTTCAGCACCACCCGGTTCACCGCCACGGCGGAACCGAGGTCGGCCTGGATCCACTGCGGGAACGCGTTGTTCGCGCTCTCCCAGTAGGTGTTGGCGTTGCCGTCACCGGCGTTGCCCGCCCCGTAGACGTCGGAGAAGCTGCTCGCGGTCAACGACACCACCGCTGCCGCGGCGGCGAGGTTGACGTTCGACACCGCCGCCGGGTGGACCTCCAGCTCGGCGAGCTGACCGGCGGAGGCGGCGCTGTTCGCGGAGATGTCGGCCCGCACGTACCGGGCGTTGGTGGCCGGGAACTTGACCGTCACCAGGTTGCCCGAGGTGGGGCTGAAGGTGTAGCTGGCCGAGCCGACGATCGTGCTGTACGACGTACCGTCGGGGCTGCCCTGCAGAGCCAGGGTCTGGGTCCGCTTCGCCCAGCCCTTGGGCAGTTTCAGGGTGACCCGGTCGATGCTGGTGCTGCTGCCGAGGTCGACCGCGGCGGCCTGCGGGAAGGCACCGGTGCCCTGCCAGTAGCTGGCCTGGTCGCCGTCCTTGATGTTGGCGGCGGCGTGACCGGTGCTGGCGCTGGTTGCCGCGGCGGCCTTGCCGGCGGCGAGGTTGGTCGCACTCGCCTGGTCGGCGGGTGCGGCGGAGGCGGGGATCGCCGGGGCGAGCGCCGCGACCATGCCGGTCGCGAGGATCGCCGCCAGCGGGCGCCAGGGGACGGGGTTGGTTCTCATTGCGTTCCTCCAACTTCGGGCTGGAACGTCAGATGGGGGTGGTGGTGCGTAAGCCCGCAGGGGGCGGCGGGGCGGGCGGACGTTGCCCGATCCCGATTACTGCTGAACCTGGACATACGAGACAGCACCTTCCTGCGCCGGGTACACCGACGGCACTCTCCGAACCGATGGGTGTGATCGGTCCCCTCCCGCCACCGGAGTGGCGGGAGGGGACCGTGCCGTACGCCTAGACGGCGTAGACCTCGTACTCGGAGAGCTGACCGGCGGGCCAGCCGGTGTTGCCGGTGAAGGTCAGGCGCAGGTACCGCTGGGTGGTCGCCGCGAAGGTGACCGTGACGGTGTTACCCGAGGCGGGGTTGAAGGTGTAACCCGCCGACGCCTTGACCGTCGCGTACGACGATCCGTTGGTGGAGCCGAGCACCGACAGCGTCTGCGTACGGGTCTGCCAGGCGGCCGCGGGCGGCAGCTTCAGCACCACCCTCGACACCGACCGGGCCGACCCCAGATCCACCGTGATCGACTGCGGGAAGGCGCTGTTGGCGCTCTCCCAGTACGTGTTCGCGTTGCCGTCCACCGCGTTGCCACCGCCGTACACGTCGGCCACGCTGGTCACCGTCGTCGGCCGACCGGCGGCCAGGTTGACGTTGGCCGGAGGCGTGGTGGGCGGCGGGGTGGTGGGCGGGGGCGTCGTCGGCGGAGGCGTGGTCACCGGCGGGGTGGTGGGCGGCGGCGTGCTGCCGCTGCCGTACACCTCGAACTCGGAGACCTGCCCGGCCGGCCAGCCCGTGTTCCCGGTGAAGACCAACCGCAGGTAGCGGCGGTTCGCCGAGGGCAGGACGACCGACACCGAGTTACCCGAGGCCGGGTTGAAGGTGTAACCGGCCGCCGGGACGATCGGCGGGAAGCTCCCGTCCGTCGAACCCTGCACCGCGAACGTCTGGGTACGGGTCTCCCAGCCCGGTGGCAACTTCACCACCACCCGGTTGGTGTTCACCACCGCACCGAGGTCGACCGTCAACGACTGCGGGAAGGCGCCGTTCGCGCTCTCCCAGTAGGTGGCGGCGTTCCCGTCGTTCGCGTTCTGCGCCACGTACCCCTGCGACGTGCTGGTCGCCGTGATGACCTTGCCCTGGGCCAGGTTGCCGTTGGTCGGCGGCGTGGTCGGAGGGGTCGTCGGCGGGGTGGTCGGAGGAGTGGTGGGCGGCGTGGTCGGCGGCGGCGTACCGGTCGGCGGCGGGCTGGTCGGCCCGTTGTTCCAGATCGGTGTCGGCCACGGGCCGCAGTCCGGGGTGGCGGTGTACCAACCCGAGTTGCCCGCGCCCTGGGTGATCTGGAAACCGCTGCCGACGCAGTTGTGCATCGGCTTCGGCTGGGCGATGCCGCTGGCCCGTACGTTGGTGAAGGAGACCTGACTGGCCGCCTGCACCTGGAGCGCGTACGTGCCCGCGCCGACGATGTTGACGTTGTTGAGGAAGATGCCGTTGGTCTGACCCTCGATCCAGTGCAGCGCCGCGTACGAGCTGTCCAGGATGTCGGTGTCGGTGATGTTGATGGTGGGGTTCTGGAACCCCTGGTTCAGCGCGGAGAACCAGATCGCCCCGACGCCGAAGTTCCAGTTGTAGTCGGAGTTGCCGTTGCGGATCAGGGTGTTCCGGGCGATCGTCCAGGTGCCCAGGACCGAGGTCGCACCCTGTACGCCGGGGTAGCGGTTGGCCACGTGGATGCCGCCGCCGTTGGTGAGCGAGTCGGCGGTCACGTTGTCGGTGATCTTGATGTCCCGACCGCCGTAGCTGACCAGGTGGTTCGCCAGCAGCGTGACGCCGATGGTGTTGTGGGTGAACGAGTTGTTGACGTTCGGTACGTTCTGCGCCCACATCGCCAGCGCGTCGTCACCGGTGTTGCGGACGAACGTGTTGGTCACCGTGGAGTTGGTGACCCCGGTGTGGAAGTTCACCCCGTCCGCGGTCTGGTCCAGGATCCGGCTGTTGCGGATGGTGAAGTTGTCCATCGGGCCGTCCATCCAGGCGCCGACCTTGGTGTGCTGCATCCAGATGTTGTCGATGACCGAGTCGGTCATCGCCCCACCGAACGCGTTCACCTGGTCGTCGTCGATCCGCTCCTGGATGTCGCCGATGATGGCGAAGTCCCGTACGGTCACGTTCCGGCTGGGACCGTTCGCCTCGTGTGGGCGTACCCCTCCGGTGTAACCGCCGCCGGGGACGTACTTGCCGTAGATGCCGGCCGCCCGGTTGCGCTGGGTGGGATGCCGACCGCCGAGCACCGAGTACCACGGGCCGGCGCCGCGCAGCGTCACCCGGTCGACCACCACGTGGTCCCAGAGGGTGAAGTTGCCCTGCGGAATCCAGACCGCCCGGCCCTGCGCCGCCCCCGCGTCGACCGCCGCCTGGAAGTCGGCGGTGGAGTCGGTCGCACCGGTCGGGTCGGCACCGAAGTCGGTCACCACGTCGATGACGTTCGCCGGCTTCGCGATCGGCCCGCCGACCAGCTCGAAGTCGGCCAGGTCGATGGTGAACGTGGGTGACTGGGCGGTGGAGCTGACCTGCAACCGGACCTTGGTGCCGGCCGGGTAGGTCGACCCGAACAGGGTCCGGGCCTCGTCGTAGAAGTGGTGCGGGTTGGTGTCACCGGGGTTGTTGTTGAACGGGTAACCCCCGTAGTACCAGCCGTACTTCGAGGTCACCGGGACGGCCTTGACCACGTTGCCGTTGATCCGCAGGTCGATGCTGGCGTCCCGGCCGGTGCCGGACGCGCTGTCCGGAATGCTGTACCGGAAGGTGACCGCGTCGGCCGGCTTGGTCAGGGTGAACTCGACGTACTCGCCGACCGCGTCCAGGGTCACCGCTTCGCGGCCGGAGGCCTCGGACGGGAGCTGACCGTAGTAGCGGGTCGGGCCGATCTTCGAACCGTTGTGGGCGACGTTCTCCGCCTCCTGCTCGACGAAGGGCACGGTGGCACCGCGACCGACGATGTCGAATGGAGAGAGGCCGGCGGCCTGGGCGGGCGCTGCCGACGTGAGGGTGAGAACACTGATCGAGGCCGCGGCCATCGCGGTGCTGGCGAGAACGGCCAGCCCGACCCGGGCGCGGTTGTTGCGTGGTGCGGTGGCGGTGCCGGGCGTGGGCGCGCCGGCGGTATGGATGGCCATTGGATCCCTTTCGTCAGGAAAACCAATTCCCCCGTGCGTGGAGCCGCGTGGAGCCGCAATCAGCAATGGTTCAGGGCGCGTAGACCTCCCGTTCGGTTACCGGCCGGTGGAACGGCCGGTGCTGGTGGCGGCGACGGTGACGTTTCGCACCGCCGCCGGAAAATTCGGGGGTACGGCGTGTCCGCCGACGGTGGGGTCGGCGTCCCCACCCCCGGCGGACACCACCGCGCCGTCGCACTCGGCCCGGGTGGGCCCGGGGCCGAGCCGGACGTACCCGGCGACCCACTGACCCGCGTACGCCGCCGGCAACCGCCGGTGGGAACCGCACACCGCTGTCCCGGTGCTGCGCTCGACGACGTGTACGCGGGTCATGTCTAGACCGTTCCGGTCCGCAGCCAGACGGCCGTGTCCGGGGGAAGCAGGTCCCCGTCGAGCGGCCCGCTGGTCAGCAGCCGGAGCTGGTGCGCCGGCAGCGGCACCGGTACGCCGGACAGGTTCACCACGCAGGCGAACCCGTCGCCGCGGCTGAAGGCGAGCACGTCGTCCGGTGCGTCGAGCCAGCCCATCGGGCCGTCACCGAGACCGGTCTCGGCCCGCCGGATCCTGATCGCCGCCTGGTAGAGCGCCAGCATCGACGACGGGTCACCGGTCTGAGCCTGAGCGGTACGGCCCTTCCAGTCCGCCGGCTGCGACAGCCACGGTGCGGTTGTCGCGCCCTCGGGGCTGAAGCCGAACGGGGGCGCGTCACCGGACCACGGCAACGGCACCCGGCAGCCGTCCCGGCCCGGGTCGACGTAACCGGAACGCGGCCACATCGGGTCCGTACGCTCCCCCGGCGGGACGTCGACCTCCCAGAGCCCGAGTTCCTCGCCCTGGTAGACGTACGTGGCGCCGGGCAGGGCGAGCGAGAGCAGGGCCGCCGCGCGGGCCCGTACGGTGCCCAGTTCGAGGTCGGTGAAGATCCCCTCGCGCTTCTTGGCGAAGCTGAACGTGGTGTCCTCCCGCCCGTACCGGGTGACGTGCCGGGTGACGTCGTGGTTGGAGAGGACCCAGGTGGCCGGGGCGTTGACCGGGGCGTGTGCGTGCAGCGTCCCGTCGATGCTCTCGCGCAGCGCGGAGGCGTCCCAGGCGCAGCCGAGGAAGTCGAAGTTGAACGCGGCGTGCAGCTCGTCCGGGCGCAGGTAGTTGGCGAACCGCTGCCGGTCCGGCATCCACACCTCGCCGATCAGCGCCCGGTCACCGGGGTACTCGTCGGCGATCCGCCGCCAGGCCCGGTAGACGTCGTGCACCCCGTCGAGGTCCCGGAACGGGTGCGGCCGGTCCGGCAGGGTCTCCGGCAGGGTGCCGTCCTTGACCAGCAGACCGGCCGAGTCGATCCGGATACCGTCCACGCCCCGGTCGAACCAGAACCGGAGGATGTCCTCGAACTCGGCCCGTACCAGTGGGTGTTCCCAGTTGAAGTCCGGCTGTTCGGCGGTGAACAGGTGCAGGTACCAGTCACCGGGGGTGCCGTCCGGGTTGGTGGTCCGGGTCCAGGTCTCGCCGCCGAACTCGCCGACCCAGTCGGTGGGCCGCTGGTCGCCGTTCGGGCCCCGGCCGGGGCGGAACCAGAACAGGTCCCGCTCGGGTGCGCTGGGTCCGCCGGCGAGCGCGGCCTGGAACCACGGGTGCTGGTCGGAGCAGTGGTTGGGCACCACGTCGACGATGGTCCGGATGCCGAGCGCGTGCGCCTCCGCGATCAGCGCCTCGGCCTCGGGCAGGGTGCCGAAGATCGGGTCGATGTCCCGGTAGTCGGCCACGTCGTAACCGGCGTCGGCCATCGGCGACGGGTACCAGGGGCTGAACCAGATCGCGTCGACGCCGAGCGCGGACAGGTGATTCAGCCGGGACCGGATGCCGGCGATGTCGCCGATGCCGTCGCCGTTGCCGTCGGCGAAACTACGTGGATACACCTGGTAGATCACCGCTCCACGCCACCACGGACTGTTGTCTGCTGTGGACACGAGCACCTGCTTTCTGCGTCAGTACGTCGGCGGGTTCGCCAGACCTGGATGTGTTCGGGCGAACGGTCGTTGTCCGCCGCGGGAGGTAACGCGAGGCCTATCCCTTGAGGCTGCCCGTGGTCAGACCGGACATGATGTTCCGCTGGAAGACCAGGAAGATGATGACGGTCGGGATCGCGGCGATGACCGAGGCGGCGATCACCACGTTCATCGGCGTACCACCGGCGAAGGCGTAGATGCCGACGCTGACCGTACGGGTCTCGGGTGAGGGCATGACCAGCTTCGGCCAGAGGAAGTCCTTCCAGACCGCCGTCACCGCGAAGATCGACACCACGCCGAGGATGGGACGCGACATCGGCAGGATGATCGACCAGAGCGTACGCAGCGGCGTCGCCCCGTCCATCAGCGCCGCCGCGATCAGGTCCTCCGGAATCGAGTCGAAGAACCGCTTCAGCAGGAAGATGTTGAACGCGTTCGCGACCAGGGGCAGCCAGATCGCGAACGGCGAGTCGAGCAGGTTGATGTGCACGATCGGCAGGTCGATCACGGTCACGTACTGCGGGACGATGAGGACCATCGCCGGGATCATCAGCGTGGCCAGCATCGCGCCGAGGATCACGTTGCCGAAGATCGGCCGGAGCTTCGACAGCGCGTACGCCGCGGCGGTGTCGAAGACGAGTTGGAGGAGCACCGCGCCGGCCGCGTAGTAGAACGTGTTGAACAGCAGCTTGCCGAGGTCCAGGTTGTTCCACGCGTCGGCGTAGTTCTGCCACTGCGGATCCTGCGGGAACAGCGACGGCGGGGTCTGTGCGACCTCCTGGCCGGACTTGAGCGCGCCGGTGACCATCCAGTAGAGCGGCCCGAGGAAGACGAGCGTGAACCCCACCACGACGACGGTGAGCAGCGTCCAGTAGATGACCTTGCCGCGCCCCCGACTGAGCTGGGCATGGGAGATGAGTGTCCGGGTCCCGGAGTCCTGTGCCATGGGTCGCCGTCCTAGTCCTGTTTCGCAGTCAGTCGCACGTAGACGGCGGAGAAGCCGGCCAGCACCACGAGCATGATCACGCCGAGCGCAGCGGCGCCGTTGAGGTCGTTCTGGAAGAACCCGTGCTGGTAGATGAGGTACGCGACCGAGGTCGCCGAGTCCTCGGCGCCCGCGCCGTTGGCAAGGATCAGCGGCTCGATGAAGAGCTGCATCGTGGCGACGATCTGGAGCATGGCCAGCAGGGCGAGGATCAGCCGGGTCTGCGGGATGGTCACGTTGACGATCCGTCGCCAGAGCCCGGCGCCGTCGAGTTCGGCCGCCTCGTAGAGTTCGCCGGGTACGTTCTGCAGCGATGCCAGGTAGATCAGCACCGCGCTGCCCATGTTCATCCAGGTGGACGCGATCACCATCGCCGGAATCGTCATCTCGGGCGACTGCATCCACTGCGACGTGGGCAGGTGCAGCGCCTTGAGGATCGCGTTGAACAGCCCCGCCTCACTGGGGTCGTACGCGTAGAACTTGAACAGGAACAGCGCCGAGGCCGGCGGCAGCATCACCGGCAGGTAGACCAGGATCCGCAGGTAACCCTTGGCGTGGCGGAACTCGTTGAGCAGGATCGCCACGAAGAACGGCAGGGCGTACCCGAGGACGAGCGCGAGGACCGTGAAGTAGAACGTGTTCTGCCAGGCGGTCCAGAAGCTGGGGTCGGCGACGATGCGTACGTAGTTGTCCCAGCCCACCCAGGAGGTCTCCCCGCGCCGGGTGCGCTGGAAGCTCATCACCACGCCCCGGATCATCGGGTACCAGGAGAAGACGACGAAGCAGAGCACCGCCCCGATGAGGAACGCGTGACCGGTGAGGTTGTCCCGTACCTTGCGGCCGAGGCTCGTACGCTTCGGCCGTGCCGTGTACGGCGAGGTCGGGCGTCCCGGTTTCCTGGTGGCCTCCGGGACGGTGGTGATCGCCAAGGCAACTCCTGGGTGAGTCAGTGACACCGATGGTGCGGCGCGGATGGTGTGGGGGCCGGCGTACCGACCCCCACACCCTCGGATCAGCTCTCGGCGGCGAGAAGCTGGTTGACCTTCTCTTCGGCCGTCTTGAGCAGCGCGTCGATGTTCGAGTTCGGGCTGGTCAGCACCCCGGACATCGCACCGTCGAGCACCGCGTAGATCGCCTGTGCGTTGCGCGGCTCACCCTTGATCGGCACCGGGGTCGCCTCGAAGATCGCGAAGTTGGCGGTGTCGACGTTCGCGTTCGCCTTGCGCAGCTCGAGTTCCTGCTTCTGCGCGTCGCTGCCGTTGGCGAACAGCAGCGGCTGGGGCAGACCCACCGGGTAGTTCTGCGGCTTCGCCCGGACGTAGTCGAACTGACCCTTGCCCGGCGTCAACTTCTGGTACGCGATCCACTTCAGACCGGCCTTGACCTGCTCGGGGGTGAGGTCCTTCTTGAAGAAGTAACCCTCGCCACCACCGAGCGTGCCCTTGGCCGCGCCGTCCTGGCCCGGCAACGGGGCCATCGCCCAGTCCTGGAACTTGCCCTGGAACTGGCTGACGATCGCCTGGGTGGCGTCCGGCGCGCCGATGAACATGCCCACCTTGCCCGCACCGGCGTTGGTCAGCAGGTCGCCCCACTGGAGCAACTGGCGGTCACCCATGCTGTTGTCGCCGTACCGCATGTCCTTGAGGTTCTGCAGGACCTGCTTGCCGGCGGCGTCGTTGAACGCGGCCTTCTTGCCGTCCGCGCTCAGCACCTGGCCGCCCTGCGAGTAGAGCAGGGAGGTGAAGTGCCAGCCGCCGGTGTTGCCCGCGCTGTACTCCGAGTAGCCGGCGATGCCGTTGCCGAGCGCCGAGATCTTCTTGGCCGCGGCCCGGACCTCGCCCCACGTCTTCGGCGGGCTGTTCGGGTCGAGACCGGCCTGCTGGAACAGGACCTTGTTGTAGACCAGGCCCATCGAGTAGTTCTTCACCGGTACGGCGTAGAGCTTGCCGCCGTCGGTGAAGACCTCCTTGAGCGCCGGGTCGACGCTGTCCCAGGTGGGGATCGAGTCCTTGCCGACGAGGTCGGTGATGTCCTTCGCCTGACCGGAGTCGAGCACCTGCTGGAGGTCGGTCATGTAGCCGTAGAACAGGTCGGTCACGGTGCCACCGGCCAGGCGGGCGGTGAAGTCCGGCGGGTTGTTGCACTGCTCGCCGACGCTCACGCTCTTGACGACGATGTCCGGGTTCTGCTTCTGGAACTCCACGACATCGTCGTTCCAGTTCTTCAATATCTCTTTCTGAGCGCCGACCGGCTGGCAGTCGACGGTGATGGTGACCTTGCCACTCGCATCGCTCGATGCGTCGTCACTCTTCGTGGAGCACGCCGTAAGGCTGAGCCCCAGGCCGGCTACGAGCGTCAACGCCGCAGCCTTCCGCAGCCTGGATCCGTCCATGGAGAACACCCTTCCCTGGGTGGGCACGCGGGATTGTGATCTAGCTCTCTTGCATGCAATGTTTCGTGGCGATGACGATACAAAGTCGAATCGCTCCCCGCAAGAACTAGACGGAAATTCGAAAGACTACGACTGTTTGCCCCAGGTGGGCGGCGGTCCCGCTCCCCCCGCCCCCGCACCGGACACGAAAGGGCGGACCGGAGTCCGGTCCGCCCTGGTGGTTCGCGTCGAGGCTGGTCAGAGGGTTGTCGGGGGCAGGGAGTTGATCATCGGTGCCGCCGGGCGAGGGCCCGGGAGCGCGGGATCAGCGGGTCGGTACGGGCGCGGTCGAACCGCGTACCACCAACTCGGGCTCGAAGAGCAACTCGTCGTGCAGCACCCCGACCCCCTCGATCATCGTGACCAGCAGGTCCACCGCCGCCTGCCCCATCGTCTCGATCGGCTGCCGGACCGTGGTCAACGGCGGGTCGGTGCAGGTCATGAACGCGGAGTCGTCGAACCCCACCACGGAGATGTCCGCCGGCACCGAACGGCCCAGCCGGCGGGCCGCCCGGATGGTGCCCAGGGCCAACACGTCGCTGGCGCAGATGACGCCGGTCACCCCCCGCTCGACCAGCTTGGTCGCGGCGACCCTGGCCCCCTCCATGGAGAAGCTGGACCGCTCGACGCACTCCTCGTCCGCCGCCCAGCCCGCGACCTGCGCCATCGCGGCCAGCTTGCGGCGGGACGGGATGTGGTCCTCCGGGCCGAGCACCATGCCGATCCGCTCGTGGCCGAGCGAGCGCAGGTGGCCGTACGCCTGCTCCACCGCCACCGCGTCGTCGGTGGAGACCCGGGGGAACTCCAACTCGTCCACGCCCGCGTTGACCAGGACCACCGGGAGCCCCCGGTCGGTCAACCGGCGGTAGTGGTCGTGCCGGGCGTCGGCCAGCGCGTACGAGCCACCGGCGAAGATCACCCCGGAGACCTGGTGGTCCAGGAGCATCTCGACGTAGTCCATCTCCGAGACACCACCGATGGTCCGGGCGCAGAGCGCCGGAGTGAAGCCGCGCTGGGCGAGCGACCCGGTGACCACCTCGGCGAGCGCCGGGAAGATCGGGTTCTGCAATTCGGGCAGGACCAGGCCGACCAGCCGGGCGCGTTCACCCCGCAGCTTTGTCGGCCGTTCGTAGCCGAGTACGTCCAAAGCCGTGAGCACCGCGGTCCGAGTGGCCTCGGAGACGCCATCGCGACCGTTGAGCACCCGGCTCACCGTGGCCTCGCTGACGCCGGCCTTCTTTGCTACTTCGGTGAGGCGTTTAGTCACGGCCGCAATGGTACGGCAATTTCTTGCAAGAAATTAACTGGAATCTGCCCGGGTGGCTGCTTCGGCTGCCGTGCGGCTACTTGAGATTGTTCAGGGCGTCCCCGATGGCCCGATGGAAAGTCGGGTAGGCCCAAATCATCTGGCGCAGTTGGGACACCGGGACCGCCGCGTGCACGGCCACGGCCAGCGCACCCAGCACCTCGCCACCCGACGGACCGGCCGAGGTCGCGCCGATCAGGACGCCCCGTTCGGCATCCGCGATCAACTTGATGAATCCCTCGTTGCCGACCTTGTGGATCCAGCCCCGCGAGGAATCCGGCAGCCGAGTCTGCCCCACCCGGATGCGCAGCCCAGCGTCACGAGCCTGTCGCTCGGTCAACCCCACCGCACCGATTTCCGGATCGGTGAACGTGACCCTGGGCAGTGCCCGATAGTCCGCGCGCGGCACCGCCCGATCGGCCACTTCCGGAGCCGAGCCGCCACCGCTCAGGATGTCCTGGATCACGATTCCGGCCTGGTACATCGCCATATGCGTGAATGCGCCATGACCGGTCACGTCGCCGACCGCCCAGATGCCGTCGGCCACCCGCATCCGGTCGTCGGTGTCGAGATAGCGCTGCTCCGGATCCAGCCCCACGCTGGGCAGACCGAGTTCGTCCAGCCGGGCCCGCCGGCCGCTGGCGACCAGCAGCCGGTCCGCGCGTACGGTGCCGTCGCCGGTCAGGTGCAGGGTGAAGCCGTCCGCACCGTGGTCGACCCGCTCGGTCCGCATCCCGGTGTGGATCTCCACCCCGTCGGCCCGCAACGCGGCGGTGGCCAGCTCCGACGACTCCGGCTCCTCCATCGCCAGCAGCCGGTCGGACCGCTCGACCACGTGCACCCGTACGCCGAACCGGGCGAACACCTGCGCCAACTCCAGACCGATCGCCCCGCCGCCGAGGACCGCGATCGACCGGGGCAGTTCGGCCGCCTCGATCGCCTCGTGGTTCGTCCAGTACGGGGTGGCGGCCAGCCCCTCCACCGGCGGGATCACCGGGGTCGTACCGGTGCCGATGACGATGCCCCGGCGGGCCCGGTAGCGGATCCCGTCGACCTCGACCAGACCGGGACCGACCAGCTCGGCCGACCCACGGACCAGCCGACCGCCCTTGCCGGTGAACCGGTCGGCGGCCCGCCTGTCGTCCCAGTTCGTGGTGGCCTCGTCCCTGATCCGGGCCGCCACCGGCGCCCAGTCCGACACGACCTCCGCCCGGCCGCCCAGCACCCCGACCCGGTTCGCCTCGGCCAGCGCGTTCCCCGCCCTGATCATCATCTTGCTCGGAATGCAGCCCCAGTACGGGCACTCGCCCCCGACGAGCCGGCGCTCGATCCCGAGTACGGAGAGACCGGCCTGCGCCAACCGCCCGGCGGCCTCCTCGCCGCCGACACCGAGTCCCATCACGATCACGTCGAACTGCTCCGGCTCCGTCACCCCGTCAGCATCTCGCACCTGGCAGACCCGGACCCGGCTACCGCTCACATATCGTGTGTCGGCGGACCGGGGCAGGGGCCTACCGTGGTCCGGTGAGCGGAGACCGGGTACGTGAAGATCGGGTGGACGGCGACTGGGACCGGCGTTTTGTCGCCGTACGGGACGCCTTCGCGGCGCTGTTGAGCGACGAGCGTCCGACTGAAAATCGGAAGGTCGGCGGAACCGGTGACCCGGCCGGGAGCGGGCGGCTCGGTGGGGCGGCCGAGACCGGGGCGTCGCTCGCCGTCTGGCACCGCGGCCGACCGGTGCTGGACCTGGTCGGCGGCTGGCGGGACACCGCCCGGACCCGTCCCTTCAGCCCGGACACCCTGGTCAACGTCTACTCGGTGGGCAAGCCGGTCGCCGCCCTCTGCCTGCTGCTGCTGGTCGAACGGGGTCGGATCGGGCTGGACGACCCGGTGGTCCGGCACTGGCCGGAATTCCGCGCCACCGGGGCGACCGTACGGCACGTGCTGAGCCACACCGCCGGGCTGCCGGTGTTCCCGGTGCCCCGACCGGAACAGGCCCTCGGCGACTGGGACCTGCTGGTCGGCGACCTTGCCGCTGCCGAACCGGTCTGGGCGCCCGGCACCGTCGCGGCCGAACACGCGCTCACCTACGGGCACCTCGTCGGTGAGCTGGTCCGCCGGGTCGACGGCCGGTCGATCGGCCGCTTCCTGGCCGACGAGATCGCCGGGCCGTGGCGGCTGGACCTGCACTTCGGGCTCTCCCCGGCCGACCAGGCCCGCTGCGCCGACCTCGGCTACGGGGACCCGGACTGGCCGGTCACCATCCTGGGCACACCCGGCTCACTGCGCGCCCGCGCGCTCGGCAACCCGGCCGGCTGCCTGGACCTCGCGGTGCTCAACGGGCCGCTCTGGCGGTCGGCCGAGGTGCCCGCGGTGAACCTGCACGCCACCGCCGCCGGTCTGGCCCGGCTCTACGCCGGGCTGCTCGCCGGTGGTGAGCTGGACGGCGTACGGCTGTTCGGTGCCGAACTGGTGACCGAGCTGACCCGCGCCCAGTACGTCGGCGACGACCTGCTGCTGGAGCGCCCGGCACAGTGGACGCTCGGCATGCAGCTCGAAGACGACGGGAGCTGGGGCATGGGCGGGATCGGCGGCAGCGTGGCCTGGGCCGACCCGGTACGCGACTACACGTTCGCGTACGCCACCCGGCACCTGGCCAGCTTCAACCGGGTGGAGGGGCTGGTCGACGTACTGCACACCTGCCTCGACGGCTAGCCGGGCGGACCGGGCAGGGGTACCGGGGTGCCGGGGCGGGTCAGGAGTGCCCGCAGGGCCACCGCCGCCCGGCGCCGGTTCGGTACGGCGGCACGCCGGACGAACACGTCGTAACCGGCGGCGGCCACCTCGTCCAGGATCCCCCCGTAGAGCAGGTACGCGGTCCGCATGCACGCCTGCGAGGCGGGGTTGAGCAGGACGATCCCCGGCGCGGCGGCGGCGTAGTGCGCCTGGGCACGCGTCACCTCGTACGCGATCAGCTTCCGGATCGGTCCGCTCGCCCGGCACCGGGCGGCGGCCTCGACCAGGTCGTCCCGGCTGACCCCGAACCTGGCCAGGTCCTCGTCCGGCAGGTAGGTACGGCCACGGTCCAGGTCCTCGGCGACGTCCCGGATGAAGTTGGTGAGCTGGAACGCGAGGCCGAGCTGGCGGGCCGGTTCGCGGGCGGCGACCGGGTCGGACGAACCGAGGATGGGCAGCATCATCGTGCCGATCACCGCCGCCGAACCCTCCATATAGTCGAGCAGGTCGTCGTAACGGGCGTACGAGGTGACCGTGAGGTCCATCGCCATGCTGCGCAGGAACGACGCGAAGTCGTCCGGGTCGAGGTTGAAGGCGGCGATGGTGTGCAGGACCGCGGGGAGCAGCGGGTCGTCGACCGGGGCACCCCGCAGCCCGGCGACGAACCGGTCGGACCAGTCGGTGAGCTGGGCGGCCCGGACGGCGGGTGGCAGGTCGTCGGTACGGTCGACGATCTCGTCCGCGTACCGGGTGAAGCCGTAGAGCGCGTGCACGTGCCGCCGCTTCCACGCCGGGAGCAGCCGGGTCGCGAGATAGTAGGTGCGACCGTGCTGTTTGTGCAGCTCACGGCAGCGGGCGTAGGCCGCCGCGAGATCGGTTTCCGCCGGTCCCCGGGTCCCTGTCGCGGGCGCCGGTGACACCGTCCGCCGCCGGTCGGTCACTGCCGGTTCCTGGTCCACCACCGCACCCGACTCCCGGTCCACCGCGCCCCGTTTCTGGTCCACCGTCCCCGTCCTCCGAGTCCCTCGCCGGACAACCGACGTCTCCGCTGGCAATCGACGCACCAATCGACGCAACTCGTAACCCTAAGGTACGCTCCAGCAACGGCCAAGGACCCGGGCCGCACCACAATCGCCCCCGCACTTACCCGTCTTGCTGTGGTAACGACTCATCGGCGGGCATGATGAGGGATCGCAGCAAGGAGGTGGTCGCGTGCGGACCGTGAGTGGACGGACCGATCGGGTGGTGGTGGTCGGGGCGGGACTCGGCGGCCTCGCCTGCGCCCTGCACCTGGCCGGCAGCGGACGGCAGGTCACCGTGCTGGAACGCGAACCGGTGCCGGGCGGCCGGGCCGGGCGGCTCAGCCTCGACGGGTACGAGTTCGACACCGGCCCGACCGTGCTCACCATGCCCGACCTGATCGCCGAGGCGCTGGACGCGGTCGGCGAGGAACTGACCGACTGGCTCGACCTGATCCCGCTGGACCCGGCGTACCGGGCGCACTACCCCGACGGCTCCACCCTCGACGTGCACACCGAACCGGCCGCGATGGCGGCCGAGATCTCCCGCGTCTGCGGTCCCCGGGAGGCCGACGGTTACCTGCGCTTCGTCGACTACGCGCGCAACCTGTGGCAACTGGAGCGCACCGACTTCATCGAGCGCAATCTCGACTCGCCGACCGACCTGCTCACCGGCAACCTGCTGAAGCTGGTCGCCGCCGGTGCCTTCCGCCGGCTCCAGACCAAGGTCAACCAGTTCTTCCGCGACCCCCGGACCCAGCGGATCTTCTCCTTCCAGGCGATGTACGCCGGTCTCGCCCCGCACGACGCGCTCGCCATCTACACCGTGATCTCGTACCTCGACTCGGTGGCCGGGGTCTACTTCCCGCGCGGCGGCATCCACGCCGTCTCCCGGGCGCTGGCCGGTGCCGCCGAGAAACACGGCGTCCAGATCCGGTACGACACCACCGTGACCCGGGTGGAGACCTCGGCCGGTCGGGCCACCGCGGTCACCACCGCCGACGGCGAGCGGATCCCGGCCGACGTGGTGGTCCTCAACCCGGACCTGCCGATCGCCTACCGCGACCTGCTGCCACCGGCCCGGCAACGCCGGTTGCGCTACTCCCCCTCGTGCGTGGTGCTGCACGTCGGTTCGAGTCAGGCGTACTCGGGGATCGCCCACCACAACATCCACTTCGGCCGGTCCTGGCGGGGCACCTTCCAGGAGGTGATCAAGCGGGGTCAGTTGATGTCGGACCCGTCCCTGCTGGTCACCAACCCGAGCCGGACCGACCCGTCGGTCGCACCGGCCGGACGCCACTCCTACTACGTGCTCGCCCCGGTGCCGAACCTCGAGTCGGCCCCGCTGGACTGGCGCGGCGACCTGCCCCGGCGGTACGCCGCCGAGCTGACCGCCACCCTGGAGAGCCGGGGGTACGTCGGATTCGCCGACGGGATCGAGGTCTCCGAGGTCGTCACGCCCGCCGACTGGGCCGACGCCGGGATGGCCGCGGGCACCCCGTTCGCCGCCGCGCACAGTCTTTTCCAGACCGGACCATTCCGTCCCACGAATCTGCACCGCACACTCTCCAATGTGGTGTTCGTCGGTTCGGGTACACAGCCGGGAGTGGGTGTTCCGATGGTGCTGATCTCCGGGAAGCTGGCCGCGGCCAGGGTCACCGGCGGTGGTCGATGACCACCGCGCGGGAGCAACACCTGGTCGAGCTGGTCGACGACGGCGGCGCGGTGGTGGGCGAGACCACCGTCGCGGCGGCGCACCAGCCTCCGGGGCAACTGCACCGGGCCTTCTCGGTGCTGCTGGTCGATCCGGCCGGGCGGGTGCTGCTGCAACAACGGGCCGCCGTCAAGACCCGGTTCCCGCTCCGGTGGGCCAACTCGTGCTGCGGTCACCCGGAACCGGGCCAGTCACTGCGTACGGCGGCCAACCGGCGGCTGGTGGAGGAGCTGGGCGTCGGTCCGGTCGGGCTGACCGAGGTCGGGGTGCACCTCTACTTCGCCGAGGACCCGGCCACCGGACGGGTCGAATTCGAGTACGACCACGTACTGCGCGCGGACTTCGCACCGGACCAACCGCTGCGGCCGGATCCGGCGGAGGTGGCCGACCTGCGTTGGGTCGACCCCGAGGAGCTGCGCGCCGACATCGACGCCAACCCGGGCGGGTACGCCCCCTGGCTGGTCGGCGTGATCGACCGCTACCTCCTGTCCGTACCGGCGACCGCCGGTCCCGCCGGCACGACCGGGGTCCCGGCCAGCGCCGCTGCCGGGCTGGTGGACAACGCGGCGGAGCCGCCGGGTGGGCGATGACGGACTGAGCGCGGGGGCGGTGGCGCGCCGGCTCGGCGTGGCGGTCACCACCCTGCGCACCTGGCACCAGCGGTACGGCCTCGGGCCGAGCCGGCACGTGCCCGGCCAACACCGGCGCTACACCGCCCAGGACCTGGCCCGACTGGAGATCATGCGTCGGCTCACCACCGAGGGGGTGGTGCCGGCGGAGGCGGCCCGGTGGGCACAACGGGCACCCGACGTGGCGGACCGTGGGGAATCGGGGCGTGGTGCCCGCCCTGCTGTTGACGTACCCGATCGGGACCGTGCCCGGCCGGCACGCCGGACGATGATCCGACCGCGCGACGGCGGCGGGCGGACCATCCCGGTCCACCCGGCCGGTCCGGCCGCCCGCGGCCTGGCCCGTGCGGCGATGCGGCTCGACGCCGCCGGTGTGTACGAGACCGTTGAGCGGGTCGTCGCGGTCGACGGTGTGGTGGCCGCGTGGGACGGGCTGCTGCGCCCGGTGCTCGCCGGGCTCGGCGAGCGGCACACCGCCACGGCCGGTCTGATCGAGGTCGAACACCTGCTCTCGCGCTGCGTGTCCGAGGTGCTCGCGGTGGTCACCCGGAGGGCGGCACGCAGCGGTCCACCACGGATCCTGCTCGCCTGCGCCGACGAGGAACAGCACAGCCTGCCGTTGGAGGCGCTCGCCGCCGCGCTGGCCGAGGTCGGCGTGGCCACCCGGCAACTCGGCGCCCGGGTGCCGGCGGCGGCGCTGGTCGACGCGGTCGCCCGGACCGGACCGGCAGCGGTGGTGCTCTGGTCGCACGCCCGGTCCACCGCCGATCCGGCCCAGCTCCGGGCGGTGCTGGCGAGCCCGCACCGGCCGGTGCTGCTGGTCGCCGCCGGACCCGGCTGGCACACCGAGACGCTGCCCGTCGGGGTGCCGCTGCCGGCCAGCCTGGGCGAGGCCCTCTCGCTCACCGTGACGCTGGGCGCGTCGGCAGACCGGTCGCTCACCGGCTGAGCAGCACGTCCTGATCGATCGACGGAAATCGAGGCCCGGCGGGGCCACGGTCGATTCTCGGGTGGGCTAGCGTGAGCGCCTGCCCCGATGCTCCCTCGCCCGATACCCCTCGGGAGTCGACGATGATCCGACCCGCCGCGCTCGCGGCCGGGCTGGTCCTGGTGGCGCTGCTCACGGGCGCCTGTGCCAACGATCAACACGGCCTGGCAGCCCCACCCAGTTTCGCGCCGTTCACCCCGGCCACCAGTGCACCGGAAGTCACCCCCACCGCACCGGCCAGCCCCTCGGCCGTCCCGCCGGCCCCCACCGTCGCGCCGCCGCCGAGCCGCCCGCCCGCCCCGCGCGGCACCGTCGGCCCGTACGACGCCAGGCGGCTGACCGGGGTGAAGGGGGTGGCGTTGACCTTCGACGACGGCCCCTCCCCGGACTGGACCCCCAAGGTCCTCGACCAGCTCCGGGCGGCCAGGGTCAAGGCGACCTTCTGCCTGATCGGCTCGAAGGCCCGCAAGTACCCGCAGTTGGTCGCCCGGATCGTGCGCGAGGGCCACAACCTGTGCAACCACAGTTGGCAGCACGACCTCAAGCTGGGCGACAAGTCGGAGGGGGAGATCCGGTCCGACCTGCTCCGGACCAACCGGGAGATCCGGCGGGCGGTGCCGGGCGCCAAGATCGGCTACTACCGGCAGCCGGGCGGCGAGTGGACCCCGGCGGTGGCGCGGGTGAGCCGGGCACTGGGCATGACCCCGTTGCACTGGGACGTCGACCCGAAGGACTGGGACAAGCCCGGTGCCGCCGCGATCAGCAAGCGGGTGATCACCCAGGCCCGCCCGGGGTCGATCATCCTGCTGCACGACGGGGGTGGGGACCGCAGCGGCACCCTCACCGCCTGCCCCACCCTGCTAGCCAGTTTGAAACAGAAGTACGGAATCGTACGGCTGAAGTAGGTTTTGGGGGCATTCTGCCCCCGCCCAGTACCGGTTTGATCCAGCCGGCCGCGATCACGTATGCTTTCCAAGCCTCCGGCGGGGCCGGATGGGTGCAACTGCTTGAGTTGTCTTGTGCAATGATGGCGGGGCCGCCCTCATCGTCTAGTGGCCCAGGACGCCGCCCTTTCAAGGCGGTAGCACGGGTTCGAATCCCGTTGGGGGCACGTGCACCACCCGGCCAGCCGGCCGGTGCAAGACCGTAAGAGCTAGATGCAAGAATGTACGAGCTAGGTCCTGTGGAGCAGTTGGAGTGCTCGCCGCCCTGTCAAGGCGGAGGTCGCGGGTTCAAGTCCCGTCAGGACCGCCAGCGCCGCTCGCCGCGCGTAACAACGCGCGGCGTTCTGCGTTTCGGAGCATGTCACCCGTGCTGCGGCCATCCCGCCGGACAGGTAACATGAGCCGAGCAATAACCAGGCCAGGTAGCTCAGTTGGTACGAGCGTCCGACTGAAAATCGGAAGGTCGGCGGTTCGACCCCGCCCCTGGCCACATAGCCTTTCGCCGGGCTATCAGAGCAGCCCCGACCAGCGGTAACGCCGGACCGGGGCTGCTCTATTTCCATGCCCAATCCCAGCCGAGCGGATCGACCACCGCCCGAGTGGAAGGTGTAACCATCGGACGAGCCGGGATCAGGCAGGCCGGTAGTCCTGGTGCGGAGTCGCCCGCTCCCACACCGCCTCGAACGCCGATGCGCAAAGCTCTATCACGGCCGGATCTGTGACCGTCTCGGTACCGAGCCACTCACCCTCTCCGCTGAAGTGGTTCACCACGAGGTCATCGCCGTCGAACAACCAGAAGTCGTTGCCCGGCAACGCCAGCTCCGTCGCCTGCCGCCGGGGAAGCCAACGCACCTGCTCGCCCGCTGCGACGTTAGGGAAAGTGACGTCGTACTCGTACCGGATGTAGTCACTGAGCGGCTCGGACACCACCCGGGCCCGGCGCACCTCCACACCCCGCTCGACCATCGCGGAAACGGTGTCGAGCCACGGCCGCCACCACGCTGCCCGGTCCGCCAGGTCGAGCCGGTGACCGCCCTGCCAGGCAATGAACGCCGGGTCGTCGCGCATGTACCCGTCCCGCAGCTCAAGGTGAACTGCGGACCGACGACAGCCGCGCAGCAGATCATCGAGCGTGGTCGCCATGTCTCACCTCGGTGAAGATCCGCATCATGGGTTTGGGAACTCAGATTCGGTCTCGTTACCGGCGACATCCAGCTAAGCAAGGCGCTCGGGTCCTTGTCGAGAAACCGTAGCGTCATGGCGGTTCCGATCGCCTCGAAGAACGGTTGTGGGGGTCGGGCCGGTCAGATCCGCCGCCGATGCTTGCGTACCGGTGCCGGTGGCTCGTGTGCCCAGCCGACAAACCGGGCCTCGGCCTGCTCGGCGGTCAAGCCAATGGCGGGTGCGGCCCGATCGCGGAAGTGGCGCATGAACACGACCAGGCGGTCCCGGTCGTTGCGGTAGAGCGACCACATGCGTCGCCGGAAGACAGGGCACGGCCATTCCTCGCCGTCGTCACGACACCGCCAGTCGTCGCCCGGCCGGTGCGGAGCACCCAGGCCATTGTCTTGCTGATCGTGCTCCACCCGTCGCCTCCGATCAGAGCAGGTGTACCCGGTCAACGCCCCCGTCAGGGTTCTGCAAGATGAGGCTCCCGCCGCTGCGTTCCATCAGCTCCAGGACCAGGTGGTAGACGACCAGGGCACGGTTGATCGTGTCCGTCTTGGTGTCCCTGGTACGCCTACAACCGGCATCGAGCGCGTCCACCGCGCGCGGGGTGAGGTTGACGGTGACCTTTACCAGTGCACGTGCCTCCCCAGTGGTGGTGACCTCCGCGGCTGACCGGGTGGTCACAAGCCGGCCAGCAGCGCTGGCAGCACGGATGCCGCCTTGCCGCCGATCCGGATCGTGACCGCCCAGTCGAGCTGCTTGCACCTGTCCGGGCCGCATTGCGGGCAACGACGGCCGTTGGTGTGCCCTTGGAGAGTCGTCTTGGCGGCGTCCCAGATCCCGGCCCGCGTGAGCGGCTCATCCTGCCGGCTCACCAGACGACGCCTTCGACGTCGGCTCGAAACCGGACGACGATCTCTCGGACCACCGCCGGCTCAGGAATGGGCGACGGCTGGTAGTCGTCGCCCAGGGCCTCCAACACGAGGCACGCTCGGACAAACCCCGTACATGTTCGCCCCAGGATGCAACGGGGGCACCGACCGTTGACCGGCCAATGCCGACGCAGCAGCTTCCGCGCCCGTAGCTGGGTGAGCCGGCGCCGCTGATGTGGCGCAAGCGCGGTCACCACTCACCCGGCGCGGTCAGCCGCTGCGCAGACGCGAGAGCAGGGCATTCGCTGTCGCCCGTACAACCCTGCTGCGTGCACCGTCCGGCTCGGTTGTGCTGGCCGATGACCCGCAGCGCGGTCCGAATCATCTCCTCCGCGTTCACCGGGACCTCCACCAAGCAGACTGCCGGGAGTTAAGCCGACGCCGGTCCTCCGCATCGGCCGGCCGGCGGGCGACGCCGATCACCGCCGCACCGACGAGCAAGGTCGGATGCTGGTCAACCGGGCGAACCTGCTCGACCTGGGCCGGTGCCGGCGCGGGGCCAGGTGTCGTCTGCTCGGCTAGGGCTGGTTCAGGGTCCGCGAACCACTTCCGTCGAGTGCTGTTGATCGTCATCGCCCATCTCCAATAGGTGGGGACGCGGCACTACCCACACTGCCGCCGCGCCCCCGGGCGCCGGTCCGGCCACGGGGGTAGCCGGACCGACGCGATCAGGGGGCGCGACCAGCGGTAATTCGATCCCGGGCGGGATTTGCCACCAGTCGCGCCTACTCCGATGGTGCCGAAGCGGTAACGGTCGGTACAGATCCGGGAAGTAGTAGTTGCCGCTGGTCCCGCAACAGCTACTACACGGCGTATCACTTACGCTGCGGCACCGACCAGGCGGGCCAGATTCGCTAGGCGATCGCTCATGGCTCGTTTTCGGCTGGTCGAGATAGAGGTGATGACGTCCTTCGCGTACCGCTGATGGCGCAGCCAGGTCGGCGCCCGGTCACCCAGGTCCGCCAACACGTTCTCGGCCTCGCCGTGCTGACCGAGCTGCGCATGCGCCCACGCCACGTCAAGGCGGTGCCGCTGCCAGCAGCTCGCCCGCATACTGGTCGGGTTCGGTGGCGCGGCGGCCGTCAGCTCCAGTACCCGCAGCGGGTTGTGGGCGATGGCGGCGGACTCGATCCGTAGGGCGGTGACCTTCCCTGTGCCGAAGCCGTAGACCATCGGGCCGGACGCGCGGCTCCCGACCCGGGTCGCGGCAACGTCGGCCAGGGCAAGCAGCTCCTGAGCAGTGTCATCCCGGCCGTCACGCATCGCGGCCGCCGATGCCTCGACGAGCAGCCACCCCCATGCGGCGACATCGGCGATGTCCGCGCGGCTGATCCTGTCCGGCTCCAGTTGGTCAGCCTGGTCGACCGCGAGCGCCTCTGCCTCGGCCAGGCGTGCCTGCCGCAGCAGGAGCCAGCACATCGGTCCTATCGCACGAGCCTGGGTCAGTCGGTCGCGTGACTGCTCTGCCGCCTGTCGGCCGGCGATCGTCGCCATGTATGCAAGGTCGTGCGCCCGAAGCTGAACCAGGAGGCGGGCCGCGACCTGGTACGTCTGCGACACGAGGCTGAATGCTTTCGGTTGGTCGTCGGCGCTGGCCAGCTCTACCAGTGCGCGGGTTTCCGCCAGCAATCCCGGCAGGCTGGCGAGGGTCGCCCCGAAGTCGTTCGCCCCGTACAGGGCTTCTGCTGTCCGCACCGCCTCGGTAGCTCGTGCCATCGTCGGCGGCTCAACTTCGGCCTGCGCCGCGAGCAGGCGACCATCGGCACCGTGAACCGGGGTGAGGGCCTTACGTAGGTCGAGCAGGGCCACCTGTCGGAAGCCAGGCTCCTTCCGAGCTGCCGCGTTGCTCGCGTCGCCCAGTAGCGCACTGGTCGTGGTGCCGAGCGCGCGGGCGATCATGTTGATTGTCGCCAACCGGGGCGTGGTCTGGGTGTTCTGCTCGATCTTCCGGATCGTGGCCACGTGGAGATCGGCTCGCTCAGCCAGGTCCTCCTGGGTCAGGCCCAGAGTGCGGCGGACGGATCCGATGTTGTCGCCAACGGTAGGCATGACGGAACCTCATCTTTCCCAGGTGATGGCTGGGGCAGCGGCTACGTCGGGCCATCACCCCAGCGAGCCGCCACTTCGGACGGTACACCGGGCAAACGATCGAGGGGCGCCCACAGCGCGTGGGCACCCCTCAAGCTCGTGATCTAGCTGATCCCTACGTCCCGAGTGCGACGCGGATAGCGGGCACCGGATTCAGACCTGCTTCACCTGCTCCTGCGGCAGCGGGTAGCGGCGGATCAGCGCCAGTCCCAGGACGGCGACCGCGCGGGTCAGGTACAGGGTGGCCTTCAGCGGGGACTGGCTGGGCGTACCGGCCGCGCGGGGGCGCATGGCGACCGGGACCTGCAACACCCGGAACTTGGACCGGGCGGTGTGCACCACCGTCTCGATGGTGTCGCCGAGATACTCCACCGGGTAGGCGTGCGCGAACATCTCGATGACCCGCCGGTTGGCCGCCCGGAAGCCGGAGGTGGTGTCGCTCAACCGGGTGCCGGTGATCCGGCTCAGCACGATCGCCAGCAGGCGCATCGCGTACCGGCGGGGTCCCCGTACGGTGTAGTCGCCGGTACCGGCGAAACGGGCGCCGATCACCAGGTCGGCGTGATCGAGCGCGTCCACGAGCTGGGGTACGAAGCGCGGGTCGTGCTGCCCGTCCGCGTCGATCTGGATCGCGACGTCGTAACCGTGGTCCTCGGCGTACCGGTAGCCGAGCCGCATGGCCCCGCCCACACCGAGGTTGTACGGCAGCCGCAGCACGTGGGCCCCGGCCCGGCGGCCCTGTTCGGCGGTGCTGTCCATCGAACCGTCATCGACCACGAGTACGTCGACCGTCGGCAGTTCCCGCTGGACCTCGTGTACGACGTCCGCGATCGACTTCTCCTCATTCCAGGCCGGAATGATGATGAGAACCTTTTTGTCCAGCATCACGAAAGGCTCTTTTCCCTGTTGAGTTCGCCGCGCAGCAGCGACACCTCTTCGGCGAGCACCCGGGTCTCCTCTTCCAACCGGCTGAGTTCCCAACTCAGGTGGATGGTGACCAGCAGGAGGAAGACGACCCCGCCGAACAGCACCAGGCTCACCCCGTTGACCACCCCGAGCAGGTCGGCCAGACGGTCGGGCAGGCGGGGAAAGAATGCGAGCGGCAGCGCGATCACAGCCACGGTGATCAGCAGCGCCGCGTACTTCTCTCGTAGTTGACGCCGTCGGAGCAACTCGACGACGAAGGCGATGAGACAGATACCGACAACGGCGGTAAGGATGGTAAGGCGCATCAGGGGGCGGGTTCCTCTCGAACCTGCGAGCCAACAGCGGTACCGAGCGGTACTGATCTCCCGATCAGTTGCCGGATCGCAGAGATCACGCACGTGAGAGTAGTCCACGTTTGACGGTCCGCGGGTGCCGCCCGATTTCGGCGGTAACCGGTGGCCGTAGTGGTCAGCGGTCGACGGGCGAACTCAGAGCGCCACGACCGGCACCCCACGGCCTTCGTACTGGTCGGGGCGGCAGGTGACCACCAGACCGGTCGCTCCCTTCGCCTCGAACACCGCATGCCGTACGGCGAGCTCACCGGTACCGCCGGAGATGGCCACCGCCACGTGCTCGGTCAGCGGCAGGCAGATCACGTCGGGCAGGTTGAGCAGGGCGTACCAGGAATCCCAGCCGATCGGCAGCACCGAGTTGGCGTCGTGGATGACGGTGGTGGGGAAGCCCAGCAGGATCCGGCCGTGTTCGGCGCGGCGGTAGAGGCGTACCAGTGGGTCCCGGTTGTTGAGGAATCCGATGAGCGCGGAACTGTCGAAAACGTGGAGTTGCTTCACGCGGCTGCCTGGTCGGGGCCGCCACCGTAGATGCGCTGCGCCTCCTCGTGGGCCCGCGCGAGCGCCTCGTCCAGCCGTCGTTCGGCGTCCGGGTCGTCGAGGAGTTCGGTCTGCCCGAGGAGTTCCCGTACCCGCTGGAGGCGGGCCTCCAGCGGGATCTGCTGGAAGTCCCGACGGCCGGGCCACTGCCGGTCGTAGTCGGCGACGATCAGCGAGGCGAGGTACCGCTCGGGCGTGGTGTGGCTGGTCAGGGCGAGCTGGTTCAGCAGGTCGCGGGTTTCGGCGTCGAGCCGGATGCGCTCGTCCGCCTGTCCGGCCGGTCGGTCGCGCAGGTCGTCGGTGGTCAGGTAGCCGAGCGCGACCAGCGCGTCGGCCGGCTCGATGTCGAGGGTGACCAGGACCGACCGGACCCGGCTCGTCGGCTCCGAGCCGCGCAGGTCGCCCTCTTCCCAGGCCTGGATCAGGTCCTCGGGGAGCCCGGACCGCTCGGCGAGGGTCTGCTGGGTCCAGCCTTTCCGCAGGCGGGCGTCGTGCACGAGGTTCGCGAAGCCTTCTCCCCGTGCCGCCTGGTCGTCCGCCATGCTCGGATCCTAACCAGGACGGCATCGACCGCGCCGTACCTGTCGGCGCGTCGCCACCGCCGACCCTCCGCTGAAACGTGACATTCAAGAGGCCGCTCGGGCGTAGCGGTCGATAGCGCCCGCTGACCACACTGCCAGTTATGACCTATCCATACCCGCAGCAGGATCCGTGGGCGGATCCGACGGAGGCGCATCCACCCCCGCCCCCGCACCTGCCGCCGACGCTGCCGCTCCCGCTACCCGCGGACCACCGCCCGCCGGCCCCCACCTCGCCGCCGCCGCCGCAGCAGCACCCGCCCGCACCGCCGCAGTACGCACCACCCCCGCCGCAGTACGCGCCCCCGCCGCCGCACTATCCACCCGTGCCGGCCCACCCACCCGTGCAGCAGTACGCACCGGGGCCGCAGTATCCGCAGGTGGGCCCGCCGCAGCCGGTTTATGCCGTACCGGTGGTGCCGAGCAAGTCCACCGGGGCGGCGGTCGCCTGGGAACTGCTCCCCGGGCTGCTCGGCGTCTTCGGGATCGGGAACCTGTACGCCGGTCGGGTCGGCGTCGGCCTCACCCTGATGCTGACGTACTGGGTGCTGTTCTGGATCAACTTCGGGCTGTTCTTCGTCGGCATCGGGTTCGTGACGATGCCCCTGACCTGGGTCGTCTACATGATCATGGGTCCGCTGCTGGCCGCCCGAGGGGTCGCGGAGCACAACTCGGGCATCGTGGTGCGCTGAGCCCGGCGACGTGCCGGACGGACCGCCGGGGCCGACCGGCGTCACCGCCGATCGGCCCCGTCCCGGGTACGTGGACCGGTCAGCTCCCGTTCCAGACGTACACCTTGGGGTTCGTCGGGGTGAGCTGTGCGGCCGCCGCGCTGCCGGCGAAGAGCTGGTTGACCCTGGCCGCCTCGGCCGCGCTCGGGTTGGCGTTGGCGCAGGAGACCGGTGCGCTGCTGCCGGACATCAGGTCGGAGCAGCGACCGGTCCGGTTGTCGGGCAGGCCGAGGATGTGGCCGATCTCGTGGGTGGCGATCCTGGTCCGGTTGTACCCGTCGTTGACCGCCTCCCAGCCCATGTAGACCCGACCGGAGCCGAGTCCGGTCACGTACGCCCGGGGCCAGCCGTTGTCGACGTAGATGACAACGCTCGCCGGGGTGCCGGCGACCAGGCGTACGTTGCTCACCCGGCTGTTCCAGATCTGGGCGGCCTGGGTGAAGTTGGTGGTGAACTCGCCGGCCCGGCTGGCGTCGTAGTAGACGGTGCGTACGGCGATGTTGGCGTCCGCCGACGCGGGCGATCCGGTGGCGGTCTGTACGCCGATCATGGAGCAGGCCGCCACCAGCGCGGCCACGGCGGTACGGAGGAATTGTCGTCTGACCATCGCTGGCTCCCAACTCGACGGGACACGGAGCAGATCTCCGCTTTAATCGACGATGATTAATCTAGTGCGGGGGTCGTAGACGGCCCGCATAGCACTTGCCCCATATCGAGCGCGTCCGTCGAGACATCGACCACCACCCATCGCGACAACGGGTGACCGCACGCTCGGCGCAGCGATTCAACCGCTGGTCGGCTGGACGCTGCGCAGGGCTTCGGTGGCCGGTATGGTCCGGGCCTATGGGACAGGAGACCACCGACCCGGGCGGCATCCACCAGGACGTGGCCAGGTACTCCCTGCGCAGCACCCTGCGGGTCCCGGCATCGCCCGAACACGCCTTCGCCGTCTTCACCGGTGGGCTCGCCGACTGGTGGGTGATGGAATACACCTGGTCCGGACCGACCGCCCTGGCCGCGATCGGTTTCGAGCCGCGCGCCGGCGGGATGGCGTACGAGATCGGACCGCACGGTTTCCGCGCCGACTGGGGCCGGGTGGTCCTCTGGCAGCCCCCGCACCGGCTCGTCTTCACCTGGCAGATCGGACCCGACCGGGTTCCGGTGCCCGACCCGGCCAACGCCAGCGAGGTCGACGTCCGGTTCGACCCGGAGGACGACGACCGGACCAGGGTCGAGGTCGAACATCGCGGTTTCGACCGGCACGGCGAGGCCGCCGAGGGCTACCGGGAGGCACTCACCGCCGGCTGGCACGAGCTGCTTTCCCGGTACGCCGCCTCGGTCAGCTCGATCACCAACTGACGGCCGTCGCGCAGCCCATCCTGTCGGTCAAGCCCCGGGACGTCGACCGGAGAAACCCGTACCGTCCCTGGTGGACCGGCCCGCGACGGCGGCGGCGCCACCGGCTCGTACGCCCGTACCGCCCAGGTCGGCGCGGCGGCCGGCCTCGGCGCCCTGACCCGCTCCGCCACCGGCCAGTCGACGGGCCGACGCGGTACGCAACCGCGGGTACACCTCGGCCAACCGCCGCTCCACCCGCGTGCTCCGATCGGCCAGCACGAGCGCCATCGACGTCTCCCCCACCGGTTCACCGGACGGGTCCGCCGCGGCTGCCGCCTCGGCCGCGCGCAACCGTTCCGCCACCGACCAGGCGAACCCGGCCAGCCAGGAACGCCGGAACGCGGCCGGCTGGTCACCCGGTGGCACCGGGGTCCCGGCGAGCCCGTGCGCGGCCTGCACCAGCAGGGAGGTGAAGAGCAACTCCACCCGCTCCAGATCGCTCGCGAACCCGAACAGATGCATCTCGAAACCGGAACCGGCACGCCGACGTACGCTCCGGCACCGCAGCGCGCCCGCCACCGCCGCGAGCAGGCCCGCCTTGTCCAACGCGTACGGGGCCAGCAGTTCGACCACCCGGTCGCCGACCGGGTCGGTGGCCGGATCCCGGGCGGCGAGCAGCGCCCGGTCGACCCCGTACCGGGCGATCAGGTCGGTGGCCTTGGCCATGAACGCCGCCGCCTCGGCCTCGGTGCAGGCCGGGTCCTCGGCCATCGCCAGCAGCTTGCGCACCTTGTCGAGCATTCCCCCAGGCTCCCATGCGGGGGCCGGATCGGGACCGGCGACGGTTACGGCTTGCGGTGGCGGATGGTGGCCACGGCCGAACCGGCGAGGGTGAGCAGGCAGTCGGGGAGTTGGCCGTCGGTCAGCGCGGCACCGAAGAGCGCCTCGGCGGTGTCGATGTCGGAGTTCGCGTACGCGCTGACGAACCGGGCCACCCAGCGGGCGTCGTAGTTGGCCTCGTCGATGCCGGGAAACTCCAGCGTCCAACTGCCGCGCGGCACCTGCTCGCCGACCATCGTGGCGGCAAGACGCCAGGCCACCTCGTACGCCCCAGCGACACCGGACCGGTCCACCACCGCGTCGAAGGTGCCGACCACGGCGTCACTGTCACCGACCAGGGCGGACCGCAGCACCGCGTTGGCGTCGTCCAGCGTGTCCTGGGGTTCGTCCATCACGTGCGGAAGGGTATGCCGCCAGGTCAAGCGGGCGCTCGGGAATGCCCGAAAGCTATCGGCCGGCGTATATTACCGCCGGGTAAAAGATCGATCTACGACCGCAGTCACATGGTCGGCCGGACGCACGCTAGTGTGCGCAGCGGACCTTCGGGGAGGAAGGACGACCTCATGCTCGTACCACGCGGTTCGCGCGGTGCTGCCCTTGCCGCCTGCGCGACGCTCCTGCTTGCCACCACCGCCTGCGGCGGAGACAACGCGGAGGAGTCCACCGCGACTCCGACGCGCCTCTACGGCACGGACGGCAACATGCAGAACTCCTTCGTCAAGGAGTTCGACGGGCAGACCAAGCTGCTGGACGGCATGAAGGGCACCATCCCGCTCACCCCGCTGTCCAAGGACTTCGTCAGCCGGGTCACCGCCATCGACCCGGCGCTCACCGACTTCCTCTACTCCGCCGAGGTCTACGACGCCATCGCGGTGAGCGCGCTCGCGGCGCAACTGGCCGGCTCGACCGCTCCGGCCGACATCGCCAAGCAGATCAACGGCGTGACCGTGGGCGGTCAGCGGTGCGACTCGATCGGTGCGTGCCTGACCATCGCCCGCACCGGTACGGACATCGAGTACCGGGGCGTCTCGCTCAACCGGGGCGGGTTCACCGACGCGGGTGAGCCGTCCACCGCGAGCTACGCCACCATGCACTTCGGCGAGCAGGCGAAGATCGACGACGGCAAGACCGAGTTCGTCGGCGCCGGTGACGAGTCGGCGGCCAGCACCCAGGCCCCGCCCCCGCCGAAGAAGCAGGTCGGCGGCAAGAACGACAAGCGCGACGGGTCACCGCTCAAGATCGGCGGGCTGCTGCCGAAGACCGGTGACCTCGCTCTGGCGTACCCGCCGATCGCGGCCGGCGCGAAACTGGCCATGAAGGAGATCAACGAGGCCGGTGGTGTGCTCGGCGAGCCGGCGGTCTGGGTCGACGGCGACGACGGCACCAACCCGGACGTCGCGAAGGCGACCGTCGCGCAACACGTCGCGGCCGGCGTACACGTGATCATCGGTGCCGCCGCGTCCGGGATCTCCCGCGCGGTGCTGCCCGACGTGGTCGCGGCCGGTCTGATCCTGTTCTCCCCGTCGAACACCGACGCCGGTCTGACCACCATCGACGACCAGGGACGCTACTTCCGTACCGCACCCTCGGACATCCTCCAGGGCCGGGCGCTGGCAGACGTGATCATGCGGGACGGACCGCACCGGATCGCCCTGGTCGCCCGGAAGGACTCGTACGGCGAGGGCCTGCAGGGCAACGTCAAGGCCGAACTGGAACGGGCCGGGTTCGCCGCCGACCGGGTCAAGCTGCTCACCTACGAGCCGCCGGCCAAGCCGGACTCCCCGCCGGTCGACTTCACCAGCGGCGCGCAGGAGATCAAGCAGTTCGGTGCGGACGCGGTCCTGGTCATCGGGTTCGCCGAATCGGCGCAGGTCATCAAGGCGCTCTCGGCCGCCGGGGTGCAGATCCGGCACTGACGGCGCACGCGGCCGTCCTCGGGCCGGCATCGGTCTGGCACGTTTCCGGGAGCAATCGGGGCCCACGGCCGCCGTACGGTTTTCCTGACACCGGACGAGCCGACCGAAGGGCACCAGACGATGAGCGACTTCACCGACAACCCGCTGGCCGAGGAGACCAACTTCGGCTCCACCGACGGGCAGGAGGGCTTCGGGCCCGAGATCGACCCGGGACCCGAACTGCCCGCGTACGACCTGGCGGCCTTCCACCCGGAGACGGTGGTGGAGCACCACGTCGACGGCTCCACCGACGTGCTCACCGACTTCGACGGCGACGGGGTCGCCGACCTGGTCCAGCAGGACCTCGACAGCGACGGCACCGCCGAGACCACCCTGATCGACGGTGACCACGACGGTGCGCTGGACACCATGCTGCGCGACTACGACGACAACGGCACGGTGGACCGGATCATCGGTGACAGCAACGAGGACGGTGTGATCGACCGGGTCGCCACCGACACCAACAACGACGGCCTGATGGACCAGGTGGTCCGCGACACCGACCTCGACGGCGAGCCGGACAACTGGGTACGGGACGTCAACCACGACGGGCGCCCCGACCACACCGTCACCGACCTGGACGAGGACGGCCGCCCCGATCAACTCGTCGTCGACACCGACTTCGACGGGGTGGCGAACCAGGTCGCCTACCTCGACTCGGACAGCAACCCGTACGGCAGCCGCTGATCGGCGCGCCCACGTCGACGGCGACGACGCCCGTCAGCGGTTCTTCCGGTCCAGGAACGCGGTCATCCGGCGGTGCTTCTCCGGATCCTCGAAGAGCACCGCCTGGCTGACCAGGTCGAGTTGCGGATGCGCGGCGGCGGGCGCGTCGACCGCGAGTTTTGTCAGCCGCAGGGCCAGCGGCGACGCCTTGGCGATCTCGTCCAGCAGCTCGTGGGCGGCCCCGAGCAGGTCGGCCGGTTGGTCCACCACCCGGTTGACCAACCCGATCCGCAGCGCCTCGGCGGCGTCGATCCGGCGACCGGTGAAGAGCAGTTCCTTGGCCCGGGTCTCGCCGACCAGTGCCGGCAACCGGTGCGTGGCACCCGCCCCGGCGATGATGCCGAGTCGTACCTCGGGTTGGCCGAACGAGGCGCGTGACGTGCAGATCCGCAGGTCGCAGGCGTACGACAGTTCCGCCCCGCCGCCCAGAGCCGGGCCGTCGACGGCGGCCACGGTGGGCAGCGGCAGGGCCCGGAGCCGGGCGAATACGGCCTGGTTGATTGCGGCGAGCGCGTCGAGCCGGTCCCGTTCCCGCAGTTGGGCGATGTCCGCGCCGGCCGCGAAGATGCCGTCCGTACCGCCGGTGAGCAGGAGCAGTTTCGGGTCCCGCTCCAGCCGCCCGCAGACCTCGTGCAGGACGGCGACCAGGTCGGCGTCGATCGCGTTGCGTTTCTCCGGCCGGTCCAGGGTGACCACCAACCGGTCGGCCCGCTCCTCGATCCGCAGACCGGCGGATTCCACTGTGCTCACTGCTTGACCCCGTCCACCCAGCGGTAGAAACCCTGGCCGGACTTCTTGCCCAGCCGACCCTGCTCGACCATCGTCTCCAGCAGCGGCGGCGGTGCGAACCGGTCGCCGTACGCCGATCGCAGGGTACGGGCGATGTCCAGGCGTACGTCCAGCCCCACCAGGTCGGTGAGTTCCAGTGGCCCGACCGGGTGCCGGTAGCCGAGTGTCATCGCCTTGTCGATGTCGGCCGGGCTGGCCACCCCGTCTTCGACCATCCGGATCGCCTCCAGCCCGAGCGTGACGCCGAGCCGGGAGGTGGCGAAGCCGGGCAGGTCGCGTACGACGACGGGGTCCTTGCCCAGGCGGCCGGCGAGGGCGACGGCGGCCGCGGTGGTCTCCTCGGCGGTCGCCGGCCCGACCACGATCTCGATCAACGCCATCGCCCAGACCGGGTTGAAGAAGTGCAAACCGATGAAGCGCGCCGGGTCGGGCACTGCGGTGGCCAGGGCCGCGATGGGGATGCTGGAGGTGTTGGTGGCGAGCAACGCGGGCTGGCGCGCCGCTGCGGCGGCCAGCACGTTCCGCTTGAGGTCCGGCCGCTCCGGCACGGCCTCCACGATCACGTCCGGTCCGTCGGCCACCTCGGTCAGGTCGCGCCGGAGCACCAACCGGGTACGCGCGTCCGCTGCCGCGTCGGCGGCCAGTTTGCCCCGCTCGACCGCCCGGTCCAGGAGTTTGCCCAGCGCGGCACCGGCCGCCTCGGCCCGCCCGGCGTCGACCTCGACCAGGTCCACCCGGTAACCGGCGGTGGCCGCCACGTACGCGATGCCGAGCCCCATGGTGCCGGCCCCGACGACAACAAAACGCTCGTTCATGGTGGCGACCCTATGCAGTGCGGACGGTGCCGCCCAGCCGGACCCCCCGGACCTGCCGGTGACCTACTCTCGACCCCGACCGACCACCACAACGGCTCAGGTCAGCCCGGCACGGCCCCGGACCGCCTGCGCTCCCGCCGGACGAGATACCAGACGACTGCCGCGACCACCAGCAACAGCGCGATGGCGGCGCCGACCGAGAGCGAGAGTACGAGCGTGCCCCGCCCACCGGGCTCCACCTGCGCCGTGACCATCCCCGGCAGCATGACCGATCCCTCGCCGGTACGCTCCACGGTCCCGCTGAACAGGGTCATCCGGGCGTCCCACTGCCCGGCCGACAGCGGCTGATCCACCAGGGCGCTGACCTGCGCCCGCTGGCCGGGAAGGATGGTCACGCCGGTCTTCACCGCGAACGGTCCGGCCTTGACCGTGCCGGACCTGCTCACCAGGGAGAGGCTGCCACCCAGGTCCAGTGCCCGGCCGCCTGTGTTGTGCACCTGGGCGGTGACCACGGGCCACTCGCCGTCGCCTCGTGCGGCGGCCAGGCCTTCGATTCGGAAATCGGTGGGCGGTTCGCCGCCGGCACCGATGTCGAGGTACATCCGGATGCCGACCCGGTGGATCTGACCGACGTTGTCCTGCTGCGTCGGCGCTCTGGTGATCTGAGCCCAGACGGCGCCGTACCGCTCCCCCTTCGACGCGGTCCTCGGTACGGCGACGGTCACGGGTACCACCGTCCGCGCTCCCGGGGGCAGGTCGACGCTGCTCGACTCCAGACTCACCCAGCGGCTGAGTTCGTTGCCCTCTCGCCCGTCGGGAACGGTGAAGGAGTTCCGCTCCACCGAGGCGGCGCCGGCGTACAGCTCGACGTGTTGACGTTCCGGGGAGGAGTTACGGACCTCGACCCGGCGATGGATCGTCGTGCCGGGCTTGAGATGGTCGATGATGTACGCCCGGGCGCGCGGATCCTCCGCGCGGCTCACCGGGATGTCCAGCAGTTGCAGGCCGAGGCCCCGGGCTTCGGCCGGGTCCTGTCGCAGCTCGCGTTGCGCGCCGGCTGGTGCCGCGGGCACCCCGACCGCCAGGATGGCAGCGGAGGTCAGCAGCACCAGCCGGTGGGCAAGATCAGAGCACCGAATGTGTCACCGTCCCGGTGTAGGTGCCGCCGACCGCGTCGGGCGGGATCGCGACGGCCAGGGTGGGGTTCCAGGTGGCGAAGTTGCTGCCGGTCCCACCGGTGTGGCTGAACGCCGTCCTCGGCACATTGATGATCACGGCAGCACCGGCGTTGGCCTGGCCGAGCGTGAAGGTGCCGGTGCCGGCGGTCGCGGTGGCGGGCCCGGACCAGTAGAGGACGTTGATGGCCGGAATGGTCTCCTCGGCCGTGGCGGCGCCGGTGGTGAAGTCGGACCCGGTGACGGTCGCGGTCCAGTTCGGGGTCAGCGACGCACGCTGGTCGATCACGGTGATCGGTCCGAGCTGTCCGGACACGGTGGTGCCGGCCGTGCCGGAGCCGAGGTTGGCGGAGGCGGGCACGGTGATGTCGAGGCCACCCGCGCCGGTGACGCTGAAGGTGACGATGGTGGTGCCGGTGTCCTCGGCCCGCGCGGGTGCGGCCAGTCCGGCGACCAACGCCAGGCCCGCCAAGCCGGTTACCAACAGTTTCCTTCTCATAAGTCCCCCGTGTCTATTAGGTGTGCATCGCGGCGTTTGCGAGCTTATCGAGGCACCTTGGCGCGAAGCAGGGAAACAGATGAAATGAACGCTATGCACCGGCCGGGTCATTGGTCCCGTGACCTACGCGCTGTCCGTACCGGGCCGCTAGCGTATGCGGAGCCGCGGTCCTGGGTACTGCGGACCTGCACGCCTCAAGTCAGCCGGAGAAAGGGCTTCCCTTCATGAGCGAGTCGCAGGCGACCACCGAGTCGCAGGAGATCGTCGAAACGCGGGGTGACGAGCGGGTCGACCTGATCCGCGCGGACACCAACAACGACGGCAAGGTCGACCTCTGGGTGGCCGACACCGACGGCGACGGCAAGGCTGACCTGTTCCAGTTCGACACCACCGGCGACGGCACGGTGGACATCACCATGGTCGACCTCACCGAGGACGGCACGCCGGACGAGGTGGTCGACGGCGACGGTGGCCACCCCCCGACCCCGGCCCCGCCGACCGTCACGGTCTGACCCCCGCTCCAACTCATGCGAAGCGGGGCGCCTTCCGGTCAGGAAGGCGCCCCGCTTCTGCCGTAGCGGCTCAGGAGCGGCCGGTCAGGGCCGGGTCGGTCTCCTCCACCTCATCCATCTCGGCGGTGGCGGCGGACCGGCCACCGGGCCACCAGGCGGCCCGGCCGACCAGGGCGGTCACGGCGGGGACCAGCAGGATCGACACCACGAACGCGACCAGGACGATGCCGAGGGTGACCGCGAATCCGATCTCGACGAAGAACGGCACCCCGGAGATCATCAGCGAGCCGAAGGTGCCGGCCAGGATCAGTGCCGCCGCCGCCACCGACGGGCCCGCGTGTTCGACCGCCAGGGCAGCGGCCTGCCGGGCCGTACGGCCGTCCCGGATTTCCTCCCGGAGCCGGGCGGTGACCAGGATGTTGTAATCCGTGCCGATCGCGGTGACGAAGAGGTACAGGATGATCGGGATGATGAACGACAGCCCGGTCCTTCCCAGTCCCTGCTGGAAGAGGAGCGCGGTCGCGCCGAGCGTGCCGACGAAGCCGAGCACCACCATCGCCACCAGGTAGATCGGTGCCAGCAGCGCCCCCAGCAACCCGGCGAGGATCAGCACGAAGAGCAGGCCGGCGACCGGGAAGATGACCGAGAAGTCGCGTTCGGTGGTGTCCCGGACATCGGCGTACGCCATGCTCTGGCCGCCGATGAGGACCTCCGTACCGGATGGGGCGGCGGCCCGCGCGGTGTCCCGGAGCGGTCCGGAGACCAGGTCGAGCGACTCGGGCTCGAACGGCGGCGCGGTCAGGATGAGCGGCAGGTTGGCCGTCCGACCGTCGGGTGAGACCTGCGGTGGCATCGGCGAGGCGACGCCGTCGACCGCGGCCAACCGCTGGACCATCGCCCCGATCTCGTCCTGGATGAGCGGCCGGTCGGCCCGGAGGTAGACGTTGGTCGGCTGGAGGGCACCGGCCGGGAACCCGCGTTGCAGGTCCTCGAACGCCCTGGTCGCCTCGGTGTCCGGCGGCAGTTGACCGATCGGGTCGTAGTCGGACTTGAACGTCAGCGCACCGGCCGAGAGGGCGACCAGGACCACGACCGTACCGACGATGATCGGGATCGGCCGGCGGGCGACAAACGCGCCGACCGTGGCGAACCGGGTACGGGGTGGGGCCTGGTCGGCCTTCCTGGACGGCCAGAAGACCCGGCGGCCCAGCACGGTGACGATCGCCGGTGCCAGGGTCAGCGCGGCCAGCAGCATCACGGCGGTGGCGATGGCCAGCCCCGGCCCGAGGGTGGCGAAGAAGCCGAGGGAGGCCAGTGCAAGGGCGGAGAAGGCGGCGATCACCGCGAACGCGGCCGAGAAGATCGCCTCGCCGACCCGCTCGACGGCCGAGATGACCGCCTCGGTCGGCGAGTCGCCGGCCCGCAGCCGTTCCCGGTAGCGGAACAGCAGGAAGAGGATGTAGTCGGTGCCGATGCCGAACAGGACGACGGTGAGCAGGATCGGCAGTTCCTGACCGATCTCGAAGTCGAAGGCGGTGGCCGCGACCGCGACCAGCGAGGTGGACACGCCGAGCACCAGGCCGACGGTGAGCAGCGGCAGGAACGCGGCGATCGGGCTCCGGAAGATCAGTAGCAGCAGCAGGACGATCAGGGTGACGGTGGCGATGGTGACGATCACCTCGGCGTCGGCGAACGACTGCTTGTTGTCGACCACGATCGCGGCCTCGCCGGTGACACCGGCGGTCAGCCCGGTGCCCTCCAGCACGTCGTCGAGCTGGCCGCGCAGGTCCCGGACCGCCTGCTGGACGTCCTCCTGTTCGGGCGCGCCGGTGAACTGGGCGGCGAGCAGGGCGACCGCGCGGTTGGGCGCGACCTGCTGGGCGGGGTCGAAGACGACCCCCGCGACGGCGGCCGGCTTGCCAGCGTTGAGCTGCCCGGCGAGTTGGCCGAGCCGGGCCACGTCCGGGTCGGCCAGTGGTGCCCGGTCGGTCCGCTCGACCACGATGACCGCGCTCGCGCCGTCGGCGGCCGGGAATGCCTCTTCGGCCAGCCGGGCGGCCTGGGACGACTCCTTCTCGTCGGGCAGGAACGCGGACTGGTCGGAGTTGGTGACCGATCCCAGGCCGGGGGCGGTCGCGATGATGGCGACGGCGGCGACCACCCAGCCGAGGATCACCAACCAGGGTCGGCGGACCACGGCCCGCCCGATGACTCCGAACACTTCGCCCTCCCCGGGAAAGTACGTGTAGTGTCATGGCCCGCCATCTGGCATGCGATGCCACATGGCAGATGATGCCACGATAATCCCCGTGACATCCTGTGCGGGTGACAACTTCGGAGCCCGGCCCGCCCGGACAGTCGCCGGTCAACCGCCGGGAACCGCAGGTGGACCTGCCGGCCAACCGCCGGGAACGCAAGAAGCTGGAAACCCGGGCGGCGCTGGAACAGGCCGCGCTGCGGCTCTTCGCCGAGAAGGGCTACGAGAACACCACCGTCGAGGAGATCTCGGCGGCGGCGGACGTGGCGGTGCGTACGTTCTTCCGCTACTTCTCCTCGAAGCAGCACGTCCTCTTCGGCGACGTCGCCCACCAGCGGATCAGCCACCTGCGGGCGGCACTGGCCGCGAGCCCGCCGGACGAGACCCCGCTGCACGCGGTCGGTGCCGTACTCGACGCACTGGACCTGGACCAGGACGAACAGGAACAGATCGTCGTCCGGCTCCGCCTGCTGGAGCAGCAGCCCAGCCTGATCGGCATGTACCTGATGCTCAACTACGAACTGCGCGAGACCGTGTCGGAGTTCGTCGCCAACCGCACCGGGCTACCCACCGACCACTTCTACCCGCTGCTGCTCGCCGGGGCCGCGGTCACCTCGTGGGACGTCGCGCTGCACACCTGGCTGGCCGACACCAGCGGCACGGCGATCCTGGCCGACCTGCGCCGTACCGCCTTCGGGGCGCTCACCGCCGGCCTGCCGGAGACACCGACGGCCCCGGCGGTCACCGCACCGCCGGCCGGATGACGTCCGGCGGGACGGACGCGGTCAGCCACACCCCGTTGTCGCTCCGGTAGAACTCGTGCCCCCGAGCGGCCAGCTTCGCCGCGTCGACCACCAGCACCGACACCGACCCGCCCCGGCGCCGACCGACCGTCACGGCCGTCGCCACGTCGACGGACAGGTGTACGTGATGCCGCCGCCCCGGCCGCAGCCCCTGCGCCAGAATCGCCGGTACGTTGACCGCGCCGGTGCCGTGGTACAGCAGCTTGGGCGGGGTGACCGGGGTCAGCCCCAGATCCACCGCCACCCGCGCCGAGTGCCCCTGGCTGGCCCGGATCCACGCCACCCCGTCCGGTCCCGTACGCACGGCGAACCGCTGCTTGTCGTTGCCTGCCACCACGGCGTCCAGTTCCTCCGGGGTGATCCGCCGGCCGTGCCGGGACAGGGCGGCGAGCAGATCCGCCACCGGCACCCAGCCGTTGGCGTCCAACGTCAGCCCGACGCTTCCCGGCGCGTGCCGCAGCACGAGCGACATCCGTTTGCTGACCGAACGCAGCTCGGCCGGTTCCATCAACCCGCCAGCCGCAGCGTGGCCAGGTAGTACGGGGCATCGGCATCGTCCACGTCGACCAGCCGCCAGGCGCTGCCCCGGACCAGCTCGGCCAGCTCGTCCGGCGTACAGACCAGGTAGTCGAACCACGGCGTACCCAGCTCGCGGTAGCGCAGCCGCAGGCGCAACTGCCCGCCGAGCCGGCCCCGGGCCCGGTTGCGCTCGTGGTAACCGGTGTGCACCGGGTCGGTGGTGCCGTACGGGTCGGTGCCGTGGGCGATGATCTCGGCGCCCGGGTTTGCCAGGGCTGCCAGCGCGGCCAGGAACCCCGGTGCCCGGTCCCGCCCCTCGATCAGCCCGAGGTTGTTGCCGAGCAGGAGAAAGGTGTCGAACCGGTGCCGGTTGGTGGCGTACTCGTCGACGGTGCCGAGGACCAGGTCCCGTACGCCCCGCTTGCGGGCGACCCGGATCGCACCGGGGGAGATGTCCAGCCCGGTGACCGGCACCCCGCGTTCCTGCAACTCCAGCGCGATCCGGCCGGCGCCGACACCGATGTCGAGCACCCGGCCCCGGACCCGGTCGACCGCCCGGTGGTCGTACGGCTGCCAGGCGGCTGGTTCGTCGAGGTAGTGGGCGGCCGGGGCACCGTTGATCAGACCGTCGTCGCGTTCGATGATCTCGATCACCGGGCGGGGCAACCGGCCCCCGACCAGGGGACGTGGCCCGACCCCGGTCGCCACCGCGAAGGTGTCCCGCAGCAACTCGCCGAAGACGTCGCCGACCTGCGGCTCTCCCACCATGGGGTAGACGCTAGCGGGCGGCGAGGGGACGCTCGTCGTCGTACCCTGCGAGGGTGAGCAACCTGCCGGCGGCACGGTCGGCAGCCGGATCGTCCTGCCTGAATGAGCTGGTAGCCTTGCGCTCCGCCGTTCTGCAACGAGTGGATCTCGATTAGGTATTCGTTACATCACGAACCCTCGGTTCGGAAGATTTCTGACGACGCCAGCGAACCTTTTTGACCCCCTCACCAATCAGGTGCGGTGAGGGGCGGTCGATCACGTCGCCCGGACGGGCAACGAGGGGACGCGGTGGAATGAGGCTGGTGCTACGGCGCGCCCGTGCGGTGAGGGGCCTGCTACTCGCGGCGACCGGGGCGACCCTGATCGCCGCCGCACTGCTCACCGGCCTCGCCGGATACAGCCGGCAGGTCGTCGACACCGGCACCGCCAGCGCCATCGACTCCTCCGCCCCGGAGGAACGGTCGATCCTGGTACGAGGCTCGACCGGTGGGTCCGCGGACGCCCTCCGGGACCGCGACGCGGCGTTGCGCAGGGAGATCTCGGCCGGTCTCGCGGGGCTACCCGCACCGGTCTCGGCCGCCGGTTACGCCGCCGGCCGGCAGCTCTCCGGCCCGGTCGGCAAGGCGGTGCCCGACGGCGACGGGGTCGTCTTCGGTTCCGTGGTCTTCCTCGACAACCTCGCCGAGCACGCCGAACTCAGCTCCGGAAACTGGCCCCAGCCAGGCGCCAACCCGGTGCAGACCGCACTGGCAGAGCCGGTCGCCAAGATCCTGGGCGTCGCGGTCGGTGACCGGATACCGGTCACCGACCGGGTCACCGGGCGGGTCAGCAACCTGGCGGTGGCCGGCATCTGGCACCCCCGCGATCCCGAGGCCGCCTACTGGCGCCTCTCACCGGACGTCGCGGAAGGCCACGCCGCGCAGTCGTCCACCTACGGTCCGTTGACCGTCGACCGCGCCGACTTCATCAACCACTTCGCCGCCAACGCCAGCGCCGCCTGGCTGGTCGAGCCGGACCTGAACGGTGCGAGCGTGGCCCAGCTCGGGCGGCTCGCCGACACGGTCCGCGGGCTCACCGCCGAACTCCCGAAGGCCGCCGGGCTCGGCACCTCCGGCATCACCACCACCGCCGTCGACCGGCTGGCCGAACGCCTCGAACGGGCGAACCTGGTCGGCCGGTCCGCCCTGGTCACCCCGATGCTGCTGGTCATCGTGCTCGGCGGCTACGCCCTGGTGCTGGTGGCCGCGCTCCTGGTCGAGCAGCGCCGGGGCGAGAACTCGCTGCTGCGGGCCCGTGGCGCCGCCCGCAACCAGCTCGCCGGGCTGGCCGTACGGGAGGCGACGCTGGTCGTACTGCCGGCGGCGCTGCTCGCGCCACTGTTGGCAACCGAGGGCCTGCGCCTCGCCGACCGGGTGCCGATGCTGGCCTCGGTGGGGCTCCGGTTCGACGCCCAACCGGCACCGTTGACCTGGCTGGTCGCCGCGCTTGCCGCGATCGGCTGTGCCCTGGCCATCATCGGCCCGTCGCTACGCCGCAGCGGCACCTACGTCGCCGAGCTGGCCAGCCGGTCCCGCCCCAGCCGGCGGGCCGTCGCCCAGCGGGCCGGCATCGACCTGGCGCTGATCGCCCTGGCGGTGCTCGGCTGGCTGCAACTGCGGCAGTACTCCTCGCCGCTGGCGGGGGCCCGTTCCACCGGTCAGCTCGGCATCGACCCGCTGCTCGCGGCCACCCCGACGCTGGGCGTACTGGCCGGGGCGGTGCTGGCCCTGCGGGTGCTCCCGCCGATCACCCGGCTCGCCGAGCGTCTTGTCGACCGCAAGCCGTGGACCGCCACCATGTTCGGCACCTGGCAGGCCGGGCGACGCCCGCACGCCGGCCCGGTCCTGCTGCTCGCCCTCGCCGTCGCGGTGAGCACCCTGGCCTGGTGCCTGGCCAGCACCTCCGAGCGGTCCCTGCGGGACCAGGCCGCCCACCAGGTCGGCACCGACCTGCGACTGGTGGAGACGAGCGACGCCCCGCCGGCCGGACGAGCGGAGGCCCTCGCCGGCCTGCCCGGCGTACGCGAGGTCCTGCCGGCCTGGCGGGAGAGCCTGCGCCTGGGACCGGACGCGCAACCGGCATCGCTGATCGCGATCGACACCCGCGCCGGCGCCGACTCGATCAACATCCGGCAGGACATGGTCGACACCGGATCCCCCGCCGACCTGCTGCGCGAGGTGGGTGGGCAACGCGTCGAGGCGCCGTACACCGAACTGCCGGCCGGCGCCCGGAAGCTCTCCGGGACGGTGCGTACGACCGCCGGCCCGATCCAGTTCTCCGACGAGATCCGGACCGACGCCGTCTTCGCCGAACCGAACGGCGGTTTCCGCCGGGTGCCCCTCGGCACCAGCCGCAACGGCCGGGCGCTCCGCTTCGACATCGACCTCCCGGCCGGTTCCGCCCCGGTACGGCTGGCCGGATTCGTCGCCGACACCCTCGGCCAGAACGGCATGCGGATCGACTGGACCCTGAGCGCGCTGACCGCCGGCACCGGTGACGCCGCCGGCACCCCGGTCGACCTGACCACCGGCGGAAGCTGGCAGACCGTGGACCGGCTCGACCGCCAGTCCACGGCCGCCGCGGGCGTCGGGGGCATGTCCACCCAGTACGAGGTCAACGACGACGCGAGCTGGGGCGCCACCACGGTACGCGTGGCCATGGTCCGGCAGGCCGACACGGCACCGATCCCGGTGCTGGTCACCCCGGCGGTGCTGGACGCGTTGCGGCTCAAGGTCGGCGACGAGACCGGGCTCGCCTTCGGGCTGGCGGACGCCCGAGTCAAGATCGTCGGAACCGTCGCCTCGATCCCCGGCGACACGGAACCGGCCGCGATCCTGACCGACCTCCCGTCGCTGAGCAACCGGTTCTTCTTCGACCACGGCATCGTCCGGACGAACGAGGAGTGGTGGGTCACCACCGACCCCGCGCAGGCGTCGGCCGCCGCCCAGGCCGCCGCCCAGCTCGATGGGCTGGAGGTGCTCGACCGGCAGGCGATCGCCGACCAGCTCGACCCGTACGGGGTGGGTGCCCGGGGCGCGTTGTTCGCCGCCGCACTGGGCGCGTTGCTGCTCGCCGCCGTCGGCATCGGCGTCGACGTGAGCGCCACCGCCCGCCGCCGGGTGAACGAACTGGCGGTGCTGCACACCCTCGGCGCCGGGCACCGGCTGCTGGCCCGGTCACTCATCGCCGAGCAGGCGTTCCTCTCCGGGATCGGCGTACTGGTGGGCCTCGGGGTCGGGGTCGCGGTGGCCGCCACGATGGCACCCCTGGTGATCCTCACCCCGTCGGCGGACCGACCATCGCCGCCACCACTGCTCTCCATCGACTGGCCACCGGTGATCGCGACCACGGTCGGCCTGCTCCTGCTCGCGCTCCTGCTGAGCGGGCTGATCGCCACCACCCTGCGGCAGCGCCTCGTCGCCGCCCAGCTCCGGATCGGAGACGACCGGTGAGCAACGGAACACAGGGATCGGTGGACGGCACCGGGTCCGGACCAGCGCAGGCGAGGAAGAGGTCGATGAGAGCCAACAGGTCCGGGCCGGTACGCCGGCTGCGCGCCTTCGCCGGGCAGGTCGGGCTGCTTGCCGTACTGGGGTTGGCTTCGGCGGCGCTGCTCACCGGTGCCCCCCGACTGGCCAACGAGTACGCCGACCGGGGACTGGCCGCCGACGTGGCGGACCTTCCGTACCAGGTCCGGGACATCTCGTTGCCGATGGCGGCCGGCATCGACAAGGCCAGGACCACCCAGACCGGGATCGAGGACCTGGACCCGTACCGGGAGAAGCTGCCGCAGCCGCTGCCCGGTCTGATCACCGACCAGTGGTACTCGGCGGGGATCGAACCCGAGAGGGTGGGCGCGTCGGGCGACTTCCCTCCGTTCAACGGCGACAGCCAACCGGGGCTCGGCCTGCGGGCGCAGACCGGGGTGGACGAGGCCGTCCGGATGGTCTCCGGCACGTGGCCGGACGCGACCGCCGGGTTGCCGGGCGGGCGGATCCCGATCGCGGTGTCCCAGCGGACCGCGAACGCGCTCATGCTGGCCCTCGGCAGCCGGTTCGACATCGGTTCCCTGGTGGGCTCCGCCAAGGTCCCGGTGGTGGTGGTCGGGATCTTCGAGCCGCTGGACACCACCGCGCCGATCTGGAACGCCATGCGACTGGCCGTGGACCCGCAGATACCGATGATGGACGGCGAGCGGTTCCGGGCGATCGCGGTGACCGACTGGGCCGGGATGAACGCGGCCGGCCCCCGCCTCGGCTCGGTCACCCTCGACTGGCACTACCGGATCGACGAGAAGCGGCTCGACGCCAGCAAGGCCAAGGCGGTGACCGACGCGGTGGTACGCCTGAAGCGGGCCTCCCCCGCGCCGGGTACCACGGTGGTCACCTCACTGGACGTCTCCCTGATCCAACTCGGCGAACGGCTCGCCTCCGTACGGGCGCTGCTCGCGGTGGTCGAGACCGGGGTGCTGGCCAGCCTGCTCGGGCTGATCCTGCTCGCCGCCCGGCTGTCGCTGGAACGCCGCCGCGAGGAACTGGCCCTGTTGCGGGCCCGGGGAGCGTCGACGGCGACCATCGGTCGACGCACCCTGGCCGAGTCGGTGCTGGTCCAGCCGTTCGCCGTGCTCGCCGGGTGGCTGCTCGGGACCCTGGTTCCCGGTCGGTCCGCGCTGACCGAGTGGCTGGTCCCGGTGCTCGCCGTGATCACCACTGCGGCGGTGCCGGTGCTGGCGATGTCGAGCCAGCGTCGGGTGACGTTCGTGGTCCGCCGGCAGGACCTGATCCGGCAACGGCCGTCGGCCCGCCGGCTCACCGCCGAGATCAGCGTGCTGGTGCTGGCCGGGCTCGGGGTGTTCCTGCTCCGGCGGCGCGGGCTGGTGCCGGACGGCGGGGTGGACCCGTACCTGGTCTCGGTGCCGGTCCTGCTGGCGGTCGGGACCTCCCTGATCGCCCTGCGGGTGCTGCCCTGGCCGCTGCGGATGGTCGGGCAGATCGCCGCGAGGGCCCGGGGAGCGGTCGTCTTCCTCGGGTTGGCCCGAGCCGGGCGGGGCGCACCGGTGACCATCGGCCCGCTCGCGGTGCTGGTCATCGCGATCACCACCGGGGTTTTCAGCGGGGTGGTCGCGAGCACCATCTCGCACGCCCGGGACAGGGCGAGCGAGCAGGCCATCCCGGCCGACGCCAGGCTCACCGGGAACACCTTCGCCCCGTCGACGACCGACCGGCTCGACGCGCTGCCCGGGGTGGACGCGGTGACCGCGATCTCGCTGGAGAACGCCCGCCGGCTCCGTACCGGCCCCAGTGCGTCCGATCGTGACCTCGGGCAGACCCAGGTGCTGGTGGTGGACATGCCGAGCTTCGTCGACGTGATGCGGCGCAGCGGCGTACCCGATGACGGGGTGCCGGCGGCGCTGCGGAACGCGAAGCGGACCGACGGCCCGGTGCCGGCGCTGGTCTCCCCCGCGATCGCGGCGGAGGTCGGCGACGGCGCCGTGGTGAACGTGCAGGGCCGGCTCTACGGCTTCACGTCGAGCGTGGTGGCGTCGAGCTTCCCCGGGGTCGAGATCGGGGTCGAGCGGTTCGTGGTGCTGCCCTGGCAGGCGCTGCCGGTGCCCGACTTCAAGCCGATCAACCCGACCCGTTACCTGCTCGCCGGGGACGGCTACGACCGGGCCGCGCTGCTGGCCGCCGCCGACGACGGGCAGCGGGAGTGGCGGGAGAGCGTGATCGGCAGGCCGGTCGACGCGCTCCTGGCCCCGGCTGCGGTGACCACCCTGACCGACTACCGGTTGGGGTTGGACCGGACCGGCGGAAACGAGCTGCTCACCCTGGCGTTCACGATCGGTGCCCTGGGCGGGAGCGGGCTGGCGCTGCTGGCGGTCGGATTCGCGGTGGTCGCCGAGGCGCGGACCCGGGGCCGGGTGCTCTCCCGGCTGCGGACCATGGGGTTGTCCGGCCGGCAGGGTCGGCAACTGCTGGTGTACGAGCTGCTTCCGCTGGTCGGCGCCGCGGTGCTGGCCGGCGGGGTGGTCGGGGTGGCGCTGCCCGGCCTGATCGGGCCGGCGCTGAACCTGTCCACCTTCACCGCCGGGGTGGCCGCCCGGACCCATCTGGACCCGTTGCTGGTCGGCGGGGTGCTGCTGCTGGTGGTGGTCGGTCTGGCCGCCGCGCTCGTGTTCGAGAATCTGGTCAACCGACGGATGCGCCTCGGCGAGGTCCTCCGGCTGGGAGAGGAAAACTGATGACCGCTGCCCTGACCACCGCCGTACCCGATCTCGCGGCGTTGCAACGCCGTGCCGCCGAACGGGCGGCGGAGCGGGCCGGCGGTAACGACCGCCTGCGTGGCCACATCGTCTGCGACGGCCTGGTACGCATCTTCAAGACCGAGGGTGTCGAGGTGGTGGCCCTGCAGGGGCTGGACCTGGTGATCGACCGGGGCGACCTGATCGCCATCGTCGGCGCCTCCGGCTCGGGCAAGTCCACCGTGCTCAACATCCTCTCCGGGCTGGACGTGCCGACCGCGGGGATCGCCCGGGTGGCCGGGTTCGACCTGTTGACCATGTCGGCCAAGCAGCGGCTGCGCTACCGCCGGAGCACTGTCGGTTTCGTCTGGCAGCAGACCGGACGGAACCTGCTGCCGTACCTGACCGCGAGGGAGAACGTGGAGCTGCCGATGCGGCTGGCTCGGCGTACCTCGGCCCGGGCGGCCCGCAAGCGGGCGCTGGAGCTGCTGGACCTGGTCGGGGTCGGGTACTGCGCGGACCGGCGTCCGGGGCAGATGAGCGGCGGGGAGCAGCAGCGGTGCGCGGTGGCGGTCGCGGTCGCGAACGACCCGGAGGTGCTGTTCGCCGACGAGCCGACCGGTGAGCTGGACGAGGCGACCGCGGCCGACGTCTTCGGGGCGCTGCGGACCATCAACGCGGAGCTGGGCGTCACGGTGGTGGTGGTGACCCACGACCTGAACGTCGCGACCCAGGTCCGTCGTACGGTCGCGATCCGCGACGGGCGGACCGCGTCGGAGGTACGGCGGTCGGCCCGGATCGGCGCGGACGGGCTCGATGAACTGGTCACCGAGGAGTACGCGGTCCTGGACCGGGCCGGCCGGATGCAGTTGCCGACGGCTTTCGTGGACGCCCTGGTCCTGCGGGACCGGGTGAAGCTCAACCTGCAGCCGGATCACGTGGAGATCCGCCCCGGCGACGAACCTCGGAAGGAGCAGCCATGAGCAGCGAGGACCTGGTACGGGTGGAGGGTCTGAGCCGGTCCTACGGCTCCGGTGACCGGGTGGTGCACGCGCTGCGGGAGGTGTCGTTCCGGGTCGGCCAGGGCGAGCTGGTGGCCGTACGGGGCCGGTCCGGTGCGGGCAAGACGACCCTGCTGAACCTGATCGGTGGCCTGGACCGGCCGACCAGCGGTCGGATCTTCGTCGCCGGTCGTGAGGTGACCGCGGCCGGGGAGCGGGACCTGCTGGAGCTGCGCCGGGACACGATGGGTTTCGTGTTCCAGTCCTTCGGCCTGATCCCGATCCTGTCCGCGGCGGAGAACGTCGGGGTGCCGATGCGGCTGGCCAAGGTGCCGGCGGCCGAGCGGGAGCAGCGGGTGTCGATCCTGCTGGAGCTGGTCGGGTTGGGCGGGCACGCGGGTCAGCGGCCGTACGAGCTGTCCGGTGGGCAGCAGCAGCGGGTGGCGATCGCCCGTGCCCTGGCGAACGACCCGCCGTTGTTGATCGCGGACGAGCCGACCGGTCAGCTCGACTCGGAGACCGGTCGGGCGATGATGGACCTGCTCCAGGCGCTGGTCCGGTCGCGCGGGATGACCGCGCTGGTGGCCACCCACGACCCGACGTTGATCGAGCTCGCGGACCGGGTGTTGCAGTTGCGGGACGGTCAGTTGGTCGAGGAGACCGATCTGGCGGTCGCGGCCGGCTGAGTGCCGGTGGCGCGGGTGGGCGCCACCGGTACGACTCAGGGGCGGCGGAGTACGGTTTCCCGTATCTCCGCCGCCCCTGAGACCAAACGAAACGCGGCTGGCCCGGTAAGGGGTCAGTCGCCTTGACGCTGCTGGGGAATCTGCCCCTGCAGCAGGGCGCGAACCTCCGACTCGCGGTAACGCCGGTGGCCACCCAACGTTCGAATTGCGCTGAGTTTGCCCGCCTTCGCCCACCGGGTCACGGTTTTCGGGTCGACACGGAACATCGACGCCACCTCGGCCGGCGTGAGTAGCGGCTCTGGTTCGTGCGTACGCGATGCCATCGGTCACTCCTCCACAGGTGCCTATAGACATCGGCCGGGGTCCCGCCGGCCGACGCGTCTCCCATGGTCCGGCTAGTCCCCGATGTCCGACATGGGCCGAACGGCCGAACGTCCCTGGATGGACGGATGAACAATGACCGATTTATACAACTTTTCTATACTGAAACCTGTCTTATTCGGGCGCGTTGTGGCCCATCGTAACCTCAAGATTACGAGCAAACCTCACGTTGGAAACGCTCTCCAAGCCTCTGACCTGGGAGAACGCGAACAAGTGTCGGGATACGGCATTCAACAAGATCAACACCGGGGCGTTAGGGGATTCGACCGGAAGCCCCTAACGGAACCCCCTAGTTGCAGCGCTCCAGCAACTGCACCGCGCGCCACCGGGCGACCAACTTCTCGTACACCTCGGTAGCGGCTTCCGCGTCGCCCCGGGACAGCCCGGCGAGGCCCTCCGCGACCAACGCGGGCGAGTCGTCCTCGGCCAGCGCCTCGTCCGGCAGCAACTGGGTCAGGCCGCCGTAGTCCAACTCCACCACCGACCGGGGATGGAACTCCTCCAGCCAGCGGGCGCCCTCCTCCACCGCCTCGGTGATCGGCGCGTCCCCGACCGACTTGCGCAGCACCGCCAGCCCCCGCGAGGCCCGACGCCGGGCCTTCGAGATCTCCGTCCGGTAGCGCAGCACCCGCCGCTCCGGCCGTACGGTCAGCTCCCGCTCGGCGGGGTCGACGAAGACGAACCAGCGCAGCGGCACACCCCAGGTGGCGATCTGCTCGTGCAGCCTCGGCACCCCGTGCTCCAGCACCCGCGCCCCGCTGCGGAAGTCCTCGACCACGGCCTTGGCCTGGCCGGCGAGGATCGGTGGCACGAACGCGTCGGCGAGCACCGGCGGCACACCGTCGCGGGCGCTCAGGGCCGCCTCGGCCACCCGTACGCGCAGGTTCCACGGGCACACCAGCAGGGTGTCGTCGGCCTCCAGCACGTACGCCTCGTCGGGCAGGTCGGGCAGCCGGGTCCAGCCGGCACCGAGCGCCTCGATCACGGCCGTACGCTGCCGACCCGGCCCTTCCAGCGGGGCGACCGCCCGGCCCTCCTTGACGTACCGGCGCCAAAAGATCTGCCGGTCCCGGTCGAACGCGGTCAACGGCTCATATACCCGCAGGTAGGAAGCGAAGAGCGACGGCACGGCGCGATCCTCCCATGAAACCCGAGTTCCCTGCCGCCGACGGCCCCGATCGCGGGCCGTCGCCCCCGCCAGGTGGGACGGACCGTCCCCGGTCGGTACCGGCAGGTTGCGACGGCCGATATTAGGCTCGGCAGCACCGGCGTCACCCCGCCGGCACCGGAGAGGTCCGCGTCCCACAAAGACGCACACCGACATCAGGAGCAGTCATGGGCGTTTTCGCCACCACCGACCAACAGGTATCGGCCGGGCATGAGCAGGTCGTCTTCTGTCAGGACAAGCCGACCGGGCTGAAGGCGATCATCGGCATCTACTCGACCGCGCTCGGCCCCGCGCTCGGCGGGACCCGGTTCTACCCCTACGCCAGCGAGGCGGACGCACTGCACGACGTGCTCGACCTCTCCCGGGGCATGGCGTACAAGAACGCGCTCGCCGGTCTCGACCTCGGCGGCGGCAAGGCCGTCATCTGGGGTGACCCGGAGCAGCTCAAGACCGAACCGCTGCTGCGCGCGTACGGCCGGTTCGTCCAGTCGCTCGGCGGGCGCTACTACACCGCGTGCGACGTCGGCACCTACGTGCAGGACATGGACGTGGTGGCGCGCGAGACCCGGTTCGTCACCGGCCGCAGCGTCGAGCACGGCGGAGCCGGCGACTCGTCCGTGCTGACCGCCTGGGGCGTGTTCCAGGGCATGCGCGCCGCCGCCGAGCACCAGTGGGGATCGGCCACCCTCACCGGCCGCCGGGTCGGCGTCTCCGGGCTGGGCAAGGTCGGCAAGCACCTGGTCGGGCACCTGATCGAGGACGGCGCCACGGTGGTGGCCACCGACGTGAACGAGAAGGCCCTGGACTGGGCCCGGCACACGTACCCGGAGGTCGACCTGGTCCCGGACGCGACCGCGTTGATCACCTCCGACATCGACGTGTACGCCCCGTGCGCCCTCGGTGGCGCGCTGGACGACGAGACCGTGCCGGCCCTCCGGGCCAAGATCGTGGCGGGTGCGGCGAACAACCAGCTCGCCCACCCCGGCATCGAGAAGCAGCTCGCCGACCGTGGCGTCCTCTACGCACCGGACTACGTGGTGAACGCCGGCGGCGTGATCCAGGTCGCGGACGAGATCGAGGGCTTCAACTTCGAACGGGCCAAGCTCCGGGCCACCCGGATCTACGACACCACCCGCGAGATCCTCCGCCTGGCCGACGCCGAGGGCGTACCCCCGGCGGTGGCGGCCGACCGGCTCGCCGAGCGGCGGATGGCCGAGGTCGGCCGGCTCCGCTCGATCCACCTGACCTGACACCGGCAGCGGGCGGCCGGGGCCTGATCCCGTCCGCCCGCCCCCGTACGGCGTCCGACCACGACCCCACGTCACCTCGCCCGTGTCGACGGTCGGGTAAGGGGTCCCCGATGTCGACTCCGGGGGCGATCGGGCCGTCACGACCCGCTCAGAGCCGCTAGCGAGGCAGGTCAGCCGCAGCCGACCGGCGTTCACACCCTCGACCGGCGCCCGTGGCCCGTACGACGGTGCCCGTCGCCGGGTTGGGACCGGCTGACGAGCGTGATTAACCTCGTTTTGTCCCCGATCGGGGTCTAAGGTCGGTCTCGGCGGTAAGCCCGCAGCACAGGGTGATCGAGCCGTCATGACCGGTTTTCCAACGCGGTCGTTACCCGGCCGAAAATGGCCCGGTCGGGTCAACCTCGACGCGCGGGCACCACCGGCGGTAACCCGAGGTGCCGAACGCGGGCATACCCATGTACCGTAAGACCCACGAGAGATGCCTGACGTCATCGGGGCCCGCCTTCGGGCTGCCCCGAATTCTGTGCGAGGGGGTCGAGCCATGGGGCGCGGCCGTGCTAAGGCCAAGCAGACAAAGGTGGCCCGGGAGTTGAAGTACCACTCCCCGAACACCGACCTCGCCGCCTTGCAGCGAGAACTCGGCGGCAGCGGCAAGTCGGACCACGACTTCGACGACGACTACAAAGAGTATGTCGACGACGATGACGAGGACCATGACGCGGACGACGAACCAGACACCTGGTCGCCTCCAGCCCGCTGACCTCCGTCGGGCACATTGAGCACGCGGTAACGCCCGCGTGCTCACGCGTGTCCGGATGGTGTGGCACACCGTAGATCAACACGGTTCCATCCGGTCGAGGGTCTGCCGTGCGGATCGTTGTCCGACCCGCGCGGCAGGTCCTTGACCGGTCGGACGTGCCAGATCCGACCGATCGGACCGCCGGCCGGTTCAGCGTGGCCGGTTGTTCCAGTTGTAGAAGGTCGGGATGTTCTCGAAGTGGTTCCACGCGCAGACCGCGCTGCCACTCTCGCCCACCGCCGCCTCCTCCGCGCGTTCCCGACGAGCCTGCTCGGCCTCGTGCAGCAGGGTGGTGAGCCCGCTCCGGGCCGCGCGCACCCGATCGGCGACCGGGTCGGGGACGGCGCCCCCGGTCGGCTCAGCGTCCTGCGGGCTGGTGATCTCGAGCATGGTCCAACACTCCCTCGAGTAGGCGGATCTTGCTGTTACGGCAGTGGTTGGTCTCCGTACCGTCGAAACGTCCTTGCTCGAAGTAACGGTTGGCGGCGTGACCGCCGCCGCAGAAGCCGAAGTAGGGGCAGGTGGAGCGGCAGGACTCCACACCGCCGAGGAACTCGCGGACCCACGGCAGGCCCTCGGCCCCGGCGAGGATCTCCGCGAGTCCCGTGGCCAGCACGTTGCCGCTGGTGAAGTCCCCATACCGGGGGTCGGAGAAGCCGGCCAGCTCGGGCGAGAGCAGGACCACCGAGCCGTCGTACCCGACGGTCGGGATCGGGTCGAGCCGGCGCGGGAGCAGGTCGTCCGAGGTGCCGTCGAGGACCGCCGAGGCGTACCGCAGGGACCACTCGACCTCACGCAGGTGGATCCGGGGGCGCTCCCGCCAGGCGGTGACCAGCTCGGCCCAGAAGGCGGTGACCGCCTCGGCCGGGTGGGCGTTGAGGCGGGTGTTGACGCCCTCCATCTCCTCGATGTTGATCCCGAGCACGTCGCACCCCAGGTCGAGGAAGTACGCGTACAGCTCGGCGGCGAGGCCGGGCTCGGGTCGGGTCACCACGCACAGGGCGGAGAAACCGACACCGTTGCGCCGCAGCGCCTCGATGCCCCGCTCGATCCGGTCGTACGCCGGCCGCCCGCCCCGGCCCACCCGGTCGGAGTTGCGCTGTCTCGGCCCGTCCACGCTGACGCTGACCCGCATCGCGTGCTCGGCGAAGAACTCGCACCAGGCGTCGTCGATCAGCGTCGCGTTGGTCTGTACGTGGTGTTCCACCCGCTCGTCGAACGGGGCCAGCAGCGCGGCGAGGTGCTCCCGTCCGGTGGCCAGGGGTTCCCCGCCGTGCCACACCACGGAGAAGCGACCGGACCGGGCCCAGTCGTTCACCGGGCCCGCCACCGCCTCCGCCACCGGAACCGGCATCTTCCGATCATCCGCCCGAAACGGGAGATAACAGTACGAACAGTCCAGGTTACAGAGCGTGGTCGGCTGCATCACCACGTACGAGGGCACGGTGTTGATGCCCCGCATACCCGTGAACGTTTGCCGCAGGACAGCCATCAGCCGCTCCTCCCCGTAGCTGAGGTGCCCCTCAGGCTAGGTTGCGGTGGCCACTCGGGTGAAGTCCTGATCGGGTATGCGAAGGATCACGGCAATAACTCGGAATGCACGAATGTACGTTCGGTGATCAACCGCGGGTGTGCTGGCCGATCATCTGCACCTCACCGGTGCCCTCGATGATCTCGCCGGCCTGCCACGCCTCGACGCCCCGGCCCGCCAGGCAGGCCAGCGCCCGGTCCGCGTCCTCGGCGGAGACGATCGCGAACATGCCCACGCCCATGTTGAAGGTGGACTCCATCTCCGGGTCCTCGATCCGGCCCTTGGCCTGCACCAGGTCGAAGATCGGCTGCGGCTTCCAGGTGGCCCGGTTGACCACCGCGTCCACGTTCTCCGGCAGCACCCGGACCAGGTTCCCGGGGATTCCGCCGCCGGTGATGTGCGCGATCGACCGCACCTCGGTCTCGGCGATCAGCTTGAGGCAGTCCTGCGCGTAGATCTTGGTCGGGGTCAGCAGTTCCTCACCGAGGGTCCGCTGCCGGCCGAAGTCCTCGATCACGGTGTCCAGCCGCATCCGGCCGGCGCCCAGGAGCACGTGGCGGACCAGGGAGTAGCCGTTGGAGTGCAGGCCGGAGGAGCGCATCGCGATCACCGCGTCGCCGATCTCGACCCGCTCCGGGCGGAGGATCTCGCTCTCCTCGACCACACCGACACCGGTCGCGGAGATGTCGTACTCGTCGGGCTTCAGCACACCGGGGTGCTCGGCGGTCTCGCCACCGAGCAGCGCGCAGCCGGCGTACCGGCAGCCGTCGGTGATGCCGGCGACGATCTCGGCGACCTTGTCCGGCACGACCTCGCCGGTGGCGATGTAGTCGAGCAGGAAGAGCGGCTCGGCACCGGTCGCGACCAGGTCGTCGACGACCATGGCGACCAGGTCGATGCCGACCGTGTCGTGGATGCCGAGCTGCTGGGCGATGACCAGCTTGGTGCCGACGCCGTCGGTGGAGGCGGAGAGGATCGGGTTGCGGTACTTGGTGGTGTCGAGCCGGAACAGGCCGGCGAAGCCGCCGAGCTGCCCCATCACCTCGGGCCGCTGGGTGGTCCGTACCTTCGACTTGATCAGCTCGACCGCCCGGTCGCCGGCCTCGATCGAGACCCCGGCGTCCGCGTACGAGACGCTGCGCTTGCGGGTGGCGCGACCGGATCCGGCGGTCCAGGGCTGGCGCACGCCGCCGCCGGAGCCGGAGCCCTCGGCCGACCCGCTACCTGCGCCATTGCGCTCAGTCACGTGCGTCACGGTTCTCCCCTTTGTTCCTCGCGGCGAGCCGCGTCGGGTAGCGGTCGAGGATCGCTCGACTTATGGCACTCACCGGACGCTGGGCGTGGGCCGCGCCGGTCGGATCGTTACGGGCGTTGCAGTGCGTCACGTGCGCCCGGGCTGCTGATGAGTGGTAGCGGGGTGTCGTCGGCGTCGGCTCCGTCTGAACCGCCGTCGTAGCGCTGCTGTGCGGGCTCCGGTGCCTGGTCCGCGACCCGACGCCCTACCCCTTCGAGTACGTGTTTGCCGATCAGGTTCCCGGCCGGCAGCTCGATCGGGTACTCCCCGTCGAAGCAGGCGCGGCACAGCCGCGTCTTCGGCTGCTCGGTCGCGGCGATCAGTCCGGCCAGCGAGACGTAACCGAGGCTGTCCGCACCGATCGACCGGCGGATGCCCTCGTTGTCCAGCCCGTTGGCCAGCAACTCCGCCCGGGTGGCGAAGTCGATGCCGTAGAAACACGGCCAGTTGACCGGCGGCGAGGAGATGCGTACGTGCACCTCCAGCGCGCCGGCCTCGCGCAGCATGCGGACGATCGCGCGTTGGGTGTTGCCGCGGACGATCGAGTCGTCCACCACCACCACCCGCTTGCCCCGCACGTTCTCTCGCAGCGGGTTGAGCTTGAGTCGGATGCCGAGCTGGCGCAGGGTCTGGGACGGCTGGATGAAGGTCCGCCCGACGTACGGGTTCTTCATCAACCCGGCGCCGTAGGTGATGCCGGACGCCTCCGCGTAGCCGATCGCGGCCGGCGTGCCCGACTCCGGTACGGGAATCACCAGGTCGGCCTCGACCGGGTGCTCCTTGGCCAGTTGCCGCCCGATGGCGACCCGGGTGGAATAGACGTTCCGGCCGGCGATGGTGGTATCCGGCCGGGCGATGTAGACGTACTCGAAGAGGCAGCCCTTCGGCTCCGGTACGGCGAACCGCGCCGACCGCAGGCCGTGCTCGTCGATCGCGATCAGCTCGCCGGGCTCGACCTCGCGGACCACGCTCGCCCCGACGATGTCGAGTGCGGCGGTCTCGCTGGCGACCACCCAGCCGCGCTCCATCCGGCCGAGCACGAGCGGGCGTACCCCGTGCGGGTCGCGGGCGGCGTAGAGGGTGCTCTCGTCCATGAACACGAAGCTGAACGCGCCGCGCAGCATCGGCAGCACCTCGAGCGCGGCGGCCTCGACCGAGAGGTCGGGGCGGCTGGCCAGCAGTGCGGTGACCAGGGCGGTGTCCGAGGTCGAACCGTCCGAGGAGTCCATGCCGCGGGCGGCGGACTCCTTGGCCAGCTCGGCGGTGTTGACCAGGTTGCCGTTGTGCGCCAGCGCGATCGTGGTGCCGGCGGTGTTGGCCCGGATCGTCGGCTGGGCGTTCTCCCAGGTCGAGCCGCCGGTGGTCGAGTAACGGGCGTGCCCGATCGCGAGGTGCCCGCGCAGGCTGGCCAGGGTGGGCTCGTCGAAGACCTGGGCGACCAGGCCGAGGTCCTTGTAGACCACCACGCCCGAGCCGTCGCTGACGGCGATCCCCGCCGCTTCCTGGCCACGGTGCTGTAGCGCGTACAGACCGAAGTAGGTGAGCTTCGCGACGTCTTCGTCCGGAGCCCAGACGCCGAACACGCCGCAGGCGTCTTGCGGGCCGGGCCGTTCGGGGTCGAGTTCGTGGCTCAACCGGCCGTCGCCTCGGGGCACCTGCCGCTCCTCAAACTGAAGGCCGATCCGCTCAATGCGGATCTGCTCGGACTCGCCTAGCGCGCGGGAATTTGGAAGTTCCGTCGCCGAACAGTGTACGCGAGCCGGAGACAATACAGAAAGTCACGTACTCGCTCCTTACCGTGACGGCCAATAAGCGCGAGATGCACTATTCGAGCGGGATATAGGGCGATATGTCGGCGCGATTCCCACTGGCTCGAACCCGTCCGGCCTCGACCGCGTCGGCCCATCCCAGCCGCCCCGTTGCCAGCAGGATCCAGGTCACCGGATCCACCTCCACCACGTTTGCCGGCGTACCCCTGGTGTGTCGCGGCCCGGATCCGCACTGAACCGCACCGTAAGGTGGAACCCGCACCTCCACCGAACGGCCAGGTGCGCGCCGGGCCAGCTCCGCGAGGAGCTCGCGGACCGCGTCCCGAAGCAGCTCACGCTCCGGGGTACGGCCAGCGTCGAGTTCGGCGACCGCCGCCACCACCAGTGAGGACTTATTGTACGGAGAGGACACGACGGGACGATACGACCTGCCGTCGTGTCAATTGACGCTGCCCCTGGGTCGCGCGAGTCCACTCGAACAAGGCATAGTTGCCGACGGTGTACTCGTACGGTAGTGAACCCTGGCCGGAATTGAGTCGGCCGGAGAAGTCAGACCGGAAGGCGGTGGACGTGACAACACACCGACATGCCTGGACGCGACGGGCCGGTGTGGTCGTGGCGCTGGCAGCCAGTGCCCTGCTCGCTCTCCCCTCGGCACCAGCTCTCGCCGTCGATCCCGACGTATCGATCACGGACCTCAGCGCAGGCACTCTACGGAGTGGCGAGAAGGCGGTCCTGAAGTTCACGGTCAAGAACAACAACCCTGTAGCCGCGCCCTTCGGCGTGACGGTTGAGGTCTTCGAAGGACTTAGCTGTAGCGGCGACTGCGATGTTCCTGCCCGCTCGATCGGCCCGGACGAGTCGGCCACCTTCACCGCCAACCTCACGGCTGGCACGCTCGCCGCTGGTCAAAGCAAAAGCGGTTCCGTGCGGGTGACTGCCGGGTTCGGCACAGACAACGACAGCGACTCGCGGAACCTCACTGTGCGCGGCCCGGACCAGCAAGCTCCTACGCAGCCGGCGGCGGCGCCCACGGTCAAGGAGATCTCGGGCCGGGTCACCGACGCCAACGGCACCCCGGTGCCGAACGCCTCGGTCGCGCTGATCGACTCGCAGGGCCACAGCTACGGCGCCACCACGAGTTCCAGTGGCAGCTTCAAGTTCCTCGGCACCGCCAGTGCCCCGATCACCCCCGGGCAGATCGACCTCGGCGCCAGCCTGAACGACAAGATCCAGAAGAAGAAGATCACGGCTGCCGCCAACCAGACGCTGACCAACCAGCGCATCGTTATGGCGCTCGCCGACGCCTCGCCGTCCTCCAGCGCGGAGGCACCGCCCAGTGACGAGGCGGTGCCGACCGAAGAGGGCGAACCGGCTGCGGACGGTAGCGACGCGCCCGGACAGGCCGCGACCGACGAGACCAGCTCCAGCGGCGGACTCAGCTCCTGGATCCTGATCATCGTCGGCGGCCTGCTGGTCGCCCTCGGTGTCGGCGCCATCGTCCTGCTCTGGATGCGGCGCAAGGAGAACGCGGACGAGGACGACGACGACCCGAACGGTCCCCGGTCCGGGGCCGCGGCGGGTGCCGGCGGCGGGTACCAGAGCGGCTCCGACCCGACCCGGGTCGCGAACCGCGCCGGTATGGGCAACGACGCCACGGCGATCAACCGGAACACGTCGCTGGCTGACGCACCGACCATGATGCACAACCGCCCCCTGGTGGACGACGAGTTCCCGGACCCGTACGGCGCACCTCTGCCGTCTCAGCAGCCGCAGGCGTCGACGTACGGCGCCGCCGGGCAGGGCGCCGGCTACGGCTACGGCGGCGCCCCGCAGGGCGGTGGCGAGTACGGCGCCGGTGGCTACGGCAACGCATCGGGCGCGGGCGGCGCCTACGGCAACGCACCGGGTTCGGGCGCCGGTTACCCCAACACCCCCGGCTCCGGCGCGGGCGGCTACGGGGCCCCGGCCAACGGCTACGGCGGCGCCCCCGGTTCGGAGTACGGCAACGCGCCCGGCTCCGGTGCCGGCGGCTACGGCTCGGCACCCGGCGCGGCCGGCTACGGCAACGCACCGGGTTCCGGCGCCGGTTACGGCAACACCCCCGCCTCCGGCGCGGGCGGCTACGGCGCGGCACCGGGTTCGGGTGCCGGTGGCTACGGCGGCGCCAACTACGGCGAGCAGCCCGGCGCGGGGTACCCCCCGGCACCGGGGGCGTACCCGGCCGCGCCGAGTGGTGGGCCCTACCCGCCCACCCCGGCTCCTGGTGGTGGTGGCCGCTACGACGAGCCCACCGGACGCTACGACGGTCCCAGCGCGGGCGGCAGCGAGTACGCCCCGCCGGCCGACCCGTACGCCCAGGGCGGTGCCGGTGGCGGTGCCTACGGGGCCGGCGGCAGCGACGGCACCCGCGCGTACGGTGCCGACCAGCAGCCGTACGGCGGCCAGGGCGGCCAGCAGGGCTACGGCCAGGGTGGTGGCGGTGCCTACGGCGCGCCGACCGCCGGGGCCGGTTACGACCAGCAGGGTGCGGACGGATACGGCGCCGGTGGTCGTGGCGGCTACGGTGACCAGCCCGGTTACGGTGCCGGTCCGGCGGCGGGCGGTTACGACCAGCCCCAGGCCGGCGGTTACGACCAGCGTGGCGGTTACGACCAGCGCGGTGGCGCCGACCAGCGCGGCGGTGGCTACGACGACCGCGGCGGTTACGACCAGCAGCAGGGCGGCGGCTACTACGACGAGTCGGCCCAGGGCGGCGGGCACGGCGGCCGGGGCGGTGCGCCCGCACCGCAGCAGCAGAACCGGGGCGGCGAGCGCCGTTCGCTGGACTGGCTGGACGACTGATCATCCGGGCTGGCCGGGACCAACCTCCCGGCCAGCCCGATCAGGCCACGCTCCAACGAAGACGGCCCACGCAAGACAGCACAGAGCCACCGCACGTGGAATGCCACTGCCGGCCCGGACCTTCCGTCGGTCGGTTCAGGCGGCGGCCGCGAAGACTCCGTCCCGGAGCAGCGGCACCACGTTGGAGACACCGATCTGTACGGCGATCTCCACGTCCGACTCGAAACCCCGGTAGATCAGTTCCCGGCCGGAGACGCAGCCCCTGATCGCCGCCGGCAGGTCCGGTACGCCACTCAGCGCCGCCAACGCGACCGCGGCCTCGACCGACAGTCCACCCGGAACCGTGGCAAGCCCGTCGAGCACCAGGGACGCTCCGAGGTGGTCCTCCACACCGGGGCGTACGGTGCCGTCCGGCCAACGCTCACCGGCGGCGACCACACCGACGGGTGCCTGCGCGGTGCCGTACCCCTGGTTGACGAGCCAGCGCGCGACGGCGGGTGCGTTACGGAGGCACGCCGCCACCACCGGGACGCCGGTTGCGCTGGCGGCGGCACAGATCGCCGAACCGTTCGGTGAGGGCAGGACGAGATCGGGCACGACCGGTGCGGTACGCAGCGCGGCCGGCGACAATGACCAGGGTTGTTCCGGGGTCACCGCACCTCGTCCGACCGCCGCGACCGCGCCGACCCGACGGGCGTACTCGGCCGCCTGGGCGCCCCACGGAAACGGGTGCACCCTGATTCCACGGCTGACCGCCACCTCCACCGCGGTGGTGAAGGAGAGTACGTCGACCACGACCAGGGCGGCACAGACCCGGCCGAGTTCGGCGGCACCGCCCAGCCCCCAGTCGAAGCGGGCCCCGGATCCGGGTTGGGCGTAGACGGTGCCGACCAACGTGTCAGTCGCCCGTGACCGGGGCCGAAGCCTCCGTCGCGGGCTCCTCCGCTTCTGCCTGCTGCTGCACCACCGGCACCTCGTCCACTGCCGGTTCGCCGGCTGCCGGCGTCCCGGCCGGTACGGCGGACTCGTCGGCGTCGGCCGGGTCAACCAGCTCGGTGCCGACGATCGGCGCCACCGGGGCGTCCGACACGGTCCCGGCGACGTCGCCGAACAGGCGCGGCAGGGTCGACTCGAACGCCGACCGCAGCTCGTCCAGGCCCAGGTTGAACTGCCCGCGTACGTCCAGGGCGCCACCGGTCGGGTCGGTGACCCCGAGCGCGGTCACCGGCACCCCACGGTCCTCGCAGAGCGCCTGGAAGGCCTTGTCCTGGCCACGCGGCACGGTCACCAGCGCCCGACCGGCGGACTCGCTGAACAGGTAGACGAACGGCATCGAACCGGTGCTGAACTCGTCCGGCAGTGCGATCTTGACGCCGACGCCGCGGCGCAGGCTGGACTCGACCAGCGACTGGGCGAGCCCACCGTCGGAGAGGTCGTGCGCCGAGGTCAGGTGACCGAGCCGGGACGCCTCCGCGATCAGCTCGGCCAGGGCCCGCTCACCGGCGAGGTCGACCCGGGGCGGTACGCCGCCGAGGTGCTCGTGGGTGACCCAGGCCCACTCGGAGCCGGACAGCTCCAGCCGGGTCTCGCCGAGCAGGAACACCACATCGTGGTCACCGCCGGACTTCGCGGCGAAGCCCATCGGCACCCGCTGTGCCACGTCGTCGAGCAGGCCGAGCACACCGACCACCGGGGTCGGGTGGATGGCCGCGGCACCGGTCTGGTTGTAGAAGCTGACGTTGCCGCCGGTGACCGGGATGCCCAGTTCGGCGCAGCCGTCGGCGAGGCCGCGTACCGCCTCGGCGAACTGCCACATCACGCTCGGGTCCTCGGGGGAACCGAAGTTGAGGCAGTCGGTGACGGCGACCGGCTTGGCACCGGTGACCGCGACGTTCCGGTACGACTCGGCCAGCGCCAACTTGGCCCCGTTGTACGGGTCCAGCCGGGCGTACCGGCCGTTGCCGTCGACGGAGAGCGCGACACCGAGGCCGGTCTCCTCGTCCAACCGGATCACGCCGGAGTCCTCCGGCTGGGCCAGGACGGTGTTGCCGAGGACGTAGCGGTCGTACTGCTCGGTGACCCAGGACTTGTCGGCCAGGTTCGGCGACGCGATCATGCGCAGCACGGTCTCCCGGAGTGCCTCCGGCGTCGACGGGCGGGGCAGCGTCTCGGCCCGGTCCGCCTGGAGCAGGATCAGGTCGGCCGGCTCCCGCATCGGGCGGGCGTAGACCGGACCGTCGTCGACCAGCGAACCCGGCGGTACGTCGACCACGGTGTGGTCCCGCCAGGTGATCAGCAGTCGTCCCGGCTCGCCGTCGGCCTGGGCCGGGGTGACCTCGCCGATGGCGGTGGCGAGCACGCCCCACTTCTCGGCGGTCTTGAGCACGGCTTCGAGCTGTTCCGGCGTGACGACCAGGAGCATCCGCTCCTGCGACTCGCTGGCCAGGATCTCGTGCGGGGTCATCGACGCCTCGCGCAGCGGAACCCGCTCCAGCCAGACCCGCATGCCGGTGCCGGCCGCGGCGGCGGTCTCGGTCAGGGCGCAGGTGAGGCCGGCGCCGCCGAGGTCCTGGATGCCGACGACGAGCTGGGCGTCGTACAGCTCCAGGCAGGCTTCGATCAGCAGCTTCTCGGTGAACGGGTCGCCCACCTGGACGGCCGGGCGGCGCTGCTCGCTGCCCTCGTCGAAGGTGGCGCTGGCGAGTACGGAGACGCCGCCGATGCCGTCCCGGCCGGTCTTGGCGCCCATCAGTACGACGATGTTGCCCGCGCCGGCCGCTGCCTTGTTCTGCAACCGGTCGACCGGCAGTACGCCGAGGGAGAGGGCGTTGACCAGCGGGTTGCCCTGGTACGACGGGTCGAAGACGATCTCCCCGCCGATGTTCGGCAGGCCGAGGCAGTTGCCGTACCCGCCGACGCCGGCCACGATGCCGGGCAGGACCCGGGCGGTGTCGGGGTGGTCGACGGCACCGAAGCGCAGGGAGTCCATCACCGCGATCGGGCGGGCGCCCATGGCGAGGATGTCCCGGACGATGCCACCGACACCGGTCGCCGCGCCCTGGTAGGGCTCGACGTAGCTGGGGTGGTTGTGCGACTCGACCTTGAAGGTCACCGCCAGCGTGTCCGAGATCTGGATCACGCCCGCGTTCTCACCGATGCCGGCGAGCATCCGGTCGCTGGGCGGGGCCTTCTCGCTGAACTGACGCAGGTGCACCTTGCTCGACTTGTACGAGCAGTGCTCGCTCCACATGATCGAGTACATCGCCAGCTCGGCCTGGGTCGGCCGGCGGTCCAGGATCTGCCGGATCCGGTCGTACTCGTCGTCACGGAGGCCGAGCTCGACGTACGGCTGCAGCTCCTCCGGGGTGTCGACGGCCCGCTCGACGGTGTCGAGGTCGTCCGGGTAGGCGCTCGGGGCGGCGTGCGCCCCGGTGGCCTGCGCGGGCGGGAAGGTCGCCGCGACCTGGCCGGCCGGGGTCTCCGGGGCGGACTCGGCCGCACGGGGCGTGGGCTGGTCGGTCGGCGGGGTCACCCCACCGACCTCGCTCGACGCCGTGTCGGGCTGGGTCGTCATGCCGGCACTCCCGCAAGGTGCTTGAGGACTGAGGTGAAGAAGCCGAGACCGTCGAGCGAGGGGCCGGTCAACGCCTCCACGGCGTGCTCGGGGTGCGGCATGATGCCGACCACGTTGCCCGCCTCGTTGGTGATCGCGGCGATGTCGCGCTGCGAGCCGTTCGGGTTGCCGCGCTGGTAACGGGCGACCACGCGGCCCTCGGCCTCGAGCTGGTCGAGTACGTGCGCTTCGGCGACGTACCGGCCCTCGCCGTTCTTGACCGGGATGAGCACGTCCTGCTCGGGCTGGAAGGTGTTGGTCCAGGCGGTCTTGACCGCCTCGATCCGCAGCCACTGGTCCCGGTTACGGAAGTGCAGGTGCTCGTTGCGGGTCAGCGCGCCGGGAAGCAGGTGCGCCTCGCAGAGGATCTGGAACCCGTTGCAGATGCCGAGCACCGGCATCCCCTCGCGGGCGGCGTCGACCAGCGACTCCATCACCGGAGCGAATCGGGCGATCGCGCCGCAGCGCAGGTAGTCGCCGTACGAGAAGCCACCGGGCAGCACCACGGCGTCGACCTGGTGCAGGTCGCGGTCGCCGTGCCAGAGCCGGACCACGTCCGCCCCGGCGATGCGCGCCGCACGGGCGGCATCGCCGTCATCCAGTGACCCGGGGAAGGTCACCACACCGATCCGGGCCGTCACGGATGTTCATCCTCGGCATCGGCCACCCGGATCGAGAAGTCCTCGATCACGGGGTTGGCCAGCAGCTTGTCCGCGATTTCCCGAGCTCGATCAAGGTCGGGCTCACCGGCGAACTCGATCTCGATGCGCCGACCGATGCGCACCGAGGAGACGTCACTGACGCCCAGGCGGGGCAGCGCGTTTGCGACGGCCTGGCCCTGAGGATCGAGAATCTCCGGCTTGAGCATGACGTCGACGACGACGCGAGGCACTGGGCACTCCTGACTGTGTACGCAGTTGGGTGCCGGCCCATAGGGGCGAGCGGGGCAAGCCTACCTGGCAGAGCGCTCGGCCGACGCACCGGCCGCCCTGTGGACAACCCTGTGGAAAATCGCACACCCGCCGCCCACCGGCGTGATCACGAGCACCCACGGGCGTACCGGTGGTGATCATTCTCGGCCCCGGCGGTCGACCCGCGGAGATCATATCGGGAGGGTTCGATTTGACTCTTGTGGATGAACGACGAACGTCTTAGCGTGTGGCGTCGAACGTCTGGTTCGTCACACCAAACGTTTGATCTTCAAGGCCGTACGGCGGACACCCAACCGCCGTCGGCGGCTCGCCCCGACCCGGAAACCCCGGGTGCCACCCCCCGGAAGGAGCCCCCTCCATGCGCATCCGCCTCACCCTGGTGACGGTCGCCACCGCCCTCGTCGGTGCGCTCGTCGCCCCCTCCGCCGCCTCCGCGAGCAACGAGCCGGTCGCCCCGCTGATCATCGGCGGTGGCACGGTCTCGTCCGCCCCCTGGGCCGCGGCCGTGTTCAGCAACGGCTCGTTCACCTGCTCCGGCACGATCATCGCGTCCCGCTGGGTGCTCACCGCCCGGCACTGCGTCAGCGGCACGATGTCGGTCCGGGTCGGCAGCGTCAACCGGACCTCCGGGGGCGTCACCAGCAACGTCTCCTCGTACTCGACCCGGTACGACCTCGCTCTGCTCCAGCTTTCGACCGCGATCAGCACCTCATACGTGACGCTCTCCGGCGCCTACCCGCCGGTCAACTCGACCAACTCGATCTACGGCTGGGGCATGACCTGCTACAGCGGCTGCTCCGCCTCGACCACCCTCAAGACCGCGAACGTACGGGTCACCAGCACCAACGTGACCGACGCGTACGGCGGCCGGGCGATCCGGAGCACCCGGGTCAACGGCAACGCGTGGCGCGGTGACTCCGGCGGCCCCGAGTTCTACAACGGTGCCCAGGTCGGCGTCGCCTCCACCGCCGACGGCTCGAGCATCCAGAACTACGGCAGCGTGGCCTACAACCGGGCCTGGATCACCTCGGTGGCCGGGGTCTAGTCCTCCTCAGGGGTACGGCGCGGACGATCCGGATCACCCCGGCCGTCCGCGCCGCGCCGTTTCACCTGCTCGCGGCAACGTTTCCGCCGGTCGCGGCGTACCGACGCGAGAATGCCCTTGCACGCCCCGCACGAGGTTGCGGGCCGTTGCACGCTCCGCACGTCGTTCTACCCTCGCGCGCGGTTTTGCAGCATGAGCCGACGTGAACACACCTCACAATTGCCACCACCCCGGCTCTGCCAGCATCAACACGTGCTGGTCGTGACGACGGATGTCCTTCCCGGGTACGAGATCCGCGCAGTCCTCGGCGAAGTAGTGTCATCGATGGCCCGAACCCGAAACCCGTACCGCGAAGGGGTGAAGAACCTCCGCGGTGGGGCATACGACCCGAAAGCCCCGGAGAACCTCACCCGGTGGCGGACGGAGGCGGTGGCCAATCTGGGCGAAGAAGCCCGCCGGCTCGGCGCCAATGCCGTGATCGGCATGCGTTTCGACCATCGCGAGGTGGGCGAGATGTGGATGGAACTCTGCGCGTACGGCACGGCGGTGGTGATCCGCGAACAGCCGCGGCCACCGCTCCCGGACGCGCCGCTGCTCGCCGCCGACACGGCGCACAGCGCGGAGATCCTGCCCGAACCGATCGGGGTCTCGGAACCGCCCAGCGCGCCCGATCTGCGCAGTGCGGCCGAAACCCCCACCCCAACCCCGGAGACCTAGCGGGAGCCGACGGGCTCAGGTACCCGGCTACCCCGGTACCTGAGCCCGGCTTTCCGAATCGGTCTAGAGAATCGGTGCCGGGTGGTAACCGGCTGCCTCCGGGTGTGCCGCGACGACCTCGGCGACCCGGTCGGCGACCGCCCGCACCTGGGCCGGTGCGGCACCGGCGAAGGCTGCCCGGTCGGCGACCAGCGTGTCGATCTCGGCCCGGCCCAGCCCGAGCCGACCGTCGGTGGCGAGCCGGTCGAACAGGTCGTTCTCGGTCGTACCCTTCTCCCGCATGGCCAGGGCCACCGCGACCGCGTGCTCCTTGATCACCTCGTGCGCCACCTCCCGGCCCACGCCCCGGCGCACGGCCGCCACCAGGAGCTTCGTGGTCGCCAGGAACGGCAGGTAACGGTCCAGCTCACGGGCGATCACCGCCGGGTACGCGCCGAACTCGTCGAGCACGGTGAGGAAGGTCTGGAACAGTCCGTCGGCGGCGAAGAACGCGTCCGGCAGCGCCACCCGGCGGACCACCGAGCAGGAGACGTCGCCCTCGTTCCACTGGTCGCCGGCCAGCTCGCCGACCATCGACAGGTAACCCCGGATGATCACGGCGAGCCCGTTGACCCGCTCGCTGGACCGGGTGTTCATCTTGTGCGGCATCGCGCTGGACCCGACCTGGCCGGGGCGGAAGCCCTCGGTGACCAGTTCCTGGCCGACCATCAGCCGGATCGTGGTGGCCAACGACGACGGCGCCGCCGCGGTCTGCGCGAGCGCGGCCACCACGTCGAAGTCGAGGGAGCGCGGGTAGACCTGGCCGACGCTGTTGAGCACCCGGCTGAAGCCGAGGTGCCCGGCGACCCGCCGTTCCAGCTCGGCCAGCCGCTCGTCGTCGCCGTCGAAGAGGTCGAGCTGGTCGGCGGCGGTGCCGACCGGGCCCTTGATCCCCCGCAGCGGGTACCGATTGATCAGGTCGTCCAGCCGCTCGTACGCGATGAGCAGTTCCTCGGCGGCCGACGCGAACCGCTTGCCCAGCGTGGTCGCCTGCGCCGCCACGTTGTGTGAGCGTCCGGTCATGACCAGGTCGGAGTGCTCGACCGCGAGCCGGGCCAGCCGGGCGAGGGTGGCGACGACCCGGTCCCGGATCAGCTCCAGCGAGGCCCGGATCTGCAACTGCTCGACGTTCTCGGTCAGGTCGCGGGAGGTCATGCCCTTGTGCACGTGCTCGTGCCCGGCGAGCGCGCTGAACTCCTCGATCCGCGCCTTGACGTCGTGCCGGGTGACCCGCTCACGGGCCGCGATCGACTCCAGGTCGACCTGGTCCAACACCCGCTCGTACGCCTCGACCACACCGTCCGGCAGCGGCACGCCGAGGTCCCGCTGAGCCCGGAGTACGGCGAGCCAGAGCCGCCGTTCCATCCGGATCTTCTCCTCCGGCGACCAGAGCCGCACCAGCTCGGTCGAGGCATACCGCCCCGCCAACACATTAGGAACCTGGGGCCGCTTTTGGCTGCTCTCCGTCACGTACCCCATCCTCCCGCACCCCCCGCCCCCACCCCATCCCCACCCCGACCAACCCGGTTGATCATGAAGTTAGCGACGGGAAATCGCTCGAAAACCGTCGCTAACTTCATGATCGACGCCGTGTCGGGGGGTTAGAGGGTGCGGGCTAGGCGGTCGGAGAGGAGGCGGGCGAAGCGGGCGGGGTCGGGGAGTTCGCCGCCTTCGGCCAGTAGGGCGGTGCCGTAGAGGAGTTCGGCGGTTTCGGCGACGGCCGGGTCCTCGGCGCGCTGCTCGTGGGCCTTGCGGAGGCCGGTGACCAGGGGGTGCGTCGGGTTCAGTTCGAGGATTCGCTTGATCTGCGGCACCTCCTGGCCCATCGCCCGGTACATCCGCTCCAGGGTCGGAGTCATGTCCTGCGCGTCGCCGACCAGGATCGCCGGGGAGGTGGTGAGGCGCGACGACAGGCGTACCTCCTTCACCTGCTCCGTGAGCTGCGTCGACAGCCAGGTGAGGAGGGCGGCGTACTCCTCCTTCTGCTGGTCGCGGTCGGGCTCGTCGGCCTTGTTCTCCTGCTCCGCGTCGAGATCCACCTGCCCCTTGGCGATCGACCGCAACTGCTTGCCGTCGAAGTCGCGGACCGCCTCGACCCACATCTCGTCGACCGGGTCGGTCAGCAGGAGCACCTCGTAGCCCTTGGCGTGGAACGCCTCCATGTGAGGCGAGTTCTCAATCATCTTCCGGGACTCGCCGGTCATGTAGTAGATGTCGGTCTGCCCCTCCTTCATCCGCTCGACATACTGCTGGAGCGTGACCAACTGCTCCGGGTCGTTGGTCGAGGCGAACGAGGAGATGTCGAGGATCGCGCGCTGGTTCTCGAAGTCGTTGAGCAGCCCCTCCTTGACCGCCCGGCCGAACTCCCGCCAGAAGGTGCCGTACTTGTCGGCGTCCTGGGCCATCAGGTCCTTGACCGTCGACAGCACCTTCTTGACCAGGCGGCGGCGCATGAGCTGGATCTGCCGGTCCTGCTGAAGGATCTCCCGCGAGATGTTCAGCGACAGGTCGTGCGCGTCGACCACACCCTTGACGAAGCGCAGGTACTCCGGCATCAGCGCCTGGCAGTCGTCCATGATGAACACACGCTTGACGTAGAGCTGGATGCCGAGCTTGGCGTCCCGGGTGAACAGGTCGAACGGTGCCTGGGACGGGATGAACAGCAGCGCCTCGTACTCGAAGGTGCCCTCACCCTTCATCCGGATGATCTCGAGCGGGTCGTTCCAATCCCGGCTGACGTGCCGGTAGAACTCGTTGTACTCCTCGTCGCTGACCTCGTTGCGCGGACGGGCCCAGAGCGCCTTCATCGAGTTGAGCGTCTTGACCTCGTGCTTCGGAGCGTCGTCACCCTCGCCGTCGGCGTCGGAGGCGGGCCGCTCGACCTCCATCCGGATCGGCCACGCGATGAAGTCGGAGTACCGCTTGACCAGCTCGCGGATCTTCCACTCGGTGGTGTAGTCGAAGAGCTGGTCCTCCTCGTCCTCCGGCTTGAGATGCACGGTGACGGCCGTGCCTTGCGGTGCGTCGGCGACCGGCTCGATGGTGTACGTCCCCGCGCCGTCGGACTCCCACCGGGTGCCGTCCTCCTCGCCCACCCGCCGGCTGACCAGGGTCACCCGGTCGGCCACCATGAACGTGGAGTAGAAGCCGACACCGAACTGGCCGATCAGGTCCTGCGACGCCGCCGCGTCCTTCGTCTCCTTGAGCTGCCGCAGCAACTCGGCGGTGCCGGACTTGGCGATCGTGCCGATCAGCCCGACGACCTCGTCCCGCGACATGCCGATCCCGTTGTCCCGTACGGTCAGCGTGCGCTGGTCACGGTCGACCTCGATCTGGATGTGCAGGTCGGAGGTGTCGACCTCCAACTCCTTGTCGACCAGCGATTCCAGCCTCAGCTTGTCCAGAGCGTCGGAGGCGTTGGAGATCAGCTCCCGCAGGAAGATGTCCTTGTTCGAATAGATCGAGTGGATCATCAACTGCAAGAGCTGGCGCGCCTCGGCCTGGAACTCGAGCGTTTCGACCCCGGTACTCATGGAACCCCTTTTCCGCCGACGGACCATCCTGACGGATCGTACGACCCTCGTCACGATCTTCACCGTCGCCATCGGATCGGGTATCGGACCCGGCCCTCTCGCTCAGCCGGGCGCTTCGGTCCGCTTGACGCGACGGCCGAGCGGATCAGGCCCCGGACGACACCGGATCGGGCGACGTCCGCGGGCCCTCGGCGTCCTGACCGAAGCGCGCGGGCACGTGCCGGCTCGGCAACCGGCGTACGTCCCGACTGCTCAGCATGCCGAGCACCGAGAGTGTGATCAGCCCGGCGGCGATCAGCAGAGTCGTCTCGTTGCCCAGGGCCACCGCCACCGGCCCGATCGCGATCTGGCCGAGCGGAATGGCCAGGAACGACCCGAGCGCGTCGTACGAGTAGACCCGGGCGAGCCGGTCGGCGGGCACGTACTGCTGCACCGAGGTTTCCCAGGCGACGCCGAACTGTTCCATGGCCAGACCGCCGAGGAACGCGGCCGGCACCAGGAGCGCGAAGACCGGCGCCACCGCCAGTGCGAGCAGCAGCGGCACCGCCCCCAGCATGCAGGCCACCCCGAGCAGGAGCAGCCGGCGTACGCGCAGCCGCAGCGCGATCAGCGCCCCGACCACCAGGCCCACGGTCTGCGCCGCCAGCACCAGCCCCCACGCCTTCCGCCCGATCGTCTCGTCGGCGACGGCCGGGCCGAGCACCCCGACACCGCTGCTCATCGCGGCGTTGAGCAGCATGAAGCCGAGCACCACCACCCAGACCCAGGTACGCGAGACGAACTCCGTCCAGCCCTCCCGCAACTCGGTCCAGGTGCTGCGCCGAGCCGACGTGCGGTCCCGCACGGCCACCACGCGTACGCCGGCGAAAGCCAGCCCGGCCAGCGCGAACGTCAACGCGTCGACGGCGATCCCCCACCCCGGCCCGACGGCGGCGACCAGGATCCCGCCGGCCGAGGCACCCCCGATCGAGCCGATGTTCACCCCGAGGCGGCTGAGCGCGTTCGCCGACTGCAACAGTTCCGCCGGCACGGTCTGCGGCATCAGGGCGGCTGCGGCCGGGAAGGCGAAGGCGCTCACCGTGCCGTTGATCGCACTGAGTACGAGCAGGAGCGGAATGTTGGCGTGCCCGGTGAGCACGAGCGTGGCGACCGCCGCCTGGGTGAGGGCGGCCAACGTGCAGGAGACGACCATCACCGCCTGCCGGGGCAGCCGGTCGGCGAGCACCCCGCCGAAGAGCAGGAACACCACGTTCGCCAGGGACCGGGCGCCGACCACCAGCCCGAGATCGCGTACGGACCCGGTCAGATCGAGTACGGCGAATGCCAGCGCGGTCGGCGCGATGGAGTTGCCGAGCACGCTCACGAACCGGCCGACGGCGAGGTAACGGAAGGGTGCGTGACGTAGTGGCGCGAGGGCAGCCCTGCTCGACATCGCCGCGCTCCTTCCGAACCGGGGAGTCACCGCCCCAGCCCGCCCCCGAAAATGATCGCCCCCAGGCAACCAGGTCCGACCCCGTCGATCAACCGAGCTGGTCGGGACGCCGCACCCGGCCTAGAGTGAACTGTTCGTTCAGTTCAGTTCGGTTCAGTTCGGTTCACCTCAAGATCCGTTCCGTTCGGTGGGAGTTCCACATGACAGACGCAACCATCAGCGCATCACCCAGCGGCACCTTCCTGCTCGGCGGAGACCTGCCGGTCACCCGGCTCGGATTCGGCTCCATGCGGCTCACCGGCGACGGCGTGTGGGGCGACCCGCGCGATCCCGACGAGGCCGTACGCGTACTGCGGCGCTCGGTCGAGTTGGGCGTCGACTTCATCGACACGGCCGACTCGTACGGCCCGTTCACCGCCGAGCTGCTGATCAAGAAGGCGCTGCATCCGTACCCGGAGAACCTGGTCATCGCGACCAAGGCCGGCTTCACCCGACAGGGTCCGGGCCGATGGACGCCGGTGGGTCGTCCGGAATACCTGCGCCAGCAGGCCGAACTGAGCCTGCGCCACCTCGGGGTGGACCGGATCGACCTGTTCCAATTGCACCGGATCGACCGCGCTGTCCCGTTGGCCGACCAGATCGGCGAGCTGAAGGCACTCCAGGACGAGGGCAAGATCCGGCACATCGGGCTCAGCGAGGTGTCGGTCGCCGACGTCGAGGCCGCGTCGAAGTTCGCCGACATCGTGTCGGTGCAGAACCGCTACAACGTCGGCGAGCGGTCGGCCGAGGACCTGCTCGACTACTCGGCGGAGCACGGGATCGGCTTCATCCCGTGGGCGCCGCTGGCCAGCGGCCCGCTCGCCCGCGAGGGAAGCTCGCTCTCCCGGATCGCCCGCGACCACGGGGCCACTCCGGCCCAACTCGCGCTCGCCTGGCTGCTCAAGCGTTCGCCGGTGATGCTGCCCATCCCGGGTACGTCAACCGTCGCCCACCTGGAGCAGAACATCGCCGCGGCCTCGATCAAGCTCACCGACGCCGAATACGACACCCTGGCAAAGGCAGCCTGATGGGCGAGGCGGCGGGGGCGGACGGCATTCGCGCGTACCCCACGGGCGGGCGCAGCGACCGGATCCACGAGTGTCTGCTGCGTACGACCGAGGAGTTGCTGCGCGAGGGTGGCGTCCCCGCCGCCACGGTCGACGCCATCGCCGCCCGCTCCGGCGTGAGCAAGGCGACGATCTACAAACACTGGCCCTGCCGTACGGCATTGGCGGCGAACGCGTTCGGCCGGATGATGGCCGACGCGCTCCCGCTGCCCGACACCGGCAGCGCCAGCGGTGACCTGACCGCCCAGGTACGTCAGGTCAGCGCCTTCTACGCCAGCCCCGACGGCCGCGTGTTCGCCCAGCTCATAGCGGCCTGCGTGGACGATCCCTCCGGCGCCGCCTACTTCCGCGAGTACTTCCTGGCCGACCGCCGCCGAGCCGTAGCCCAACTCTGGCAACGCGCGGTCAACCGAGGCGAAACCCGCCCTGGCATAGACGCCGACACCGCCACCGACCTCCTCTTCGGCCCCCTAATCTTCCGCCTCCTAACCAACCACCACCCGCTAACGGAAGACGAAGCCGACAAACTAACCAAAACCACCCTCCCCGCCCTCCTCCTAGCGCCCTGAGCCGGGCTGAGCCGCGCCGGGACGCGTTGACCATGAAGTTAGCGACAGAATCCGGCCCTCGGAGCGTCGCTAACTTCATGGTCAACTTCGCTGGGCGGGGGCGGCGTGGCGAGCGATGGGGGCGGCGGCTGTCAGAGCGGGTTGAAGCCGTCCGTCTTGACGCCATTGAGGAAGCTTGTCCACTCGGCGGACCCGTAGACGAGGACATCGCCGTCGGGATGGTGGCTGTGGCGTACGGCCACCCGACGACTGCCGTCCAGAATCAGCCCGGCCTCCACACAGTTCCCGCTTCCGTTGCCGCTTCGCGTGCTGATGTGCCAGGCGACCTCGGGCAACGCCCTTGCGGTGGTACTCGTAGCTGCCGGCATGCGGATCACCTCGAACAGCTCTCGGGTCGAACGGTCAGGGACGATTGAACTGGACGGCTCCGATGCCGGCGAGGAAGGCAGCCCAGTTCGCAGAGGTGTAAACGAGTACATGGCCGTCACGGTCGTGGCTGTCACGTACGGCCACCCGACCACTGCCGTCCAGAATCTGCCCCGCCTCGACACAGTTGCCACTGCCGGCATCGCTCTTGGTGCTGATGCGCCACGCCACCTTCGGCAGCATCGTCGCCGTCATCGCCGTCGGTGCCGGCATGTCAATCACTCCAAGTGCGCCGCAAGGTCAGAGAGGAACGCGACCGTATCGCCGGTGGACAGCGCTGCGTCGCAGAGTCGATCGTACGCGGCCACGAGCGGCACGGCCTTGTTCGCTTCGACGTAGACGGCACCCGAGGGCGTCTGCATGCACGCGGCGTCCGGATAGGGCTCAGCCATGCGGAACAGGTCGAACTGCCCGTCCGGGCTTGCATGAGCGCCTGCTTCGAAGGGCAGCACCTGAATCTCGACGCCTGGCCGATCCGCCAACGCCACCAAGTGCATGAGCTGGGCAGACATCACCCTTGGGCCACCGACGAGCCGGCGTACGGCGGATTCGTCGATCACTGCGGCAAGACGCAGGGGCTCATCCCGGTCGAGCAACTGTTGCCTGGCCATCCGTAGCTCGATCCAGCGCTCGACCTGCTCCTCCGCCACGGCACCGTTGGCGGTCCGGATGATGGCCTCGGCGTAGTCACGGGTCTGCAACAGACCAGGCACTGCGACTGGCTGGAAGTAACAGATCTCGGTGGCACGGCTCTCCAGCCAGATGCGGTCGATCAGTGAGCCGGCGACGTCGTTTGCGTACCCGTCCCACCAGCCCTTGCGGAAGAGTTCGCCGCTCATCTGCTTGAGATCCTCGCGCCGCTGCTGGTCATCGACGCCGCAGATGTCCAGGTAGGCGAGCACCTCCGCGACCCGTGCGGGTAGCAGACCGGACTCGAATCGGCTGACCGTCGACGGGTTGCGGCGTAGGTACTCGCCAACCTCCTTGAGAGTCAGGTTCGCCTGCTCACGCATCTCGCGCAGCTCGTTGCCAAGCCACTGAGCCCGAAGCGTCGGACCTCGTTGCTCCACTGTGATCACTCCCCTTCGCAACCAGAATCGCGGAAGAAACCTCTTTAAGCAATATTGCCAAGGAGGATTCGTTCCGGCACTCTGATGAATGTCTGCGATCACGTGGAGTGATCAAGGAGGGCAGAGAGAACGGGCCGGGATGGGTGTCGGTTTGGCGGCCACTCCCACCCCGGCCCGCCACGAGCCGAAGGGAGCAATCGCGATGGATCGCGTCCCGGGGAACGACTCCCCATCTGTCTACCACCCCCCGATCACGGAACGCAGCCCGGAAACACCTCGGCGTGCCGTACCGCGCCAGCGTCCGTGTCCCGTCGACCCGGTGGTGCGCTGACCCGAGAGCGCACCACCGGCTGAGCAGGAGCGGGCGTACGGCGACACGCCGTACGGCAATACGGCACCCCCTGTACGCGCGGGTCAACCCCCACGGTCCGCGTGCGCTGCCGTACGCCCGCTCCCACCAGCGGGAAGGGCTACACGATGACCGTTTACCGATCGAGAAGTCAGCTCTGGCGGCGGGACGAAGCGGATGCCGAAGCCGCTCGGGAAATCCTCGCTGCTCACGTACCCGTCAAGGAGACCGGCCTCTGCGTGGTCTGCCTGACCCCCGGACCGTGCCCATCAGCAAACGCCGCAGCCAACCGCCTGGTCGAGCTTGGCCGACCGGTGGTCCCACCCAACCCGCCCAGACGCAAGCGCGGCAGCGGCTGGCGGAACTGGCTCACCCCGCACCGGCAAACCGCGCCGCTGCTGACCTTCGCCTGGCGACTCCGTCTCGACCCGCCAACCGCCCAGGCTGCGTCATGAACAACAACCGTCGACTGCCCATGGTCCGGATCGGCGACATCATCGAGGCTGACCAGGGGCACTACTGCTACGGCCTCGGCAAACTGTTCCTCGAAGTCATCGAGGTCGGGCACCGGGAGCGGCACACCGATGGCGTCTGGCTCAACCTCCGCGGCGTCGAACTACGGAAAACCGATCGGGTACGACTCCGTCAGCGCCGGGTGCTCGTCCGGCTCAACACGATCCACGTCCGGCCGGGGCCACTGACCCAGCGCCGCTGGATCCGACGCACCATCACCCAACAACCGGCCCGGAGAAACGGCCCGCTCAACCTGCCGCCGATCATCCACACCGCGATCAAACCGGCGTGGACCTGTGCAAACTGCGGCGAGGACTGGCCCTGCCCCACCCGCCGCGCCCGACTGCTCGCCAAGTACGCCGACGACCGACTCCTGCTCCACTTCTACCTGGCCGGCTGCCTCACCGAAGCCTCCACCGACCTCCCGCACCTACCCCCGGACCAGCTCTACGACCGCTTCCTCGGCTGGTCCCGCAGATGACTCGCGCCGGGCCATGATCATTGCGCTCTCAGCTGTTCTCCGAGGGCCTCTCACAACAGCTCAGAGCGCAATGATCATGAACCGGGCAGCGGCAGGGCGGGTCAGCGTTCGAGGATGGCTACTACGCCTTGGCCGCCGGAGGCGCAGATGGAGATGAGGCCTCGGCGGGGGCGGGCAGCAGAGCCTCCGGCGGGGTCGCGGGCGTCGGAGTGCAGGAGCTTGGCCAGGGTGGCGACGATCCGGCCACCGGTGGCGGCGAACGGGTGCCCGGCGGCGAGCGAGGAGCCGTTGACGTTCAGCTTCGTACGGTCGATCGTCCCCAGTGGACCGTCGAGCCCGAGCCGGTCCTTGCAGAAGTCGGCCGACTCCCAGGCGGCGAGGGTGGCCAGCACCTGCGACGCGAACGCCTCGTGGATCTCGTAGTAGTCGAAGTCGGTCAGGCTCAGCCCGGCTCGGGCCAGCATCCGGGGCACCGCGTACGCGGGGGCCATCAGCAGTCCCTCGTCACCGTGTACGAAGTCCACCGCCGCGACCTCGGAGAACGTCAGGTACGCCAGGACCGGCAGGTGGTGCGCGGCGGCCCACTCCTCGGAGGCGAGCAGGACGGTCGACGCGCCGTCGGTGAGCGGGGACGAGTTGCCGGCCGTCATCGTTGCGCCCGCCCGACCCGGCCCACGGGTGCCGAAGACCGGTGGCAGCGCCCCGAGCTTCTCGATCGAGGTGTCCGGCCGCAGGTTCTGGTCGCGGGTCAGCCCGAGGTAAGGAGTCACCAGGTCGTCGAAGAAGCCGCGCTCGTACGCGGCGGCGAGTCGCCGGTGCGAGGCGAGCGCCAGCGCGTCCTGGGCCTGCCGGCCGATGCCCCAACGCAGGGCGGTGATCGCGGCGTGCTCCCCCATCGACAGTCCCGTACGCGGTTCGGCGTTGCGCGGCGTCTCGGGCAGGAACGGCTGATGGGGGCGGAGCCGGGCCGCCGCACGCAACCGGGCGAGCGGCGTACGGGCGGAGTTGAGCTTGAGCAGGGTACGGCGGAACTCCTCGTTGACCGCGAGCGGCGCGTCGGAGGTGGTGTCCACTCCACCGGCGATGCCGACCTCGATCTGCCCGAGGGCGATCTTGTTCCCGACCAGGATGGTCGCCTCCAGCCCGGTGCCGCACGCCTGCTGGATGTCGTACGCGGGGGTGCGCGGGTCGAGCCGGGAGCCGAGCACCACCTCGCGGGTGAGGTTGAAGTCCCGGGAGTGCTTCAGCACCGCCCCGGCGACGACCTCGCCGATCTGCTCCCCGGCCAGCCCGAACCGGGCCACCAGTCCGTTGAGCGCGGCGGTGAGCATGTCCTGGTTGGATGCATCGGCATAGCGGCCGTTGGAACGGGCGAACGGGATGCGATTGCCCCCGAGCACCGCGACGCGACGTACGGTCTCCACGTTCCCGTCTCCTCGTTCAGGGCTTGCACCAAACCTACTCACCAGTAGGCTACGCCTATGAGTGACAGGTACGCGAGCTTCGCGAACTCAGGCGCCGGCCGCGCCCTCGTCAAGCGACTCGGCCTGCCCGATCCGCCCAGACTGCGCCGGTACCGGCCGGGCGATCCTCTCGTACCCGGTCCCGTTCTGTTCGACGCCGCTCCCGGCGGACGGCTACGCGAACCCGTCACCAAGCTGCTCACCTCGGCCGGCGTCGAACTCACCGACCCGCCGTCAACCGAGACGACAGCACCCGACCGCACGTCGGCCGACCCCGCATCGACGGGAGGCATCCGGCACGCGGCACTGGTGTACGACGCCACCGGCATCACCGACTCGGCCGGACTCCGCCCGCTCTACGACTTCTTCCACGCGTACGCACGGTCGGTGCTGCCGAGCGGTCGGGTGATCGTGCTCGGCACCCCGCCGGAGTCGTGCGCCGCCCCACGGGAAGCCACCGCCCAGCGTGCCCTCGAAGGACTGACCCGCAGCATCGGCAAGGAGTTCGGTCGGGGCATCACCGCCCAACTCGTCTACGTCGACCGGACCGCCGGGTACGAGATCGAGTCGACGCTGCGCTTCCTGCTCTCCGGCCGGTCCGCGTACGTCTCCGGGCAGGTCATCCGGGTGACCGATCCGGGCACCGGGGACGAGGGCGACCGGGAACGGATCGACTGGGACCGGCCCCTCGCCGGCAAGGTCGCGCTGGTCACCGGTGCCGCCCGTGGGATCGGTACCGCCGTCGCCCAGGTGCTCGCACGGGACGGCGCACACGTGGTCGCGTTGGACGTACCGGCGGTCGGGGATTTGCTCGCGGACGTGGCGAACGACATCCGGGGCAGTGCCGTACAACTTGATCTGACCGCGTCCGACGCGCCGGCCCGGCTCGCCGACCAGCTCGGTGACCGGCACGGTCGGGTCGACATCGTGGTGCACAACGCCGGCATCACCCGGGACCGGACCATCGCCCGGATGGACGCCAGCGGTTGGGACTCGGTGCTCGCGGTGAACCTCTCCAACCAGGAGCGGATCAACGACCTGCTGCTCTACCGGGACCTGATCCCGGTCGGCGGTCGGATCATCAGCGTCTCCTCGATCGCCGGCATCGCCGGCAACCGGGGCCAGACCAACTACGCCACCGCCAAGGCGGGGGTGATCGGGCTGGTGCACTCGATGACGCCGGTCCTCGCCGAACGGGGCATCACCATCAACGCGGTCGCGCCGGGTTTCATCGAGACCCGGATGACGGCCAGGATGCCGATCGGCCTGCGCGAGGCCGGTCGACGGCTGAACAGCATGGCGCAGGGCGGACTCCCGGTCGACGTGGCCGAGACGATCGCCTGGTTCGCCGCGCCGACCTCCGCCGGAGTCACCGGCAACATCGTCCGCGTCTGCGGCCAGAGCCTGCTGGGAGCATGATGTCCAACCCGGACGCCCCCGCCACCCCACCTCCGGACCCGGACCCGGACGAAACCGTCCGGATCACCAGCATGGACCCCGACCGGACAGTCCAGCTCCCCACCCACGACGCGGACGAAACGGTCCAACTCACGACCCGCGACGCGGACGAAACGGTCCGGATCAGCGATACGAGCGAGACGGTCCGGATCAGCGACGCGGACGAGACGGTCCCCGTTGCCGCTCCGGAGCGGGACGAGCGGGTCGAGTTGAGCAGGGCGCCGGCTGTCGGTGCGCTCTACCGGCGGGCGGTCACCGCGCTCCTTCCGCGTCGGCGGCGGCCGGCGGCGGCCACCCGTAGCGAGGTCGAGGCGCCGTTGCCGCGTACGGAACTGCTGTTGCAGGGCGTGAGCGTGGACCGGGAGCACCTGGCCGCGTACGACAGGGTGTGCGGGTTCCGGCTCACCGACACGCTGCCGGCGACGTACCCGCACGTCCTGGCGTTTCCACTGGCGATGCGACTAATGACCGCGCCGGACTTCCCGTTCCCGCTGCTCGGGCTCGTGCACGTGGCGAACCGGATCAGTCTGCTCCGGCCGATCGACGCGGGCGAGACGCTCGACCTGGCAGTGCGTACCGCCGACGCGCGTCCGCATGCCCGTGGGCGGCAGTTCGACGTACTCGCCACGGCGTCGGTGAACGGGGAGCCGGTCTGGCACGACGTGTCGACGTACCTCCGCAAGGAGCCGACCCCGACGGCGGGTGAGCGGCGCGAGCCGGGTGACCGCCCGGCGCCGCCGGCCCCCACCGGCCAGTGGCGGGTCAATCCTCACGTGGGTACGGCCTACGCCCGCGCCTCCGGTGACCGTAACCCGATCCACACCTCCCGGATCGGCGCCCGCCTGCTCGGTTACCCGCGCCCGATCGCGCACGGGATGTGGAGCAAGGCCCGGTGCCTGGCCGCACTGGAGGGTCGGCTGCCGGAGGCGTACACCGTCGAGGTGGCGTTCAAGGTGCCGATCAGGCTGCCCGGCACGGTCAACTTCAGCGCCACTCCGGCCTGGGACTTCTCCCTGCACGATCCGGATTCCGGCGCCCCGCACCTGCTCGGCTCCCTGCGCCCGGTCGACGCCTAGAAACCGCGCGCGGTCAGGAGGCGGGTGGGCGCCAGAGTTGACCGAGGCGGAGTTGGCCGGCGCCGAGCCAGGTGGCGTTCATCAGTCGGGTGGCCAGCCGTTCGGGGTCCTCGGCGGGGTGGTCGGTGAGCCAGTCGGCGAGCGACTCGGCGGCACCGACCAGCGCGTACGCCATCACCTCCAGGTCGGTGTCGGTGACCTGGCGGGCTCCGGGCTCCGGGACGGGCAGGTTGCGACGCAACAGCGCGGCGACCACCTCGACCACCTGGGTGCGCATGGTGGCCAGCTCGCCGGCGAACACCTGCTCGCTGCGAGCCTGCCGGTAGAGCACCGCCCAGCCGTCCCGGTGCGCACCGACGAATCCGAAGAAGGCTCGCAGGCCCCGCCAGAGTTGTTCGTCCGGGGGAAGTTCAGCCGCGACGGCGCCGACGATCGCCTCCATCATGCGGGTGCCCTCGCGGTGCAGGCATGCGGTGAAAAGGCTCTCTTTGGTTCCGAGGTACGCGTAGACCATGGGTTTCGAGATGCCCGCATCCTCGGCGATGTCGTCCATGCTCGCGCTGTGATACCCACGACGGGAGAACACTTTCACGGCAGCGTCGAGCATCTGCTGTTCCCGGACAGCGCGGGGCAGCCGCTTGAAGGTGGGGTAGCTCGACATCCTTGCGAGCATACCTACTCGCCCGTAAGGTTACGCCAGAGTAACTTCAATTTCTCTCGGAAGGTGCACCCCAATGAGTGACTTCGACCCGGCCAGCTTCTCCTCCCTGGATCCGAAGCAGTTCGCCAAGCTGGTCAAGACCACTCCGGACGCGCAGATCGCCACGGTGATGAAGGGCGACAGCCGGGGCCCCATCCTCGACCAGATCTTCGAGCGGATGCCGTCGCTGTTCCGGGCCGACCGCGCCGGCTCGACCAACACGGTCATCCACTGGAACATCTCCGGCCGCCCCGACGGTGGCGTCGACACCTACGAGGTTGTCATCGACAACGGCACCTGCACGGTCACCGGCACCCCGGTGCGCGACCCGAAGCTCGCCCTCACCCTCGGCCCGGTGGAGTTCCTCAAGGTCGTCTCCGGCGGCGCCAACCCGGTCATGATGTTCATGACCGGCAAGCTGAAGGCAAAGGGCGACCTCGCCCTGGCCTCCAACATCGCCAACCTCTTCGACATCCCCAAGGGCTGACCGGCATGACCGCCCGAGGGCTGACCGGCGTGACCGTACGCGGCCGGGCGGCAACCGCGTGACCGAGTTCTCGCTCGACCTGAACGAGGAGCAGCGCGATCTGCGTGACTGGGTGCACGGCTTCGCCGAAGAGGTCGTGCGCCCGGCCGCCGAAGAATGGGACAGCCGCGAGGAAACCCCGTGGCCGGTCATCCAGGAAGCGGCAAAAATCGGACTGTACGGCTACGAGTTCGTCGCCAACTGCTGGTCCGACCCGACCGGGCTGAGCCTGCCGATCGCCAGCGAGGAACTCTTCTGGGGTGACGCCGGCATCGGGCTCGGCATCTTCGGAACCTCCCTCGCCGTCGCCGCCATCTACGGCACCGGCACCCCGGAACAACTCGTCGAATGGGTCCCGCAGTGTTACGGCACCGTCGACGAGCCGGCGGTCGCCGCCTTCTGCAGCACGGAACCGGAGGCCGGATCCGACGTCAGCGCCATCCGTACCCGGGCCCGGTATGACGAGGCCACCGACGAGTGGGTGCTCAACGGGCAGAAGGCGTACGCGACCAACGGTGGGATCGCCGGGGTGCGCGTCGTCACCGCCTCCGTGGACCCGACGCTCGGCTCCCGTGGGCAGGCCGCGTTTGTCGTACCGCCGGGGACGGCGGGACTGCACGCGACCAGGAAACTCCGCAAGCTCGGACTGCGCGCCTCGCACACCGCCGACGTCTTCCTCGATGACGTACGCGTACCCGGGAGTTGCCTGCTCGGGGGCAGGGAACGGCTGCTCGAACGCCTCGACCGGGCCCGTACCGGACAGCGGTCGACCGGACAGGCCGCCATGCGCACCTTCGAGCTGTCCCGCCCCACCGTCGGCGCACAGGCCCTCGGCGTCGCCCGCGCCGCGTACGAGTACGCGCTCGACTACGCCAAGGAACGGGTCCAGTTCGGCCGCCCGATCGTCGAGCACCAGGCGGTGGCGTTCGCCCTGGCCGACATGCGGATGGAGATCGACGCCGCCCGACTGCTCGTCTGGCGGGCCGCCTGGATGGGGCGCAACAACCGCCCGTTCCTGGCCGGCGAGGGCTCGATGGCCAAACTCAAGGCCGGCGAGGTGGCCGTATCGGTCACCGAGAAAGCCGTACAGATCCTCGGCGGCGCCGGATTCCTCCGGGATCATCCGGTAGAACGGTGGTATCGGGACGCAAAGATATACACAATTTTCGAGGGAACGTCAGAGATCCAGCGTATGGTCATCGCCCGGGCCATCTCCGGATCCACGATCCGCTGACGCGCCTCCACATTCCCTCTCGTCAGAACGAGGCAAGCACTATGTCCGTCGATTCCATTCAGAGCCAGCAACAGTTCTACGTACGTCAGCGGCTGCGCATGATGGTGAACCAGTACGAGGTACGCGCGGTGGCGCCCGACGGTGCCGAGGGTGCCCTGTTGGCGTTCGCGCAGCAGAAGCGGATGGCCTTCAAGGAACAGGTCACCTTCTACACCGACGACACCAAGCAGCAGCCGGTGCTCGGCTTCAAGGCCCGGCAGAAGATCGACCTCGGTGCGACGTACGACATCACCGACGCGGCCGGAAACGGCATCGGCCTGTTCCGCAAGGACTTCAAGGCGTCGCTGCTCCGGTCGACCTGGATCGTCGAGCAGCCCGGTCTCGGTGCCGCCCGTGGACAGGAGCGCAGCCTCCCGGTCGCCCTGCTGCGTCGTTTCGTCGACTCGCTGAGCTGGCTGCCGTACCACTTCGACTTCCTCATCGGCGACCAGCCGGCGTTCTCGGTGGTCAAGAAGTGGGGCCTGCGCGACAAGTACGTCATCGAGATCCAGAACCCGCAGCTCGACCGCCGTCTGGTGATCGCCATGGCGGTCGCCCTGGACGCCCTCCAGAGCCGCTGACCAGCACGCACCCGGCGGGCCCGTCCACACAGGATTCTCCTGGGGGCGGGCCCGTCGGCCACCCGTAAGGCAAGCCCTCCGGGGAAGCCGGGGGTTGCGACCCCGATGTCCGGTAGGTCGCCGCCGGAGAGGGTGAATCGCATGAGATTCACCAAGAGCCGCAATGGTGCCCTCGCGCTCCTGCTCGGTACGACCCTCGCGATCGGCGCCGCCGGACCGGCGCTCGCGTCCGGGACGGGGACCGCCGGGCACCACCCGCCCGTTGCCTGCCCCTCCGGCACGCTCGACGGCAGCGGGCTGGGGGCCGCGATCGCCGGACTGCCGACCGCCGAGGCGACCAGCGCCCAGGTCCGGCTGACCACGCCGGCCGGCTGCTGGACCGGGGCCGCCGGAGTCGGGAACCTCCGGACCGGCACACCGGTGCCACGGGACGCCCGGTTCCGGATCGGGAGCGTCACGAAGGTCTTCACCGCCACGGTCGTACTGCAACTCGCCGCCGAGCGCCGGGTCGACCTGGACGCTCCCGTACGCCGCTACCTGCCCGGACTGCTGACCGCCGACTACAACCGGGTGACCGTACGCCAGCTGCTGGACCACACCAGCGGACTGCCGAGCCCCAAGCTGCCCGACGACATCGAGTGGTCGATCGACCACCGGTACGACCGCTGGACGCAGGAACGGATCGTCCGGGAGGCGCTGCGCAACGAGCCGGTGTTCACCCCGCCTGGCTCGAAGCAGCAGTACACGAACATGGGCTACATCGTCGCCGGGATGCTGATCGAGAAGGTCACCGGGCACTCGTACGCGCGGGAGATGCAGAACCGGATCTTCACGCCGCTGGGGTTGCGGGACACCTCCGTACCCGGAGACGACCCGACCATCCGCGGCCCGCACGCCCACGGTTACCAGACCGTGGTCCGCGACGGGCAGACCGAGCTGGTCGACGTGACGAACTGGAGCCAGTCCATCACCCCGGCCGCCGGCGACATCATCTCCACCCTGGCCGACCTGGACCGCTTCAGCGCGGCCCTGTTCGGCGGTCGCCTGCTTCCGGCCGCCCAGCTCAACGAGATGTTCACCCTCCCGCAGGTCGACGACCTCGACGGCGACCCGGCGGCGTACAGCATCGGCCTCACCGCCTTCCCGCTGCCCACCGGCGAGACTCTGTGGGTCAAGAGCGGTTCCCGGTACGGCTATTCCAGCGCCATCGCCGCCACCCGCGACGGCACCTTCCGACTCGCCTTCTCGATCACCTCGACCGACGCCAAGGGCGACAACCCAACCGCCGTCAGCCAGGCCATCATCACCGCCGCCCTCGCCCTGCACTGACCGGCTCGGTTGGGTCGGGCTGTGGCGTTCCAGTGCCCCTATAGAGGCAGTGGAACGCCACAGCCCGCCGACCTTTACCCGCTGGAAAGGGTCACACCAGCCAGATCTCGACCGGGTCGCCGTCGGGCGGGACGATCGTGAACCGTCCACCCGGCGCGAGCCCGTGCAGGGCTGCGGCCACCCGCAGGGCACGGCAGAGGGCGTCCGTTTTTGTCGTACGCCGGTCGGCGGTGAGCGCGGTCAGCGCGTCGTTCGCGTCCGGGGTGAGGTTGACGGTGACTTTCACCAGCTCGGTCACAGGCGCGGGTGTTCATCGTCGGGTGGAGTAGGCCGACCGGGCACGCACGGGCAGAGACAGCGGACATCCCGGTAGACGCGTGTTTCCGGTTGGTCGATGCAGTCGTGCGGAAGGCCGCTACCAGCGCGGTTCCTGCACCGAATACAGATGATCGCCTGATCTTGAAATGTCACTGCCGCCTCGCCTCGTAATGATCGGCGGCGTTCGCACGTAACCGCGATTCGCGCAGGATCGTGCCGGCCCAGGCCAACATCTCGCATCCCTCCGGGCGACACTGCTTGCAACTGCCGGTGGAGCGATTCACCTCGGTCGGCTCGGTGTGCATCAGGAACACACGCCGAGCCGCCCAGAGCACGAGCGAGGGCGTGGCCGGCGGGGCGTCAACGGGCATGTCACCTCCAGGTGGGCAGCCCCGGCCACGGACTGCCTGTCTCGTAGCCGGGGCGCTATCCGGTGTGTCGACCTTCCGGTAAGGGGCTCGGAAGGTCCCGGCAGTTCCGCCCATTTGGGCGGCCCTGCTGCCCAAAACCCTCCCGCGTAAGGGGCAGACAACAACATGTCACCTATGTAATGTCGGGAGACATTCCACGCTCTGTCCCTAGGGGAGGCACAAAACGTGAATGAGGCTCTGCGGGCCGCGATGGCTCAGGCCGGCTATACGATCGAGTCGCTGGCGGAGAAGACCGCTGTCGATCCTAAAACAGTCAGCCGATGGCTCGATCCAGGTCGGATCCCGCACGCCCGGACCCGCGTGCGCGCCGCCAACGTGCTCGGCCAGAAGGTGTCCGACCTCTGGCCGAACACGGGCCGGCGCCGGGATCCACAGTGGTTCAAACCGTGGGCCGAGGCCGAGCACGAGGCATTGTCGTTGCGATGGTTTGAGCCGTTGGTCGTGCCGGGGCTACTGCAAACCGAGGCGTACGCACGAGCCGTGCTCACCGACGCCGGGCCAATCAGCCGGGACGACGTGGAGCAGAAGGTCCGCGACCGGCTGGATCGACAGTGGATCCTGTCCCGCAAGAACCCGCCCCAGTTCACCGCCTGCCTGGACGAGGGCGCGTTACGGCGTCCGATCGGCAGCCCGCAGGTGATGCTCGAACAGGTGCGCGCACTGCTTGCCGCGTGCCAGGAACCTCACATCCGAGTGCATCTCGTTCCATCGACGGCCGGCGCGTACGCTGGCCTCAACGGACCTTTCGCGGTCGCCGCCGGCCCCGGCGGTCGGATCACCTGTTACCTCGACAACCAGTTGGAGGGCCAGGTGGTCGAGAGCGCCGAGCACGTGGCGGCACTACAGGGTTCGTGGGAGTCGGTCCGGGGTGAAGCCCTGCCCCACCGACAGTCGATCGAGCTGATGACGGAAGTGGCGGAGACATGGACGTGACCGAGGCCAACTGGCGCAAGAGCACCAAGAGCAGCGGCAACGGCGGCGCGTGCGTCGAGGTGGCCGACAACCTGCCCCGTGTGCTCGTACGCGACACCAAGGACCGCGACGGCGGCACCCTCAGCTTCACCCCCGACGCCTGGCGCGCCTTCGTAGCGGTGACCAAGAACCACTGAGTCACCGAGCAGCGGCCGGACCCTCAGCACAGGGATCCCGGCCGCTGCCGCTTTCGCCACACCGATCCGAAACACGGGTACGCCGGCACGACCAACCTTCGGACAGCACGTACGCGACACTCGAAACGATCGCCGATCTCGGGAGATCCGACGTGGAACGCCGCGACATCGTGAAGGCACCGTTCATCCTTGCCGCCCTCGGAGCACCCAGTCGCGACTGGTTGCTGGCGACGCTGGAGGAGACCGCTACCGAGCAGGGCCCTCGCCAGGTAGGCATGCGCCAGGTCGCGGGCATCCGTGACATGTTCTCGCTGTTCCAGGACCTCGATGTCATGCGCGGTGGCGGTCACGCTCGTACCGCCCTGGTCGAGTACATGCAGAGTTACGTACTGCCGCTGCTCAAGCGCGAGCATGAGCCGGCCGTACAGCAGGCGCTCTTCGAGGCCACCGCGGAGCAGTCCTACCTGGTGGGGTGGATGGCGTACGACGACGGCGAGCACGGCTTGGCCCAGCGCTACCTCATTCAGGCGCTACGGCTCGCGCAGGCGTCGAACAGCGCCGCGCTCGGCGCGCACATCCTGGCCGGCATGTCCGATCAGGCCAATCTTCTGGGCCATCCGCGAGAAGCCCTGATGCTCGCTCGCGCCGGCCGACGTGGCGTCGCCGAAACGATTCGCCCGCCTGCATAGCTGACCTGCACATTCTCGAGGCACGAGCGCTCGCCGCGCTCGGTGAGTCGAGTGCGGCGGCCAGGTCGGTCGCGAAGGCGGAGCAACTGTTCGGCCGAGTGGTCCACGAAAATGAGCCAGCGTGGGCGAAGTTCATCGACGGGCCGTATCTGTTCGGTGAAGCTGCCCACTGCTTCAGAGATCTCGACCAGACGGCCGAGATAGAACGTTTCGCCAACGAGTCGGCCAACGGCGCGCGGCGCCAGGGTCGAGCACGGCGGGGCGCGTTGAGCGAGGCGGCACTTTCGATTGCTGAGCTACAGCGCACGGACGTGGAAGGTGCCGCTACGAGGGCAGCGCACGTCGTGGACCTGGCCTCGTCGGTCAACTCGTCACGCACGATCGAAACCGTCCGCGATCTGCAACGGCGGATGAAGCCCTACGCCGAGGTGTACGAGGTGCAGCGCTTCAACGCCCACGCGGCAGACCTACTGGGCCTTGCCGCCTAGCCCGAGCAGTGGATCCACCTGACGATGGGAGTGGCGGAGACATGGACGTGACCGAGGCCAACTGGCGCAAGAGCACCAAGAGCAGCGGCAACGGCGGCGACTGCGTAGAGGTGGCAGACAACCTCCCCCACGTGCTCGTACGCGACACTCACCAAGACCCGCTAACCCCCAGCAACCCCTCCCCTGCGCCCACCGACCCCTTGGTTGATCATGAAGTTAGCGACAACTTTTCTGCGCCCAGAGCGCGCTAACTTCATGATCAACAGGGGAGATTGGGGGTGGGGAGGGGAGGCGTGGACGTGATCTGGGCCGGCTGGTGCAAGAGCACCGAGGGCAGGGGCAACGGCGGCGCGTGCGGCGAGGTGGCGGACGACTTGCGCTGTGTGCTCGTGGGCGACACCGAGGACCTGTTGCTCGGGGCCTGATGTCGGTCTCCACCTTTTGGTGGAGGCCAGCGCGCACGATCTCATTCCAGCGTCGGCCCGGTGCCGGCTCGCAGGCGGAAGGCACCGCCGCCGCCATTCGACATTCTCAAATGCATGACCCCGACACCTTCTCGTACGAGCACCGCCGGACCCGGTGTCGCGGTGCCGGAGGACACCAGCGGGTCGCGGCCACGGGTTGCCGCCCTCGACGCCCTACGGGGCTTCGCCCTCTGCGGCATCCTCCTGGTGAACATCCCCGGGGGAATCGCCAACATGGCGATCGGCCCGTCGACCGGTGGCCGGTACGTCGCCGCCGAACTGCTCGAATACACCGTTCACGGCCGGTTCTTCCCCATCTTCTCCCTGCTGTTCGGCATCGGCTTCGCGCTGTTCCTCGACACCGCCACCGCTCGGGCCCGCAACCCTCGGCTGGTGCTCCTGCGGCGGCTCGCCGTACTCGGTGTCCTCGGCATAGCCCACCAGCAACTCCACGGTGGGGAGGCGCTGCTTCCGTACGCCATCTTTGGTGTTCTGGTCCTGCTGCCCGCATCGTGGTTGCCCCGGCAGATCGTCCTGCCGCTCGCGGTCCTAGGACTCGTCGCCGGGATCCTGCTCGGCGGGGGACTGCTGCTCATCCCCGGACTGTTCCTGCTCGGACAGGCGGTCGTGCGCTACGGCATCGTCGACACCCTGGCGCGACGCCGCAGGCAGATCGGGGTGCTGTTCGGTGTCAGCGCGGTGGCACTGATACCCGCCACCGTCTGGCAGGCCGCCACGTTCGCCGACCCGAACGGGGAGATCGCCGCAGCCATCGCGGGACTCATCGGCGCCACCGCGTACGGCACCGGCCTGCTCCTGCTGCTGGGCACCCGGTGGGGGGCCGTGCTTGAGCAGGTCCTGGCACCGCTGGGACGGATGGCGCTGACCAACTACATCGGCGCCACCCTCATCGCGGCGGTCGCCGGCCCGCTGCTCGGGCTGCACGAATCCGCCCACTACGGCCGCATGATCCTGCTCGCCGTGGCGATCCTCGCCGTCCAGGCCGTGTTCAGCCGCTACTGGCTGACACGACACCGGTACGGGCCACTCGAATGGGTCTGGCGCTGCCTGACCTGGTGGAGCCGTACCAGCAACCGGCGTGTCGCGGCCTGACCATCTCGTTTCCCCCCCCCACGGCTTTGAGGAGTACGGCATGTTGAAGATGAAATGGGTTACCGGCGCGGTGATGCTGGCGTGCAGCGGCGCCCTGATGGCGTGTGAGGGTGGCACGACACCCGGTGCTGCGGGGACGTCATCGGCTGCCGCCACGGTCACCGCGACACCATCCGCGACCACCGGGGGCACGGCACCCGGTACGGCCACGGTGGCGCCGCCGTCCGGAAAGGCACCGGCCGCTCCGCCTGCTCCGGCGGGCGCGCCCAGCGCCGAGCTGTCCGGCAAACGTGAGGTCACCATCGTGCGGGCGCAGGCGTCCGAGGGCGGGGTGTCACTCGACGACCGGCTCATCGAGGCCGACGACAACAGTGGACGCCAACTGTTCGTCCCGACCCCGATCGGCGGTGACAAGTACCTGATCAAGGCGTACACCAGGGCCAACAATCACCCCGCCGCAGACGAGGCGTCCTGCTGGCAGGCGTACAACCCGGGCAACGGGGGGTCGCTGACCGTCGAGGGGGCGCTCTGCGACGCTAAGAACCCGGCCCAGCAGTTCACGATCATCCCCAACGGCAAGGGCTCGTACGGGATCAGTAACAACTCGGCGTACCTGCAACACTCGCCCACCAACGGCCTGATTCTCGAGGAACTGGGCGACGCGCCCCTGCGCAGCACGTTCCGGTTCGTCGACAATGGTCCCGCCCGCCGTCCGGCCGGTGGCTGACTTCGCACGATTCAACCGAAGGTCGGGAAGCGGCGAACCATGCGCTTCCCGACCTTCGAGGTTCTCCGCCTCGACCCTCGGACCTACCCTCGATCAGGACAGCGACGAGGATGACTCCGAAGGAGCCGCGGGTGCCCGGCTGGTTGATCATTTTGGCGGGCTGGACGTCCCTGGTGTTCGGAGGGCTCGGCCTGTGGCGTGGTGTGACGCTGCTGCTTCGCGGCGATACAAAGGCCCGTGATTCCACCGGTACGGACGCCTGGCTGGTGCTGGTGGAGGGCGGCGGACAGTTTCTGCTCGGTGCGGCGCTGCTGCTCGGCGGCGGCTGGGTGCATCTGATCTGGCCGGCCGTCCTCCTCATGGCCATCGGCTCTGTGCAGTGGATCAGGAGCTGGCCATGGTTTTCCCGAAGCAAGAAACGCTCCCTCGATGGATAGCTACCGGTACGTGCAGGCCCTCGTGCTGCAACTTCTCGACGAATCGCCGCTGACCTCGCAAGACGTGATCACCGACGTTCGCCACTTGAAGGCCGTAGGCGAAGAGGCACTGGCACTCGACACGATGCCAGGCCACAACCCGACGTCCGACGCAGAGGACCCGGCTTACCGCTCGGAGCGGCTGGCTCGTTCGATGGCGGACTCGACGGCGGCGATCCGGTCCGCGAGCAGACCCAGGGCGCCGACCGCGCGGCCGATCGCGTCGTCCGAGTCGCCGCCGAGCGCGCGTTCCCGCAGATAACCCGCCTTCACCTCGGCCCACCGCCGAGCCTGCTCGTCGGACAACCGACCGCGCAGCTCGGCCAGCTTCAGCAGGTTCGCCTCCGCGCCGGCCGCCAGGGTCTGCGCCTCACCGAGGTAGTGGTCGTCGATGACCCGTTCCAACTCCTCGTCGTTCATCACCGGCACGACCCGCTCGGTCAGCTTGTTCATGTTCCGGTACGAGCCCTGGAGCAGGAACGGCGGTTCCGTACGGGACGCGTCCGCCTGTGCCGCCGAGGTGATGTACGCCCGGTTGTTCGCCAGCACCACCTCCTGCACCCGGAGCAGTTTGCGCAGCACCGACAGGATCTGGTCCAACTCAACCGCCGCGTACGGGTGGGTGAGCTGGTCGGCGCGTACGGTCTCGTCGCCCCGGGCCAGCCGGACCAGGAGTTGCAGGTCGCCACGGTCCCGGCCGGCGAGCGGCGCCAGCACCGGGTTCGAGGTGACCGCGTTCTCCAGGTAGCTGAGCGCGAACACCTCCTCCCGACCGGAGAGCACGTCACCGAGGTTCCACACGTCCGCCCGGTTCGCCAGCATGTCCGGCACCCGGAACCGCCGCCCCGACTCCGTGTACGGGTTGCCGGCCATGCAGACCGCGAACCGCTTTCCGCGCAGGTCGTAGCTTCGCGTACGGCCGTCCCAGACGCCCTCCATCCGGCGCTGGCCGTCGCAGAGGGAGATGAACTTCTGCAACAGCTCCGGTGAGGTGTGCTGGATGTCGTCCAGGTAGAGCAGCACGTTGTTGCCCAGCTCCAACGCGAACGAGATCTTCTCCACCTCCTGCCGGGCGGTGGCGTTCGGTGCCTCGGCCGGGTCGACCGAGGTGACCGCCGAACCGAGAGCCGGCCCGTTCACCTTGACGAAGACCAGGCCGAGCCGGCTGGCGACGTACTCCATCAGGGTTGTCTTGCCGTAACCCGGTGGGGAGATGAGCAGCAGGAGGCCCATCTGGTCGACTCGTTTGCCGTCGCCGGTCGCGCCGATCTGGCGGGCGAGGTTGTCCCCGATGAGCGGCAGGTAGACCTCGTCCAGGAGGCGGTTGCGGACGAACGAGCTGAGCACCTTCGGCTGGTGCTCGGACAACCGGAGCCGGGTCCGCTCGCTGGCCACCAGCTCGTTGCGCCGCCGCTGGTACGCCCGGTACGCCGGCACCCGCACGGTCCGGAACTCACGCGTACGCGCCAGCAGCTCGTCGATCCGCAGCGGCAGCCGGGCATCGACGATCCGGGGATGGGTGGCGAGCAGCCCGGTCACCTCGGCCGTCAGGGTCGCCGCCGACTCGTGCCGGGGCAGGGCGGTCCCGCACAGTTCGATCGCCACCGCCTCCGCCAGGTCGTACGCGTCCAACGGTTGCCCGGTCGACGCCGACGTGTCCGCCGTACGCAGGAACGACTCCAGCCACGCTTCGACCAGTTGGTGCCGGGCGGCCAGGTCGTCGCCGAGCGCCCGCAGGTCCTCGTCGTACTCCTGGACCGACTTGGACGCGGGGCCGCCGAGGGTGCGGCGGAACCGGTCGAGCAGCGCGCGGGCACCGGAGCCGGTGACAAAACCGAACGGTGCCCGGGACAGCTCCTCGAACAGGTACTCGGCGGCGAGCGGGGCCACCGCCGCCTGTTCCGGCAGCCCGGCCTCGTGCAGGAACCGCGCCGCGGCACCGGAGAGTTCCGTGCAGAGTTCGGCGATCGCGGCCGAGGCGCCGAACGCGGTACGGGCCCTGGCCAGCGAACCGGCACGGGTGGACCAGGCGGTCCGGGTCGGCTCGTCCGCACCGAAGGTCCAGAACAGTTGGGCGGCGGCACGGGCTCCGGGCGGGAACCGCAGCAGACCGGCGCCGTCGTACAGGCGCAGCAGTGGTTCCAGGATCGCCGCCGCGTCGTGGTCGTGGATGCCGCGTTCGTAACCCTCGTCGTACCGGCCCTCGGCGACCCGGCGGACCAGGTCGACCAGCGCCGGCCGGCTCACCGCCGCCTCGTGCAACGCCTCCATGGTCAGACCGCCGGCACCCGCCCCGGCGTCGGCGAGGATCGAGGTGGCCAGGTGTTCCGCCCGGCTGACCTCCGGCGACTCGGAGACCAGGAGCTGTTCCCAGAACGGTCGGGTCTGCTGGAACGTCTCGTCCCGGACCGGTGCCCGGTAGTCGGTGCCGGTGACCGCGACCGCCAGCTCGCCGTCGTGCGGCACCAGCGTGACGTCGACCTCCTGGGTGTTCACCGAGAAGCTGTGCCGGCCCAGCCGGATCGTCGCACCGCCGTCGAGGTACAGGTCCTGCTGGTCACGCAGGGCCCGCCCGGCCTCCTGCCGGGCGGCCTTGATCCGCCCGGCCAGCTCCTCGGCCCGGACCGGGTCGCCCAGCGTACGCAGCTCGTCGGCGACCCCGCGCAGCTTCGCCACCATCGGATCGGAGGAGAAGTACGTGTTGATCTCGTCGATCGAGCGCAGCCCGGTGAGCCGGCGGTGCACGCTGACCAGGATCCGTTCGGCCGAGCCGACCAGCCGGTCGGAGCGGCGGGCCCGCTCGTCCAGCAGGGCCTGCTTGCGGGCGGAGAACGCCTCGTAGATGTCGGCCCGGCGGGTGGTCAGCTCGGTGAGGAAGTCGTCGAACTCGCCGAACCGGGACTCCAGGTTCTCCACCTGGAGCAGCAGCCGGCCGAGCTGCTCGTCGCACCGCTCGGCGGTGTCGGCGACCGCCAGCGCACCGGTCACCGCCTGCCCGAGCAGGGCGAACTCGGCCGCGAAACCGGCCCGCCCCTCGGCGGTGAGCAGTTGCGCGCGGCGACCGTCGAGGGTCGCCCGAGCCCGGTTGACCGCGCCGAGCACCTCACCGATGCGGGCCAGGATCCCGGTCCGTACGGTCGCGTCGGCGATCTCCAGGGACCCGACCACCTCGGTCACCACCTGCAGACCCTCGGCCTGCTCGGCGAGCCGGTCGCGCAGCGGGGCGGCCTCGGCCACCGTCCCGATCGCCCCGGCGGTGGTACGCAGCCGCTCCACCTCGGCCTGGTAGTCGCCGAACGCGTCGTCGCGTTCGAGGAAGGCGACCACCCGTTGACCGGTGGAGGTCAGTTCGGAGTCGAGTTCCCCGCTCAGCTCGTCGATCCGCGCCAGGTCGACGTACCGCAGGTCGCGCAGGGTCACGAGTTGTCCCTGCGCCTGGCGCAGCCCGGCGAGCTGGCGTACCCACTCGTCGGCGGTGCGCGGGGCCTCACCGCGTACCTGCCGGACCAGGGTCGCGGTCCGGGCGGCGGCCTCGTCCAGGGTCTCGGCGGCGTGTGCGGTGAGCGACTGGACCTTCTCGAACTCGTCCAGCACCTGCTTGCCGGTGGCCCGTACCTCGCTCAGCGGGGCCCGCAGGTCACCGAGGTCGGCCTCACCGAGCCAGTGGTAGTGGTCGAAGATCCGGGCGCAGGCGGTGATCAGGGCCTCGAACACCCCGAGGGTCGGGGTCATCTCGTTGACCATCCGGGCCACCGACAGGCAGTCCGAGATTCCGCGTACGAGGTCCGCGTTCCCGACCCGCTCCAGCGGCCCGGTGCCGACCGGTTGCCCGGCGGCGTAACTGTCGGACAGGTACGGGGTCTGCCACACCTGCATCGGGTGCACCCGCGTCGGTTCGTCGGAGGTGGCCCGGAAGACCACCAGGGTCCCGTCGTCGAACAGCGAGTAACCGTGACACGGGACCGGGGTGGCAACCTCCTTGCGGATCACGTTGTACGGCAGCAGCAGGGTCCGACCGGCGCTGCGGTTGTGGAAGACGTAGAGGACGTCCTCGCCGTTGGTCGACCGGATGATCCGCTCGAACTCCAGCCCCTCGGTGTCGGTGTCGAAGGTCCGGCTGACCCCGGTGGCCAGGTAGTAGCCGCCGGGGAAGATGATCCCGTGGTCCTCGGGCAGCCGCTGGCAGGCCTGCCCGATGCCGTCGAGCCGGACCACCTCCTTGGTCCTGGTGTTGAACACCAGGTGCCGCCACCGGGTCTCCTTGTACGGCCGCATCCGCAGCAGGATCAGCGGGCCGATCCGGGCGTGCTGGATGTCGGCGTCGGCGAGGCTCTGCAACGGTTCGTCGACCGGTTCCTCGTAGATGCCCTGGCCGGTCTCGGTGTTGTTCTCCACCTTGACCGTGAGCGTCCCGCCGACCGTCTCGACAAACACCTCGTCGTCGATGGAGATGTGCGGATGCCGGCCGAGGATGTGGTCGTCGCGGGTCGTCTCGGTCCACTCGAAGTCGTGTGACGGCGGGAAGACGTGATCCCGCTCGCCCCGGTTGTCCAGGTACGTGATGGTGCCATCGACGTCGACCTGCCAGCGCAGGACCCGGATGTCCTCCGTACGCGGCCCGGTCTGGAAGACCGCCAGCAGGCGCCCGTCGAGCCGTCGCAACTGCACCAACCGGGTCTCCCGGTAGTACCGGTACAGCTCGCCGAAGTCGCGTTCGAACTGCGGGTCGCGCAGCAGCCCGGCGAGTTGCCCCGGATCGACGTCGTCGAACCGGAACGCGTCGTCGTCCTCGCTGGTCGGGCTGTCGGCGGCGGCCCGGCCACGGGCGAAGTGGTGCAGCGAGAAGACGTCGTCCACGGTCGTCTCGGGCTTGAGCCCGATGAAGACGTTGTAGCCGAACAGCATCAGCCCTCCGACCGAGACGATGTCCCGGGGTACGCAGTTGTGCTGGGTCCGGATCCGCTCGGTGCCGATCAGCCGCAACTCGGTGCCGCCGAAGACCTCCAACCGGCGGCTGTTCAGCCACTCGGCCCGCCGAGCCAGCTCACCGGCCCGCTCGGCGAGCCGAGCCCGCAACACCTCGTACGTCCCGGCGTCGACAGCACCGCCGGTGGCGGCCACGGCTGCGGTATCCGGCTCGACGGTGCCGGTCATGCCGCTGGTGGTCGACGGGTCACTCACCCGTACCCCGTTGCCTCGGGCCGTTCAGGGCGGCGATCGGCTGGTCGGCCAGGCCGAGCTGCTGCGCCGACCGGAGCAGGTCCTGCAGCTTGTCCGAGTTGGCCCCACCGGCCTTGATCTGCTGCAACAACCACGCCGACACGGTCAGGTTCTGTACGTCACCGGTGTTCAGCGACCCGATCATCCGGGTCAGGTCGGCGGGGAAACTCGCCTCCCCGTCCAGCCACGGCTTGGCCAGGCTCTGGGCGACCTCGGAGTGCTGGACGAAGCCGTCCACGCTCTTGCCCAGCGTGATCGAGTTGACCAGCCGGTCGAAGAACATGGTGTCCCCGCCGACGATGTCGATGTTCGCCTTCTCCAGCCCGGCGGCGAGCACCATCGCCTGCGACTCGGCCACCTTGTGCTGCGCGTCGATCTCGGCCAGCCGGAGGTCCTTCTCCGCCTCCAACCGCAGCCGGAACTCCTCGTGCCCCCGGCTCGCGTCGGTCAGCGCGGCCATCGCGGCGGCCTTCTCGGTGAGACCCTCCGCCTCGCCCTTGAGCTTGTCCCGCAACGCGTCGGCCAGGACCAGCGCCTTCTCCCGTTCGACCATCGCCTCGGCGCGGCCTTCCTTCTCGATGGCCTCGGCGCCGCGCTCGCGTACCTGGACCTCGGCCAGACCGGCCGCGGCGGCCTCGGCCTGCGCACCCTCCGCCAGCCGGATCTTCGCTCGGGTCTCCAGCTCGGCGGCCTGCTGCCGAGCCTCGGCCAGGACCAGGTTCTCCCTGGCCTTGTGCTTGGCCGCCTGCTCCGACGCCTCGGCCGCCTTGATGTCCTTGACCAGGGCCTCCTGCGCCTCGGCCTCGGCCTGAATGATCACCGCTTGGCGGGTCCGCTCGGCCTCCTCGACCACCCGCAGGCGCTTGATGTTCTCCTCCTGCTCGGCCACGGTCTTGTCGACCGCGATCCGCTCCCGGATGACCTCGGCGATCGCCCGCTTCTCGACCTCGACCTCTTTGTCCTTGGAGATGGTGGACAGCTCGGTCTCCCGCTGCCGGCCGATCACCTCCAGCATGCGGTCCTTCTCGATCCGCTCCGACTCGATCGCGATGACCCGTTCCCGGTTCTTCTCCGCGACCGCGATCTCCCGGGCCTTGTTCTCCTTCTGGATGCCCAACTGCTCGTCCGTACGGATGTGCGCGGTCTCGGCCCGGAGCCGCTCCTCCGCCCGTACCCGGGAGATCTCCGCGTCCTCGCGGGCCCGCAGCGTCTCGATCTCGCGGTTCTGCTTGAGTTCCGCGTCGGCCTGCCGCCGTTCCAACTCCAGGATCGCTTCCCGGGCGTCGACGTTCTGCCGGGTGATTTCCTTCTGCTCGTTGCGCTGGAACTCGTTGGTACGGATGTGCTCGATCGCGGTCAGCTCGGTGATCTTCCGGATGCCCTGGGCGTCGAGGATGTTCGCCGCGTCCAGTTTGGTCAGTGGCGTCTGCTCCAGGAAGTCGATCGCCGCGTCCTCCAGGCTGTAGCCGTTGAGGTCGGTGCCGATCACCCGGATGATCTGGTCCCGGAACTCGTTCCGCTTGGTGTAGAGGTCGACGAAGTCGAGCTGCTTGCCGACCGTCTTGAGCGCCTCGGAGAACTTGGCGTTGAACAGCTCCTGCAACGTCTCCCGGTCACTGGCCCGCGCGGTGCCGATCGCCTGCGCCACCTTGATCACGTCTTCGTTGGTCTTGTTCACGCGTACGAAGAACGTGATCCGGATGTCCGCCCGGATGTTGTCCCGGCAGATCAGGCCCTCCTGGCCGGTCCGCTCGATGTCGATCGTCTTCACCGAGATGTCCATGATCTCGGACTTGTGCAGGACCGGGAGCACCACTGCACCGGTGAACGTCACGTCAACCCGACGGACCTTGGAGATGATCAGCGCCTTGCCCTGTTCGACCTTCCGGAACAAGCGGCTGACCAGGAAAACCACGCCGATCGCGACAAGCAGGATGACGGCCAGCAGCACGCCGACGCCGGTGGTGATCACATCCATCAGTGGTCCTTCTGTCCGTGGGGTTAGTAGTCGGGGTCACCGGTGGCCTCCACCGGCAACACCCAGAAGAACTCGCGGTCGGCGTCGTAGTCGTAGATCATCGCTCGACTGCCGAAACCCATCTCGTCGCCGCTGGCCTGCCGTACCTGGATCACCGCCGACGAGCCGTCGGGTGAGGTCACCTCGGCCTGTCCGAAGTCGACACTGACCAGGCCGGTACGGATCACGCACACCCGGCCGACAAACGCGTTGCGGGAAACCGTCTCGTCGGTGTGGAAGAAGTGCCGCAGCGGGCGTACGAGCAGCCGGGTGACCAGCCAGCCACCGACCAGGGCGACCAGGAGCAGCACCGTGGAGAGCATCGCCACCAGGGAATTCGCCAGGTCGGGCTGCTCCAGCAGTACGGTGCCGGCGAGGCTGACGAACCACGCCACCGCGATCAGCAGCGACAGGACAACCGTGGCTGGCGGCCCACCGAGCCCGATCCCACCGAGGAATCCGGCCGCCCCTCCGGGTTCGGCCGTCGCATCGTCGTCCAGCCCGACCACCCCGAACAGCACCAGCACCCAGTAGCCGACCACCACCACGAGCAGGAAACTGAAGAGTGCGGTCGGGAAGCCGAACGCCACGTCCAGGAACTCACCCATCGAACTTCGCCGACCTCCCCGCGCTGCCAACGCACCGGCGCGGACCCCTGCAAACAGAGCTGGATGTCAATCCGTTCCGCGCGACAGGCTGATCATGGCACGGTGTGTCAACGAGGGATGTCCGGTCGTTACACCGAACGGATGGTCCACCGGGGATGATCGGCCAGGGGTGGTACTGGTTTCGGCTCAGACGGTCGCGATGTCGTAGACGGTCGCGGTCGCGGTGAGCGTACGGGTTTCGACGTACTTTCCGTGCTTGGCGGTGAGCTTGTACGTGTGCTTCTCGACGCTGCCCGGCTCACCGCCGCAGGAGAAGGTGAAGGACTCCTTGCCCTGCGCGGGATAGGTGTCGTAGAGGCCCGGCCCGTCCACCGCCAGTTCCACCTCCCGGTCCGCCCCGGTGACCTTCCACTCGATCACCAGCGGCGTCGCCTCGACCGGGAACTCCGAGGCACCCTGCGGGCAGGTCGGCTTCTGCTGGATCCGGAACTCCACGATCTGCACCGGGGAGGTCGCCGCGCCCGGCTTGGTCGCCCCGGTGGAGGTGCCGGGGGCCGGCTTGCCGGGACTGTTGCCCGGCTGGGCGGCGGCGCTGGCGCTCGGGCTCGTGCCGACCCCGGCCTCGCCGGCCGGTGCGGTCGGGGACGCGCCGGGGCTGGTGGATGCGCCACCCGCCGACGGAGCCGGTGCGCGGTCCTTCGCCGAACAGCCGGCCCCGGCCACCGTCAACGCCCCCACCAGCAACGGAAGCGCGAGCCGGCTGGTGATACGCCCCCGCACCCGACGGGCGGGCGGGCCGGCGGGGTCGCCGTCGGCGGTGCGCTGCCCGACGTACCGGCTGGCCACGATCGTGTTCATGGTCGCTCCCTGCGGAACTCGCCCCGGCCGATGATCGACCGGGTGTCGGGTCCCAAGGTAAGGACCGGAGCGGGTCCAGCGAATCCCGCTTTCGTGCCGTCGTCGTGTGGCTACCCGCGAGGCGGGGCGACCCGACCTTCGATCGCCGCGAGGGCGATGTCCCGCCGGTAGTGGGAGTCGGCCAACTCGATCCCCTCGACCAGGGCGTACGCCGCGTCCCGCGCGACCTCCAGGTCCGGGCCGATCGCCGTACCGCAGAGGACCCGGCCCCCGGCGGAGACCAGGGCACCGTCCTCCTCGCGGCGCGCGGTGCCGGCGTGGATGATCCCGGGCCGCTCGGCGCCGGTGATCACGTCTCCGGTACGGGCCGACTCGGGGTATCCGGCCGAGGCGACCACCACCGCGACCCCGGCACCGCCCCGCCAGGTCAGCGGCGGGTGCGCGGCGAGCGTCCCGGTCGCGGCCGCGTGCAGCAGGCCGGCCAGTGGCGTCTCCAGCAGCGCGAGTACGACCTGCGTCTCCGGATCCCCGAACCGCGCGTTGAACTCGATCACCTTCGGTCCGCCGGCGGTGATGGCCAGACCCACGTAGAGCAGCCCGGAGAACGGGGTGCCGCGTCGGCGCATCTCCGCCAAGGTCGGCTCGACCACCCGGGCCATCACGTCGTCGACCAGGTCCGGAGCCGCCCACGGCAGTGGCGCGTACGCCCCCATGCCGCCGGTGTTCGGACCGGTGTCGCCGTCGCCGACCCGCTTGAAGTCCTGTGCCGGCAGCAGCGGCAGCGCCGCCTCACCGTCGGTCACCACGAACAGGGAGACCTCGGGTCCGGCGAGGTACTCCTCGACCACCACCCGGGTGCACTGGGCGGCGTGTTCGAGCGCGCGGGACCGGTCCTCGGTCACCACCACGCCCTTGCCTGCGGCGAGCCCGTCGTCCTTCACCACGTACGGCGCGCCGAACTCGTCCAGGGCGCGGGCCACCTCGTCCGCGTTCGTGCAGGTGTACGCCCGCGCGGTGGGTACCCCGGCAGCCGTCATGATCTCCTTGGCGAACGCCTTGGAGCCCTCGAGCTGGGCAGCCGCCCCGGACGGGCCGAACACCGCGATGCCCTTGGCCCGGATCGCATCAGCAACCCCCGCGACCAGCGGCGCCTCGGGCCCGATCACCACCAGATCAGCACCGGTCTCGACGGCCAGCGCCGCCACCGCCCCCGGATCAACCGCGTCAACGGCCAGCACCTCGGCCACCGCGGCAATCCCCGGATTCCCGGGCGCCGCAACCACCGCCTCAACCGCCGGATCGTCCCTCAACCCGAGCGCGAGCGCATGCTCCCGCCCCCCGCCACCCACCACAAGTACCCGCACGACCCCAGATCCTACGCACCCGGGTGGGACTTGCTCGTTGATCATGAAGTTAGCAACGCCGAAAGGGCGATTTCCTGTCGCTAACTTCATGATCAACGCGGTGGGGCGGGGAGTTATCCACAGGGGGGTGGGGGGGTTTTCCACAGGGGGTGGTGGAGGGGGTAAAGGGCGGTTGGGTGGGGGGATGGATGGGTGGGGGGTTGTTCGGCGGGTGGCGGCTGGGCAGGACGGGGTGGTTACTCGGGAGCAGGCGCTGGCTGCGGGGCTGACGGTGCGGGAGATCGAGCGGCTGTGTCGCAGCGGGAAGTGGCGGCGGTTGGCTCGGGCTGCCTACCTCGTGGACCTGGCGCCGAGTCCGCTGGCCGCGCGGCGAGCCCGGATCCGGGCCGCGGTGGCATCGCTCGGGGAGCTTGCGACGGCGGTGCTCGGGACCGCCGCCGAGTTGCACGGGTTCGCCGGGCTGCGGACGGATCCGAGGATCCACGTTTCCGTACCCGGGCCGGCAGCGCGGCCGCTTCGACCGACGGATCCGGCCGTGGTGGTGCACCAACTCGTCATCCCACCCGAGCAGGCCGGCACGATCGGCGGGATCCGGACCACCACGGCGACGCGTACGGCAGCCGACCTGCTGCTCCGGGTGGACCGCTTTGCCGGCGTGTCGGTACTGGACTCGGCGTTGCACCAAGGGTCGATCACCGAGGCGGACCTGATGGACGTACACGCCATGCTCGCCCGGCGCCGAGGAGCGGTGGCCGCCCGGGAGCACCTGGCGGAGGCGGACGGGCGAGCCGAATCCCCGCTGGAGACCCGGGTACGCCTGCGTTGCGTCGACGGCGGCGTCCCGCCGGACGAGCTACAGCACCCCGTACGCGACGAGGACGGTCACCTGCTCGCCGTGGGTGACCTCGCCTGGCTCCGCGAACGGATCATCGGCGAAGCGGACGGCGCGTCCATTCACGCCACCCCCGAAGCCCTCTACCGGGATCGCCGACGCCAGAACCTGATCGCCAACGCCGGCTGGCGCGTCCTCCGCTTCACCTGGTCCGACACCCTCAACCCCGACTACATCCCCACCACGATCCGCGCCGCCCGCCTCACCCACCCGACCCGTCGATCATGAAGTTAGCGACGGGAAACGTGCGCTGATCCGTCGCTAACTTCATGATCGACGACATAAACCAGGCGGGTCAGAGGAGGGGGTGGCGGACTACGTTTTCTTCTCGGCCGGGGCCTACGCCTACTACGGAGACTCGGGTGCCGCAGAGTTCCTCGATGCGGGCTATGTAGCGGCGGGCGTTCTCCGGGAGTTCAGCCTCGGTACGGGCCTTGGTGATGTCCTCCCACCAGCCGTCGTGCTCCTCGTAGATCGGCGTGGCGTGGTGGAACGCGGTCTGCGTCATCGGCATGTCGCTGAACCGCTCGCCGTCGATCTCGTAGCCGACGCAGATCGGCACCTTCTCCAGCCCGGTCAGCACGTCGAGCTTGGTGACGACCAGGTCCGTGATGCCGTTCAGGCGGGTCGCGTACCGGGCGACCACGGCGTCGAACCAGCCGGTCCGGCGCTCCCGGCCGGTGGTGGTGCCGTACTCGGCGCCGACCTTGCGCAGGTGCATGCCGTTGTCGTCGAACAGCTCGGTCGGGAACGGCCCCGAACCCACCCGCGTGGTGTACGCCTTGGTCACCCCGATCACCTTCGTGATCGCGGTCGGCGGGATGCCCGCCCCCACGCAGGCCCCGCCCGCGGTCGGATTCGACGAGGTCACGAACGGGTACGTGCCGTGGTCCATGTCGAGCATGGTCGCCTGGGCACCTTCGAGCAGCACCGTCTCGCCCCGGTCCAGCGCGTCCCAGAGGATCGCCCGGGTCTCCGCGATGTACGGCCGCAGCCGCTTCGCGTACTCGAGGTACTCCTCGGTGACCGCGTCCACGTCCAGCGCCTTGCGGTTGTAGACCTTGAACAGCATCTGGTTCTTCTCGCGCAGCGCGAGTTCCAGCTTCTTGCGCAGGATGCCCGGGTCGAGCAGGTCCTGCAGTCGGATGCCCATCCGGGCGACCTTGTCGCCGTACGCCGGGCCGATGCCGCGACCGGTGGTGCCGATCCGGGCCGAGCCGAGGTAGCGCTCGACCACCCGGTCCAGTGCCCGGTGGTGCGGCATGATCAGGTGCGCGTCGCCGGAGATCCGCAGCCGGGAGACGTCGACGCCCCGCTCGGCCAGCCCGTCGATCTCGGCCAGGAGCACCTTCGGGTCGACCACCACACCGTTGCCGATCACGATCATCGCGTTCGGCGAGAGTGCACCGGACGGCATCAGGTGCAGTGCGTACTTCTGCCCGTCCGGGGTGATCACGGTGTGTCCGGCGTTGTTGCCGCCGGAGTAACGGACGACGTAGTGGACCTGCTCGCCGAGCAGGTCGGTAACCTTGCCTTTGCCCTCGTCGCCCCACTGCGCCCCGATGAGCACGATCGCTGGCATCTCAACCCGCCTTCGAGGGGCTCGGGTGCCAGGTGGCGACCGCGTGGCGAGCCCGAGGTGTCAGATTAACAAGAAGTGACAGCCCTGCCAGTAGTGGCCGGGAGACAGGCAGGAGGCCACCGCCCGTGTACGACGTGGTGCTGCTCACCCTCGGGTCCGGCCGGGACGGGTCCGCCGGCTGCGGAAGCGGCGACGGATGCTGTGGAACGGGCGCCGAGGGTACCGGTGACAACTGCACCGATACCCCTCGGGTACCGGTGCTGAACTGCGCAGACGCGCTGACTGCGCGGGGCGCCCGGGTGGAGATGGTCACCGCCTCGTCCGACGCGGAGATTGACGAGGTGCTGTCGCGGCTCGACGCGCCGGAGCGCCCCGACGGTCTCACCTGGCCGGACGGGGACAGCAAGACCCGCCTGATCGTCGCCACCGCCAGTGACGGCCAGTTACGCGCTGTAATGCGCCGGATGGTCCGCCGGTACGCCCCACCGCCGAGCCGCCGCCCGGCCGACCTCGCCGGCAACCGTACGGTCCCGGACCTGCCGCCGATCGGACTGCTTCCGCTCGACCCGGCCGGCGCGGGCGCCGGAACTGCCGTGGACCTGGTCGGGCAGCTCGGACTGCCCCGCGAGCCGGCCGAGGTGGCCGCCGCGCTGCTCGACGGCCCGGTCCGCCGGCTCGACCTGCTCCGCAACGACGGCGGCTCGGTCACCCTGGACGGGGTGCTGCTCGGCGGCGGCGACAAGGAGGGCCGGACCATCCCCTGGCGCGGCCGGGTGGAGGTGGACGACACCATCCTGACCAGCGGCGACGACCCGGTACTGGCCTGCGCGATCGGCAACGGGCGGGGGTACACACAGCTCGCCGGGCTGCCGCTGTTGACCGAGGCGGACCCGACCAGCGGCACCATCGAGGTCGCGGTCGCCGTTCCGGTGCTCACCGGCAGCCGCTGGGGCCGCAAGAAGGTACGCATCGAGGTGCGCCGGGCCCGAGGACGCGCGGTCGCGGTCGTGCCCCGCGACGGTGATCTGCCGTACGTGGACGACGGCGTGAGCGGGGACCTGAGCCGGAAACGTTCCTGGTGGATCGAGCCCGGCGCCTGGGCGGTGTACGGCCGCTGACCACGTACGTCGGCCGACAGCCGGGCTCGGTGCCGGGCTGATCGCGTCCGGCGGGCATATCCTCGGGCGGAGCAGGGGGGAGTTAGCCGTGGTGGACGACCAGCCGGACCAGTTCCGCGGGCCGGGCCGGGGGGCGCCGCCCCGTGACGTCGAGCCGTTCTGGCCGCCGGACGAGATCGTCGCCGAGCCGCCGCAGCCGACGGGTGGCAACACCCCGGGGACCCACGGCGGGCCGGGCGCGGGTAGCCCGCCGGTGCCGCCGCACCCGCCGGGAGTCGGCGCGGACGTCGCCTGGGGAGGCGGCCCGGTTCCGCCTCCGGTGACACCCCGGCCGCCCACAACCCCACCGGCCGTACCGCCGGCGCAGGCCGCACCGATGGTGCCCGTGCCATCGGCACCACCGACACCGACGAGTCCTCCGGCGCCGGTCCCCCCGGCCCGCCACGCACCGGAGACCGGGGCCGCCGCCGAGGGCGGCACAACCGGGACCGGGGCCGCCACCAGCGAACCCACCTGGAACAGCACCGCCCGGACCAGTGGAGCTTCCGGGGGCAGCGCCACCGCTGGCAGCGCTACCGGGAACGGGGCGGACGGGGGCAGCGCGGGCGGGCCCGCGCCGACCGGAAGCGAGCAGGCGCAGACGCGGGCGGCGGTCGAGCAGCCGACCCGAGCGTGGCCACTGATCAGTGGCGCGGCCGGAGCGGCGGCCCACCAGCCGCCGGCACAACCGGCACGAGCCGACGACGACCCGGCCCGGAGTTCACCCGGCGCCGGACCGGGACGAGCGCCGGATCCGTGGGCGCCGACCGGAGACACCCCGACCCGGGGTACGGTCCCCGGCCCGGCAACCCCGTCGGTACGCCTCGACGACCCCTTCACCCTGGATGACCTGCTCGCCGGTGGACCCGCCGGACCGGGCGGCACAGCGGGCGGGGCACCCGGCGCCGGGCCACACAGCAACCGGGCGGCGGCACCGGAGTCCCCCTGGGCACAACCGCCGCACCGTCCCGCCGTCGACCCGGCAGCAGCCGCCAACCCCGACTTCGCCAGCCCGTCGGTCCCGGCCGACGCGGCGGCCCCCCATCCTCACCAGCCCTCCATCGCCACCCCGGCACCGCCGACGACAGCGCCACCGGCATCGGCACGGGTGCCACTGCCCGGACAGCCCCAGCCACCGGCACCCCACGGCACGACAGCGGTGGGCAACGCCGGCATCCGTGCCGGCCAGGGCTATCCGCCAGGCGAGACCCACCCGGGACCGGCCAGGCAGGACCATTTCGGGCCAGCAGCGGCCGGTCAGGAGAATCCGGGACCGGCAGCTCAGGACTACCCGGCTTCGGCCCAGCAGGACTACCCGAGGCCGGCCCAACAGGGCTATCCGGGACCAGGGCAGGGGCAGGCAGGGCAGGGCTATCCGGGGCCGGGCGGGACGATGTACGTGGCCGGGGCGGCTGGCGTACCGGGGCAGCCGGGGGTGCCGAGGGCGGCGCCGTACCCGCCGGTGGGGAGGCCCCAGCCGAGGGGCGAGGGTTATCCGGGTGTCGCCGAGGTGCCGCAGCAGCCGTACGGGGAGGCAGCCGGGGTGACCAGGGTGCCGCCGCCGGCGATGACGTATCCGGAGCCGGTCTGGACCCCGGACTCGTCGACCCCCACGGCGGAGGAGTTCGCGCGCCGTCGGGCCAGCCGACCGGCCGACCCGATCGCCACGATGGGCGTACGGGCGGCGGTCAACAAGACCACGCTCGGGCTGGTCCGGCTCTCGCCGGGGCGGCACGAGCAGGAGATCCGGCAGGACATCGAGATGGTGCGCCGGAACTTCGGTGGGCTGCGCCAGGTGACCGTGGTCAACCCGAAGGGTGGCGCGGGCAAGACGGTGGCGATCCTGCTGCTCGCGATGACCTTCGGTCAGAAGCGCGGCGGGTACGTGCTGGCCTGGGACAACAACGAGACCCAGGGCACCCTCGGGATGCGGGCGCAGCAGGACTTCCACTCCCGTACGGTCCGGGACATGCTGCGGGACCTGGGGCAGTTCCAGGTGTCGCACGGGCGGGTCGGGGACCTGTCGCAGTACGTCCGGTCGCAGGGCGAGGGAATGTTCGACGTACTCGCCTCGGACGAGTCGGCGACCGGGGGCGAGATGCTGACCGCCGCCGCCTTCGCGGAGATCCGTGAGGTGGTCAGCCGGTTCTACAAGTTGATCTTCGTGGACACCGGGAACAACGTACGGGCACAGAACTGGCAGGCCGCGATCGACGCCACCGACCAGCTCCTGATCACCATGTCCGCCCGGAACGACTCCGCCGAGACGGCCGCCCGGATGCTCGACCACCTGGAACAGAGCGGCCGGCAGCGGCTGGTCCGGCAGGCGGTGACGGTGGTGTCCATGCCACCGTCACGCAAGGAGATCGACCTGCCGGCGATCCAGCGCCACTTCGCCGCCCGGACCAGGGCGGTGCTGCTGGCGCCGTACGAGCGCTTGATCGACACCGGCGAACCGATCCGGTACGGGCAGCTCTCCGCCGCCAGCCGGGACGCCTGGCTGAAGATCGCCGCCGCGGTGGCCGAGGGCCTGTGACGGGTTCCCCCCGCCCCGGTTGGACCGGGGCGGGGAGCGGACCGGTCAGCGGGACCAGCGGCGGCGCGGACCGGCTCAGGAGCCGGCGAGCGCGTCCCCGGCCTCGGGGTCGCAGTCGCGCAGGAACTGGGCGCAGCGCGCCGCCTCGTCCGACTCGCCGATCTCGCCGGCTGCTCGGGACAGCACGTGCAGGCAGCGCAGGAACCCCTGGTTGGGGCCGTGCGCCCAGGGCACCGGACCGTGCCCCTTCCAGCCGTTGCGGCGCAACTGGTCCAGCCCACGGTGGTAGCCGGTACGCGCGTACGCGTACGCGGTGACGACCTGCCCGGACGCGAGCGCCCGCTGGCCCAGCGCCCCCCAGGCAGCGCTGGAGGTCGGGAAACGCGCGGCGACCGAGGCGTAGGCCTCGTCGGTGTCGGCCTCGATGGCCTCCGCGAGGGCCGCCTCGGCCGCGTCGTCGGCGGGGAGGAGGGTGGCCGGCGGTTCGGGCAAAAGACTCTGCATCGGCCCATTGAACCTGCCCGACCTGGGCGGTCGCGAGGCGGGATACCTCTCGGCCTGACTGAAAGGCTGAGTCGTCGGTCACGCGTGCGGCCGGTGCGGGCGATGGTCGACTCGACTACAAATAGAGGTCCGGAGCCTCCCCAGGACCCGGTAAGGAGAGCCCGGTGACTTCGGTCACCGGGCTCTCGTCCTTCCCGACGCCCTTCCGGGGACCGTCCGATGCCCTTCCGGGAACGCCTGACGCCTTCCGGACCGCCCGGCGTTGGTCGACGGTTGCCGGCGCGGAGGAGGATGGCGGACGTGTCCACACCACCCACCACCCACCTGCTCGAACCGGACGACACCACGGAGTCCGAGATCGAGTCCCGCGCCGAACTCGACCGCCACCTCCGTACCGGGAGTCTCGCCGGGCTGACCGTGCAGGGGCTGCGGCTCGATCTCGACCCGGCACCCGACCTCACCGCCGTCGACCTCACCGACACCCTTTTCGTCGGCTGCCGGTTCGCCTCCCGTCAGGTCGAGGCAGATCTCATCGGGCGGGGCGCCCACCTGCTGCCGCCGTTCACCGCGCTGCCGTACTCGACCCAGCCGCCCCGGCTCTACACCCCGGACGACCTGGTCGCGGGCTTCGGCGACGGTGGTTTCGCCGGCATGTTCGACACCGTGGTCTACGAGCACTTCCGCGCCCACGGCGGGGCGATGCCACCGGTACGGGAGGCGCTGGCGCAACGGATGCACGACCACGGCGTCGACAACGCGCTCGCCGACGCCACCCGGAGCTGGCTGGCCATCCACGGCCCCGGTTCGGTGGTCGGCGTGATGGGCGGGCACGCCGTACCCCGGGGGACCTCGGCGTACCGGCTGGCCGCGACGCTGGGCTGGGAGTTGGCGCGGGCGGACCGGCTGGTGGTCACCGGCGGCGGGCCGGGCGTGATGGAGGCGGCGAACCTGGGGGCGTACCTGTCCGGGCGTACGCCGGAGGAGTTGGCCTCGGCCATCGACCTGCTGGCCGCCGCCCCCGACTTCGCCGACCACGACCGCTACACGGCGGCGGCCCTGCGGGTCCGGGCCGAGTTCGGCCCGGACCCCGACGGTCCCGGGTCGACCACCAAACTCGGCGGGCCGACCACCGGACTCGGCGGGTCGACCACCGGGAACGGGTCGGTGTCGGAGGGCGGTGCACCGCCCGCGCAGCGTGACGGCGAGCGGTCCGTCGTGGCCGACACCGTCGGCTGGGCGCGGCGTGGTGGCCTCTCCATCCCGACCTGGCTGTACGGACACGAGCCGGCGAACCTGTTCGCGGGCAGGATCGCCAAGTACTTCTCGAACGCGATCCGGGAGGACACCCTGCTCCGGCTGGCCCGGGGCGGGATCGTCTTCGCCGCCGGTCGGGCCGGAACGGTGCAGGAGGTGTTCCAGGCGGCGACCAAGACGTTCTACGGCACCGACGGAGCCAGCGGCGCGTACGTTTTCCTCGACCGGGCCTTCTGGACCGAGACGCTGCCGATCGAGTCGCTGCTCCGGCCGCTGTTCGCGCTCACCCCGTTCGGTGACCTGACCGGCTCGATCCACGTCACCGACGACGTGCACGAGGCGGTACGCCTGCTCGTCCACGACTGACCGTCACCGGGTAATACGAAACGGCCGGTCCCCGTTGTCGGGGGACCGGCCGTCAGCGTTCGGAATAGGTCAGCGGGCGAGGGTGGTGCCGGTGGAGCGCAGGTGCTCGCACGCCTCGACCACCCGCTGGGCGAGACCGGACTCGGCCGCCTTGCCCCAGACGCGAGGGTCGTACAGCTTCTTGTTGCCGACCTCGCCGTCCACCTTGAGCACACCGTCGTAGTTGCGGAACATGTGGTCCGCGACCGGGCGGCTGAACGCGTACTGGGTGTCGGTGTCGATGTTCATCTTCACCACGCCGTAGTCCAGGGCTTCCCGGATCTCCTCCAGGAGCGACCCGGAGCCGCCGTGGAAGACCAGGCTGAGCGGCTTGTCCTTGCCGTACTTGGCGCCGACCGCCTGCTGGATCTCGTTGAGGATCTCCGGGCGGAGCTTGACGTTGCCCGGCTTGTAGACCCCGTGCACGTTGCCGAAGGTCAGCGCCGCCATGTAGCGGCCCTTCTCGCCCAGGCCGAGCGCCTCGACCATCTGGAGACCGTCGGAGACGGTGGTGTAGAGCTTGTCGTCGATCGCGCCCTCGACCCCGTCCTCCTCGCCACCGACCACGCCGACCTCGATCTCGAGTACGACGTGCGCGGCGGCGGCGTCGTCCAGCAGCCCGGCCGCGATCTCCAGGTTCTCCGCCACCGGTACGGCCGAGCCGTCCCACATGTGCGACTGGAACAGCGGGGCCTCGCCCCGGGCCACCCGCTCCTTGGAGATCGCCATCAGCGGGCGGACGAACCCGTCGAGCTTGTTCTTGGGGCAGTGGTCGGTGTGCAGCGCGATGTTGACGCCGTACTTCTTGGCGACCTCGGTGGCGAACAGCGCGAACGCGACCGAACCGCCGACCATGTCCTTGATCGAGGGACCGGAGAGGTACTCGGCACCGCCGGTGGAGACCTGGATGATGCCATCGCTCTCCGCGTCGGCGAATCCGCGCAGTGCGGCGTTGAGCGTCTGCGAGGACGTCACGTTGATCGCGGGATATGCGAACCGGCCCGCCTTGGCGCGGTCCAGCATCTCGGCGTAGACCTCGGGGGAAGCAATGGGCATCTCGAACGCTCCTTACTAACCACTTCGGCCGCTACGGCCGCTGTCTCACGTGTACGCGCCGGACCGCGCTGTCCTTCGCGGGCAGTATCCCGCAGGGCGCCCTTGCCGACACAACCGACCCGCATCGACACCGGCCCGACCCGACCCACCTGCTCCGGTGCGGCTCATCGGCGGTCGAACCGGTCCGGTACGAAGACGCTGATCAACCAGCTCACCACCGCCACCACGATGGCTCCCCAGAAGGCCGCCCAGAAGCCGTTCACGTGGAACGGCAGGTCGAACTCGCCGGCGATCCAGTCGGTCAACAGGAACAGCAGCGCGTTCACGACCAGGGCGAACAGCCCCAGGGTGAGGACGTAGAACACGCATCCGACCACCCGGATGATCGGCTTCAGCACCATGTTGACCACGCCGAAGATCACCGCGACGACCAGCAGCGTCAACGCGTTCTCCCCGGTTGACCGGCCGGACACGTCGATGCCGGGCACCACCGCGGTGGTGACCCACAGCGCGACAGCGGTGATCACCAGCCGGATCAGGTAGCCCACCGGCCCATGGTGTCACCGCCACCGCCCGAGGGGATGCCAAACCGGGCTACTGCCACCCGTCCCGTACGGGACGGGCTGTTTGCCGGCACGTGCCCGGCGGACCGGCAGGTCAACCCGTACGGTGAAGGAGCACTGCGGACCGGAGGAGGCGACGATGACCCAGCCCGACGATGATTTTGTCCTCGGCGAGGAGTTCGCCCCCGGCGACCACCTCGACCCGGAGGAAAGGGACCCGGAGGCGCCCGCCGACGATGCCGTCGAGCAGGCATCGTCGGCGGACCCGACCTCTGACGGTCCCCCGTCGGCGACCGACTCGGAGCAGTTGCCCCGTGGCATCGAGGTGGACGAGTGGGACGCCCTGGAGCAGGCCCGGATCATCGGACCGGAGGACGACTACCGTTGAGGGTCGTCAGCGGGTGACCCGGTCCGGATGGGCTTTCACCCACTCCGGCAGGGTGTCGCCGCGCAGGGCGGCGAACAGGTCGTCACCGGCGGCCGGGTCCAGGGAGAGGGATCCCGAGCTGTCGGTCGGGGCGTTGTCGAAATTCCAGCCGATCCCCACCGGCTCCGCCCCGGCCACCTGGACCATGGTCGGCAGCAGGCTCGCGAGCGACGACTTACCGATGTCGGTGACGAGTCCGTCGCCGACGGCCTGAAGGATCTTCGACACCCGGACCGGGTTCGTCAGCACGTCGGTGCTGGTCATCTTCTCCGCCAGAGCGGACGCGAACCGCTGGGCGTTGCGATCCCGGTCGTGCGCGCCCACCGGCAGGGCGTACCGCTGCCGGAGCAGGTCGATCGCGGCGGCACCGTCGAGCCGCTGGCATCCGGCCGGGAATATCCGCCGGGTGTGCAGGGACTGCACCGGGGCGGGCAGGCAGAGTTCGACCCCACCGACGGCGTCGGTGAGCTGGCGCAGCCCGTCGAAGGTGAGCACCCCGGTCCCGTCGAAGGTCAGACCGGTCAGGCCGGTGACCGTCTGCGCGGTCAGTCGGGCCCCGCCGGGCAGGTCCGCGCCGCCACCCGACCGGGTGCTGCCGAGCTGGAACGACTCGGACAGCTTGCCGACCCCGTGACCGGGAATGTCGGCTGCGAGGTCACGCGGGATCGAGACGAGGTACGCCCGACTGCGGTCGCGCGGCACGTGGACGATCAGCACCGAGTCGGCCCGGCCGTTGTTCTGGTCCTGGCCCTCGACCCCGAGGAGCAGGAAGTTCAGTGCCCCGTCCGCTCCGGCCGGTGGGCTCGTTGCCTCCGCAAGCTGTTCGACCTGCGCCGGAGCCGGGACCAGGCCCCGTCCCAGCACCGGTATCCCGACCACGGCCAGTACGGCCAGCGCAGCGCCGGTCGTACGCACGGTCAGGCGGCGGCGCCGACGCCGGGCGGCGATCCGGTCGATGGCCGTACGCAGTGGTCCGACCGGCGGCGCCAGTTCCTCGTGTCGGGCGAACGTCGCCCGCAACTCTTCCTCGATCATCAGCTTGTCTCCACCAGCTCGGCACGAAGGGTGGCCAGGGCACGGGAGATCGACGCCCGTACCGTCCCGACCGCACAGCCGAGTACCTCGGCGATCTCGGCGTCGGGGAGGTCCTCGTAGAAGCGCAGCACCAGGGCGGCCCGCTGCCGCCGGGGTAGTCGGGTCAACCAGCCCCAGATCTGGTCCCGGTCGGCGGCGGTCTGCGCGTGGTCGACCGCCGCGACCGGCGGCTCACCGGGGTCGGCGCGCAGCAGCACCCGTTTGAACCACGAGCCGCGCTGCCAGTCGAGGTACTGGTTGGTCAGCATCCGGCGTACGTAGCGGTCGGGCGAGTCTGCCCGGGCCACCCGGCGCCAGTTGAGCTGGACCCGCACCATCGTTTCCTGGACCAGGTCCTGGGCGAGGTGGGGGTCTCCGGTCAACAGCACCGCGTACCGCAGCAGCGCGGTGAGCCGGGTGTCGGCGAAGTCCGCGTATGTCACTGGCACCTCCGAAGGTCCTCGCCTCTAGAGACGGGTCGGACCCGCGGAATGATTGCGGTGACGGGGCAGGGGTCAGCCGGTCTTCGGCGCGACCACGTCGGGGTGGGTACGGACGAACTCGTCCAGGGTGCCGTCGCGTGCGGCGTGCAGCATCGCCATCGACTCGTCGGTCAGCCGCTGGTACGAGATGCCGTTGAGCCGCACCTCGGCGAAGTTGCCCTGGTTCGTCTTGAGTACGGCCATGTCGTTCGCGGCGACGCCCTTGAGGGTGAACACGAAGTCCTCTATGGACACACCTTGGGTGTCGAGGATGAACGCCTTGCCGGCCGCGGTGATCACCCGACCGATCTTCGCGGGGTTGGTGACCACACCCGCGCTGGTGGCCTTCTTGGCGATGGCCTTGATGAGCTGTTGCTGGTGGCGCTGCCGGTCGTAGTCGGTCTTCGGCAGGCCGTACCGGATCCGGGCGTAGTCGAGGGCGAGTTCCGCGGACATCGGCCGGCACCCGACCTCGTGCACGACGACCTTGCCGCCCGGGGGTACGTCGAAGACCCGGTGGGTGGCCTCGTTGAACTTGATCGGCACGAGCTTGCCGTTGCGGTCGTAGGCCAGGTGGATCGAGGAGGCGCGCTGGTCGATGCACATGTCGACCCCGCCCAGCTCCCGGATGACCGACTGGAAGCCCTGGAAGTCGATCAGGGCGGCACCGTTGAAGGTGATCCCGATCTGCTTGTTCAGGGTCCGGGCAAGCAGCTTGAAGCCCCGGGCCCGCTTTTCGAGTTCCGTACCCTCGCCCCGGTAGCCGAACTCGAACGCGGCGTTGATCTTGTCGGTCCCGCCCCGGTAGTTGGTCTCGGGGTTCGCCGGGATCGGCACCCGCCAGTCGCGCGGAATCGAGACCAGGTACGCCTGGTCGTGGCTGGCCGGGATGTGCACGATCATGATCGTGTCGGCCCTGGCCCCGGCGTCCCAGCCGGGCCGGACGTCGATACCGACCAGGAGCAGGTTGAGCGGGCCGTCGATCTTCTTCCCGGCCGGACCGGGGGTCGCCGGCACCGCCACCGCCTCGCCGTCGAGCAGGGTGGCCTGGGTGATCTTCGAGGTCGCCTTCTCGATCGCGACCTGGGTGAACGCGTACGCTCCCCCGCTCATCACCACCAGCAGCGAACCGGTCGCGACCAGCACCTTCGTCCAGATCGGAGCACGCCGCCGACCGGACCGGCGCTTGCTCCTGCCGGACCCCGAACCGCTCCCGACCTCGGTAGCGCCCGGCGAATCGACACCGACCGACAACTCGGAACCGACCGACAACCCATCGTCAACCGCCGACCCGGAGTCGACCGTCGAATTCACGACGGATCCGGAATTGTCCGGTTGCTCCGACTGCGGTTCGCGCGCCTGTTGCTTCGACTGTCCCGATCGCTTCGATTGCCCCGGCCGCTTCGACCGCTTTGATTGCTGCTTGCCGCCCATGCCCGAGTCGCTGCCTTTGCCGCTGCGAGCCCGCATCGTCACCGTCCGGATTTCCTGTCGCGTCGCGCTGCCATAACTATTGACGGGTCGAGACCCGGGAAAGGCTGCAATTTCCCGGTGACGGTTTCATCAACTCTGCCGGCCGACCATCGAAAGGTCGACCGTACCCGTGGCAGGGGCCCGGTTGCCGGCGGAATTCGGGCGACGCGGGTCGATGCTGGCTGAGATCATCCAGGATGTGCTGCTCACCGTCTCCACCACCCACCGTCCCGCGACCGACCTCGGCTATCTGCTGGTCAAGCACCCGGACCGGCAGCATTCGTTCGACGTACCGACGGGGACGGCGCACGTGTTCTACCCACAGGCGGACGAGGACCGGTGCACCGCCGCACTGCTGCTCGACGTCGACCCGCTGCGGCTGACCGCCGCGCGGGGCAGGGGCCGTGGCCGGGGTGCCGGCAGCACCCCCGAGGGCTTCACCCTCGGCCAGTACGTCAACGACCGGCCGTACGCGGCGTCGAGCCTGCTCTCCTCCGCCCTGGCCAAGGTGTTCCGCTCCGCCCTGCACGGCGCCTCGAAGGACCGGCCGGAGTTGGCGGCGACCCCGATCCCGCTGGAGATCGGCGTGCCGGTGCTGCGTTGCCGGGGCGGTGCCGGATTGGCGAACCTGCTGTTCGCCCCGCTGGGCTGGACGGTGACCGCGGACGCGATCCCGCTCGACTCGACCCGTCCGGACTGGGGCGACAGCCGGTACGTCGCGCTCACCCTGCGCGGCACGCTCCGGGTCGCCGACGCGCTGAACCAGCTCTACGTGCTGCTGCCGGTGCTCGACGACGCCAAGCACTACTGGGTGGCGCCGGACGAGATCGACAAGCTGCTCCGGGCCGGTGAGGGCTGGCTCGCCCGGCACCCCGAGCGGGGGCTCATCACCCGGCGGTACCTGGCCCACCGCCGGGCACTGGCCGGGGCGGCCCTGGCCCGGCTGGCCGAGCTGCGCCTGATCGACGACAACGCCGAGCCGGACACTGTGGACGTTGCGGACGATGCCGGCTCCGACGAGGACGCCAACCTGCCCGCCGAGGCCCGCCGCCAGCCCCTGGCCGTACGCCGCCGGGCGGCCGTACTGGCGGCGCTGGCGCAGGTCGGGGCGGGTCGCGTACTGGACCTGGGTTGTGGTGGTGGGGCACTGCTGGCCGACCTGATCCGGGACCGGCGCTACACCGAGATCGTCGGCACCGACGTGTCGCACCGGGCGCTGTCGATGGCGCAGCGGCGGCTCCGGCTGGACCGGTTGCCGCAGCGTCAGCAGGACCGGATCAAGCTGTGGCAGTCCGCCCTGACCTACCGCGACGACCGGCTGCGCGGGTACGACGCTGCGGTGCTGATGGAGGTCGTCGAGCACCTGGACCCACCCCGCCTGCCCGCGCTGGAGGGTGCGGTCTTCGGTCACGCCCAGCCGACCACCGTTGTGGTCACCACGCCGAACTCCGAGTACAACGTCCGGTACGAGGGCATGGCGGCCGGTTCGATGCGGCACCACGACCACCGGTTCGAGTGGAGCCGGGCCGAGTTCGCCGACTGGGTGAACCGGGTCGCGACCGGCTACGGCTACACCGCGACGATCACCGGCGTCGGTGACGACGACCCGGTCGTCGGCGCACCCACCCAGCTCGCGATCTTCACCCGGTACGCCGGGACGACCGCGAACCCAGCCGAGACCGCAGCCACCGCACCGACCGTCGACACCTCGAAGGAGGGGACCGCATGACCGCCCTCGACATTCCCGAGCTGGCCCTGGTCGCCCTGGTCGGCATCTCCGGTTCGGGCAAGTCGACCTTCGCCCGCCGGCACTTCGCACCCACCCAGGTGCTCTCCTCGGACGCGTTCCGGGCGATGGTGGCCGACGACGAGAACGACCAGTCCGCGTCCGCCGAGGCGTTCGACGTGCTGCACTACGTGGCCGGCAAGCGGCTGCGCGCCGGTCGGCTGACCGTGGTCGACGCGACCAACCTCCAGTCGCACGCCCGCGCCGGCCTGGTACGGGTGGCCCGCGAGCACGACGTACTGCCGGTGGCGGTGGTGCTCGACGCGCCGGAGCCACTGTGCTGGGAACGGACCCAGGCCCGAGCCGACCGGACCTTCGGGCGCCAGGTGCTCGGCCGGATGCAGCGCGACCTGCGCCGGTCGATCGGGCAGTTGACGCGCGAGGGCTTCCGGAAGGTGCACGTGCTGCGCGGGGTCGAGGAGATCGACGCCGCCACCATCTCCTACGAGCGGATGTTCAACGACCGCAAGGAACTGACCGGCCCGTTCGACATCGTCGGCGACGTACACGGGTGCCGGGACGAGCTGGAGACGCTGCTGGGCCGGCTCGGTTGGACCCTGCACCGGGACCCGCAGGGACGGCCGGTCGACGCCACGCACCCGGCGGGGCGTACCGCCGTTTTTGTCGGTGACCTGGTCGACCGCGGCCCGGACTCGCCCGGTGTGCTCCGCCTGGTGATGGGCATGGTCGCCGCCGGGCACGCGATCTGCGTGCCCGGAAACCACGAGCAGAAGCTGCTCCGCAAGCTGCGCGGGCGCGACGTGCAGATCACCCACGGGCTCGCCGAGACGCTGGAGCAGCTCGACCGGGAGGACCCGGCGTTTGTCGCCGAGGCGTCCGCGTTCATCGACGGCCTGGTCAGCCACTACCTGCTCGACGGCGGCCGGCTGGTGGTCGCGCACGCCGGCCTGAAGGAGGAGTACCAGGGCCGGGCATCGGGACGGGTACGGGCGTTCGCGCTCTTCGGCGAGACCACCGGCGAAACCGACGAGTACGGCCTGCCGGTGCGCTACCCGTGGGCCCGTGACTACCGGGGTTCCGCCATGGTCGTCTACGGCCACACCCCGACCCCGACCCCGGAATGGGTCAACAACACCATCTGCATCGACACCGGCTGCGTCTTTGGCGGCACCCTGACCGCGCTGCGCTACCCGGAGCGGGACCTGGTCTCGGTGCCGGCCGCCAAGGAGTACTACGCCCCGGTCCGGCCCCTGGTCAGCACGCCGGCCGTCGAGCCGGACCGGGCCGAGGGCACCCTCGACCTGGGCGACGTGACCGGGCGACGGCACCTCGACTACGGGTACGGCAAGCTCACCGTGGACGCCGAACAGGCCGCCGCCGCACTGGAGGTGATGGGCCGGTTCGCGGTGGATCCGCGCGCCCTGCCGTGGCTGCCGCCGACCATGGCACCCTGCTCGACCGCCGAGCTGGACGGCTTCCTGGAGCACCCGGCGCAGGCGTTCGCCGACTACCGGGCGGCCGGCGTCGACCGGGTGGTCTGCGAGGAGAAGCACATGGGCTCCCGCGCGGTGGTGCTGGTCTGCCGGGAGGCCGACGACAACCGGTTCGGCCCGGCCGGCGGGGCGGTCTACACCCGTACCGGTCGTCCGTTCTTCGGTGAGCCGCTGGACGCGGGCGTGCTGGCGAAGGTACGGGCGGCGGCCACCGGTGCCGGGCTCTGGGCCGAGTTGGACACCGACTGGTTGCTGCTCGACACCGAACTGCTGCCCTGGTCGGCGAAGGCGACCGGCCTGATCCGGGAGCAGTACGCCAGCGTCGGCGCGGCGGGCGGGGCGGTGCTGCCGGCGGTCCTCGACGCGCTGGACGCGGCGGCCGGACGCGGCCTGCCAGTGGGCGACCTGCGGGACCGGATGGCCCGCCGGTCAACCGACCTGGCCCGCTACACCGAGGCCTACCGGGCGTACGTGCACCCCTCCGACGGGCTCGACGGGGTGACACTCGCCCCGTTCGCGCTGCTCGCGAGCGCGGGGGCGACGCACACCGGTCGGGACCACGGGTGGCACCTGGCGGTGGCCGATCGGCTGCACGAGGCCGACCCGGTGTTCTTCACCCCCACCCGGCGCCGGGTGGTCGACCTCGCCGACGAGGCGGCGGTACGCGACGCCACCGACTGGTGGCTGGAGCTGACCGCCGCCGGTGGCGAGGGCATGGTGGTCAAGCCGTACGCCGGACCGGCCGCCGTCGACGGGCGGGGTCGGTTGCTGCAGCCGGGGGTGAAGTGCCGGGGCCGGGAGTACCTGCGGATCATCTACGGGCCGGAGTACACCGAGCCGGAGCAGTTGTCGGTGCTCCGCAAGCGGTCGCTGGGACGCAAGCGCGGGTTGGCGCTGCGCGAGCACGGCCTCGGTCTGGCCGCGCTGGACCGGTTGGCCGAGGGTGCCCCGCTGTGGCGGCGGCACGAGCTGGTCTTCGCCATCCTGGCCTGCGAGTCCGAGCCGGTGGACCCTCGGTTGTAACCGAAGTCACCCGTTTCGGGTGGGGCGTCCGTGGACGGGGACACCCGTCGGCGGGTGGGCGTCCGTCGGCCGGGAGAGACGTCGGCGGGCGGGCGCCCATCGCCGCCACCTAGACTGCGGGGGTACCCGTCGCCGTGGCGAGGGTCGTACCCTGCTCGGAATGTCCGCCAATGTGCGGAAAGTCGCTGCCCGACCGGGAAACTTCGGAGGTCACCCCGTGCCGACGCCCACCACCACGCTGGCCATGGGCCCTGAGTTCCTGGACCCGGAGTGGCTGATCTCGACCTTCGGGCTGCTCGGCATCCTGGCCATCGTGTTCGCCGAGTCCGGGCTGCTGATCGGGTTCTTCCTGCCCGGTGACTCGCTGCTGTTCACCACCGGCCTGCTGACCTCGGACGGGCAGTACATCACGTACCCGATCTGGCTGGTCTGCCTGCTGATCACGATCGCGGCGATCGCGGGTGACCAGGTGGGCTACCTGTTCGGCCGGCGGGTCGGGCCGGCGCTGTTCCGCCGCCCGAACTCGCGGCTGTTCAAGCAGGAGAACCTGCTCAAGGCGCACGAGTTCTTCGACAAGTACGGCGCCCGGTCGATCGTGCTGGCCCGGTTCGTGCCGATCGTGCGGACCTTCACCCCGATCGTGGCCGGGGTCAGCAAGATGAACTACCGCACGTTCGTGATCTACAACGTCATCGGCGGCACCCTCTGGGGCACCGGGGTCACCCTGCTCGGTTACTTCCTCGGCCAGATCGACTTCGTCAAGGCGAACATCGAGATCATCCTGATCCTGATCGTGGTGATCTCGGTGGTGCCGATCGCGATCGAGCTGCTCCGGGCCCGGATGGCCGCCCGTCGCGGAACCACCCCGGCCGAGCAGGCCGCACTGGACGAGGCCGCGCGCGAGAGCCAGCAGCACCGCCCCTGAGCGGCGACGGGGAGAGCGCTCAGGCTCGGTCGCTGAGCGCTCGGACCAGGTCGAGGACCCGGCCGCCGAGCGGTCAGATCCGGTCGAGGAGGTCGGGCGGAAGCTCGGTCAGGTCGTCGAGCCGGCCGGCGACCAGGGCGTGGTAGGTCAGCCGGGCGGCCTCTTCGAGATTGACCGCCCGTTTGTGGGCCAGTTCCACGCTCTCGGCCAGGACCGAACAGCCGTGCCGGCTCAACACCAGACAGTTGGTGCCGTCGGCCGCCGCCGAGGCGGCGAGTTCGGCCAGTTCCGCCGAGCCCGGTGGCCGGAACGGCACCAGGGCGACCCGACGCAGATAGAAGGCATGATCGGTGGTGACCAGCCGGATACGTTCACCCAGGGCATCGAGCAGCAGCGCATGCTGCGGGTGCAGGTGCACGATCGCCCGTACGTCCGGACGGGCCCGATAGGTGGCGAGGTGCAGCGCCAACTCACTCGTCGGTACGGGCGCGGGCATGCCGGAGCCGCTCTCGTCGCGTACCGCGCCGTCGGTGATGCCGACCTGGACGAAGTCGGACCGGTCGAGCCGGTCCAGCCAGGTGCCGGCCGCGGTGACCCAGCACGAGTCCGTGCCGGACACCCGGACGGAGAGGTTCCCGCCGGAGCCCACCACGAGGCCGGAGCGCACCACGTCCCGGCCGACCCGGGCGAGTTGCGCGCACAGGTCACCGATGAGGTTGTCGTTCACCCCAACGGACCCCGCACCCTCAACTCCACCCGGACAGCCGTCGGTCCGTCTGGTGCCCCCCGGACAGGGGCAGGCACCAGACGGGCCACTCGCTGATTCAGCGAGCCTTCTTGGTGGCTCGCTTACGGGGCGGAGTCAACAGGTCGGCGATCGTTGCGATCGCCGTCGGCACCAGCCGGTAGTACGCCCACACGCCGCGCTTCTCCCGCTCCAGCAAGCCGGCCTCGGTGAGGATACGCAGGTGGTGACTGACCGTCGGCTGCGAGAGGCCGAGAGGTGCGGTGAGGTCACACACGCACGCCTCGCCCTCGGGCGCCGACTGGATCAGACTGAGCAGCCGCAGCCGGGCGGGGTCGGCGAGGGCCTTGAGGACCCCCGCAAGTCGCTCGGCGTCGGCACGTTCGATCGGCTCGCCGGCAAGCGGCGAGATCTGAGGCATAGTCATTTCAGCCAACGCAGTTCCCACGTTTTCCATCCTTCCACCAGCAGCATCGACCCGCCTGCATATCAGCAGATCCGAATCGTCAAACTTTTAGGCCACTAGGCCGAGGTCAGGCAACGTATAGGCCGCTCGGTATGGCAGTCCGGCCGCTCGAACGGCGTCGCCCGCGCCTCGATCAACAATAACCGCAACGCCCACAACCTCGGCCCCAGCCTCTTGCAACGCCTCGACCGCGGTCAGCACACTGCCACCCGTCGTCGAAGTATCCTCCACCGCCAGCACCCGGCGACCGGCCACCTCCGGGCCCTCGATCCGCCGCTGCAGGCCGTGCGTCTTCTCGGCCTTACGCACCACAAAGGCATCCAGCCCGCGCCCCGTCGCCGAGGCGGCGTGCAGCATGGACGCGGCAACCGGATCGGCGCCCAGGGTCAGGCCACCGACCGCATCGAAATCCCAGTCCGCGGTCAGGTCGAGCAACACCCGACCCACCAATGGTGCCGCCGCGTGATGGAGCGTCACGCGGCGCAGGTCCACGTACCAGTCCGCCTCACGACCGGAGGACAGCACGACCCGGCCGTGCACCACGGCCAGGTCAGAAATGAATTTACGCAGGTCGTCGTGGTCCCCCATGGCGCCCAAGGGTACTGCTCGAGTCTGGGTGCCGTCGGGTGGACCCGACCGGACGGCGATCCGCCGTCGGCGACGATGCTCAGGATTGGCGGTGTACGACTACTCTGCGTACTCGGAATCCGGTGTGGGCAACCAGATTGCGGGATCCCCGGCCGCCTCGTTCGCGGGCCGTCGCCGGGTTACAAGATCAACGCTCGTCGCGTCCGACCCGTGCCCGGGTGTCGCCGCCGACCGCCCGCAACAGGCCGCGAGGGGCGTGTCGCAGCCCGAAGACCGCCGCCTTGTATTTCCAGTCCGGAACGCTGACCAACCTGCCTTTTCCCAGGTCACGCAGGGCCTCGGCCACCACGTCATCAGCCGAGAGCCACAGCCAATCGGGCATTTTAGACACGTTGATGCCGGCCCGCTGATGGAATTCGGTACGTGTGAAGCCCGGACAGAGCGCCATCACCCGTACGCCGTATCGGCGCGCGGACTGCCCCACGGACTCACTGAAATTGGTCACCCAGGCCTTGCTGGCGGAGTAGGTGGAGCCCGGCATTACGGCTCCGAAGCCCGCTACCGAAGAGACATTTATCACTGCCCCATCGCGCCGTACGGTCATGGTGGCCAGGGCCGCAAGGGTTAAGCGCATGACCGCGTGGACATTGAGTCGTAACAAACGTGCCTCGTCCTCCACGGTCGAACGGAGGAACGAACGGGCCAGACTGATGCCGGCACTGTTCACCAGAAGTTCAATCGGTTCGGCCGACTCCGCGAGCCGCCGTTCCACCGCGAGGCAACCATCGTCGGTGGTGAGATCGGCCGGCAGGATGTCCACCCGAACCTGATGCCGCTCGGCCAACTCCGCCGCCAGACCGGCCAGCCGGTCCCCGTCGCGGGCGACCAGCACCAGGTGCCGCCCATCGGCGGCGAGCCGCCGGGCGAAGGCCGCGCCGATACCCGCGGTCGCACCGGTCACCAGGGCGCGAGCCGGACCGGTACGGGGCGGAGCGGGCACTGCTGGCACAGGCAGGTCCTTACCAGTTCGGCGGCGATGGCACCGGCGGCTGCACCGGGACAGGCGTCCGCCCACGGAAGAAGGCGTTCGCGGCGGGCAGCACCAGCAGCGTTGCTACTACAAAGTAACCGAGTGCCTGAGCCACCGAAAGCCCGGCCGTCAGCGGAACCCACCAGGACGGGTACGCGTCGCTGAGCGCCCGGATCAGCTCGGTTGTCATCTGGTCGTCCGCGGTGCTGGTCAGCGGCACCGTCCGCTGCGCGATCACCGTGGCCAGGGTGCCGCAACCGCAGAGCAGACCGAGCCCGCAGACCACCCAGGTGGTGATCCGAACCCGGTTGGCGCCGCGCAGGTTGCCGACCGCCAGCGCGACCAGCAGGACCGCCGCCCCGACGGCGACCGCCGTACTGATTCCGGCGCCGACGCGGAGCAGGGCGACGAAGCCGTCCACCTCCGAGCGGTCGACACCGGCCTGTCCGGCGGCGGCCCGGAACCGGTCCACCGTCCCGGTCGAGGTGGCCAGTCCGAGGATCGCGTGGACCAGCCCACCGGCCGCCATGACGCCCAGCACCACGGCGGCGAGCACCACCACCCCCGGACGCCGATTCGGCGCCACAGCGGGCACTGGGGCGGGCCAACCGACCACCGGCGGGACCGGGCCGCCGGGCCATACGTGCGCTGGTTCCGACACGACAGATCCCCCCGAGTAGGCGTCGGAATGCAACCTACTCGGGGGGATCACGCGGAAGCCCTATCCCGGTCCGACCAATTCGACGAGTCTCCGGTCCGGTCGACGCGCCGGCAGTCGGGTCAGCTCGTCGAGGGTCCGGACGGCGGCGGGGCCGACGGCGGGGGTCCCCATTGGTCGTCCGGGTCACCGTCCGGCCGGTCGGCGGGCGGTGTGGTCGGGCTCGGTCCGGACGGCTGCGACGGAGTAGCCGGCGGGACCGCCTGCGGGTAACCGGGGTACGCCGAGCCCGGTACGGGCGGCTGCCAGACCGGCTGCACCTTGCGGAAGTACTCGTTCGACGGCGGCAGGGCCAGCAGGATCAGCGCCGCCAGGACGGCGAGCACGGCGATCACGCTCAGCAGGTCGCTGACCGGTCCGTACCAGCCGGGCAGCCGGTCGTCCAACATCCGCTGGACCTCGGCCTCGTCCGGCACGTTCGCGTCGCCGCTGGACGACGGGGTGAGCGCGCTGCCCGCCGCCGTCAGTGCCAGACCCGCGACCGAGCAGCAGAAGAAGAGACCGCCGAGCACCCAGGTCACGATCCGGGCGGGGTTCTTGCCACGGTTGTTCAACAGCGCGAGGACAACCAGCCCGATGGCGACGACCAGCCCCACCACCGCGGTGACCACCACGGTGGCCGTGCCGATGGAACCCGCGCCATCCAGGTCGGTGCCGGCGTACGCCTCTTCGTACACGTCGCTGATGGTGCCGATGAGTGGGAGCGTGATGAGCGCCCCGATCAACTGGACCGCGGCGACCAGGTAGAGCAGATAACCGGCGTAGGTGACGGTGCTCGGACGCGGCCTCGCCGCGGTACCCGCCGGGTAATTCGGATCAGACACGGCGCTCCTTCCCCTCAGATCGAGGATCACCGTATCGGTACCCCGCCAGCCCTACCGGCCAAACCGGCGTGTCGTCCGACGCCACGCCGCCAAAGCATCGCTCTGCATCGATGGCAATCGGGTCCGGAACCGGGCTCAGTAGCTGCGCCACTCCGCGCGGGCGTACTCCAGGACGCGGGGGTGGAGCAGGGTGGACGGCGGCAGGTCCTGCCGGCGCCGGTCCGGTGGGAAGTTCGCCGCCAGCCGGAGCGTGTCCGCGTCGAGAAACCGCAGCGACGGTACGTCGGACGGCAGCCCCAGCACCGGCGCGGTCGGTCCCGGCGCCGCCAGCACGAAACCCCAGTCACCGAAGGACGGCACGTCCACGTGGTACGGCGTGGTGGCGAAGCCGGCAGCCCGGATCGAGGACTCGATGCACCAGTACGACTTCGCCGCGAAGTAGGGCGAACCCGACTGGACCACCATCCGCCCACCGTCGGCCAGCACCGCGCGTACGAGTGCGTAGAACTCCACCGAGTAGAGCTTGGCGGTGGCCGTCTCGTCCGGGTCGGGCAGGTCCACCACTATCGCGTCGAACCGTTGCGCCTGGGTACGCATCCACTGGAATGCGTCCGCGTTGACCACCCGTACGCGCGGGTCGGTGAACGCGTCGTGGTTGAGCGTACGGAGCTGCGGCTCGGTCCGGGCCAGCCGGATCACCGCCGGATCGAGTTCCACCACCGTCACCGAGCCGACGTCGGGATAGCGCAGCAGCTCCCGTACGGCGAGCCCGTCGCCACCGCCGAGGACCAGCACCGAACCACGGGTGCCGCGCAGCACCGGATGCACCAGCGCCTCGTGGTAGCGGTACTCGTCGACCGAGCTGAACTGGAGGTCCCCGTTGAGGAACAGCCGCAGGTCGGTCACGCCCTGGGAGACCAGCGGAACCGACCGGGTCAGCACGATCTCCTGGTACGGGCTGCGTTCGGCGTACACCACCGGGTCCCGGAAGAGCTGCTGCCGGGCGGTCACCTCGAAGTCGTACGCCGTCACGTAGGCGTACCCGAGGATCAGCCCGACCGCCACGGACCCGGCGGTCAGACCGACCTTGGCCCGCCGACCCAGCTCGCGCCGGAAGACGGTGAAGACCAGTGCGAGCCCGGCCAGCGCGTTCACCACGCCGACCACGAGCACCCCGCGAAGCTGTCCGAAGACCGGCATCAGCAGGAACGGGAAGGCGAGCCCGCCAAGCAGGGCACCGACGTAGTCGGCGGCGAACAGGTCGGCGACCGCGCTGCCGGCCGCCTGCGCCCGGATCCGTTGCAGCAGCACCATCAGCAGCGGGATCTCCGCCCCGATCAGCAGACCGAGCAGGAACGCGGTGCCGACCAGGGCCGGGACGTACAGGTCGAGCCAGGCGAAGGCGGCGTAGAGCCCGAGCACCGACAGACCGCCGAACAGCGCGAGGGCGAGTTCCACGGCGGCGAACGCGACCGCGGCCCGGGACTGCAACGGCTTGGCGGCGAGCGCGCCGACGCCCATCGCGAAGACCATCACCCCGAGCACGATCGACGCCTGGCCGACCGTGTCCCCGATCAGGTAACTGCCCAGCGCCACCAACGCCAGCTCGTAGACCAACCCGCACGCCGCACAGACAAAAACCGCCACCAGTACGGCCGCACGCGCCCCCCGCCAACGCAGACGCGCGGGCGCCTCGGCCGGATCGGTCGCCTCGGTCGGGTTGGTCGCCTCGGGCGTCTCGGTCGGGTTGGTCGCCGGTTCGACGGTCATCGTTTGGGACCGTTCGCACCGGCACCGGGACCGGGACCGGCGTCCGTGCCGGGACCGACACCCGGGCCGGTCGACGGCTTCTTCGGCTTCGTGCCGGGGCGGCGCTGGTGGCGGCGCTCGAACCAGCCGATGGCCAGCAGGAGCACGCTGATCAGGAACAGGAAGCCGGCACCGAGTACCTGGGCCATCCGGTCACGCCAGAAGTCGCTGCCCGCGTCCGGCAGGGCGGCCGAGGTCGCCTGCGGTGACGCCGACGGATCCGGTCCGGTCTTCACCGGCACGGCCGGCGCCGCACCGGACTCGGCCACCAGCAGCGGCAGGAACACGGCCGCCCGGCAGATCGCCCAGCCCGGATCGGCCAGGAAGTCGTCGTTGGTCAGTCCGAACCGACCCAGCCCTTCGACGTAGTCGATCCCCGACAGGTCATCCGAGCTGGTTACCCAGAACGAGGCGGTATCACTGGCCTCGCTGCTCTCGGACGTGTAGACGACACCGGCGATCACCTTCACCCACCGCGCACACCGCGAAGGGTCGTCGTCCACCGCCACGTCCTCGCCGAGATTCGAGCCGGCGCTGACCGGCACCGACCTGTCGTGCAGCTCCCACCCGTAGCAGATCTGCTGCGTCTGGTGGGCGTTGCTCAGCAGCACGACGGTGTCGGCGCGCTCGGTCGGATCGGGCGGGGGCACGGCCGTACCGCCGCCACCGGTCTCTCCGTCCGCGCGGTCGAGCAGGATCATCCCCACGATGGCCAGCACGACGACCAGCACCACGCCGCCGACCTTGAGCCGGGTGGCGATCCGCTTGTCCCGGTTGCCCCGACCACCCGTGGGCCGCTTCGCCGGTGCGGCCCGCCTGGCCGCCGCCGCCCGTTTGGCCGTCTCGGCCCGCTTGGCCGCCGCCGCGCGCTTCGCCGCCTCGGCGGGACTCAGGGGCGGCTTCGCCTGCGGGTCCGGCCCCGACCTGTCCGCCATCAACTGATCGCGGCGGCGATCACGGCACCCGTGGCCAGGTGCACCACCGCCGAGACCCAGACCGCGGGATGGGGTTCCGGGTCGACCAGGATCTCCCCCAGCCGGCCCGGCGTGGCCATGTCCAGCAGGAGGAACGCGCCCGCCATGATGAGTAGCCCGACCAGCCCGTACGCGGCGCTGCCGACGAGGCCGGCGAGGAAGTCGTCGTCGCTGGCCACGATCGCGGTGGTCACGATGATCCCGACACCGGCCAGGTTCGAGGCGAGCAGCAGCGCGGCGTTGCGGTTGCGGTCCGCCCAGATCAGCTCGTGCAGCCGGCCCGGCGTGGCCATGTCGACCAGGGCATAACCGACGCCCATCAGCAGCACGCCGACCACGCCGAAGGCGAGCGTGGCCAGCAGGTCGTTGACGAGGGTGCTCAATGAGGCTCCCGAGGGGTGAGGAGGGGAAACGAACTACTTGCCGGCGCCGGGGCCGCCGCCGCGTACGGTCACGCCCCGCCCCCAGCCCCACGCGTTGCCGATCGTGGAGTGGTAGCGCGGATGGGCGGTGCTGAGGCGTTCCAGGAGGATCAGCGAACCGCCGGCCAGCGGCAGGATCACCACCGAGTCGTCGTCGTAGCGCAGGTAGACGCCGCTGCCGTCGACGTACTGGTCGGCCGGGCGCCAGGTGTCGGTGACGTCCTTGGCCACCGCACTGGGGGCCTTGCCCGAGGTGTACGCCAGCGCCTGCGACCCGATGTCCCGCGACGACGCCCGGGAGTAGTGGTCCTGCACGTACCCGCGCGGGGAGAAGCTGCCGGAGAAGATCGCGAAGGCGGCGACCAGCGAACCCACCAGGGCGAACGCCGAACCGATGAAAAACCACCTGCGGTACGTCATGCCGTACTCACCACCGTCTCGGTCTCGACGAGTTCGCCACTCTGCGGATACGCGTGCCAGGTGTGCCAACCGATCGTGTTGCCGCCGTCGAGCCGGTCGGCCGTGCTGTCGTCGCGGTGCAGCCGCAGCGCGGTGATCGCCTCCGGGCCACCGGGAAAGACCCCGATCAACGCGTACGGGTCGTCGGCGAGTTCCCGCCGCAGCACCGCCGTACGGGCCGACATCTCGGCCGGGTCCAGCCGCAGCACCCGGGCGGCGAACCGGTAACCGGTCGACGGGTCGGCCAGTTCCGCCGGCAGATCGGGTGACCGGCCGGGCAGGCAGGCCACCGTCTCGACCAGCTCACCCGCTGTCGGCTCCCGACCCTCGACGGCGGCACCGTCCCGTCGGAGCACCACCTGGTGGGAGGCGCCGAGCAGGCGCAGCCGCAGCCGTACCCCCGGTCGGTCCGGATGGGCCAGGTCGAGTACGTGCAGCGCGGGCAGTTCAGGCGTACCGAGGGCGAGACTCAGCTCGGCGGCGGTGGTGTCGGCGTACGGGGTGTCCAGGGTGACGAGCATGTTCAGCCGGCCCGCCCCGTCGGTGCACCATCGGAACCGGATGTCGACTGTGGATAGACCTGCACCTCGGCGCGGTGCAGCAGCTCACCCCGGGACGCCTCCCAGGTCGTGTTGTCGCCGTACGAGTCGAAGGAGAGCTTCGCACCGGTCGGGTCGACGTAGTCGTGGTAGCGGACCTTGCCGGTGGGGTTGAGCCCGGTGGTGCCGGAGGCGGCGTAGCGAGCCTGCCCGGTCTCGTCACTGGTGTAGACGCGCCCGTCGAAGTCGAGTCGCGGCGGGCCGGGTGCCGGTACGGCCTCGGTGACCGGAACCTCGTGCCAGAGCACCAGTTCCAGGTCGGGGTCCTCCTCGACCGAGAGCCAGACCTTCGCGCCGTGCGCGTCGTCCAGCAGGTGCTCGGTCCAGCTCCAGCCGCCCTCGAGGAACCGCACCGTCCCGCGTACGCCGTACTGGGTGTGCCGGATCTCCACGATGTCACCGGGACGCAGTCGGCGTGGGTCACCCCGGAGCGCGTCGGCGTCGTCGTCGGCCACCCGGAACGGGTCCCGTTCCTTCGTCGGGCCAGCCTTCCGGGCCTGCCGCCGCTTCGCGCGCAGGGCGAGTACGGCCACCACCACGCCCGCCACCGCGACAAGGCACCCGAGCGCCGCCACCAGGTACGCAGTCCCGCCACTCACCGGGTTCACTCCTCTCGACCTTGTTCGGGCGCCGACGGTAACAACCCCGCGCACCCGTACCCACCCATCGACGGCAACCAAACGACTGCCCACCCTCAGGCGGTGGGCTCCTTCCCCACCTCGCCCGACCCGTCCGGGGCCATCGGCGGCGGCTGCTGGGGATACCCGGTCGGGGCGATCGGCGGCGGCTGGTGCGGGTATCCGGGCGGGGCGAACATCGGCACCGGGTACGGGTAGCCGGGCCAGAATGCCGGCGGGTGCGGCGGTCGGAAGAACCGGTTCGCCGAGGGTGTGAGCAGCAGTACCGCCACCGCCACCGCCAGCCCGAACGACAACAGCGCCAGCAACGGGGTGCCCATACCGAGGAGGTCCCAGACCGGGTCGCTGTCGAGGTAGAGCCGGTCGTAGAACTCGGAATCCTCGAACTGCGGGTAGTCCGGGTCGACGGGGAAGTCCGGGCCGACCGGGAAGTCCGGGTCCACACCCGGCTCCGACTCCGGCCACGGGCCGCTCGCCGACGGTTCGTCCGTCATCGGACCGCTGAACAGGAACGCCCCCAGCGCCAGGCCGAAAACGGCCGGTACGCAGCAGGCCAACAGCATCAGCCCGGCCGGGACGATGGTGAGGATCCGGGCGGCGTTGCGTCCCCGCAGCAGCGGCGGTACGCAGATCGCGAGCCAGATCGCGAACACCAGCGCCGGGACCCCGGTGAACAGCAGGCCCATGATGTTGCCGACCCGCTCGTCGCTCACCTCGGACGGAGCGGGATCGGTCAGCGCCGCGGCCCGGTCGATCTCGCCCGCGAAGTGCACCGCGGACGCGACCCCGAGCACGATCTCGGCCAGCAGCACACCGATGACCCCCCACACCAGCCACCCGGCCACGGTCACGGTCGCCGGCCGCGCCGGTGGCGGTGGCGGAATCTCGGCGTACGGCGGGAAGGGAGGCGGACCGGGCGGCGGGAAGCCGGGCGGTGGGTACTGCCACGCGTAGCTCACCGGCGTGACGGTAGCGATCACGGGCAGCCGGCGACAGTGGGCGAAAAGCCGTTCGCGAACGCCGTACGGATCAGGGCTGGTCGAGCTGGGCGGTGGCGTACTCGCCGACGGTCCGCTGGTCGACCAGGCAACCGGTGTAGGTGGTGAACTCGTCCCGTTCCCCGGTCAGCGACTCCCAGGCGGCGCGGGCTGCGGCCGGGTCGAACCGGGTGAGCAGGGTGGCGGCGTACACCTTGCCGGCGGGGGTGCCGTGCGCCAGCAGGTCGCAGATGTGCCGGCGTACCTCGTCCAGCCGGCTGGGCAGCGCCACCTCGAGGGTGTGGTACGCCTCGGTGGACGGCAGGATCCGGCCGGCGAAACCCACCCCGCCGAACGCCACCGCCTCGGCCGTACGGAGTTGGTCCACCGCTGCCTCGATGCCGTCGCCCGAGGCGGGGGAACCCGGTGCGGGGGAATCAGCCATGTCTCTGATTCTTCCCCAATCGAGCCGGTCCGAACCCGGATCCCGGTGGAAGCCTGCCGCCCGTCCAGCGGCGGCCCCCACCGGGATCCGGCCGATCAGCCGGCGGAGACCGTCAGCGCGTCCTTGCTCTCGGCCAGCTCGACCCGGACCACGTCACCGTCGCGGATCTCACCGGCGAGCAGCGCCCGGGCCAGCCGGTCGCCGATCGCCGACTGGACCAACCGGCGCAGCGGGCGGGCACCGTAGATCGGGTCGTACCCGTGCAGGGCCAGCCAGTCGCGGGCCGGGTCGTCGACGACCAGCGCGAGCCGCCGGTCGGCCAGCCGCCGGCGCAGCCGGTCGAGCTGAATGTCCACGATGGACCGCAGATCGTCGCCGGTCAGGGCCGCGAAAACCACGATGTCGTCGAGCCGGTTGAGGAACTCCGGCTTGAAATGGGTACGGACGATCGCGAGCACCGCGTCGCGCCGCTGCTCGTCGTTGAGGGTCGGATCGGTGAGCTGCCCCGAGCCGAGGTTCGAGGTGAGGATCAGGATCGCGTTGCGGAAGTCGACCGTCCGCCCCTGACCGTCGGTGAGCCGACCGTCGTCGAGCACCTGGAGCAGCACGTCGAAGACGTCCGGATGAGCCTTCTCCACCTCGTCCAGCAACACCACCGAGTACGGCCGACGCCGCACCGCCTCGGTGAGCTGACCGCCCTCCTCGTACCCGACGTAGCCGGGCGGGGCACCGACCAGGCGGGCCACCGAGTGCTTCTCGGCGTACTCGCTCATGTCGATGCGTACCATGGCTCGTTCGTCGTCGAAGAGGAACTCGGCCAGGGCCTTGCCCAGCTCGGTCTTGCCGACGCCGGTGGGGCCGAGGAACAGGAAGCTGCCGGTGGGCCGGTCCGGGTCGGCGACACCGGCCCGCGCCCGGCGGACCGCGTCGGCGACCGCCCCGACCGCCTCGGGCTGCCCGACGACCCGGCCGCCGAGGGACTCCTCCATCCGGAGCAGCTTGGCGGTCTCGCCTTCGAGCAGCCGGCCGGCGGGGATCCCGGTCCAGGCGGCGACCACGGCGGCGATGTCGTCGGCGCCGACCTCCTCCTTCAGCATCGCCCCGGCCGCCTGGAGTACGGCGAGTTCCGCCTCGGCCTTTGCCAGTTCGCCCTGCATGGTCGGGATGCGCCCGTAGCGCAGCTCGGCGGCCAGCTCCAGCTCGCCGTCGCGTTCAGCCCGCTCGGCCTCACCGCCGAGGCGTTCCAGCTCCTCCTTGGCGGTGGACAGCCGGGTGATGTGCTCCTTCTCCAGCCGCCACCGGTCGCTGAGGGCGGTGAGCTGTTCGCGCTTGTCGGCCAGTTCCTTGCGCAGCCGGGTCAGGCGCTCGGCGGAGGCGGCGTCCGGCTCCTTGGCCAGCGCCATCTCCTCGATCTCGAGGCGGCGGACCGCACGCTCGATCTCGTCCACCTCGACCGGCCGGGAGTCGATCTCCATCCGGAGCCGGGAGGCGGACTCGTCGACCAGGTCGATCGCCTTGTCGGGCAGGAAGCGCTCGGTGATGTACCGGTCGGAGAGCGACGCGGCGGCGACCAGTGCGGCGTCGGTGATCCGTACGCCGTGGTGCACCTCGTACCGTTCCTTGAGCCCGCGCAGGATCCCGATGGTGTCCTCGACGGTCGGCTCGCCGACCAGCACCGGCTGGAACCGGCGCTCCAGCGCCGGGTCCTTCTCGATGTGCTCGCGGTACTCGTCGAGCGTGGTCGCGCCGACCATCCGCAGCTCACCACGGGCCAGCATCGGCTTGAGCATGTTGCCGGCGTCCATCGAGCCCTCGCCCTTGCCTGCGCCGACCACGGTGTGCAGCTCGTCCAGGAAGGTGATCACCTGGCCGTCGGAGCCCTTGATCTCCTCCAGCACCGACTTGAGCCGTTCCTCGAACTGGCCCCGGTACTGCGCCCCGGCCACCATCGCGCCCAGGTCGAGCGAGACCAGCTTCTTGTCCCGCAGCGACTCGGGTACGTCACCGGCGACGATCCGCTGGGCCAGGCCCTCGACGATCGCGGTCTTGCCGACGCCGGGCTCGCCGATGAGGACCGGGTTGTTCTTGGTACGCCGGGAGAGCACCTGGATCACCCGGCGGATCTCCGAGTCCCGCCCGATCACCGGGTCGATCTTGCCGGCGCGGGCGCTGGCGGTCAGGTCGACGCCGTACTTCTCCAGCGCCTGGTAGGTCTGCTCGGGGTCGGCCGTGGTCACCCGGCGGTCCCCGCCCCGTACGGTCGGGAACGCCGCGACCAGGTCGTCCTCGGTGACACCGGCGGCCTTGAGCGCCTGCGCCACCACCCCACCCACCCGGGCCAGGCCGGCGAGGAGGTGCTCGGTCGAGGTGTACTCGTCGCCGAGCGGTCGGGCGATCTGTTCGGCCGCGCCGATGGCGTTGGCGAACTCCCGGGACAGGCTGGGTTCGGCGACACTGGCGCCACGGGCGGCGGGCAGGTTCTCCACCGCTCGGGCGGCGGCCCGACGGATGTCCGCCGGGTTGGCGCCCACGGCGCGCAGCAGGCCGCCGGCGGTCGAGCCACCGGTGTCCAGCAGCGACAACAGCAGGTGCCACGGTTCGACGGTGGCGTGGCCGCGCTGGTTGGCGATGGCGACCGCGCCGGTGATGACTTCGCGGCTCTTGGTGGTGAGGCGTTCGGCGTTCATGGGCTCCCCTGGATCGGCGTGTCCACTGGTGACGACACAACCAGAGTTGAGTCTATTCCGCTCAACTCTACGCTGTGACGTCGATCACTCCAGAAACGGGATTCCGGCCACCAACCCGACCGTGATCAGCACACTTCCGGTCGCTCGCGGCTGTGTGAAGGCACACGGTAGCGTTGCTGCCGTGCGAGTACGCGTAGAACAGACCGCCCTGCCCGGGATCGGCGTGCGTCACGACATGGTGACCACGTCCGGGCGCCGGCTCGGGGTGGTCACCCATCGAAACGGTCGACGCGACCTGGTCTTCTACGACCGGGACGATCCCGACGCCTGCACGGCGGACATCCCGCTGACCGACGACGAGGCGGAGGCACTGGCCGACATCCTCGGCGCCTCGCTGATGTTGGGTCAGCTCTCCGGGCTGCGCCAGCAGGCCGCCGGACTGCTCACCGAGCAGATCTCCATCCCGGCGGGGTCACCGTACGTCGGGCGGAAACTGGGCGACACCAAGGCTCGCACCCGGACCAGCGCCTCGATCGTGGCAGTGCTGCGCGAGCGCGAGGTCATCGCCTCCCCCGACCCCTCGTTCCGCTTCGAAGCCGGCGATGTGGTGGTCGTGGTCGGTACCCGCAGGGGTCTCGACGGCGTCACCGCGATCCTCGCCGACAGCGATCCGGACGGCTGATCGCGGATGCATGATCAGACTGTCCTGCTCGTCGAAGTCGGCGCGCTGCTGCTCGGGCTCGGCCTGCTCGGTCGGTTGAGCCGCCGGATCGGGCTCTCCCCGATCCCGCTCTACCTGCTGGCCGGCCTGGCCTTCGGCCACGGCGGCATCCTGCCGCTCTCCGCCAGCGAGGAGTTCTTCGCCGTCGGTGCCGAGATCGGCGTGATCCTCCTGCTGGTCATGCTGGGCCTGGAATACTCGGCCAGCGAACTTGTCGGCAACCTCCGCTCGGCCGCCCCCGCCGGTCTGATCGACGGGCTGCTCAACGCGCTCCCCGGCGCCGCGTTCGCGCTGCTGCTCGGCTGGGGCTGGCTCTCGGCCGTGGTGCTCGCCGGGATCACCTGGGTCTCGTCGTCCGGCGTGATCGCCAAGGTCCTGGCCGACCTGGGTCGCCTCGGTAACCGGGAAACCCCGGTCATCCTGTCGATCCTGGTCATCGAGGACCTCGCGATGGCGCTCTACCTGCCGCTGGTGACCGCCCTGCTGGCCGGCATCGGGCTCTTCGGCGGGGCGCAGGCGCTGGCCATCGCGGTCGCCACGGTCATTGTGGTGCTGGTCGTCGCGATCAAGTACGGGCACATCATCTCCCGGATGTTCGCACCACAGGATCCGGAGGCGCTGCTGCTCGGCGTACTCGGGCTGACCCTGCTGGTCGCGGGCCTCGCGGCCGGGCTGAAGGTCTCGGCGGCGGTCGGCGCCTTCCTGGTCGGCATCGCGCTCTCCGGGCCGGTCGCACACCACGCGACCGAACTGCTCTCGCCGCTGCGGGACCTCTTCGCCGCCGTCTTCTTCGTCTTCTTCGGGCTGGCCACCGACCCCGCCGACATGCCGCCGGTGCTGCTGCCGGCGCTGGGGCTGGCCGTCGTCACGATGGGCACGAAGGTGCTAACCGGCTACCTGGCCGCCCGCCGCGTCGGGATCGCCCTACCGGGCCGATGGCGTACGGGACTCGCACTCATGCCACGCGGCGAGTTCTCGATCGTCATCGCCGGACTGGCGGTCACCGCCACCGGCGCCGGGGTGGTGATCGAACCGCAACTCGCCCCGCTCGCCACGGCGTACGTGCTTATCACCGTGGTCAGCGGTCCGATGCTGGCCCGGCTGCCGGACATGCGCTGGTTCAAGGACTGGTTGCGACGCAAGGCTCAGGCGTCGGCACTCAAGCCGGCACCGGCAGTCGACTGAATCGCCCCGGTACGGGGGACTCTCCGTACTTTTGACGTAACGGCTTGATGAAATGGCACGTCAGGGTTCTTCCCCAGATCGGCGGCGGCACGCTACCGTGTCGCCGCAGCAGGTGGTGGTGTGCGCGGGACGCTGAGTGTCCCGCGCTCGCGAGAGCGGAAGGTCGGCCCGGTGAGCGTGCAGCAGACCGCGTTCCAAGGCTTCTCCAACCCGGTGGACCCGTCTCCCACCGAGTTGCGTGCCTGGGCTTACCAGCCCGATTCCGTGCCCCTGCAATCCATGCCACAGGACTGGGACCTGCTGGTCTCCGGTGACCGGCTGATCACCACCCTGTTCGACCTGGCGATGGACCGGTCCTGCCCGGCCCGCCGGTTCGCCCTGCACTGCCTCTACATCTACGCGGCCGACGGCATCCGGACGAAGTTCCGTGCCCACCCCAAACGGCGGCTGCGCAAGCTGGTCGAGCAGGCCGAGCAGGGCGGCGACGAGCAGATGCAGGTCTGGGCGCACAACAGTCGGGTGCTGCTGGCCAAGCCGGAGCTGTTCAACTACCACGACTGGTGCGAGGGCGGCCTGGTCCGCCAGAACCGCCGCCTCGCCTGAGCGAGCGACAGCCTCTGACAGTTGCGGCCCGGAGCGGCCGGCAGCCCCCGTTGATCCTGCCGGCCACCCCGGGTCGGACTCGGGCCCCGGTCAGACGCGGGCGCGGAACACGGCAACCGTCGCGCCGACGGCGATGCTGAGGACCGGCAGAATCGCCAGGACACCCAGGTCGACCAGCGCCCAACTCCCCGTCGACCAGGCTCCCATCGCCACCAGGTCGCTCGCGGCACTGCCGACGACGACGTAGAAGAAGGCGAGACCGAACGAGATCGTGACCCGCTCGTCCACGATGGACCAGAGGATCGCGGCTACCGCGAGCGCCTGCCAGACCGTACGGCCGGCGGTCTGGAACGTCGGTCCTGCGCGACCGTCCCGCACCCCTGGAGCGTGACCGACACCACCGGCACCAGCAGCAGGAGATGCAGCGACCCCAGTCCCAGCCCCAGCCCCAGCCCCAGCCCCAGCCCCAGCCCCGCGACGATCTTGCAGTTGTGGTGGTTTACGAATGCGGATGAAACGCGCGAATTGGGGCGCCACAACTGCAAGATCGTCGCGGAGGGTGGGGGTGGGGGCGGAGGGCGGGGGAAGGCGGTACGGGTCGGGACCCCCCGTGGATCCCGGCCCGTGCCGGCATCCTCAAGGTAGGGCAACGCCCCGCACTTCCGGGGGGAAATGCGGGGCGTGGTGGTATCCGAACGGCTCGAACGGGTCGGGTCAGCGGGGACGGGGGCGCCAGACGACCAGGGCGGTCGAGACCTGGTTGGTCGGTACGAGGTCGCGGCGCGGGAACGGGCCACTGGCCGCCGCGGCCTCCAGCTCGGCGACCCGCCGGTACGCGTGCTCCAGCTCGGCTTCCATCTGGGCCATCCGCTGCTGCAACTCGTCGACCAACTGCTCCAGGCCGATGATCCGCTTGATGCCGGCGAGGTTGACCCCGTCGTCCTGACTGAGTCGCTGCACCTCACGCAGCAGGGCGACGTCGCGCACGCTGTAGCGCCGCCCACCGCCGGCCGCCCGGCCGGGCTGGACCAGCCCCATCCGGTCGTACTGGCGCAGCGTCTGGGGGTGCATTCCCGCCATCCGCGCCGCCACCGAGATCATCAACACCTTGGCATCGGACGACGTCTCGACCGAGATGATGAATTCCTCAGTCATCGCCACTCACCTCCGCATCACGACCGCTAGTTAACTCGACGCACCCGGGCGTCGAGATGTTCCCGACCGGCCGGAGGAGTCTGCTTGGCGAACAATTCCAATGCTTCACGGGCCTCCGGCGAGACCTGCGCCGGCACCGTGACCTCGACCGTCACCAGCAGATCGCCGGCCTGGCCGTCGCGGCGGGCGACACCCTTGCCCCGGGCCCGCAGGGTCCGGCCGCTCGGTGTGCCCGGCGGCACCCGCAGGGTCACCGCACCGTCCATCGTGGGCAGCCGCAGGTCGGTGCCGAGCACCGCCTCGGCGATGGTGATCGGGACGGTCAGTGTGAGGTCGTCACCGCTGCGCCCGAACAGCTCGTCGTTGCGTACCTTGACCAGCACGTAGAGGTCACCGGCGGAGCCGCCGCGCTCGCCCGGCTCACCGCGCCCGGCAAGCCGGATCCGCTGGCCGTCGGCCACCCCACCCGGGAACCGTACGTTCAGGGTGCGGGTCTTGGTCACCCCGCCGGTGCCGAGGCACTCGGGGCACTTCTCCTCCACCACCGTGCCGACGCCCTGACACTCGCGGCACGGCTCGGAGAAGCTGAACGAGCCCTGGTTGCGGGTGACCACACCGGCACCGTGGCACTGCGGGCAGGCCCTCGGCTGGGTGCCGGGCTTGGCGCCGTCGCCGTGGCAGGTGTCGCAGACGCCCGGCGCGCGCAGGGTCAGGGGCAGGGTGACCCCGCGTACGGCGTCGTTGAAGTCGAGTACGACCTCGGCCTCGACGTCGCGCCCCCGAGCCGGGCCACGGGCCCGTGGCGGCGCACCGGCGGCACCGCCACCGGAGAAGATCGAGCTGAACAGGTCGGAGAACCCGGCACCGCCGAACCGACGGTCCCCGGCACCGCCGGCACCCGCCTGACCGGCGTTGCCGAACAGGTCCGACACGTCGAACGGGTAACCGCCGGCGCTCGGCTGGCCGCTGCGGGCGTTGCGTCGGAACGCACCCGAGCCGAACAGCGAGCGCATCTCGTCGTACTCCCGGCGTTTGCGCTCGTCGGAGAGGACGTCGTACGCCTCGGAGACGGTCTTGAACCGCTCCTCAGCCTGCGGGTCGCCCGGGTTGTGGTCCGGGTGCGACTCGCGGGCGAGCTTGCGGTACGCCTTCTTGATCTCATCGGAGGAGGCGGACTTACCCACACCCAGCGCGGCGTAGAAGTCCTTCTCCAGCCAGTCCTTGGAACTCATCTGTCGTCCACCCCCTTCCTCGCGTCGTGATCGGGGCGTACCGCGTCCGCCGCAGCGGCCCCCGGTACGCCCCGATCATGACAGTCGAATCCAACTACTCCGGATCGGCGACGGCGACCAGGGCGGGCCGCAGCAGCCGCTCGCCGAGCTGGTAACCGCGACGCATGACCTCGACGCAGGTGGGCTCGGTGACCTCGGCCGAGGTCTGGTGCGCCACCGCCTCGTGCCGGGTCGGGTCGAACGGGTCGCCCTTCTCCCCGAAGGGGGTCAGGCCGAACCTGGTCAGTGCCGTGTTGAGCTGCTCGGCCACGGTGCCGAACGGCCCGACCAGGTCGCCGTGCTCGCGTGCCCGGTCCAGGTCGTCCAGTACGGGCAGCAGCGCGGTCAGCACCTGTCCGGTGGTCTGCTCGGCTGCCACCCCCCGGTCCCGGTCCACCCGCTTGCGGTAGTTGGCGTACTCCGCCGACACCCGCTGGAGGTCCCGGGTCCGCTCGTCGAGCTCGCCGCGCAGTGCCTCCAACTCGGCACCGAGCGGGCCGGGTGCGCCGCTGACCGGCTTTGCCGGGGCGTCCACCACCGCGCCCTCCGGCCCGGTCGGCTGATCCAGCTTCGGCCCTCGGGCCTTACCGTCGGCGAGCTCGACCTCGACCTCGGCGTCCTCGACCAACTCGTCCAGGATCGGGGTGTCCGACTCGCCCACCAGTTCCTCGTCGTCGTCCGACTCGTCCGGCTGCCCTGGCTCGACCCCGTTCACCCGCGCCTCGACATCCGCCGGATCGGCGTCGTCGGTGGCCGGGTCGGACCCGTTGTCGTGCCGATCGATCTTCCGATTGTCCCGGATGACAACCCGCTCGCCAGCCTGCTCCTGCGCCGGGCCGGAGCCACCCGGCGTCGACCCGGTGGTCTCCGGGTCGGCGGCTTGTGGCTTCTCCGTCATGACTTCTCCTCGCTCCGCTCGTCCAGACCCCGGTCCACGGGACCGGGCTGGGCGATCACCCTGCGCTGTTCGGCCACGCGACTACCTCGCGCCGATGAGCGCCGAAGGCAGCGCCGGTCCCGACCGCACAGGGGCGGCCGGGCCGGCGTGGTGGCGACGGGTCACTTCTTGTCGTCCTCGTCGACGATCTCGGCGTCCACGACGTCGTCCGGACCGCCGGCCGGCTTGCCGGTCGGGCCGGCACCGGTCGCGCCGGCACCCGCACCCGCGGCACCGGGCTGCTCGCCCTGGTCCGCCTGCTGGGCGTAGAGCAGCGAGCCGGCCTGCTGGGAGACGGTGGCCAGCTTCTCGTGCGCCGACTTGATCGCCTCCAGGTCGGTGCCGCCGAGGGCGCTGCGCAGGTCACCGAGGGCCTCGTTGATCTGGTCGCGGGACTCGCCGGGGAGCTTGTCGCCGCTCTCGGCCAGGAACTTCTCGGTCTGCCACTGGAGCTGCTCGGCGACGTTGCGGGTCTCCGCCTCCTCGCGGCGGCGCTTGTCGTCGTCCGCGTGGTCCTGGGCGTCGCGCATCATCCGCTCGATGTCGTCCTTCGGCAGCGCCGAGCCGCCGGTGATCGTCATCGACTGCTCCTTGCCGGTGCCCAGGTCCTTCGCGTTGACGTGCACGATGCCGTTGGCGTCGATGTCGAAGGTGACCTCGACCTGCGGCACGCCGCGCGGCGCCGGCGGCAGCCCGGTCAGCTCGAAGGTGCCGAGCTTCTTGTTGTAGGAGGCGATCTCGCGCTCACCCTGGAAGACCTGGATCAGCACCGACGGCTGGTTGTCGTCCGCCGTGGTGAAGACCTCGGAGCGCTTCGTCGGAATGGTGGTGTTGCGCTCGATCAGCTTGGTGAAGATGCCGCCCTTGGTCTCGATGCCCAGGCTCAGCGGGGTCACGTCGAGCAGCAGGACGTCCTTGACCTCACCCTTGAGCACACCGGCCTGGAGCGCGGCACCGACCGCGACGACCTCGTCCGGGTTGACGCCCTTGTTCGGGTCCCGGCCGATGAGCTGCTTGACCAGCTCGGAGACGGCCGGCATCCGGGTGGAGCCGCCGACCAGGATCACGTGGTCGACGTCGGCGACCTTGACACCGGCGTCCTTGATCGCCTGCTCGAACGGGCCCTTGGTGCGGTCCAGCAGGTCCTGCGTCATGCGCTGGAACTCGGCCCGGGTCAGGGTGGCGTCGAGGTGCAGCGGGGCCGACGGGGCACCGTCGGTGGCCGCCGGACCGGCGGTGATGTACGGCAGGTTGATGCTCGTGGTGGTCGCCGCGGACAGCTCGATCTTGGCCTTCTCGGCCGCCTCGCGGAGCCGCTGCATCGCCATCTTGTCCTGGGACAGGTCGACGCCGTGCTGGCCACGGAAGGTCTTGACCAGGTGGTCGATGATCCGCTCGTCCCAGTCGTCGCCGCCCAGGTGGTTGTCACCGCTGGTCGACTTGACCTCGACCACGCCCTCGGCCAGCTCCAGCAGCGACACGTCGAAGGTGCCGCCACCGAGGTCGAAGACCAGTACGGTCTGCTCCTTGGAGCCCTTGTCCAGCCCGTAGGCCAACGCCGCCGCGGTCGGCTCGTTCACGATCCGCAGTACGTTGAAGCCGGCGATCTCACCGGCCTCCTTGGTGGCCTGCCGCTGGGCGTCGTTGAAGTACGCCGGAACGGTGATCACCGCGTCGGTGATCCGCTCGCCCAGGTACGCCTCGGCGTCCCGCTTGAGCTTCATCAGCGTGCGCGCCGAGATCTCCTGCGGGGTGTACTTCTTGCCGTCGATGTCTACCGACCAGTTGGTGCCGACCTCCCGCTTGACCGACCGGATGGTCCGGTCCGGGTTGGTCACCGCCTGGCGCTTGGCGACCTCACCGACGAGCACCTCGCCGTTCCGGGCGAACGCGACGATCGAAGGAGTCGTCCGCGAGCCCTCGGCGTTCGCGATGACGGTAGGCTCACCGCCTTCGAGAACGCTGACGCAGGAGTTCGTCGTGCCGAGGTCGATGCCGACCGCACGTGCCATCTTTGCTTCCTCGCTTCGTTACTAGGCAGGTGACGGGCACCGCCCGCAGCACACCCACCGCAAGTTGAGTGGACCGGACTCAATAGTGCCACGATGATCCCAGGCGTCAAGTTGGAGTTGAGTCACATCCACGCAACCTCGGCCGATCGGCCCGCTGAGCAGGGCCGAATGCCGGCCGTCACCACATCGGTACGGACGGACCGACATGGGTGCCTGTTGTCTGTCTTGCATGCATCAGGCAGGCTTTACCCGTGACGACGCACGGCGATCCCGCCAGCGGTCCCGGCGCGCCCGCCATCGTGGAGAAAACTCCCACAATTTCCGAATCTTCCTCTCAACCGTCTACTGACCGGGCACCCGAGGAGCAACCGATAGCCGGCACCGGCGACACCGGGCCCACGGGAGCCCGTACCGGGACGGCAGTGCCCGAAGGCACCCATCGTGCACCCGTTGTGCACGAGGTGACCTGGCGGGCAGCAGACGGTCCGGAGGTCGCACAGGACACCGAACCCGACCTGCGACCGGCGCTGGCGCAACTGCGTACGGCGATCACCGAGACGACGTACCCGCTGGTCCTGCCGTCGGCCGACGAGGCCCGGCAGGTCGGCTCGGCGGTGGCCGCGCAACTCGACGACTACCTGCTGCCGCGCCTCGCCCGGCTCGACGCACCGCTGCTCGTGGTGGTCGGGGGCTCCACCGGCGCCGGCAAGTCGACCCTGGTCAACAGTCTGGTCCAGGCCCGGGTCAGCGCCACCGGAGTGCTCCGGCCGACGACCAGGGCACCCGTCCTGGTCTGCAACCCGAGCGACCTGGCCTGGTTCCGGCAGGGCGAACTGCTGCCCGGCCTGACCCGTACGACCGACGCCAGTGACGATCCCGGCACGCTGCAGCTCATCGCGGCGCCGGCCCTCGCCCCCGGCCTGGCCTTCCTCGACGCGCCCGACATCGACTCGGTGGTCGACGCCAACCGGGCCCTCGCCTCGCAGCTCCTCGCCGCCGCCGACCTGTGGCTCTTCGTCACCACCGCCGCCCGGTACGCCGACGCCGTCCCGTGGGAACTGCTCCGCACCGCCCGGCTGCGCGGCACCGTGATCGCCCTCGTGCTCGACCGGGTCCCCCGCGAGGCCGCCGACGAGGTCGCCGACCACCTCACCGAGATGCTCACCGAACAGAAGCTGGGGGCGGCACCGCTGTTCGTCCTCCCCGAGACCCCGGTCGACGGGCAGGGCCTGCTGCCGGAGCGGTACACCGCGTCGCTGCGGTCCTGGTTCGCCCGCCTGGCCGGCGACGCCGACGCCCGCGCCGCGGTGGTCCGGCAGACCCTCGACGGCGCGCTGACCGCCCTGCGGCCGGCGGTCGCCAGCCTGGCCACCGCCGCCGACGACCAGGCGGCCACCGCCGACGACCTCGCCGAACGCGCCCGCGCCGCCTACCGGGCCGCCCGGCGTACGGTCGAGAACGGGCTCCAGGACGGCCGGCTGCTCCGTGGCGAGGTGCTCAACCGCTGGCAGGAGTTCGTCGGCACCGGTGAACTGTTCCGCACCCTGGAGGCGCGGATCGGCCGGCTCCGTGACCGGGTCGTCGCGGCGGTCACCGGGCGCCCCGCGCCGGGCCGGCAACTCCAGAACGCGATCGAGTCCCAACTCGTCAACCTGCTACGCGGAGTCGCCGCCGAGGCCGCCGAGGGGGCGTACAACGCCTGGCACACCCATCCGTCCGGGTCGGCGCTGCTCACCCCGGCTCTCGGGCGTCCAGGGGTGGACCTCCCGGACCGGGCGGAGCGGCTGATCCGGGACTGGCAGCGCGGCGTACTGGAGCTGGTCCGGGCCGAGGCCGGTGACAAACGGTTCGTCGCCCGTACCGCCGCGTACGCGGTCAACGCGATGGGGCTCGCGGTCATGGTGGCGGTCTTCGCCTCGACCGCGTTCATCCCGACCGGGTTGGAGGTCGCCGCGGCCGGCGGCACCACCGTCGCCGCGCAGAAGGTGCTCGAAGCGATCTTCGGTGACCAGGCCATCCGTACCCTGGCCGCCCGCGCCCGCCGCGACCTGCTGGTCCTGGTCGACCGGCTGCTGGACGAGGAGATGGCCCGCTACCTCGACCAACTCGCGACCGTCGAGGTCGGCGAGGAACCCGGCGCCCGGCTGCGCGCCGCCGCCGGGGCGGTCGAACGCGCTCGGGCCCGGACCAGCCTCACCACCGGCGGCCCGGAGGGAGCCCGGTGAGCAACCTCGCGGGCAAGGTACGCGACGCGCTGCGCGGCGGCCGGCTGATCGACGCCGACCGGCTGCTGAACCGGCTGGAGGCGATCGACCGGTTCCGGCGCGCCGTCGACGGGCTGCTGCCGGAGAAGCCCCTCGGCGCCGCCCACACCCTGGTCGAACGGGCCGAGGCCCGGCTCGCCCTGTCCCGGGACCACACCGTGGTCGCCCTCGCCGGTGCCACCGGCAGCGGCAAGTCGAGCCTGTTCAACGCGCTCGCCCGGTGGGAGATGTCCCCGGTCGGGGTACGTCGACCGACCACCGGCGTCACCCACGCCTGCGTCTGGGGACCCCTGACCGGCGCCGCCAAGCTGCTCGACTGGGTCGGCGTGCTCCCCCGACACCGGTTCGTACGGGAGAGCGCCCTCGACGGCGACGACGAGCTGGCCCTGCACGGCCTGGTCCTGCTCGACCTGCCCGACTTCGACTCGGTCCAGTGGGCGCACCGGGCGGAGGTGGACCGGCTGCTCGGCCTGGTCGACCTGGTCGTCTGGGTGGTCGACCCGCAGAAGTACGCCGACCGGGTGGTGCACGCCAACTACCTGCGCGACTTCAAGCGGCACCAGGACGTCACCGTGGTGGTGCTCAACCAGTCCGACCGGCTGCCGCCGGCCGACGTGCCCCGGGTGGTGGCCGACCTGCGCCAGATCCTCGCCCGCGACGAGCTCGACCAGGTGCCGGTGCTGGCCACCTCGACCCTCAACCAGGCCGGCATCGCGGACCTGCGGGCCACCCTCGAACGTACGGTCGCGGAGCGGCAGGCGGCACTGAGCCGGCTCTCCGCCGACGTGGACGTGGTCGTCGACGAACTCGCCGAACTGATGGGTCCACCGGCGAACGAGAACGACATCGACCGGCGGACGATCCGCCGGCTCACCGAGGCGCTCGCCGGCTCGGCCGGGGTGCCGGCGGTGGCCGAGGCGACCCGTCGGGCGTACGTGCACCGGGCCGGCGCGGCCACCGGTTGGCCGGTCGTACGCGGCTGGCGGCGGCTGCGCCCCGATCCGCTACGCCGGCTGCACCTGCCCGGCCCCGGACGGGACGACACCCCCGCCGTCGACTCCGGCACCGGATCCACCCCGGTCGGGGTCACCTCGCTGCCCGACCCGACCGCCGCCCAGCGGGCCGCCGTCGGGCTGGCCGTACGGGCGATCGCCGACCAGTCCGGAGCCGCGCTCCCCGAGCCGTGGACGGCGGCGGTGACCGCCGCGGCCCGGTCCCGCCTCAACGACCTGCCGGACGCGCTCGACCGGGCGGTGGCCGGCACCGACCTCGGGATGGGGCGTAGCCCGCTCTGGTGGCGGATCGTCGGCGGGGTGCAGTGGCTGGCCATCCTGGGCGCGTTGGCCGGGCTCGGCTGGCTGGTGGTCGGGTACGCGCTGCGGGCGCTGGGCCTGCCTCCGCTGGACTACCCGACCGTCGGGGTGGTGCCGATGCCGACCGTCCTGCTGCTCGGCGGGCTGCTGCTCGGGGTGATGGTCGCCCTGCTGGTCAAGCCGATCATCGGATTCGCGGCGCGGCGGGCCGGTGGACGGGCCGAGGAGCGGCTGCACGCCGCCGTCTCCGAGGTGGGCAAGGAACTCGTCGTCGCGCCCGTACGTGAGGTGCTGCGCCGGTACGCCCAGGCCCGCGAGGCGCTCGCCCTGGCCACCTCCTCCCGGTGAGCGGGCAACCGTGGGCGCCCTGCCGGTGAGCCGGTGGGCGGGGCCGGTGGTGCGGGCCGGTCTGGTCCTGCTCGGTGTGCTGCACGTGTCGTGGGGCATTCCCGCGGTGGCCGCCCCGCGCTGGTTCTTCGACCACTTTCCCGGTTTCGGGCAGACCTGGACGGCCGCGTACCCGCCGTTCAACGTGCACCTGATGACCGATGTCGGGGCGGCATTCCTGACCCTGGGCGCGCTCCTGCTCGCCGCCGCCTGGCTGGCCGACCGGCGGGTGACCAGGGTGGTACTCGGCGGGGTGCTGCTCTTCTCCGCCCTGCACCTCGCCTTCCACCTGTCCCATCACGGGACGCTGGCCGGCGGCGGGCTGGTCGCCAGCCTTGTGTCGCTCGCTCTGGGCGTACTCGCGCCGGGCGCGCTGCTGGTACTCACGAGGTGGCCGCGGGCGTAGGGTCGGAGCCATGGCGACGCCTCAAACCCCCTACGACGCGGTGCTGCACGCCGCCCGCGACGTAACCAAGCTGGACTGCGCACTGGATGCCGAAATGCTCGGCGCGGCACTTCTGGGCAGTGTCTACGCGATCGCCGACGAAGACCGCAGCACGGCCGTACGCGAGTTCGTCGGCGGTTTCCTCGCCGCGACCTCGCGGCGGCGGACGGCCGCCGCGACCACCATCCGGAACGTGTTCGCCACCCTGGTGCCGGACGCCGAGGGCGCGGCCACGGTCAAGCAGGGCGCGTCCGCGCCGTCGTGGTCGGGCCAGCTCGGCAAGGTCCGGCTCACCGGCAGCTACGCCTACGGCGACGTGTACGGCGACCAGACGTCCTACCTCGCCACCTTCGCGTACGACGACGGTGAGGCGGGCGGCCCGGAGCATGCGGTGGTGGCCCTGGTCGACCACAACATCGGGATCACCAAGGACGTCTTCGTCGGCGGGCCGGCCGAACGCATCCTCGGTCAGGTACGCGAGATGTGCGCCAACGACGAGCTGACCTGGTTCCGGGAGGAGGAACCGCGCCGGTTGCGCCGCGAGGTGGACCGCTACCTGGCGGTGACCGACGAGCTCGGGGACCTGCCGGCGGAGGGCTCCCTCGCCACCGATCGGGCCCTGGTCGGCGCCCGGCTGGCGCTGCTGCCGGCCTCGGTGCTGACGGCCGTGCCGGACGAGCCGGAGCCGCTGTCGTCGGAGCAGCGCTCGGCGCTGGTCCGGGCCTTCCTCGACTCACCGGAGGCGGCCCGGTTCGGGCTGGCCGACGTGCCGGAGGCCGACCTGGCCTCGCTGCACTTCTGCCTCAGCCTGGTGCTGGACCACTCGGCGAGCTTCCCGGACGCGGACCCGATGCGGTGGAGTCCGGCGGTTGCCGGCCTCTTCCTGCTCGACTGGGTCCACCGCCGCGCGGTGCTCGACATGGACGACGCGGCCATGCTGCCCCGCGCGGTACGCGCCTGGGCCGCCTACGCCGCCCGTCGGCGTGGCCTGCCGGAGTCGGCGGTGCCGCAGACGGACGAGGCCATCGAGGAGATGGTGCCGGAGTTCGCCCGGCTCTACAGCACCGGCGAGCGGCGCAGCCCGGCGACGGCGGCGGTGGCGCAGTTGATGGCGGACGGGGTGGACCCGGACGACCCGGACGCGCTCGACGCCTGGATCGAGGCGAACCGCCAGCGCCTCGGCGAGGAACCGGCCTAGCAACCGAACTTGAAAAGCGGGTACGGGGCGACGCTTCTGCGCCGCCCCGTACTCCGTTTCCGTGCTGACTAGCTGGCGTACCCGTGATCGTCGTGCAGTCCGCCGCCACCGCCGGCCGGGGCGGTCGAGCCGCTCGCCGGTCCGTTGGTCGGGGCGTTCAGGCTGCGGGTGTCGAAGGCGTACGTGACCACGGCGTGCGCGACCGCGTCGGACATCTCGTCGATCGCCTTCTTGCTCACGTTGCTGATGTTGTCGCAGGCCTGGTGGTAGCAGACGTCGTACGCGACTCCGGCGGTCCCGCCGTAGACCGCCGCCTCGGCCTCGGTCTTGACCAGTTCGGCACCGGTGAACAGGCCACCGGAGGGAATGTCGACCCCGGCCGCGATGAACGGGCCGTAGTCACTGCGGCCGGAGAACGGCGTCTCCGCCGACGCCAGCCCCTGGGACTCGAAGTAGTCGTGGAAGAGAGCCTCGATCGCCCCGGAACCGGGCGGTCCGACCGCCGAACCGGTGCCCGGCGGGAAGGCCGAGTTGTCACCGTCGTAGACGAACCGTACGTAGTTCGGCGAGCCGACCATGTCGAAGTTCAGGTAGAGCGCGATCTTGTCCCGCTCCGCCTGCGGCAGGTTGGCGATGTAGTACGTCGAGCCGACCAGGTTGGACTCCTCGGCGCCCCAGAGCGCGAACCGTACCTTGTTCTTCGGGTGCAGCAGGCGCATCTGCTCGGCGACCTCCAGGATCGCTCCGCTCCCGCTGCCGTTGTCGTTGATCCCCGGCCCCTCGGGCACCGAGTCGAGGTGCGCACCGGCCATCACCACGTTGTTCGGGTTGCCCCACCGCGACTCGGCGATCAGGTTCTCGGTGGTGGCCATGCCCCGGAAGGTGTCCGTACGCACCCGCAGGGTCAGTCCACCCGGGACCTGGCCGACGAGTTCCTGACCGAGTGCCTGGGTCACCCCGACCGCGGCGAAGTTGGCGGTGAAGGTGTTGCCGAGGGTGCCGGCCAGTGCTCCGGTGGTGTTGTTGTAGACGACGATCGCCGACGCTCCGGCGGCTGCCGCGGCGAGCGCCTTGTCGCCGAACGGGCAGGTGCCCCGGCTGACCAGGACGATGGTGCCGACGTTGGCCGGGCCGAAGGCTGCCGCCGTACATCCGAACTGGTCGCTAACGGGTACGGAGGCCGGCGCGGTGACGTCGGCGCTGCCCGAGTAGCTCATGATCCGGTGTTCCAGTGCGCCCGGTGCAGGGGATACCCGGTCCAGTTCGGACGGACTGTTGATGAGGAAGGTCTGGAAGTCGAACGCCTGCCGGGTGGTCCGGTAACCGGCCTTGCGCAGCACCTTCTCGGCGTAGTCGACGGACTTGTTGTAACCGGGTGAGCCGGAGGCGCGGTTGCCGCCGTTGCGGTCGCTGATCTTCTGGAGTTCCTTGAGATGGTGCAGTACGCCGTTGGCGGTGACCGCCTTGCGTACCAGCCAGGACTGGAAAGCTCCCGACCCGCCGCCGGTGGCCTGTGCCGGCGGCGCCGCCACGACCACGCCCACCACCATCGCGGTGCCGGCGGCCAACAGGCGACGACGCCAGGTACGACTGGATTGAGCCACACTGCCCTCCCGTTCGGGTCGCCCGGGGGTGACCCGGAATCGAATCGAAGAGGATCAGCATAGTCAGTCGTCACTGCCTGGTGATCGGCCGAACCGACAGCTCAGGAGCGCGCCGGAGACGGTCGGCGCCGACCGGCCCGTCGCATCTCGCGACGCCCGCTCGCCCGCCGAGGACCCTCAGGCGGGCAGTGCCGTCAGGCCGGTGACCGCCGCCCTCGGGGCCGGAATCGGCGTCGGCCGGACGGACGGCGCCGGCACGGGGGTACCGGTGCCGGTCGGCGCGGGCGTCGGACCCGGCGGGTCGCTTCCGGTCGGTGCGGGCGTCGGACCCGGCGGGTCGCTCTCGGTCGGGTCCGGTGCGGGACTGCCGGTCGGTTCCGGGGTCGGGTCGGGTGCGCTCGCGGTCGGCTCCGGGGTCGGGGCGATGCTCGGATCGGGTACCGGACTCAGGGTCGGCTCGGGACTCGGGGTCGGTTCCGGGCTGGGGGTCGGCTCCGGGGTCGGACCGGCGGTCGGCTCCGGTGACGGGCTGACCGTCGGCTCCGGGGTCGGGCTCACGGTCGGCTGCGGGGTCGGACCGGCGGTCGGGTCCGGCGGGCCGGTCGGGGACGGCTGCGGGGCCGGGCTCGACCCGGTGGGTTCCGGGCTCGGCGGTGGCACCGGGGGCGGTGCCGGCGGGCGGGTCGGCTGCGGGGCCGGCCGGGGCGGGTGACCCGGCTCGGGCCGCGCCGGTCCGGGACCCCGGGTCGGCCGGTCGGCCGGGTCCGGGGGCTGCCGCAGCACCGACGGGGTGATCCGGGCCTCGGCGGCCGGCGGCAGGGCGCCCGGCAGGGCCGTCGGCGGGAGCGGCAGGACAACCGGCCCCTCGGACGGCGGGGCGATGAACGGCATGGTGCCGGTCGGTGTGGTGCCGCCGACGGTGGCCGAGCCGGCGCTGATCGCGGCGATGATCGGCAGCGACGAGGTGCTCGCCAGCAGGGTGACGATGAACAGGTAGCGCCGGGTCGGCCCGGCGAGCCCCTCCGCGCGGTGGGCGCCGGTGGCGCGGCGGGTCGCGGGCGGGGGGCCGGACCGCCGGTGGCGGGGCGGCAGCGAGGGTACGGGGTCGGCACCGTGATCCGGCACGGGCGTCCTCCTCGTCCTGTCGACCGCACCGGTAAGCGCGCCTGACGCCGGCACCGGCGATATCGAGGTCATACGACATCACCGGCACCGACGTACGGCGGCGTCAACCGGGCGGGGCGGCGGGGAAGAACTCTCCCTACCGCAGCGGTAGCACCGCCACATACAGTGACGTAGTAACGCTTTGTTGGCTAGCCCCCCACAGCGTGTCAATTTTTGAAGTTTGGTGCCGACGCTCCCTACAGTCATAAAAGGGACAGGACTCCATGAAGGCGACGTCCGTCGATCACTGGTCGAGGCCGAGCTGTGGGCGCGCTCACCACCTCTGCAAATATGGACCTGACGGCAACGCAGCCAAGGTCTCCGCGTACCCCGCGGCAGGCGCGGCTCGGCGCCGGCAACTCCCGAACCTGGTTCGGCCAGAATCCGGTTCACGCCGCGCGGCAACCCCCACCGGGGCTAGGCGTGGCGGCCACTACCCGGTCCGGCAGCAGCCGGGCGGGCGCAGGAGCTGCGCGGTCGGGAAACCCCCGAGGCCGACGCACACACGACAGGGAGAAGACGGATGGCGAGAGGCGACGGCGGGGCCACGGCCCGCGGCAAGCGGGCCGCACCCAGGGCTGCAAAGCCGGGGGCGAAGAGCACGGGTGATCCCAACCTCGTGCAGCTGCTCACCCCGGACGGTGACCGGATCGACTCGGCCACGGGACCGGACGGGACCGAGTACCGGGTCGACTTCACCGACGAGGAGTACCGCGGGCTCTACCGCGACCTCGTCCTGGTGCGCAAGCTCGACGCGGAGGCGACCGCACTGCAGCGTCAGGGCGAGCTGGGCATCTGGGCCAGCCTGCTCGGCCAGGAGGCCGCCCAGGTCGGTTCGGGCCGGGCCCTGCGCACACAGGACATGGCGTTCCCCACCTACCGCGAGCACGGCGTGCTCTACTGCCGCGGGATCGACCCGATCATGCCGCTGGGACTCTTCCGCGGCGTGGACCAGGGCGGTTGGGACCCCAACGAGTTCAAGTTCAACATGTACACGATCGTCATCGGGGCACAGACCCTGCACGCGACCGGCTACGCCATGGGCATCAGCATGGACGGCAAGATCGGCGGCGACGAGGGCGAAGCGGTCATCGCGTACTTCGGTGACGGGGCGACCTCGCAGGGTGACGTGAACGAGGCGTTCGTCTGGTCGGGTGTGTTCAACTCGCCGATCGTCTTCTTCTGCCAGAACAACCAGTACGCGATCTCCGAGCCGCTGGAGCGCCAGACCCGCGTCCCGCTCTACCAGCGGGCCGCCGGCTTCGGCTTCCCCGGCGTACGGGTCGACGGCAACGACGTGCTCGCCACGTACGCGGTCACCCGCAACGCCCTGGACAACGCGCGCAACGGACAGGGACCGACCCTGATCGAGGCGTACACGTACCGGATGGGTGCGCACACCACCACCGACGACCCGACCCGCTACCGGATCGCCAGCGAGGTCGAGGCGTGGCGGGCCAAGGACCCGCTGGCCCGGATGAAGGCGTTCCTCGAGAAGCAGCAGATCGCCGACGAGTCGTTCTTCGCCGACATCGACGAGCAGGCCAAGCGGGAGTCCCTGCACCTGCGCGAGCGGGTGCTCGCCATGCCGGACCCGGAGCCGCTGACCCTCTTCGACCACGTCTACGCCCACGGCTCGCCGCTGCTCGACGCGGAACGTGAGCAGGCAGCCCGGTACCTGGAGTCGTTCGAAGGGAGTGCGCACTGATGGCCACCGAAACCCTCACCCTGGGCAAGGCACTCAACCTCGGCCTGCGGCGCGCACTGGAGCAGGACCCCAAGGTCATCATCATGGGCGAGGACGTCGGCAAGCTCGGCGGCGTCTTCCGGATCACCGACGGCCTGCAGAAGGACTTCGGCGAGAACCGGATCATCGACACCCCGCTCGCCGAGTCCGGCATCATCGGCACCGCGGTCGGCCTGGCCATCCGCGGCTACCGGCCGATCTGCGAGATCCAGTTCGACGGCTTCGTCTACCCCGCGTACGACCAGATCGTGTCGCAGGTGGCGAAGATGCACTACCGGTCGCAGGGCAAGGTCAAACTGCCGATCGTGATCCGGATCCCGTACGGCGGCGGCATCGGTGCGGTCGAGCACCACTCGGAGTCGCCGGAGGCGTACTTCTCGCACACCGCCGGGCTCAAGGTCGTGAGCTGCGCCTCCCCCCAGGACGCGTACTCGATGATCCAGCAGTCGGTGCTGTCGGACGACCCGATCGTCTTCCTGGAGCCGAAGCGCCGGTACTACGAGAAGGGGCCGGTCGACGTCGACGCCCCGCTCGCCGACGCGTACCCGCTGCACGCCACCCGTCTGGTGCGCGCCGGCCGGGACGCCACCGTGCTCGCGTACGGGCCGATGGTCCGGACCGCCCTGGACGCGGCCACCGCCGCCGAGGAGGACGGCCGGGACCTGGAGGTCTTCGACCTGCGTTCGCTCTCCCCGCTGGACCTGCGCCCGGTCTACGACTCGGTACGCCGGACCGGTAGGTGCGTGGTGGTGCACGAGGCCCCCGGCAACCTGGGCCTCGGCTCGGAGCTGGCCGCGCGGATCACCGAGGAGTGCTTCTACTCGCTGGAGGCGCCGGTGCTGCGGGTGACGGGGTACGACACCCCGTACCCGGCCGCCCGGGTCGAGGAGGACTACCTGCCGACCCTCGACCGGGTGCTCGACGGCGTCGACCGCACCTTCGGATGGTGAGCTAATGCCACGGATCGAACAGTTCAACCTGCCCGACCTGGGCGAGGGCCTGACCGAGGGCGAGATCCTCAAGTGGCTGGTCTCGGTCGGCGACACGATCGAGCTCAACCAGCCGATCGTCGAGGTGGAGACCGCGAAGGCTGCGGTCGAGATCCCGGCGAAGTGGGGTGGCGTCGTGCACGCCATCTTCGAGGCCGAGGGTGCCGTGGTCGAGGTCGGCGCCCCGATCATCCAGATCGACACCCAGCCCGGCGCCGGACCGCTCGGCCCCGGTGACAACGGTGGCCTGCCCGTCCCGTCGGCCGAGGCACTGGCCGCGGTGGAGATCGCCCCGGCCGAGGGCGCGATCGAGCCCGGAATGATCGGTGGTCCGGCACCGGGTGGGCGTACCGCCGTCCTGGTGGGTTACGGACCGAAGACCGGCGCCGCCAAGCGGAGGCCCCGCAAGGGTGCGGAGCCGGTGGCCGCGGCAGCTCCGGTGCAGGCAGCTCCGGCGCCGGTGCGGCAGCCCGTTCCTGCTCCGACACCGGCCCCGACACCGCAGGTGCAGCCGGCGCTGGTGGGCGGTGGGCCCGTGCTCGCCAAGCCGCCGGTGCGCAAGCTCGCCCGGGACCTGGGAGTGGACCTGTCCGTGCTCGCCGGGTCGGGACCGCTCGGGTCGATCACGCGCGAGGACGTACACCGGGCCTCGGCCGGCGCCGCGACGGTGGCCGAGCCGACGGTGACGACGGTGACCGGGTCCTCGGCCCCGGCCTTCGGACCCGACCGCGAGCAGCGGATCCCGGTGAAGGGGGTACGGAAGCTGACCGCGGCGAACATGGTCGCGTCGGCGTTCACCGCACCGCACGTCACCGAGTTCCTGACCGTCGACGTGACCCGGACGATGAAGGCGATCGACCGGCTGCGGGCGCTGCCGGAGTGGCGGGAGGTGCGGATCTCCCCGCTGCTGCTGGTCGCCAAGGCGGTCCTGCTGGCGGTCGGTCGGCATCCCCTGGTCAACTCGACCTGGGCCGGCGACGAGATCGTGGTCAAGGAGTACGTCAACCTCGGCATCGCGGCGGCCACCGAACGGGGGCTGATCGTGCCGAACATCAAGGACGCCGGTCGGCTCTCCCTGCGGGAGCTGGCGGACGCGATGACCGGGCTGGTCCAGACCGCGAAGACCGGTCGTACGGCACCGGCCGACATGTCCGGTGGCACCTTCACGATCACCAACGTGGGGGTGTTCGGGGTCGACACGGGTACGCCGATCCTGCCGCCGGGTGAGTCCGCGATCCTGGCCCTCGGCACCATCCGGGACACCCCCTGGGTGCACAAGGGCAAGATCAAGGTACGTCAGGTCACCACGCTCGGCCTGTCGTTCGACCACCGGATCATCGACGGCGAACTCGGGTCGAAGTTCCTGCGCGACATCGGCGCGTTCCTGGCCGATCCGGAGGCGGCACTGCTCGCCTGGACCTGATCGGCGCCCGAAACCGCGCCTGATCCGACCGGATGTCCGGTCCGGCTCGACGGCAAGAGGTACCGCGCCAACCGGCCGGTGTGCCCGGGGTTAACTCCGGGGGCACCGGCCGTGTCGTTTAGGCAACCTGAAACGTCGGCCCAATCGCCTCTCAACCTTCGATTGTTCGGTCAGTGTCGCAGCTCACCTACTAATCGATGGTCACTCGCCCGACGCTGCGCTTTAATGGAGGTACACAACCGCTGGGGACAACCAGCCAGAGGGGCTAGACCATGAGCATGATCAGCAAACTCCGCAGTCGCCGGGACGCCGCACGCCGCGCACGGGCCATCGAGAGCGCGCTCCGTTCCGCCAACTCGCCGGCCGTACGCGACGAGATCCTCACGATCGCGCAGCGCTACTACGGCTGACGCCAACAGACCTTCACCTCCTCTCCAGATCGATGACCCGCCCGTTCACCCGGGCGGGTCATCGGCGTTTCACACCCAGTCATCGGCGTCGCACGCCCACCGGACCGGGATCACTGCGCATCAACGCGCCCGGTACGGTTGGGCTCGGTCGTCACCCGACCGGGCCGGACGGGACGTCTGAGTAGATCGTCAGCTCGACTCCCCACCGGCAGCCCGGTCTCGACGGCCGGCGCTGCCCGGGCGTCACCGGCCTCGACCGGCTACCGTGCGGGAAGCTTGCACGGCCGGTCCGGCCGGCGCCTCCGGCCGCATGCCGGGGACGTCCGGACGGCATCGGCACGGCCGACATGTCATGGAGGAGACGCGCGCATGACGTCCGAGGACCTGCAGCATCCCGGCCAGGAGCCGGACCAGGCTGCGCCGGGCCCCGCTGGACCAGCGCCGCAGGGCAGCCACGAGCAACACCCCCCGCAGCGGTACGCGAGCACACCCGCAGCCGCACCCGGTTACGACACCGGTTGGGCACCGCCCGCGCCGACCAGCGGATCCCCCGCGGCCACCCCCTGGGGCGCGGCGCCCGTACCGGACGGTCCCGAGGCCGGTGCCCCGTGGGGCCCACCGGGCAACCCGCCCGGCCCGGCCCACCCCGAGTCGACCGGTGGCTGGGGTGCTCAGGGTGGCCCGCCGACCGGCAACCGCCCGACACCCACCCCGCCACCGCTCCCGCCGGAGGTCGCCGGTGCGCAGCCGTGGGCACCCGGCGAGGCCTGGGGCGCGTCCGAGCCGGGCCGGGCCTCCGTACCGCCGCCCGCCGGTGCCACCTCGGGTGAGCTGCCGCAACGGGAGCGCGGACGGTTCGGGGCCGACGAGTTCCCGCCGGAACCCGGCAGCGCTCCCGCCTGGGGCGAGCCGCAGCCGGACCGGACCCCGCAGCCGGGCGGATCACCCGCCCCGATCTACCAGCCGGCGCCGGCTCCGGGCATCTCCCCGGCCGGTGCGGTGCCGCTGCCGCCTCAGGAGCCACGGGTACCGGGCGCGAGCCTGGCCGCGTCCCCACCAGCGGACTTCGCCCCACCAGCGGACTTCGCCCCACCCGCGGAGTACGGCCAACCCGCGGAGTACGGCCCACCCACCGACTGGGCACCGCCCAGCGGCTACCCGGCGCCCGGCGGCTTTCCGCCGCCCGCCCCGGACTACCCGGCGGCCAACCAGGACTACGCGGCGCAGGCCGACTATCCGGCACCGACGGGATGGGCCTCGGCGTCCGGCTACCCGCCCGCGGACGACTTCCCCGCGACGAGCGGCCCGACCCCACCCACCGACCGGCCCGCGCGCGGGGAGCTTCCCGACTACCCGGACGCCCCCGTCCAGATCGACTTCCCGCCGTCGCCGGGCTACCCCCGGCAACTGAACTACGACCAGCCCTCCTACGGCAGCTCGCCCCCTGCCGAGCAGCCGTCCTACGGGAACGAGCAGCCGTCCTACGGGAACCCGCCGGACGGCTTCCCGGCCGCCGGTGGTTACGCCGGTCAGGATCCGGCTGTCGGCGCCGATCGTGGGGCCGGACCGGACTACGGCCAGCCGTCCGACGACGGACGCGACGGCCCCCCGCCGCCGCAGGCCTGGGCGCCGGAGGGCTACTCCGGAGCCGGTACGGACGCACCCCAGTCACCGGCCGCCGCCCCGGCGATGCCGCCGGTGGTTCCGCAGCCCCGCTCGTCGAGCGAGTCGGGGATCTCCGGTCGGGTCTCGATGCCCCGTCCCCAGCAGCCGGAACCGGCCCAGGAGGCCGAGTCCCCCGAGGTCCGTGCCACGGCCGGCGCCGCTGCTCCGGTCAGCGCGGCCGTGTCGGGCAGCGCCTCGGTGCCGCTGGCCAGCCGGGTCATGCCGCCGACCGACCAGGCCGTCCGGTCGTCGGCCATGGCCACCCCGCAACCACGGGTGTACGGACGCCCGGCCGCCGCCGATCCGGTCGAGGAACCCGAGCACCAGGTCGCGGGGGACGCGCAACGGTCGGCGAACGACCCCTCGGCCCACCGGAACCCCACCACGTACGGCGCTCCCGCCGGTTACCCGGAGCCCACCGGTTACCCCGAAGCGAGCGGTTACCAGGAAGCGACCGGATACGCCGAGCCGACCGGGTTCGCGCCCGCGCCGACCGGTTACGCCGCACCGTCCGGGTACCCGGAGGCCGGGGGCTACACCGAGCCGCCCGCCGGATACCCCGAGCCGCCCGAGTACGCCGAGCCGGCGCCCCGCCGCGGCCCCACCACGTACGGTGGGGCGGCCGCTGTGCCCGTTGCCGGGGACGAGGCCGAACACCCAGTCTCACCGGCGGGAACGGCGCAGGCCAGTGGAGCCGCCCGGGTTCCCGTGCCGCAGGGATCCGGATTCGACGCCCCACCGCCCGGGTACGACCAGCCACCGCCCGGGTACGACGTACCGCCGAGCGGATTCGACGGCGCGCAGGGCGGTTTCCCGCCCGCGTCGACCGGATTCGACGGTCCCCCGAGCGGGTACGCTCCCGCCCCCACCGGATTCGACGGCCCCCCGCCGGGTTACGACAACCCCCCGGGCTACGACAACCCGCCCCGCGGGTTCGAGCCGGCGCAGGGCGGAGGGTCGCCGCAGTATCCCGGTATGGGCGGCGCACCCTTCGGCGACCTGCTCGGTGAGCGCCCCAACGCGATGCCGGGCAGCCCGGCAGCCGGTTCGGCACGTCCGCCCGCTCCCGGGCAGTTCGGCCAGCCGGGCGGCTCTGGGTCCGCCGGTATGGGCGGCTTCGACGATCGGACCAGCGTCTCCCCGGTGGTGCCCGCTCCCGCGCTGCCGGCCCTGCCGCCGCCCGCCGGTACGGCCGCCTGGCCGACCCAGGCACCGGTTAGCGAGCCCGGGCAGAACCGGTTCGACGCGTTCAAGCCGGACGCGGAGGAGGCCAAGCCCGAGCCCGCCCCGACACCCCAGGTACGCAACGGTCGGGTGCTCCTGATGGTGCTGACCGCAGCCGTGCTGCTGCTCGCCATTCCGCTCGGCGCCCTCTGGTTCATCGGACAGGGCGGCGAGCCCACGTTCAACCCGGCGGTCGGGGAGTGCGTGAAGCAGTCCGGTGACGGGGCCGTCGGCGTCGCGTGCACCGAGCCCGGGTCGTTCACCGTGGTGTCGAAAGTGGCCAGTGAGGCCGAGTGCGCCGACCAGGCCCTGCCGAAGGTGATCATCCCCGCCGACGAGGGTGGGCAGCAGGTGCTCTGCCTCCGGCCGACCGCTGGCGGCTGACCGGCACCGACCACAGGCGCCCGCTCCGGTTCCCGGGGCGGGCGCCTTTCGTTTGCCCCGCCACCGTCCATCGTCGAGGTACCGATGAGGGCGCGACCAGCGGATATGTCGGATACGGAATCAGTGGGCTCGCATAGCGGGACGTATGACGGCTACTATGCTCTGGCCTCGCCACCCCACCTCCGCATCGGGCGAGAGTCAATCGAGCGGCCGACGCCGAACTTCACCCCGGCCGCAAAGTGTTAAGGGGCCTGGATGTTGTTGTCCGTCGTCGTGCCGTGTTTCAACGAGGCGGATTCGCTGGAGTTGCTGCACGCCAAGGTGACAGCCGAGGTTGCCGCGGCCGGCGAGGATTTCGAGGTCATTTACGTCGACGACGGCAGCAGCGACGACACCCTGATGGTCATGCGCAAGCTGGCCGAGTCCGACGACCGGGTGCGGTACGTGTCGTTCAGCCGAAACTTCGGTAAAGAGTCGGCGATGCTGGCCGGGCTGAAGCACGCCACCGGCGACGCGGTCATTCTCATGGACGCCGACCTGCAGCACCCGCCCGCGCTGATCCCCCGAATGGTGGAGTTGCACCGGCAGGGCTTGGACCAGGTGGTGGCCCGCCGCAACCGGCAGGGCGACAAGTTCGTCCGTACGGCACTCAGTCGCGCGTTCTATCGCCTGGTCAACCGCTGGATCGAGGTCCGCCTCGTCGATGGTGCGGGCGATTTCCGACTGCTCTCCCGCCAGGTTGTCGACTCGATCCTCGCGATGCCGGAATACAACCGGTTCTCCAAGGCGATGTTCGCCTGGGTCGGATTCGACATCGCCTTCATCGAGTACGAGAACGTCGCCCGTCACGGGGGCGCCACGAGCTGGAGTTTCGGCAAGCTGCTGAACTACGCGATGGACGGACTGCTGTCGTTCAACAACAAACCGCTACGGTTGGCGATCTACCTCGGGCTGGCAATGACCTCGATCGCCCTGCTCTACATGCTCTGGATCATCGGGCAGGCGACCGTGTTCGGAAATGACTCACCCGGATACGTCACCCTGCTCACCGCCGTTGTCGGTCTCGGTGGTCTGAACATGATGGTGCTCGGTGTCATCGGCGAGTACGTCGGCCGGATCTACTACGAGGCCAAGCAGCGTCCGCACTTCCTCCTCAAGGAGGCCCACCTGCCCTCGGCCACCCGCGAGGGTCGGCCGCCGGCGCAGCGCACCGTGACCGGCGCAGAGCCGTACGACCTGGTCGGCCGGCCCCGGTAACCGTCGGCAGGCAGCCGGAAGGCCCATGCCTGATGTCGCCGTCGAGACCGGCGCCACCATCACCTGGAGTAGAAGCATGAGCACGATCACCCTGCCCGAGGCGGAGGCGGGCGAGCCGTCGCCGCGTCGTCGCCGCCGGTTCTACCCGTGGGCGGTGACACGTCACACGTACGGCGTGCTGGGCGTCATGGTGTTCACCTGCGGGCTGTACCTGACGATGATGGTGCAGAGCTGGCGGAAGCTGGGCTACAAGTCGTTCGACAGCGTCATCTTCGACCAGGCCATCCGGGGCTACTCCCGGTTCGAGGCGCCGATCGTCCCGCTCAAGTCGGGGTACGCCGGGCTTCCCGCCGACTTCATCCAGCTCGGCGACCACTTCTCCCCGATCTACGTGCTCTTCGCACCGCTGTACTGGATCTGGGACGACGTACGGATGCTGTTCATCGCCCAGGCGGTGATCTACGCGGTCGCGGCGGCGCTGATCTGGAAGTTCACCCGGCGGATCCTCGGCGTCGGGCCGGCGTACCTGGTGGCGCTCGCGTTCGCGGTCTCCTGGGGCCTCCAGTCCGCGATGATCGTCGGTTACCACGAGCTCGACACCTCGGTCCTGCTGCTGGCCATCGCCCTCGAACGGCTCTACGCCGGCCGCCACCTCCAGGCGCTCATCCCGACCGGGCTGCTCCTGCTCGTGAAGGAGGAGATGGGCCTCCTGGTCGCCGTACTCGGTGTGCTCTTCTTCATCCGTGGACACCGGCTCTGGGGGGCCGGGGTCTCGTTTGTCGGGCTGGTCTGGTCCGCGCTCGCGATCAAGGTCTTCATTCCCGGGTTCGGCGGCAGTTCCACCCAGTACTGGACGTACAAGTCGATGGGGCCGGGGCCGGGGTCGGCGGCGAAGTTCATCCTGACCCACCCGCTGGAGGTCGCGGACCACGTCTCCTCGACCCCGTACCGGGAGCAGTTGCTGATGTGGCTGCTCGCGGTCGCTCTCGGCGCGTACTTCCTGTCGCCGATCGTGCTGCTCGCGCTGCCGTCGCTGGCCATCCGGATGCTCTCGGACACGCCCTCGTACAGCATGGTCCACTACCAGTACAACGCCCCGCTCATGGTCATCCTCCTGCTGGCCGGTGTGGACGGCGTCGGGCGCCTCGCCGGCTGGATCGTCCGCCTCCAGGAGCGGCGCGCCGAGGCCGCGCCGGCACCGGAGGCCGTCGCGACGGCGAAACCCCTCGCGGTACGGACCCGCGTGGCGCAGGGGCTCGTCTGGACCTGGCTGGCCGGGGTCCTCGCGGTCGCGGTGTACGGCTGCATCTCCCCGACCTTCCCGATCGGAAAACTGTTCGAGCGGGATTCGTGGCAGCAGACGTCGTACGAGCGGGCCGCCTTTGCCGTCGTCGACCAGATCCCGCGCGATGCGACGGTCGAGGCGGACGATGCGATCGGGGTGCTGATCAGCAGTCGTACCCAGCAGCTCCAGCTGCCCGCCCGGTCGGGCCCGCCCGGCTCCCGGATCGTCGACATCAACCCGTACGGCGCCCAGTACGCGGTGCTCGGCGCCCCGCCGGAGATCATCTGGCCGTTCAAGACCCGCGACGAGGTGCTGACCCTGCGGCAGAAGTACCTCGACCAGGGTTACGAGCAGATCTGGCAGCAGGACGACGTCTGGCTGCTCCGCCGCAAGGACTGACCGACCTGCGGTAGGGCGGTCGCCAGCCGGGGCTCGGCCACGCCGACGGAGACGCGCCTGCGTCGCCGGGGGCAGTCACTCGTCCAGGACGTACATCTTCTTTGGCTCTTGTGACTGGTCCGTGGGTTATCTGGCGGGGAGATTGGGTCGGTGGCCGCCGAGGGTGAGCATGGCCAGGGCGATGACGGCGTCGGCGGAGTGGAATCCGTAGGCCCTGCGGATGATGAGTCGGATCTTGGTGTTGGTGGACTCCACGATGGCGTTGGACAGGCGGTGTTCGATCGAGGCGATGATCGCGTGACGGTGACGGACGATCCGTTGCTGGAGTTTCACGAAGCCCGGGATTCGGCATCGGCGGGCCCAGCTGATCCACCTGTCCAGGGCCTCGACGGCTTCGGCCGGGCTGCGTCTGGCGATCGCGAACACGGTCCGTAGGCCCTCTTTCAGGGCCCAGGCCCGGTGCAACACGGGGTCGGTCCTGGCGATCCAGGCCAGTTGCTCGCGTTGACGTTCGCTGAGGTTCTCGGGGTTCTTCCACAACGCCCACCGGGCGTTGTTCAGCAGCTTCGCCGTCCCGCGTGATCTCCGGTTGTGGCTGATACCCCGCGCCGCCCCACGGGCCGCGTTCCACGACTGACGCCGCTGGACGTCAAGGGCCTCGGTCGCCCACGCCACCACATGGTAGGGATCAGCACAACGCACCGCCTGCGGGCAGTAAGCGGTGATGACGTCACTCATCCAACGAGCCCCGTCGCAGGACACGTGACTGATCTCCGCGCACCGCCGTTCGCCGAGAAGGTCGAAGAACCGGCCCAGGGTGGTCTGGTTCGCCCCGTTGGCCACCCAAACCAGCCGACCCGAGTCATGATCCACCACCACGAGCAGATACTTACGGCCCTTCCGGTAGGAAATCTCATCGATCCCCACCCGACGCAACCCCGCCAGCAAATCGTTCCCGGCCTCAACATCCGCCCAGACCCTGGCCACCACGGCACCAACCGTCCGCCACGCGACCCGCATCAACTCCGTCACCGCACTCTTCGCACACACCGTGGCAAGCCACGCCACCGTCTGATCGAAACCACGGGTATGTCCGGCACCATGCCGCGCCCACGGCACCGCGGCCACCACCACCCCATGAGTGACACAACGGACCCGAGGCGCGTCAGCCTCGACGAACATCCGGACCGTTCCCCAATCCAACGCCCGCCACCGACGACGCCCCTCACCCCGGTCATAACCAGGACACCGCCGCCCGCAGACCCCACACCGACGCCGCTGACCACGCCCCGGCCGCACCGACGCCACCACCACACCCGCATCCTCATCGAACTCGACACCCTCGACCACCGTCTTCTCGACGCCGAGCAATCGAGCCCATAACCTGGCATTACGCACGCCGTTCTCCCGCCACTGAAAGTTCTGACCTTCGACAAGCCAGAACCTAGGCAGGACAACGGCGTGCCCCACAACGACGCGCCCAACCACCCACGGAAGCGTCACAAGAGCCTCTTCTTTGATGTGAATACATCGAAGAAGATGTACGACTCTGCCGTGTCATACGTCCCGGACGGAGGGACATGGACGTCAGTCGTCATGGCGATCGACACGCCGCCCACGGCACGGCGAACATCCGACGATCATGACAAGTCCAGGGCACCGGGCAGTCCTGCCGACGCGTTCAGGCAGGATGGGGACCATGGCTGAGATACGTACGGCCCGAGTTCGCGCTCCGGAGTTGCAGGGTCGCGGGTGGCTGAACACCGGGGACAAGTCCTACTCGATCAAGGACTTCCGCGGACGGATCGTCCTGCTCGACTTCTGGACCTTCTGCTGCATCAACTGCCTGCACGTACTCGACGAACTCCGGCCGTTGGAGGAGAAGTACGGAGACGTACTCGTGGTCGTCGGGGTGCACTCGCCGAAGTTCGAGCACGAACGGGACGCCGACGCGCTCGCCGCCGCCGTCGAGCGGTACGAGGTCCACCACCCGGTCCTGGACGACCCCGAGCTGCACACCTGGCAGCAGTACGCGGCCAAGGCCTGGCCGACGCTCTCCGTGGTCGACCCGGAGGGTTACGTCGTCGCGATGATGGCCGGCGAGGGGCACGCCGAAGGGCTGGACCGGCTGATCGAGGAGCTGATCGCCACCCACGAGGCGAAGGGGACCCTGCACCGGGGCGACGGCCCGTACGTCCCGCCCGCCGAACCGGCGACCAGCCTGCGCTTCCCCGGCAAGGCCGTGGTCCTCGACACCGGCAACCTGCTCGTCTCCGACTCGGCCCGGCACTCGATCGTCGAGCTGGCCGCCGACGGGGAAACCGTGCAACGGCGGATCGGATCGGGCGAGCGGGGCCACGCCGACGGCGGACCCGCCGACGCCCGGTTCGCCGAGCCGCAGGGGATCTGCCCGCTGCCGCCGCACGTGGCCGAGATCGTCGGTTACGACTTCGTCGTGGCCGACACCGTGAACCACCTGCTGCGCGGTCTGCGGTTCGACACCGGGGAGGTACGCACGGTCGCCGGTACCGGACGCCAGTGGCGCTCGACGGTCGACGACCACCCGCACGACGCGCTCTCCATCGACCTCTCCTCCCCCTGGGACCTCGCCTGGTACGACGACAGGGTGATCGTCGCGATGGCCGGCATCCACCAGCTCTGGTGGTTCGACCCGATCAAGCGGACCGCGGGCATGTACGCCGGGACCACCGTCGAGGCGCTCAAGGACGGGCCCCTGGACCAGGTGTGGATGGCGCAGCCTTCAGGGCTGTCGGTGTCGATGGACGGTCGGCGGCTCTGGATCGCGGACAGCGAGACCAGCGCGCTGCGCTTCATCGAGGACGGGGTGATGCACACCTCGGTCGGTCAGGGCCTGTTCGACTTCGGTCACGTGGACGGTCCGGCCGACCAGGCGCTGCTCCAGCACCCGCTGGGTGTGTGCGCGCTTCCGGACGGGTCGGTGCTGATCGCTGACACGTACAACGGTGCGGTGCGCCGGTTCGACCCGGCGACCGGGCTGGTCAGTACGGTCGCGGACGAATTGGCGGAGCCGAGCGACCTGGTGCTCACCGGTGACGGGGACGTGCTCGTGGTCGAGTCGGCCGCGCACCGGCTGACCCGGCTGGCGCCCGGCGCCCTCTCGGCCGCGGGCGCGTCCACGGTCAGCGGGGAACGGCACCGGACCGAACGGCCGCCGACCGATCTCGCCGCCGGGACGATCACCCTGGATGTCATCTTCACGCCCGCCCCGGGGCAGAAGCTGGACGAGTCGTTCGGGCCGTCGACCCGGGTGGTGGTCTCGGCGTCCCCGCCGGAGCTGCTGCTCGACGGGGCCGGGACGAGCACGGACCTGTCCCGGGAACTCGTACTCAACCCGGAGGTGCCGGCCGGGGTGTTGCAGATCACCGCGCAGGCGGCGACCTGTGACGCCGAGGCCGAACACGCCGCGTGCCACCTCACCCGGCAGGACTGGGGCGTCCCGCTGCGGATCACCCCGGACGGCGCGGACCGGCTGCCGCTGATCCTGCGCGGCCTGGACGGCTGACCCTCACCCCGCTCAGGTGAACGGGGTGAGCTTGACGTCGGTGGCGAGGAGCGCGGCCCGTACCTGACGGGCCATGGTCACCGCCCCCGGCGTGTCACCGTGCAGGCAGATCGACTCCACCGGGCACGGGACGACGCTGCCGTCGACCGCCACCACCACCTGCTCGACGGCCATCCGTACGGCCCGTTCGACGACCTGGTCGGTGGCGGTGACCAGCGCACCCGGGGCGGTACGCGGAACCAGGGTCCCGTCCGGCTGGTAGCCCCGGTCGGCGAAGCCCTCGGCCACCGGGCGGAGTCCGGCCTCACGGGCCAGTTCGGCGAGCATGGATCCGGGCAGGCAGAGTACGGGCAGCGCGTTGTTGTACTCGGCGACCGCGGCCACCACCGCCGCCGCCTGGGTATGGTCGACCGCCGCGACGTTGTAGAGCGCGCCGTGCGGCTTGACGTAACGCATCCGGGTGCCCGCGACCCGGCAGAACGCGTCGAGCGCGCCGAGTTGGTAGGTCACCTCGTCGCGCAGTTCGGCGAACGCGTAGTCGATCCGCCGTCGGCCGAACCCGGCGAGATCCCGGTACCCGACCTGCGCGCCGACGGCGACGCCCCGCTCGGCGGCGGCGATGCAGACCCGGCGCATGGTGCCGGGGTCGCCGGCGTGGGCGCCGCAGGCGACGTTGGCGGAGGTGACGACGTCGAGCAGTGCCTCGTCGTCGCCGAGCTGCCAGATGGCGAATCCCTCGCCGAGGTCCGCGTTCAGGTCAACGGAGTGGGATCGGTCCATGGAATCGCACGATAGTCCCGGGGCGGGCCTGCGCAAGGGGTAGCACGTTGTCCAGGACCGCTATCACCGGGTAACCGCCGGTGGTCGGATGGTCCGCCAGGAAGATCAACGGCTGTCCGTCCGCCGGCACCTGCACCGCCCCGAGCACCACGCCCTCGCTGGGCAGTTCGCCGGCCACCGCGCGGGGCAGGGCCGCACCGGCGAGGCGCGCTCCGACCCGGTTGCTCATCGTCCCGATCGTGTACGCCGTGCCGAGCAGCGTGCGTACGGCCTCGGGGGTGAACCAGTCGTGCCGGGGGCCGAGGCGGACCGGCAGGTCGAGTTGTGCCGGTGGCAGCCCCACGGGCAGGAAGTCCACCGGTGCGGGCCTGGCGGTGACCGGCCCGAGGGGCAGGGTGTCGCCGTCGCGCAGCGGGGCCGGTCCGAGCCCGGAGAGGGTGTCCGTGGCCCGGCTGCCGAGGACCGGCTCGACCGCGATCCCGCCTGCCACGGCCAGGTAGCTGCGTACCCCGCGCCGGGCCGGGCCGAGTTCGACCAGGGCACCCGCCGGTACGGCGACCGGACCGCCGGTGTCGACCGCCCGTCCGTCAACCCGCAGTACGGCGAGCGCGCCGGTGACCGCGACCGTGCCCGCGCGTACCAGTCGCAGGGTGCACCCGGTCAGCGTGGTCTCCAGCCCGGCCGCCGCCTCCGGGTTGCCGACCAGCCGGTTCGCCAGTCGCAGGGCGGCCGGGTCCAGGGCACCGGAACGGGGTACGCCGAGGTGCGCCCAGCCCGGTCGGCCGAGGTCCTGCACGGTGGTGAGGCCGCCGGCCCGGATCACCTCCACCAGTCCGTCCCCGGTCACGCCGGCACCAGGCGTACGCGGGTGCCGGGGACGAGCCGGGCGGGCGGGTCCCGGCGTACGTCGAACAGGGTCAGCCCGGTCCGTCCGACCAGCCGCCAGCCACCGGGCGACGCGGTCGGATAGATCCCGGCGTACGGGCCGGCGAGGGCGACCGCCCCTGCCGGCACCCGAGGTCGGGGACTGGGCAGCCGGGGCACCGCCCACGGCTCGGGCAACCCGCTCAGGTACGCGAAACCGGGGGCGAAGCCGCAGAAGGCGACCCGGAGTTCGGTGCCGCTGATCCGCTGCACCGCCGTCGGTACGTCAACCTGCCACAGGTTGGCGACGGCGGGCAGGTCCTCCCCGTCGTACACGGTGGGCACTTCGAGCAGCGGTCCGTCCCCGGTCCCGGCGGTCGGTCGCGGCGTCCAGCCGGCGATCAGCTCCGCCGTCCGCTCCGGTTCGGGTACGCCGTCCACCAGCACGGTACGGGCGGCCGGCACGATGTCCACGGCGACCAGTTCACCGGCTTCGCGGCGCCGCCACAGCTCGGCCCGCCAGTCCTCCACCTCGGCGCCGTCCGCGCACTCGAGCAGCAGGGCGCCGGAGCCCACCGGACAGATCCGCATCGGCCCATCCTGCCGGACACGCTGGTGAACCGGCAGGTACGACGCTGACGTGACGAGATCCACTACCTATAGGTAACTTACGCTGCCGTAGCCTGAGCGGGTGACCACCTCGGCCTCGGCACGGATCAAACCGGCCGACATCGGCAAGCCCCGGATGAGGGGCTGGCTGCACACGTACGCCTTCTTCGTCGCCCTCGTCAGCGGGGTCGTGCTCTGCTCGCTCGCCGCCACCCGGCCCGGCTGGGCCCCGCTGGTCAGTTGTGCGATCTACAGCGTCACCGTCTGTGGCCTCTTCGGCACCAGCGCGCTCTACCACCGTCGGGTGTGGACGGAACGTGGCTTCCAGGTCATGCGCCGACTCGACCACTCGATGATTTTCATCTTCATCGCCGGCACGTACACCCCGTTCTGCGTACTGCTGCTGCCGAACCGGAGCGCGACCATCCTGCTCACCATCGTGTGGGCCGGCGCGCTCGCCGGGGTGGCGGTCAAACTCGTCTGGCCGCACGCGCCCCGCTGGGTCTCCGCCCCGCTCTATCTCGGTCTCGGCTGGGTCGCCGTCGCCGTGCTCCCGGACATCCTGCGGTACGGCGGAGTGACGGCTCTGGTGCTGATGATCGCGGGCGGTATCGCGTACAGCGTGGGGGCCGTCTTCTACGCCCTGCGCCGCCCCAACCCGTGGCCGACCGTCTTCGGCCACCACGAGTTCTTCCACGCCTGCACCCTGATCGCGGCGATCTGCCACCACGTCGCGATCTACTTCGCCCTGTACGCCTGACCGTCGGCTTATGCCCGGCCGTCGCGCCGACACAACCGGCCCCGGACATGGGTAACCGGCGCGGACCGCGTGGGGGGACGGTCCGCGCCGGCTACGAAGGGTGGGTAGGGCCGTATCCCGTGGATCGGCCCGGAACCCTGTTACTCGGGTTGGTTCAGAGGGGGTGACCCGGACGCCGCACCTCGCGGTACTCCTCGACCACCCGGTCATCGCGGACCGGTACGACCCGGGTGTCCTCGACCGTGGTGGTGACGACCGGACGGCGGCGGGTCTGCCAGAGCCACGCGGTCATGATCAGGCCCACCAGGCCGGCGAGCATCAGCACCCAGCCGACCACGCTGAGATCGAGCCAACCCAGCTCCACGTCCACGGCGAACGCAAAGATCGCGCCCAGCGCGATGAGGAAGATACTTCCACCGATACCCACTTTTGTCGCCCTCCTTGGCTATCCGCTGGCCTGACTAGGCCCGCCGCGGCCACTTGGTGAGGTTGCGGCACAGAAGGACTTACCCAGGCGCTTCGTCGCCCAATCAACCTCACTCTCCGAAGTCGACCGGTGAGACGAAAGCCGAGAGCCGAACGCAGGGCGAGGTCCCCCAACCGGCACAGCTATAAAGGTCATGACGACGACGAGCGGAGCGAGGAGACGTCATGACCAAGCGCGTCGTACTGCTGCGGCACGCCAAGGCGGAACGCCCGGCCAGGATCGCGGACTTCGACCGTCCGCTCACCGCCCGGGGGTACGCGGACGCTGGCGCCGCCGGGGCCTGGCTGGCCCACGGCGGTCATCTGCCCTCGGTGGTGATCTGTTCGCCGGCCAGGCGCACCCGGCAGACCTGGCACGGGGTGGCCCTGGCGATGGCCGAGGCGCCCGCCGCCACGGTCGGGGGCGAGGCTGGCGGCGGACCGGTGGTGAGTTACGAGCCGGACGTGTACGAGGGTGACGCCAGGGAGTTGCTGGACCTGATCCGTAAGGTCGATCCGGCGGCGGGTGTGGTGTTGCTGATCGGGCACAACCCGAGCATCTCCGGCCTTTCCCGTCTCCTGGATCCGGTCAGCGCCGATCCGGACGGGCTCCGCACCAGTGGCATTTCCGTACACCGGCTGGCGGTGCCCGAGTGGGCGGAACTGCGCCCGAGTCGGGGACCGGTGGAAGCGGCGCACACCGCCCGTAGCTGATGCACGCCGCGGCCCGTCACGAGGGCGGTGCCTGCGGCGGGGGCGGGTCCGGAGGCGGCGGCATCATCGCCGTCGGATGGGACAGCCGGTTCTCTTCCACGATGAGGGTACGGGCCTTCTTCTTGCTGGTCTGCCAGTACCAGAGGGTGGTCAACAGGACGGCCAGTCCGGCGAGCATGAAAACCCAGCCGACCGCGCGTAGGTCGAGCCACCACACGTTCGCCCTGATGGCGAACGTCAGAATGGCTCCCAGTCCGATCAGGAAAATACCGCTACCGACGCCCATGTCCGCTGCACTCCCCCGTGCGATGGCTTCTGGGCTAACCTGACAAATCCGATAAACCTAAACTGACAAATCCCAACAAACTGCTGGTCGCACCGCTTCCACCATAACGCGGCGGCCGACGAGCAGTCTCGCTCGTCGGCCGCCGAAAAACATCGGTGCTAGACAGTGGGCGCTAGCGCTACCGAACGGTTCAGAACGCGTCCTCGGCCAGGTCCATCAGGTCGAGGTTGGTGGACTCGATGACGCGCCGGTCGGCCCCGATCCGGGGCAGCACCTCGTGGGCGAAGAACCGGGCCGCCGCGACCTTGCCGGTGTAGAACGACTTGTCCGCAGTCGACACCTCGCCGCCCAGTGCCCGCAGGGCCACCTCGGCCTGCCGCTGGAGCAGCCACCCGACCACGAGGTCACCGACCGCCAGCAGCACCCGGCGGCTGTTGAGGCCGACCTTGTAGACCGCGCGCGGCTCGCCGGACTGTGCCTCGCCCAACCAGCCGGTCATCGTGACGAGGATGGTCTGCAGCTCGTTGAGGGCGCGGCCGAGGGCCACCCGCTCCTCCTTGAGCTGACCGTTGCCGCCCTCGGCGGTGATGAACTCCTCGATCTCGCTGGCCACCACCCCGAGCGCCCGGCCGTTGTCCTTCACGATCTTCCGGAAGAAGAGGTCGAGGCTCTGGATCGCGGTGGTGCCCTCGTACAGAGTGTCGATCTTGGCGTCGCGGACGTACTGCTCCAGCGGGTAGTCCTGGAGGAAACCCGAACCACCGAAGGTCTGCAACGACTCGTGGCTGAGCATTTCGTACGCCCGCTCCGAGCCACAGCCCTTCACCAGCGGCAGCAGCAGGTCGTTGACCCGCTTGGCCTGCTTCACGCCCGCCTCGTCGCCGGCCGCCTCGGCCAGCTTCACCTTGTCCTGCCAGGTCGCGGTGTAGCAGACCAGGGCGCGCAGCCCTTCCGCGTACGACTTCTGGAGCATCAGCGAACGGCGGACGTCCGGGTGGTGGGTGATGGTGACGCGGGGCGCGTTGCGCTCGGTGGCGACCAGGTCGGCGCCCTGCTTGCGCTGCTTCGCGTACTCCAGGGCGTTGAGGTAGCCGGTGGAGAGGGTGGCGATCGCCTTGGTGCCGACCATCATCCGGGCGTACTCGATGATCAGGAACATCTGCCGGATGCCGTCGTGCACGTCGCCCAGCAGCCAGCCCTTGGCCGGTACGCCGTGCTCGCCGAAGGTCAGCTCGCAGGTGTTGGAGACCTTGATCCCCATCTTGTGCTCGACGTTGGTGGCGAAGACGCCGTTGCGCTCGCCGAGTTCGCCGGTCTCGGAGTCGAAGTGGAACTTCGGCACGACGAAGAGGGAGAGGCCCTTGGTGCCGGGACCGCCGACACCCTCGACGCCGACCGGCCGGGCCAGCACATAGTGGACGATGTTGTCGGTGAGGTCGTGCTCACCGGAGGTGATGAAGCGCTTCACGCCCTCCAGGTGCCACGAGCCGTCGGGCTGCGGGATCGCCCTGGTCCGGCCGGCACCCACGTCCGAGCCGGCGTCCGGCTCGGTGAGGACCATGGAGGAGCCCCACTGCTTCTCGGTGAAGAGCTTGGCCCACTTGCGCTGCTGCTCGGTGCCCTCGACGTAGAGGGTGTGCGCGAACGACGGGCCGGAGGCGTACATCCAGATCGGGGCGTTCGCGCCGAGGATCAGTTCGGCCAGCGACCACCAGAGCGCCCGGGGAGCGTTGGTCCCGTCCAGCTCCGGCGGGAGGTCCATCCGCCAGAACTCCGACTCCATCAGGGCCGCGTACGACTTCTTGAAGGAGGCGGGCAGCGGCGCGGAGTGGGTGGCCGGGTCGAAGACCGGCGGGTTCCGGTCGCCGTCGACGTAGCTCGCCGCGAGGTCCTCGCGGGCCAACCGGTCGACCTCGGCCAGGATGCTGCGGGCCGTGTCGACGTCAAGATCGGAGTACGGCTCCTGGCCGAACGCCTGATCCGCGCCGAAGACCTCGAAGAGGTTGAACTCCAGGTCCCGGATGTTGCTCTTGTAGTGGGTCATATGAGCGGGCCCCGCTTCCGAACAGGTGTTACCAGCCAGTAACTCCGACTGTATTACTCACGGGTAGCCTCGACAACCCAATAGCGGAAGTGACGGCGGACACATTGCCGACAGGGGGCACCGAACCAGACGTCCGGGCTCAGACGTCCGAGGCGCCGACTTCCCAACTCGGTACGGCGACCGTGGTGACGGGACGGGGTCCGGCGTACTCCATCAGGACCAGGGCGATGTCGTCGTCCAGCCGCCCGTGCACCCACTCGACCAGCGCGGTCTCCAGCGAGGCGAGCCCGTCCCCGACCGTCCCGTGGCCGAGCAACTGCCAGGCCCGCTCCTCGGTGGGGAAGAACTCCCCGTCGCGGCGGGCCTCACCGAGTCCGTCGGTGAACAGCAGCAGCCGGTCGCCCGGTTCGAGCCGCTCGACCCGGGGCCGGACCACCGGCATGAAACCCAGCGGCGGGGCCGGCGACGGCGGCTCCAGCGGGATCACCTGCCCCCGGCGCAGGAGCAACGGTGCCGGGTGACCGCAGTTGACGATCGTCAGCGTGCCGCCCCGCTCCTCGACCAGCGCGGCGGTGACGAAGTCCTCGTCGCCGACACTGCGCGCCACCGCGCGGTCCAGGTCGGCCACGATCGCCCGCAGGTCGGCCCGCTCGTACGCGACGTGGCGGTAGGAACCGAGCACGATGCTGGCGAGCCGGACCGCGTCGAGCCCCTTGCCGCGTACGTCACCGATCAGCATCCGTACGCCGTAGGGGGTGTCGATCACCTCGTACAGGTCACCGCCGATCTCGGCGGCGGCGGTGGAGGAGATGTACCGGGCGGCGACCGCGAGCGTGCCGACCTGCGGTCCGAGCGGGCGGAGCACCGCCTGCTGGGCGACGGCGGCGAGTTTGGACAGCTCGGCGATCTGCTCGGCCTGCCGCTGCCGGACGACCGCCACCGCCGCGGCGACCCCGATGAAGGCCATCACGCCGCCGACATTGACCACATTGCCCAGTTCGACCGTCTGGGCGCTGAGGGTGAAGGCCACACCTATCCCGACGGCCGCGGCCCCCACACCGAGCACCACCCGCCAGGACGCGAACGCCGCGGCGAGGAACGGGGCGGCCACCAGGAGTCCGATATGGTCGGCCCGGGTGCCGTCCGCCACCTCGATCCCGGAGACGAGCGCGAGCAGCACGAGGGCCGCGCCGAGACCGGCGCGGGAACCAGAACTCAGCGGGCGGCGGCCCGGCGGCAAGAATTGCATGGGTACGCCGAACAGCATGCCTGATTCGCGGGCACTGTTGAACGAAGTTGACCCCTCGTCTGAGTGGGTTCTGTCCACCTGGCCGGTGCCCGGTCGCGTCGCCACCGCTACGCGACGATCGGGAAGCCGGCGGCGCACCGGACGACGTACCTGGTCAAGGGCGGGTCACCCGAGAATCTCGTACCGGACCGTGATCGCGCCGAGGTCGGTGGAGGCGATCGCCTCGAACGCGGCCCGGGAGAGGTCGAGGCACCGGCCGCCGACGTACGGACCCCGGTCGTTGATCCGTACGACCACGGACTTGCCGTTGTCCGGGTTGATCACCCGTACCCGGGTGTTGAACGCGAGGGTGAGGTGCGCGGCGGTGAGCGAACTCGGGTCGAAGTTCTCCCCGTTCGCGGTCATCTGCCCCTGGTCGTAGAAGGACGCGCCGCAGGTGCCGCTGCCGACCACCGGGGTGGATGCCGGCTTCGGCTTCTTCGTCGTGCTCGGTTTCGGGGTGGCGGCCCGGGTCTTGCCGCGCGAGGCCCGCTCGGTTGTCCTGGCGGGTGCGGGCGAGGCCGAGGTCGCCGATGGTGACGGCGTCACCGGAACCGCCGTTGCCGGCGAACTGCTCGGCGACGCACTCGGCGACAGGCTCGGTACGACGTCCACGGTCTCCGCGGCGGTCGACGAGGCCGGGCTGCTCGCGAGGTGGATGCCACCGACCGTGCCGCCCACGGCGAGCGCCACGCCCAGCGCGACACTGGCGGTGAGGCCGACCGGCGACTTGAATATCCGAACCAGGGGGCGCTTCTCCGTCACCGACCTGTCCTTCCCGCTGACGACGTGAACATGAAGGTCGGAAGGTAGCGACCGGAGCACTTCGGGAGTCAACGTGATCATGCTCTTTTGCCCGTATTTGCGGTGAAACGTGTAACCGATCGGCCGACCCGCCCTGGGCCGGTCGTGCCCGTATCCGAGGAGGGTGCAGATGGCCGCTGAGCTGAGGAAACGGCTGACCGAACTGTTCCGCTGGATCGATCCCGGCCCGGACAGCAGCCACCTCGTCAGCGACATTTCCGGCTGGTGGCGTGATCCGGACACCCTACTGGAAATCGGACCTGCACTCGGCAACCTGTTCCGGGCCGAGTCGCCCACCGTCGTGCTCGCCCCCGAGGTGACCGGCCTGCTGATCGGCCCGCTGGTGGCGACCGCGCTCGGGGTGGGCTTCCTGCCCGCGTACAAGAACACCGGCGACCGGCGGATCGCCGAGCCGACCACCTGGGCGACCACGCCACCGGACTACCGCGGCCGGCAACTCGCCCTCGGCGTACGCGACCGGCACCTCGGCCCGGCCGACCGGGTACTGGTGGTGGACGACTGGGTGGCCAGCGGTGCCCAGGTCCGCGCCCTCTACCAGGTCATCTCCGCCCGGGGCGCGACCCCGGTCGGGACCGCCGCGATCATCGCCGACTGTCCGGTCGAACTCGCCCGCGAACTGCGCGTACGCAGCCTCCTCGACCGGCACGACCTGGCAGTCTGACCCGCCGCCGATTCCGGGGCTTGACCTCAAGCCCGCTTCAACTCGGACGCTGGACCGCATGACAGTGGACACCCTCGACGAGGCGTACGCCCGACTCCACCGCACCGGACCCGAGTTCGAAGGATGGCTCAGCAACCACGGCCCGATGGCGGTCGAAGCCCTGGTCCACCACGGTCACCAGACCGGGGTGCACCGCTGGCTCGACTCCTATCTGGACCGACTCGACGAACTGCCGCGCGGGATCCAGCCGATCGACGACTGGCGGGCCGCACTCGGCGACCCGAAACGCACCGGTGACTGGCTGGCGTACTTCGCCCGGATCATGGACGAAACGCCCTGGCGTACCGTGCTGGCGACCTGGTGGCCCCGGCTGCTGCCGGGCATCGCGGCCAGCGCCACCCACGGGGTCATCCGGGTCGGCCACGCCATACGGGCACTGGGTGAGCGAACCACACCGGAACGGGTCACCGAACTCGGTCAGGCGCTCGCCTACTGGGCCGCCCGGTGGCAACCGGTGCCCGGCGCCGGCCCGCTCACCGGTACGAGCGGGGTCGGCGCCGCGCTCGACCGGTTACCCCGGATCCCGAGACAGGACGGGGGCATCCGGGACCGGTTCGCCCAACTGCCCGACGTACCCGGTTGGTCTGCCTCGGTCGCCGCGCCCCGCCCACCGGCCGACCCGGCGGATGCGGCGCGCTTCCTCGCCGAGGTGGTGCACCGGGCCAGCCTGGACTTCCTGCGGTACGGACACGCCAACCCGGTGATGCTGGTGCACGCCGTGACCGCGCCGACCGCGGTGCTGCGTACCCTGCCGGAACTGGAACCGGCGCAGTGGCTGCCGAGCGTGGCCGCGGCCTGGTCCGCGACGGCCGCCGTCACCGCCGTGTACGCCCCCGCCGGTGCGCTCCCGCCGCCCCCGATCACGGTCGACTCGGCGGCGGAAACCTTCGAACGGGCCAGCCGCAACGGCGACGAGCACGTGGTCAAGCTCGCCGACGCGGTGCTCGACGTGCACGCCGCCACGGGCGACGAGGCACCCCTCGCCGCCGCGCTCTACGCCGCCCAGCTCATCTGAGGTTGTCGGACCTGCCTGCTCAGCTCAACGGAGACCGGGCAGCACCGTTGTCGCCACCTCTTCGAGGACCGCCTCGTCGCCCGCGTACCAGCTCGACTCGCGGGGCCAGTGGGTGATCACGTCGGTGAAGCCGAGTTCGGCGGCACGGGCGACCGCGTCGGCGAAGAAGGAGGCACTGGAGAGGGAGAAAACCGGCGCGGCATCCAACGAGAGGTAACGGTCCAGGGTCGCCGGGTCCCGGTCGGCGGCCTCGAGGGTCCGATCGAGCTGGCCGCTGAGCTCGGTCACCGTACGCCACCAGGCGGCCATGTCGTCGCCACCGAGCCCGGTGGTCACCCAGCCCTGCCCGAACCGGGCGACCAGCTTCATCGCCCGGGGCCCGTTCGCCGCCACGACAAACGGCACCCGAGGCGTCTGTACGCACCCAGGGTTGTTGCGGGCGTCGACCGAGGCGAACCACTCGCCCCGCCAGTCGACCCGGTCGGTGCGCAGGATCAGATCGAGCAGCTCGGTGAACTCGGCGAACCGGTCCACCCGTTGCCGGGGCGGCAACGTCTCCCCGCCGAGGACGGCGGAGTCGAAACCGATCCCGCCGGAGCCCAGGCCCAGCAGCACCCGACCGCCGGAGATGTCGTCCAGCGCGGTCACCTCGCGGGCGAAGTGGACCGGGTGCCGGAAGTTGGGGGAGGCGACCAGGGTGCCGAGCCTGATCCGGCTGGTGACCATCGCCGCCGCGGTGAGGGTGGGCACCGAGTCGAACCAGGGACCGTCCACCAGGTCACGCCACCCCAGGTGGTCGTACGTCCAGGCGTGGTCGAAACCCCACGCCTCGGCCTGACGCCACCGGCGCTCCGACTCGGACCACCGCTGGTCAGGAAGAATGACGATACCCACGCGCATGATCGTCAGCCTACGACCCGCGTCCGTCCCCCGGTACGGGCGGCGCGGCGGCAGGGGACGAATCCGTGGCCCGGGCGCCCGCGTCAGCCCGGTTGGACCACCCCGGCGGGCAGCCGTCGGGTCAGCTCCGCCCGCAGTACGTCCGGACCCGGGTGGAGCAGGCCGACCTCGGTGACGATGGTCGGGCGACCCGCCCGCTGACGTATGCGGGGTCCCCAGCCGGTGGGCGGTCCCGTCGACGTCGCGGCCATACTCGTCGGAGTCACCTCGACCATGGTGAACGGGCCGAACCACCGGAACCTGACCGCCTCGACCGCATCCCAGGGCACGAACACCGGCTGTCGGCGGGCGGCGGCCAGCTCGATCCCGGTGCCGGACAGCCGGACCCAGGTCGGTCGGCGCCGCTGCCCCAACGCGCCGAGCCCGGCGAAGAGCATGACGTAGAACACCCCGGAGATCAGGCTCTCCCGGATCACCTCCTCGCTGAAGCCCAGGTCGAACAGGAGGATCACCATCAGCCGGGCGAAGATCCAACCGACGACGCCGAGTAGGAGCATCGTCACCAGCATGCGGGTCAGGGTCGTCCGGAAGACGAGGACGTCGGGCTCGGACCGTGAGCCATCGTCATGTTCGGCCATGACGCATTCGTACCTCATATCGACGGATTCGATTGTCCCGTGAAGACATCAGCAAGCCGTACCAATCGGACGACACGGGGTGAAGCACGCCCATAGCGGGCGGGTCGGCGCCCCGACGGGTACCGTCAGCCGGGTGATCGCCCGCAACCGTCACCCGCACTCCCCGCGACCCGACCAGCAGCCCCCCGGCGACCTCCCGGACGCGGCGGCTCGCGAGCGGGAGGCAGACCCACCACGGGTACGGCGGGACAACACCGAGCGGTACCAGTGGGAGAAGGACCGGGTGCTGCTCGACGAGGCGGGGCGACGGCGTACCGGCGGCACCGAGCACGACACCGGACTGCCCACCACCGACCTGCGTTTCCACGCCGAGTACGACCGCATCGACGCCGACGAGGACCTGGCCGCCGCGTTCGAGGTGCCCACCGGTACGCCACTGCTGCGCCGGATCTACTGGACCAGTTCCCGGGAACGGGGCGCCGCCCTGTCGGTCTCCCACTCCTACCTGCCGTACGAGTTGGCGCAGGCGAATCTGGCCCTGCTGGACGCCGACAACGAGCCCTGGCCCGGCGGCACCCAGCACCAGCTCTTCACCCTCGGCATCGAGCTGGACCGGATCGTCGACGAGGTACGCGCCCGACCCCCGTCCCGCGACGAGGCGGACCTGCTCGACCTCGCCCCCGACGACCCGGTCCTGGCCGTACGGAAGACCTCGATCGACACCACCGGACGGGTGGTCGAGGTCGCCGACGTCGTCTTCCCCGGCGACCGCACCGAACTCGCGTACGCGACGGCACTGAAGCGGTGGCAGCGGTGAGCCGGGTGATCTCGGTGATCACCCCGGTCCACTGGCCCAGCGTCGGCTACCTCGCCGGTGCGTACGAGTCACTGGCCGGGCAGGAGTTGCCGGACGGCTGGGACTGGCAGTGGCTGGTCCAGGAGGACGGACAGGACGGGCTCCTGATCGACCAGCTACCCGAGCTGGATCCACGGATCAGTCCTGGCAGCGGACGACCGGGCGGGCCGGGCGTCGCCCGTACCCTGGCCCTGTCCCGGGTCGAGGGCGAGCTGGTCAAGGTGCTCGACGCCGACGACCAGCTCACGCCCGGCGCACTGGCCAGGGACATCACCACGCTCACCGACAACCCGGACGTCGGGTGGACCACCTCGCGGGTGCTCGACCTGCTCGCCGACGGCTCCACCCGGGACTGGGGTGACGACCCGCCCGAGGGACCGCTCAACACCGGGGCCATCCTCGCCTTCTGGCAGGCCAACGACTACGGGCTGCCGGTGCACCCGGCGACCCTGTGCATGCGTACGGAGCTGCTGCTCGCCCTCGGCGGGTGGATGGCCCTGCCCGCCTCCGAGGACACCGGCCTGCTGCTGGCCGCGAACGCGATCAGCCCCGGTTGGTTCATCGCCGAACCCGGCCTGCTCTACCGCAAGTGGCCCGGTCAGATGACCAACCAGGCCACCCACCGCGAGCCGGCCGAGCACACCGCCCGGATGCGGGTCGTCGAGGCCCGCGCCCACGCGATCCGCGCCCTGCTCACCTGACCGATCCCCCGACTGCCCTGCTTCCTCGACCGATCACGGCTCCAGGTGTGCGGTCAGCGCCTGCCGGAGGTGGCTCTTCGGCCTGGCCCCGACGGTCGAGCCGACCAGCTCACCCCGCCGGAACACCAGGAGCGTCGGAAGCGACAGAATCCGGTACGCACGCGTGGTCGCCGGGTTCTCGTCGGAGTTGAGCGTCGCGACGACCATCCGGTCACCGAACTCCTCGGCCAGCTCGGCGAGGCTCTTCGAGATCGCCCGGCACGGCGGGCACCACTCCGCCCAGAAGTCGACCACCACCGGTCGGTCGCTGGCCAGCACCAACGTGGCGAACGTGGCGTCGGTGACGGTGACTACCGCTCCGACTTCCTGTGCTTGAAGCATGTTTCCTCCCGCTGCGCGATGGCCTGGGTGAGCTGGGTGTGGAGCTGCTGCCGTACCTCCCCGAGCTGGTCGAGGTACGCGTCGACCTCGGCGAGCTTGCGTCGCAGCACCGCCACGGAGTCCGGGCACACGTCCCCGGACGGGTTGCCGGCCCGGAGGCAGGCAACAAACGGACGGATGTCGTCGAGGCCGAAGCCGACCGCGAGCAGAGCACGGATCTCGCGTACGACCCGCAGCTCCGCCTCGTCGTAGACGCGGTAGCCGTTGGCGGAACGCCGTGCGCGTACGAGCCCGTGCTCCTCGTAGTAGCGAAGCGTCCGGGTGCTCGTACCAGCGTTCTCCGCCAGCTCGCCGATCAGCATGCTGACCTCCTGTTTCAGCCCGTACCAGCCACGCTAGACCTTGCCGCCGACGTCAAGGCAACAGTCGTACGGCCGAGGTCCAACACGCCGCCGAGACTGTGGTGAATCAGTCACTAGCCCGTTGCTCAGCGCTCACATAAGGTCACCCTATGGAGTACGAGAAGGGCGACAAGGTGGTGTTGACGAAGTTGGTCGACGGCCACAAACCGGGCGCGGCGGGACTGGTCATCCGGGTGGAGACCGGCTGGTTGTCCAGGACCAGGTACGACGTCCTGGTAGGAGACACCGGCGAGGTCCTCGAACAACTCGTCGAGGACGACCTGTTCAGCCCCGAGCGCGACTCCGCGACCTAGACAGCGCGATCTCGGCCAGCCCGCCGGCTCCCACTCCACCGATGCCGCTGAAATACTCGTTACGTCGCCGTTTTCAGATGCATCGCCTGCGGCACCGCACTGACACCCGACCTCGTGCTTCTGACCGGCGAGTTGGTCCGCAAGAGAGTCGAACGAGGTCCCGGCCGTGGACGGTGCCCCGTGGGTTCTTCGCCCTCGACCCTGAGCCGTTCGGCGCCCCGTTTGTGCCAGCGGAGGATCAGGAGTCCTCGCCGGATGCCATGCCGGGCATTCCGAGGAATGCCAACGGTGTGAACGTGGTGTCTGCCGGCCCACGCAACACGATCGTCATCCACCGGGACGACGCCCCCTCGCTTCGGCGACACCCGGACGCCTCCCGTCTGACCGGGTGCTGCGGCCCGTTCGGAGCCGCTGGCCCGAACCAGGTGTGCCCATGCGGCGCCGAGGTGGCACGCTCCGGCGCCACCATCAACGGCTGCGGATTCAACACTGATGGCGGACTGTTACGGCCCCATGAGCTACACCTCTATCCCGACCGGGTGTCCTCACAGCACGACGTACGGCCAACCGCCGCGACCCGAGAAGCACCCTGACCGGGAGGGACGACCAGGCGGCACGGCACTCGGCCAGTGTCAGCTCGAAATTGGACCGGGACAAGGTCCCGGTCCAGCGATTCGCCTGGTCGACACGGTCGCTGGTTGCCTGGAGCGACATCGGCTCATGGCTCGTGGGTGGCCCGGCCTACTGCTCCTCAGGGGCCGGCCGGAGACGGTTCCACTGCGGGTCGAAGCAAATAAGGTCACGCTCGGCAGCCATCCGCGCCGCGCGCGCCGACACTTCCTCACACATGCTGTACCGCATGGCGAAGTAGATGATCGGACCCGACGCGTTGCCAATCAGCGGGCCATCGGACCATGGGCTCACGTCATCGTCGTCCTCGGTCATATCTATCCAACGGTCAAGCAGAGCCTCGACGTAGGCGCGGATACGCGGAGTCGGTGGAACATCCTCATCCACTCCGATGTACTTCCGGTAGGTCATTCCGGCAGTGTGCCGGTTCACGCCGACACTTCAGTCCCCGGTCGATCGCCAGCCGGGTGCGCCCCGGTGAGTACGGCGGATGCACCCTCCGGCCCGACCTCGCGGTTGGATGGCCCTCGAATCGCCAGCTCCGCTCGCTTCCTCACCGCCCTTGGTTCCGGGGCTTCCGCCGGAGGGCGGCCCGAGCTACCAGATGTGCGCGCGCTCGTCGATGAATCGAGGCGGCTCGCCAAGGAAGGTACTGGCGGGCACCGCTCCGTGCGCGACGTTAAGGGTGTCCAAGCGGTAAAGCGAGGCGCCGCCGTTCATCCCCATGAAGCGGTAGTTGATCTGCCAGCGCAGCCATTCGCCGTAGGCCAGTCGGACCGTAGGCGGCCGGCGGTGACGGCGCGGCATGCCCCAGGCCGCCGGAAACAGTTCAACCTGAAGGTGCCCGTCCACGAGCAGGAGACGCACCTCGCTCCGGTACGACGGACGGAGCCGGAGACGCAGTTCGCCCTGGTACGGCACGTGTACCAGAGTCTCGCGAGGCTCGAACCCATCGGCCTCCCCCATGTTGATCTCTTGCGTCAGCGGCGCAACCTGTGCCGGCAGCGCGAACGACACCGGTACCGCGTTACGCCGAGTTGCCTCGGCTCCGCCGCGTGAACGCTTGGTCCACGAAGTGCGAACCCACTGCGTCACCGCATCCACATCGGAATAATCGGCCCCTACCCGTCCTGACGCAACTCAGATTCACGACGCCGATTGCCTCCTGGGCGCCGTGGATAGCCTGCCACTCGAAAAACGGCAAAGGCCCCGATTCGGACTGCCGCCTGACCGGGGCCTTCGCCTTGGTACGGGTGAAGGGAATCGAACCCTCACTGCCGTCAGCTCAGGAATCGGTTGATCTGCACCATGTGTAGGGGCATCCTGGGACCGACGGGCACGGGCATCTGACGTTCGAGGGGATCGCGTGGCGCTGACCAAAAAGGGATCTCGGCTCATAACGATTAACGGCGTCGCATACCGGTGGCGGGTCCGTAGCAGGCCCACCTACATGCAGGCGCTCTGCGACCGACCACTCACCGTCGCCGTAGAGCAGGTTGACCGCAAGGGCAACGTACTGCTAGTCACGATGCCCCAGGACCACCCGAGCAACTGGATGGGTCGACCGGCGGTCCCCGTTCTCCCATCGACGGTCGCTGTGATCGTCCGCAAGGCGTTGGCCGGGGGATGGCAACCTACTCGACCAGGCCCGGCCTTCCACACGGATGCATCCAACCCGACTCCAAAGCCAGCAACCCCTTGACCTCCAGAGATCGGCGATGCGGTCTGGCTCGGCTAGATCAGCGGCCAGCCAGCCCGACCGATACGTGCCCGGACAGTCTTTCTCTGTAGCCGATCCCAGGGGGAGGCTCGCCATACCGCCTCCCCAGATCGCAGTAACGGCTGGAAGCCGGCCGGTCCCCTCGGGTCGTCCCGACCCGAGCCTGCTGGCCTATGGCACGTCCTACCTGAACCTGGCAGGCTACGGACACTTGGCGACGGCGAACGACAGGAGCGGGGGCAATGGCTCTTCTTGACGTAGCTGGCCATATAGCCGATCTCTCCGCACTGCCCATCGCCGCTGTTGGTTTCGGCCTAACCCTGTGGCAACTCAGGAAGACCCGGAAGGCAGCCGAAGCAGCTCGTGACGCCGCACATACGGCTCAAGCCGCAATTTCCCGTAGCAATGTTCTCGTACTGATACCGCAGTTGCAGCGAATAGAAGAGGAGCTGGAGCGCGCGGTCCTGAGTAAATCCAAGACTCTCGTGCGTTCTCACTTGCAGTCATGGCGCTGGCAGGCTGGACAGATGAAAGGCTTATTGAAGGCCGGCAGCCTGGGCACCGATGAACTCCTTATCGACATTCAGGACTCGATCTCTGGTGCATCTGAAGCCGCCTCCCAACTCTTATCCACCGGAGACCTGGATTTAGCTGACGTGACGAAAGTCGCCCGTTCCTCAATGGCGCGCGCAACAAACGAGCTCAGTTCGATTGCAAGTATGCAAGGAATTCAGTCAGGAGGAAGCTGATGCTAGATAATGAAGGGGCTCACCGACTTGCCCGACTTATTCAATCCCTCGCATCCGCAACACGCGAGAATCGAATAAAATGGCGCTCCAACAGAAACAAGTTTGAGGGTGGTTATTCTTTTACTGCTTCGACCCCAAACTTCACCGTGATACTCAGCGATCACGAAACCGGTGGAGCGAGTATTCGATTGCAGGATGAATCAGGCAGCGACATGCTCGACCATAGCTCAGCCCTAGACCCAGAATGGGTCCCGCTCAATACCTCTTTACACAAGCTTCTCAAATTGGTCTCGGAGAAGACACTCAAGGTCAACGAATTTATCGATAACGCGATACGAGACATCGACCGTCTTCTTTAACTCCGGCCACCGGCGCCGTGGAACAGGGGCGGTAACCTACTAGCCTGGCCTCACTATGTCTGCCACGCCTGACGAACCCAAGCAGCTTGTGAGGCCACCTGATTCTGTGCCGATCGCTACTGTAGTTAGGGTTCGGTTGGTACTCGGTCGTCACTCGGATATTCGCACTCGGGCGTGGATCTGGCGAGCGCATTCTTCGGGGGCGACCTCCGCCGTATTTACGCCGAGGTCGGCTTGAGTAATCGGCTTAGTTTCATCCGATGCACAGATTCGCGCCTGCACATCTCCCGTTCCACGAACGATAATTCTCTGCGAGCTAGGCGGGCTGTTCAACGCCGGTCACCACCGCAACCGGGCCGCGATCCGATAGGACAACAACACCCACAGCCTGGAGAAAATCCCCACCTTTGCCATGGCTGCGCTGGCCGCGATCGGCTCCATGCCGGACACCATCTCAGACCGGGCCGTGATCGTGCGGATGCGCCGCTGGGCGCCCGGGGAGGTGGTGGCGCCGTACCGGCACCGACGCGATAGCCCGGCACTGCGGCGGGTGGCCGAGAAGCTGACCGAATGGCTCGGCGCCCACCTGGCCGACCTCGAAGCCGCCGGACCAGCCATGCCCGTCGAAGACCGCGCCGCCGACACCTGGGAACCACTCGTAGCCGTAGCCGACCTGGCCGGGGGAACGTGGCCGCAACGAACACGGATCGCGGTCACCACCCTCACCGCGGAAGCCGACGACGCCGGGAACGTGTCGACCCGCGTGCGGCTGCTGGCCGACGTCCGGACCACGTTCACCGTGCTCGGTGACCCCCCGGCCGCATCCACCCACGAGCTGCTCACCGCACTCAACGGCGACCCGGAAGCGCCGTGGGCCGACTCCGGACCGGCCGGGAGGCCGATCTCTGGCTTTCGGCAAAGGAAGCGGAGATCGCGCGGGGGGACTGGCTCGACCCGGAGGCGGGCAAGATCGGCCTCCGCGAGTACGACGAGTCGTGGATCCGGGAGCGGCCCAAGCTGCGGCCGAAGACTGTCGTCCTGTACGAGGGCCTGCTCCGGCTACACATCGCTCCGGCGCTCGGCAAGCTCACGTTGACCGAGGTGACCACTCCTCGACTGCGTAAGTGGCGGCGGGATCTGCTCGACGCGGGCGTGGGACCGGTGACGGTGGCGAAGGCGTACCGCCTGCTGCGGTCGATCCTGAACACGGCCGTCTCCGACCGGCTGATCACGAAGAACCCTTGCGAGATTCCGGGTGCCGGCCTGGAGAAGAGTCCGGAACGGCCAACGGCGACGATCGAGCAGGTGTTCACCATCGCCGGGGCGGTGCCTGAGCGGTACCGGGTGCTCGTGCTGCTGGCCTGCTTCAACTCGCTGCGCTGGGGTGAGCTGGCCTCGCTGGCGCGTAAGCATGTCGACACGGTGGAGGGAACGGTGGTCGTCGAGCGGTCGGTGGTAGAGCTGCCCACAGCAGAGCTGGTGTTCGGCCCGCCGAAGTCGGACGCGAGCGTGCGCGTGGTGACCCTTCCGATGATCTTCCTGCCGGACGTGGTGCGGCACCTGGCGGACTTCACCGGGAAGGGTCCGGAGGCGCTGCTGTTCGTCGGGCCGAAGGGCGGGCCGCTGCGCCGGTCGAACTTCCAGGATCACTGGCGCAAAGCCATCGCTGAGGCTGGCATTCCCGGCCTGCACTTCCACGACCTGCGGCACACCGGGAACACCTGGGCAGCGGAGACGGGCGCGACTCTGCGGGACCTGATGGACCGAATGGGCCACTCGACCACCCGTGCCGCGCTGATCTACCTACACAAGACGGCGGGCCGAGATCGGAAGATCGCCGACGCGCTGAGCAAGCTCGTGGAGGATTCGCGAGGCACCACGGCGAAGGACACGGCCGGTGTCGACGACCAGGGCGCCACCGACCCGGCGGCCGGTGGCACGGACGGGCACGCTGATCGTGAGGGGCACGCAGGGGGCACGACGCCCGACCAGTGATCAGAGATAGCGAAGGCCCAGCGTCAGGAAATGTCCTCTGACCTGGGCCTTCGTTGTCTGAGCGGGTGACGGGAATCGAACCCGCACTGTCAGCTTGGGAAGCTGATGTTCTGCCATTGAACTACACCCGCGAGCGGAGCCCACTGTACCTGGTCCGCCTCCGGAGCGCATCAACGTACCCCACGGGAGGGTACGTGCCGGCCTGACAGCGGAGCAGATCGATCGGGACCACGCCGATCCGCGTTGTTTGCGAAGAGTGTCCCGGCCTGTAACGTCCGCCACACCTGTAACTTGCGGCGCGTGAGTTTAGCGTCGCTCTCCGTGGGGCGAAGGAGTGAGGTCGTGGGTTTGCACCGCATCCGGAAGTCGTTGCGCTCGGCTGGCGTGGCGTCCACTGCACTCGTACTGCTGCTCGGATCGACGGGGGTGGTCGCGCGGCCGGCGGTCGCCGGCGCGGCCGGAGCACCAGCCGCGCCCTGCGTGGAACCGGCGGACACCCACCCGCTCGCCAAGGCGAAACCCGGTGCGCCGGGCGGGCACGACCCCAACCAGTTGAGCGGCACCGAGGCGGCGCAACGTAACCGCGATCTGGACACCGCGTACGCGGAGCGGGTCGGGGTCGCCCCGTTCAGCACCACCCCGACGAAGATCACTATTCCGGTGGTGGTGCACGTGATCAGCCGGGACCGTACGCGGGCCGGCGGCAACATCCCGCGTGCGCTGATCGACGCCCAGCTCAAGGTGCTGAACGAGGCGTTCACCGGTGGGAGTGGCAGCGCGGTGACGCCGTTCAGGTTCAAGCTGAAGAAGCTCAACCGGGTGGTCAACCCGGCCTGGTATCCGATCGTGGCGGACAGCCTCACCGAGACGCAGATGAAAAAGGCACTGCGGGTCGGTGGGCCGGAGACTCTCAACCTGTATCTCGGCGCGCTCAGCGACGACCTGCTCGGCTGGGCGACGTTCCCGCAGAAGAAGCTGACCTCGTACGACGGGGTGGTGGTGCTCTCGGAGTCACTGCCGGGCGGTACGGCGAAGCCGTACAACGAGGGAGACACGGGTACGCACGAGGTCGGGCACTGGCTGGATCTCTTCCACACGTTCCAGGACGGGTGCACGGGTGAGGGTGACGCGGTGGCGGACACCCCGGCCGAGGCGGAGCCGGCGTTCGGCTGCCCGACGGGCCGGGACTCGTGCGTCAGCAAGCCGGGGTTGGACCCGATCCACAACTTCATGGACTACACGAACGACTCCTGCATGGACAGGTTCAGCCTCGGACAGGTGAACCGCATGGTGAAGGCGTGGCAGGCCTATCGCGCTCTGTTGTGATGAAGTCGAACGACGAGGGCCGGCCCATTCCCGAGGAGCCGGCCCTCGTCGCGTCCTGTGGACTTACAGTGCCCACTCAGGGGCGCCTGGACACTCTTCAGGAGGCCCAGACGGCGGGGTCGGGGGCTGCCGCCGCCACCCGGGGCTCCCGGACGAAACGCTGGTCGACGGCGTTGGCTGTCGACGCCCCGCGTAAGTCGGACGGATTGGGGTGCCGGCGGGTACGGCGACCCCGGCGGGTCACCTGCGGTCGGGTGGCGGTGGGGTCGAGCCACACCTGGACGCCCGGCCGCTCGCCGCCCGGCCCGCCGTAGGCGAGTGGGATCGCGTCGGCCCGCCCGTGTCGGGCCAGCATGGCTGCCTCGACGGTGAACTCGAACAGCCGCCAGTCGACCCGCGGCTCGGCCCGCACCGTGTCGGCCAGCCGGGCGATCTTCGCCGGGTCGGTGACCGCCTGGGCCCGCCCGGCGACGTACGCCTCGTCGTCGCTCTCCTCCGGCGGGAACGAGTGCAACGCGTAGCGGCCGTCGCGTTCGAGGTCGCGCCGCTTGGGTGAGTCGACGACGAAGCAGAACAGCCCTTCGTCGTTGATCACCGGCGACACCGGATGTACGCGCGGGCCACCGTCGGCACGCACGGTCGCCAGGTAGCCGAGACCCGGCCCGTACTGCTGCAGGAGGATGCGGATCGCCTCGGCGAGACGCGGGGCGTCGGCGGCGAATTCGGACCAGGATGCCATGCGGAGAGTCTATCGAACACATGTTCGAGAGCGGTAGTGCGACACGCGTGAGCCGGGCGCCACTCCGGGTACGGGTACGCCGTGACCGGGCCCGACGGCTCGCTAAGGTGTCGGGATGCTGCTCTCCGACCGCGACCTGGTCATCGAGATCAAGGCGGGCACTCTCGGGCTCGACCCGTTCGAGCCCGCACTCGTGCAACCGTCGAGCATCGACGTACGGCTGGACCGGCTCTTCCGGGTCTTCAACAACCATCTCTACACCCACATCGACCCGGCGAGTCAGCAGGACGACCTGACCTCGGTGGTGGACGTGCCGGACGGCGAGCCGTTCGTGCTGCATCCCGGCGAGTTCGTGCTCGCCTCGACGCTCGAGGTCATCTCGCTCGGCGACCAGCTCGCCGGCCGACTGGAGGGCAAGTCGAGCCTGGGTCGGCTGGGACTGCTCACCCACTCCACCGCCGGTTTCATCGACCCCGGCTTCTCCGGCCACGTCACGCTGGAACTCTCCAACGTGGCCAACCTGCCGATCACCCTCTGGCCCGGCATGAAGATCGGCCAGCTCTGCATCTTCCGGCTCTCGTCCCCGGCCGAGCACCCGTACGGCTCAGCCGTGTACGGCTCGCGTTACCAGGGCCAGCGCGGCCCCACCCCGAGCCGCTCCTGGCAGCACTGGCGCACCTGGCCGACCCGCTGAGCGGGTAGCGACGACAGTCAGGGCTGGCACCCGCGTACGGGATGCCAGCCCTGATCGTTTCGAGACGGGTCGACCGGTGGTCAGCCGGGGCGGCCGAAGCTGTGGATCGTGCCCTCGTCGACGCGTTTCATCTTGATCGGTTCACCGGCCTGGGAGGCGTGCACCACCCACCCGTTGCCCACGTACATGCCGACGTGGTGCAGGTCGGCGTAGTAGAAGACGAGATCTCCGGGGCGCAGGTCGGCGCGCTTGACGTACGCCGTGACCCGGCGCTGCGCGGCGGCGTTGTGCGGCAGCGTCACCCCGGCCTTGGCCCAGGCGGCGAGCATCAGCCCGGAGCAGTCGAAGTTGTTCGGCCCGGCGGCGCCCCAGACGTAGAGCTTGCCGATCTGCTGGCAGGCGTACTTGACGGCGATGCCGGCGCCGCCGCCCGGGTACTCGGACGGGCACGGGGCCGGGGCGAGCGGGCCGCCGCCACCGTTGCCGTACACCTTGATCCGCAGTTTCTGCAGCCGGTCGATCTCGGCGTCGATCTGCTTCTTCTTCGCGGCCAGGTCGGCCTCGGTGCGGGTGAGCTGGGCGACCAGGGTGTCCAGCGGCGCCTTCTGGGCCGCGTACTTCTCCTTGAGGTCGACCACGGCCTGCACGTCGTGCTGCTGCCGGCGGGCGAACTGGTCGAGGATGGTGAGCTGGTCGGCGAGCATCGTCGGCGAGTCCGTGGTCAGGATCGCGTTGATCGCCGAGGCGTTGTCGCCCTTGTACGCCCGCACGGCCATGTCGCTGACCTTGCCCATGGCCATGTCGACCTGGAGCTGCAACGGCTGGATCTTCTTGGCCAGCGCGTCGGCCTGCTTCTGCTTGACGGCCAGGTCCTGGCGGGTGGCGTTGTGCTTCTCGATGATCGGTTCGAGCTGGTTCCAGGCCACGTCGATCTGCTTCTCGATCTCGGCGACCGAGGGCTCGGCGTGGGCCGGGGTGGTACCGAGCAGGAGAACGGCTACGCCGGCGATCGCGGCGAGCAGGCTGGTACGGACAGGCCAACGGGTACGCGATCGCACGGTCATCGGGTCGACCGGAGTCGACGCAACGGACAGCGACCGCGGGGCATGGCTAGCCACCGGGGTTGGGCGCTCCTTCTTCCGTTACCGCGTACCGGGTTAGCTGACGGGTTCGGGCGGGAAGTGGCGCCCTACCACGAGAATTCGCGGATTCACCCCGAGGTGCTGGGTCCCCGGCTCGTTTCGGAAAACGATTCGGCGGTGTCGAGCCGGTGCCACCCGGGCTGGGTGGACTGGTGCCGCCCCGACGATCTCCCACAGTAGGAAGCCTGTTATTGAAGTGCAACCCGTGGCAGGAGTGAAATCTTTCCGTATATCAGACAACCACGTACGGTGTGTTGTGGTCGACATAAAGAGAACCCCTTGCTAACGGCGGGTGCCGCTGGCAAGGGGTTCTTCATTGCAAATCTGGGCAATTACACCAGGTCAGCCCGGACGGCGGAACCCGGCAACCGGCATGACGTCAATGCTCTGCATCTGCACCGGCTTACCGGACCGTGGCGAGTGCACCATCAGCCCGTTACCGACATACATACCGACGTGGTGCAGATCACCGTAGAAGAAGACCAGATCGCCGGCTCGGGCGTCGGCCCGGCTCACCGCCTTTCCCTCGTTCCACTGTGCACCGGTGAAGTGCGTGAGCTTCACCCCGGCCTTGCCCCAGGCGTACTGGGTCAGGCCCGAACAGTCGAACGAGTTGGGGCCGGTCGAACCCCAGACGTACGGCTTGCCGATCTGCGCGCAGGCGGTCTTGACCGCGGTGCCGGCGGCACCACCGGGGTACGTCGCCGGGCAGGGGCCCTTGCGCAACGCGCCACCGGCACTGCTCGACCCGTACGCGGTCAGACGCAGCTTCTCCAGCCGCTCGATCTCACCGTTGATCTGCTTGCGCTTGCCGGCGAGCTCGGTGTCCTGCTTCTTCTGCTGGGCGATCAGCTCGTCCAGCTTGCGCTTCTCGCCGTCGTACTTGTCCCGGGCGGCGGTGACGTCGGCGATCTGCTCCTGCTGCTGGCGGGCCAGGTGGTCCAGGATGGTGAGCTGGTCCGCGAGCTGGGTCGGCGTACCGGTGGTGATCAGCGCGTTCAGGTCCGACGACGGGCCGGTCTTGTAGTAACGCGAGGCCAGGTCACCGACCCGATCGAGCGCCATGTTGGCCTGTAGCGCCAGCGGCTGAATCTTCTTCTGCAGGTCGGCCGACTTCTTCTGGTTCGCCAGAAGCTGGCCGTGCACCTTGTTGTACTGCTCGATGGTCGGTTCGAGCTGCACCCACTGGGTGTCGATCTGCGATTCGATTTCGTCGACCGTCGGAGCGGCCTGCGCCTGCGTGGCGGGCAGCAGTCCGGCGAGCACCACGGCAGAGAGCGCCAACAGGCGGTACGTGCGGCGGCGTGTGCCACCACCCGGATGCTCATGATTGGTCGAATGGCGATGGGAGGGCACGCGTGCCACCGGCACCGACTCCTTCGTTACCGACCGCTGGGTGCCACCCGAGGGGGGAAATGGGCGCCGACGTCCCACAGCGGTCGGAGCCCCACATTAGGGAAGGTTCGTTCGCGAATCAAGGCCGCTGGTCGGATACTCCTCGCTGTATTCAGACCGGCGCAATCGGTTGCCGGACAACGGTCTCAGTCGACCTGCCAACGACCGCAGTCAATACATCGTCGAGCGTTACCACACCCAGCGGCGCCCGGCCGTCACTCACCAACACCATGTGCCGGCGCTCGCGGCGCATCGACAACAACAGTTCGGCCAGCGTACGGTCCGGTGGCACCACCGCCAGCGGACGCAACACGTCGGCCGGCACCGGTGCCCGCCGAGCCGCCCCGGCATAACCCAGTACGTCCTTCACGTGCACGAAACCGAGCACCCGTCGGGTACTGCGCTGCACCACCGGGAACCGCGAACGGCCCGTACTCGTGGCCAGCACCTCCAGCGACGCGGGCGACACGTCCTCGGCCACCGTCGTCACACTCGACCACGGGCGCAGCGCGTCCGCGGCGGTACGGCGGTGCAGCGCTAGCGCCCCGGTGATCCTTGCGTGTTCCACCGGGTCGAGCAGCCCCTCGGTACGCGCCTGCGCGACCAGCCCGGCCAACTCCTCCGCGGTGAACACCGTCTTCACCGCGTCCGCGGCCTCGATTCCCCACAGCCGCAGCACCCGCCTCGACGCCCACTTCATCGCCAGCAGCAGCGGCTTGGTCGCCGTGCAGAACGCCAGCATCGCCGGCCCGAGCGCGAGCGCCGCCCGCTCCGGCCCGGCGAGGGTGATGTTCTTCGGCACCATCTCGCCGACCACGGTGTGCAGGAACACCACCACGCCGAGGGCGAGCACGAACGCGACCGGGTGCACCGCACCGTCCGGCACACCGATCGCGTGGAACGGGCCCTCCAGCAGGTGCGCCAGGGCCGGCTCGGCGATCGCGCCGAGACCCAGCGAGCAGATGGTGATGCCGAGCTGCGCACCGGCGATCATCAGCGGGATCTGGTTCATCGCGGACAACGCCCACCGGGCCGGTTTGGACACCGCCGCCATCGGCTCGATGACCGTACGCCTGGAGGCGATCAGCGCGAACTCGCTGCCCACGAAGAAGCCGTTGCCGAGCAGCAGCACGAGAGCGACCAGCAGCTCGGTCACGAGCCACCACCCGACGGCCGCCCGGTCATGCCGGCTCCCCGGGATCCGGCGGACGCAGGACCCGTACCTGCTCGATCCGGTGCCGGTCCACCTCGACCACGGTGAACTCGTACCCCTGCTCGGTGACCGTCTCCCCGGCGACCGGGATGTGCCCGAGGCGGGCCAGCAGGAAGCCTGCCAGGGTCTCGTAGGGACCGTCTGGCAGCCGGAAGCCGGTCTGCTCGGCCAGTTCGTCCGCGCGGCGTACCCCGTCGACCAGGACCGTCCGCTCACCGCCCGGCACGGTCAGTTCGAGCCACTCGCTGTCCGGTTCCGCCGCCGGGTCGAACTCGTCGGCGATCTCACCGACCAGCTCCTCCACCAGGTCCTCGACCGTGACCACACCGTCGGTGCCGCCGTACTCGTCGACCACGATGGCCAGGTCGGCGTCCGCGCGACGCAGCGCGGCGAGCACGTTGTCCAGGTCCAGGCTCTCCGGTACGTACACCGGCTCCCGGGCCACCGCGGCGACCGTCGTCTCGGCCCTGCGGGCCAGCGGTACGCCGAGCGCGTCCGGCACCCCGGCCACCCCGGTGACCAGGTCGAGGGTGTCCTCGTACACCGGAAACCGGGTCCGACCGGTGCGCTGGGCCAGGTCGAGCAGCTCGGCCACGGTGGCGCCGGCCCGCAGCGCGACCACGTCGACCCTCGGGGTCATCGCCTCCGCCGCCCGTTTGTCGCCGAACCGGATGGTCCGGCGCAGGAGCATCGCGGTGTCCGGCGGCAGCGCGCCGGCCTGCGCCGAGATCGCGGCCAGCAGCCCCAGCTCGTCGGCGGACCGGGCGCTGGCCAGTTCCTCCTGCGGCTCCACGCCGAGCCGCCGCACGAGCCAGTTCGCCGAGTTGTTCAGGGCCCGGATCAGCCACTTGAAGACGATGCTGAAGGTACGCATCGGCGCGGCCGTGGCCAGCGCCGCCGGAAGCGGCCGGGCCAGCGCGGCGTTCTTCGGGATCAGCTCACCGAAGAGCATCGACAGCAGGGTGGCCAGCACCAGCGACAGCAACGGGGTGACCAGCTCGGTACGGTCGCCGAGCAGGGGCCGCAGCACCGGGCCGAAGAGTTTGGCCAGTGCCGGTTCGGCGAGATAGCCGGTGAGCAGGGCGGTGATGGTGATGCCGAGCTGCGCCCCGGAAAGCTGGAAGGAAAGTTCCCGCAGTGCCTTGTGGACCGTACCGGCGCGGCGGTCCCCGGCGGCGGCGCGTTGGTCCACCTCGGCCCGGTCGACGGTCACGAGGGCGAATTCGGCCACCACGAAGAAGGCGTTGCCGGCGGTCAGCAGCACGAAGGCGACCAGCGGCAGGAGGGTGGTCAACAGTGGGCTATCGATGATCTGCTCACCTCGGCGCCGATTGTTCCACGACTGCGCGCGGGGCACGAGCGCCGATTTTTCCCGGTTGGCCGCCGGGGCGGCGTTCGTCGGAGTCAGCTACCGAGGTAGCGGAGCACGGCCAGCACCCGGCGGCTGTACCCGGTGGTGTGCGACAGCCCCAGCTTCTCGAAGATCGCGTTCACGTGTTTCTCCACCGCGCTCTGCGACACGTGCAACTGCCCGGCGATGGTGGCGTTCGTCTGCCCCTGCGCCATCTGGTCCAGCACCGCCCGCTCCCGCTCGGTGAGCCGGCCCAACGAGTCCGTGTGCGACGTACGCGCCAGGAGTTGGCGTACCACCTCGGGGTCGAAGGCGGTGCCGCCGGTGCCGACCCGGGCCAGGGCGTCGAGGAACTCGCCCACCTCCACCACCCGGTCCTTCAGCAGGTAGCCCACCCCGTCGGTACGACCGCCGAGCAGGTCGACCGCGTACCGCTTCTCCACGTACTGGGAGAGGACCAGGACCCCGACGGCCGGCCACCGGCGGCGGATCTCCAGTGCGGCGCGCAGCCCCTCGTCGGTGTGCGTCGGCGGCATCCGTACGTCCGCGACCACGACGTCGGGCGGGTCGGCCCGGACCGCCTCGACCAGCGCGACCCCGTCACCGACCGAGGCCACCACCTCGTGCCCCTCCTCGACCAGCAACCGGGCCAGCCCCTCCCGAAGCAGGGTCGAGTCCTCGGCCAGGATCACCCGCACGGCAGCTCCGCGACGACCGTGGTCGGACCACCGGGCGGGCTGTGCACCCGGAACCGACCGTCCAGCGCGGCCACCCGGCGGGCCAGTCCGGCCAGTCCGCTGCCGGACGGGTCCGCGCCGCCGGTCCCGTCGTCGTCGATCGTCACCACGACCGCATTCTGCCCCGGTGCGACCTCGACCACGACCCGGCCGGCGCGGGCGTGCTTGGCCGCGTTCGTCACCGCCTCCGAGACCACGAAGTACGCGGCGGTCCGCACCGGGTCCGGCGGCTGCTCGACCAACCGGTAGTGGATCGTCACCGGCACCCCGGCCCGCTCGCCCACCCGGGCCAGCGCCTCCTGGAGGCCCAGGTTGTCCAGCGCGGCCGGGTACACCCGCCAGGCGACCTCACGGAGGTCCTCCAGGGCCGACCGGGACTCCTCGTGCGCCTGCCGGAGCAGGTCCCCGGCCCGCTCCGGATCGCCGCTGCGGCGGGCCCGGCCCAGCAGCATGCCGAGCGCGACCAGCCGCTGCTGCAACCCGTCGTGCAGGTCCCGCTCGATCCGCCGGCGTTCGGCGTCGACCGCCTCGACGATCCCGGCCCGGCTCACCGCCAGCTCGCTGATCCGGCGCTCCAGCGCCTCCCGGTCGCTCGGTCCGAAGAACATCCGGCCCAGCCGGCGATCCAGCGCGGCCAACCCGACCAGGCCCTGCGTGACCAGGAAGAGCCCGATCAGGCCGAGGAGGAGTTGACCGCCGAAGAGCAGGACGCCGCTCTGACCCGCGACCCACTCACCGAGCCACACCAGGCCGGCGACGGCGCCGTACACGAACAGCAGGAGCACGAATCCGCCGAGCAGGCCGACCGCCCAGCGCAGGCAGAGGTACTCCACCGCGCGCCGCCCGCTGTAGTCGTCGGCGTTGTCGCTGTCGAGGAACGCCGCCAGTCGCCACCGCTCCACCTCGGCGAGGTGCCGGGCACCGGCCTGGATCTCCCGTACCGCCGCCCGCCGGGCTCCCGGATGCGGCCAGACCGGCACCAGGATCAGCCCGGACCAGACCAGGTACGTCAGGTCGACCACCGCGGTCACCGCACCGAGCAGAACCCCGACCACGAGGCGTACGGCACGGCTCAGCAGTCGTACGACCGCCTTACCGGGCCTGGACGGGTTCGGGCTCTCCACCCCGGCGAGGCTACCTTTGCGGTTTCCCACAGCCCCGGGCTGCGGTTTCCCCCAGTTGCGGGCTGCTTCCCGGTTAGCTGGCCGTGGTGGCGGGTTCCGGCTGTCCCTGGGTCGGCGGCTTGACCGAGCGGAGCAGTACGGTCGCCACGTCGATCACCTCGACCTCGTCGGACGCGCCCTTGCCGTTCACCCCGTCGCTGATCATCGTGGTGCAGAACGGGCAGCCGACCGCGATGGTCTTCGCGCCGGTGGCGATCGCCTCCTCGACCCGCTCCACGTTGATCCGCTTGCCGATCCGCTCCTCCATCCACATCCGGGCGCCGCCGGCACCGCAGCAGAAGGAACGCTCGCTGTTGCGCGGCATCTCGGTCAGCCCGTCGGCCGCCGCCGCGCCGAGCACCTCGCGCGGCGGGGTGAAGACCCGGTTGTGCCGGCCCAGGTAGCAGGGGTCGTGGTAGGTGACGCCGCCGTCGATCGGGGCGACCGGGGTGAGCTTGCCGGTGGCGACCAGGTGGGCCAGCAACTGGGTGTGGTGGACAACCTCGAACTGGCCGCCGAGTTCGCCGTACTCGTTGCCGAGGGTGTTGAAGCAGTGCGGGCAGGTCGCGACGATCTTGCGCTTGGCCGGCTCCCGGTCACCGAACGCCTCGTTCAGCGTCTCGACGTTCTGCTGGGCGAGCATCTGGAAGACGAACTCGTTGCCGATCCGCCGGGCCGGGTCACCGGTGCAGGTCTCGCCCTCGCCGAGGATGGCGAAGTTGACCCCGGCCTCGTGCAGGAGGGTGGCCACCGCACGGGTGGTCTTCTTCGCCCGGTCCTCGAACGCCCCGGCGCAGCCGACCCAGAACAGGTACTCGAAGTCCTCGGTCTCACCGACCCGGGGCACCTCGAAGTCGAGGCCCTTGGTCCAGTCCTCGCGGGTGTTCGGCGGGGCACCCCACGGGTTGCCCTTGTTCTCCAGGTTGCGCAGCATCACGCCCGCCTCGGGCGGGAAGTTCGACTCGATCAGCACCTGGTAACGGCGCATGTCGACGATGTGGTCCACGTGCTCGATGTCGACCGGGCACTGCTCGACGCAGGCACCGCAGGTGGTGCAGGACCAGAGCACGTCCGGGTCGATCACCCCGCCCTCCTCGGCGCCACCGATCAGCGGCCGGTTCCCCTCGGCGAGCGAGAGTACGTCCAGGTGGGCGAGCTGGGCCTGGGTCGCCTTCTCCTCGCCGGTCAGGTCCTTGCCCCCACCGGCCAGCAGGTACGGCGCCTTCGCGTACGCGTGGTCACGCAGGCTCAGTACGAGCAGCTTCGGCGACAGCGGCTTGCCGGTGTTCCAGGCGGGGCACTGCGACTGGCACCGCCCGCACTCGGTGCAGGTGCTGAAGTCCAGCAGCCCCTTCCAGGTGAACTGCTCCACCTGGGCGACCCCGAACTGGTCGGACTCCGGATCCGCCTCCTCGAAGTCGAGGGGCTTGCCCTCGCTCATCATCGGCCGCAGCGCCCCGAGGCCCGAGCCGGTCTTGCCCGGGTCCCGCTTGAAGTAGATGTTGAAGAAGGCGAAGAACCGGTGCCAGGCCACGCCCATGGTCACGTTGAGCGCGATGACGATGACCCAGGTCATCGAAATCATGATCTTCACCATGGCGGTGACGCTGGTGCCGGCGGACCAGTCCGGCAGCACCGCGCCGACCGCGTGGCTGACCGGGGTGGCCCAGGCCGGGAACTCGAAGTGGTCGGTCGCGACCTTGAAGCCACGGATCAGGAAGCCGCAGACGAGTACCGCCAGCACCACGGCCTCGACGAAGTAGCCCTGCCACATGGTCGAGCCGGTGAACCGGGAACGCCGCTCCGGGTTGCCCGGTCGGTTGCGCAGCCGGATGGCGATCAGCACCAGGATCCCGGCCGTACCGAGGATCCCGATGATCTCGGTGACCAGGCCGTACACGATCCAGTGGCCGATCACCGGCAGGCCGCCGGTCGGGGTGACCACTTCGAAGTACGCCTCGAGCACCAGCAGCGACAGCACGATGAACGCGACCATCACGAACCAGTGCGCGGCGCCCACCACGCTCCAGCGCAGCATCCGGGTGTGCCCGAGCGTCTCGGTCAACATCGTCCGCGTACGCAGGGAGCGGTTGCCGGAGCGCGTCGGGTCGGGTTGACCCGCCCGGATCACCGCCAGCATCCGCTGCACCGCGCGTACCGCCAGCACCACCGCGACCACGGTGATGGCGGCGGCGACGGCCGTGGTGACGATCTGGACGCTGCCCATGCCCTGGCCTCCCGGTGTGCGACGTGCCCGGCGACTGGCTGACCGCGGGGGTGCGATCGTGCCTGCAGCCTACGCGCCAGGTTACCCGCTAGTAACGTGGGATTCCTCGCAGCCGGATGCGCCGCCGTACGGACACCCTAGGCGGCCCCGGTCGCAGTCGCCGCGCCGGTCAGGGTGCACGTACGCAGAGCCGGCGCCCGCGGGACGGTGCTGGCGCCGGCTGAGCTGGCTGACCCGCCCGTACGGGGCGGGTCAGCGAAGGTTGTCGTGCGAGATCAGTGGCCGATCCGGTACGCCGTCAGCGCCAACGGGAGAGCAGGGCCAACGAGCCGACCATGCCCCCGAAGCCGATCGCGAGGTTCCAGTAACCCCAGCTGGCGACCGGGTACTCGGTCTCGGAAAGGTAGTAGACCACCAGCCACGCGATGCCAAAGACGATCAAGCTGACCGCGGTGATGGGCAGCCAGATCGGGCTAGGCTTGCGGGTCGCCGCCGTGCCCGAGGGGCGCACGTCGGTGGGCGGGGTGTAGACCTTTTTCTTACGGACCTGCGACTTCGGCACGGCGCTCCTCCTGGAGGGGTGGCGATCCTCGTCCGGCCTGACAACCGGACGCAGGGGCGACGGTCCATGGCCAATAATGTTCGACAGCTAGCGTAGTCGGGTTGACCCGATCAGGCCATGAACGGGGCCAACCGGTTGCTCCGGGTGAGCACATCCGGCTACCGAGTGGGACACGAAGCCCACAGTGCGAGAGATCGACACGATGGGGAGGGCAGGCTCGGTGGAGTACACAACGGGTGTCATCTCCTGGCGCAAGGTGCTCCGCCGGGCGGTTGTCGGGCTACTGCCCCGCCGCTCCGGGCAGCGACGGCCGGGCTGGTCCGCGGCTGTGCCGTTGATCGCTCTCGCCGCCGGGCTGCTGTTCACCACCTCGGCGACCGCCGCCAACGGCACCTCGCTGCGGGAGGACCGCCGCCCCGAGCTCGCCCAGCTCATGAAGGACCGCCGCGACCAGGTGGTCGCCAGCGAGAAACAGGCCGCGGCCCTGCGCGCCGACGTGGAGCGGCAGACCGAGTCCCTGGCCGGCTCCGACGCACCCGTCGCCGCCCAGCGCGACCGGGCCGCCGCCAGCCGGGTGGCCGCCGGCTTCACCGCCCTGGCCGGGCCGGGCCTCGTGGTCGAACTCAACGACGCCCCCCGACTCGGCGACGACAGCCGGCCGGCGAACGCCAGCAACGACGACCTCGTGGTCCACCAGGGCGATGTACAGGCGGTCGTCAACGCGCTCTGGGCCGGTGGCGCGGAGGGCATGTCCATCATGAACGTCCGCGTGCTCGCCACCAGCGCGGTACGCTGCGTGGGAAACACCCTGTTACTACACGGGCGGGTGTATTCGCCGCCCTTCAAGATCACCGCAATCGGTGACCCCGCCGCTCTGCAGCGGGCCCTCGCCGCCTCCGAGGGCGTTCGGTTGTTCAAGGACGCCGTGGACCACTTCCAACTCGGATACCAGGAGACAGTGGAGTCCAGCGTGACCGTGCCGGCCTTCGAAGGGTCAACCGGGCTACGTACCGCCCAGGTGCCGGGGTGAGTTCGATGAGCGGCGACCCGTCGCACGACGAGCGCAATGGACGCCACCGTGCCCCGGACGCCGACGACCAGACCATGGTGATCCCACGATTCACCGACCCTGGTCCGCCTCCTGCGGCGTCGACCCCGACCGCCGCCGTGCCGAAAGCACCCCCTACCGCCTCGACGCCGCCGGTCCCGCCCGTTGCCGCCTCGACGCCGCCGGTCCCGCCCGTTGCCTCACCGAAGCCGCCGGCACCGGCCGCCGCCCGGCCACAAGCACCCCAGAGCCCACCGGCCAGGCCCGTCCCGCCTCCGTCGGCCGACCGCCGACCCGGCGCGGCTTCGCCTGCCGGCACCACTCCCGCTCCGGTCGTACCGTCGGTGACGCCCGCCCGTCAGCGCCCGACACCGGGGCCGACGCCGGGATCCCCGGCCCGCTCCGACGGGGTCCCGAACCCCGGCCAGGCCCGCCCGGCCGGGGCGAACCCGGACACGACAGCACCCATTCCGGCCATCCACCCGTTCACGGCACCCGCCGCAGCCGGCAAGTCGGCGGCGTCCGCCGACCCCGCCAGGGTCTGGCCCGGTACGGTCGGCCCGACCGGTGTTGCCCTGAACGGCTCCGCACGCGCAGGTGGCGCATCCACACCGGTCGCCGCGACCCGACCCGGCCCGGACCACATCGCGGGTTCGGCCGATCGGACGCAGCCCATTCCCGGGCCCGACCCGGACGCGTCCGTTCGTACCCAGCCCATCCCCGGACCCGGTCCTGCCGCAGTCACCCGCCCGAGCCCCGGCCCGTCCGCACGCACCCGGGCCCTCAACGGCCTGTCGGAGCACACCCGGCCCGCCACCACCGAGCGCCCCCAGCCGGTCACCACCGAGCCCATCCGGCCCGCGACGGCCGACCTCACCCGACCCGGCCCGGGGTCTTCCGAACGCACCCAGCCCATCCCGGGGCCGGCCGAGCTGGCATCTCTCGCAAACGGGCGGATCACCGCCGGACCGACGGCGACGGCGGCCGGCGCGAGCGGTGCCAACGGCGGCTGGAGCCGGGCCTCCGGCGGGCCGGACCCGGTTCGCGCACCTGCCCCGTCCCACCCGCTGACCGCCAGCGCGCACCCGCTCACCGCCGCCACTGCCCCGCTGGCGAGCGCGGCGCGCAACGACTCCCCGACGAAGCCGGCCCCGGGCGGTGGCACTCCCAGCCCGAACGGCGCCACGGCACCGGGCCCGACCGCCGACAGCCGGGCCACCCGGCCACCGCTGCCCACCTCGGCGCTGAGGCGTCCACCGGCGGCCCCGCCGTCGCCCGAGAACTCGACGATGGTCATCCCGGCGGTCCCGCCGGTCGAGGACACGTCGGCAACCACCCTGCTGCCCACGGTGGCGGCACGGAAGCCACGGCCGGAGGGAAGACGGCCGGAGGCACACGTCACGACCCTGCTGCCGCTCGTGGCGGCGGGATCACGGACGAACCGTGACCCGGCGACCGGCGACGAGCGACCGGGCGCGGAGCACAACGGCACCGAGAACGAGGCCGACGCTGATGGCGAGGCCCGACCCAAGCGGGGTGAACGGGTGGTCAAACTCCGCCCGGAGCGTACGGACGAGGGCTACAAGAGCGTCTACTCCGAGTTGACCCGCCCGACCATCGGCTCGCGGATCCGTACCGGGCTCCGGTTCAGCGGCGAACTCATGATCACGTTTGGCCTGGTCATCCTGCTCTTCGCCGGGTACGAGATCTGGGGCAAGTCGGTCATCGTCAACGCCCACCAGAGCGAGCTGAACCAGGAACTCGCCCAGGCGTGGGAGGACGAACCCGGCCCCGACCCGACCGTGGGGCCGACCCCGGCACCCGGAGTCGCCCCGCCGAAGGCTCCCGCCGGCGGCAAGCCGATGGCCTCGATCTACATCCCGAAGCTCGACAAGAGCTGGGTGGTGGTCGAGGGCGTCACCCAGAAGGACATCCGGTACGCGCCCGGCCACTACCCGAAGACCGCCCTGCCCGGCCAGGTGGGCAACTTCTCCGTCGCCGGCCACCGCAACAAGGCAACCTTCTGGCGCCTCGACGAACTGCACGACGGCGACGTGATCGTGGCCGAGTCGAAGACCGACTGGTTCATCTACAAGGTCACCGACAACATCATCGTCAAGCCGAGCCAGGTCGAGGTGGTCGCGCCGGTACCCGGCAAGCCCAAGGCCAAGGCGACCAAGGCGATGTTGACGCTGACCACCTGCAACCCCAAGTTCGACAACTACCAGCGGTTGATCATCCACGCCGAACTGGCTCGTACCCAACCGAAGTCGGCCGGGCAACCGGACGAGCTGAAGGGCTGAGCCGTGTACGCCTGGATCTGGCGACGACTACCATTTGGCCTGGTCGGCAAGCTGGTCGGCTCGCTCCTGCTCACCACGGCGACGGTGGCCCTGCTCTGGTACGTGGTGTTTCCCTGGGCCGAGCCACTGCTGCCGTTCGACGACGTACAGGTGACCCAGGACGGCGGCGGCCCCGACGGGGTCGAGTCCGGCGAGGACCCGGGCCTCGGGGGCGATCCGGCGACCGGCGACGACCATTCGGTGCCGTACGACACCGATGCGAACAACACCCCTCCTCCCAGCCCGAACAGGTAACCCGATGCGCGTCCTGGTGATCGACAACTACGACTCCTTCGTCTTCAACCTGGTCCAGTACCTGGGCCAGCTCGGAGTCGACTGCGAGGTACGCCGCAACGACGAGATCGAGGTGGCCGAGATCGGCCGGCTCGGCGTCGCCGGGGTGCTGCTCTCCCCTGGACCGGGTACGCCCGAACGCGCCGGAATCTGCCTCGACGTGGTCCGCGAGTACGCCGGAAAACTGCCGATCTTCGGTGTCTGCCTGGGTCACCAGGCCATCGGTGTCGCCTTCGGGGCCACCGTCACCCGTGCACCGGAGCTGCTGCACGGCAAGACCTCGCAGGTGCAGCACAAGTCGGTGGGGGTCCTGGCCGGTCTGCCCGACCCGTTCACCGCCACCAGGTACCACTCGTTGGCCGTACTGCCGGAGACGCTGCCGGACGAGATCGAGGTCACCGGCTGGACCGAGTCCGGGGTGGTGATGGCGATGCGCCACCGGACGCTGCCGATCGAGGGAGTGCAGTTCCACCCCGAGTCGGTGCTGACCGAGGGTGGGCACCTGATGCTCGCCAACTGGCTGGCCGGTTGCGGCCACCCGGAGGCGCTCGACCGGGCGCCCGCGCTCGCCGCCGAGGTCGACACCCGCCGCCGCTCGGCCTTCGTCACCGTCTAGCGTCCGTCACCGCCGCCTCACTGCGGGGACGGACGTACCGCTCGGGGTCTCCTAGCGGATCCCGCTCCTGGTTGGCCGCGCGCTCGGGGTCGTGCTCGGGCTGACCGGCACCCCGCCACCGCCGCCGGCACCGGCACCACCGGTGCCCGTCGGAGTCGGCGTCGGGGTGGTCGGGTTCGCGGTCGGCTCCTGCCGGGGGACGGTGACGGTCAGCACGATCTGGGTGCCGACCGGCTTCTTCTGGCCCTCGGGGATGCTCTGCTTCTCCACCCGGCCCGCGTCCTGCGGCGCCACCTTGTTGCCGTCGATGACCTTCACGTCGAAACCGAGATTGTCCAGCGTGTTCTCGGCGTCCTCCCTGGTCTCGCCCCGCACCTCCGGCACCGTCTTGAGGTTGCCGGTGGCGACCTCGACGACGACCTTCGAGCCCTTCTGCACCGAGGCGTCGGAGCCCGGGGTGAGCTTCAACACCGTGCCCTCTTGCTGTTCGCTCGACACGTTCTTGCGCTCGGGAACCAGGCCGGCCTGCTTCAACGCGGCCTCGACGTTGGCGTACGGGTTGCCGACCTGGTTCGCCGGGACCTTCACCGCCTCCGGGCCGCCGCAGAGCCGCAACGTGATCGTGGTGTTCGCCTCGGCCGACTGCCCGGCGGCCGGATCCTGCGAGGCGACCGTGTCCTTCTCGCAGGTGTCGTTGAACTCCTGCGCGCCGACCGTGGTCTTGAAGCCCTGCTTCTGGAGTGCGGCGACGGCGGCTGCCTCCGTCTGCCCGACCACCCCCTGCACCTGGACCGTGGTCGGCTTGTCGGCGTTGTTGATCAGCAGGGCGGCGACCAGCGCGATCACCGCGAGGACACCGAGCCCACTGAGGGTGGCGAGCACCCAGGCGGAGGCGCGGCGGTTGCGGGGGTCACCGACCCGGGCCGGTGCCGGCCGGGGGCCGCCACCACCGGGGCGTACGGCGCCGGCCGGCGGCAGGGCGGTGGTCTCGTCGTCGCGCAGCACCGGGGTGGCCATCACCGGGCGCCCCGCCGCTGCCCGGAGCAGGTCGGCACGCATCTCGCCGGCGCTCTGGTAACGGTTGAGCGGGTTCTTGGAGAGGGCCTTGAGCACGATCGCGTCGATCGGCGGGGTGACGTCCCGGTTGATGTCGCTCGGCGCCGGCGGATCCTCCCGTACGTGCTGGTAGGCGACGCTGACCGGGCTGTCCCCGACGAACGGGGGGTGGCCGCAGAGCAGCTCGAAGATCACGCACCCGGCCGCGTAGACGTCCGACCGGGCGTCCACCGGCTCGCCACGGGCCTGCTCGGGCGAGAGGTACTGGGCGGTTCCGATGACGGCGCTGGTCTGCGTCATCGTGGTGGCACCGCTGGCCAGGGCCCGCGCGATGCCGAAGTCCATGACCTTGACCTGGCCGTTCAGGGTGAGCATCACGTTGCCGGGCTTGATGTCCCGGTGGATGATCCCGTGCCGGTGGCTGAACTCCAGGGCGGCGCAGATGTCGGCGGAGATCTCCAGGGCGCGGCGGGGCATCAACCGCCCCTCGGCGGCGAGCACCTCCTTGAGGGTGCGCCCGTTGACGAACTCCATGACGATGAACGGGAGCGTCTCGCCGGTGGGGGCGATCTCCTCGCCGGTGTCGTAGACGGCGACGATCGCCGGGTGGTTGAGGGACGCGGCGTTCTGCGCCTCCCGACGGAAGCGCATCTGGAAGGTGGCGTCCCGGGCGAGGTCCGTACGCAGCATCTTGATCGCGACGTCCCGGCCGAGCCGGAGATCGCGCCCCCGGTGCACCTCGGCCATGCCGCCGTAGCCGAGCAGCTCGCCGACCTGATACCTGCCACCCAGCAGGCGGGCCTGCGCAGTCATCGCGTCTGTCGTCCTTCGCTCATCTGGGTCATCCGGGCGCCGTACCCGTACCGCTCTATCCGACGGTACGGCGCATATTGCGAAACGTCGCGTTCGTTGACTCTCTGCGAGCTGGACGTCACTGTCCGCAAGCCTTGGCTCCCGGCGTTGTTGTTGCTCTTCGTCACCCAGTAGGAGATCACGCCGGAGCAGATCAGCACTATCAGCCCCAATACCAGCGCGAGCGCCACCAGCAGGGACCGGTTGGCGGGCGACGGCGGCTGCGGGCGGGACGCCACGGCCGCCGGTGGCGGAGCGTAACTGGGTTCCTGGCGGGGTCGGGGGGCCGGCACCGCAGCCGCGCCACGGTGGTAACCCGGCGGCTGCTGGGTCGGGCCGGCCGGTGAACCCGGCCGGTTCGGCACCGAGGCAGCCGCGGCGGCGGCCGGCGGCGGATAGGACGGGCCGACCCTGGTACCGCCCGGCGCCACCGGGGGCGCGCCGGAGACGGGGCCGGCAACCGGCGAACCCGGCGGTACCGAGCCGGGGTACCCCGCCGGGCGGCCGGACTGCGCCGGGGCCGGCGGTGCGGGATGCCCGGCGGCCCGAGTGGGCTGCGGGGGCGCGGGGTGCACCGGCGGGCGCATCGGCGGCGCCGGGGTGGCGGCCTGCCGGGCCACCGCGGCCAGAGTGGCCGCCGTGGGCCACCGGGCCGCCGGGTCCTTGGCCATCGACCGTTCGACGATCGCCCGTACGGCCGGCGGGATGTCCGCCGGCAGTGGCCGGGGCGTGTCCCGTACGTGCTGCATGGCGATGTCGAGCGGGTTCTCGCCCTCGAACGGGCGCCGCCCGGAGAGGCACTGGTACGCCACCACGCCGAGGGCGTACACGTCCGAGGCGGGCGACGCGGTGGACCCGGTCGCCTGCTCCGGGGAGATGTAGGACGCCGTCCCGAGTACGGATCCGGCCGCGGTGAGCTGCCCGACCAGTGCGGACCGGGCGATGCCGAAGTCGGTGAGGACCAGCGTGCCGTTCGGGCGTACCAGCAGGTTGCCCGGCTTGACGTCGCGGTGCACGATGCCCTTCTCGTGCGCGGCGTGCAGCGCGTCGGCCGCCTGCGCCATCAGCGCCATCGTCCGCGCCGGGGTGAGCCGGCCGACCCGACCGAGCGTCGTGGAGAGCGCGTCGCCCTCGACGTACTCCATGACCAGAAAGGCGATCTGCTGGTCGCTGCCGTAGTCGTAGACGTCCACCACACCGGGGTGGTTGATCGTCGCCATGGTCCGGGCCTCGCCCCGGAACCGCTCGGCGAAGCCGGGCTCGTCGAGCAGTGCCGGCAGCAGGATCTTCACCGCGACGGTACGACCGAGCACCTCGTCCGTACCGCGCCAGACGTCACCCATGCCGCCGCCGGCGATCCGCTCGTCCAGGCGGTAACGGTTGCCGAGCAGCACTCCGGGGCTGAGCATTACTTGCCTCCCCCGTCCTGGATGACCGCCTGCATGATCTTGCCGGCGATCCGGGCCGCCTCGCCGCTGCCACCGCTGCCGGCGGCCTCCAGCAGGACCGCCACGGCGGAGATCGGCTTGCCGTCCTTCATCACGAACCCGATGAACCAGCCGTGGTCCTGGGTGTTCGCGTCGGACTGGGCGGTGCCGGTCTTGCCGCCGACCTGGTAGCCGCTGATCCGGGCCGGCTTGCCGGTGCCGTTCGTGACCACGCTGTACATCATGTCCCGCAGGTCGCTGGCCACCTGCGGGCTGACCGACTGGCGCAACTCGCGCGGGTCGGCGGTGTAGTAGTCGGTGGTCCGGTCCGGGCCGAGGAGCTGCTGCACCAGGTACGGCCGCATCTGCTTGCCGTTGTTCGCCACCGCGGCGGCGATCATCGCGCCTTCCAGCGGGGTCATCCGTACGTTGTTCTGGCCGATCGCGGACTGTGCCAGGGCGGCCGGGTCGTCCCCGCCGTCCGGGTTCTTGATGTCCCCGGTACGGCTGGCCGCGGTCGCGATCCCGTTCTCGTCGAGCCGGCCGACGGTGAGGTCCTCGTCCTCGAAGCCGAAGTTCCGCGCGGTCTCCTTGATCTTGTCTGCGCCGAGCTGCACACCGAGTCGCGCGAAGCCGGTGTTGCACGACTCGGTGAGCGCGTCGATCAGGGTGACCTCGGCCTCCGGGCAGATGCTCGGCGCGGCGTTGCGGATCTCGGTACCCGAGGTCGGCGCGGTGTAGCTGGAGGTGGCCGGGATCTTGGTGTCCTGCTTGTACCCGGCCTCCAGCGCGGCGGCGGCGTCGATCACCTTGAAGGTCGAGCCGGGCGGCTGGGTCTCGGAGAGAGCGCGGTTGCGCAGCGGCCCGTTCGGGTCGTTCTCCAGCTTCTGGTACTCGACGTTCGCCGCCTCGGTGTCGTGGGTGGCGAGCGTGTTCGGGTCGAAGCTGGGCATGGAGACGAGCGCCTGCACCGCACCGGTGCTCGGGTTGATCGCGATGGCGCCACCCCTGACCGCACCGACCTTGTTCTTCGTCATCTCGTCGAACGCGGTCTGCTGGGCCCGGCGGGACAGGCTCAGCAGGACGTTGCCGCCGGCCGTCTGGTCGCCGGTGAAGAGGTCCCGGACCCGGTCACCGAAAAGCTGGTCGCTGGTGCCGTTGAGGAAGTCGTTCTCGCTCCGCTCGATGCCGGTCGGACCGATGTTGACCGGCTGGTAGCCGAGCACGTGCGCGTACATCGGCCCGTCGACGTACGAGCGCAGGAACTTCAGCTTGCCGGTGGTCTCCTTGCTGCTGGCCAGAGCCGTACCGCCGGCTTCGATGTTGCCGCGCTTGCGGTCGTACTGGGCGACCTGGACCCGACCGTTGTAGTCGCTGGTGCGGTATTCGTCGGCCTTGTAGCCCTGCACCCAGTTGAGGTTCACGAAGAGCAGGCCGAACAGGACCATGACGACCACGCCGACCTTGCGCAGTGGTGCGTTCACGGGCGAATCACCTCCGTTGTGGCACCGTGCAGTTGGGCCGGGGGTGTCCCGGACCCGCCCGCCGGACGCCCCGGCGTGGAACTGTCCACCGGCCGCCGGGCCGCGTCGGAGACCCGCAACAGCAGCGCCACCAGCAGCCAGTTCGCCATCAGTGAGGAACCACCGGCGGAGAGGAACGGGGTGGTCTGGCCGGTGAGCGGGATGAGCTTGCTGATCCCGCCGACGATCACGAAGACCTGGAGCCCGAGGGTGAACGCGAGGCCACCGGCGAGCAGTTTGCCGAACGAGTCGCGTACGGCCAGCGCGGCCCGCAACCCGCGCTCGACGATGAGCAGGTAGATCACCAGCAGGGCGGTGAGCCCGAACAGGCCGATCTCCTCACCCATGCCGGCGAAGATGAAGTCGTTGTGCACCTCGGGCACCTCGGTCGGCTGACCGCCGCCCGGCCCGGCGCCGAACAGACCTCCGGTACCGAGCCCGAGTAAGCCCTGTACGAGTTGATAACCGTCGCGGTACGGATCGTCGAACGGGTGCAGCCAGATCTCGGCCCGCAGGTAGAAGTTCGCGAACGGCCCGCCGACCGCGCTGCCCAGGAAGTACGCCAGGAAGGCCCCGCCGAAGAAGAGCACCAGACCGATGATCAGCCAACTGACCCGCTCGGTGGCGATGTAGAGCGTCACCACGAACATGCCGAAGTAGAGCAGCGAGGTGCCGAGGTCCTTCTCGAAGATCAGGACCATCAGGCTGACCAGCCAGACCCCGATCACCGGCCCGAGGTCGCGGCCACGGGGGAAGTCGACGCCGAGGAACCGACGGCTCGCCAGCGACAGCACTTCTCGCTTGCGGACCAGGTAGTAGGCGAAGAAGACCAGCAGGGCCAGCTTGGCGAACTCGCCGGGCTGGATGGAGAACCCGCCGATCATGATCCAGAGCTTGGCGCCGTTGATCTCCGACATGCTCCGCGGCAGCACCGCCGGCAGCATCACCAGCACGATGCCGGCGAGGCCGAGCGTGTACGCGTACCGCGAGATCGCCCGGTGGTCGCGGACCAGGATCAGCAGTCCGGCCGCGAGGATCACCGCGGCCAGGGTCCAGGCCAGTTGCCGGCCCCCGGTGCCCGCGAAGATCGGGAAGTCGGCGCGTGCCTCCGGCTTCGCCTCCGCCAGGTCGAGCCGGCGCAGGAAGCCCACGCCGAGCCCGTTGAGCAGGGCGACCGCCGGCACCAGGGCCGGATCGGCGTGCGGCGCGAGGTAACGGATCACCACGTGCAGACCGAGGAAGACCGCGGTCAGGGCCGCGGTCGGCACCCAGAAGTCCAGCGTGACGGTGTCGAGCACGTTCGCCTCGACGGTGGCCGCGTACACCGCCACCAGCGCCATCGCCAGCAGGAGTAGCGCCAGTTCGGCGTTGCGCCGGGACTTGGTGTCCCGGACGCGCGGCATCTCACCCGTGACTGCGGGCGCTGGTGGCGGTCCGGCTGGGGCAGTCACGATAAGTCCCTCGGATCGTTCGATCTCACGGTCACTCGGGCGACCGGCATCCCGCCGGGTCGGGGGTGGCCGGCGGAAGCGTGTCGGACGGGAACGGGTCGGGGCTGGCGGAGTCGGACGGTACGGCGGGTGCGGTCGGGCTGAGCCCGACCCCCGGCAACGTCGGGGTGGGGGTGACGCCGTTCGGTGTCGGCGTACCCGGGGGTGGTGCGACCGGCGCGGTCGGGCTCGCCGTGACGTCCGCCGACGGGGAAGGGCTCGGCGGACAGGTCGGCTTCAGGTTCGGGTTGCCCGGCTCGTCGAGCGTCAACTCGGAGAGCAGTCGCTCCGCGTCCGGCTCGTCGTCGGCCTGGATCCCCTGCTTGACCTGCTCCTGAGCGGCGTTCGTCAGGTCGTCGAGCTTGGCCCGGCTGGTCGCGTGCACGCTGGAGAGGTCCAACCCGGCGATCTGACCCGGCACGCCCCGGAAGACGGCAAGCTGCCCGCTCTCCGTGGCGCCGACGTAGAACTGCCGCTGGCTGTAGGTCCAACCGCCCCAGAGACCGCCGCCGAGGATGCCGGCCAGGACGATCAACTGCACCGCCGTACGCAGCGGCCGGCGGCGGGGCCGCTCGTCGGAGTCGTCGTCGTTCCCGGAGGCGTTCGCCGGCTCCGGGGTGGCCGGGCGCGGCGGGGTGAGCGCCGAGGCACGGGCGGCCGGGGTCGAGTCGTCGGCCGACGTCGCCATGCCCCGGTCACGGGCGGCGGCACCGCCCACGATCGGTGTGGCTTCGAGAATGTCCTGGTCGGTCGCGTCGGCGATGACCACGGTGATGTTGTCCGGACCGCCACCGCGCAGGGCGAGCTGGACCAGCCGCTCCACACACTTCTGCGGGTCGGTGTACTCGCGCAGCGTCTGCCCGATGGTCTCGGCGCTCACCACGCCGGAGAGACCGTCGCTGCAGATCAGGTAGCGATCACCGGGGAGCACCTGCCGGACGGAGTATTCCGGGTCGATGTCGCGTCCGTCGAGGGCCCGGGTGAGCAGCGACCGCTGCGGGTGGCTGCTCGCCTCCTCCAGGGTGATCCGGCCCTCGTCGACGAGCATCTGTACGTACGTGTCGTCCTTGGTGATCTGGCCGAACTCACCGTCGCGCAGCAGGTACGCGCGGGAGTCGCCGATGTGCACCATGCCGATCTTGCTGCCCGAGAACAGCGTCGCGGTCAGGGTGGTGCCCATACCCTCCAGGTGCGGGTTGGCGTCCACCGTGTCGCGGAGTTGCTGGTTGGCGGTATCGACGGCGGAGCGCAGCGCGTCGACCAGAGCGTCCCCGGGGACGTCCTCGTCGAGCGGCGCCATCGCACCGATGACAATGTTGCTGGCGACGTCACCGGCGGCCATGCCGCCCATGCCGTCCGCCACGGCGAGTAGCCGCGGACCGGCGTAGACGGAGTCCTGGTTTCCGTCTCGGATCAGACCGCGGTCGCTGTGGGCCGCATAGCGCAGGGTCAGAGTCATGGCCGTAACTCGAGAGAAGTGCGGCCGATCCGGATCGGCACGCCGAGGGGGACGGGGGTTGGTCCGGTGACCTTAGCGCGGTCGAGGTACGTGCCGTTAGTCGAGCCGAGGTCTTCGACGAACCACTGGCCGGAGCGGGGCACCAGTCGGGCGTGTCGGGCCGAGGCATAGTCGTCGGTAATCACCAGGGTGGAGTCCTCCGCACGGCCGATGGTGATCTGCCCCTCGCCGAGGGTGATCCTGGTGCCGGCCAGCTGACCGGCGGTGACGACGAGCTGGTGGGCCGCCCTGCCGCGCTTCACCTTCGCCGGCTTGCCCTGCCCGGTCACCGCGCCGACCCCCCGTGGCGCCGCTACCAGACGACTGGACCGGGCGCCCGCGAAGAGGTCTCGACGGATCACCCCCACCACGGTGAAGACGAAGATCCACAGCAGGACGATGAACCCGAACCGGGCGACGGTGATGACGAAGGGCGCCAAGTTTTTAGCCGTCCACTCGGAACGTGAGGGTGGTCGTCCCGAGCTGGACCATGTCGCCTGGGTTGAGCGCCACCGCCGAGACCCGTTGGCCGTTGACCATCGTCCCGTTGGTCGAGCCGAGATCGGTCAGCACCACCTGGGCGCCGTCGAAGTCGAGCCGGGCGTGTCGGCGGGAGATGCCGACGTCGGGCAGACGCAGGTTGGCCTGGTCGCCCCGACCGATCACGGTCGAACCCATCTGCAGCGGGTAGCTGCGCCCGTCGCCGGAGACCAGCCGCACGTTGCGACCGCCACCGTGCCCGGGCGGCGGGCCGTAGCCACCACCCTGCTGCTCGTACGGCGGGTAGCCGCCCTGTCCGGGCTGGTCGTACGACTGCTGCTGCACCGGCGCGACATCGCCGCCGGTGTAGACCTCGGCCGTGACCCGGAACATGCCGGTGTCCAGCCCGTCGCCGCGCTCGATCTCGACGATCACGTCGCCGTAGACCGTCCAGGCCTGCTCGCCGATGAACTCGGCCTGCGACTGGGCCAGCTCCTGGGCCAGTGCGGCGGCGTACGGCGCGAGCCGACTGTGGTCGTACGGCGAGAGATCGATCACGTAGCGGTTGGGCACGAGAGTGCGCCCACCAGCCAGGATCGCCTTGTGCGCCTCTGCCTCCCGCTGCATCGCGTTGAGGATCTCCACTGGGTGGACGACCCCCTTGAACACCTTCGCGAAGGCCCCCTCGACCAGGCCTTCCAGACGCTTCTCGAAGCGTTGCAGCACGCTCACCGGCTCCTCCTCGGGTCCCGAGGACATGATGGTATCCGGCCGCCGCACATGCGGCTCGCATGCCGCTCGGCCGTCTGCTGCCGGCCCGTACTGGGGGGCCGGAGTCCTCGTGCTAGTGTTCCATGCGCCGCAAGCGGTAACGCCCACGGTCGCAGTACGAACAGCGTAATATGTCCCGGCGTCGGTTGAAGAACTGGCTGGGATAACCTGAAGTTGGTTGGGCCCATGCACGAGCCGGGGCAGAGCAATCTGTCCGGGTCATCGCGCACGGGGGAGTGGCGGAATGGCAGACGCGCACGGTTCAGGTCCGTGTGCCCGAAAGGGCGTGGGGGTTCAACTCCCCCCTTCCCCACCAACACGAAGGGCTCCGCGTTCACGCGGGGCCCTTCACTCATGTCCGGGCACGAATGCCCGAGCCAGGTCGGTGCCGCGTTATGCTCCGATGGTTTCCGGTTGCCGAGGATCCTGGAGTGTCGTGTGAGTGTCGCGCTGGTGACCGGATCAGGTGGTCTGATCGGATCCGAGGCGGTCCGGCACTTCGCCGGACTGGGTCTCGACGTAGTGGGCATCGACAACGACATGCGTCGGCAGTTCTTCGGCGCCGAGGCCTCGACCGCGTGGAACGTACTGCGGCTGACCAGCGACCTCGGCGCGGCGTACACGCATCGGGACGCCGACATCCGCGACCGGGACGCGCTGGCGGAGATCTTCCGCCGCTACGGCCGCGAGATCTCTGTGGTGATCCACACTGCGGCGCAGCCGTCCCACGACTGGGCGGTACGCGACCCGTTCACCGACTTCGACGTGAACGCCGGCGGCACCCTGAACGTGCTGCAGAACGTGCGCGAGAACTGCCCGGAGGCGGCGTTCATCCACTGCTCGACCAACAAGGTCTACGGCGACCGGCCGAACAGCCTGCCGTTGATCGAGCAGGAGACCCGCTGGGAGATCGACCCCGGGCACCCGTACGCGGACGGGATCAAGGAGGACATGTCGATCGACGGCACCCTGCACTCCGTCTTCGGCGCCTCCAAGGTCGCCGCCGACGTGATGGTGCAGGAGTACGGCCGCTACTTCGACATGCGTACCGCCTGCTTCCGGGGCGGCACGCTCACCGGCCCGGCGCACTCCGCCACCGAGCTGCACGGCTTCCTCGCGTACGTGATGCGCTGCAACATGGAGCGCCGGACGTACAAGATCTTCGGGTACAAAGGCAAGATGGTGCGGGACGCGATCCACAGCCACGACGTGGTGAACGCGTTCGAGGCGTTCTTCCGCAACCCGCGTTCGGCGGCGGTCTACAACCTCGGTGGCGGACGCCACTCGAACTGCTCCCACCTGGAGGCGTTCGCGCTGGCCGAGCAGATCTCCGGCCAGGCGATGATCACCGAATACCGGGACGAGAACCGGGTCGGTGACCACCAGTGGTGGATCGGTTCCAACGCGTCGTTCCAGGCCCACTACCCGGACTGGAAGCAGATTTACGACGTGCCGATGATCCTGCAGGAGATCTACGAAGCCAACGTGGACAAGTGGATACCGCAGGCATGACGGCACGCGTTCAGGCCGCACCATGAACAGGTACGCGAAGGCGCCAGCGCCATGAGTCAGCTCAGTCACGGGGATCACGGCGCCGTGGGCGCAGCGAGGGAACGCGATGATCTCCGAGGGTAAGCGGAACGTGCTCGGCGTACTGGTGGACGTGATCGACTACGACGCCGCGGCAACCGAGGTGATCTCGGCCGCACGCGAGCGAAGGCCGTTCGCGCTGACCGCGTTGGCCGTACACGGTGTGATGACCGGGGTGCTGGATCCGCCGCACAACGCCAGGCTCAACTCGTTCGACGTGGTCACGCCGGACGGCCAGCCCGTCCGCTGGGCGCTCAACCTGCTGCACGGGGCCCGGCTGGCCGATCGTGTCTACGGACCGACCCTCACGCTGCGCGTCCTGTCCCGCGCCGCCGACGCCGGCCTACCGGTCTACCTGTACGGCTCGACCGAGTCGACCCTGGCCCGGCTGGTGCCGGCGCTGGAGCAGCGCTTCCCGGCGCTGAAGTTCGCCGGGGTGGAGCCGTCCAAGTTCCGCCAGGTCCGGCCGCACGAGGAGAACGAGATCGCCGACCGGATCCGCGCCTCGGGGGCCAGGGTCGTCCTGGTCGGGCTCGGCTGCCCCCGCCAGGAGGTTTTCGCGTACGCGATGCGTCCCCTGCTGGACATGCCCCTGCTCGCCGTCGGTGCCGCCTTCGACTACCACGCCGGGCTGCTCCGCAAGCCGCCCCCGTGGATGCAGCGGGCCGGGCTGGAGTGGCTGTGGCGGCTCGGCCTGGAGCCGAGGCGCCTGTGGCAGCGCTACCTGGTCCTGAACCCGGCCTACCTGGCCCGCCTGGCCGCCCAGAAGACCAAACTCTGGAAGGCCACCCCACCACCCCCCGCCACGGAACTCCCCCCCACCTTCTCCGTCTAACTCCGTCGCCCGGGAGGCGACCGGGCCGCAAATGTAGAGAAAGAGTGCCTGTTCCGGCTGGTGTAGGCACTCTTTCTCTGTATTTGCGCGCGGGTCAGATGGGGCGTTTCGGGCGGGTGGGGAGTGGGTCTAGGTTTTGGGCAAGCGCTTTCCTATGCTTGCCACCATGATGAGGAGCGACGAGGAGCTGACCCCCGGGCGGCTGATCCCCAAGATCGAACGTCTCTGGGCGCTGTCGGCCGAGAAGATCGATTCGATCGAGCAGAGTTGCCCCGCGGGTTCGCCGTCGCCGGTGTTCACCGTCGAGGGCCGGTACACCGCCCGGGGCTGGACCGAGTGGACCCAGGGCTTCCAGTACGGCTCCGCGCTGTTGCAGTACGACGCCACCGGCGAACAGCGGTTCCTCGATGTCGGCCGCGAGCAGACCGTGGCGGTGATGGCCAGCCACGTCAGCCACATCGGCGTACACGATCACGGGTTCAACAACGTCAGCACGTACGGCAACCTGTGGCGGCTGATGAACGAGGGGCGGATCCCGGACGACCGGGGCGAGCGGCACTTCTACGAGCTGGCGTTGAAGCTCACCGGCGCGGTGCAGGCGGCCCGGTGGCGGGACACCGCCGACGGCACCGGCTACATCTACTCCTTCAACGGCCCGCAGTCGCTCTTCGTCGACACCATCCGGTCCTGCCGGGCGTTGGGCGTGTCGCACCTGCTCGGGCACGTCCTGATGGGCGAGCGGGACGAGCGGATCTCGCTGCTCGGCCGGCTGGTCGAGCACGCGACCAACACCGCCAGGTGGAACGTCTTCTACGGCGACGGCCGGGACAGTTACGACATCTCCGGTCGTACCGCACACGAGTCGATCTTCAACGTCAACGACGGCAGCTACCGGTGCCCGAGCACCCAGCAGGGCTACTCCCCGTTCAGCACCTGGACCCGGGGCCTGGCCTGGGCCATGCTCGGCTTCCCCGAGCAGCTCGAGTTCCTCGCCGTCCTGCCGGACGAGGCGTTCGAACCGTACGGCGGGCGGGCCGAGGTCGAGGCGACGCTGCTCCGGGCCGCCATCGCCACCTGTGACTTCTACCTGGCCCACACCCCGGTCGACGGGATCCCGTACTGGGACACCGGCGCGCCGGGACTGGCCCGGATGGGTGACTACCTGGACCACCCGGCGGACCCGTACAACGCGCACGAACCGGTGGACTCGTCGGCGGCGGCGATCGGCGCCCAGGGGCTGCTCCGGCTCGGCCGCTACCTCACCTCGGTCGGGCGGGTGGTCGAGGGGCAGCGCTACTGGCAGGCCGGGCTGACCGTCTGCGACACCCTCTTCGACGAGCCGTACCTGAGCACCGACGCCCGGCACCAGGGACTGATCCTGCACTCGGTCTACCACCGGCCGAACGGTTGGGACCACGTACCGGCCGGGCAGCGGGTGCCGAACGGGGAGTCCAGCATGTGGGGCGACTACCACGCCCGCGAGCTGGCCCTCTACGTCCAGCGGGTGGCCCGGGACGAGCCGTACTACACCTTCTTCGGGCCGGTGGCGGGCTCCGTACCGTCGATCGCGACGCCGGTCGGGGCGGCCCGATGAGCCCGCGGCCGGTCGCGATCGTCACCGGTGGCTCCCGGGGCATCGGACGCGGCATCGTGCTCTCGCTGGCCGGCGCCGGCTACGACGTCGTGGTCAACTACGCGAGCAACGCCGACGCCGCCCGCGAGGTCGCCAAGGAGGTCGAGGCACGCGGCGGACAGGCCCTTCCGGTACGGGCCGACGTCTCCCAGCGGGCCGACCGGCAGCACCTGGTCGACGAGACCGTCAACACCTTCGGCCGGCTCGACCTGTTGGTGAGCAACGCGGGGGTGGCGCCGAACGTACGGGCCGACCTGCTGGAGGCGGAGGAGGAGTCCTTCGACCGGCTGATCGAGATCAACCTCAAGGGGCCGTACTTCCTGACCCAGCTCGCCGCCCGCGTCATGATCGAGCAGCAGGCGGCCGGGATCGTCACCAATCCGAAGATCGTCATCGTCTCCTCGGTCAGCGCGTACGCGGCCAGCGTGAACCGTGGCGACTACTGCGTCAGCAAGGCCGGACTGGCGATGACCGCCCAGCTCTATGCGGCCCGCCTCGCCGAACACGGGATCAACGTGTACGAGATCCGGCCGGGCGTCATCGAGACCGACATGACCGGCGGTGTGAAGGCCCGGTACGACGATCTGATCTTCAACCAGGGGCTGACACCGATCCGCCGCTGGGGCCAGCCCGACGACGTGGGTCGGGCGGTGGTCGCGGTCGCCACCGATCTGCTCCCGTTCAGCACGGGGCAGGTCATCGACGTCGACGGCGGCTTCCACCTCCGTACGCTGTAACTCCCGCGCCGGCTTCGGGACGCGACCCGGAGCCGGCGCCCCGGCCCTACCCCTACTGGACGAACTCCGGGGGCGGCCCAGGGCACGGCCCTGATTCCCCGATTGCGGGACTGGGCAATCCTGGATTCATGGATTTCGACCTGACCGTGCTGATCGCGGTGGCCCTGGTGTGGCTCACCGCCGGCATCGTCGCGGATGGACTGCCGCAACTGGACAGTCCCCGCGCGCTGCGTCGCCGTACCACCTGGTTGCTGGCCCTGACGATGACCGGGCTCGGGGCGATGGCCGTGCTCGGGCTGGCCGCGCTGATCGCGGCGGGTCCGACCGTGGCCGACCGGGCACCGCTGCTCCTGGTGCTGTCCGCCGTGCCCGCGACGGCCGTGGCGTTGCTGACCGTACGGCGGCTGCGCCGGCTGCGGGCCGGTGCCGGTGCCTTCGCCGCAGCCCCGGACGCCCCGGTCCCGCCCCTGCTCCGGGCCGGCGCGGCGCATCCGATGATCGCGCTGCCGCTTCAGGTGGCCGGGCTGTCGACGCTGCCGGCGTTGGCCGCGTCCACCTCGGTGGTCCCGCTGACCGCACCGGCCCTGACCGGGTTCGCGCTCACCGCGGGCCTGGCCGTGGTGAGTTTCATCGGCGTACGGCACGCCCTGCGCCACAGCCGGCTGGCGGAAAGCTCGATCGCGGTACGACCGGCGGCCCCGCCGTCGTCAGCGCGGGCGACCCGCGTCCTGCACGTATAGCAGTTCCAGAATCGCCCGAGCGGCCTCGAACCACCGGTCCAGCCATTCCTGCCGGGGCATCGAGCCCTTCGACGGCAATTCGAGCAGCAGACCACGCAACAATGGGTGGTCGACCAGTGACTCGATTTGCGGTTCGGTCCAGTCGGACGGCGGATACACGGGCTCGGTGAGGCCGTCCAGATCGAGCGACGGGAGTTTCGGCGGCCGGTCGACCGCCGCGGTCGATCCCAGTTCGGCCGCCTCGCTGTCGTGCGAGCCGAGGTCCTGGCCGGGAGGGCCGTCGTCGCCGAGTACGCCGTCCCGTCGGGCGCCACGGTACTTACCGGCGAGCCGGTCCGGTGTCACCGAACCATTGCCCAGGTTTTCCGACCCGATCGTCATGGGTGTCGCCTGCCTCGCTCCGTCGCGAACCCGCGCGGCGGGTTGGCCCAGCGGATGCCGCGCCGCCTGGTACAACGACCCGGGCCGACGGTGGCGACGGCGTCACTCCGATCAGTGGCCAACCAGACCCGCGTTGACCTGCGGCGGGAACGCCGACGACCCGGACACCGGCCGGGCCCCGGACCGGCGGCGCGGCCCTCGGGGCGGACCGCCCGGACATGGAGAGCGCGGGCACCCGACCGGGTGACCGCGCTCAAAGTGGCCCGCATGGTACGTCCGACTAGCCCAGGTCGAACTCGCCGTCCTTGGCACCGCCGACGAAGGCGTCCCACTCGTCCGGCGTGAAGATCAGGGCTGGCCCGGCCGCGTTCTTCGAGTCACGAACGGCGATCGCGCCACTCACGAAGGCCACCTCGACGCAGTTGTCACAGTTCGGCCCGCTGCGCGAGCTCTTGTACCAGGCTGCGCGACTGAGGTCTACGCGAAACCCCTTTGTCTCCACTTCTTCCACAATGGCTCCTCTGCCAACTTCGCAATAAGAGCTACGGAATCCTCCGGACGGATTGCCGCTGCTCGAATGTGATCGAAAATAAAGGCGTACTTCTGCAATTCGTCGGGCTTCTCCAGGAAGAGCCCACCCGTGGCATTTTCGGCGTACACCACCGGCGGGTCGCCCGGCTCCGGAAAGTCGAGAATCGTGAAGGTGCCGTCCATGCCGGCATGCGCGCCGACGTCGAACGGCAGGATCTGGATCGTCACATTCGGCTGATCGGCCGCTTCCACCAGCCGCTTCAGCTGGTCGCGCATGACCTCGTCGCCACCGACCGGCCGACTCACCACCGTCTCATCGAGCACCACCCACACGTCGATCGGATCGTCTTGGTGCAGTAACGACTGACGACTCAACCGGACACGGACCCGCTGCTCGACTTCGTCCGCGGTGATGTCGGGCCGGGCCGACCGGATCATCGCCTTGGCGTAGTCCTCGGTCTGCAGAAGACCCGGCACGACCTGCTGCTCGTACGCCCGAATCGAGCCGGCAGCCGCCTCGAACCCGACGTATGCGCTGGTCAGTACGGTGCTGTAGGAGGCCCACCAACCCTTCTGCCGGGCCTCCCGGGCAATCTGGAGCAGGTCCTCGCTCTCGGCACCGACGATGCCGTAAATGCTGATCATGTCGCGTACGTCACGAACGGTTGCGGTGGTATGACCTGTCTCAATACGTGAGATCTTTGATTGCGAGCATTCCAGCCGCTCGGCGACCACCTCGATTGTCACTCCGGCCGCCTCCCGGAGCCGGCGCAACTCAGCTCCCAGTCGGCGGCGGCGGATTGTCGGGCTCCGGCGCTCAGACACCGGGTCACCTCCGGTCGATCGCGCATGAGTTCTACCCGCCGCGGTGCGCGACCGTCTGGGCGGCGGGCGATCAGGTTCGCGGCGGGATAAACGCACACGTCAGCCGGCCGCGGCGGCGGAGACGGGCCCCAGTCTGCCCGGTCCACACGCGACACTTCAAGCATCGCCGACACCCGACGCGCAAGAGCCATGCTGCAACTTGCATTGATCACGCTCTTCGTGCACCCTGTCCGTATGGCTCGGGTTACTCAGCGTTTCGATCCAGCGAGGTCGTGCACCGGCCCTCCCTGCATACCGGACGGGACCGCCCTCCGCGCTACCAGCCCGGGACAAACTCCGGGGTAATGACCCCGCCGCTGTACGTCATGCGGCTACGGCGGCTGGCGCGGTCCCGGAGTCGACGGGTGCTGGCCGGGCCGACGCCCAGGCTGGAACCGGTCCGGGCCCGGCTCGGCCAGCGCCCCATCCCACCGCTGCGGGCGGCGGGATACCGCGCGTCCCACATCCCGTCGGACCCGCGGCCAAGCTCACCAGCTCAATCGTCCAACCAAGGTCAGTTCGGACAGGAGTCGATGTGCTTCCTCCCCGCTCAGGTGACGTCCTCCAGGTGACCCGCGCGGCGAGCGTCCAGTTCGCCGAGCCGATCCTCTTCCGCGTGATCCGAGCACATGACTGGCCCACCTATGACGGCTGGATCTGGCTCGACGGATACGAACTCAACACGGCGCTGGACGCGGTCGCCCGCCGCTCGATCTTCGTACAGCTGGACGGACTGCGTGCGGTCCGGCTGACCGCGCCCGCGGCCCGGCACGTCAACGCCGGGCCACGTACGGTCCCCGGCCGCAACGCGTCACCCATCCGGGTACGGGTGGGCTGACCGCCACCACCAGCACCCGTACGGCACGCCGGGATCCGGTCCGTTCCGCCGGTGCCGCAGGGCCCACCCCCATAGACTCGGGAAGACCGCACGGCTCACAAATCAGACGAGTCGGACGGCGATCCGCCCGTACGCGAGTCCCCGAACCGCAGGGGTGGCCATGGCCACGAAATCCGGCGCTCGGTTCCATCCGACGCTGCCCGTCGTGCTCGTTCCCGTACTCGCCATGCTGCTCGGCGGCATGGCTGCCGGCTGCGGCCACGCCGTTTACCGCTCCGTCGGCCCGGCCGCCCTGCCCGCACCCCCGCCACCGTGGCACACCCCCGACACGGGGTCCGCGTGGCCGTCGTACCCCCTGCCGGACCAGGTCCGGCCGTCCGCGCCGGACGGGTGGCCGGCACCCCTGCCACCCACCTCCGTACCCGAGCGATCCATCGTGCCACCGGACATGGTCCCCCCGATCCCATCCCCGATCGAGCCGACCGCCTCCGCGGGCGGCTCGGGCGGCTCGGCTCCGTACGCCACCCGGTCGGGCCCCCACACCACCGGCCCCGGCCAGGCCACCGATCGACTTCCGGACGGCTACCAGCGCTCACTGCTCTACTCGGGCCTGCTCGGGCTCATCATCGCGGCGATCGGGCTCACCATGGTCGGCCGCCGCCGTCGGCTCTGGTGATCCCCAACGGTGCGGTGGTGCCGGTGCCGGTGCCGGTGCCGGTGCCGGTGATCTTTCAGCGGCGCCGGTCAGCGGTTCCGACGGAGTCGAGTGGTCAGGCGGTCGGTGTCGGATCGGGCGTGACCGGCGGCCCGTCGGTCGGCGACGGAGTCGGGGTGGGCGTCGGCGGCGCCGGCGGCTCGGCAACCGTCAGGGTGACCTGCGTTCCGACCGCGATGAGCGAACTCGGCCGCGGGTCGCAGGCGATGACCGTCCCGGCCGGGCGGTTCGACTCGCGGAACTGCACCTGGAAGGGAAGTCCCGCCTGGTCGAGCAGTGCCTGGGCCTCCTCCTGGCTCAGCCCGATGACCGGTGGCACCGCAACGGTGCTGGGGGCGGTCTCGGTGGGAGTCGGCGGGGGCGTGGTCGGCACCGCCGAGGTCCGCACGGCGGTGGCGGTCGGGCTCGGTGACGGCTTGACCGGTGCGGGTCCGCTGTCATCCGGATTCGCCTGTGCGATCAGCCAGATGGCAAAAGCCAGGACACCGAGCAGGATCAGCGCGATCAGGCCCACGAGAATCGGGAACCACCAGCGCCGGTTGGACCGCCCGTCGTCGCCGGGCCACTCGGCGGGCGCCGGTCCGCGTACGTCGGGCGGCGGCACACCCGCCCGCCCCGACCAGGCTCCGCCCGGCGGCTGGCCGCCGTCGCGGACCGCCGGGAACGTCGACGTACGGCTCAACCCGTCGGACGTACGTCGCGGCAGCTTGGCCGTCACGTCGCTCGCCGGACCGACCGGCGGACGCGGAATCGCCATGGTTTGATCACTATCCGAGCCGGACGACCGGCCCGGCAACGGCATCGTCTCGTCGCCGCCCGATTCGGCGGGCGGCCGGGGCAACGCCATCGTCTCGTCGCTCGCCGAACCCGCCGCCGGGGGCAGCGCCACGGTTTCGTCACCACCCGAAGCAGCGGACGGTGTCGACGCGGACGGTGTCGGCAACACCTGCGTCTCATCCGGTCCCGGGCCGGCAGACGGACCGGGCAGCGCCACCGTCTCGTCAACGCCCTGAGTAGCAGGCGGGCGCGGCAGCGCCACCGTCTCGTCGACGCCCGTGCCGGCAGACGGACCGGGCAACGCCACGGTTTCGTCGGTGCCGGAGGTGGCGGGCGGCGTCGGCAGCACCTGCGTCGCGTCCGCGCCAGGGGCAGGTGGTGTGGGCAGCACCTGTGTCTCGTCCCCGCCAGGGGCAGGCGGCGTCGGCAGCACCTGCGTCGCATCCGCACCGGTGGCAGACGACGGGTCCGGCAGCGCCACCGTCTCGTCGGCGGACGAACCGGCGGGAGTGCCCGGCAGCAACGCCGTCTCGTCGCCCGTGGGCTGCCGATCCACGGCGTCCGTCGCGGGTGCCGACTCCGACTGTGCCGACTCAGCGTCCCCGTCGGTCACCGACTCGGACTCCCGGTCGGTTGCCGGGGGCCCGGCGGGTTCCTCCGACACGTCGACAGCCTCAGTCGGCTCCTCGACCTGCCCCTCCGAGGTATCGGCAGGCTCCCTCGCCCCGTCCGTGGGCTCGGCAGACTCCGTGGGCTCGGCCAAGTCCGTGGGCTCGGCGGACTCGTCAGGCTTGTCCGCCGGGTCAGCGGCTCCCGTCGCCGATCCCGCAGCCTCGTCCGCCCGGTCCGCCGGCTCGGCCGGGCCCTCGGTGGGCTCCCTCTGCTCGTCGGTGGGCTCTTTCGGCTGCGGGGTCGGCTCGACCGGAGGATCCTCGGGCACGTCCCGTGGCTGATGACCGTCCTTCGCCATGGCAACGTCCTCTCCCCGACAAACTGCGCCCGTCCAATTTATCCGGCTGCTCGGTCAGTCAGCCGTCGCACCACCGAAAGCGGACACCGTCCCCGGCCGGGGCCACCCACAGCCCGGTCGAGCGACCAGGCGGCCGGGTGACCGGCTAGGTAGCCGCAGGTGTCGGCTGTCCCGGCAGGTTCGGCGGGCTGCCGCAGTAGATCACGATCGACTCGTTCCACCGGCGCTTCTCGTTCGGCCCCGGCTCCTGCCGCAGGACCGGGCCGGTCTTACCGGTGCGGTACTCGATCCCGAATCCCGAGTCGACCAGGACCGCCTTCGCCTGGTCACAGCTGAGGCCGGTCACCTCCGGTACGTCCGTCATCGGCGCCGCCCCGGACACGTACACCTTCACGGTGGTGCCCTTGCGGACATTCGTGTTGGCTGGAGGATCGGTACGCACCACCGTCGGATCCTCGCCGGAGTCCCCGAACATCAGGGTCCAGCCGAGCCCCAGCTCGCGCAGGTCCTGACGTACCCGTTCGAAGCTCTGCCCGGTGAGGTCGGGCAGCGCGAACTGACCGGCGGGCGCCTTGGGCGTCGGCGCGGTCTTCGGCGGCGAGGTGGGCGGACGGGTCTTCGTCTTCGTCGGGGACGGTTCGATGGTGCTGGTCACCTCCGGACCGGCGCCGGTGGTCGGATCGCTGCCCTCGCTGTTGGCCAGTGCCCAACCGCCGATCGCCCCGATGGTGGCGAGCAGCACCGTCGCCACCGCCGCCCCGGCGACCATCGCCCCCCGGCGCGGCCGATCCGGCTGCTCGACCGGCGACGAGGTCTGCCAGCTCGCGTTCCCATCCGTCATGTCGACCACTGCCTCACCATCCGGGCCCCGAACCGCCCGCCGACAATCACCATCTGACTGATGAAGTGTGCTGGCTGACGGCAACCGGGATCCAATCGGGCGTCGATGCGCACCCTCCGTAAGGATGCCAGTACGGCCCAATGTCGCGACTCGCCCTGCCGGCGGGTGGACGCTACGCTGCCCGGCATGGCCGTACGGGGCTGGGGAGGATCGGTCGCCATGGCGATCGGCGTAGCTGCGGGCGCTGGTGCCGCGCAGTTGGGGCTCGGCTACGGGCTCGGCATCATCGCCTGGCTGCCGTCGGCGAGCGGAACGAGCGAGGCGTCCTGGGTGGCGAGTCTCGCCTGGGCCACCTGGATCGCCGCCACCTCGACGGTTGCCGGTGCCATCGCGGCGCAGCGGATCGGTGCTCCCGAGACTGCGCGCCCCGCCACGGCGGGCACCCCGGCACCATCCGGACAGACCTTCACCACCGGACTGTGGCGGATCGCGTTGGCACTGGCGAGTGCGGTCGGCGGGCTGGTCACCGTCGCGCTGGTTGCCGTACCGGCCAGGGCGGCGACCCGCGCCGACAGTGTCTCGCCGCAGAGCATCGCCGCCGGCTACGCGGTCATCGGCGTGATGCTCGGGCTGGTGATGGCGATCTGGGCGCTCTCCTCGCCGGCCGTCGCCGGGAACGTGATCGCCACGAGCGGTTGGCTGTGGCTGCTCGCCGTCGTGTCGGTGGTCGACGGCGTCCTGTCCGGACGCGGCCTGGGCAGCGCGCAACTCGGCGTCTGGCAGATCACCTCGGACAGCGAACGGTTCTGGTTCCGTGACTACTTCTACTGGCCCGGTGCGGCTCTCTCGCTCGGCTCGGCGCTGCTGATCGGGGCGCTCGCCGCCCGTACGACGGCGCGGTTGCCCGAGCGTCGGGTCGGCGCGGTCGTTTCCGGTGTGGCGGGACCGCTGCTGGTCGCCACCGCGTACTTCCTGGCCGCGCCGAGGTTGGTGGGGATCCGGGCCGAGCAGGTGTCGGCGCACCTGGCCGCGCCGTACGCGGTGATCGCCGGCCTGGCCGGTTCGGCCCTGGTGGCGACGCTGGCGCAGCGCGCCTCGACGGCCCGGCCGGTGACCGTGGACCCTGCCGGGTCCGGGTCGGCGGACTCCCCGGAACCGGGTGGAGTGCCGGTGCGGCTGCCCGCCGCGTCCGACAGCCAGGTCGGTGACGGTGACGGTCACACCCCCCGGTCGTACGACACCGAGCCGGCCACCGAGCGGTTCGGCTCGACCGAGCAGCTCCGGGACCGCCCGGCCACACCGGTTGCCACGTTGTGGCCGGCGGCCGGTTCCGCGCAGACCGCCCCGGAGCCCCGCCGGGACACCGATCCCCGGGACACCGCGACCGGGTCCGATCGCCCGGACGGCGAGGGCGGTACGACGCCGGAGCCGTCAGCCGGGCCGGACCAGCCGGACGAGGCGAAGCCGAAGGGCCGGTCGGCCCGGTTCGGTCGCCGCGCCCGCTGACTCAGAGGTACGACCGACGGCGTACCCGGGCGGGAACGTCCGGTCAGTCGATCGGCCAGGTGTGTACGGGTTCGTTGGTGCGCTGGAGTTCGCCGTAGCGCTGCAACATCCGGTGTAACGCCGCCGATCGGTCCAGCCCGTGGTGATGCTCGGCGGCCCACACCGACTTTGTCTGCCAGACGGCACCGTTGCGACGCGTACGGCAACGCTGCTCGATGATGCCGAGCAGCCGGTCCCGCTCCGCCGGTGCCACACCGAACCGGTCCAGCCCCACTGCGGCACGGGGCAGCAGTACGTCGAGGACCAGGTCGGTGACCCTTACCTCGCCGAGTCGGGGCCAGTAGACGGTGGCGTCGATGCCCCGCCGGGCGGCGGCGTGGAAGTTCTCCTCGGCCGCGCTGAAGGTGAGCTGGCTCCAGATCGGCCGTTCCGCCTCGGCCAGTTCACGGGCCAGGCCGAAGTAGAACGCGGCGTTGGCCAGCATGTCGACGATGGTCGGTCCGGCCGGCAGGACCCGGTTCTCCACCCGCAGGTGGGGGCGGCCGTTCATGATGTCGTACACCGGGCGGTTCCACCGGTAGACGGTTCCGTTGTGCAGCCGCAGTTCGGCCAGGTGTGGCACCCCGCCGCGGTGCAGCACCTCGACCGGGTCCTCTTCCTCGCAGATCGGCAGCAGCGGGGGAAAGTACCGGACGTTCTCCTCGAACAGGTCGAAGATCGAGGTGATCCACCGCTCGCCGAACCAGACCCGTGGTCGTACGCCCTGGGCTTTGAGCTCGTCCGGCCGGGTGTCGGTCGCCTGCTCGAAGACCGCGACCCGGGTCTCCGCCCAGAGTTGCCGTTCGTAGAGGTACGGCGAGTTCGCGCCGATCGCGACCTGGATGCCGGCGATGGCCTGGGAGGCGTTCCAGTAGCTGGCGAAGTTGTCCGGCGCCACCTGAAGGTGGAGTTGGATGCTGGTGCAGGCCGCCTCGGGCGCGATCGAATCGGTCTGGGTGTGCAGCCGTTCGACCCCCCGGATGTCCATCTCGATGTCCTCGCCCCGGGCGGCGACGATCTGGTCGTTCAGGATGCGGTACCGCGTGTTGGTGGAGAGGTTGTCGGCGACCAGGTGCCGTTCGGTGAGGGTGGGCAGGATGCCGATCAGGATGACGGACGCGTCGGCCTTGACCGCCCGGTCGTCGGCGCGGTCCAGGCTGAGCCGCAGGTCCCGTTCGTAGTCGGTGAAACCGGCGCCCTCGATGAGGCGGGGTCGGGCGTTGAACTCCAGGTTGAACTGTCCCAGTTCGGTCTGGAACATCGGGTCGCCGAGGTTGGCCAGGATCTCCTCGTTGCGCATCGCCGGTTCGGCGTCGGCGTCGACCAGGTTCAGCTCGATCTCGAGGCCGGTGGTCGGCCGTTCGGCGTCGAAGCCGAAGTCGTCGAGCATCAGCGCGAAGACATCCAGGCAGCGGCGAACCTTCTGCCGGTAGCGGATGCGATCCGCACGGGAAAATATGCTTTGTCCGACCTCTGTGCCCATGTGTCCTCCCCGGCGCTAAGCGCTGTCGGCGCAGCCCGGAGGAGTCGATGCCCGGATTCTTACCGCGACCGAACTATTACGGTACGAGTAAGGACCGCATCCGACCAGATCAGCGACAGTGCCGGCCGGAGGGCGGCCAGCAGCGCGGGCCCAACGATCGCACAGAGTCAGTCGGCGCTCGCAATCGGTCTCACATTCGTCCGCCCCGGGACCGGATTTCCGGTCGCCGGGGCGGGCGTGGAGTGCACGGACACAGCCCGCACACTGTCCTACGTGGAGAGTCGATCAGGCCTGACGGACGGCCTCGCCCTCGATCTCGATCTTGACCTTCTTGCCGACCAGCACACCGCCGGTCTCCAGGCCCACGTTCCAGGTCAGGCCCCAGTCCTCACGGTCGATCTCGGTGGTCGCGGTGAACCCGAAGATCTCCTGCCCGAACGGGCTGGTGCCGACGCCGTGGAACTCGACCTTCAGGTCGACCGGGTGGGTGACACCACGGATGCTCAGCTCACCGGCGAGCACGAACTCGTCGCCGCTGTGCGACTTGACGCCGGTGCTCCGGTATTCCAGGTTGGGGTGCTTCTCCACCTCGAAGAAGTCGCCGCTGTTGAGGTGGGCGTCGCGGTCGGCCTGACCGGTGGTGATGCTGGCGGCCGAGATGGTGGCGGTCACCGACGACTGCAGCGGGTCCTCGGCGACGGTGATGGTCGCGGTCGCCTCGGTGAACTCGCCCCGAACCTTGCTCACCATCATGTGCCGAGCCACGAAGCCGACGCGCTTGTGCGCCTGGTCGAGCAGGTAGGTGCCAGCGGCCGGGATGGTCAGGCCGTCCCAGCTACGGATGGCGGGGTTCGTGCTGCTGGTCATGATCGTGACCCTTCCGAGGGGATGATTGAGTACGTCAACGACTGACTGAGCAACTATAGACTGAGCAATATTCCCGTTGTCAAGCATTGCTAGGATGTAGCGGTGGCATCGACCGACGAGCTCTCCGACGACCCCCGGATCACCGCCCTCGGGCTGCTGATGGAGGTGCACGCCGGGCTGACCTCCCGGTTCGCCACCCAGTTCGACGAGCACGGACTCTCGCCCGTCGAGTTCGAGGTGCTGATGCGCCTGGCCCGGTCACCCGAGCGGCGACTCCGGATGAGCGACCTCGCCGCCCAGACCTCCCTCTCCACCAGCGGGGTCACCCGCGTTGTCGACCGGATGGAGCGCGACGGGCTGCTCTGCCGCCACGCCTGCCCGTCCGACCGCCGCAGTCTCTACGCGGTGGTGACCCCTGCCGGGATAACCCGCCTGGAGGAAACCCTTCCCGGCCACCTGGCGTTGATCGAGCGGTGGTTCACCTCGCAACTCGACCCGAAGTCCCTGCGCGGTCTGCTCGGCGCGCTGCGGGACGTACGGGACGCGGTGAATCCGGGCGCCACCGCCGGCAGCACCGGGGTGAGCGACCCGGCGTAGCGCGACCAGCCACCGAACCTCGTCGCACCGCCCGCCCGAGGCCCTGGTCGCAGGACGATGTCCGGTGATCTCCACCTGGGACCGGCAGAAAAACCGGCAGAAGTCATTCGTGCACTTCGGCATTAGCCGCGTTACCGGACGAACTACGCGCCTGGTCGTACTAGTGTCCATCGGACGGGGGCTCCGGGGGGAGTGGCGCGAGCGGGAGTAAGTGAGGGGCTGTCGGGGGGCAGTCTCGCTCGCGCCACGCCCGGAACCAGACCTCTCTCAGCCGTCCCTCGGGTCAACCGGGGCGGCCGGCGGCACGACCGGCACCGCGTCGAGGACCGCCCGCTCCCGGGGCAGCAGGGTGATCGCACCCTCGCGGCAGACCTGGTCGATCCGGGCCAGCAGCACCGTTCGTACCTCCGGGTCGTCGGTGGTCGCGACCAGCCCGACCAACGCCTCCGCCGCACCCCGCAGATCACCGCCGGTGGCGTACGCGCCGGCCGCGGCGGCGTACCACTCGACCGCCCACTCCCGGTCGGCGCGCTGCACGGCGAGGATCGCCTCGATCAGGGCGCAGGTCCCGTCCTCACCACCGCCCCGGTCGTCCACGAGCGGCCGTCCCGCGTCGAGCGCGCCGACCGGAGACCGGAAGTCCACCGACGTCACCGGTGACACGCCGTCCATCCGCAACTCGGCCAGGACCGCGCTCGCCTCGGCCAGCCGGCCGTCCTGGGCCAGGGCCAACCCGACCGTGCCGAGCACCTGACGGCGGTGGGTCGGATCGCCGTACTCGCTCAGTGCGGCGACCACGCGCCGGCCCTGGTTGACGGCGTCGGCGTACCGGCCGTCGAGGCGGGCCACCTCGGCCAGGTTCGCCCGCGCCAGGGCCCGCAGCCGCTCGTCCCCGCACTGGGCGCCGAGCAGGTCCATCGCGGCCAGCCGCCGCCGCGCCGCGGTCAGGTCCGCGCCCCTGATCTCGTGCCAGGTCAGATAGTGCTGCGCCACTCCCATGTCCCTGGCCCGACCGTTGCGGCCGGCGAGGGTCAGCATCGTCTCGCCCAGCCGCCTCGCCTCGCCGTAGCCACCGGTGGCCGTCCACAGCCCGCAGAGCACACCGAGAGCGGCCAGTTCGCCGCCCACGTCCCGGTTCTCGTGGAACCAGTCCAGCGCCGCCCGCGCCGCCGGAAGTTCCTGCGGACCGGCACCGTGCGCGGCGGCGAGCTGGGCCACCCCCACCCGGGCCCAGGCCCGTACGGTCGGATCGGCCTGTGCGGTACGCGGATCGTCCAGCAACCGGCGCAGCCACTGCCGCCCGGCGACGTCCCTGCCCCGGAACCGCCACCACCGGACCAGGCTCGCCGCCAGGCGCAACGCGGTGTGCGGGTCGTCGGTCGCGGCGTGCGCCAGGGCGGCCCAGAGGTCGCTGGAGACCTCGTCCAACCGGCTCACCGCAGTGCCCGGATTCGGCCCGGTCAGCTCGGGCGCGGTCCGTGCGGCCAGCCCGGCGAACACCCGCGCGTGCCGGCGCCGGATCACCACCTGCTCCCCGTCGACCGCGGCCGTCTCGGCGGCGAAGTCGCGCACCACGTCGACCAGCCGGAACCGGAACGGGCCCCGCCCCCGTGCGCTGAGCAGGCCGAGCGCCAGGAGCCGGTCGAGCAGCGGCACCGGGTCCGCGGGCAACTGTCGCCCGGCCCGGTCGGACTCACCGGTCAGCATCGCCTCGGCCAGCTCGACCGACCACCGGTTCCGGAAGACCGACAGCCGGCGCAGGGCCACCTGGTCGTCCGGATCGAGCAACCGGTACGAGGCCGCCACCGCGTCCCGCAGGGTCAACGCGACCGCCTCGTGCACCGCCGCCGGGCGGGCGAGATCCAGCACCCGGTCCCCGTACCGGTCCAGGATCCCGTTGAGGTCGAGGATGCCCCCGCGCGCCGCCGCCAGCTCGATCGCGAGCGGCAACCCGCCGAGCCGGCGTACCAGGTTGAGCAGGGCGTCGAGTTCGTCCGGCTGCGGGGGCTCCCGCCGTACCTGGCGCAGCCGGGCGAGGAAGAGTTCGACCGCCGGATAGGGGGCGACCACGGCCAGTTCGGCGGGGGCGTCGGCGGGCGGCACCTCCAGCGGCGCCACCGGCCAGACCCGCTCACCGGCCAACCCGACCGGATGCCGCCCGGTGGCCAGCACCCGTAACGTCGGCGCCCCGGCGATCAGCCGGTGCAGCGCCCCGGCCACCGCCCCCGGTGCCCGTTCCACCGCGTCGACCAGCAACAACGAGGGTCCACCGGCGAGCCGGGCGGCCAGGTCCTGGGCCCGGCCGACGCCGAACACGGTGGCGACCGCCGACAGTACGTCGCTCTCGGTGGACAGGTCGGTGACCACGATCCCGGCCACCCCGCCCGGGTGCTGCGGTGTCACCCGGTCGGCGACGGCCAGGGCCAGGGCGGTCTTGCCGACCCCGGCGAGCCCCACCAGGCTGACCACCGAGGGTGCCGCGCCGGTGCCCCCGGTCAGCAACCCGGCAAGCTCCGGTACCTCCACGTCCCGACCGATGAGTGCCCCCGGCGCGGGCAGGCCGAGACCGGTTGCCGCCGGTCGGCCGACCGGCACCGCCGCCGGTACGCCGTTGTTCACCGTCCCCACACCGCTCGCCGCGAGGCCGACCGGGTTCGCCGATCCGGGCTCCGTACCGGCGGGGTTCTGCCCCCGCGCCGAGACGATGAACTCCGCCCGTTCGGCGCCGGCGAGGCGGAGCGCGGAGGCGAGCAGTTCGACCGTGGTTCGTTGCGGGCGCTGCGCTCGTCCCCGCTCCAGATCCCGTACGGTCCGGACTCCGACCCCGGCCCGTACGGCGAGGTCGGCCTGGGTCATCCCGGCTGCCCGGCGCAGGGTGCGCAGCAGCTCGGGGAAGCAGGTGGCGTCCCGCTCCGACCCATGATCCGGAGTCATGGGCAGGAAGAGTACGCACACCGCCCCACCCGGGGCAGGCATGCGTCGCGGTGCCGACGGGGAATGCACCGGATACCCGACAGTTACCGCCGCAGATGTCGGGAACCGGTCAGCATCCGGTCAGGAATCGGTCAACATCAGCGTGCCGGGTCGGATGTGGCGCGGTTCAGCGGCCGGCTCCAGCGGGCACCGGAACCGCCACCGGCGCCGGTCCACCCGGCCCGACCACCGCTCGTGCAGCCGGCGCAGCGGCCCCGGCGCCCACCAGTTCCACTCGCCGAGCAGGCTCATCAGTGCCGGCAGCAGCAGTCCGCGTACGACCGTCACGTCCAGGATCACCGCGACCGCCATGCCGAAGCCGATCTCCTTGACCGCGGTCAGGTCACCGAGCAGGAAGCCGAGGAAAACGACGACGATGCAGACCGCGGCGGCGGTCACCACCGGCCCGGTACGGGTGATCCCGGCCAGCACCGCCCGGTCACCGGCACTCGCCCGACCCGCCGCGGTCACCTGCCCCGACCAGCGCAGCCACTCCTCGCGAATCCGGGACAGCAGGAAGACCTCGTAGTCCATGGAGAGCCCGTACACGAACACGAAGAGCAGGACGGGCGTGGTCAGGTCGATCGCACCCCACGACTCGACGCCGAGCAGGGCCGACCCGACACCCCACTGGAAGACCACCACCAGGATGCCGAGGGTGGCGAGCAGGGTCAGGGCGTTCATCACCAGCGCCTTGACCCCGATCACCACCGAACCGGTCAGCACGAACAGCAGCACCCCGGTGACCAGCAACAACACCAGTACGGCCAGCGGCAGTCGCTGCGCGACCGACGACCGGTAGTCGACCAGTTCGGCGGCGGCGCCACCGACCAGCAACGGCACCGGGGCGTCCAGGGCCCGTACCGCGCGGACCAGTTCGCGGGACTCCGGGCCGGCGGTGGCGCCCTCCGGCGTCAGGTCGATCACCAGGGCGTTGCCGGGGACGTCCGGCCGGGGCTGCATCTGGATCACGTTCGGGAGCCGGTTGAGCTGGTTCATCAGGTCGCGTACGGCCGAGGTGGCCGGGTCGGCGCTGACCACCACGACCACCGGTTGCGCCCGACCGGACTCGAAGTCGCGCAGCAGCACGTCGTGCACCTGGCGTGCCTCCATGTCCGACGGCAGCGCCCGCGCGTCGGAGTTGGCCAGGTTCGCGCCGAACAGGAAGGGCAGGGAGAGCAGGAGCAGTCCGGCCGAGACGGTGACGACCACCGGCCCCGGCCGGGACTGGGCGAACGTGGCCAACCGGACGAGCAGTCCCCCGCCGACCGGGGTGGAACGCGGGTGTGGGCGCTGCGGCGTACCCGAAACGGGGGTGGACCGTGCGGGGCGGACCCGGCGGGGCAGGCCGACAACCGCGCCGACCGCGCGGGTGGCCCAGGTCCGCGCGCCCGCCGCCGGGATCCGCCGGTGGCCGACCGCGATGAGCGCCGGTACGGCGGTCAGCCCGGCCAGCGTCGCCAGCGCCACGACCAGGGCACCGCCCAGCGCCATCGCCGCGAGCAGCGGCTCGGCGAAGACGAACAGGCCGGTCATCGCAGCCGCCACGGCGAGCCCGGAGATCAGCACCGCCCGCCCGGCGCTGGCCAGCATACGGCCGAGCAACTCCGCCGGACCGGCGTCCGGGTCGGCGTCCCGCTCCTCCCGGAACCGGAACAGCAGCAGCAGCGCGTAGTCGACGCTCAGGCCGATGCCGAGCAGGGTGACCACGTTGACGGTGAACTCGCCGACCTCGGTCACCGAGGCCAGGCCGAGCAGGCCGAGCAGCGTCACCGCGACCGCGCCGAGCGCCGCCAGCAGCGGGATCGCCCCGGCCAGGAACCCTCCGACGATCACCACGAGGACGACCAGGAGCACGACCAGCGCGATCGACTCGCCCACCGCCGCGTCCCGGATCGCCTGGTCGGCGAACGCCCGCTCGGCCAGCTTCTCGCCACCGACCAGGACCTGCGGCGCGTCGATCCGACGCAGCAGCTCGGTCACCCGGTCCTCGACCCGTTCCCGCTCGACGTCCGACTGCCCGTCGACCAGCTCGACCCGGACCAGGGTGCTGCGGTTGTCGGCGCCGATCTGCCCGCCCGGCGCGCTGTAGAGATCGTCCACACCGGCCACACCCGGCAGGGTGCGCAGCTCGGCGGAGATCTTGGTGACACTCTCCACCAGCGGCGGGTCGTACGGGTCCCGGTCCCGGACCACGGCCACCACGATCGGCCCCTCGGGCAGGAGCTGGTCGATCCGAGCCTGCGCCACCTGCGACTCGGCGTCCGACCGCAGGTTGTCCGTACTCGACAACCGGTCGAAGACCTGTCCGCCGAGGGTCGCACCGGCGAGCACGAGGACGAGCCACGCTCCCAGCACCGGCCACCGCCAGCGCCACATCGAACGCCCGAGTGCAGCGAACATGACCGAGACCTCCCCGGCGACCCGTACGGCCGCTTTGCGCGTTTGTCCCGTCGATGCAAGCACCCGGTTCACCCGCGCGCCAGCCCGCAACCGGTCAGTCCGAACGTCCGATTCGCGCATTCGGAGCGGTCGCCCGGTCCGAAGTCCGGAACGGAGCGGCATTGATCGGCTTGCTTCGGACACCCACAATCCCGGTGATGACCATCGAAGCGGGAGCGCCGTCCCTTCCCGGCGGGCTGACCACCCGGCGGGCCATCGGGCTGGCCGTACGGCTCGGCGCGACGCTGCGGGAACTTCTGTGGCTGCTCGTCCTGGCGATCCTGCTCGCCGCCCTGGACACCTTCCTCATTCCCGGCCCGCCGCTGCTCCTGGCTGTCCTGGGCAGCGTCCTGGCGCAGCATCTGGTCCAGGGGATCCGTTCCGGCGTACCGGTGACCGCACCCGACCAGCCGGCGCTGTACGCACTCGTCGCCGAGACCGCAGCCCGGCTCGGCGTGCAACCACCCGGTCGAATCACCCTGATCGGTCAACCACTGGTCCGGGCCAGGGCCACCGGTCGCCGCCGGACGTTGGAGATCGGCCTGCCGCTGGTCGCCTGCCTATCCACCGCGCAACTACGCGCCCTGGTCGGTCACCAGCTCACACTGCTCTCGCACCCTCGGGCCTGGTTGGTCACCCGGCTGTGGCACCGGTGGCGGGACACGGTGGAGTCGCAGGCCGGTGAGGCGGGCCGGTACCGCCGGGCACTGGCCCCGTTCGCCGCCGAGGTCGGCCAGGACGCCGACCGGGCCGCGCGGACCGCCGCCGGAGATCTCGAAACGGCGGCGTACGGCATCGTGCTCGGCGACGTCGTCTGGTCCGCGTACGCCAGCTTCCTGATCGACTCGGCCACCCCGCCCCGCCGGTGGTTCTGGTTCTCCAACCCCGCCTTCGAGGATCTCGACGACGGCTGGCGGCAGGTGGTACGGCACGGCATCGACCGGCCGACGTGGAACCCCGGTGCGGCAGCGGTGTTGGCCACCTTGCACCCGGGGCTGGCCCGGTCGCTGACCGTACTCGCCGCCGCGGAGCCGATGGCCCTGCACGCGCCGGCCGACCCGGTGACGGTGCTGCCCCTGGACCGGCGTGCGTACCGCCGCCTGGTCCGGCGCAGCCACCACGAACTGAACGCTCTCGCCTGGGTCCGGTGGACCACCTTCACCGGCGCCCCGGCCGACTGGTGGATCCGACGGTCCCGGCGGAGTGCCGAGGAGGCGGTCGAGGCCGTCGGCGGCACTCTCGGCCCGGCCGGAGTCGAGAACGTGGACGAGATCCGGCTCACCGACCCGGAAGCGCCCCGGGCGGTACCCCACCTGATCGAGTACGCCCTACTCCGTCGGGGTTGGCAGCTCGAACATCCGGCGGTGCGCGGCGTACTGGTCAGCCCGAGCGGGCAGCAGCTCGACGCCACCCGCCTGATGTCGACCGTCCTGGCGCAAGCCCCGGACCAAGCAACTCTCCGCAGCCTGCTCACCACGACCTGAGCTGCACATCTCCGCCGGCGCTGAAACAATCTTGCCTCGGCCGCAACCGAGCCATCCTCCCACCCGTCAACCGGGAAAGCGCATGAGCCACTTGGGGGGAGCGTGGCCGTAGGTGAGGGATCCACAAAGCTTCGACGAGTTCTACCGAGGCTCCGCACTGCGAACACTGCGGTACGCGGTCGCCATCGTCCGGGACAGGGCCGAGGCGCAGGACGCGGTGCAGGAGGCGTACACCAGGGCCTGGCAACGGTGGGAAACCCTGGCCAGCCATCCGTACCCGGAGGCGTGGGTACGGCTGACCGTGACCCGACTCGCCACCGACCGGTGGCGCCGGCTGACCGGACTGTGGGCCGCGATCGCCCGTACCGACCGGTCCACCGGAATCGCGGCACCGCCCAGTGAGAACACCGTGCTGCTGGTGACGGCGTTACGCCAGCTACCGGCCCGGCAACGGCAGGTGCTGGCGCTGCACTACCTGGTCGACCTGACGGTGGACGAGATCGCCGCGGAGGTCGGCATCGCTTCGGGCACCGTCAAATCCCTGCTGTCCCGGGGCCGGGATCGGCTCGCGGCACAACTCGGCGACCTGGCTCCCGACCGGCCCTTGGAGGTACACGATGCCTGATCTCACCGACCGTTTCGCCGACCTCGCGGCCGAGGTCGACGGCATGCTCCTCGCCAACCCGCAACATCTGCGGCAGCGGGCCGATCGTCGGTCGCGTACCCGTGTGGCACTGGTCGGTGCGGCGGCGACGGTCGCGGTTGCCGGCGTGGCGGTGACCCCCGCCATCCTCTTCGACCCGCCCCCGCCGACCCCGCAGGTGGGTATTCCGGTGCCGACCCCGACCCCGACGCCGACGCCTTCGGCGGCCCCGACACCCGACGGCGGCACCCCGACCGCACTCCCGCCCACCACCCCGCCGCAGGGGACGTCCGGCCCGCCACGGTCACCGGGACGAGCGGCGTCCATCTCGATCCCACTCGCGGCCTTCTTCACGCCACCGCCGAACACCCGGAAGTCGGAGACCAGGGTCGCCACGGCAAACGGCGAGGCGCTGCCCGAGCTCTGCCGGGACGACATGTTCACCGCGTTGGACGACGAGATGATCGGACGCAAAGCGGTTCGGTCGCTCTACAAACGACCGGAAGACCCGGCGGACAATGTCCCTCACGGCACCCTCTACCAGACGATCACCGCCTACACCACGGGCGCGGCGGAGCAGTTCATGGACGAGTTCGCGACCGCAGCAGCCTCGTGCAAGTCGTTCCAGGCCGGCGACATCCCGACCACGATGCGTACGCTGCCACCGCCCTCGTACGGCGACCAGGCGATCCTGCTGGAGACCGACCGCCCGTCCCTCGACATCGACGGCAAACCAACCGACCACCGCGTTACCCAACGGATTGTCGTCGTACGGGTGGGCGACGTGGTCACGGTACTCAACGACAGCGGCTGGGAGGGCACCAGTTCCATCCCCGCCCTCATCGACAACTTCACCCACCTAGCAGTCACCGCAATCAACCAGTGGCGCTGACGCACCCCCCACCCCCGGCGATCTTGCACTTGTGGTCGTGAACGAATCGGGCCTAGTGCCTCAATTCAGGCGCCACAACTGCAAGATCGTCGGGGGTCACGGGGGGACGAGCATGGGGGTGGGTTAGAGGCCGAGGTCGCGGGCGATGATCATGCGCTGGACCTCGGAGGTGCCCTCGCCGATTTCGAGGATCTTCGAGTCGCGCCAGAAGCGGGCGACCGGGAACTCGTTCATGAAGCCGTACCCGCCGTGGATCTGGGTCGCCTCGCGGGCGTTGTCCACCGCGCTCTCGCTGGCGTACAGCTTGGCGATCGCGGCCTGCCGCTTGAAGTCCTCGCCGGCCAGCATCCGCGCGGCGGCGTCGTAGTACGCCAACCGGGCCATGTGGGCGCGCAACTCCATGTCGGCGATCTTGAACTGGATCGCCTGGTTCTTCGCGATCGGCTGGCCGAACGCGTGCCGCTCCTTGGCGTACCGGATGGACTCGTCGACGCAGCCCTGGGCGAGCCCGACGGCGAGGGCGGCGATGGCGATCCGGCCCTCGTCGAGGATCTGGAGGAACTGGGCGAAGCCCCGGCCACGGGTGCCGAGCAGGTTCGCCGCCGGCACCCGGCAGTCGTCGAAGGTCAGCTCGTGGGTGTCGGAGGCACACCAGCCGACCTTCGAGTAACCAGGTGCGACGGTGAAGCCGGGCGTACCCGACGGGACGATGATGGTGGACAGCTCCTTCGAGCCGTCCTCCTTGATGCCGGTCACCGCGGTGACCGTGACCAGCGCGGTGATGTCGGTCCCGGAGTTCGTGATGAACGCCTTGGAACCGTTGATCACCCACTCGTCGCCGTCCAGGGCCGCGCGGGTGGTGGTGCCACCGGCGTCGGACCCGGTCCCCGGCTCGGTCAGCCCGAACCCGGCCAGCGCCTCACCGCTGAGCAGCCTCGGCAGCCACTGTTCCTTCTGCGCCTCCGTACCGAACCGGAAGATCGGCATCGCGCCGAGCGAGATCGCCGCCTCCAGGGTGATCGCCACGCTGGAGTCGACCCGGGCCAGTTCCTCCAGGGTCAGGCAGAGCGCGAAGTAGTCACCGCCCATGCCGCCGCGCTCCTCCGGGAAGGGGAGCCCGAACAGGCCCATCTTGCCCATCTCCCGGATGACCTCGTACGGGAACGTGTGCTTTTCGTAGTGTTCGCCGATGACCGGGGCGACCACCTCGCGGGCGAACTCCCGTACGGTCTGCCGGAGCGCCTCCTGCTCCTCGGTGAGCCGGAAGTCCATGGGTTCCTCCTCGTAGGCGGTACAACGTGGAACATGGTGCCGATCGGCTCACTTGTGGCGGCCTACCGGCGAAAACGAGACCGGTCAGACCGGGGTGACGCCGTGCCGCCGCCGGGAGAACTGGCGGTCCTTGCCCTTGGCCGCGGCGTACCGCCGGACCAGTTCGGTCCGCAGCTCGTGCGGCTCCACGATCGCGTCGATGACAAGTTCGCTGGCCAGCCGCACGATGTCGATGTCGCGCTCGTACTCGGCCCGCTTCGCCGCGACGAACGCGGCCCGCTCGTCCGGGTCCTCGATCGCGGCGATCTTGTTGGCGTAGACCGCGTTCACCGCCGCCTCGGCCCCCATCACCGCGATCTTCGCCGTGGGCAGGGCGATCGTCGCGTCCGGCTCGAAGCCGGGACCGGCCATCGCGTAGAGACCCGCGCCGTACGCCTTGCGGACCACCACGCAGATCTTCGGTACGGTCGCCTCCGAGATCGCCGTGATCATCTTCGCGCCGTGCCGGATGATGCCCTGCTTCTCCACCGCCGTGCCGACCATGAATCCGGGCACGTCGGAGAGGAAGAGCAGCGGTACGTTGAACGCGTCGCAGAGCTGGACGAACCGGGTCGCCTTGTCGGCCGAGTCGACGAAGAGCACGCCGCCCTTGAACATCGAGTTGTTGGCGACGACCCCCACGACCTCGCCGTTCAGCCGGCCGAACCCGATCGTCAGCTCCTTGGCCCAGAGCGCCTGGATCTCCAGGAACGAGTCGGCGTCGAGCAGGCCCTTGACGTACCGCCGCATGTCGAACGCCTGCCGCTCGCTCGCCGGCACCAGCGCGGCCAGGTCGACCGACGCGGGCGGTTCGGCCGCCTCGGCGGTCGGCGGCTCCTGCGTCCAGTTCGCCGGCAGGTACGACAGGTAGTCGCGCACCACCTTCAGCGCGTCCGCTTCCGTCTTGCAGAGGAAGTGCCCCACGCCCGACTCGGCGCAGTGCACCCGCGCCCCGCCCATCTCCTCCAGCGTGGTCTTCTCGCCGGTCACCATCTCGACCATGCGATCCGAACCGAGGTACATGCTCGCGTTGCCCTCGACCATGGCAACCACGTCACAGAACGCCGGGATGTACGCGCCACCGGCAGCGCTCGGCCCGAACAGGGCGCAGACCTGCGGGATCGAGCCCGAGGCGCGTACCTGGTTCCAGAAGATCTTGCCGGCGCCCCGCCGCCCCGGGAACAGGTCCACCTGGTCGGTGATCCGGGCCCCGGCCGAGTCGACCAGGTAGACCATCGGCATTCCGGCCGCGTACGCCCGCTCGATGATCCGGATGATCTTCTCGACCGTACGGGCGCCCCAGCTACCGGCCTTGACCGTGGAGTCGTTCGCCATCAGGCAGACCCGCCGACCGTCGATGGTCGCCTGACCGGTGATCACACCGTCGGCCGGCAACCCGTCGGCGAGCGCGTTGGCGTAGATCCCGTCCTCGACGAAGGAGCCCTCGTCCACCAGGAGCGCGACCCGCTCCCGGGCGAAGAGCTTGCCCTTGGCCGCGTTCGCCGCGTGGTACTTCTCCGCGCCACCGCCCCGGACCCGCTTACGGAGCTGTTCCAGCGCCTCACCGTCGAGCGTCACGCCGACTCCTCACCGCACCCCGACCAACCGACCCGGTGTCCCGGCCTCAGCCGGGACACCACAAGTCTACTTAACGGTCGTTAGGCTAGCGCATCGAGCCGAGCAACACAGGTCACCGTCCGCCGGATCAGACCAATCTGGTACGCGGACCAGCACGCAACACCCCGGACGGCAACTGCCGCCCGACCAACTTCTCCGCCAACTCCGCCACCTCGATCAACCGGTCGAGGTCGATCCCGGTCTCGATCCCCATGTCGTGCAGCATGTGCACCACCTCCTCGGTGGCCACGTTCCCGCTCGCCCCCGGCGCGTACGGACACCCGCCGAGCCCGCCGATGCTGGCATCGAACTCGGTGATGCCCAGCTCCAACGCCGTCAGGATGTTCGCCAGACCCGTACCCCGGGTGTTGTGGAAGTGCAGCAACACCGGCACGTCCGGCTGGGCGGACCGGACCGCCGTCACCAGCTCCCGCACCCGACGCGGCGTACCCATCCCCGTGGTGTCACCGAACGCCACCCGATCGGCACCATCGGCAACCACCCGGTCGACGATCCCCGCCACCCGCTCCGGCGCGACATCCCCCTCGTACGGACACCCGAAGCTCGTCGCCACGATCACCTCGACCGAGGCACCGGCCCCGTGCAGCAGCTCGATCAGCTCCGCGATGTCGTCCAACGACTCAGCCGTCGACCGGTTCACGTTCCGCCGGTTGTGCGTGTCGCTGGCCGACACCACCACCTCGATCTCGGTGAACCCGGCCGCCAACGCCCGCTGCGCCCCACGCGAGTTCGGCACCAGCGCCGAGTAACGCACCTCCGGTGCCCGTACGGCCGCCCGCCAGACCTCGTCCGCGTCGGCCATCGCCGGAATCGCCCGAGGATGCACGAACGACACCGCCTCGATCCGCCCCACACCGGTGGCGGAGAGCGCGTCGAGCAGCCGCACCTTCGCATCCGTCGGAATCGGGTCCTCGTTCTGCAACCCGTCGCGCGGTCCCACCTCGCGGATCGACACCGCACCTGGCAGTTGACTCATCGGCCACCTCACTGTGACGCCACTGGACCCACCCATTGTCACTCGCCCACCCGTACGAGCCCACAACAGCAGATCAACACCACAACAGTGCAGCTCAAGGTGGGTGGGGCCCACCGTGCCCACTCTGGGCCGTCACGCTTGATCCCCGCCGTGGGCACGGTGGGCCCCACCCAGACCACCAGCAGGGTCACCGGCGACAAACAGTGCGTGATTGTGGCGTCACCGCCGTCTACCATTCGAAGAGTGCCGACACCCGAGAGCACACTCCGAGTTGCCCCAACCGAGACGGTTACCGCAGTCACCAGCACGCCGGCCGGTCAGCTAGGACCACGAGGCGACTACTCCGGAGTCTGGCTCAGCCGGTACGAATACTTCTCCAGCGGCCGGAACGCCACATTCACCGGCCAGCACTACGTCACCCTGTTGCAGCACGGCGACCGGCTCACCGTACGAAGCCTGCCCGGATCAGCGGACTCCTCGCTGACCCTGGACCTGACGGTCGACGGAAACGTCGTAACCGGCACCTGGGTCGAGCAGACGGAGCCCGAGAGCTACTACCGGGGTGCCCGGTACCACGGCTCGATCCAGATGCTGGCCGAGCCAACCGGCCGCCGAATGACCGGCAAGTGGGTCGGCTTCGGCAAGAACATGGACATCAACACCGGCCCCTGGGAGCTGATCTTCCAGGACGCCTCCACCAACAAAGCCACCCTGGAGCGATACAACCGACCGCCAACTCCCGAGGCGTAACCACCGATCTCCTGCACCCGCCACAGTGATCGGCTCAGGGTGGGGCCCACCGTACCCACGGCGGGGATCAAGCCTGACGACCCAGAGTGGGCACGGTGGGCCCCACCCCCGCGCTCACCGCATCCGAGCAACAATCCCCGTGTCGTAATCCCCCGAGATGAACTCGTCGTTCTCCAACAGCTCAGCAAAGAACGGCAGATTGCACTTCGGCCCCACAACCTCGAACCCGGCAACCGCACCCCGAGCCCGCTCGATAGCCTCAGCCCGATCAGCCCCGTACACGATGAGCTTCGCCATCAACGAGTCGTAGTGCGGCGTCACCGTCGTACCCGTCTCGTAGCCCGAGTCGACCCGGACACCCTCGCCCGTCGGCTCCACCCAGGACTTGACCACGCCCGGCCCCGGCATGAAACGCTTCGGGTCCTCGGCGTTGATCCGCAACTCGATCGCGTGCCCGCGCGGCACCAGCGCGTCCGGGTCGAAGTTCGGCGCCAGTCCGGACGCCACCCGCAACTGCTCCTCGACCAGGTCAACCCCGTAGACCAGCTCGGTGATCGGGTGCTCGACCTGGAGCCGGGTGTTCATCTCCAGGAAGAAGAACTCACCGGTCGTCGGGTCCAGCAGGCATTCGACCGTACCGGCGTTGCGGTATCCGACGGCCTCACCGGCCCGTACCGCCGCAGCCAGGAAACGCTCCCGCAGTTCGGGTGCGACGGCCGGCGACGGCGACTCCTCGACCAGCTTCTGGTTGCGCCGCTGGACCGAGCACTCCCGCTCGCCCAGGGCCACCACCCGGCCGTCGGCCAGGCCGAGGATCTGCACCTCGACGTGGCGTACCCGGGGGAAGTAACGCTCGATCAGCACCGAGCCGTCGCCGAACATCCGCTGCGCGAACGCGCGGACCTTGTCGTACTCGGTGTGCAGTGACCCGGCGTCGGTCGCGACGGCCATGCCCATCCCGCCGCCACCGGCCGCGGCCTTGACCATCACCGGGAAGCCGATCGACTCCGCCGCCGCGAGCGCTGCCTCGACGTCGGCGGCCGGGTCGGTGGTGCCGGGGGCCACCGGGACCCCTGCGGCGGCCATCAGGTTCCGCGCATTGATCTTGTCGCCCATCGCGGTGATCGCGTCCGGGCCCGGTCCGACCCAGATCAGGCCGTTGGCCTCGACGGTACGGGCGAAGTCGGCGTTCTCGGACAGGAAGCCGTAACCGGGGTGGATGGCCACCGCACCGGTCGACTTGGCGGCGGCGAGGATCGCCTCGGAGTTGCGGTAGCTCTGCGCCGGGTTCGCCGGTCCCACACATACCGCCTCGTCGGCCTCGCGGACGAACGGCAGGTCTGCGTCCGCCTCCGAGTAGACCGCGATCGTCCGTACGCCGAGCCGCCGAGCAGTACGGATGATCCTGCGGGCGATCTCGCCACGGTTCGCGACCAGCAGCGACTCGATCATGTCTTCTCCTCGGGGTCTCCGGGTGTCCTGACAGTGCTAGGACACCATGGGTACCCCTCCGCTCACGAATCCGGGGTCGCCCCCGACCCGGCGGGGGTCAGGAGATCGGGCCGAGCAGGGCGGCGAGGGTGGCCGCCCGCAGCAGCGCGGCCCGGCGGCGACGGTCGACCTCACCGCCGAGGAACGGGGTGGAGTTCATCAGGCCGAAGGCGGCGTGCGCCAGTACCCGGGCCTCGCCGGCCGCGAGTCCGGGGTGCAGGACGGTGAGGACCGACACCCATTCCTCGACGTAGAGGCGCTGGAGCCGGCGGATCTGCCGACGCGGTTCGTCCGGCAACCGGTCCAGTTCGTGCAGGTGCAGCGCGATGACCGCCGGGTTGGCGAGCGCGAACTCGACATGGAAGTCGATCAACGACTCGAGGATCGCCTGCGGCTGACCGGGGTGTTCCGTCACCCGCTGCCGGCCGCCGTCGAGCAGACCCTGACTGACCGGGATCAGGGCGGCGGCGAGCATCGCCTCCTTGCCGGCGAAGTGGTGGTAGAGGGCCGGCCCGGTGACGCCCGCGGCTGCCCCGATGTCATCCATGGACACGCCGTGGTAGCCACGGGCGGCGAACAACCCGACCGCGATCTCCAAGATTTCGTCACGGCGCGACCGGCGCCGTGGAGTCACCGGGGTACCGCCCGGCGTCGCCCCTGTCACCTGCTGTTCCAGCGTCACCAGGCCAGCCTAGTCCCGGTCCGCTCAGCCATCGGTGTCCAGATCGTGCTCCCGGCGCAACGCCTCCGCCTCTTCACCACGCCCCGACTGCCCGAGCGCCTCGGAGAGCAACCACGCCGCCCGGCGTACGGCGGGTGAACCGGTGGGCAGGGAGCCGAGCACCGTACGCAGGATCGGCTCGGCCTCGACCGCCCGGTCCAGCCGCAGCAGCACCTCCCCGGTCAGCAACTCGACCTGCAAAGCCTCACCGAATGCCTCGATCGCCCGCAATCGTCCCGGTACGCCCTCCACTCGACGCAACGCCTCGTCCGGGCGTTCCGCGCCGATCAGCGCCCGTGCGGCGCTGTCGGAGAGCATGCACGACTCCCAGATCACCGACGGCTCGTCGGCGGCCTCCGCCGGCAGCGCCGCCAGGACCGCTTCGCCACGCTCGACCGCCACCAGCGCGGCGTCCGGCTCACCGGCCCAGTGCCAGGCGTCGGCCTCCCGCCGTCGGGCCCTCGACCCGTCCATCGACAGCCCGGCCAGCCCGTACGCGGTCGCCGCCGCGGCGAACCGCTGTGCCGCCAGCGCGTCCCGGTCCTGGGCATAGAGCAGGTCACCCGCCTCCTCCAGCACCTGCGCCCGGCCGCCGAGATTGTCCGGCCCGTCCAGGTTCTCCGCGAGCTGGTCCAGCAGGGACAGGGCAAGCTGATCCTCGTCCAGCTCCCGGTAGACCCCGGCGAGCAGGTGCCGGCACCGGTCCGCGTCGCCCTGGTGGCCGAGCCGGTCGAGTTCGAGCACCGCCTCCTCGCCCACCTCGGCCGCGTCGAGCGCCCGCCCGGCCCGCCGGTACGCGTTCGCCAACTCGAACCGGAGGAACGCGGCCCCGTCGATGATGCCCTGTTCGGCGCAGATCGCAACCGCCTCGACAAGATCCTCGACCGCGTCCGCCGGACGGTCCAGCGCCAGCGACGCCCGGCCCCGACCGATCCGTACGTGCAGGGCCGCCTCCCCGGTCGCGATCGGCAACGCCTCGTCCAGGGCGTCGCGTACCTCGGTCGGGTCGTCCAGGTTCTGGGAGTGGCAGATGCAGGCCGCGGCGAGCCGTTCCGGCACGGCCAGCGCCCGGTAACTGTCACGGGACTGCGCCGCCGCGTCCCGGGCCTCCTCGCGTCGGCCGACCGCCTGGAGGCAGATCGCCCGACGCAGCCCGATCCGGGCAACCAGGTACGGATCGTCGACCTCCGCCGCCGCCTCGGCCGCGAGTTCCACCGCGTCGAGCGCCTCGGGCCAGCGTTGGAGTCCGGCCAGCGCCAGCGCGGCCCGGTCCCGGGCACCCGCCACATCGGCCCGGTCCCCGTGCTCGGTCAGGTAGGTCACCCCCGCCTCGACCAGCGGCAGACCTTCGGCCTCGTCCCCCTGGTGGCAGAGCAGTACGCCGAGCCGGCCAGCGACCATCCACTCCCGACGGTGGTCCGCCAGCCCCCGGTACAGCTCGATCGCCCGGCGGAGCAGCTCGATCGTGGCCGGCCGGTCGTCGGCCATCATCAGTTCAGCCGCCCGGAGTTCGATCCACCGTGCGTCGTCCGCCGGCGTGAGCACCCGGCCCGCGTCCGCCTCGTCGGCGTTGGCAGCGTCGGCAGCGGTGTCCGCGTCGTCGCCGAAACGTTCGTCCAGTACCCGCAGCAGCACCTTCAGGTGCTCGTAGCGCTCGGTCTTCCAGTGCTGGTCGGCGAGTTCGAGCAGCTCGGACAGCGTCGCCCCGGCCGGGATGTCGGCCGGTGACGGCACCGGCGGCACCTGCGCACCCGCCGGCACCTCACCCGCGGCCGGTGCGACCGACGCCGCTACGACGGACGCCGGGGCAGTACGCCGACGGGCGGTCGGCGACAGCGGCAGGTGTTCCCCGATCGGCTCGGCCGCCAACCGCCGCTCGACCCAGCCGGACTGATGCGACGTGCCGTTGCGGTTGTCGAACCGGGCCGCGATGTCGGTGGCGATCCGCGCCAGGTCCTCGGCTAGCGCACCGACCGGCAGCTCGGCGGCGGGTCGTTCGCCGTACGCCTGCCGGTGCACGGTCAGCTTCCCGTGCCCGGTCTCGTCCAGCCGCCGGAGCAGCAGCGCCGCAGCGGCGGCGAACGACATCGCGTCCCCCGGTGACGGGGCCCGGTCCAGCCAGTCGAGGTGCCGCTCCACGATCTCCAGCCCACGGGACTCGTTCCCGGTCACCGCACAGAACTCGACGTGATTGGCGATGCTGCCGAGATCGGCCAGGTTCCCCCGCAACCGCCGGTACGCCCGCCGGTGCGCGTCCCGCGCCCGCTCCCGCCGCCCCGACCGCAGGTACGGCACCATCAGGCTGGTCAGGATCCCCTGTGGCTGCTCGTTGCAGGTGAGCTGCCCGGCCAGCACCGGTTCGGCCAGCGCCACCGCCGCTTCGATCTGCCCGGTGCCGGCAAGGTGCCGGACCTGCCCGGACGGGTCACACCCGGCACAGTCGGAGAGTTCGTCGCGCGGGGCGGTGACCCACCTTCGGTACCACTCCTCGGTCTCCTCGTCGGCGCCCCGGTGCCGGGCCACCAGGTGCCGGTACTTGTAGACCGCCTGGAGGCTGTGTCCGCCCTCGCGGTAGCGGCGCTCCATGTCGTCGAGGACCGCGTACGTGCGTTCCAGCGGCACCTCGGGGAAGTTGAGCAGCGCGTTGACCATGTGCTTGAAGTGCCAGAGCAGCGTGTGTACGTGCCGCTGGTGGTACGGCTGCGGGTTGCGGTCGTAGTCCGCCAGGCACCAGGAGAAGGTGACGAACGACTTCGCCGGCTCGCCACCGTACGTGTAGGCGCTGGTGCCGAGCATCCGGGCGGCGAACGCCAACTCCTGGTCACCCTTGGCGTCGACCTGCCGGATCAACTGCTCCACCGCGGCGATCTGCCCGGCGCCGAACGGCATGTCGGCCGCCTGCTCGTACACCGACCACAGTTCGTCGTTACCGCTGGCCACCGCAGATCACTCCTGTCCCGGAACGGCCCGGCCGAGCAGGCCGAGGAAAGAGTTGTTGAGCAGGGCCGCGTCGGCCGGGCGGATCGGGTGGTAACCGAGCAGCAGGGCCTGCCCGTACAGCGCCTCGACGGCGAGACCGACCAGCTCCGGGTCACCGAGGGTGGTGATCCGGCGGACCAGCGGGTTGCGATGGTTGAGCACGAGCTGCGGCCGCTCCGGCGGGCCGGAGGAGGCGATGGCGTCGAGCACGCCCGCCCAGAGTTCGTCGGCGCGCTGCCGGGTCGACTCGAGCTGGTCGTGGAACGCCGCCGACCGGCTGACCAGGTACAACGCCGGCAACGACGCCGGGTCGTACGCGCGCAGCGCCACCTCGCACCCGAGCCGGTCCATGGCCCGCTGGGCGGTGAGCAGGAACGGCCGCAGCGCCAGTTCCACCGACGGGTCGAGGGTGTCGAACCGGGTGGTCAGGTCGGTCGGCTCCAGCCGTTCGATCAGCACCGACCGGTCCAGCCCCGGCAACCGCTCGATGATCTCGGTGTCGTACGTGTAACCGCCGTTTACCACCGCCAAATCCTGCGCCGCCGCCACGGCGGCAAGCTGCCGGAACTCGTCGGTCGTGGCGGCGTAGCGAACGACACCGTGCCGGGACCGGAACTCGGACAGCGTCATCCGGCCGGTGTTCGTCTCCATCGGCCACCACTGCTCGACCAGCCGGAGCATCTCGTCGTCGTGCAACGCGAGCGCCTTCACCCCGAGGTGGTGCACCTGGAGGAACTCACCGAGCCGGCGCGGGTCACCGCTGGCGAGCTGCACCAGCCAGCCGCGCAACCGGTCGCCGAGCGCTTCCCGGGTGCTGTCGAGCAGCCCGTCCTCGTAGAGCGCCTCCCGGCTCGCGGTCGGCCGCAGCTCACCGGCGTCGACCACGCAGCGGGCAAAAAACGCCCACTCCGGCAGCAGCCCCTCCGCCCCCTCGGTGAGCAGCATCCGCTTCAGGTAGACCCGGTGTCCGACCCGCGCGGCCGGGTTCGCCGGTTGGGGCAGTACGAACGCCGCCCCGGTCAGGCCCGCCTCCGGCACCGACAGCGGGATGACGTCGAACGGGGTGAAGCCGAGCGTTTCGCGGGCGTACCGGATCAGATTTTCGCGGCGGGCGGCCGGTGACGTACCGGCGGCCGGTGACCACGGCGGCGGCCCGGTGGTTGTCTCCACCTCGCCGACCCGGACGGTGACCGGCAGCAGCGACCCGAAGAGTCGGGCCAGTTCGGTGACCGTCGGCTGGGTGAACCACTGCTCGGCACCGGGACGCGGGACCAGGGTGACGGTGGTGCCCGGCTCGGCCCGACCGACGTCCGGTGCGGCCAGTTCGACCCGGTAACGCCCGTCGGTGTGACCGGTCCAGAGCACGGTCGGCTGGTCGGCATGCCTGGTCACGACCCGGATCTCGTCCGCGACGAGGAAACAGGAGAGCAGGCCGATCCCGAACTGGCCGAGGAACTCGTGCCGGGCGAAACCGAGCTCGTCCCGCTTGGAGCTGCGGCCGATGGTGGCGAGCAGTTCGTGGACCTGCGTCTCGGTGAGCCCGATCCCCGTGTCGTGGATCCGCAGGGTGCCGTCGCCGGTCAACTCGGGCGGCTCGATCCAGACCACCCCGGGCGCGCCCGGATCCTCGGCCCGACGGGCGGTGATCGCGTCCGCGGCGTTCTGCAACAACTCCCGCAGGTAGACCCTGGGGCTTGCGTACAAATGGTGACTGAGCAGGTCGACGATGCCGCGAAGGTCAACCTGGAAGGTGCGGTCCACGCTTTGTTACTCCCCGGTTCAGGTGCCGGCGCCCACCGTACCGGTGACCGGTGACACCTCGCTCGCCCTAGTCCGGGCGGGAATTGACCCTCGACCTGGTCGAGGCCGCAGGGTCGCGTGATGATCAGACTCACGGCAGGGCAGGAATCCGGCGTACGACCGTTGCTGGGTGCCGCGTACGGGCGGCTCTGGGTGGCGGCGGTGACGTCGAGGTTCGGCGACGCGGTGCGTACCCCGGCACTTGCCCTGCTCGCGGTCTCGCTGACCCGCGATCCGCGCCTGGTCGCGGCGGTGGTCGCCGCCGGCCAGGTGCCACCACTGTTGTTCGGCCTGCTCGCCGGGGTTTTTGCCGACCGGTGGGACCGGCGGCGCACCATGGCGACGGTCGACGGGTTGCGCTGCGTGCTGGTGGCCGTGCTGGCGGTCCTGGTCTTCTTCGGGCAGGTCGGCATCGGTGTGCTGGCCGCCGCCGCGTTCCTGCTGGCCGCCCTCGGTGCGCTCTTCGACGCGGCGGCGTTCGCGGTGCTGCCCGCCCTGGTGCCCGCCGACCGGTTACCGGCCGCGAACGGCAGGCTCGCCGCCGGTACGGCCGTAGCCGGCGGATTTGTCGGCGCCCCGGTCGCCGGCCTGCTCTTCGCCCTCGGCGCCGCGCTCCCGTTCGCGGTCGACGCCGCCTCGTTCGCCCTCGCCGCGCTGCTCGCACTGACCCTGCCCCGGATGCGGGCCCCCTCGTCATCCTCTGTCCCTTTGCGACGGTCGGTGTGGCGGGAGGCCGGGGACGGGCTGCGGTGGATCCTGCGTGACCCGACCCTGCTCCGGATCACCGTGCTCACCGCCGTCACCAACCTGGCGATCAGCGGGCTGATCGCGGTGATGGTGCTCTACGCGCTGGAGGTGCTGCGGGTGCCCGAGGCAGGCTACGGACTGTTCATGGCCTCGGCGGTGATCGGCGGGTTGGCCGGTGGACTCGGCGCCGGTCGGTTGGCGGGTCGGCTCGGCACCCTCACCGGGCTGCGTTGGGTGCTGGTGTTGCAGACGCTCGCCCTGGTGGTGCTCGCCTTCGCCCGGCATCCGGTGCCGGGTGCGATCGCGCTCGCGGTCTTCTCCGCCGGCTCGGCGACCTGGAACGCACTCTGGTCCGCGTACGGCCAGCGTCACGTACCGGCCGAGCTGCTCGGGCGGGTCGGCAGCGCCCAGCGCTTCGCCGGGCTGCTCGCCGCCCCGATCGGCGCGATCGTCGCCGGCTTCACCGCGGAGGCGTACGGCCTGCTCCCGGTCGCGTACGCGGCAGCCGCCATCTTCGCCCTCGCCACCCTGACCGCCCACCGCCCACTCGGCGCCCGTCAGTCCTCGGCGTCCTCTCTGGACCAGTAGGGGTGGTCCCAGCGCTCCCGGCCGCTGAGGGCGAGCAGTCCGATCCGGAACACCCGCTTCTCGGGTACACCGCAGCGACGGAGACGGTCGGGAGCGTGGCGGACCAGCCAGGCGGAGAGTTCGGCCGCCTTCTCCGCTTCGTCGTAGTAGGTGTGCCAGGGAAGCACATCACTGAGCAGGTCCCACTCCCAGTGCGTCGCCGTCTCGGCCAGGCGCCGATCGGCCAGCGGGTACGTCGACGTCGCCCAGATGTCGAGCCAGGGGGTGAGCGTGCTGGACGCCTCGGTGCAGAAGGCGAGAACCTCGTACGTCGGCACCACCGGCTCCGGGTCGGTGAGTGCGTGCGCCCACCAGGCGTGCAGGAGTTCCCAAATCGCCGCCGCCTGTTCGGTCGGCCACTCCTGCCAATTGCCGCGCCTGAACACGAGCCCTGGTTGCCCCATGTCGAACATGGGCTCGACGACGCCACTGACGAGGCCGCTGGCGAACTGGGGCAGGATCCGGCGGAGCACGTCTGCGGGATAACTCCAGGACGACCCCCACCAGGTACGCCGCAGCAGGTCCGGTTCCAGTTCGATGTCCGGCACCTTGAGCTGAGCCAACTCCTCCGCACTGCCCCAGTGACAGTCACACATGTAATCGTCCGGGTGCGCGGTCATCCCCCTGAAAGTGGTGGCCACACCACCCAACGCGGCATCGAGGCGAACACGCGCAGCTACGGGGTCAGGATTGATCACAGGTATCGCCCTCGTGGACTCCGGGGCTCACGCCAGCCGAAGATCGCCAGCCTACCGGCGGCACTCCTTCGACCACTCCCGTGATCGCGAAAAGTTTGGCTCGCCATAGCCGGCCGAACTCTTCGGGATCACGGGAAGCTCCCAATGCGCGGCGCCGGCCCGGACCGGGATGGTCCGGGCCGGCGCCTTTGCTTCCCGGAGACGGTTGCCGCCGACTCCGGTGTCACACGAGGTATACGTCTGCGATCGTCCCGTCGGGTCGGGTGATCGTGAGGTGCCCGTTCGGCGCCAGGTCGTGGAGGTGTGCACCGTCACCTTCACGTACCGGTCCGTCATCGGGTCCACGACACGAACCTCTCGTACAGCTCTCGCGGACCCACGTCCCGGATGTCCCGGGCGGCGTGGACCAACTGCGTACCCAGGTAACAGGCCAGCGACACCCGGTCGTGGCCGTACTCGCGGGTCAACCGGGCGCGGGCCGGCTCGCACGGCCACGCCTTGCCACAGGTGCCGCACTCCCACCGCTTCCCGCACGGCCGGTGCTGGTCGGTCACCACCGGAAGGACCGGTTGCGAACTCACCCGTTCACCGCCTGCTGCTCCACTGCCCGCAGCTCCGGATCGGCCAGCAGGTGGCGGGCCGCACGGAGACGGCTGCACCGGCCGGGCGTGAAGCACGGGCACACGGTGCACTCCTCGCCGTTCTCGTGACGAGTGACGATCAGGCGGGCGTTGTTCAGCAGCGCCGGCCACAGGTCACGGGAGTAGGTCTTGAACCGCTGGATGGCGTCGGCGCTCATATCCGCCGCCGTACCCACCGCGCGCTCGCGGCGTTGTGCACGATCCTGACCAGCGGCCACGGCACCGGATCACCGGTTGGCTTCTGGTCGGAGGCCGGCTGGGACTCCGCCGGCCGTGGGTCGTCCGCCATCACGCACCTCCATCGGCTGACCGGGGGTGCGGCGACCGCCCCGGGGCACCGCACCCCCGGGCGTCGAGCCGGCCACGGGGGCAGCCGGCTCGACGCGATCGGGAGGCGCGCCAACGGGCCAGATCAAAGTCTGTCGTACGGCGAAAGTGCTGCACATGCCCGTCGCCGCGCCTATTCGTAGCCTCGGTGACGACGCGGTCACAATCCAGGCTGTAGGTGTCCGCTGGCTCGGGACAGGTGTCCGCTGCTACTTCGCCTGGTCAGCGCGGTCGGTGCGTCTCGTACGCGTCGCGGAGGTCATTGGCCTCGCGGATTCCGCTCGATTCGACGGCGGAAAGTACCTCGGTCGCCCGCCACCAGTTCGACGGCACCACCCGCCCCGAGGTGATCGCCTCCGTCGTGACCATGCTCGCCTCATCGGGCCGCCCCGCCGCGAGCAGCGCCAGCCCGAGGTCGAGACGAGCCGATGCTGCCCGCCTCGGCCGACCGGCCACGTCGAGATCGGCGACGATCGTGCGGGCGTACTCCTCTGCCGCCGGGTCACCGGACCAGGCGAGAGTCGTCGCGGTGTACGAGAGGGCCTTCGCCGGGTCGTACTGGTAGTGGTGTTCCGGTCGATCAGGGGTTTGCAGCGGGCTGACCAGACGCTCGACCTCGTCCAACACTCGACGGGTCTGACGTCGGTTGCCCATACGGGCCCACGCCCGACCGGTCTGGGCGGTCGCCTGGATGTGCGCGGAGCTGCCACGGGGTGCCATTGCCCGTGCCTGTTCGGCCAGGTCGAGAGCACGACGGTAATCCCCGGCGGTGAGTACGTCCCAGGCCCGCGTCTCCAGGGACCAGGCACGGATCTCCGCGTGTCCGACGTGTTTGGCGAGTTGCTCGGCTGTGGTCAGATGCGCATCGGCGGCCCGCTGGTGCCGCAGGTCGATGTGCAGGGTCGCTCGCAACAGGGCGAGCCATCCCGCGGCGACGAGGAGTCTGCGCTGCTGATCCAGGGTGGTTCGCTTCCTGAGCGCGGTGCCGAGCTGCGCCAGGTTGTCGCGTACGACCGGCAGCAGGTCCATCGGCGCAGTGGTCGGATAGCTGCTGGCCAGTTCGTCGACGGCGAATTCGAACCGGTTGACGAGTTCGGGGGCAACGTCGCTGGCATCGAGCAGGCTGGCGAGTTCGAGTGCTTCGTCTTCGCCGCGTACGGCCTCTGGCGCTGACGTGCTGGCCAGGGTGACCAGGCGCCCACCCGCACCAAGAAGGTCATCGAGGTGTCGCGCGGTGTCGATGCTGGGCTGCTTACGTCCACTCTCCAGTTCCTGGAGGTGGCTCTTGCTGCGGTGGGCAAGATTTCCGAGGCCCCGCAGGGACAGGTTGTGCGCGAGTCGGTGCCGCCGCAGGCTTTCACCGAACGCTGATTCGTTCACGGTGCCATCCCAGGTAGAGGACCGGGCAACGCCACGCGGCCCACTACAAACCGACGGGCCGCCACTTCGGACGGTACACGTCGTGCACGATTCACGTATCCCGAGCGAGGCGTGGATGCCACGTTCATCCGATCATCGTGAGCACAAAGCCGGGAGAGGCGAGTGGGCGTGCTCGGCGAGCTTGATCCACGCGCGCTGAGCTGTTGTGGAAGGCACCTGGAGAACAGCTCAGCGCGCGTGGATCAAGCAACCCATGCCACGAAACCGTGTGCTCACGGGACCACGCGCCGGGCATCGGTCGTGAATGATCCGGAGCGTGCAAACAACCTCTCGTTCCGCTACCGGCACGAGCAGGCCGGTACATCGACGGCTGCTCTCGCTTGCCGGCGGTGAACTGGTCAACATTCCGCTGCACGCCGTCATCTGGATCGGCATCATCGGTGCACCGCTGACCCTGGCCAACGTCGCGGGCTACCTGCTCTTCTCACTGTTGCTGATCGAGGGCGCCGGTTACTGGCTGGCGAAACTGCACCAGACGAACATCCGGCAGCGTGCACTGCCGGGTGCCCGGATCTTCCGACTGCTCCGGATCGCCAACCTGCCGCTGCTGGCGATCGGCGTCGGGATCGCCGCGTACGGGGCGGTCGACTCGCCGGGGCTCGCCTCCTTGCCGGGGCTGGGGTACGCACTGTTCGCGGTCATCGAGCACGTCAACTACTTCCACCTCCAGCTCAGCTACGACCGCCGGACCGATCTGCGTCGACTGCGCACGTTCGGGCTGCGCCGCTCCCACCTCTCCCGCGACCTCGCCCAGCCAACGGAACGCTGACCCGAACGAGACACAGCAGACGGAAAGGTGGCCCGAACGGGTCGGAACCCGGCTCGGCGGTCACGCCTCTACCAGGCATGACTACAAGGCGTACGGTGCTGCGCCTGGCCGGCGGGATCGCGGCCGGTGCGGCGGGCGGTGCAATGGTGGTGGCCAGCGGCGGTTGCCGGGACAGCGCGGAGGACGGGCCGGCACGGGGCGGCTCGACACCGACGGAAGCCCTGGTCATCGAGCTGGCGACGGGGGAACTGGCGGTGCTCGACGCGGCCACCGGGCAGACCGTGGTGAACCGGTCCGAGGGTGTGCTCAGCGGTGACGGGACCCGGCTGGTCCGTACCGAGGTGGCCGGCGAGGGGACCAGGTTGACCAGTCATCGGCTCTCCGACGGGGCCTCGGTCAGTGGCGGCACTCTTTCCGACCGGCTTGCCGCGCGGGCCACGAACCCGGACGGTTCGCTGGTGGCGCTCGCCACGCCGGGCAAGCCGGGTGGCGGTCCGTACCGGCCGGGTGGGCGGGAGCGGACCACGATCGTGGTCGCCGGCACGGTCGGGGAGCGTAGCCGGGTGGAGTTGGCCGGCAACCTGGAGCCGGAGGCGTTCGACGCCACCGGGCAGGCGCTTTTTGTCCTCGACTATCTGCCACCGGCGGCCCCTGACCGCTACCGCGTACGCATGGTCGATCTTGCCACCGGCGAGCTGCAACCGCTGCTCACCCGGCTGAAGGCGGTGGTGCCGGCGGGTGCCGAGGAGGAGATGCGGGGCGAGGGTCGGCAGGCGGTGTACGACAGCACCACCCGGCAACTGTTCACTCTTTACACCCACCAGCCCGAGCACGAGCACACCCGGGATCTGGTCGGCGGTGCACGCGATGATGCCCCGCACGTACACGCGTTTGTCCACACGCTGAATCTGACCGAGCGGTGGGCGTACTGTGTCGATCTTCCGTCGCCGTTCGGGGAGCAGCGGGCCGCCGGCCACGCGATCGCCCTCGACCCGAGTGGCGCCGGGGTCTACGTGGTGGACGCGACCAGCGGCACGATCGCGGTCATCGACCCGGCGGCGTTGACGGTCAGCCGGACCCTCCGGTTCACCCCGCCGACCGGGCCGATCGTCTCGGCCGCCGCCACCACCGGTCCGGCCGGCACGCTGCTGGTCGGCGCCGGGCACGACCTGGTCATCGTCCCGCTGGCCGGTGCCGACCCCGTCCGATGGCAGCTACCCACCCCGGTACGCGGCATCGCCACCAGCCCCGACCACAAACGCTGCTACGTCGGCCAGGAAAACGCAGTCACCTGCCTCGACCTGTCCACCGGCAAGGTCATCCGCCGCATCCCCACCCCCGACCTGGGCGCGCTGCGCCACCTCACCCCGCACACCTGAGCCCTCCTGTAGAGAAAGAGTGGCTTCCCGCTCGGGGATAGCCACTCTTTCTCTACAAGAGGCGTGATCTGGGGGTCAGGGGGTGGGGAGGCCGCCTGGTTGGTCGCCTTGGACGACGGGGGCGCGGACCAGGTTGCCCCATTCTGTCCAGGAGCCGTCGTAGTTGCGGACCTGCGGGTAGCCGAGCAGGTGGCGCAGCACGAACCAGGTGTGGCTGGACCGCTCACCGATCCGGCAGTACGCGATGATGTCGTCCGCGGTCGACAGCCCCAGCTCGTCGGCGTAGATCGCCCGGAGTTCGTCGGGACGCTTGAAGGTGCCGTCCTCGTTGGCCGCCGACTTCCACGGCTTGTTCACCGCACCGGGGATGTGCCCACCGCGCATCGCCCCCTCCTGCGGGTAGTCGGGCATGTGCAGCAGCGCACCGCTGTACTCACCCGGCGAGCGGACGTCGACCAGCGGCCGGGCACTGGCGATGTGCGCCGCCACCTGGTCGCGGTACGCACGGATCTGGCTGTCGTCACGCGTCGGCACCGGGTACTCGGCGCGCGGGCGCTCGACCTTCTCCCGGGTCAGCTCGCGACCCTCCGCCACCCACTTCTGCCGGCCGCCGTTGAGCAGCCGTACGTCACCGTGGCCGAAGAGGGAGAAGACCCAGAGGGCGTACGCCGCCCACCAGTTGAAGTTGTCGCCGTAGAACACGATCGTGTCGTCCCGGCCGATGCCCTTGGCCGCACAGAGCTCGGCGAACGCGTCGGCGCTGAGATAGTCCCGGGTGACCTGGTCGTTCAGTTCCAGGTGCCAGTCGACTTTGATCGCACCGGGGATGTGGCCGGTCTCGTAGAGCAGCACATCCTCGTCGGATTCGATCACCACCAGACCCTTCGCGCCCAGGTTCTCGGCCAGCCACTCGGTGGTGACGAGGCGCTGCGGGTCGGCGTATGCCTGCAGGGCAGGCGTGGGATCACTTGGTACGGACATGCAGCCCAACGTACGCCAGCCTGCCCCCGATCAGGCGGGTAACCGGATGCCTGCTGGGTCACTCTCCGCCACGGACGGCGCCTGAGCCGCACGGGTTCCGCCCGGTCGGGTGCCGACTCGCCGGGCGGAACCCGTGCAACAGTTCCCTCAGAGCCCACCCATCCACCGCGTGACCGACGGCCCACGGCCGGCGTTGATCACGTGGTTCAACAGAAGGCTCAAACAGATGTCTGATATCGCCAATATTCCGGATCTCATTCGCTACGCGCTGCGACACGACGAGTTCCAGCGCGCGGTTCTCAGCGGCACGATGCACGGGGCAACACACCCCTGGCGCCGCGTTGTCGTACGGAAGGTAGCGCTGCGGGGCACGGTCCAGACCCAGGTCGAGTGGCACACCAGCGACAACTCGACCACCCGGAACTACACCGGGATCGACGCGGTGATCGACGAACTCGTCGAGGTGCCGTTCCGCAACGGCCACGTGGAGTTGCGTACGGCCACGATCGAGGGGCGGGTCAGCAAGCGCGGCAAGCTGCTGCTGTCCCGCCGGAACGAGGCGAACAACCGCGATCTCGCGCACGACCGGGTACGCCGCCGCGCCATCCCGGAGGACGCCCCGTTCCTCGAAGTGCTCGGCGTCAGCCGTGACGGTGCGGTGAAGCCGACCGCCCAGCGCAAGTACCGCCAGATCAACGAATTCGTACGGGTCCTCGGCGCCACCCTCGGCGAGAAGCAGGATCGGGACCGGCCGTTGCAGGTACTGGATCTCGGGTGCGGGAACGCGTACCTGACGTTCGCCACCGTCCACCACCTCACCGAGTCCGGGATTCCGTGTGTGGTCGTCGGCGTCGACCGGGATGCCGAGCTGGTGGCCCGGAACAACTCGCGGGCGGAACAGCTCGGGTGGCAGGACCGCCTCACGTTCACCACGGCACTGATCGACCGGTACGAACCGACCGAGTCGCCGGACCTGGTGGTCGCGTTGCACGCCTGCGACACCGCGACCGATGACGTACTCGCGCTGGCGGTGGAGCAGAACGCGGACTACCTGCTTGCTTCACCGTGTTGCCAGCACGACCTGCAACGGCAGTTGCGTTCCCGGGCGATGCCCGAGGGCTTCCGCGACCTCGTCCGCGACGGGGTGCTCAAGGAACAGTTGGGCGACCTGCTCACCGACTCGCTGCGCGCATCGGTGCTGCGTCTGGTCGGCTACCAGGTTGACGTGTTCGCGTTCGTCCCGGTCGAACACACCCCGCGCAACAACCTGATCCGGGCGGTCCGTACCCCCGGTCCCGTCGACCGCGACGCCGAGGCATCGGTCCGTGCCACGACCGGGATGTTCGGCGTACGGCCACGGCTCGCCGAACTGCTCCGGCACCGCCTACCCGACGATCTGCTCGGCGGCGTCCGAGCCGGGGGTGATGACGCCACCGGGGACACCCGGTAACCGGACGGGCGCCCGAACCCGCTGTGTCAGGTGGTTCTGCGCAGCGACCGGTCCGGGCGACATGCCGGTGGCCCGCCACCAACGAGCGTGACGGGCCACCGGGCGCTGACGCCCTAGCTCGCGGGCAGCGGCCGTACGGTGAAGGCGTAGCTGTACACCGGGGACCTCGTGCCGTCCGCGCTGACGCTGCGCACCCGGAGCACGTGGGAGCCCGCCGTGGTCGGCGCCCAGGGCAGGGTGGCGCTGCCGGTGGCGTCCGCCGCGACGCTCAGCTCGGGAGTGCCTAGCCGGAACGAGTAGAGGTACGACACGACGTTGGGCAAGCGGGGGGTGAAGGTGAACGTGCCCGGCACCCCCGGCCCTCCACTGCTCTGACGCTCGGGATACTCGACCGAGGCGACCAACGGGTCCGTACGCAGGTTGAAGCCGGTTTCCGTGGTCGCCTCCAGACCGGTGGCGGTCCGGCTGGTCACGGTAAGCCGACGGGCCCCGCCCCAGAGCAGGGTGACGGTGACCTGGGCGGTGCCGTCCGCTTCGGCCACGACGGTCTGCTCCGGCTCGCCGTCGAACTGGTAGCGGTACTGGACCACGTCATCGAAGCGAGGCCGGAAGGTCAAGGTGGCGGGGGTGCCGACACCGGCCACGGTGCCCTCGACGATCGGCCCGTTGTCGATCACCCGGAACACATGGACGAACTGGTCGGAGCGGTTGCCCGCGCTGTCCACGCTCGTCACGTACAACTGGTTCGGGCCATCGTCCTCGGGGGTGATCGTCACCGTCGCGGTGCCGTCCGGCCCGGCGGCGACATAGCTGGTCAAGGCGCCGGCCAACCCGAAGTGGTAACCGGCGATGCCCGTGGCCCCGTTCGGGCCGAACGTGAACTCACCCGGGATACCGGTCCCGTCGTGCCAGTTGTCGTCGGCGGGGTAGTCCGTGGACGAGACCGACGGCGGTTGTTCCGGCCGAACCAGGTCCGCTGTGGAGTAGCAGGTCGGGCTGCAAACGCCGCCGGTCTGTTCGATCGCAACGGCCGGTTGCGCGGTGACCGCGAGCAGAGCGACGGTCACCGCGACGGCCGCGGTCGGACCTCGGCCGGGCAACCATCGCCAACGACCGGTGTCGAATCCGTGCAGCATCAGCCGACCTCCCCGTATCAACCCCCGTCATTCGACGGGAGATGATCCTAACCATCGGGTACGACAACGATGAATGGATTTCCGGACGGGCGAGTCCACCCTGGACGCGGTCTCGGCGGTCAGTCGGACAACGGGCCGAGTACGGGTCGTTTCGCGGTGACCGTGTCGCCGGACGAACGGCCGGTGAGGCGGCGCTTGATCCACGGGGCCAGGTGCTGACCGGCCCAGCGCAGGTCGGCGCCACGGGCGGCCAGCCACGGTGTCGGCGCCGGCTGCGGCGGTACGACCAGCCACTGCTCGTCCGCCGGCACGCCGAGCGCGGCCAGGACGTGCCCGGCGACCCGGCGGTGACCGGCGGCGGAGAGGTGCAACCGGTCCGCACTCCAGAATTCCGGGTGCTGGAACACGTCGTCGGCGAAGAGGTCGACCAGCTTGGCGCCGTACCGCTGGGCGGTCTCGCCGACGGCACGGTTCAGCAGCGCCACCCGGGGAGCCATCATCCGCTGGCCCGGCAGCCGGGACACGATGTCGGCGAACCGGAACACCAGCACGTCCGCGCCGGCCTCCCGGAAGTCCCGGATCACCTGGTCGAACCGGCCGGTCAACGCCTCGGCGTCGAAGTTGCGCCGCAGTACGTCGTTGCCGCCGGCCGCGAAGCTGACCAGGTCGGGGCGCATGGCGAGAGCCGCGGGCACCTGCTCGGCCACCACACTCGGGAACAGCCGCCCCCGGATCGCGAGGTTCGCGTACCCGAAATCGGGCCCGGCCTCGACGGCCAGGCGGGCGGCGACCAGGTCGGCCCACCCCCGGTAGGTGCCGTCCGGGTACGCGTCGTCCATGCCCTCGGTGAAGCTGTCTCCCACCGCCACGTAGCTGCGCCAGCGCATCCGCGCCCTCCTGAATCCGTGACCCTCCACCGGGTCCGATCGGAGTCTTACACTCAACCGCGCGAGGTTACCGCCGGGTACGCCAAAAGTGGCGGCACCGACAGCACTGCTCGGCACCGCCACTTTCCGTTGGGGCTCAGTCAGCCCGGACGACCGGGGTCAACGAACGACCTTGATGTTGAAGTCGACCTTGTCGTTGGCGTTCTTGGTGTCCTGGACCGTCTCCGCCGCGATCGAACCGGTCAGGTTGGTCGCCGGGCCCGCGTAGCTGAGGGTGAAGGTGACCGTCACGCTCTTGTTCGGCGCGAGCGTCGCCAGTCCGCACAACAGGACCGCCGGCGGCCCCTGATCGTGGAAGCCACACTCGCCGACCGTCCCTCCCCGCTGGTTCGCCATGGTGACTCCGGCGGGAAGCGTGAGACGCAACCCCAGCGACTGCGCGGACATCGGACCGTTGTTGTGCACGGTCACCTTCAGCTCGCCCACGTAAGCGCCGTTCAGCAGTTTCAGCTCGACCGGCTGCGCCTGCGCCCGGACGTCGGCGTCCACCGTCGGGAACCGGGTCGGGCCGCTCACCTGTTTGAACTGCCCATCGACCCACCGGTAGCCCCGCCACTGCGGGTCGGCCGGCGAGAACGGCTGCTGGTCCGCCCACTGGACCCGGACCGTACCGGCATCTCCGGCGGCCACGGCCTGGATCAACTCCTGCGGCAGGGCGCCCCTGGCCGGAGGCCGGACCGAGGTCACCCGCCCGAGGGTCTGCACACCACCGTCGGCGGCCCGCTTGAACACGAGCACCTGCTGCGCGGTCACCGCGTGCGGGCTGCAGACGATCTCGGCGGCCATCTCGTTGACGCCGTCGCCGTCCACGTCGACCGGCACCGGCTCGCCCAGGATCGCGAACGCCATCGGAGAGTCGGGCTGGGGCAGGTAGACGTGGTTGCCCTTGGCGAAGCGGAACGTTCCGGTCGGGCAGACGTCGGTCCCCCAGTCCGGAAGGGTCAACGACCCGTTCTCGATCTCGGAGACGGTCAGCGGGGCCAGGTTGACGGGTTCGGTGACGGTGACGCTCGGCATCGGCGTGGGGGTCGGGGTGACGACCGCCGGTGGCGTCGTCGCGGCCGGTGCCGGACCGACATCGCCACGGGGGAAGAAGGCGAACGCGGTGCCGGTCGCGGCACCGATCATCACCAGGGCCGCGGCCGAGGAGGCCAGGGTCCGCTGTACGCCGATGCGGCGCGAGGTACGCAGGGTCCGGTCCCGCAGGTCCACCGGCGCGACCTCCTCCGCCAGGTCGGCCAGGTCGCTGCGAAGACGGTCCATGTTCATCGAACGCTCCCTTCCAGGAGGTACATGTCGGCAAGTTCGGGGGCGACGGCGCGCAGTCGGGCCAGTGCCCGTGAGGTCTGGCTCTTGACCGTGCCGGCGGAGACGCCGAGCAGGTCGGCGGCTTCGGCCTCGGAGCGGTCCTCGAAGAACCGCAGCACCAGAACCGCCCGCTGCTTCGCGGACAGCTTCAGCAGCGCCGCCCGCAGGGAGAGCCGCAACGCGGTCTGGTGGGCGTGGTCCGTGGAGGCGTCCCGGCGCGGCTCGGGCATCTCACCGGTCATCGACTCGGCCACCCGGCGTCGCCGCCACCAGGAGACCTGCAGGTGGTACATGGTCTTGCGGGTGTACGCCTCGGCGTTCCCGGTCTGGTGCAGTCCCCGCCAGGCGCGGTGGGTACGGGCCAACGCCGACTGGACGAGGTCCTCGGCCAGGTGCTGGTCGCCGGTCAGCAGGTACGCCGAGCGCAGCAGCGCCGGGGTACGGGTGCGGACGAAGTTGTCGAACTCGCTAAGTGAGGGATCCACCCGAACCGATCCTTGGGGTAGTGGAACGTGGGCAAGTCATGCCACCCAAGACGCGACCTTGCGACGCGAGGTTGCCGGTCGTACCGAAATGCTTGGACGTCGGGTTTGCGACATGCCAGGCTGCCTGGATGCTGCTTCGGATGTCCACGCTGTTCCTTCGTACGCTCCGGGAGGATCCGGCGGACGCGGAGGTGCCGAGCCACCGGCTCCTGGTCCGGGCCGGCTACATCCGGCGGGCCGCGTCGGGCGGCTACACCTGGCTGCCGCTGGGCAAGCTGATGCTGGACCGGGTGGCCCAGGTCGTACGCGACGAGATGGCCGCGATCGGTGGCCAGGAGCTGCACTTTCCCGCCCTGCTGCCGCGTGAGGCGTACGAGACGAGCGGCCGGTGGGCCGAGTACGGCGACGACATCTTCACCCTCAAGGACCGGCGGGGTGCCGAGCACCTGCTCGCGCCGACGCACGAGGAGATGTTCGCGCTGCTGGTGAAGGACCTGTTCAGCTCGTACCGGGACTTTCCGGTGATCCTCTACCAGGTGCAGACGAAGTTCCGGGACGAGGCGCGGCCCCGGGCCGGGCTGCTGCGCGGGCGGGAGTTCCTGATGAAGGACGCCTACTCGTTCGACCTGGACCAGGCCGGGTTGCAGGCCGCGTACGACCAGCATCGGATGGCGTACCAGCGGATCTTCGACCGGCTCGGGCTGGACTACACGATCGTCGCCGCCTCGTCGGGTGCGATGGGCGGGTCGGCTTCGGAGGAGTTCCTGGCCGCGACACCGGTCGGCGAGGACACCTTCGTCGGCTGCACCGCCTGTCACTACGCGGCGAACACCGAGGCGGTGACCACTCCGGTGCCGGCCGCCGGCGACGTCGACTCGTTCCCGCCCGCCGAGGCGTACGACACCCCGGACACGCCGACGATCGAGGCGTTGGTGCAGGTCGCGAACGACCGCAGGTTGGGTGGCCGGGACAACTGGACCGCCGCTGACACGTTGAAGAACGTCGTCCTGTCCGTACGCCGGGTCGGGGTCGCCGAGCCGGAACTGCTGGTGATCGGCGTACCCGGCGACCGGGAGGTGGACCTGAAGCGGGTCGAGGTGGCGCTCTACCCGAACACCGCCACGCTCTTCGACGGGTTCGCCGACCACCCGGACCTGGTCCGGGGCTACATCGGGCCGCAGGTGCTGGCGAAACTCGGGATCCGCTACCTGGTGGACCCCCGCGTGGTGACCGGGACGGCGTGGCTGACCGGTGCGAACGAGGCCGGGCGGCACGCGGTCAACGTGGTCAGCGGGCGGGACTTCACCCCGGACGGCACGATCGAGGCGGCCGAGGTCCGGGCCGGTGACCCCTGCCCGGCCTGCCGGTCCGGTGAGCTGACGATCCGCCGGGGGATCGAGATCGGGCACATCTTCCAGCTCGGTCGCCGGTTCACCGACGCGTTCGCGGTGGACGTACTCGGTCCGAACGGGAAGCCGGTGCGGCCGATCATGGGGTGCTACGGCATCGGGGTGTCCCGCGCGGTCGCGGCCATCGCCGAACAGCACCACGACGAACGGGGTCTGGCGTGGCCGGCGGCGGTCGCACCGGTTGACGTACACGTGGTCGCGGCCGGGAAGGGGCCGCAGGTGGAGGCGGCGCTGGCCCTCGGCCGGGAGCTGTCCGACGCCGGCCTGCGGGTGCTGGTCGACGACCGGTCGCAGGTGTCGGCCGGGGTCAAGTTCGCCGATGCCGAGCTGATCGGCATCCCACGCAGCGTCGTGGTCGGCCGCCGGCTGATCGACGGGTACGCCGAGCTGCGCGACCGGGCCAGCGGGGAGCGGGTCGAGCTGCCGGTCGCCGAGATCGTCGCCCAGCTCACCGGCCGCCCCGCCTGACCCGGCACCCTGCGGTCGAGCCCGCGTCGCCCGTCCCGAGCCCGCGTCGCCCGGTCGAGTCCACCTCGCCCTTCCGGGCCCGCGTCGCGCGGATGAGCCCGCGTCTCTCGGTTTGACCCTCGACCTGGTCGAGGGCCGATGATCCGCCCGGCGGCCCACTCCGGTGCCGCCGGGCGGATCACTTCGGAACGAGGACGGGCGAACGATGGATCTCGACAATCCGGTGCTCAGGTTGTGCCAGGACGGCATGCGGGCGGAGGCGCAGGGGCGACCGGCGGATGCCCGCGCCCTGTTCGAGCAGGCGTGGGCGTCCAGCGTCGACGACTACGACGCCTGTGTGGCGGCGCATTACCTGGCCCGGCAGCAGGACGATCCCCGTGAGGTCCTCCGGTGGAACACCGAGGCGCTGGGCCGGGCGGACCGGGTCGGGGACGAACGGGTGACCGCGTTCTACCCGTCGCTGTACGTCGGCGTCGGCCTGGCCCGTGAACAACTCGGCGAGCCCGAGCAGGCCCGACGCGCCTTCGAACAGGCTCGGGAGCACGTCGCCGCGCTTCCCGCAGACGGGTACGGCGAGGCGCTGCGTACCGCGATCGAGGACGGGTTGCGCCGGGTCGCCGGGCGCTGACCTGTGATCCGGCCAGCGCCACCGTAGCCGTGGGGGTGGTCAGCCCCGGTGGTCGGCGCGCAGGGAGGCGTAGTGGCGCAGGCACTCGTCGTACGTCGGGAGCAGCCCGGCGTCGCGCAGCTCGGCCAGGGTCGGGCCGGCGGCGTCCCGCTCCGAGAGGGTCGGGTTGATGTCCGACGGGATCGGCAGGGCGAGTTCCGGGTCGAGCACGTTGACGATCCGCTCGCGCTTCGGGGCGTACCCGGTCGAGCAGAGGTAGCTCAGCACGGTGTTGTCCTCGAGCGCGATGAACCCGTGGCCCAGCCCTTCGGAGAGGTAGAGGGCCCGGTAGTCGACCGTGTCCATGCGAACGACCTCGTGCTGGCCGAACGTCGGCGAGCCGACCCGCAGGTCGACCACAATGTCCAGCAGGGCGCCCTGCGGGCAGTAGACGTACTTGCCCTGACCGGGCGGTACGTCGGCCCAGTGGATGCCCCGGACCACGCCGCGACGGGACACGCTGTGGTTGGTCTGGGCTACGGACAACTCGAAACCCAACGCGTCGGAGAACGCGCCGGCGTCGTACCAGACGAGGAAGTTGCCACGGCTGTCGGGAAACTGCTGGGGTACGAACTCCCAGGCACCGGAGATCGACAACTCGGTGGATTTCACCTGTTCACCTTTCACGCGATCAGCAACAGCACACGATACCGGGCGAGCCCGGACAAGCAGGTGAGGCGCGGATCCCAACCGGGTGTGACGATCCGGCCACTGGGTACCGAACGGATATCGACGTACGTACAGAATTTCTGGAGGCTCTCATGACCAGCTATCGGGTCGCCGACCTGATGACCCGGAAGGTCGTCTATCTGTCGGCGCAGACGAACCTCGACGAGGCGGCCAGGGCGATGGCGGACGCGGACATCGGCGACATCGTGGTGACCGACGGCCAGAACCTGTACGGCATGGTGACCGACCGGGACATCGTGGTCCGGGCGGTGGCCGAGCACAAGGATCCGGCGAAGACGACGCTCGGCTCGATCGCCACCCGGGAGATCGTGATGATCGAGCAGAGTTCGACCGGGGCCGAGGCGGCCCGGTTGATGCGGGAACGGGCCGTACGCCGGGTGTTGGTGTGTGACGTGGACCGCCAACTGGTCGGCATCATCTCCCTGGGTGACCTGGCCCAGCAGCTCGACCCGTCGTCCGCGCTGAGCGACATCAGCGAGGCCAGCCCGAGCAGCTAGGGGAAGGCGCACTTCCCGGCGTGGGTAACCTGGAGGTCATGGCTCCGAAGAAGCTTGACGAGATCATCGAGGAGTTCGCCTCCGCACCACGTGAGCTGGTGCTGGAGATGCTGCTCGAATACTCCGACGCGGTTCCGCCGCTGCCGGCCGAGCTGGCCGGGCACGCCGGTATGGAGCAGGTCCCGGAGTGTCAGACCTCGTTTTTCCTCCGCGCCGAGGTGACCCCGGAGGGCACGGTCGACACCTGGTTCGACTGCCCGCCCGAGGCGCCGACCACCCGCGCGTTCGCCGGCATCCTCGCCGAGGGGCTGGCCGGGGCGAGCGCCGAGGAGGTGCTCGACGTACCGGATGATCTTTACCAGCGGATGGGCCTGGCCCAGGCGATCAGCCCGCTGCGGGTACGCGGCGGCACCGCGATCCTGGCCCGACTGAAGCGACAGGTACGGGAACAGATCGGCTGACCCCGCGCGTTGACCACAGCGTGGAAATCGATCTCTATGCGGACGTCGTCTGCCCCTGGTGCTACATCGGCAAGACCCGGCTCGAAGAGGCGCTCAAGGCCTACGACGGCGAGGTGACGGTCCGGCTGCGGCCGTTCCAGCTCGACCCGTCGCCGGTGCCCGAGCCGCTGCCGGTGCTGGACGCACTGGGCGCGAAATTCGGTGGCCGGCAGCGTGCCGAACAGATGATCAACCGGGTGGTGGATGTCGCCGCCGGTGCCGGACTGGTCCTGCACTACGACCACGCGTTGGCGGCGAACACCTTCGACGCGCACCGGCTGATCTGGTTCGCCGGGCAGCGTGGGCTGGACAGCGAGATGATCGACGCCCTCTACCGGGCCCACTTCGTCGACGGGGTCGACGTCGGGTCGACCGCGTCGCTCGCCACCGTCGCCGCCGGGGTCGGGCTGGACGAGACCGAGGTACGGGAGTTCCTCGACTCCACCGCCGGCACCGCAGAGGTACGGGCAGCCCTCAACGAGGCCCGCGAGTTGGGCATCAGCAGCGTGCCGACCTACGTCCTCGCCGGCAAGTACGCCGTCACCGGCGCCCAGGAGACGGAGACCCTGCTCGCCGCACTGGCCGAGGTGGCCCAGCGCGAAGCAGCCTCCTGACCAGCACATTCGCCTGTTGCACGTGAAACAGTATTGACGCGCTGCGATCTTTGGCTGCTGGTGCGCCGTCCGGCCATCAAGGATGGGCGTACCCTCATTCACCACGTGCGTGTCATCCTGACACCGTGCCCATTAGTGGAGGTGTTCACGCCGCCGTGGCCGGATCCCTCGCAACTGTCAGCCCACTCGCCCGGCGCATGCGCCTCGGCGCGGAGATCCGGGCATTGCGTGGCACCGAGACCGCGGCTGCGATCGCCCGTCGAGCCGGCCTGGATCGGACCGTCGTATCCAAGATCGAGGCAGGTGAGCGCCGTGCCGGCCTCGACACCATCCTCAAGATCCTGGACGTGCTGCCGATCGAACCCGGTGGGATCACCTACCGGGAGCTACAGCAGATTGCTCGGGACGGCCTGAAGAAGGGCTGGTGGGGAGCTGCCGAGTACGCCCAGATGGGCGACCGTCAGGCTCGGACCGCCGACCTGGAATGTGGCGCCACGATCCGCGAGTATCAAGGCTCCATGCTGCCCGGCCTGCTCCAGACGGAGGCGTACGCCCGACATCGTGGGCAGGTCGCGATCGGCAAGGGCCATCGGTTCGATCTGACCGCCGACGTTGCCGGGAGACTCCGTAGGCAGAAGCAGCGGACAGGCACCTATGACGTGGTTCTGGAACCCCAGGCCATTTGGCGGTCACCCGTGCCGCCGGACGTAATGCACGAGCAACTGCTCCACCTGCTCGGCATCGCGCGGACCGCAGAGAACGTGTACATCCGCCTCCTGCCGGTTGACGCCCAACTCGGAGCCGGGTGGGTGCCCCGCTCACCGTTCGCCGTGTACGACTATGCCGCAGGTGATCTGACACTGGTCTCCGTGGACACGGTCGGCACCGACCTGGTGGTCACCGCGCCGAACGAGGCGGCGGACTACGCGCAACTGTTCGAGGAGTTGCGCGCTGCCGCACTCGATCAGAAGTCGAGCGCGGATCTCATCCAGCAGGCGGCCGAGACCCTGGCCGCCTGACGCCCCGACTGGAGGTCATCCCTATGAACGAGCCTCAATTCCTCGACTTCCGCAGGACCAGCAAGTCCGACGGCGGGCAGAACTGCGTCGAGGTTGCCGACGCGGTGGACGCCAGTGCCGTCCGGGTGCGGGACAGCAAAGACCAGACTGGTCCGGTGCTGGAGTTCGGCGGTGTCGGATGGCGTGCGTTCATCGCGACCGTCCAGAACGGGGAGCTCACCACCAACGCCTGACCACCCCTTGCACCGAAGAAGGCCAGCGCCCGCGCGGTGCTGGCCTTCTTCGTGATCACTTTCAGTGATTCCGGAACACCCCCTTGTGATATTGATGGACGCAGTGGCAGTCTGACACGGTGTTCGTGGACACAGTGTCGGCAAGCACTGTGTCCGCGTCAGCCCCGTCGGTCGCCTGAGCCCCAACCGCGACGACCGATGGGCGACCAGCGGGGCGCCGGACCCGATTCCCCCGTGTCGGGGCCGGCGCCCTCCCCGTTCAGGGAGGTGTCCGATGGGCAGATGGAAGTGGTTCGCGGATCCGTACGAGCCGGGACCGGAGGACAGGACCGGCCCCGCGACGGCGTACCCCGGCAGGTCCGGCGCCTACCTTGCCGAGCAGTCGCCGGACGAGCGACGGGAGCAGATCGGCGACGAGCAGCACCGCACTGAGCAGGGCGGTATCGAGATTGAGCAGGGCAGTGACGAGCAGAAGCGGGCCCGGTTGCGCGGCAACCGTGGATCGCGTTGGCGGGCGATATGAGCGACGGCCCCCGTTCCGCGAGCACGAACCTCAGTCCGGCGCTGTGGCCAGCCCTGCTGGCGGGTGCCCGTGTTGTCGTCGAGCGCCACGCGGACGGGAAGCTGTGCGACCACTGCATCACTCCTGGCGTCTGCTCCCGGCTCAACGGCGCCCGGACGTACCTTGCCGACCCCGAGATGTTGCGGGTGGAGCGCGAGGCAACCGAGAACAAGGCCAAGCCGTGAACCGGCCGGACATCGCCGCCGGAACGGTGTTGCGGCTGGCAGCGGGCGAGTGGTCGAACGGTACGGGTCTACCCGCCGAAACTCACCTGGTGATCCGGGTGTCCCGGCTCCACACCGATCGCGCTCCCGAGGATGCTCCGGGCGTCTGGGTCACCGGGCACCTGTTGGAGTGCGAGTGGCCGACGTCCGACTGCACCTCACCCTGTAGCCATGCGTACGTCTACTGGGAACCGCTCGCACGAGCGGCGGCAGCAGAGTGAGTCGGCACGACGAACCGGTGGACCGGGGCACGCTCAAGCTTGCCGCCGACCGGACGTGGCGTCAGCACCAGCCCGGTGGAAACATCTGGAAGCCGGGCACCTGCTGGCAGTGCACGGGCACCGGCTGCGCCCAACTCGCCTGGGCAACCGAGGTACGCGACAGCACGGTTCGGGCCGACGATCACGGTCGGCGCGCAACACTCCGTCCTACCCCGTCGAGCGAAGTTGACCATGAAGTTAGCGACCGAAAATCAGCCCGATCCCGTCGCTAACTTCATGATCGACGAGTCGACGGGGCGTAGCGTGACCGGCTCGGGCGGGTCAGGCGGCCGGTCGGGCCAGGTCCGGGACCACGCGCGCGTTGGGCAGGGTGGCCAGGGCCCGACCGGGCACCGCGATCTTGCTGTGCCGTACGCCGGAACCGATGATCACGTACTTGCTGTCGATGACCCGCTCGTCGACCAGGATCGGCCATTCCGACGGCAGCCCGATCGGGGTGATGCCGCCGTACTCCATGCCGGTGAGGCTGACCGCGTCGTCCATCGGGGCGAAGCTCGCCTTGCGTACGTCGAGCTGGCGGCGGACCACACCGTTCACGTCCGCCCTGGTGGTCGCCAGGATCATGCAGGCGGCGTAGCGGGTCACACCGTCCCGCTTGCCGGCCACCACGACACAGTTGGCCGAGACGTCCAACCCCACCTCGTACGCGGCACAGAAGGCGGCGGTGTCCGCGAGCGTGGCGTCGATCGGCGCGACCAGGATGTCGTCCACCGGCACCGAACCATCCGCCGGCCAGCCCTGTACGGCCACCGCCACCGGCGGGGCGAGCAGGTCGAGGCGGGTACGGGCCGGTTCCGTCTGCAAGGTCCCCATCACGGCTCGATCCTCGCACCGCCGACCCGCCTCCGCCCACCCGACCCGGCGCCACAGCGGGGCACCGGGGTGATCGTCGTCAGCTCCCGGTGAGGAAGGCGTTCTCCCGGGCGAAGGTGCGCTCCTCCAGCCGGGCCCGCTCGGCGGCCTGCTCGGCGGCGTTCTCCTGCCGAGCCTGGGCGACATCCTGCAAACCGTGGCGTACGGCGATGCGCATCACGCCGTACAGGCAGGGGAATCCACAGACGTACAGCAGCAGTGCGGCAGCGAATTGAAGCATGGGTTCACGTTAGGACGACGGATTGTCCGAGAAACCCTCATTTACCGGCTGATCCCCCGTACGTGTCGGCGAGGTAGTCGGCCCAGGTCAGGGTGCCGGTCGGGGTGGCGGTGGTGGTCAGGGCACCCGCGCGTACCGTCCGGCCGAACGTGCCCGGAAACCGGATCGACAGCACCGGGCGGCGCCGGCCCCGGGCGGTGAGCCAGGCGGCTGCGGCCTCGTCGTACCGGAGCACCTGCGGTCCGCCGTACTCCTCGATGGTCCGGCTCGGGCCGGCGGCCAACCGGTCCGAGATCCGGCCGGCCACGTCGCGCGGGTCGACGGGCTGGGCGAGCAGGGCACGGTCGCCGAGCACCGGCCCGAGCCGGCTGGCGCCGCCCAGGATCTGGTCCAGCAACTGCGGGAACTGGGTGGCCCGCAGGATGCTCCAGGGCACCGCACCGGCGGCCACCACCTGCTCCGCGGCGAGTTTGAGCCGGTAGTACCGCAGGGGCACCTGGTCGATGCCGACGATCGAGACGTACAGCAGGTGGCGTACCCCGGCCTCGGCGGCGTCGGTGACCAGCCGGCGGGTCCCGGCCACGTCGACCCGGGCGCTCGTCGACCTCGTCGCGGAGGCCAGGTGGACAACCGCGTCCACGCCGGTGACCGCCAGGTCGACACCGGTGCCGGCGGCCAGGTCCGCGACCACCCATTCGACCCCGTCGGCAGCCGGCCGGGGCCGCCGGCTCATTCCTCGTACGTCGAACCCCGCGCCCAGCAGGCGGGGTACGACCGCCCGGCCGAGCGTGCCGCTGGCGCCGGTGACCAGAACCTTCATCGTGTGCTCCCTTCCGGGGATGGGACGGGGCGACCGATCGATCTGTGACGGTGAGCCGCTTCACAGTTGACGAATCTGGTTAATGGCATTAACTTTGCAGCTATGACGATTAACTTCCTTGATCGCGGCGAAGGCCGGATCGCGTACACGGTGCGGGGCGAAGGTCCCCTGGTCATCTGCCTACCCGGCATGGGCGAGCTGCGCTCGGTATACCGGTTTACCGAACCCGTCCTGGTCGACGCCGGCTACCGGGTCGCCGTGCTGGACCTGCGCGGCCACGGCGACAGCGACGACGGCTTCCGCGACCACGACGACGAGGCACTGGCCAGCGACGCCCTGGCCCTCGTCGACCACCTCGGCGGGCCGGCGTTCCTGGTCGGCAACTCGATGGGCGGCAGCGCCGCGATCCTCGCCGCCGCGGCCGAACCGACCAAGGTGACCGGGCTGGCGCTGCTCGGCGCGTTCGTCCGGGACCCGAAGCTGAACCCGGTCATGGGACTCGCCATGCGGCTCCTACTGCTCAAGCCCTGGGGACCGGCCGCCTGGCGGATGTACCTCAAGACGCTCTACCCCGGACGGCCCCCGGCGGACCAGGCCGAACACCTGGCCGAGGTCGCGGCGAGCTTCCGGCGGGGCGACCACTGGCGCTCGTTCGTCAAGACCACCAAGCTCTCGCACGCCGTGGTCGAGGGACGGCTCGACGCGGTCCGGGCGCCCGCGCTGGTCGTGATGGGTGAGAAGGACCCGGACTTCACCGACCCGGCGGGCGAGGCCCGGTACACGGCCGAACGGCTGGGCGGCGAACTGATGCTGGTGCCGAACAGCGGCCACTACCCGATGACCGAGTACCCCGAACTGGTCAACCCGGCGCTGGTCGCCTTCGTCAACCGGATCAGCACGAATGCCTAGAGCCGGCCTCACCCCCGCGATCGTCGTCGCCGAAGCGGCCAGGGTCGCCGACGAGCACGGACTCGACCGGCTCACCCTCGCCGCCGTCGCGCAGCAGCTCGGCGTCACCCTGCCCAGCCTCTACAAGCACGTACGGGGTCTGGACGGGTTGGCGCAGCAGCTCGCCGTCCGAGCACTGACCGAGCTGACCGAACGGCTCACCGATGCCACGGTCGGGCTCTCCGGCACCGCCGCCGTACGGGCGATGGCCTCGGCGTACCGGGAGTACGCGCGTACCCACCCAGGCAGTTACGCGGCCACCCTGCGGGCACCCGATCCGGGTCACCCGGCGCACGTCGCCGCCGCCGAACGGAGCGTACGGGTGGTCTTCGCGGTGCTCGCCGCGTACGGCCTGGAGGGTGACCGGGCGGTCGACGCGACCAGGGCGCTGCGCAGTGCCCTGCACGGATTCGTCACCCTGGAGGCAGCCCACGGCTTCGGGCTGCCCCAGGACCTGAACCGGTCCTACGACCTGTTGGTCGACGCCCTCGACCGGTCGCTGCGCACCTGGCCGGAGAACTGAGCCGCCGAGCCGGACCGCCGAGCCGGGCCACACTCAGGTGCGCGGGTTCACCCGGCCGGCGACCAGCCCACCCAGCAACGCCAGACCGGTGGCGACCGCGAACCCGGCCAGGTACGTACCCGGCCCCGGTGCGGTCGTCGCGGCGAGCAACCCCCCGGTGAACGCCAGTACGGTCGCACCCGACAACGAGTCGCTGAGCTGGAGTGCCGAACTGTTGCGCCCCTGCTCCTGCGGCTCCGACAGCTCCAGGGTCAGCACCGAGATCGACGGGTAGGCCAGCCCGATCCCGAGCCCCGCCACCGCCCAGGCGACGATGCCCAGCACCACCGGCACCGCCGTGGCCAGCATCAGCGGCGCGGCGGCGGCGATACCGGCGGCCATCAGCAGCAACCCGACCCGGGGCAGGGTGGCCCGCGACCTCGGCTGCCGTACCCGCCCCTGCACCCACGAGCCGAGCGACCAGGAGACGGCACCGGCCGCGAGCGCGGCACCGGCGAGCGCCGGGGCGAGTTCCCGCTCCCGGGTGAGCAGCAGCGGGATGAACACCTCCGCCCCGACGAACGCCGCCGCAGCCAGCCCGCGCAACGCGATCACCGTCGGCAGCCCGCGCGCCGCCCGGAGCACCCCGGCCGGCAACAACCGGGGTACGCACAACCCCAGGCCGGCGAGGGCCGACACGATCAACACGACCTCGAGAGTGCCGTGCTGCTGCCCCCCGACGTGCAGCAGTCCGGCACTCACCGCGGCCCCGCACGCCCACCCGATCCGGCGTACCGAGCCGGGCACCAGCCGACGCGCCGGCTGGTCGCCCATCCCGCGCAGAGCCGGGCGGATCAGCAGCACCGCCGGCACCGCCAACGCCGGTACGGCGAGGAACACCCAGCGCCAGCCGACGTACTGCACGATCAGGCCGGCAATCGCCGGTCCGACCAGCGACGGGACCACCCAGGCGGCGGCGAACGCGGCGAAGACCCGCCGGTGCAGCGCCTCCGGGTAGACCCGCGCCACCACCACGTAGAGCGCCACGATGAGCAGGCCCGAACCGAGTCCCTGCAACACCCGCCCGATCACGAACTGCACCATGTTCGGGGCGGTACCGGCGACCACCAGACCGACCACGAACCAGGCAACGCCGTGCCGTACCGGGGCGGCCGGGCCACGCGCGTCGCTCCACATCCCGGCGACGACCATGGTGACCACACCGGCGGCGGCCGGCCCGCCGAAGGCGAGCGCGTACAGCCGCAACCCGTCCAGGGCGTGCGCGATGGTCGGCATCGCGGTGGCGACCGCGAGCGCCTCGAACGCGAGCAGCGAGATGAGCGCCACCATGCCCACGCTCAGCCCCCGGAACCGCCGGTCGAACAGCCCTTGCGCCGTCGGCGTCGGTGCCAGCAGCGCGGTCACCGGGACAACTCGATCATGAGGCGGCGCCCCTTCCACTCCGGCCGGTGGTCGACCGGTCGCGAGGCACCAGCATCGAACATGAACCGGGGTTCAGGTCAAGCCGAATCGGGCCGGGCCGGGCGCGTACCGAAGCCGCTACGCCTGCTGCAAGGCCTCGCCTAATCCTTTGGCCAACCCGGAAAAGTGCTGGTCGGCGATGAGGTGACCGGCGGTGATCACCAGGGCCAGCGGCCACTCGATGATCTGGAGGGCGGCGAGCAGGCCGAGACCGGCGTAGTAGGCGATCTTGTCGGGTGGCGGGGCCGCGATCTCGCCGAAACCGGGGATCCGCACCCTTCCGGCGTACAACTCGACCACCTTGCGCGGGTCATGCAGGACGCTGACGTTCATGGCTGCCTCCCAGGGTCGACGTGTGCCGGTTGGCATTCCACCGTCGACCGCGTCCATGCGCCGGGGCGGGGCGAAAACCAGGAAACTTCGTCACCTTGGCACGCATAACGTACCCACACCTGGGAAGCCAGGGCCGACCGTGGATCCGGGGGGCGATATGGCGTACACGAGCATCAGGAGTCGACAGCAGTCGCAGCGGCACGAAGCCGTCATCCGCGCGGCTCGATGACGCCGTTCGGACTGAACCTCACCGGAGCCCTGCCGACGCCAACCGTCTCGAACCTGCTCAGCGGTGTCTCCCGAGGTGCCCAGGAGCTGGCCAACCGGGCGGGAGCCCTGGCCGGTCAGGGTGCGCGCGCCGCCGGACTCACCCAACGCGGGGTACGGTCCCGACCCGGCCGCCACCACATCGAGGTACGTGGCGTCGCCCAACCCGGCAGCGAACGGCTCGCCCACCGGGTGGAGGAAGCGCTCGAACGGATCCCCGGAGTGCGCTGGGCCCGGGTCAACGCACCCACCGGTCGGGTGGTGGTGGCGGTCGACGACCCCGCACCCCGGTTGCGGGACCTGATCGCGGCGATCGTCGCGACCGAACGTACCGATGACTGCGAGCACCACCCCGACGACCGGCAACCGCACCCGCCGGAGGAAGGCCCACGGACCCGGCGCGCCGTCTCCACGCTGGCCGCCGACGCCTTCGGCCTGGGGCTGACCGTGGCCACCCGGATCCTGCCCTTCACCCCGCTGCCGGGCGAGTTCGCCGGGCTGCTCAAGGCGATCGACATGCACCCGAAGCTGCACGCGCTGGTCGGGCAGAGCCTGCGCGGCGACCACCGGGCGGACTCGTTCCTGCCGCTGGCCGAGGCGCTGGCGCTCGGCCTGACCGGCGGGTGGGCGGGCATCCTGCTCGACGGCGCGCAGCGGGTGTTGCAGTGGCAGGAGGCTCGGGCCCAGCTCACCGCCTGGCAGGAGGCCGAACCCCGGCTCGCCGGTACGCCCGAACTGGCCTCGGCGGGCCCCCTGCTCGACGGGCGCCCCCGCCCGAAACCGGACGGCCCACTGGAGCGGTACGTCGCCCGGATGCTGACCGCCGGCGCCCTGGCCGGGGCGACCGCCCTGCCGTTCGCCGGCCCCAAACGGGCCGCCGCGCTGGCCATGTCCGGCCTGTCCAACGCACCGTTCGACGGCCGCGAGAGCTACGCCGCCCAGCTCGGCCGGGCGCTCGCCGCCCGGGGCGTGATCGCCATGGACCGTTCGGTGCTGCGCGAACTCGACCGGGTCGACACCCTGGTGCTGGACGAGTCGGTGCTGCACTCCAACCGGGGCACCCTGACCGACCTGGTGCCGCTGGCCGGCGACCCGGAGGAGGTCGCCGCCCAGGCGTTCGCCCTGTTCGACCCGACCGCCCCGGACGAGCTGCGCCAGGCGGACGGTTGGCGGCTCGGCCCCTTCGCCGAACTCGGCCTGGCCGCGCCGAACGACCACCCCGAGGCGAGCCGGCTGTTCGACTCCGGTGGCACCGTGCTCGGGCTCGCCCACGGCGGTGAACTCGCGGCGGCGGTCAAGTACGAACCGGAGCCGGCACCCGGCGTCGACGCCCTGCCGTCGGCGACCCGCCGGGTCGGCGTACGGCTGGTCGTGGCGAGCGCCGACGCCGACCGGTACGACTTCGCCGACGCCGTGGTGCCCGGCGGCCCCGACCTGACCGCGTCGATCCGATCGTTGCAGGCCGAAGGGGCGATGGTCATGCTCGTCTCCGGCGACCGGCGGGCACTCGGCGCGGCCGACTGCGGACTGGGCATCTGGCACCCGGCCGAAGCCCCGCCGTGGGGCGCGCACCTGCTGGTCGGCGCGGACCTGGAGGTACCCGCGTTCATCGTCGAGGCGGTCGGCGTGGCCAAGATGTTGACCCGGCAGAACATCGCCCTGGCCGCGGCCGGCACCAGCCTCGGCGCACTGACCGCCTTCACCTCCCCGGTGAACCTGCTGCCCCGCCGGACGATGAACAGCGTCAACCTGGCCGGCGCGATGGCCCTGGCGAACGGCATCTGGCGGGCCAAACGGCTGCCCACGCACGGCACCGCGCGACCGACCGGGGTCGCCACACCGTGGCACCTGATGCCGGTGCCGACCGTGCTCGCCCGCCTGGACACCGGCACGGACGGGCTGAGCTCGCAGGAGGCGCAACGGCGCGGGCGCGACACCGGCGCGGACGACCACCAGGGCATGAGTCTCGGCCGGGCCTTCGTCGACGAACTCGCCAACCCGCTCACCCCGGTGCTGGTCGCCGGGGCCGGCCTCTCCGCAGCGGTCGGCTCGGTGGTGGACGCCGCACTGGTCGGCGGCGTGGTCGGGCTCTCCGCACTGGTCGGCGCCATCCACCAGATCAACACGGAGAAGTCGCTGTCCGAGCTGCTGTCCCGTTCGGCGGTCACCGCCCGGGTCCGGCGCGACGGCGCGGAACGGGTGGTCGCCGCGAACGACCTGGTCACCGGCGACATCGTCCTGGTCGGACCCGGCGACGCCATCCCGGCCGACTGCCGGGTGCTGGAGGCCGCCGGCCTGGAGGCGGACGAGTCGTCGCTGACCGGCGAGTCCCTGCCGGTCACGAAGGACACCCGGTCGGTGGTCGCCGCGGCGGTCGCCGACCGGCACTCGATGCTCTACGAGGGAACCACCGTCGCCGCCGGCCGGGGCGTCGCGGTGGTGGTCGCGACCGGCTCCGACACCGAGGTGGGACGCGGGATGGCGCTGGCCCGCCAGGCGCCACCGGGCAGCGGTGTCGAGGCCCGGCTGACCAAGCTGACCAAGGCCACCATCCCGGTCGCCGCCGGTGCCGCGATGGCGGTCGCCGGGGCGGGACTGTTCCGGGGCGTACCGCTGGCCGAGACCGCCGCGACCGCCGCGAACCTCGCCGTGGCGTCGGTGCCGGAAGGGCTGCCGTTCCTGGTCAGCGCGGCCCAACTGGCCGCCGCCCGGCGACTGGCCGACCACGGGGCACTGGTCCGCAACCCACGCACGATCGAGGCCCTCGGCCGGGTCGACGTGCTCTGCTTCGACAAGACCGGAACCCTGACCGAGGGCCACCTGCGGCTCGCCGGGGTCGCCGACAGCGAGCGGTACGCCGAGGTCGACGCGCTCGACCGTACGCTGCGCCACGTCCTCGCCGCCGCCCTGCGCGCCACCCCGGAGGCGGACCAGCCGGAGCAGCTCAGCGGGCAGACCGACCGGGCGGTGCTGGTCGGGGCGCAGACCGCCGAGGTCCAGCCGACCACCGGCTGCCGTAGCTGGCAGTACGCCGCCGCGCTGCCATTCGAGCCGTCCCGGGGTTACCACGCGACGGTCGGCAACCGGCACCAGACGTACCTGCTCAGCGTGAAGGGGGCACCGGAGACGATCCTGCCCCGGTGCGGACGGAAGCGGACCCGCAACGGCGACGAGGCGTTGGACGACGCCGGCCGGGAGGCGCTCCAGGAGATGATGGGCCGGCACGCGGGGGCCGGTCAGCGGGTGTTGGCGGTCGCCGAGCGGGTGCTCGACCACGACTCGGTCACCGACGCGGACGTCACCGACCTGACCTTCGTCGGCTGCCTGACCCTCGCCGACGGCGTACGGGCCAGCGCGGCACCCGCGGTCGCCCGGATCCGGCAGGCCGGTGTGCACACCATCATGATCACGGGCGACCATCCGGGCACCGCCGCCGCGATCGCCTCGATCATCAGCACCGACGACACCGAGCAGCGGGTCGCCACCGGCACCGAACTCGACCGGCTCGACGACGCGGCGCTCGCCGAGCGACTGGCCCGTACGGACGTGGTCGCCCGGTGCACCCCGGCCCACAAGGTACGGATCATCCAGGCCCTGCAACAGGCCGGGCGGGTGGTCGCGATGACCGGTGACGGGGCCAACGACGCCCCCGCGATCCGGCTCGCCGACGTGGGCATCGCGCTCGGTCAACGCGGCACCCCCGCCGCCCGCGCCGCCGCCGACCTGGTGGTCACCGACGACCGGCTCGAAACGATCATCGCCACCCTGGTCGAGGGCCGGGCCATGTGGTCCTCGGTACGCCACGCGCTGAGCATCCTGGTCGGCGGCAACCTCGGCGAGATCGCGTTCAGCGTGCTGACCGCCGCCGCCACCGGCCGGTCCGCCCTCAACGGTCGACAGCTCCTGCTGGTCAACCTGCTCACCGACCTGGCCCCCGCGATGGCGATCGCGATCCGGGCACCCAACCCGGACGCCACCGACGGCCTGCTGCTCGAAGGACCGGACAGCTCGCTCGGCGGCAGCCTGAACCGGGAGATCGCCTCCCGGGCCGCGACCACCACCCTCGGCGCCACCGCCGGCTGGACCCTGGCCCGGTACACCGGACGGCAGCGCCGCGCCGGCACCATCGCGCTCGCCTCGCTGGTCGGCACCCAACTCGGCCAGACGGTGGTGGACGGCGGCGCCAGCCCTGCCGTACTCGTCTCGACCGCGGGCTCGTTGGCGGTCCTGGCCGGGGTGATCCAGACCCCGGGGGTGAGCCAGTTCTTCGGCTGCACCCCGCTCGGCCCGCTCGGCTGGGGCATCGCCGCAGGCAGCGCGCTCGGCGCCACCTTCGCCAGCAGCACCCTCAGCCGGTTCTTCGTCCGCCCGGACGACGACCACGCCCCGGCTGACGGTTCGCCCGCCGACCATGCCCCGGCCGAGGGTGGAGCCGACGCGGGTACGGCCGGGGCGGGGCCGGACGGCGGTACGTCCCCCGGTGGCAGCCACCGGGGGACGTAGACCGGGCGTTCAGTTGCCGAGGGATCGCCAGAAGTCGTACCGGTGCGCCCGACCGAAGTCGACGGGCCCCACGGCTCCGGGCGCCAGGGACTGCACCCGCTCCCCGGAGAACTCGGACCAGTACGGCGCACCCCCGCCGTTCGGGTTCCCGGTGTGCGCGAAGCGCGTCCAGTAGCCGATCATCTGCTCCGCCAACCGGGCCTGGGCGTCACTGAGCGGTGCCGCGTAGTCGACGTCGAACAGGTACGGCAGTTCCGAGGTGTGGAACGCCCCCAGCGGGAAGCCGGGCTCCTGCGCGCCGACGAAGAACGGGGCCCGGTCGTCGGCGAACTCGTAGGCGTACGTGGGGGTGTGCCGGGCCAGGGTCTTCACCGTGTCGAGGATCGGCCTGGACCAGATCTGGTCGGTCAGTACGGCACCGAGCGCCACACTCGGCGACTGGTACGCCTCACTCGGGTAGCGCCGGTGCACCTTCGCCGCGTCGGCACCGAACAGCTCGTCCAACTCGTCGCGGTACTGGTCTGCCGTGAGCGGGCACTCGTTGGGCCGACCGGGCAGGGACGGCACCCCGGGTCCGCAGTTGTCGCCGCGTACCTCCATCCCCCACACCCGCAGCCGTTCCTCGTCACGGTTGCCGCCGTGGATCACCGGCACCCGGTTGAAGTGGCCGGCGGCCAGGGCACGGGCCGTGTCGACGGGCAGGACCGGACCACCGAGCACCGGACCGAACTCGATCCGGTCACTCTTGTCCAGCAACTCGGCCACGTCCGTACGACGCAGGCAGGACGCGGCGGTGGCCGGATCGGCGCACCCCAGGTCCCGCGCCACCGAGAGCCCTTCGTTTCTGGCCATCTCGCGTGGCCGCAACGAGGACGGCGTGGACGGCGACCAGCCGGCGGTGCAGGGACCGCTCTGCATGATCGCCCGGTGGAAGAGGCCCGCCGAGGCCGGTGCGGCCAGGTGGGCGCAGGTGCTGAAGCTGCCCGCCGACTCCCCGAACAGCGTGACGTTGCCCGGGTCGCCCCCGAAGGCGGTCGCGTTGCGACGTACCCAACGCAGGGCCGCCTGCTGGTCCTCGATGCCGAAGTTGCCGGAGGCGGAGGCGCCGGCTTCGAGTGCCGGATGGGCCAGGAAGCCGAGCATGCCGAGCCGGTAGTTGACCGACACGACGACCACATCGCCCCGTACGGCCAGGGACCCGGCACCGTAGATGTCGCCGGCGCCGTACTTCAGGCTGCCGCCGTGCAGCCAGACCATCACCGGCAGCCGCCTGCCGGTGGTCCGGGCCGGTGTGGTCACGTTGACGAAGAGGCAGTCCTCGGCGGTGCTCGGGCGCCCCATCGGGATCCCGGCGGGTTGGGCGCAGGCGGCACCGGCCACCGTCGCATCACGTACGCCGGTCCAGTTCGCCGGTGGACGCGGCGACTTCCAGCGCAGCTCGCCCGTTGGTGGTGCCGCGTACGGGATGGCGAGGAACGACCGGTGGTCGTCGGCGACCACACCCCGCACCGAACCGCTGTCGGTACGGACCACAGCCGGGTCCCGCCCGGCGTCCGGCGGTCCCGCCGAGGCGGTGCCGGTCCCGGTGAGGACGGTGGAGATGACGGCCAGGCCGAGTACGGCCCGGAAGAAAGCGCTCGTTCTGTTCATGGCTTCGAGCCAATCCGATCCGGCCGGCGGGCACAGGGGTGGCACGTCCCGAACCCCGGTGGTGTTAACACCCCTGATCTCCGGCCCGACACCGTCCACACTGGGCGCATGGCCAGCCGAACTCTGCACCCGTCGATCCGGTCCCTGCGGCCGTGGGGACGTCACGGACTGCTCTGCGCCCTGCGCGGGCTACCCGACGCCGTCCTGGCCGTCACCGCGAACATCGCCCTGTTCGTGCTGTCGGTGCTGTCCCTCCTGACCACGGTGGTGGGAGTCGGCCTGTTCGCCGTACCGGTGGTGACGGCGGCCGTACGCCGGGTCGCCAACCTGCGACGGCGGTCGGCCGGTACGTGGGCGGAGGTCCCGATCCCGGTCCCCTACCGGCCGGAGCCGGCCGGGCGGCAGAACCCGTGGCAGCGTTACCGGCACACGGTCACCGATCCGGCGACCTGGCGCGACCTGCTCTGGCTGGTGCTCGGAATCCCGGTGGGCCTGGTCCTCGGGCTCGTACCCACCCTGCTCATCCTGTACGGGCTGCTCGGCGTCGTGCTCGAACCGGTCCTGCTCGGGGTGGTGCTGGGCCCGTTCGGGTACGCCGCCACCTGGCCCGTCGACGACCTGGCCACCAGGCTCCTCGTCTTCCCCCAGGGGGTGCTCATCCTGATCACCGGGCTGGCGGCGGCACCTCTGGCGCTGCGCGTACACGCCCTCTTCGCCCGCTGGCTGCTGGCACCGACCCGGTCGGCCGCGTTGACCCGACGGGTACGGGACCTGACCGAGAGCCGGGCGGAGACGGTCGACGCGCAGGCCGCCGAGCTGCGCCGGATCGAACGGGACCTGCACGACGGCGCACAGGCCCGGATCGTGGCGGTCGGCATGACGATCGGGCTGGCCGAGGAACTCGTCGGCCGGGACCCGCAGGCCGCCCGACTGCTGCTGGGCGAGGCACGGGAGGCCAGCGGCCAGGCTCTGGTGGAACTGCGCGACCTGGTACGCGGAATCCACCCGCCGGTGCTCGCCGAGCGCGGCCTGAGCGGTGCCGTACAGGCCCTGGCCCTGGCCGTGCCGTTGCCCGTACGGGTCCGGGTGGAGCTGTCCGGACGGCCGGAGGCGCCGGTCGAGTCGGCCGCGTACTTCGCCGTCGCGGAGGCGCTGGCCAACGTGACCAAGCACGGCCGCGCCGGTACGGCGTGGATCGAGGTGACCCACACCGGCGGCCGGCTCGTGGTCGTGGTGGGCGACGACGGGCAAGGGGGCGCCGACCCCGACCGGGGCACCGGCCTACGCGGCATCGGGCGTCGCCTGGCCGCGTTCGATGGCACGATGACCGTCACCAGCCCGCCCGGTGGACCGACCGTCGTCACCATGGAGCTCTCGTGCGAGTTGTCATCGCGGAAGACCTGGCCCTCCTCCGGGACGGCCTGACCCGGCTGCTCACCGCCTTCGGCTTCGAGGTCGTCGCCGCGGTCGACAACGGTCCCGCCCTGCTGCCGGCGCTGACCACCCACCGGCCCGACGTGGCCGTGGTCGACGTACGGCTGCCGCCGACGTTCACCGACGAGGGGTTGCAGGCCGCGATCGGAGCCCGCGCACAGGTCCCCGGACTGCCCGTACTGGTGCTGTCCCAGCACGTCGAGCAGCTCTACGCCCGCGAACTGCTCTCCGACCGCAGCGGCGGGGTGGGTTACCTGCTCAAGGACCGGGTGTCCAATGTGGGGCAGTTCGTCGACGCGGTACGTCAGGTGGCGTCCGGCGGCACGGTGATGGACCCCGAGGTGGTGGCCCAGTTGCTGGCCCGGCGCACCCGCGACGAACCGCTCGCCGGGTTGACCGCGCGCGAGCGCGAGGTCCTCGGCCTGATGGCCGAGGGACTCTCGAACGCGGCGGTCGCCGAACGACTCTTCGTCACCGAGAAGGCCGTCAGCAAACACATCAACAGCATCTTCGGCAAACTCGGCCTGCCACCCTCGGACGACAACAACCGGCGGGTCCTGGCCGTGCTCACCTACCTCAACGCCTGAGCAGCGCCCCTCAAACCCTGAGCGGTACGCCCCGCCTCAGTGGCCTCGGGCCAGCCACTCCTCCAGGTGCGGCGCCTCGTCGCCGATCGTCGTACGGTCGCCGTGGCCGGTGTGCACCACGGTCTCCGGTGGCAGTCCCAGCAGCCGGTCCCGGATCGAGGCGACGATGGTGCCGAAGTCGCTGAACGACCGCCCGGTCGCCCCCGGGCCACCGGCGAAGAGGGTGTCCCCGGTGAACACCGCACCGAGCCGGGGTACGTGGAAACTGCACGCCCCCGGACTGTGCCCCGGCGTGTGCAGGACGGTGAGCACCACCCCTGCCACCTCGATCGTCTGCCCGTCGGACAGCTCACCATCGGGTACGACCTCCGGGTGCACCTGGTCCCAGAGGACCCGGTCGTCCGGGTGCAGCAGCACCGGTGCACCGGTCGCCTCGGCCAGTTCCGGCGCGACCCGGACGTGGTCGTCGTGGGCGTGGGTGGCCAGGATCGCCCGTACCCGCCGGTCACCGACCGTACGCAGAATCGTCTCCACGTCGTGCGGGGCGTCGATCACCACGCACTCGTGGTCGTCCCCGATCACCCAGACGTTGTTGTCCACGTCGAAGGTCTGACCGTCGAGGGAGAAGGTGCCCGAGGTGACCGCGTGGTCGATCCGGGTCGCCATCAGAAGATCACCACAGAGCGGAGTACGTCGCCCCGGTGCATCCGGGCGAACGCCTCCTCCACCTGCTCCAGGGCGATCTCCTCGGTGACGAAGCTGTCCAGGTCCAGCCGGCCCTGTAGGTACAGCTCGGTGAGCAGGGGGAAGTCGCGGCTGGGCAGGCAGTCGCCGTACCAGCTCGACTTGAGCGCCCCGCCGCGACCGAAGACGTCCAGCAGCGGCAACTCGGGGACCTTCATCTCCGGTGTCGGCACCCCGACCAGGACCACCGTGCCGGCCAGGTCACGGGCGTAGAACGCCTGCTGCCAGGTTTCCGGGCGGCCGACCGCGTCGACCACCACGTCCGCCCCGAACCCGCCGGTCAGGGCCTTGATCGCCTCGACCGGGTCGGTTTCGCGGGCGTTGACGGTGTGGGTGGCGCCGAACCCCCTGGCCCACTCCAGCTTCCGGGGGTCGGTGTCGACCGCGATGATCGTGGTCGCGCCGGCCAGCACCGCACCGGCCACCGCACCGTCACCGACCCCACCGCAGCCGATCACCGCGACGGAGTCGCCCCGGGTCACCCCGCCGGTGTTCATCGCCGCGCCGAGGCCGGCCATCACCCCGCATCCGAGCAGACCCACGGCGGCCGGTCGGGCCGCCGGGTTGACCTTTGTGCACTGTCCGGCGTGTACCAGGGTCTTCTCCACGAACGCGCCGATGCCCAGGGCCGGCGACAGCTCGGTGCCGTCGGTGAGGGTCATCCTCTGCTTGGCGTTGTGGGTGTTGAAGCAGTACCAGGGCTTGCCCTTGTTGCAGGCCCGGCAGTCGCCGCAGACCGCCCGCCAGTTCAGTACGACGAAGTCGCCCGGCGCCACGTCGGTGACACCCTCGCCGACCTGTTCCACGATCCCGGCCGCCTCGTGGCCGAGCAGGAACGGGTAGTCGTCGTTGATCCCGCCCTCGCGGTAGTGCAGATCGGTGTGGCAGACCCCGCAGCTCTGCACCCGCACCACGGCCTCGCCCGGTCCGGGGTCCGGCACCACGATCGTGGCCACCTCCACCGGTGCACCCTTGGCCCTCGAGATGACCCCGCGTACTTCCTGGCCCACTGGTCCGCCCTCACTTCCGCCGCGATCGATCCCTCGGTCATGATCCCGACGTATCACACCATGCGCATGAATCGAGGGCCAGCGCTACGACCGGCACCGGGCCGGGCCGGCAGCCGGATCCGTAGCCGCCGAGCTGGATCCGTAGCCGCCGAGCCGCGAGGCTCAGCCGCCGAGGAGCCGGGATCAGTCGCCGAGGAGCCAGCCGTTCTGCTCGGCGATCCGTACCGCCTCGGTCCGGTTGTGCGCCCCGGTCTTGCCGATCGCGGCGGAGAGGTGGTTGCGTACGGTCCCCTCGGACAGGTGCAGGGTCGCCGCGAGGGAGGCCACCGTACCGCCGCCCCTGGCCGCCCGCAGCACCTCGGTCTCCCGCTCGGTGAGCGGGCTGACACCGCTGGCCAGGGTCTCCGCTGCCAGGGTCGGGTCGACCACGCGCAGCCCGGAGTGCACCCGCCGGACGGCGTCGGCGAGCTGCCGGGCCGGGGTGTCCTTGACCACGAACCCGTCCGCACCGGCCTCCATCGCCCGGCGCAGGTAACCGGGGCGGCCGAAGGTGGTGACCACCAGCACCCGGCAGCCGGGTACGCCGGCACGCAGGGCGGCGGTGGCCGCGATCCCGTCCAGTCCGGGCATCTCCACGTCGAGCAGGGCGACGTCGGGTGCCGTACGCCGGGCGGCGTCGAGCACCTCGTCGCCGCGCCCGACCTCGGCGACCACGGTCAGGTCCGGTTCGAGGGAGAGCAGTGCGGCCAGGGCACCCCGGACGAGCGCCTGGTCGTCGGCGAGCAGTAACCGGATGGACTCAGCGGTCATCTGCCCGGTCCATTTCGACCCGGAGCCGGAAACCCCGACCGCCCGGACCCCGGCCCAGCCTCACCCGCCCGCCGGCCTGGTCGGCCCGTTCGCGCAGCCCGACCAGCCCGTGACCGGCGTACGCGGGATCGGGTCCGGTGGTCGACCGGTCAGGGTCGCCGACCGGTCCCCGGCCGTCGTCGAGCACCTCGACGTGATCGGGGCCGAGCCGGACGGTGCAGCACCGGGCGCCGCTGTGTCGTACCACGTTGGTCACCCCTTCCCGGACCGCCCAGCCGAACAACTCGGCCCGGCCCGCCGGCAGTTCCGGAACGGAGTCCGGCAGGTCGGCCCGGATGCCCGCCGCGTCCAGCGCCGAGCGGGCGCCAGCCAGTTCGCCGGCCAGGGTGACCTCACGGTACGCCCCGACGGTGCCCCGTACGTCGGCCAGCGCCTCGCGGGCCAGCCGCTCCACGTCGGCGATCTCGACGGCGGCCCGGGACGGGTCGACCTCCAGCAGCCGTCCGGCGAGTTCGGCCTTGACCGCCACCACGGTCAGCGAGTGCCCGAGGATGTCGTGCAGGTCGCGGGCGGCACGGGCCCGTTCCCCGGCGACCGCCAGCCGGTGGATCTCCCGCTGCGCGCTGAGCAGGTCGGCGTTGCGTTCGGCCAGCCGGGTCACCCCGAAGGTGGCGAACGCGGCCAGCAGGACGGAGAAGACCAGGTGGGACTGGCTGCGCCAGGCCGGTACAGCCAGCGGCGCGACGGCCGCGACCACCGCCAGCACGGCGACCACCAGCAGGGCGGTACGCCGTGGCAGCAGCAGCACCGCCGCGGTGGCGAGGTAGACGATCGTGACCAGCCAGTCCGCACCGGCGCCGGGGATGGCGAGCAGGCCGAGGCAGAGCAGCAGGGCGAGCAGCACCCAGTTCAGCCGGTTGTCGAGCATCCCCCAGGTGGTCGGCGTACCGGTGCCCGCCCGCCGGAGCCGGGCCCGGACCACCAGCACGAAGATGAGCACGTAGGCGAGGCCGAAGGCGGCCAGCGCGCCGACCGCCAGGTCCCGGGCGAATCCGGGCGGGTGGTTCCAGGCGGAGCTGATCGGTTGGCTCAGGTAGACCAGCCAGATCGCGCCGACCACCCAGCCGAGGTCCCGCCGGCCGTGGCTGCCGGGCCACCACCGGGCCGACCGGGGCGGGGAGGTCACCGGCCCACCCTAACCAGCCCGGCGGTGTCCCCGGTCATACCCGCTGGGTGTCGCGCCGGAACAGGCGGGCGGCGCCGAAGCCGAAGGCGACGGTCCAGGCCAGTACGTTCACCACCGCGCCCAGGGTGAACCCCGATCCGGTCAGCGGGCTGCGGGCGATCTCGCCGACGCCGTACACCGGGGTGAACCTGGCGATGTCCTGCATGGCCTGCGGCAGCACTTCGAGCGGCACGAAGAGGCCGCCGAACATGGCCAGGATGGCGAGGATCGGGCCGAGGAACTGCATCACGTTCTCGGCCGGGGCGAGGTAGCCGACGAAGAGTCCGAAGGCGGCGAAGACGAGCGAGCCGATCCAGGCGGCCAGCCCGGCGAGCACCCAGACGTGCACCGGCATCCGTACGCCGGAAACCCCGCCGACGACAAACTCGACCACGACCGCGACCAGGCCGAGCGCCATCGCGGTCAGCACCTTGGTGGTCACGTACGCGGCCGGACGCAGCGGGGTGAGCCGGAGTTGCCGGCTCCAGCCCAGGGCGCGTTCGACCGCGACCATGCCGCCGCCGCTGGTGGTCGCGACCATCGCGCCGTAGACAGCCAGGCTGATCATGATGTAGCCGGTGACCGGGGAGCCGTTGTCGAGGGTCTGACCGCGCTGCGGCAGGCCGAACAGGAGGAAGAAGACCGCCGGCATGACCAGGATGAAGATCATCGTACGGCGGTTGCGCAGCACCCGACGGATCTCCAACAGCAGGAAGGTCGGCGTGAAGCCACCGAGCGCCGGACGTTGCCGGCTCACGGTCTGCCGGACAGAGGCGGTGCTGGTCATCGGGTCCTCCGGTCTTCGATCGCGGTGCCACCGGCGTCACGGCTCGGGGCCTCGGCGGCGGTGAGGGCGATGAACGCGTCCTCCAGGTTGCGCGAGGTGATCTCCAGGTCCCGCGCGGCGGTGGTGGTGAGCAGGTGCCGGGCCACCGAGTCGGAGTCGGTGGCGTGCAGCAGTACGGTGTCGCCGCGTACCTCGACCGAGTCGACGCCCGGCAGTGCGGCGAGCCGTACCTGGTCGGCGCCGGGCAGCGTGGCCCGGACCAGCCGGCCGGCGGCCAGGTTCTTGATCTCGGCACTGGTGCCGTCGGCGACGATCCGCCCCTGCCGGACCAGGACGATCCGGTCGGCGTACGCGTCCGCCTCTTCGAGGTAGTGGGTGGCGAACAGGACCGTGCGTCCGGTTCGGGCGTCCTGCCGGATCGCGGTCCAGAAGTCCCGCCGCCCCTCGACGTCCATCCCGGTCGTCGGCTCGTCCAGGACCATCAGGTCCGGGTCGGAGAGCAGTGCCAGGGCGAACCGGAGCCGCTGCTGCTGGCCGCCGGAGCACTTACCCACCCGACGGTCGGCGATCCCGGTGATGCCGGCCCGGTCGAGCACCTCGGCCACCGGACGGGCGTGGCTGAAGAAGGTGGCGGTCATCCGTACCGTCTCCGCCACGGTCAGGTCCTTGAGCAGTCCACCGGTCTGCATGACGGCGGCGATCCGGCCCTGCCCGATCGCCTCGGCGGGCGCCTGCCCGTAGACCCGTACGGTTCCCGAGGTCGGCTGGGCCAGGCCGAGCAGCATGTCGATCGTGGTGGTCTTGCCGGCGCCGTTCGGCCCGAGGAAGGCCACCACCTCGCCGGGCTCGATGCGCAGGCTGAGCCCGTCGACGGCGGTCACCGACCCGAAGGTCTTGGTCAGTCCGGTCAGCTCCACGGCGGGGTTCCCCGCACCGCTGACCGCCCGTGGTGCGGCCGGCACCACGGTCGTTGATCTCGTCATGGGACCAGGTTGCGCCGTCGGGCGCCGGTCCCGATCGGCCGCGCGTCACCACCTGACCATGACATTTGTCAGCCCTGCCGATCGCCCTCGTCTAGTGCTTCGGGTGATCAGGGTGTGGTGGCCGTCCCGAGTCCGGCGAGCACGATGGCGAGCCCGCCCCGGAACTCCTCTGCGGCGGGGATCTCCCGCGCGGTCCGGGCGGTCTCGGCGAGCAGCGGGAACGGCGTGGGCGGCAGCTCCGCCAGCACGACGGTGCCCGGCCCGGAGAGCGGGCCGAGCTGTTCGGCGCTGAACGCGCCGACCAGATAGCTGATCAGCGTACGGAAGGCGATGACCCGCCGCCGGTCGGCGAACCCGGCCTCGGTGAGGATGCCGAGCACCGCCTCACCCCAGGCCATCACGTGCGGGTTGCGGTGCCGGTGGCTGAGGAACAGCGGTACGACAGCGGGGTGTGCGGCGACCGCTTCCCGGATCCGCTCGGCCAGGACGGTCACGCGTTCGGTCCAGGAGCCGTCCGGCGCGCTCGGGTCCAGCTCGCTCAGCACCAGGTCGACCACGAGCTGTTCGAGCTGCTCGCGGTCCTCCACGTAGCGGTACAGCGACATGGTGCCGATGCCGAGTTCCTGCGCGACCGTACGCATCGAGAGGGTGTCGAGCCCGGCGCCGTCGATCACGGCGAGGGCCGCGGCGGCGATCCGGCCGTGGGTGAGGGACTTCGGACGAGGCATGGCCTTGACAGCGTACGCCATACGCCTACCCTCGTAGGAGTACACCGTACGCCTACAGAGAGGACTGACATGCCCCGAGACAGAGCCCACCGACTGCCGCCCGGACACCTCGTCGCCCCCCTGGAACTGATCACCGTCGACGGCGAGCCGGTGGTCGTCCCGGACCCGGATCGACTGGTCCACCTTCAGTTCCGGCGGTTCGCCGGTTGCCCGGTCTGCAACCTGCACCTGCGTTCCGTGGTCCGCCGGCACGCGGAGATCGAGGCGGCCGGCGTACGCGAGGTGGTCCTCTTCCATTCCGAGGCGGACGAGCTGCGCGAACACACCGCCGACCTTCCGTTCGCGGTGATCGCCGACCCGGACCGGCGGTGGTACCGCACGTTCGGGGTGGAGGCGGCACCCCGAGCCCTCCTCGACCCGCGGGTCTGGGGCCCGATCCTCCGCTCGATCACGCTCGACCTGGTGGCGGTCGTCCGGCACGGCAAACCCCTGCCCTCGACCAGCCAGCCCAACGGCCGGATCGGCCTACCCGCCGACTTCCTGATCGACACCGACGGCCGGCTGATCGCCAGTAAGTACGGTTCCCACGCCTACGACCAGTGGTCGGTGGACGAACTGCTCAACCTCGCCCGCGTGGACGTACGCCGCTGACCCTGTGTCCTTGCTCATAGCTCGCGCCTCAGGCCGGTGTACGGCGTAGACCACGTCTACGTTGTAAACGTACGTCGTATACCTACGTTGTACACGTATCAGCCGCCGGCTTCCTTATGAGGTACGCAATGCGACGCAGTCCCTGGGCCACCCTCGCGGTGTTGGCACTCGCCCAGTTCATCGTGGTGCTCGACGTGACGATCGTGAACGTCGCACTGCCCGACATCCAGTCCGACCTGAACTTCAGCACCGACAACCTGCAATGGGTGATCAGCGCGTACACCCTGCTCTTCGGTGGCTTCCTGCTCCTCGGCGGTCGCGCCGCCGACCTGCTCGGACCTCGCCGGGTGTTCGTCGGCGGACTCGTCCTGTTCGGGGTGACCTCCCTGCTGGCCGGGTTCGCCACCTCGCCGGGGCTCCTGATCGGGGCGAGAGCCGTTCAAGGGCTGGGTGGCGCGCTGCTCTCGCCGGCGGCGCTGGCCATCCTCACCGTGACCTTCGCGCACGGGCGGGCCCGAAACATCGCCATGGGCGTCTGGGGCGGTCTGGCCGGGCTCGGCGGCACCCTGGGCGTCGTCGCTGGTGGCCTGCTCGTCGACTCGCTGAGCTGGCGCTGGGTCTTCTTCGTGAACGTGCCGATCGTGATCGCCCTGGTCGCGATCATCCCGACCTTCGTCCGCGACATCCGCCACAACGAGCACGGCAACCGGACCTTCGACGTGGCGGGCGCGTTCCTCGGCACCGGCGGCCTGCTCGCCGTCGTCTTCGGCGTCGTACGCGCCGAGGCGAGCGGGTGGGGCTCACTCGAGGTCGTCGGCTTCCTCACCGGCGGAATCGCGCTCCTGATCGCCTTCATCGCGGTCGAGGCCCGCTCCGCCGCACCACTCGTACCGCTGCGGTTGTTCCGCTCCCGCGCCCTGAGCGTCTCCAGCGCCGCCCTGGCCCTCAACGGCGCCGGCTTCCTCTCCATGTTCTTCCTGACCGCGATCTACCTCCAGCAGGTACGCGGCGACTCGCCCCTGGCCGCAGGCGTGCACTTCCTGCCCATGGGTGCCGCCGCGATCGTCGGCGCCGCCCTCTCCACCCAGCTGGTGCACCGGATCGGCACCCGTACGCTCCAACTCGCCGGCGCGGTGCTCAGCGTCGCCGGTCTGCTGCTGCTCTCCCGGGCCGGGGCCACCGGCAGCTACGCCACCGAGCTGCTGCCCGGCTTCGTCCTGTTCGGACTGGGCATTCTCGGCGTCGGCGTACCGGCCCAGATCGCCGCCGTGGCCGACGTCGCGCACCACGAGGCGGGTGCCGCGTCGGGCGTGGTGACCGCCGTCTACCAGGTCGGCGGTGCACTGGGGTTGGCCATCGTCACCACCCTGTCCATCACCCGCACCACCGACGCGGTCGCCCAGGGGCTCGACCAGCAGCAGGCCCTGGTCGAGGGCTTCCACCGTGGACTGATGGTGGCCGCCGCGTTCGCCATCCTCAACCTCGTGGTCTCGCTCGCCACCCCGCAGTTGCGCCCCGATGCCGAACAGGTCGCGGAGGCGGCCGTCGCGGCGTAACCGCGACGCGGAACCTTCCTGAGGGTGCCGCGGGACCTTCCCGAGTTTCCGCTACCGAAAGTCTTTACTTGCCATGACGGAAAGTCTCGGACACACTTTCCGTCATGGCAAGTGATGCACCCCTCGACCCGACCGCCCACCGCCCCACCCCGGCGGAGGCTGCCGCAGCCCTGCGGCAGGTGCAGGACACCCAGTCCTCGCTCGGCCGCAGACTCGCACCGAGCTGGTATTTCGCAGCCGTCGCGGCGATGCTGGGCGGGACCACCCTGAGCCAACTACTGCCCACCGCCGCCACCATCGTGGTCACGCTCGTGCTGGTCGCCGCCATGGGCGCGATGGTGCGGGTCTTCTTCGACCGGGCCGGAGTCGTACCGCAGGTCGGCAAGATCAACGCTCGATGGATCATCCTCGCCACGACGCCGCTGGTGTTCGTGACGCTCGCCGCCGCATGGCTGGACGACTCCGGCCGCCCCTGGGCCTGGATCGTCGCCGCCGTCCTCAACTCCGGGGCGGTGCTGGCCCTGGGCTGGTGGCACCGCCGTCGGTTGCGGGCCGGGGCATGACCACCCTGGCCCCGGAGCCGGGCGGCTTCAACCTGATCATCCACGCGCCGAACCGGTTGCTGATCTGCGCGCTGCTCGACAGCGTCGCCGAGATCGAGTTCGGCGTGGTCCAGGAACGGCTGTCGGTCAGCGCCTCCGTACTCAGCAAACATGTGACGGTCCTGACCGAGGCGGGCTACGTCACCCAGCGCAAGGCGGTCCGGGAGACCCGACCCCGAGTCTGGCTCCAGTTCACCCCGGAGGGACGGGCGGCGTACCGGGCCCACGTCGCCGCCCTACAGGCGATCGTCGGCACGCACTCCGGCCCGGCCGGGGCCTGACGGCAGGCTCGCCGGACACCGGCACTGGCCGGCAAGCATGCCCCGGGGCGGGGCGGGGCGGGGCGGGGCGGGGCGGGGCCCGGCCGCCGCCGGCCAGATCACCGCAGGTGGCCGATCACCCCGGACTCGATGACGATAACCGCGCCGATGAGCATGAAGACCCCCGGCACGATCCAGTGCCCGTACCGCTGGACGATCGCGATGACCTGCCGGTGCGAGCCGAGCCAGGAGCCGACCAGGCACCACACCGCGGTCAGTGCGGCAAACACCGCCACGGAGACCAGGCTGTCGGTCAACCCGACCGTACGGAACAGCGGGGTGTAGACGGAGATGTTGTCGGCACCGTTGGCGATCGTCACCCCGGCCACCGAAACCAGTCCGGTCGCCACCCCCGCTCCCGGCGGCTCGTCCTGCCCACGGGCACGGATCGCGGCGATCAGGCCGCGTACGCCCAACGCGAAGGGCAGCAGCCCGAGCAGGCCGACCCACTCGTCCGGCACGATCGTCAACCCCAGGGCCGCGACCGCCGACACCGCCACCAGTACGCCGATCCCGGCGTACTGGCCTGTCCAGACCTGCCACACCCTCGGCAGCCCGCTGGCCCGCGCGGAAAGAAACAGCACCGTGAGCACGATGATGTCGTCGACGTTCGTACCCGCGAACACACCGACCGCCGTCAGTAAGGTGCTCGCGAGATCTCCCACGGCCGACAGCGTACGAGTCCGCCGGGCGACAGGCCCTATTCGGCCAGGTACCCGGTTTCGGGATCGATTGCGGCAGGATCCTCGTCCGTGACACTCGTCCTGCCACCGCGACTGACCGCATCCGCGAAGAATCTGCGGGATGCGGCCCAGCGACGAGGGCTTCACACCATCCAACTGCCCACCTTCGAAGTACCGGCCGGTACGCGAGCCGATCACCTCCACGCGGGGCCGACCTTCGCCGACGCCGTCGCACCGATCCTCGGTATCGCTCCCCTGGAAGCGCCACCGGACTGGCTGACCGGACTGCCCAGGGAACTCACCCACCGGGAGATCACCCTGGTCACGGCCGGCGAAGCCTACGAACTGCGCCGACCGGCGTTCATCAAGTCGCCGAACGACAAGAGCATCCGGGCGATGATCTATACGGACGGCTCCCGTCTGCCCGGCCCCGACGCGATCGACCGGCAGACCCCCGTACTCGTCAGCGACATCGTCGACTTCGCCGCCGAGTACCGGCTACACCTGCTCGACGGCGCGGTCCACACCGCCAGTCAGTACGCCGAGCAGGGCAGGCTCCGCCTCGGACCTCCGTCCGCCGATACGCTCGCCTTCGGCGCCGACCTGCTGGCCGGGTTCGGCCACACCCTGCCCACCGCCATCGTGGTGGATGTGGGAGTCGTCGACGGCCACTGGGCTGTGATCGAGCCGAACGCGGCATGGGCCAGCGGGGCCTACGTGGCGGATCCCGACCTCGTGCTGGACGTCATCCTGCGTGCCGCCGGCCCGACCGCCGGGGTCAGCAGCCATGACCGGCGGTTCATCCGCGCACCCCAGCAGGAGCAAGATCGGGACTGAGCGCTGCCGGATCCGTGCCGAATCGCTCCGCTTGGCTTCATGATCCGCTTACTGCGAACGTAGAGGGAGCACATGGGCACCTGGGATGACGGCCCCTCCGACAACGACAGCGCCGCTGGCTGGTGCGGTGACCTCCACGATGCCGATCCGTCTGCACGGGCGGCACTTGTTCGTGCTGCCCTGGCAACGGCAGCGTCCAACGCCGGACACCTGCGTCAGCGGGAAAGCGGCCTGGAGGGTACGGATGGCCGTACTCGTACCAAGGTCAACGCAGGAGGGTGCTGGTGGAGCCAAGGGGACTCGAACCCCTAACCCCTGCCTTGCAAAGGCAGTGCTCTGCCAGTTGAGCTATGGCCCCGGAAGGCGGCTGACGCCGCCGGGTCGGGCGATCCAGGTCGAGCGAATTACCGGAGGTCCGGTGCGGTGGTGGCCTCGTGCCACAGCGCCCGCTCGTCGTTGGATTCCTTGACCTTCTTGGCGATCAGGGCCGCCACGCCGACAACGCTGGCGAGGATCAGAAGCTTCTTGAACATGACAGTCCCTCACGCTCGACTGCTGTCGGACGATCTGAAAGTGGGGCTAGCTGGAATCGAACCAGCGACCTCAGAGTTATCAGCTCTGCGCTCTAACCGACTGAGCTATAGCCCCGTGCGACGAGCAAGGTTACCGTACCTAAGGGCCAGGTCCCAACTCGGGGGCTGACCCCCAGGCTGACCTGCGACAACGAATTGTGCGCCGGTAACCCTGCGGTCGTCGCAGACGCTACCGAATGCGAAACGCCGGGGCCACCGCAATATCTGCGGCGCCCCCGGCGTCGGCACGTTGTCAGTCGCGCTCGGCGAGGGTCAACTCGATCCCACCGACCAGGTCGGCGCAGACGTTGTAGACGAACGCACCGAGCGTGGCGAGCGCGGTGAACAGCACCACGTTCACCAGCCCGATCAACGCCGAGCTGAGGATCACGCCCTTGGCGGTGATCTTCAGGGCGTTGTCACTCTGCCCACCACCGGCGTTGATCAGGTCGGTCAGGCTGCTGTTGACGCTCTCGAACACGCCCATCGCGTCCAACGCGAGGTAGAGCACCGAGGTCGCCACGATCACGACGACGAAGAGCACCAGCGACACCGCGAACGAGAATTTCATCACCGACCAGGGGTCGATGCGCTTGAGGTTCAGCCGGGCCCGTCGCGGCCCCCGCGAAGCGGCGGAACCGACCGCGCTGCGGGCCGAACGTACGGCCTCGCTGACCCGGGCCGCACCGACCGCGGCGGCGCCGCCGAACGTACGGGCCGGGCCACCGGTCGGGTTGGGCCGGGCCGATCCTGTCGCCCGTCCCTCGTCCGAGCCACCCGAACCACCCGGTCCACCCGTGGGCGCCCCCTGGGCCGGCTGACCCAGCACGGACATGCCCGGCATGGTCTGCCCCGGGGCGGACTGCCCGGATGCCGGCGGACCGGAGCTGCCCGGCATCGACGGTCTGCTCTGCGCGCCCGGCCGGTTCTGGCCGCCCGGTCGGTCGGCGGACGGGCCACCGGCCGACGTGGCAGCGCTGGCCGCCGCTCCGGAGGACGGTGTCGAGGGCGACCCGCCTTCGGTGCCGGATGCCTCGGTCGGGCGGCTGCCCGCTTCCCCGCCGGGCTGGTCCGGCGGGGGTGGCATGCCGGGGGCCCGGGTGAACTTCGGCGACGGTGCGTCGGCGGGGACTACCGCCCGGCCGACGGCCGCGCGGCCGGTCGCTGGTGCGCCGCCCGCGGCGGCCTCCTCATCGACCGGGTTGGCCGAGGTCCCCGCGCTCCCCGACTTCGCCTGTGTCTCCGTCATCAACTAGTCCTGTTCGTCAGGCTCGTCGGCATTGCGAGCAATGGCCACGATCGTCACACCATCCGGGAGGTCCATGAGCTTGACCCCCATTGTGTTCCGATCGCGTGTACGGCGTACAGGCTTCACCGGAGTCCGGATGACGCCGCCGTTACTGGTGATCGCGAACAACTCGTCGTCCGGGCTGATCACCACTGCGCCGACCAGTCCACCACGTCGCTCGGTGATCTTCGCGGTCAGCACACCCTTTCCTCCCCGGCCCTGCACCGGATATTCCTCGATCGGCGTACGTTTTGCGTACCCGCCGTTCGTTGCCACCAGGACATCCATCCCGTCGGTGACCACTTCCATGGCCAACAGGACGTCGTCGTCGGTGAAGCGCATCCCGATCACGCCCGAGGTGGCGCGACCCATCGGCCGCAGTGCCTCGTCGGTGGCGTTGAACCGGATCGCCTGTGCCTTTTTGGACACCAGCAGGAGATCGTCCTCGGGTCCGGCAAGTGCCGCGCCGACCAGCTCGTCCTCATCGCGCAGGTTGATCGCGATGATGCCGCCGGAGCGGTTGGAGTCGAACTCCTCCAGCTTGGTCTTCTTGACCAGGCCCTTCTGCGTCGCCAGCACCAGGTACGGCGCGACCTGGTAGTCCGGGATCTGGATGACCTGGGCGATCTGCTCGTCCGGCTGGAAGGCGAGCAGGTTGGCCACGTGCTGGCCCTTCGCCGTACGGCTCGCCTCCGGCAGCTCGTACGCCTTGGCCCGGTAGACCCGGCCCTTGTTGGTGAAGAAGAGCATCCAGTTGTGCGTGGAGCAGACGAAGAAGTGGCTGACGATGTCGTCCTGGCGCAGGGTCGCGCCGCTGACACCCTTGCCCCCGCGCCGCTGCGACCGGTACAGGTCGACCTTGGTGCGCTTGGCGTAACCGGTACGGGTGATGGTGACCACGACGTCCTCGCGGGCGATCAGGTCCTCCATGGAGACCTCGCCGTCGAACGGCAGGATCTTGGTACGCCGCTCGTCGCCCCACTTCGCCACGATCTCGCCGAGCTCCTCGGAAACGATCTTCCGCTGCCGCTCCGGCTTGGCCAGGATGTCCTTGTAGTCGGCGATCTCGAGCTCGATCTTCGCCAACTCGTCGATGATCTTCTGGCGCTCCAGTGCGGCGAGCCGCCGGAGCTGCATGTCGAGGATCGCGGTCGCCTGGATCTCGTCGATCGTCAGGAGCTGGACCAGCCCCTGCCGGGCCTCCTCGACCGTGGGCGAGCGCCGGATCAGGGCGATCACGTCGTCGAGCGCGTCCAGTGCCTTGACCAGACCGCGCAGGATGTGCGCCCGCTCCTCGGCCTTGCGCAGCCGGTACGCGGTCCGCCTCCGGATCACCTCGATCTGGTGCTCGACGTAGTACCGGATGAACTGGGCCAGGTTGAGCGTGCGCGGCACCCCGTCGACCAGGGCCAGCATGTTGGCGCCGAAGGTTTCCTGGAGCTGGGTGTGCTTGTAGAGGTTGTTCAGCACCACCTTGGCGACCGCGTCGCGCTTGAGCACCAGGACGATCCGCATGCCGGTACGCCCGGAGGACTCGTCCCGGATGTCCGCGATCCCGGCGAGCTTGCCCTCCTTGACCAGTTCCGCGATCCGCTCGGCCAGGTTGTCCGGGTTGACCTGGTAGGGCAGCTCGGTGACGACCAGACAGGCCCGCCCCTTCTTGTCCTCCTCCACGTCGACCACGGCGCGCATCCGGATCGAGCCGCGACCGGTCCGGTACGCGTCCTGGATCGGCTGGTGTCCGACGATCAGCCCGTAGGTGGGGAAGTCCGGACCCTTGACGATCTCGAGCAGCGCGTCGAGCGTGGTCGCCTCGTCGGAGTCCGGGTTCTCCAGGCACCACTGGACCGCCGCGCCGATCTCCCGCAGGTTGTGCGGCGGGATCTTGGTGGCCATGCCGACCGCGATGCCCTCGGAGCCGTTGAGCAACAGGTTCGGGATCCGGGACGGCAGGATCGTCGGTTCCTTGGCCCGGCCGTCGTAGTTGTCCTGGAGGTCGACGGTGTCCTCGTCGATGTCCCGGAGCATCTCCATCGCCAGCGGGTCGAGCTTGCACTCGGTGTACCGCATGGCGGCGGCGGGGTCGTTACCGGGCGAACCGAAGTTGCCGTTGCCGTCGACCAGCGGGTAGCGCAGCGACCACGGCTGGGCCATCCGGACCAACGCGTCGTAGATGGACGAGTCGCCGTGCGGGTGGAACTGACCCATCACGTCGCCGACCACCCGGGAGCACTTCACGTACCCGCGGTCCGGACGGTAGCCGGAGTCGAACATGGCGTAGAGGATCTTGCGGTGTACGGGCTTGAGTCCGTCCCGTACGTCCGGCAGGGCACGGCCCACGATCACGCTCATCGCGTAGTCGAGGTAGGACCGCTGCATCTCCACCTCGAGCCCCACCGGCTCGATGCGGTCGTGCTGGACCACCGCCGCGCTGGCGGCGGCCGGATCGACCGGCTCGCTATCGAAGGACTCGGGAGTATCCGTCACTGTCAACCCTTATCAGACTAATTAGCCGCTTTACCTGTGGATAACGGCTGTGGAAACCGTCGAAACTGTGGATAACCATGTGGATGCAAGTCTCCGTGCACCCACTGGTCATCCTGATGTCCACCGTCGGTCACCCGGAAACCAGGACACAATCAGGAAGATCCCGACGTACGGGAACAGCCTTAAATGTCGAGGAACCGGACATCCTTCGCGTTTCGCTGGATGAACGACCGTCGTGCCTCCACGTCCTCACCCATCAGGACGCTGAATAGCTCATCAGCGGTTGCAGCGTCGTCGAGCGTGACCTGACGCAGCGTACGCGTTGCCGGGTTCATCGTGGTCTCCCAAAGCTCCGGGTAGTTCATCTCGCCCAGACCCTTGAACCGCTGGATGTCGTCCGGCCTGGCGTTGGGCTTCTTCTGCTGCCGCAGCGCGATCAGCCCGTCCCGTTCCCGGTCGGAGTACGCGTACTGGGCGTCGTCGCCCTTCTTGTTCCACTTGATCTTGTAGAGCGGCGGGGCGGCCAGGTAGACGTGACCCATCTCGACCAGCGGCCGCATGAAGCGGAACAGCAGCGTCAGCAGCAGGGTCTGGATGTGCTGGCCGTCCACGTCCGCGTCGGCCATCAGCACGACCTTGTGGTAGCGCAGCTTCTCCATGTCGAAGTCGTCGTGGATGCCGGTGCCCAGCGCCGTGATCAACGCCTGGACCTCGTTGTTCTTCAGCACCCGGTCGATCCGGGCCTTCTCCACGTTGAGGATCTTGCCGCGGATCGGCAGGATCGCCTGGGTACGCGGATCACGCCCCTGCTTCGCCGAGCCACCGGCGGAGTCACCCTCGACGATGAACACCTCGGACTCGCGCGGGTCGGTCGACTGGCAGTCGGCCAGCTTGCCCGGCATCGAACCGGACTCCAGCAGCGACTTGCGCCGGGCGAGCTTGCGCGCCTGCTGCGCCGCGATCCGGGCCCGGGAGGCCTGGGTCGCCTTGGTGATGATCAGCTTGGCCTCGGCCGGGTTCCGCTCGAACCAGTCCACCAGCCACTCGTTGCAGACCCGGAGCACGAAGCTCTTCACCGGGGTGTTGCCCAGCTTGGTCTTGGTCTGCCCCTCGAACTGCGGGTTGGACAGCTTGACCGAGATGATCGCGGCCAGCCCCTCCCGTACGTCCTCGCCGGAGAGCTTCTCGTCGCCCTTGAGGAACTTCTTCTCCAGGCCGTACTTGTTGACCACACCGGTCAACGCGGCCCGGAAGCCCTCCTCGTGGGTGCCACCCTCGTGGGTGTTGATCGTGTTGGCGAAGGTGTAGACCGACTCGCCGTACGACTCGTTCCACTGCATGGCGATCTCGACCGACATGCCCTCTTCCTCGGCCCCGAACTCGACCACCGTCTTGTGGAACGGGTTCTTCGAGGCGTTCAGGTGACGGACGAAGTCGGAGATACCGCCCTTGTAGCAGAAGGTCACCTCGCGCGGCTTGCCGTCGTCCTCCTGGACCCGCTCGTCGCGCAGCTGGATGGTCAGTCCCCGGTTGAGGAACGCCATCTCCTGCAGCCTGCGGTAGATGGTCTCGAAGGTGAACTCGATCGTCTCGAAGATCGTCGGGTCCGGCCAGAACGACACCGAGGAGCCGGTGAGGTTGGTGCTCTCGCCCTTCTCCAGCGGGGTCGGCTTGGAGTTGTGGTACTGCTGCCGCCAGACGAAGCCGTCCTTGTGGATCTCCAGCGCCATCCGGACGGAGAGCGCGTTGACCACCGAGACACCCACGCCGTGCAGGCCGCCGGAGACCGCGTACGCCTTGCCGTCGAACTTGCCGCCCGCGTGCAGGATGGTCAGCGCCACCTCGACGCCCGGCTTCTTCAGCGTGGGGTGGAGGTCGACCGGGAAACCACGGCCGTTGTCGACCACCCGCACGCCGCCGTCGGCGAGCAGCGTCACCTCGATGGTGTCGCAGTATCCGGCGAGTGCCTCGTCGACCGCGTTGTCGACGACCTCCCAGACCAGGTGGTGCAGACCGCGCTCGCCGGTTGATCCGATGTACATACCGGGCCGCTTGCGAACCGCCTCCAGGCCCTCGAGCACCTGGATCGACCCGGCACCGTATTCCTGCTTGTCCTGCGTTGCCACCTTGGCCACTTTCTCGCACCATCCGGGCACCAGGGCGCGGCGGGCGCGGGTTTGGCGGGCACGCGACTCAGCGCACAGGCCGGCACCACGATTGATCTGCGGATACGGCCGAAAGCGCCGGTCGCCGCGGATGCCCGCGGTTCGCGATCGGCTCGGACCCGGTGCGGACTGGTGGCCCAGGCCAACCTGGCCCGCGTCGTCGCTCCACACCGTGTCCTCGTCTCGATGTCAATCCTACTGTGCCGAGACGACAGAACCAGTACGCGGCACCCCTGCGGACCCACCTGAGACCCCCGTAGCCGGCCGCACCCCGCCTACCGCGACTCCCCCCACACGCCACCGGTCGGATCAAGGCCGCTCCGCGCCGCCGCGCTCGACCCGGAGGCGGATCTTGGGCACGGGGGTCGCGCGAACGGCTCGCCGTGCCGTAACTTTGCGTCGCTGTCGCCGTGCCTCGGACGGCCGGTTCGGTACGTGCTCAGGAAGGTGACGCCCGATGGGGCTGGACAACGTCGCGGTGCATTGGCCGCGTACCGGCCGCTTCTACGATCCGGTGGCCCCGGCCGACTTCGTGGACTTCGGCGACCTCGCCGACGCGCCCGAGGTGGCCGCGCCGACCGCCGCGCTGGCCGGGCACATCGCCAAGACCGGAACGGTACGCGCGACCGCGTACACCGAGCTTGTTGATCTCCTGCTCGGCCTCGACGGTGTGCTCTACGCCACAGAGGCCGCGGCCGAGGACGAGGACCCGGTGATCGACCCCGACGGCTGCGCCTGGATCGCCGGCGGCCTCGAACGGTTCGTCGACGGCCACCGCCAGTACGGCGATCTGGTGACCTTCGACACTGTCGGTGCCGTGCTCCGGTCCGCGCTCGCCGACGGGCGCCTCGCCGAGCAGCAACTGCGCTGGCTCGACAACCGGCTCGACGCCCTGCGCGACGAGTCCGGCGCCGCCCCGCAGTGGAGTTTCGTACGGTCGGAGCTGAGCGTGCTCGCCGGCTTCTACCGACGCTGCGCCGACCGTGGCTTCGCCGTCTACGCCGACTCCTGACATTACTGCCCGGTAGCTGATCGGCCGGCGTTTGCCCAGGTCAGGACGAGCGTGGACGGACATGAACTCCATCACTAGAAGTAAGCGATCCGCTACCTCCTGAGCCAGGATTGCACGTCGCCGAGAGCCGGCGACGGAGTCCGGGACCTGGTGCGCGTACGTCGCCGCCGTCCGAGGGGGGGTCGGCTCGCGACCATGCGCGCCACATTCGCTGCTCTGCGCCATCGCAACTACCGCATCTGGGCCGGTGCCGGCTTCGTGTCGATCATCGGGACCTGGATGCAGGTACTCGGCATCAACTGGTTCGTGCTCCAGGCGACCGGTTCGGTGACCTCGATGGGTTGGGCGGTGCTGCTCCAGGCCGTACCCACCCTCCTGCTCAGCACCTGGGGTGGCGCGCTCGCCGACCGGCTACCGGCCCGGCCACTGCTGGTCGGCACCCAGGTCATGCACACCGGGCTCGCCCTGGGGCTGGCGGCCGTGGCCTGGTCACACACCGGCGGGCTGCCGGTGATCTACGCGATCTCGCTGGTCAGTGGCGCCGTCTCTGCCATCGAGGGGCCGGTGATGGGTCGCTGGGGTTCCACCCTGGTCGACCGGTCCACCCTCGGCAACGCCCTCGCCCTCGGCTCGCTCACCAACTCGGCCGGCCGGATCCTCGGCATGAGCGTCGGCGCGGTGGTGGTCGCCGCCTCGGGCCCGGCCCCGCTGTTCCTGATCAACGCGATCAGCTTCGCCGCCGTGGTGCTGGCACTGCTCTCCATCCGGCAGGGGGACCTGCACACCCCCGAGCCGGAACCGAACGGTATCGAGACACGGGACACCGGCGGCGTACGGGCCGGGTTCGCGTACCTGCGGGGGCAGCCGGTGGTGCTGATCATGCTCGCGCTCGCCTTCGTACTGGGCAGCCTCGGGCGCAACTACCAGGTGACCATGGCCGCCATGAGCGACGGCCCGCTCGGCGCCGGAGCCTCGGGGTACGGGCTGCTCTCCACCGTCTTCGCGGTCGGCACCGTGGTCGGCGCGCTGGTCGCCGCCCAGCGACGCGAACTCGGGTACGGCATCCTGGTCGGCGCCGGGGTGCTCGCCAGCCTGATGCAGATCCTGGCCGGACTGGCACCGGGCACCTGGAGCTTCGCGGCGTTCATCCTGCCGATCGCGGCGACCGCCGTCCTCATCGACACCACCGTCGGCACCCGGGCCCAACTCGACACCGACGGCGCCATGCGCGGTCGGGTACTCGCCGCGGTCGGCGTCACCGGTGCCATCTCGGCGGCGGTCGGTGCACCGTTGCTCGGCTGGCTCTCCGAACACCTCGGGCCGCGCCAGACGCTGGTACTGGCCGGCGCGCTCGCGGCGCTCGCCACGGTGGCGGCCGGGCTGGCGCTGAGCCGGCAACGAGCCCGGACCGTACCGGCCGGGTCCGCGCCACCGGCGCCGATCACCGTCGGTCGGGCGGCGGCCCGGCAACGGGGCGTGGCGGCGGTCAGCCGTATGTGTCCCGTGGGCCACGCCCCCGTACCCGTCGCGGCCCACGCGACCACGACGGCGCTGTCGGACCGTGGATATGCAGCTTCCGGACCACGTTATGGCCGACCTCGCCGGCGATCCGCTTCAACAGCGAGCCAGCCAGCAGCCGCAGTTGGGTCGCCCACGCGGTCGACTCCGCCTCGACCGTCAGCTCGCCGTTCTCCAGCTTGATCGGGCGGCTGTGCTTGGCCACGTCCGGGCCGACCACCTTCTCCCACGCCCCGAAGACCGTCGCCTCCGCCGTGGGCTGCTGCCAGCCACGGGCCTTGACCAGGCGGGCGAGCACCGTACCGAGCAGTTGCGGGTCGCGCGGGTCCGGGCCGGGGCCGGAGTAACCCCGTAGCCGCCGCCGGGGTTGGCCGTCGCGGCCCACGCCCCGGTCGTCCCCGGTCACCCCGTCGGCGTCCGCGCCGGTCCGGCGCCGCTGCGGGGCCCGGTTCGTCTCCCGGCGCGCCCGAGCCGCATCGAGTACGGCCCGAGCCAGCTCCGGACCACTATGTTCCGCCGTCGCCCCCGCCCCGGCGGCTGCTGCCGACGCGGGGCCGGAGCCCGGCGTGGGGTCCTTGGCCGGTGTCGACCGCGTACCCGATTTTGCCTTCGGGGCCGCCTTCGAAGCCGGCTTCCGACCCGGGCTCGGGCTCGGGCTCGGGTTCGGGTTCGGGTTCGGGTTCGGGTTCGGGTCAGTCGGCACGGCGGACCGTCCCGTCCGTCACCGCGTACCGGGAACCCCGCAACCGCGACGGCACGTCGTCGTCAACCGCGCAGGTGACCAGTAGCTGACTGGCACCACCGACGAGTTCGGCCAACCGCTCACGGCGGCCGGCATCCAACTCGGCGAACACGTCGTCGAGGGCGAGCACCGGTTCGATCCCGTCCGACCGCAACAGGTCGTACGCGGCGAGCCGCAGCGCCAACGCGTACGACCACGACTCGCCGTGGCTGGCGTACCCCTTGGCCGGCAGCGGACCCAGGGTGAGGGCCAGTTCGTCGCGGTGCGGCCCGACCAGCGTGACGCCCCGCTCCACCTCGCTGGGGCGGGACTCGGCCAGGGCGGCGGCCAACGCAGCCTCCAGCGTTGCCCGGTCCGGCACCGGCTCGGTCAGGTCGACCGACGGTCGGTACGCGATCCCGGCCGCGCCACGACCGGCGGCCACCGCGTCGTACGCCTTGGTCACGTGCGGCGCCAGGGTGGCGACCAGGTCGAGCCGACCCGCGAGCAGCTCCGCACCGTGCCGGGCGAGTTGGGCGTCCCACACGTCGAGGGTGGAGAGGTCGCCGCCCCGCGAACCCCCGGTCTTGCGGGCCAGGTACGACGTCCGCAACAACGCGTTGCGCTGCTTGACCACCCGCTCGTAGTCGGCCCGGACCCCGGCGTAGCGCGGCTGCCGGGTGACCAGGAGGTCGTCCAGGTAGCGCCGCCGTTCCGCCGGATCGCCCCGGATCAGCTCCAGGTCCTCCGGGGCGAAGAGCACCAGCCGCAGCGCGCCGAGTACGTCCCGGGCCCGCCGGACCGGTGACCGACCCAGCCGGGCCCGGTTGGCCTTGCCCGGCACGATCTCCAGTTCGACCAGCAGCTCCCGGCCGTCGTGCACGATCGCGCACCGCAGCACCGCGGCGCTCGCGCCGACCCGTACCAGCGGGGCGTCCGTGGCGACCCGGTGACTGGACAGGGTCGCCACATAGCCGAGTGCCTCGACGAGGTTCGTCTTGCCCACCCCGTTGGGGCCGACGAAGACGTTCCCGCCCGGCTCGAGGTCCAGCTCGACCCGCTCGTACGAGCGGAAGTCGATCAGTTCGAGCCGGCGGACGTACACCGGGCGCTAGTTCTTGTGGATGGCGTGGCCGCCGAACTGGTTGCGCAGCGCGGCCACCGCCTTGATCGCGGGCGAGTCGTCCTGGCGGGACACGAACCGGGCGAAGAGCGATGCGGCGATCACGTTCATCGGCACCGCGAGGCGGATCGCCTCCTCGACCGTCCACCGGCCCTCGCCGGTGTCCTCCGCGTAGCCGCGCAGGTTGGCCAGCTCCGGGTCCTCGTCGAGGGCTCGGTCGAGCAGGTCGAGCAGCCAGGAGCGGACCACCGTGCCCTCGCGCCAGGACTTGATCACGCCGGGAACGTTGGTCACCAGCTCGGAGGCGGACATCAGCTCGTAGCCCTCGGCGTACGCGTGCATCAGGCCGTACTCGATGCCGTTGTGCACCATCTTGGCGTAGTGCCCGGCGCCGACCGGGCCGGCGTGCACGAAGCCGAACTCACCGGCGGGCTTGAGCGCCTCGAAGATCGGCATCAGCCGGTCGACGTGCTCCTGGGAGCCGCCGACCATCAGTCCGTAGCCGTTCTGCCGGCCCCACACACCACCCGAGACGCCGACGTCGACGTACCCGATGCCGAAGCGGTCCAGCTTCTCCGCCCGGGGGGCGTCGTCACTGAACCGGGAGTTGCCGCCGTCGATCACGATGTCGCCCGACGCCAGGACCCCGGACAGTTCGTCGATGGTCGCCTCGGTCACCGCGGCCGGAACCATCACCCAGACCACCCGGGGGGCGGCCAGCTTCTCGACCAGCTCGGCGAGACCGGCAACGTCGGTGACCCCGGGGTCACGGTCGAAACCGACCACCTCGTGTCCAGCGGCGCGCAACCGTTCGCGCATGTTGCCGCCCATCCGACCGAGACCTACCAGGCCGATTTGCATTTCCGTGTCCCCTTATGAGTTACGTTCTACCGATTCGGGTCAGCGTGTGACCCGGATCGGCATGATCAAATAGCGATAGCCGGGAATGACTTCCCCGTCCTCCCCGGAGGGGGAGATCACCGCGGGCTTGAAGGCGTCGACGAACGAGAAGACCGCCGTCGCGGCGCCCAGGTTCTGCAGCCCGTCGATCAGGTAGCCGGGATTGAAGCCGATGGTCAACGGCTCACCGGTGAAGGTCGCCTCCATCGCCTCGCTCGCCCGCGCGTCCTCGGTGCCGCCGGCCTCGACCACCAGGCCGTCCGAGCTGAAGCTCAGCAGCACCGGGGTGGTCCGCTCGGCGACCAGCGAGACCCGCTTGACGACCTCGATCAGCCCGCTGACCGCGACCCGCGCCTCGGCGTTGTGGCTGCTCGGGAAGAGCGACCGGACCGGCGGGTAGTTGGCGCCGTCGAGCAGCCGGCTGGTGGTACGCCGGGTGCCACCGGCAAAGCCGATCATCCCCTCGCCGGCCGCGCCCTGGGCCAGTGCCATGACCACCTGGCCACCGGTCGGGCCGAGCGTCTTCGCCGTGTCGTGCAGGGTCTTCGCCGGCACCAGCGCGTTGAGGCTGATCTCCGGGTCGTCCGGCTGCCACTGCATCTCCCGCAGGGCGAGCCGGTACCGGTCGGTCGCGAGCATCGCCAGCGTGCTGCCGTTCAGCTCGATCCGTACCCCGGTCATCATCGGCAGCGTCTCGTCGCGCCCGGCGGCGATCGCGACCTGGCTGACCGCCGAGGCGAACGCGGCGGCGTCGATGGTGCCGGCGCTGGCGGGCATCTCCGGCAGCGTGGGGTAGTCCTCGACCGGCATGGTCGGGAGGGTGAACCGGGCGCTGCCGCAGACCAGTTCCAGGTGCGAGCCGACCGCGGCGATGTCCACCGGCTTGGCCGGCAGCGCCTTGGTGATCTCGGCGAGCAGCCGGCCGGAGACGAGCGCCGCGCCGTCCGCGTCGGCCTGTACGTCCACCGTCACCTGGCTCGAGACCTCGTAGTCGAAGCCGGACACGTGCAGGCTGCCCTCGGCGACCCGCAGCATCACACCGGCGAGCACCGGGACCGATGGCCGGCTCGGCAGACTCTTGGCCGTCCAGGCCACGGCGTCGGCGAGCGCGTCGCGCTCCACTCGGAACTTCATGCCATTGCCTCCGCGTCGACGTCAGCGACCACTGTCTCATGCCGGGTGGTGCCTGCCCGCCCGGCCAACCGTGCGGATCCCCATCGCACCTTAGGTGGCGATGGCATCGGCTGTGCGCCCGACCCCGGTGTTTCGGCACCCGGTGCCGGGCTCTGGTGGGGTCGATCAGCTGAATCCACAGAATGCCCAACGGTGATGATTGGTTTTTGTTGTCTTAGAGATAAAACTCATCGTCTTCATCGGTGTTGTGCAAACTGTGGATGAGCGGCGTTTGGCCTGGCCAGAGGATTATCCACCGGTGGGTTTGCTGGGGAAAACCTGGGGTAAAACCCGGCTCGCGATCCACAGCCGGTCGGCGGCCCGCAGTTGTCCACGGTTGTCCACCGGTTGTCCACCGGTTCTCCACCGGGTTTCTCCCCAAGCCTGGGGACAGTCGAATCCCCATCGATCCTCGTTGTCCCCAGAACCTTCAACAGCCGGTCCACAGCGAGCCGGCGCCCGTGGATAACTCGACTACGGAGCGTGTCTGTCCACAGCGGTTTCCCCAGAAGTTGTCCACAGGTTGTGGATAGCCAGGTAGATCGGCACTACCGGTTGTCCACCGACGGTGGATAACAAGGTGTGGACAACTTCCGCCCGTCCACCGCCGACCGCCGTCCCCGGGCCCGCCGAGGCGGCCGTCCTTCGTCGCCGAGGGTCGGAAATCACCGGGCGGCGGCGCATCCGGGCCGAGCGGGATCCGTGCAAGCGCCTCCGACGGGACCGGTGGGGCTACTGGATCTCACCCGATCGGCGGACGACATCACCCGGCCGGATGACCCAACCGGTCCCGGCACGGGCGGGCGGCCTCGGTCGGATCGGTGCCATGGGCAAACCACAGCCCTCGGGGTACGCCACAGGGCAGTGGCAGAGCGCGTGGGGGCGCGTACGCGGGCGAGCGCCGACGTATCCGTTAGCTATCGGCGGGGTCGGTCACGGCGTGGGAAGCCCGGCGCCCGTTGCGGGTCCGGACGTCGGCGGGACCCGCTTCAGGTGTTCTGCTTGATCCGGTTCGTCAACTCGGCGATTTGGTTGTAGAGCGAACGCCGCTCGGCCATCTGCTGGCGGATCTTGCGGTCGGCGTGCATCACCGTGGTGTGGTCCCGACCACCGAACGCCTGACCGATCCGGGGCAGCGACAGCTCGGTCAGCTCGCGGCACAGGTACATGGCCACCTGGCGGGCGTTGACCAGCACCCTGGACCGGGACTGACCGCGCAGGTCCTCCAGGCTCACGCCGAAGTAGTCGGCGGTGGAGACCATGATCTGGTCGGCGTTGATCTCCGGGCCGGAGCCGTCCGGGATGAAGTCCCGCAGGACCTCCTCGGCCAGCGACAGCTCGACCGTGGCCCGGGTCAGACTGGCGAACGCGGTCACCCGGATCAGGGCGCCCTCCAGCTCCCGGATCGAGTTCGAGACCCGCGACGCGATGAACTCCAGTACGTCCGGCGGGGCGTACATGCGCTCCTGGGCGGCCTTCTTCTGCAGGATCGCGATCCGGGTCTCCAGGTCCGGCGGCTGGATGTCGGCCAGCAGGCCCCACTCGAACCGGGTACGCATCCGGTCCTCCAACGTGGCCAGGTCCCGGGGCGAGCGGTCGGAGCTGATCACGATCTGCTTGTTCGCGTTGTGCAGGGTGTTGAAGGTGTGGAAGAACTCCTCCTGGGTCCGCTCGCGGTTCTCCAGGAACTGGATGTCGTCGATCAGGAGGATGTCGACGTCGCGGTAGCGGCGCTGGAACGCACTGGTTTTGTCGTCGCGCAGCGAGTTGATGAAGTCGTTGGTGAACTCTTCGGTGGAGACGTACCGCACCGAGCGGGCGTTGCCCAGCGTCGTGGCGTAGTGCCCGATGGCGTGCAACAGGTGGGTCTTGCCCAGCCCGGAGCTGCCGTAGATGAAGAGCGGGTTGTACGCCTTGGCCGGCGACTCGGCGACCGCGACGGAGGCGGCGTGGGCGAACCGGTTGGACGAGCCGATGACGAAGGTCTCGAACATGTACTTCGGGTTCAGCCGGTTTCCCCCGCTGCTCCCGCTGTCCATGCCGCCGCCGAGCCGGCGGTCGTCCCGGCCACCGGTCCGGTGGTCCATCGGGGAACCGCCTCGGCCGGGGCCGCTGTCCGTGCCGTTGTCGCGAGCCAGACCGCGGGGCCCCGGGTCGCCGTGCCCGCCGATCGAGTCGTCCCGGTAGCGGTGCTCCACCTGTCGGGGGTCGAGGGCGTGCGGACCACCCGGTCCCCGCTCCACACCACGGTCGTCAAGGTTGCGCCGCTCCTGCAGCGGCGCCGGCGGCCGGCCCTGGTCGGCGTAGGAGCCGTCCGGGTACGCCTGGTCGGGGTACTGCTGCTCGGGATAACCCGAGTGGTCCGGGTAGCCGGGGCCGAAGAGGGTGTCCTGACCCCCGTCGCGGCTGCTCGGGATCAGGCCCATCCGGGGTGGCTCGACCGGTGCGGCGGGGTACTGGGCGGAGCCGGTGGGTACGCGTTCGACCGGACCGGTGGGCGCACTGTCCCGTGGCCCCTCCGGTGGCGGACCGTAGGCACTCGGGCCGGGGGCCGGGGCGTAGCCGCTCGGGGCCGGGTTCGGGGTGCCGCTGCCGTACAGCGTTCCGGTCGGTCGTCCCTGGCCGTCCTCCGGGGGGCGGACCGTGACCGCGACCTGGATGGCCCGACCGAGGTGCCGGGAGAGAGCGTCGGTGATCGCCGGGCGGAGCCGGGACTCGATGACGTCGCGGGTGAACGCGTCCGGGACCGAGAGGAGTGCCGTGTCCTCGACGATGGCGCGCAGGCGGGTGAGTCGGAGGTACGCGCGCTGTTGCGCCGAGATAATTTCATCGGCAAGATCATCGGTTGCGGCCAGCCACACCGCGGCAAGGTCGATCGTGTCGGCCACCGTCGCGCCACCCCCATCGCCTCTGCGTTCCCGGCCGCCGCTGGTGTGCTGCCAGTCGACCGTTCCGGGCCTGCTACCGCTCTCGAACAGGCACGACCTGGCATGCCCTGCGGTTGACCGAACCGTCGTCCACAAGTTATCCACAACCTGTGTATCGACTGATTGTGGCTCCCCGCCGGACCTGTGTCCTACCTGCCCCCGGCTGAATCAGCGCTGACGCGGGTTCACCTGTCGAACGATCGACTAGCTTGTCCAGTTTTGCACGGCGGCGGCACCGAGCCCCCTGACGCTCACCGGCAAACGGGCACGCTAACAGCGTTCTCCACAACGCTTCAACCGTCGGACCGGTGCGGGTAGGCCGAACATCGGGGAAAACTACCGCTTACGACACGGTCGTCCGATCCTGGCCGATTTTTTGGCACGGCCTCCGGGGTGTTTGACGGTCATTGCGCCCGTGCGTAGGCTTTAGCGGCTGCTCTCTCGCCCTCTGCTAGGGTGATGGGTGCTTGCTGTCCGCGGTCGCCACCCCGCGCCTCGCCGGTCCGTGCACCACCGGGCAGCATCGCCCGTAGGCCACCCGCTCGGTGGTCGACGGCGGACCACCATCCGACCCCGTAGTCGACCGACCGGGGCTCGTACGAAGACGGAGAGCCTGACGTGAGCAAGCGCACCTACCAGCCGAACAACCGCCGGCGCGCGAAGACCCACGGCTTCCGGCTGCGCATGCGTACCCGCGCCGGCCGCGCCATCCTTTCGACCCGTCGCGCCAAGGGCCGTGACCGCCTGTCGGCCTGAGGGCCGATCGGCCCGGCCCCGGGGATGTAGACGTCGTGCTGGCGGCCGCGCAGCGACTGCGGCGTAGCGGCGAGTTCGCCGTTGCGGTCCGCGGCGGACGGCGTGCCGGTAGGGGCGCCGTCGTGGTCCACCTCGACCTGCCGTCCGCTTCGCCGTCCGTCGGGCCCGAAACAGCAACGCCAGAGCCGGTGCGTCCGGCCGGCACGGAGCAGGACTCCGCGCCGGCCCGCGCCGGTTTTGTCGTCTCCAAGGCCGTGGGCGGGGCGGTCGTCCGCAACAGCGTCCGCCGCCGGTTGCGGCACCTGGTGCGGGAGCGGTTGACCACGCTCCCGGCCGGGACAACCCTCGTCGTACGAGCACTGCCCGGCGCCGCCGACCTCACGTACGACCGGCTCGCAGCCGACCTGGACGCGGCTCTCGCCGCCGCCCGGCGGCCCCGACGCTCGGGGCGGCGACCCGAATGAGCGGGGTGACCGGGAGGTCCCGAGCCAGCACACTCGGTGCCCGTGTGCTGGCAGGAGCCATCGTCGCGTACCGTCGTTGGATAAGCCCGGCGCTGCCGGCCCGCTGTCGGTTCTACCCGTCGTGCAGCGCGTACGCCCTTGAGGCGGTGACGCGGCACGGTGCCCTCCGGGGATCCGGCCTCGCGGTCTGGCGGCTGTCGCGCTGCCACCCTTTCCACCCTGGTGGATATGACCCGGTGCCGGAGCCGGGCGGCCGCCGACATGCCGATGTGACTGGAGCCCCGAATTGAGTCTCGACTGGATCTACTGGGCGATCTCGTGGATCCTGCTGATCTGGCACTCCGCGTGGGACGCGATCGGGGTACCGGCGACAGCGGCCCTCGGTACGAACTGGGCCTGGATCCTCTCGATCATTTTCCTGGTGATCACCGTCCGGGTGATCCTCTTCCCGGTCTTCGTCAAGCAGATCAAGTCGCAGCGGGCGATGCAAGCCCTCGCGCCACAGATCAAGGCCCTGCAGGAGAAGCACAAGGGTGACCGGGAGACGCTCCAGAAGGAAACGATGGAGCTGTACCGGAAGGAGAAGGCCAACCCCCTGATGGGTTGCCTTCCGATGTTCCTGCAGATCCCGGTCTTCCTCGGCCTCTTCCACGTACTCCGCCGGCTCAACCCGGACAACCCCCAGCCGACGATCTACGGCTGGAGCCTGGACCAGTTCACCAGCGCCTCCAACGCGAAGCTCTTCACAGCCCCGATTTCCGGCCGGTTCGGCTCAACCGCGGCTGAGATGAGCGCCCTGGGCGCGAACCCGACCACCGTGAAGATCATGGCGGGCGTCCTGGTGCTCATCATGATCGCGACCACCTACCTGACCAGCCGTCAGATGATCCTCAAGACCGGCTGGGCCCAGGACCCGCAGCAACGGATGATCCAGCGGTTGATGCTCTACGGCATCCCGGCCTCGCTGCTCATCTCCGGCGCGATCTTCCCGATCGGCGTGATCATCTACTGGGTGACCAACAACCTCTTCACCCTCGGCCAGCAGCAGTGGGTGCTGCGGAAGTACCCGCCGCCGCCCACCGCGAGCCTGCCCGGCCTGCCCGGCTCCGGTTCGCGTAACGCGGGGACCGGCAACCGTCCGGCGACCGGCAACAAGGCGGCACCCGCGGCCAAGCCGAGCGGTCTCTTCGGCCGTACCAAGGCCAACGGCGCCCAGCCGGAACCGAAGCCCGCCGTCGACACCAAGGCGCTCGCCCCCAAGCCGGGCGCCAAGCCGGTCAACCCGAAGAAGGGACGCCCGGCCAAGCGTCAGGGCTGAGTCATCGGGCTGCCGGCGGTACCCACCCCGCCGGCAGCCCCCAGGAATCCGGAGTCCAGGCAGCCGCCAGCGCGCCCGGCGCCGGACAAAAGGATTCCGCCGCGCGCCGTCGCGGTAGCGGGCGAAACTGCCCGAGAAGACGTGCCCGTGGCACTCGGCGACCTCCCGCCGGGCCCGGGAATCAGCGGACCGTACAGGTCCGGCCGAGCGAGTACGGAGATGAGACCGTGACCGACACCAGCATTCCGCGCGCCGAGCAGCAGACCCTCGAAGAGGAGACGGACCCGATCACGGTCGAGTCCGATGACGACGACGACACCGACGAGGAGACCGCCGAGGGCGGTACCGAGGTGCGTGCCGAGGCGGCAGCCAAGCCCGCGACCACCGACGCCGACCTGTTCCGGCAGAGCGAGATCGCCGCGGACTACGTCGAGGGCCTGCTGGACATCCTCGACTACGACGGTGACATCGACGAGCTGGTGTCGGCCGGTCGCCCGGTCGTCGAGGTGGTGGGAGGCCGGCTGCAACCACTGGTCGGCCAGCGCGGCGCCACGCTGGAGGCGCTCCAGGAGCTGACCCGGCTCGCGGTCTTCCGCCAGACCGGTACGCCGAGCCGGCTGCTGCTCGACGTCGGTGGCTACCGCGCCACCCGGCGCAAGGAACTCGCCGCGGTGGCGAAGAACGCGGTGGAGAAGGTCAAGGAACACGGCGAGCCGGTACGCCTCGAACCGATGTCCGCGTTCGAGCGCAAGTGCGTACACGACGTGGTGAACGCGATCAGCGGTGTCGAGAGTGAGTCGGAGGGCGTCGAGCCCAGCCGTCGCATCGTTGTCCGTCCGGTTGCCTGACCGGGTGATGACGTACGACCCTGCGGCTCACGCCGCCGCCGGCCCGGGTGGTGACACACCGCCCGGGCCGTCTTCGTCCACCGCCCCGGACGGCTTGGACCCTGCCGCCCTCCCCGCCGCTTCGAACCCGTCCACAGCACCGGCGGCCGGTGAACCCGGCCCGCCGGACGTGTCGCTACCGGACGACCTGGCCGACGCCGCTCGTACGCTCTTCGGCGACCGCCTCGACCTGGCGACCGCGTACGCGGAACTGCTGGCCACCGACGGAGTGCTCCGCGGCCTGATCGGCCCACGCGAGGCACCTCGGATCTGGGACCGACACCTGCTCAACTGCGCGGCGGTCGCCGAACTCATCCCGACCGGATCCTCCGTGCTGGACGTCGGCTCGGGTGCCGGTCTGCCCGGCATCGTGCTCGCGATCGCACGACCGGACCTGTCGGTCGTACTCGTCGAACCGCTGGCCCGGCGGACCGCCTTCCTGACCGAGGCGGTGACCGCCCTCGGCCTTGACTCGTCGGTGACGGTCCTCCGCGCGCGTGCCGAGGAGCTGGCCGGCGGTGGACCCGCCGGTGTCCCGGCCGACATCGTCACCGCACGAGCGGTGGCCCCGCTCGACCGGCTCGCCGGGTGGTGTCTTCCGCTGACCACCCTGGGCGGCCGGGTCCTCGCCCTGAAGGGATCCTCGGCGGCCGACGAGGTCGCCGAGTACGGGAAGGCCGTCGCCCGGCTCGGTGGTGCGGCCCCCCAGGTTCGGCACTGCGGAGTGGGGCTGGTCGACCCGCCGACGACCGTGGTGGAGATCGTGCGTGAGCGTCTGGTCGGCCCGGCGCTGCGCGACGCTCTGGCCAAGCGCCGTGCAGCAGCCAGAGCGGAGTCTGGCCGGCGCGGTGGCGGTGGCCGGGCTCGGGGCCGCTGACCCCGTCCTTCCGTACCGGTGAAGCCCGGCTCTGGTTCTTGTCGACCCAGAGCCGGGCTTCACCGTTTCAGCTGACCCTGGGTCGGCTCCTGGACGATGTCGGGACGCCGGCCTGCGGCCGCGCGGAGGTGGCGTCGGGCTTGACCGCTGCTCGTGAACCTGGGGCCAGCCTGTGACCGGCGTTGACCGACCCGGACCGTCCGGAGCCCGATGGCCTCGACGGACGGGTGGCCTGCTGCTGCGATGGCGAACCTGGGGTGGGTCCGGGGCCGGGTCGCCGTCGACAGGGTCCGGCCGCACCTGGCCCGGCACCGTCCTGTCTGGAGGGGCCGTGCCCCAGTGGTCGGCGGGCCACACGGTCAAGCCCGACCGGAGTCAGAAAGGGGGCGACGGCGTGAGTCACCGCGTCAAGGGCCCGGGTCGGTGGGCTGAAAAGCTCGCCGGGACGAACTTCGGGGTCCCGGTGACCGAACCGCCGGGGCAGACCGATCGGAACGCGTAAGCCGATCGTTGTTCCTGCCTCGGTTGCCTTGGTTGCCTCGGTCGGAGGGGTGTTTCTGATGACCTCGGCGGTGGACCTTGTTGTCAGCCATGGTCTCCCCGGCCCATCGGCCGTAGGCTGGCCGCGCGTCGATAGTGTGGACCGGGCGGCGGCCGGCGGCCCTGTGGGCCCCTGCCGTTTCTCGCCGGGCCGTAGGCTACAACCCGAAAGCGCGAAGTTCGTGGGCGCTGGCGGTGCCGACCCGTCCGAAGCTGGCAGGGATGACACGGTGCATGACAACGGTAGGTATGACGATCAAGGGATAACCGAAGCCCGGCGCTATCAATCCGATGGCCCTGATGTTTCACGTGAAACCGAGTACGAGGGCTGGTCGGCCGGAAGTCGAGCCCGGTCACCGCACGGGGCCGACCCGGCGACGAGCCCAGCAGAGGAGTACGGCCCCACGGAACCACGGATCGACCGGGTGACCGTTCACTTCGAGACCGGAACCGCGGCGGCAGAAGCATCGGTGCCCGGGCGGCTGATGGCAGAGCGCCAGCAGCCCGACGGGCCGGTGGCCGAGCGGGGCGGAGCGCTCCAGCAGGGGCCTGCCGTACCGGAGCAACCCGTACCGGCGTCGGCCGGTTCGTCGTACCAGTCGTCGGGAGTGGGTGGTCCCGTGGTGCAGCCCAATGCCGGCGCGCCCGTTCAGTCGGAGCCGGCGGGGGTCGACCCGCCAGACACGCACTCGCCCGTCACCGGACCCTTCCCGGAAGATCCGGGTAGGGACGCGTACGTTTCACGTGAAACTTCGTCTCGGGAAGAGGATGATCCCCCGTTGGCTATGGAGGCAATGCGCGCCGTGCAAATCCTGAACCCGAGTGGCGAGGTGAGCATGCCCCGCCCCACCCGGACGCGGATCATGTGTGTCGCGAACCAGAAGGGCGGCGTAGGCAAGACCACAACCACGGTCAACCTGGCTGTAGCGCTGGCCCTGCACGGTAACCGGGTGTTGGTGGTGGACCTCGACCCGCAGGGCAATGCCTCGACCGGCCTCAACGTTCCGCACCACGCCGGCATCCCGGATGTGTACGACTGCCTGATCGAGAACGTGCCCCTGGCGGAGGTGGCCCAGGCGGTCGAGGGCATTCCGAACCTCTGGTGCGTACCGGCGACGATCGACCTTGCCGGCGCCGAGATCGAGTTGGTCTCCGTGGTGGCCCGTGAGTCGCGGCTGGGCCGGGCCATCAACGCCTACCCCGGTCAGTTCGACTACGTGTTCATCGACTGCCCGCCCTCGCTCGGCCTGCTGACGGTCAACGCCCTGGTCGCCGCCCAGGAGGTGCTGATCCCGATCCAGTGCGAGTACTACGCGCTGGAGGGGCTCAACCAGCTGATCAACAACATCAACCTGGTGAAGCAGCACCTGAACCCCACCCTCGACGTCTCGACCATCCTGCTCACCATGTACGACCGGCGTACCCGACTGGCGGACGCCGTGGAGCAGGATGTCCGCAACCACTTCGGCGACAAGGTCCTCCAGGCGGTCATCCCACGCAACGTCCGGGTGTCGGAGGCTCCTAGTTACGGTCAGTCGGTGATGACCTACGATCCCGGTTCGCGGGGCGCGACGAGTTACTTCGAGGCGGCTCAGGAGATTGCGGAGCGGGGGGTCAAAGACCCCGTCGGCCGGAATGCTTAGGTCGGTTGATTCGGTGGGAGGCGTGGCATGAAGAACCGTCCGCGGGGCGGGCTCGGTCGGGGTCTTGGGGCGTTGATTCCCACCTCCCCGCTACCGGCGTCCGGGGTGGCGACGGCCGAGGACGTCCCGAACCGGATCGAGGCCGCCGACCAGATTCCCGACGAGAGGGAATTCGGCGACGCGCCCGAACCGTTCGAGCCGGAACGGGCGAACGGCTCCGGACCCGAGTTGGCGCCCGTACCGGGGGCGCACTTCGCGGAGATCCCGGTCGGCTCGATCGTGCCCAACCCGAAGCAGCCCCGGCAGGTCTTCGACGAGGAGGCACTGGAGGAACTCAAGACCTCGATCCAGGAGGTCGGCTTCCTTCAGCCGATCGTCGTACGGCGCCTCGACGGCGAGCAGTACGAGCTCGTCATGGGCGAGCGGCGGTGGCGGGCAGCGCAGGCGGTCGGCCGGGAGGTCATCCCGGCGATCGTCCGGGACACCCGCGACGACGCGATGCTGCGGGACGCGTTGCTGGAGAACATCCACCGTGCAAACCTGAACCCGTTGGAAGAGGCGGCCGCGTACCAGCAGTTGCTGGAGGAGTTCGGGGCCACGCACGAGGAACTCGCCCGCCGGATCGGCCGCAGCCGGCCGCAGATCTCCAACACGATCCGGCTGCTGAACCTCCCGGCACAGGTGCAGCGGCGGGTGGCCGCAGGCGTGCTGTCCGCCGGTCACGCCCGCGCCCTCCTGGGTCTCGACGAGTCGGAGGCGCAGGAGGCACTCGCGCTTCGGGTGGTTGCCGAGGGGCTCTCGGTGCGTACGACCGAAGAGCTCGTGCAGTTGGCCATCTCCGAGGGGGCGGCGACAAAGAGCACCCCCGCGACCCGGCGGGCCAAGCCGCACGCCCCGGCGCTGACCGATCTCGCCGACCGGCTGTCCGATCGCTTCGACACCCGGGTCAAGGTGGACATCGGCCGGAGTAAGGGCAAAATCACGATCGAGTTCGCCTCGGTCGACGACCTGGAACGCATCGTGGGCATCATCGGCATGGAGGAACAGGACGCCGCCGGCTGACCGATCCCGAGCTGGTCCGATGGCCGCGCCCGCCGATTCCGGCGGTGCCGCGGCCATCGCCGTTTCTCCGGGTACGCCGCCCGCTTACCCGGCCACCGGTGGTGTTGCCTCGGCCCCGCTGGGAGGTGTCGTCTTGCCCGACCATGGAGGTGCTGCTTCTCCGGTTCGGCACGTGGACGGATGGCCAGGGCGGCTCGTCCGTCCTGCGGAAGGCGTCGCCGCCAGTGGGTGCCGACGCTCCACAGCGAGCCCCGTTTCACGCGAGCCCCGTTCCACACGAGCCCCGTTCCACACGAGCCCCGTTCCACACGAGCCCCGTTCCACACGAGCCCCGTTCCACACGAGCCCCGTTCCACACGAGCCCCGTTCCACACGAGGCCTGCGCCATTCCGGGCCGGTTTCACGCCAGGCCTGTTTCACGTGAAACCGTGCGGCGATGCCGAGCCCGGCGAGTGGACTCGTCCTGCAATGTCGACCGGTTCGGGGCTGGGCGTGGCCCTGGAGTTCCGGCCTGCGATCCGTGGGGTCATGGCGGTAGGTCCGCCGGTCGGTGAGCGCCCCGACCAGTCCTCGACGCGGGCTGCGATGCCGAGACACAGTCCCGAGTCTTCCGGCATCGCTCACCACCGCACACGCCGGATGCCGATACGCGTGGTTGGAATGGCCCTCCCCGCCCAGCCCGCGACGAGCGCCAGTGACGCGACGCCGTGCCGTGGTCGACGCCATGCGGCAATGGCCGCCGCGCGCGACCTGGTCCCCTGCCGCCGGTTCGGCCGCTGTGGATGTGCACACCTGGTCTGACTTCAAAACGACCGGAGACTCCGTGGTGTCCCGCGCGGTCGGGCCGTCGGGCGGTACGGCCCTCGGCCCCGCGCCACGCCCCGGGACGTAGGTGCTGGGCAGGACGAGGGGAAGGGGCCTTAGGCCCCCGGGACAGGACAGCGCAGGTAGGTGTGTGGCGTGACGGGCGACAGGGGTGGTGACCATGGTGACCGCCGAGGGGCTGACGCGAGGGGCCACGGACGGGGCTGTGGCGGAGCCGTCCTCGTACCGGCCGGTTGAGTTCGGGGCGAGACCCTGGCCGGCGACCGGGGCAACACGTCTGGCTTGAGGCGTCCATGGCGCCAGACGTGGGCCAGCACGAGGAAGGCGCGCCTGCCGCCGCGCGCCGTCAGTCGCCCGACCCTCGACCTCCAGCCGCCGACCTTCGCCGGACGGAACAGATCGAGACGGGTGGGAGAGCTGAACGGAACAGCACGAGCCAGAACAGGGCAGCGCGTCCGGAACTGTCCCGGCCACGGCGCAGTGCAACTCCGGGTGGCCGGGCCGCGTCATGTCCAGCGAGCCAGGTCGAGGCGCTCGCCCACCCGCTTCCGGCCGGACGGCTAGACCCTGGCGACGCCACAACGCCACAACGCCACAACGCCGGGATGCGAGCACGGAAAGACGGCCGGACGGCATGAGCGGTGACGGCGCGGTCCTCCGGGGTTCGACGGCTGGTCGTTGAGTGGGGACGCCGACCAGGGGAGATTTCACTGGCCCGCCGAGGTTGTTCATAGGGCGAGGAGGGGCTGGATCGCGGCCGTGGCGACGGGTGGAAACCGGGCGACGGGAGCGTGGCGCGTGCCGATCGACCGAGCGTCCGAAGTAATCCACAGGGTTTGTCCACAGCCCCACCCCGTTTCACGTGAAACCGCGCGTGAAACGGGGTGTAGCCCTGTGGATGACGGACCGAAAACCAGGCCCTCGGGGCACCGGTACCGAGGGTTGCCGGTCCCGATCGGCGACTTCGACCCGGCTCCGGGCCCTGTTGGGTCCTGTTCCCGAGCGGTGCTGACCAGCCGCTCGGGGCGTACCGAGTCACGCCGCACCAGGGCCGGTGGTCAGCCCCGCTCTGCGTACGGGGCGGGGGCCGAGATGGGGAGGGACAGTCGTCTGTAACTCGGTTAGGGTCAGCGTCGTGTCCCACACCCCTCTTTCCGTACCAGACTTCGCCAAGTGGCCCTCGTTTCCCTTCGAAGGCGACCTCCGCGTCAAGCATCTCGACGACCCGGTCGACGTCGAGCCGGCTCGCAAGGGCGAAGGTTCGGCCGAATGCCTCTCCTGCAACGCCCCGGATGACGCCTACATCTGGGTGAGTGAGCGTTGGCGGGTACGTGCCATGGACCGCCCGACCGGGCTGCCGATGGTGCTCATTCTCGAATCCCGGTCGCATCTCGACCTGGGTGACCTACCCAACCTGCTCGCAGCGGAACTCGGTGTGATGACCGTGCGCCTGGAGCGAGCCATTCGATCCCTCGACGGTGTCGCCCGGGTACACGTCAACCGGTGGGGCGATGGCTCGGCTCACCTGCACATGTGGTTCCTGGCGAGGCCGTACGGCCGGCTGCAGTTGCGCGGTACCTTCCTGTCGCTGTGGGACGCCATCCTGCCGGCGATCCCGGAGTCGACCTGGCGGGAGAACCTCGCCCACGTCGCGGCTTGGTTGGCCGAGTTCGGTGGGCGACCGCTGGCGGCGCCACCACGAATCCAATGGCAGGCGCCGTCGAATCTGACCCAGCAGGCGGCAGCCAGCCTGGGATTGGAAGACGTCGAGCTGGAGCCGGCAAGCTCGAGCGGCGACGTCGAAGGTGATGCCCCGACCGGCACCGCGCCGGATGGAGCTACCTCGGACAACGGTCCGGCAGACCGATCGGTGACGGACGGCTCCCTGGTCGCGTACGCCGAGGCCCCACCGGAGCAGACCGGCAAGACCGGGCAGGCCACCGGGACGGAACAGGACGACGAGACCGAGCAGGACGGCAGGGCGGAACAGCAGGACCAGACCGAACGGCCGGTTGATCGGTCAGCCGGGTGACCGGCCATCCGCGAGACCTCGGGGATCGGGTCGGGCACCGGGCACCCGGTGCGACCCGGTCGCCAGGTCGCGCGGGGTGAACCCGTGGACCGGACAGGGCGTTAGCAGGACAGCGCGGGAGCAGATACAGCCCCGGAGCAGGAACAGCGCGGGACGTACGAAACAGGGCAGTGCCTGGCGGGACCGATGCGGGCGGTCGACGTCGGTGCGGAGCCCGCCGCTAGCGCCGTCGGTCGACCGCGCGGGCGACGAGCGAGCCGAGTAGTTTGCCGAAATCGAGTCCGGCGGCCTGCACCGCGAGTGGCAGCAGCGAGGTTTCGGTCATCCCCGGCGAGACGTTGACCTCCAGCACGTGCGGGCGTCCGGCCTCGTCGACGATGAGGTCGACCCGGGAGAGGTCACGCAGGCCGAGCGCCGTGTGCGCGGCCAGGGCGGTGTCGGCGACCTCGGCGGCCACCACGGGTGCCAGCCGGGCCGGTGCGTGCCAGGTGGTCAGACCGGCCGTGTAGCGGGCCGCGTAGTCGTACACGCCGTTGCGGGGGACGATCTCGACGGCGGGCAGTGCGCGGGGACCGTCGCCCAGGTCGACGATCGAGACCGCCACGTCCATGCCGGGCACGTAGCGCTCGACCAGCGCGGTCGAGTCGTACGCGAAACAGCCGACCATCGCGGCCGGTAGCGCCGCGGCGTCCCGGACCACGGCGGCGCCCAGGCCCGATCCGCCCTGCGCCGGCTTGACCATCAGGGGCAGTCCCAGCCGGTCGGCGATCCGGTCCAGCACCGCGACCGCACCGAGTTCGGAGAAGCGGTCGTGCGGCAGCGCCACCCAGTCCGGCGTGGGGATGCCCGCCTCCCGCAGCACCGCCTTGGCGGACGGCTTGTCCCAGGCGAGCCGGGAGGAGCGGGCGTCACAACCGACGTACGGCACGTCGCAGAGGTCGAGCACGCCGCGCAGGGAACCGTCCTCGCCGGTCGCCCCGTGCAGTGCGATCACCACCGCGTCCGGCGGGTCGACCTGTAACGCGGGCAGCAGTGCCACGTCGGCGTCGCGGAGTTCCACCTCCACCCCGATGCTGCGCAGCGCGTCCAGCACCCGGCGTCCGGAGCGCAACGACACGTCGCGTTCGTACGACAGACCGCCGGCCAGCACCAGTACGCGCATGTCGGTGATGGCGTGCGCGGTGGGGAACAGTGGTTCGTTCGTGGGGGGACCGGAGTCGGCAGGCGTACTCATGCCGAGATCATGCCAAGTCGGGACCTGGTGCGTCCGCGCCGGCCTGCCCACGACGGCCGTTCACCGGCCGGCTGACCGTGCCGAACACCTGCCGCATCGCCATCTCCTGCTCCATCACGCTGGCCAGCCGGCGCACACCCTCGCGGATCCGCTCCGGGGGCGGGAAGGAGAAGTTGAGTCGCATATGACCGGTGCCGGTCCCGTCGGCGTAGAAACCGGTGCCCGGCACGTACGCCACCCGGGCGGCGATCGCCCTCGGCATCATCGCCTTGGAGTCCAGGCCGTCGGGGAGCGTGGCCCAGACGAACAGTCCGCCGCCCGGTTCGGTCCACGTGGTGCCGGCGGGCATCAGGTCCCCGAGGGCGTCGAGCATCGCGTCGCGGCGCTCCCGGTAGACCTCCCGGTACGTCTTGAGCTGCTCGCGCCACGGCATGGTGCTCAGGTAGCTGGTGACCGCGGACTGGGCGAACGCGCTCGGGCAGAGGATCTGCGCCTCGCTGGCGATCACCAGCTTGTCGCGTACGGCGTGCGGGGCGAGGATCCAGCCCACCCGCAGCCCCGGCGCGAAGGTCTTGGAGAAGGTGCTGAGGTAGAAAACGCCGTCGCGGCGTCGAGCCCGCAGTGGCGCCGGTGCGTCCCCGTCGAAGCCGAGCTGGCCGTACGGGTCGTCCTCGACCACCAGCAGCCCGGCGCGCTCGCAGATGTCGAGGACCCGCTCCCGCCGCTCGTCGGTCAGGGTCACGCCGGTGGGGTTCTGGAACGTCGGGATGGTGTAGAGGAACTTCGCCCGCCGGCCGGTCCGGGCGACGTCGGCGATAGCCAGTTCCAGCGCCTCGGGGATCAGCCCGTCACCGTCCATCGGGACGTGCACGACCTGGGCCTGGGCGGCCTGGAAGACACCGAGGGCGCCGACGTAGGTGGGGCCCTCGGCGAGCACCACGTCGCCTGGGTCGAGGAAGAGCCTGGCGACCAGGTCGAGGGCCTGCTGGCCGCCGACGGTGACCACCACGTCCTCCGGGGACGCGCCGCACCCGACGTCGATCCCGGAGAGCGTCATCACCTCGCAGATGCGTTCACGCAGGTCGAGCATGCCCTGGCCGATGCCGTACTGGAGGGTGGTGGTGCCCTGTTCGGCGCCGAGCCGGCCGAGCATCTCACCGACCGCGTCGAGCGGCAGGGCGGCGATGTACGGGGCACCGCCGGCGAGTGACACCACCTCGGGTCGGCTCGCGACGGCGAAGAGCGCTCGGATTTCCGATGCCGTCATGCCCCGGACCCGGCGGGCATAGCGGTCGGTATAGTCGTCGAGCGTCGTGCCGGTCATGGCCTCTCCCTCGCTGCGCTCGGTCATGACAGCACTGATCGTCGGTCATGACATCCCTGATCGCAGGGTGCCGAGCAACCCTAGGCCACACGGCACCGTTAATTCGATCGTAATCCTCGGCCGAGGATTACGGCCGTACAGCCGACCCGTGGTCCACATCCCGGACACCGGTCGGCGGCCCGACCCGCGACCCGGGTCGTACTGCTCAGCCCGACCTCTCCCGTGCCGCGAAGTTACGGCGTACGATCGCTCGTTGGGGGCAAGGCGCGGCTGTGGCGATTTTTCGCGGTCTTTAGGCCTCCGACCGGATTTTTGGGGATACGGCGATGTCGCGACGTCTGGTCAGTCTCACCCTCGATACGCTCGAAGATCTGCCGCGCCCGTGCCGGCAGTGCGTCTACTGGGAACTCGATCCGGTGGCCGCCGACCGGGCCTGCGCGGCGGGTGATCCGGGTCTGGAGAAGGAAGCCTGGGTCTCCCAGACCCTGCTGGAGTGGGGTTCCTGCGGCAAGCTCGTCTACGTGGACGGGATGCCGGCCGGCTTCGCCATGTACGCGCCACCGGCGTACGTGCCCCGGTCGATGGCGTTTCCCACCTCGCCGGTCTCGGCCGATGCCGCGTTGCTGACCACCGCGCACGTGGTGGCCGCCTTCGCCGGCGGTGGGCTCGGCCGGATGCTGGTCCAGGGCGTCGCCCGTGACCTCACCAAACGCGGGATCAAGGCGATCGAGGCGTTCGGGGACGCGAAGTTCGGCGAGGCCGGTGACGAGGCCGGGAGCTGTGTCGCCCCGGCGGACTACTTCCTCTCCGTGGGCTTCAAGACGGTACGCCAGCACCACCGTTACCCGAGGCTGCGGTTGGAGTTGCGGACCGCGCTCTCCTGGAAGTCCGACGTCGAGTACGCCCTGGAGAAGCTGCTCGGGTCGATGAGTCCGGAGAGCCTGCTCCGGCCGGTCCGCCCGGCCACGCGTACCACCACCACGGCGGGCTGAGCGGGCGCCGGAGCCCCTACTTGAGCGCTCCGGCGGCCACCGCGGCACGCAGCTCGCGCACGTCGATCGAGCCGGTCGGCACGTCCTGTTCGACCGGGAAGTACATCCGCTGTACGGCGGCGACCATCGCCTCGACCACGTGGTCCCGGAACCCGGGGTTGGTCAGCCGGGCCAGGTCGACGGGTGAGGTGAGGTAGCCGATCTCGACCCGTACGGCCGGCATCCGGGTGAGCCGGAGCAGCTCCCAGGTTTTCGCGTGCACCTGGCAGTTCCGCATCCCGGTCCGGGCCACGATCTCCCGCTGGACCAGGCCGGCGAGCCGTTCCCCGACGGTCGAGGTGACCCCGTTGTCGGTGCCGTAGTGGTAGGTGGCCACCCCGTCCGCCTCGGGGTTGGCGTGTCCGTCGGTGTGCAGCGAGATGAACAGGTCGCCGCCGAGTTCGTTGGCGAGTTCCGCGCGGGCCAGGTCGGGCAGCACGGCGCCGGGCGTCGGGCCCCGGGTGAGGTGCACCCGCATGCCGGCGGCGACGAGCCGTCCGCGCAGCCGGTTGGCGAGGTCGTAGGCGAGTTCCGCCTCGGCCCAGCGCAACGAGCCGTCGGCCACGACAACGCCGAGGTCCGAACCTCCGTGGCCGGGGTCGATGACGATGACCTTGCCCATCAGGTTGGGGCCGGACTGCCGGATCGCGTCGGAATCGCGGAGGAGCTGCGGTCGCCCGCCGACCACCTTGCGGCCCAGCCGGCGCAGGGCGTGCATGGTGTGCGGTCCGCAGGTGCCGTCCGGGGAGAGTCCGACCTCCCGCTGGAACTGGGCGACCGCGCGGGCGGTCTGTGCGCCGTAGATGCTGTCCGCCCGGCCCACGTCGTAGCCCATTTCGAGCAGCCGTTCCTGCAGCGTGCGTACGTCCTCGCCGGTGAGCGGTTCGGGGATCGAGTGGTACAGGGTACGGGCGCCGAGCCGCCATCGGGCTGCGTCCAGCGCGCGCCACGTCTCGGCGCCCACCTGGCCGTCGACGCTCAGCCCACGGCTCTGCTGGAAGGCGCGTACGGCCTGCTCGATGTCCGGCCCGAACTCGTCGGTCTCCACCGACGCGTCGGGGGTGAGCAGTTCGATGCCGAGGAGGACGCCTCTGATCTCGGTGACCGCGGGACCTCGGTCACCACGTCGGACCGGACGCACAAACGACCTCCCTCTGCGGGTGCTGTGTTCGGTCGGCCTGCCGGCGGGGGCGAGTCGGGCTGATCGTCCGGCGGTGTCCTGTTCGCCGGCTGCCGTCTGCTCCTGAGAACGCTTCCGGAGCGTACCGTGACCCGGTGGCCGCCGCCCGGGGTTGACCGGATGCCGACGACATCGACGCTGACGCGGCTACGTGGCAGACCGCCTGCGGGTCAACGGAACGCGCCCGCCACCGGTGGTCCGGTGACGGGCGTGAACGAGAGAGTGTTCTGCCTTAGAGCGCGGCCTCGATCAGCTTGACCAGGTCGCTCTTGGGCCGGGCACCGGCCACCGACTGCACCGGCTGGCCACCCTTGAAGATGGTGAGGGTCGGCACCGACATCACCCGGTAGGCCATGGCGGTCTCGGGATTCTCGTCGATGTTGAGCTTCACGATGGTGACCCGGTCGCCCATCTCGCGGGCGATCTCCTCCAGCAGCGGGGAGACCTTCCGGCACGGTCCGCACCACTCGGCCCAGAAGTCGACCAGTACCGGCTTCTCCGACTGGAGCACGTCACTGACGAAATTCTTGTCGGTGACCGCCTTGGTTGTTCCCATGAAAAGACCCTCCTCCGGGCGTGCGCTTTCGGTTGTCTCAGACTTCCAACGTGGCGAGGAAGCGTTCGGCGTCCAGCGCCGCGGCGCAGCCGGTGCCGGCGGCGGTGATCGCCTGGCGGTAGGTGTGGTCGACCAGGTCTCCGGCGGCGAAGACGCCCGGCACGTTGGTCGTGGTGCCCGGTGCGTTCACCCGTACGTAGCCGTTCTCGTCCATGTCGACCTGGCCCTGGAAGAGCTGGCTGCGCGGGTCGTGACCGATGGCCACGAACACGCCCGCGACGTCGAGCACCTTGGTCTCACCGGTGTGTACGTTGCGCAGCCGTACCCCGGTGACCTTGCCGTCGGCGCCGAGGACCTCTTCGACCTGGCTGTTCCACTCGACCTGGATCTTCTCGTTGCTCAGCGCCCGCTCGGCCATGATCTTGCTGGCCCGGAAGCTGTCCCGCCGGTGCACGATCGTCACCTTGGCCGCGAACTTGGTGAGGAAGCTGGCCTCCTCCATCGCCGAGTCGCCACCGCCGACCACCACGATCTCCTGGCCCCGGAAGAAGAAGCCGTCACAGGTGGCACAGGACGAGACACCGTGGCCGAGGTACTCCTGCTCGCCCGGAACACCGAGGGGGCGCCAGGCGGAGCCGGTGGTGAGGATGACCGCCTTGGCCCGGTACGCGGTCTCGCCGACGTACACGGTGCTGACCGCGCCGGAACCCGGCTCACCGGTGTCGGTGAGTTCGACCCGGCTGACGTCGTCGGTGAGGAACTCGGCGCCGAACCGCTCGGCCTGCTTGCGCATCGAGTCCATCAGCTCCGGCCCGAGGATCCCATCCGGGAAGCCGGGGAAGTTCTCCACCTCCGTGGTGGTCATCAGGGCGCCACCCGACTGCACACCCTCGATGATCAGCGGTTTGAGGTTGGCCCGGGCGGCGTACACGGCGGCCGTGTATCCGGCCGGCCCCGAGCCGATGATGATGAGGTTGCGGACCTCGTCCACTGCCGTCTCCCGAGAGTCTGTGTGTCGCCAACCGGCGTGGTCCATCGATACCGGCCAGCGGCCGGCCGACGATCCGACGACCGGCAACTGTTGAGCAGAACGTCATCTTACGAAGGGGAAATTCCCCAGCCGGCCATCCGGTGGGTCACGTCACGCTGACGGCCAAACAGCCGTGAGGAGTCGATTCACCCTACCTGGGCCTGGTAGCGGGTGTCCGGACCCGACCCGCCCTGTCCGCAGTCGGCGCCGCTGACCCAGGCCCAGCGGGCGCCGGTGCCGTCGGTGAGGCCGAGCACCAGCGCGGGGGTGCCCTCGAAGGCTGCGTAGTCCACCAGGTTGAACGTGATCGGGCCACGGCCGTGGGCGAGGGCGATCGCTTCGAGGCAGGCGGTGAGCGCGTCCCGGTCGGCCAGCCGGGCCAGACCGGCGGCCTGCGGGCCGTCACCCGGCTCCCGGGCGGCACCGAAGGTGCCCGGCGAGCTGGCGTCGGGCGGGCTGGCGTCGGGCGGGCTGGCGGCGTCGGTCCCGGTGCGTTCCTCGACGTTGCCCTGGAGCCGTTTGGCCAGTGCCCCGGGCAGGGTGACGGCCGCGTAGTCGGTGCCGGTGGCGATGAGCTGACGTGCCGCGGGCGGTGCGAACTGCGGGGCCACCGCCGGAGCGGGAGCCCCTGCCACGCTGTCCTCGGACGCGGTGTCGGAAAGGCCGATCCGGCTGAGCCCGAAGCCCGCGAACGCGACCGCCGCGGCGGCGACCGCCACCAGACCGGCCAGGCGCGACCGGCGCCGACGGGCCGCCCGCGCGGGGCGGTCCCGGCCATCGTGCGCCCGGTTGTCCGATCCGGGTACGACGCTGAGCCGGCGTTCGGTCTGCTCGCCCAGCGGGGTCTGCTCGGTGAACTGGGTCGGGATGCCGGGCTGACCGAGCGGCCCGGCGTCGGCGAGCGCGGCGGTGAGCCGGTCGGTGATCTCGGTCGGCATCGGCTCGGTGGTGGCCGCCCAGCCGGCCAGGTCCTCCTGGACGGAGTCGAACGCCAGGGTCAGCGCCGCGTACGCCGCTGCCCACTCCGGGTCCGCCTCGATCAGGCGAGCGACCGCAGCCTCTTCCGGGGTGTCCGTCAGGACCCCCTCGAGATAGTCGGCCAGCAGGTCGAGGTCGACCTCGCTGGACTGGCCCGCGGTCACTGTTCCTCCTGGATGCCGTCGCGCCCGGAATGACTCGACCCCGATCGGACGCCGCCACCGGCCGCCGGGTTCCCCCGGGTGACCGACGGCACGTCCTTGTCCGCCCTGTTCGGCGCCGGTACGGCCGGTCCACGGGGGCGCAGGTGGCCGAGGATCAGGGCGAGCCGGGCCCGGCCCCGGGCGCAGCGGCTCTTCACCGTCCCCTCGGCGACGCCGAGCATGATCGCGACTTCGGCGACCGGGTAGCCCTGCACGTCGACCAGGATGATCGCCGCCCGCTGCTCGGCCGGAAGCTTGGCCAGCGCCTGCTGGACGACGAGGGCGGTGTCGTGGTCGGGGGCCGGTGCGGCCGGCTCGATGCCGGTCCACCGGCCGGTCTCGTCGGTCCGCGATCCGTCGGGCAGCGGAACCGTCGGGTGCGCCTGCCGGCGCCGGATCCGGTCCAGGCAGGAGTTGACCACGATGCGGTGCAACCAGGTGGTGACCGCGGCGTCGCCGCGGAAGCGGGCGGCGGCCCGATGGGCCGAGAGCAGGGCGTCCTGGAGTGCGTCGGCGGCGTCCTCCCGGTCGCCGAGGGTGCGTATCGCCACTGCCCAGAGCCGGTCCCGGTGCCGGTGGAAGAGGGTCGTGAAGGCGTCCCGGTCACCGTCGACGTGCGCGCGGAGCAGTTCCGCGTCGCTGACTTCGGTCAGCGGGCCGGAAGAACCGGCGGTCTCGGCCGGGGCGCTGCCCGTATCGTCCGGCACCGGAAGACCGGTCATGATCCGGTCCGTTCCGGTGGACGGAGGCAGCGCGCCGGCCCGCCGATCATGGTGCCCGGACCGTGATTTCCTGGATGCCGAGCCGGTATTCGTTCTTGGCGTTCTTGGCGATGTCGGTGACCCAGAACAGCAGGTACTGGTATTTCTGGTCGGGCTGGAACGCGCTGAAGGTCATGTTCGCCCCGGCCCGCTCGTGCGGCTCACCGATGATCGTGTAGCTGGTGACGAGCTGGGTGTCCGACGCCTTGCTGGACGGCAGGGTGGTGGTGCCGCTCTTCAGCTCGGCGGTCGCACCGCCGTTGGCGAGGACCACCTGGACGTCCTTGATGGCCCGGGGCTCCTTCAGGTCGATGAGGACGCCCATGCCCGACTTCAGGCCGGCGAACTGCGGGCCGTCGTAGGAGTCGGACTCCCAACCCTTGTTGACGTCACCGTCCACCACGGCCGCGGCGCCGTTCAGTTCCTGACCCCGGTCGGTGCCGGTGCTGACGATCCGGACGCTGTTGCCGTCGATCGGGATCTTCTGCGGCTGCGTCGTCGGCGCGTCGGTGCCGCCCGCCGGGGCGGTGGCACCGGGCGGGGTGCTCGGCGAGGCGGCGTTGGTGCCGTCCCTGTCGGAGAGCGCGTTGATGCCGAAATAGAGGCCGATCAGGGCGATCACCAACAGCGCGGCGACCCCGGCGACGATGTTGCGCGTACCGGCGGGTGCGGCCGGGGCGCCGGTGTTGTCCTCGTCGTGCGTGGCGAACCGGAGCGGGCCGCTGTTGTCCAGGTACTGCTCCTCGGCGGCGGCGTTCAGCCGGCCGAGTTCGGCGGCGAGCACGTCGACCGAGGGGACCGCGAGCTGCGGGTCGAGCAGGTCCATGGTCAGGTCGTCGAGGTACGCAGGCACGCCGGCCCGTACCTGACGGGGTGCGGCGAGGGCGCCGTTGGCGTCCCGGACCCCGTCCGGCAGGGCGGAACGGCCCCGGCCGCCGGAGAGGTTGGCCTCGACATGCGGCCAGGCCCCGGTGAGGGCGAAGTAGAGCACACCGCCGACCGCGCGGGCGTCGGTCTCGATGGTGTCGTTGCCGTCGGCGCGGGCGTCGGCGAGCACCACCCGACCGTCGTCACCGACCATCACGGTGCCGGGGTGGACGTTGCCGTGCACCATTCCGGTGGCGTGTACGGCGGCGATGGCACCGGCGACGGCGTGCGCGATGCTGGTGGCGCGGGCCGGTTCGAGCGGGCCGTCGGCGACCAGTTCCCGCAGCGAGTGGCCGTCGACCCACTCACGTACGACGTACGCCCGCTCGTCCTCGTCGATGGCGTCGTAGACGCCGACCAGGTTCGGATGGATCACCCGGCTCGCGGTCACCGCGGCCTGGAGCATCTCCATCGCCGAGTCGCCGCCGGGGTACCGGAGCACCACGGCCACGGGCCGACGGAGCACCACGTCGACACCCCGCCAGACCTGGCGGCCGGCGCTGTCGTCGTTGATGTGCTCGGCCAACTCGTACCGCTCGGCGAGGACCTCACCGACGGCGGGGGCACCGAAGGCCATAACGGGCGGAGTGACCTCGTCCGCCTCCTGACCTTCGCCGACCTGGGTCACCCGTCCTCCCTCGATGATTGTCGCGATCGATGGACCCGTGCTGCTGGGCATTGGTTTTCCGCTCTATCGCCGGTGGACCGGACGCTGGGCGCCATTCCATAGCGTAGGCGCTCTCCGCACCTGTCGAGAGCGACCTTACCTGGGATGGACTCATCCCCGACATGTCATCTTGCGGGCGTACCCGACCCGGTGCCGGGAGTATGCCGAACAGTCCAAGTACGACCGGTGTCATCCGCCTTGATGGCACCGGCAATTCCTAATCTATCGGTTGATTTCAACTACTTGCGCGAGGGTCACCGGTGTGGCCCACCCGCCCGGTCCGGCACCGGTGGAGATCTGTCGTTGTCCACAACCCGGTGCCCGGTCATCCACCGACATCCCTTGGTTTTCCACAGGTCGTCCCCAGCCGTGCCGTGACAATCAGCGACCGACCTTCCGTCGTACGAGCTGGACCACCTCGCTGATCTCGCGGATCCGCAGCAGCATGGCGAGCCCGACATAGGTGACGCCGATCAGACCACCGGCGACGATCAGCCGGATGATCGCCTCCAGCCGGCTCGGCGTCGAGTCGCCCGGCAGCAGTTGCAGGACGAGCCACCCGACCAGGGCCGAGGCGAGCGCGGCGACCAACACCTTGCCGAGCGTCTTCGTGATCTCGCCGAGGCCGAGCCGGCCGATCCGGCGGCGCAGCAGCATCGCCGTGATCACCACCGCCGCCAGGTACGACACCGCGTTGCCGAGCATCAGCCCTGCGGCGGCGAACGAGGCGCTGAACGCGGCGAAGAGCCCGATCTGCACCACGATCCGGATCCCCACCACCGGAATGTTGATCAGTGCCGGGGTCTTGGTGTCCGGCAGCGCATAGAAGGCGAAGGTGAAGAGCTGGCTCACCGCGAACGGGATCAGCGCCAGCGCACCGACGAGCAGCACGACCGAGGTCGCCGTGGCGCTCTTGGCGCTGAACGCGCCATACCGGAACAGCACGACCGCGATCGGGTTGGCCAGCACTGCGTAGCAGACCGCGATCGGGGCGAGTACCGCGGTGACCACCCGGGTTCCCCGGGACAGGTCGGCGACGACGTCGGCGTACCGGCCCTCGGCGGCTGCCGCGCTCATCCTCGGCATCAACGCGGTGAGGATCGACACCGCCACGATGCCGTGCGCCATCATCACCAGCAGGAAGACATTGTTGTAGATCAGCGGCCCGGCCTCGTCGGCGTCTCCGGCCCGGTTCAGCAGGTTGAACAGGACCGCGAGGCCGATCTGACTGACCGCGACGTAGCAGATCATCCAGGCGCCGAGCCGGCCCAGCTCGCGCAGGCCGAGAGCGCGGAAGTCGAACCGCCAGCGCCACCGGAAGCCCACCTTGCGCAGCGCCGGCAGCAGGCCCGCGGCCTGGATGATCACGCCGAGCAGGGTGCCACCGCCGAGGAGCGCGATCCGGCCGGTTGTCATCTCCTCGGGCGGGATCACCTTCGCGCCGAAGATGGCGATGTAGAGACCGAAGGTGGCGATCACCACCACGTTGTTCAGGATCGGGGTCCACATCGGGGCGGCGAAGTGGCCCCGGACGTTGAGCACCGCACTGATCAGCGCGGAGAGGCCGGTGAAGAAGATCATCGGCAGCATCAGGTACGAGAGGCTCGTGACCAGGTCCTGGAATTCCTGGCTGGTCTGGTCGCTGCCGTACAACCGGGTGAGCAGCGAGGCGGCGAGCACGGCGACCACCGCCGCCACCCCCAGGGCGAGCACCGCCAGGGTGAGGAGGCGCTGGGCGTAGGCCTGGCCCTGGTCCGGGTCGGCCTTGCGGCGCCGGACCAGTACCGGGACCAGCACACTGGTCAGGATCCCGCCGAGCAGGAACTCGTAGACCATGCCCGGGAAGATCTGGGCGGTTGTGTAGGCGTTGCCGACCGCGAACGTGCCCAGTGCGGCGCCGAGAACCACGGTGCGGAGGAAGCCTGTACCACGGCTCACCAGGCTGCCGATGGCCATCACCGCGCTGTTGCCGGCGGCGTTCCCCTCACCCGGTGGCTCCGGGGCCGGCGCGGTGGTCTCGACCATGGGCTGGTCCAGGGACTCGATCGAGATCAGGGTCGCACCGTCCGCGGGCGGCGGGACTCCGTGCGGCATGGCGTTCGCGCTGCGGTACAGCCCGTCGCCCATGTCTGCCTCCCCAACCGGTACGGCGGGCAGGCGTGCCCAACCGATACTGCTCAGACCTTAGTCAACCGGTGTGATCGCCCGCCGCGCCGAGTCCGATCCGGCTGGTCCGCCCGCCGGGATACGACCCGGGTCGGACCGATAGGCTGGCGTTCCCATGTCCGAAACCTCCGCTCCCGACGCCGCCGGTCCAGCCGCAGCACCCGCCGCTGGAACAGCCGCGCCCCAGCCCTCCGAGGCCGGGTTGACCACCGTCCAACGCAACGCCGTCGCCGAGCTGCTGCGGGTTTCCCCCGTCGCCGACGAGCTGGGACGCCGATTCGCCCGTGCCGGTCACGAACTGCACCTGGTCGGCGGCTCGGTCCGGGACGCGCTGCTCGGCCGGCTCGGCGACGACCTCGACTTCTGCACCGACGCCCATCCGGACGACACGTTGCGGGTGCTCCGGGGCTGGGCCGAGGCGACCTGGGAGACCGGACGCGAGTTCGGCACCATCGGCGCACAGCGCGAGGGACTGCGGCTGGAGATCACCACCTTCCGGGCCGAGTCGTACGACCAGGTCACCCGCAACCCGGTGGTCCAGTACGGCACGAACCTCATCGACGACCTGCGGCGGCGGGACTTCACCATCAACGCGATGGCGGTCAGCCTGCCCGGACACGTGTTCACCGACCCGTACGGCGGGCTCGCCGACCTGGCCGCCCGGCTGATCCGTACGCCGGGAACGCCGCGGGAGTCCTTCGGTGACGACCCGTTGCGGATGCTGCGCGCGGCCCGGTTCGCGGCCCAACTGGGCTTCGCCGTGCAGCCGGAGGTGCACGCCGCGATGGTCGCGATGGCGGCCGACCTGGACCGGATCACCGCCGAGCGGATCCGGGACGAGTTCACCAAGCTGCTCTGCGGTGCCGATCCGATCACCGGCCTGCGGCTGCTGGTCGACACCGGCCTGGCCGACCGGTTCCTGCCTGAGTTGTCCGGGCTGAAGCTGGAGATCGACGAGCACGCCCAGCACAAGGACGTGTACGAGCACACCCTGACCGTGGTCAGCAACGCGGTCCGGTTGGAGGAGGACGGCTGCGACTTCATCCTGCGGATGGCCGCGCTCATGCACGACGCGGGCAAGCCGGCGACGAAGGCGGTCGGCCCGGACGGGCGGGTCAGCTTCCACCACCACGAGGTGGTCGGGGCCAAGCTGACCAAGCAGCGGATGAAGGCGATGCGCTACCCCAAGGACGTGATCTCGCAGGTGGTCGCGCTGGTCGGGCTGCACCTGCGGTTCTACGGGTACGGCCGGGGCGAGTGGACCGACTCGGCGGTCCGGCGGTACGTCGCCGACGCCGGTGACCTGCTGCCTCGGCTGCACAAGCTGACCCGGTCGGACTGCACCACCCGTAACCGGCGCAAGGCGCGGCAGCTCGCCGGGGACTACGACGCGCTGGAGGAGCGGATCGCCCGGATCCAGTCGGAGGAGGACCTGGCCCGGGTCCGGCCCGACCTGGACGGCAACGCGATCATGGAGCTGCTGGGCGTACCGCCGGGTCCGTTGGTCGGGCAGGCGTGGCGCCACCTCAAGGAACTGCGCCTGGAGCGTGGGCCGATGGACCGGGACGAGGCCGAGGCGGAGTTGCAGCGCTGGGCGCGGGACCAGGGCCTCGCGGGCTGAGAACGGGTCACCGCGCAGGCGGTGACGGCAACGGGGCGGCGTCCGGTCCGGACACCGCCCCGTTCTGGTTGTACCGGGGTGTGGCGATTACTTGCGCAGGGTCTCGAGCGCGCGGCCCCAGGCGACCGTCTGGTCGAGCACGGTGTTCAGCGCGTCGTCGTGCATCGCGGCCGGCTTGAACGAGCTGTAGTTCTCGAAGTCGGTGTGCAGGGAGAGCGCGACCTGGGCGCGGACGGTCGCGACCTGCAGCTCGGCCATGATCAGGCGGAGGTGCTCGACCGCGCGGGCGCCGCCGAGGGAGCCGTAGCTGACGAAGCCGGCCGCCTTGTTGTTCCACTCGCCGTACAGGTAGTCGATCGCGTTCTTCAGCGCACCCGAGGTGGAGTGGTTGTACTCCGGGGTGACGAAGATGTACGCGTCGAACTCCGCGATCTTCGAGGCCCACGCCTTGGTGTGGTCGTTGGCGTACTGGCCCATCGACGGCGGGATCGCCTCGTCGAGGTGCGGGAGGTTGAAGGTCGCGATGTCGACCAACTCGAACTCGGCGTCGGTGCGCTTGCTCGCGAGGTCGTAGACCCAGCGTGCGACGGCCTCGCCGTTACGACCCGGCCGGGTGCTGCCGAGGATGATGGCTACCTTGGTCATTGAGATCTTCCTTTACTAGGGTGACGTGTCATCCTTAGACAGCGCCTTAGCCAGGATGACACGTCACCCTTGGTGGGATCATCGGACGTGACGCACGACTCACGGGTACCCGGATCGTGTGCCCACGCAACCACCGGTCTGGCGTAGCCGTAGGGCGAAAGGTCCGGTTGGCGCCAGCATCGCACGCCCGACCCGCGCAGGTCCGGCCTTCCGTCAAGCGTCACGACTCCCCTGGTCACGGCACGGAACGGCCGGCGCGTACGGCGGCCCGACCCGGTCGGGTCCAGGCCCCGGACCGGAACGGCGTCCGGGCTGCCCGCCGGCCGGCCGCCGATCCGTGGCGTCGATGGTGGCGCGGCGGATGCAACGCCGGCTCCGGGGGGCCGCGTCCTACTGGCGTGGTCAACCACCGGGAGAAGCGGACGAAGCCGATCGCGCCGATGCGGGCGGTGTCGACGCTCGTCGTGACACTGCTCGCACTGGCCGGGATGACCCTGTCGGCCTGCGGTGGCGGACCGGCGGCGGACGGGCCGGCGAGCGGTCCCGCCGCGGTCGAGCCGGCGCTGCTCGGGGCGGAGGCGCTCGGCGGCGACTGGACCACCGGCACCACCTCGGCCGACGGCACCCGTTGGCCGTGGGCACAGGAGGACTGCCCGGCGTACCGGGACGCGGACTTCCCGGCGCAGCGACACCGGCGCGACAGCGTCGCCCGCCAGTACCTGCGCGCATCACCCCGGGCCGCCGCCCTCCAGGTGGTCGAGGCGTACGAGCCGGACTGGGCCACGCGGGCGGTGGAGGACGTACGCCGGGTGCTGGAGACGTGCGCGAGCTATCCGGCGTACGGCGGGCAGGTCTCGTTCAGCCTGCTCGACTCGGATTTCGCCGGTGACGAGGCACTGCTGGTGCGGGGCAGGATCGTGACCGCCGACGCGCCCCCGACGGTCTCCTACTTCGTGGTCGTACGGCGGGGTTCGCTGGTTTCCACGCTCAACCTGCCCGATCCCGGCGGCGAGAGCGGGGTACGGGCCGTCGCGGCCCGCCTCGCCGAGCAGCTCGACCGGGTCTGACCTCGCCTTGGATAATGGGGCGATGCGCTGGACCGTGCTCGACACACCGATCGGTGAACTGTCCGTGGCCGCCGACGACGCGGGGATCTGCGGCGTGCACTTCGGCCCGGTCGACGGCGCGGTTCCCGCCGGGACGGAACCGGAGGCGCCAGCCGCACAGGATGGGCGGTGGCGTCGAGCGGCCGTCGACCAGCTCCGGTTGTACTTCGCCGGTGAGCTCACCGACTTCACCGTCCCGCTCTCGGTCCGTCGCGGCTCGGACTTCGAACGGGCGGTCTGGCGGGAGATGTCGGCGATCCCGTACGGGGAGATGCGCACGTACGGCGAGGTGGCCACCGCCCTGGGCGATCCGGGTGCGGCCCGCGCCGTCGGGGTTGCCTGCAACCGCAACCCGATCCCGGTCATCGTGCCGTGTCACCGGATCGTCGGGGCGGGCGGCAAGTTGGTCGGCTTCGGCGGCGGGCTGCCCCGCAAGCGGCAGTTGCTCGAGATCGAGGCCGGTGTGGCGTTGCAGCGGGCCTGGGGCTGAGTCGACCCGACCGGCGAGGGTCGGACCGGGAACCAGCGAGGGCCGGGTCCAACGGACCCGGCCCTCGAAGTGTGCTGATCGTCGCTCAGCGTCTGGTGTTCACCGCGGGCTGACTACCGCTCGACGGTGCCCGCGATGAAGTCCTCGACCGACTGGTGGGCGTCGTGGTCGGAGTACTGCACCGGCGGGGACTTCATGAAGTAGGACGAGGCCGAGAGGATCGGCCCGCCGATGCCCCGGTCCAGGGCGATCTTCGCGGCGCGAACCGCGTCGATGATGACACCCGCGGAGTTCGGCGAGTCCCACACCTCGAGCTTGAGCTCGGCGTTCAGCGGTACGTCGCCGAAGGAGCGACCCTCGAGCCGGATGTACGCCCACTTGCGGTCGTCCAGCCACGGCACGTGGTCCGACGGGCCGATGTGCACGTCGCCCTTGTTGATCTCGTGCGGGATCTGCGAGGTGACCGACTGGGTCTTCGAGATCTTCTTGGAGACCAGGCGGGTGCGCTCCAACATGTTCATGAAGTCCATGTTGCCGCCGAAGTTGAGCTGGTACGTGCGCAGCAGCTCGACCCCGCGGTCCTCGAACAGCTTGGCCAGGGCGCGGTGCACGATCGTCGCACCGACCTGGCTCTTGATGTCGTCGCCGATGATCGGGAGACCGGCATCGGTGAACTTCTGCGCCCACGCCGGGTCGGAGGCGATGAACACGGGGAGTGCGTTCACGAACGCGCAGCCGGCGTCGATCGCCGCCTGGGCGTAGAACTTGTCCGCCTGCTCGGAGCCGACCGGCAGGTAGGAGACGACCACGTCGACCCGGGCGTCACGCAGTGCCTGCACGACGTCGGCCGGCTCGCGGTCGGACTCCTGGACGATCTCCCGGTAGTACTGGCCCAGCCCGTCCAGGGTCGGACCGCGCTGGACGGTGACGCCGGTCGGCGCCACGTCAGCCAGCTTGATGGTGTTGTTCTCGCTGGCCACGATTGCCTCGGCCAGGTCCATGCCCACCTTTTTGGCGTCCACGTCGAACGCCGCGACGAACTCCACGTCGGAGACGTGGTAGTCGCCGAAGGTAACGTGCATGAGACCCGGCACGCGGTCGTTTGGGTCGGCATTGCGGTAGTACTCCACGCCCTGTACCAGGGACGAGGCGCAGTTTCCGACACCGACGATGGCGACGCGGACGGAGCCCATCGCGTTTGCCTCCTTCTTTATCACGGCCGCTCCGGCTCATTGCTGGACTGCTGTCGTCCAGGCGGAGACGGGCTTATCTCGGTTGATGGGGTCCCGCCGGCACCGGAGGGTGCCGCCGGGGACCGGCCGGAGCGCTCGTTTGCGATGAGCTCCTCCAGCCAGCGGACTTCGCGTTCGCAGGCGTCCAGCCCGTGGCGCTGAAGTTCGAGTGTGTACGCGTCGAGGCGCTCGGCCGCCCGGCCCAGCACGTCGCGCAGACCTTCGCGACGTTCCTCGATCTTGCGTCGGCGACCTTCCAGGATCCGTAGCCGGGTTGCCTGGTCGGTACGGGCGAAGAACGCGAAGTGCACCCCGAATCCGGTGTCCTCGTACGTCTCCGGGCCGGTCTGCGCGATGAGCTCGGCAAACCGCTCCTTGCCTTCTGCGGTGATCTTGTAGACCACCCGGCCCCGGCGACTCGTCAGTGCCGGAACCACCTCGGTGGTGACCGAGGTCTCGGCCGCCTCCACGATCCAGCCGGCCGCCTGCAGCCGGCGTAGCGTCGGGTAGAGCGAGCCGTAGCTGATCGCCGCGCGGATGGCGCCGAGCTTGGCGGCGAGCTCCTTGCGCAGCTCGTAGCCGTGCATAGGGGACTCCTGGAGGAGGCCGAGAATGGCGAGTTCAAGCATCAGGTGCCAGTCCTCCATTCCCCGCTTGTGCTCCGGTAATCCACCCGATGTATCGGCCCGATACATCGCACCGTAGACCCCCGGCGCGGCAAGGGCAAACCCCGGATCGGCATGCGTGTCGTCACAGGGTGTGACGGTGGTCGCCTCGCCGGGCCGAACCGCGTACCCTTCACCGCATGCGTACGCAGCGCCGGGTGGTGGACTACTCGCTCCAGAAGCGGGCGGTGCTGCGCGAGGTCTACGCCGGACGGGTCGGCACCTACGAGGTCTGCGACGCGTCTCCGTACCTGAAGAACGCCGCTCACTTCCACGGCGAGCCGACCGAGGTGCGGTGCCCGATCTGCCGGCGCGAGAATCTCACGCACGTCCACTACATTTACGGCGATGAGCTCAAGCAGTCCGCCGGTCAGGCACGCAGGTTGGCGGAGCTACCCGTGCTCGCCATGACTGTGCGTGAATTCCAGGTGTACGTGGTCGAGGTCTGCCAGGGCTGCAACTGGAACCACCTCGTCGAGCAGTACCTGCTCGGCCGGGACGGTCTGGCGACCGATCAGGGTGACGCCGGTGGTGGCGAGGCGATGGCCGCCACGGGCTCCCGGACCCCGACAGCTCGTCGAAGGCGTGAGGCGCAACGGTGAACCCACCGCCCCCGGCCCCTAGCACGGTTACCTTGACCTGTCAGGGCGAGTGGCGGATTTCTAACCGGATAAGTCCGGTTATTCCCGAAATGGCTGCAGGCAATGGGCAATCCCGGTCAGGCTTGCAGCGTGTCCTAGCTCACGGCAACCCGGTGGTGGCGCTGGCGCGCCCCACTGCGACCGGCAGGGTGTGACAGATGAACTCGTACGGCGACCCCAGTTCCGCACGCGGTCAGGCCCATGGTTCAGGGCCCAACGGCGAACCCGGACCCACGGCGGACGACCCGTACCGGCGTCCGGCTCCGGACGCCTCCCCGACCTACCGCTCGTCCGCGCCGGATGGCGCCGGTGCCGGCTGGTCGGCCAACGGCGGCTTGAACGGCAACAACGGAGCGGCGTCCGCGCCACGCGGTTCCGCTTCGGTCGGTTCCGCCTCGGTCGGCCCCGCCGCCGGTGGACGGGCCTCGGTCGGTTCCGCCTCGGTAGGTGGCTCCGGCTCCGGCCCGCGCAGCGCGCCCCCGGGCGGCCCGGTCGCCTCGGGATCGGCCTCCGCCGGTCCCGGAGCCAGAGGAACGGCGTCGAGAGGTTCGGCTTCGGTCGGTTCCGCCTCGGTGGGCTCGGCTTCGGTCGGGTCGGCTTCGGTCGGTTCCGCATCCGTGGGCCCGGCCTCCGGCGGAGCCGGTCGGGCGCGGGTCGGGCGGGCCAGCGTCGGCTCCGCCTCGGTCGGGTCGGCTTCGGTCGGTTCCGCCTCGGTAGGCAGCGCGGGGATCGCCGGTCGGGCCAGCGTCCGCCCGATCTCACCCGCCGGTCCAGGCGGTCCCGGTGGACCGGGTGGTCCGAACGGACCCGGTGGCCCCGGTGGACCGGACGGCCCCGGACGGCGCGGCCGGCGGGGCGGCACCGACCCCGAGTCGCTGCGCAAGGCCAAGATGCGTAAGCGGATCAACTGGCTAATCGCCGGTTTCGCCGTACTGATCATGCTCGCCGGTGGTGGGGTCGTGGCGACGACGTACTACTCCACCACGGTGGTGCTGCCGGAGGACCTGGCGCTTCCGCTTTCCAGCACCATCTACGCCAGCGACGGCACCACCCAGCTGGTGAAGATGGGCGAGTACAACCGGAACTTCGTCACGATCGAGCAGATCCCCGACTACGTCGAACAGGCGGTCGCGTCGGCCGAGGACCGCAACTTCTACACCCACGGCGGTCTCGACTACGTGGGTATCGCCCGAGCCGCCTGGAACAACTTCACCGGCGGCAGCAAGCAGGGCGCGTCGACCATCACCCAGCAGTACGCCCGCAACGCGATGGAACTCAGCGGCGGCTACGGGCGGAAGATCAAAGAAGCGGTGCTGGCGTCCAAGCTGAACGAGAAGTACAGCAAGCCCGAGATCATGAAGTTCTACCTGAACACGATCTACTTCGGTCGGGGCGCGTACGGGATCGACGCGGCGGCGCAGGCGTACTTCCACGTACCGGTGGACAAGCTGACCCCCGCCCAGGGCGCGGTGCTGGCAGCGGTGATCAAGCAGCCACAGCCGGACGAGGTGACCGGGCACAAGGGTTACGACCCGGCGGACAACCCCGAGGCAGCCAAGGACCGGTGGAACTACGTCCTGAGTGGCATGGTGGAGAAGAAGTGGCTGCCGGCCGACCAGCGGCCGGTCGACTACCCGGAGGTCTTCCCACCCAACACCGCCTGCTCCACCGAGTGCGGCATCAACACCCCAGTCGGCAACGTGGTCAACTACGTGCGCGACGAGATGGTGGAGAAGAAGATCTGCTCGAGCGCCGAGACCTGTGTCAAGGAGATCCGGGACGGCGGCTACAAGATCACCACCACCATCGACGGCAAGATGCAGAAGGCCCTCGAAGCCGCCGCCTGGCGCAAGGCCAAGGGGTCCGAGCTCAGCGACCAGCCGGACAACCTGATGGCCGCCGCGGTGGCGATCGAACCGGGAACCGGCCGGGTGCTGGCCTACTTCGGCGGTGACAACGGCACCGGTCACGACTACGCCGGCAAGAACATGGAAGGCACCCTGACCGGTGGACATCCGCCGGGCTCGACCTTCAAGATCTACACCTTGGCGGCGGCCCTGGAAGCCGGTATCGCAGTCGATTCGCACTGGGACGCGTCGCCGTTCAAGGTCGGTGGCAACGGCCCGAGCGTGCAGAACGCCGGTCGTAACGCGAGCTGTGCCAAGAACTGCTCGTTGTTGGAATCCACTGTCCAGTCGTACAACGTGCCCTTCTACCACGTGACCGAGAAGATCGGCGTGGACAAGGTGGTCGAGATGGCCAAGGCGGCCGGTGTCACCACCATGTGGACCGACGCAGGGAAGCCGTACGACCTGCTCAAGGGCTCCGGCAAGGACTCCCCGTTCGACACCTACGTCGGTTACGGCCAGTACGCGATCACCGTGCTCGACCACGCCACCGGTGTGGCCACGCTCGCCGCCCGGGGCAAGTACAGCAAGCCGCACTTCGTCGCGAAGGTCGAGCAGAAGGACACCGAGACCGGCGCCTGGAAGAAGGTCGGCGGCGAGCAGATCAAGGTGGAGCAGCGGATCCGTACCGAGGTCGCCGACAGCGTCAACGCGGTGCTGGAGAAGATCCCCGCGGCGAACAAGGACACCCTGTCCGGCAACCGCCCCGCGACCGGCAAGACCGGTACCTGGGAACTGAACCCGACCAGCAGGGACAACGCCCACGCCTGGATGGTCGGCGCCACCCCGCAGGTCGCGACCGCGGTCTGGGTCGGCAACGTCGGTGACCTGAAGGCGATCAAGGACAAGAACAAGTCGGCGATCGGCGGCAACGGGCTACCCGCCGACATCTGGAAAGACTTCATGAACGCCGCCCTCAAGGGCAAGAAGACGGAGAAGTTCGCGGATCCGCCGAAGGACTTCGGTGACCCGGACGCCGGCAACGGCATCGCGCCGCCACCGACGCCGACGATCTGCACCGACCCGAACCCGCTGTTGTGCCCCCCGGGGAGCATCATCCCCAATCAGCCGAACCAGCCTGGTCAGCCCAACCAGCCGGGTCAGCCCAACCAGCCCGGCCAGCCGAACCAACCGGGTCAGCCCAACCAACCGGGCCAACCCAACAACCCGGGTCGACCCGAGGGCGGTGGCGGCGGTGGTGGCGGAACCGTGACCCCCACCCCGCGTACGCGGAACTGATCGATCTGACGGGCCGGCGGCCGGGTGATCACCCGGCCGCCGGCCCATTTCCGTACCCGGCCGCCGACACGGGCGGACCGGGCGGGACGGATGACGGTCGCGTACGGCAGGATGCCTGTTCATGAGCGCGCAGTCGACGGCAGGCATCGACGAGCCTGAAAAGGTGGACCACCCCTCCCGCTCGGACGGCTTCGTCCGCGGACTGGCCGAGGCGATCGGCGGGCCGATGGGCGAACACGCCGCCGGCCGACCTCGCGGCGGTGGACGCGGCGGCATCGTGTTCTGGAGCGCCGCCCGGATCGTGCTGGCCCTGACCTGCCTCACCCTCGCCCTGCACTGGGTGCAGAAGTCGCCCTGCCAGGACGGCGCGTGGCAGAACAACGTGCAGTACACCCGCCTCTGCTACACCGACGTGCTCGCGCTCTACTACGCCGAGGGCCTCAACGAGGGCAAGGTGCCGTACGCGGACCACCCGGTCGAGTACCCGGTGGTGACCGGTTACTTCATGGGCGCCCTGGGTCTGCCCGTACATGCGCTCGGTGAGTCCCGTCCCGGCCTCAACCAGGGCATGTGGTTCTACAACGTCAACGCCATCGTGCTCAGCGCCCTGGCGGTCGCGACCGTGGCCATGCTGCTGTCGCTGCGCCGCCGCCGACCCTGGGACGCGGCGCTGTTCGCCCTGTCACCCGCGCTGCTGGTCACCGCCACCGTCAACTGGGACCTGCTCGCCATCGGCCTGGCCGCCTTCGGGATGTACGCCTGGGCCCGGCGCCGACCCGTCGCGGCCGGCATCCTGCTCGGCCTGGCCGGCGCGGCGAAGCTCTTCCCGCTGTTCATCTTCGGCCCGCTGATAGTGCTGGCCATCCGAGCGAACCGGCTGAAACAGGCGCTGATAGCCGCCGGCACCGCCGTCGTCACGGTCGTCGCGGTCAACCTCCCGGTGGCGATCCCCTACCGGGAGAGCTGGAACCGGTTCTTCGAACTGAACACCGAGCGGCCGATCGACTGGGGCACACTCTGGTACATCGGCCGCTACCTGGACGGGAAGTGGAACAGCGGCAACCCCGGTGACCAGGGGCCGTTCCAGTGGCTCAGCAACCACGTCGACCCCACCCTCAACTACCTGACGTACGTCCTGTTCGGGCTGGCCTGCGTCGGCGTGGCCCTGCTGGCGGTGCTCGCGCCGCGCCGGCCGAGGCTGGCCCAACTCGCCTTCCTCGTGGTGGCCGCGTTCCTCATCTTCAGCAAGGTCTGGTCCCAGCAGTACACGCTCTGGCTGCTGCCGCTGCTGGTGCTCGCCCGGCCCCGCTGGGGCGCGTTCCTGGCCTGGCAGTTCGCCGAGGTCTGCTACTTCGTCGCCTTCTACGGCGAACTGCTCGGCGCCTCCGGCAAACAGGTCTTCCCGGAGGGCGTGTTCGTGCTCGCCGCCACCCTCCGGCTGGTCACCGTGGCCGTGCTCTGCGGGCTGATCGTGCGGGAGATCCTCCGCCCCGAACTCGACCCCGTACGCGCCACCTACGACGACGACCCCGACGGCGGGGTACTGGACGGTGCGGCGGACGCGCCGTGGTTCACCCGATGGCGTACGGGGCGGAAGGCTGCCGACTCCGGTGCCTCCCCCGAACCGCCCTCGTCCGGCGAGCCGGTGCCGGTGGCCTAGCGGGCGCACCGAGGGGCAGAAGTCGAAGCGCCCCGGTTCACCCGACGATCCGGGGTTACCGGGCCGCTTTCGTTCCGGCCGGGGCCGAGCACAGGGCTCGGGTCCCGGGGTCAGCTTCCGTCGAGGTGGAAGACGACGGTGTCGCCGCTGTCCTCACGCCTGATGTTGAACTGGTCCACCGGCTGGTCGGCGGCGCGCTCCCAGGGCGTACCGACCGCGCGGTCCTTGAGCAGGACAACCGTCTTCACCCCGAGCCCGCGCAGGTAGTCGATGCTCTCCTGGTCGGGGAACGCCTGTGTCCGCTCGCGTGCCTGCGCCAGGGAGTCCGGGGTGAACCCGCTGCCGCCGTTCACCACGTCCTGGAACCGGCTCGTCGACCAGAGCATCACGTGCTGGTCGGTGCCCTGATCCGACGGGAGCACCAGGACCGGCCCGTCGACCGTACGCATCGCCGCCGGCTGGGCGGGGACGATCGGGGTCGGGGTCGAGTTCAGCCCCTCGGCCAGCACCAGCACCAGCGGCAGCAGGGTGGCCAGGCGCAGCAGTGGGCCGGGCCGGGGTGGGATCCGTTCCGCCGCCGAGATCTCCCGTGCCCGCTTGGCGAACGCGCTGACCGATCCGGCGGCGAGTATCCCGAGCAGCAGCGTGGTCCAGATCATCAGCCGGCCCGGGGTGCGCAACCCGTCCCAACCGGGCAGGTGCTCGAAGAGCGGAAGGTAGGTGAACCGGCCGCCGAAGAACTCCGTCCCCAGCGTCAGGATGCCGCTGACCAGCACCCCCGCCAGCAGCAACAGGCGCTGCCGGATGGTCCAGATGGAGAAGAACAGGCCGGCGAGGGCCAGCGCGTAGAGCACGAACCCGGGCAGCAGCGTGTTCTCCGGGGCCCACGGCAACCCGGCCCGCGCCGCTTCGTGCAGCCGGCCCCAGAGCAGCGACTCCTGCGGCGCGACGACGAAACCGCTCGGTGGCGGCGAGTAGAGGGCGAGGTCGCCGACCGTACGTTTGGCGTTCGGGTGCAGCTCGGCGACCCGGAAGTACGGGATGGCGAGCAGTACGCCGATCCCCGCGAAGATCACCGCACCCCAGAAGTCGGCCAGGAGCAGCCGTACGCCGAGCGGTCGGCGCTCCGGCCAGAACCAGGTACGCCGGACGAACCAGGTCACCGCGGAGACGATGAAGATCACCGCGAGCAGGTACGCGAACGGCAGGCCGATGCCGAAGCCGAGACTGAGTTGCCAGGCGGCGACCAGCCACCCGCCGAGCGCCCAGCCGGCGTGCTTGCGTTCGGGCCGGAAGCCGTGCCGCAACGACCAGCCGTGTCCCCTGGCGAGCATCGCCAGCGCCAGCGGAATGCCACCGTTGGAGATGATGTGCAGGTGCCCGGCCTGGGAGAGCAGCCACGGCGGGTACGCGAACGCCACCCCGGCGACCGCCGCACCGATCCGACCCGCCCCGAGCTGACGAACGAGGGCGTACGCGCCGACGGTGGCGAGGGCGTGGGCCAGCACGAAGATGATGTTGTAGCGGACCAACGCGGCAACCGGCCCGTGCCCGATCATCCCGGCCGGGGCGTACCCGAGCAGGGTGTCGGAGAAGGCGAAGCTCCACGACTCCGGGTAGAACGCGTTCGACTGCCAGAGCAGCGCCGGGTTGGTCATCAGAATGTGCCCGGACCAGGACATCTGCCAGGCCTGGAGGGTCGGGTCCCAGATGTCCTGCGGAATCGTGTGTGCGGGATAGCGCAACGTCGGCCAGGTCAGTACAACGGCGAGCACCAGGCTGGCCAGGCCGGCCAGGGTCCACTCGTGCGCCAGGACCCGGGTGATCCGGCTCAACCGTCCGGGTGTCGGCTCCGGGGCCGGAGCGAACGCCGACCACCGGTCGACCGGATCGCCCTCGGGCTGATCGGCCGCGCTCGCCTCGGCCGGCGGCTTGAGCTGTACGACGGTGGCGCCCGCCCGGCGCAGCGGCCAGGTTCGCCGCCACCACGGCGGACGGGGTCCCGGTGCCGGAGCGTTCGGCTTGATCACGCCGAGGTCGATCACCGTCGGTTCGGCAGCCGTCGTGTCGCTCTTTGCGCCAGCCTTGTCGCCTTTCTTGGCGGGGCTGGTCGTACCGGGGCGCTCGGGCCCGTCGCTCGGGTCCGGCTTGCTGGTCGCGGTGGCGCCGGCCTCCGGACCCGGCTTGCTGCTTGAGTCCGGATCGGTCTTCGGATCCGGCTTGCCGGCGTCCGGCTTGCTGTCCGCGTCCGGACCCGGCTTGCCGGCGTCCGGCTTGCTGTCCGCGTCCGGACCCGGCTTGCCGGCGTTCGACCTGCTGCGTCGTCCGGTCCCGGCGTTCGTGTTGGGTTTGCTGTTCGGGTCCGGCTGGTTGGTGGCGTCGGACCTGGTCGCCGTCCCGGGCTGGTCGGTCCTGCCTGCGGCGTCCGACCCGTTGGCGGTCTTGCCGGTGGCGTCCGACCCGTTGGTGGGCTTGCCGCGGCCGGACCCGGTGCTGGTGGAGCCGGCCGGGTTGGTGGCCGACTCGTCGGTGCCGGTGGTCGCTTGGGCCGCCGCGTCGGCGGGCACGTCGGTGGCGTTCGACTGGTCCGTTGTCATCAGCCTGCTTTTCCTACCGGCCCACGCGGTCGCGCAGGTATGCGATGTCCGCGCCCTGGCCGTCCGCCCCGCCCGGTGTCTCCACGACAACCGGGGCGCCGGCCGCGCGGATGACGGCGACCACCAGGTCGGGATCGATTTTTCCCTGCCCGAGATTGTCGTGCCGGTCGCGGCCGGAGTCGAATCCGTCCTTGGAATCGTTGGCGTGGATCAGGTCGATCCGGCCGGTGATGGCCTTCACCCGGTCCACGATGTCGAGCAGGTCCTCACCACCGGCGTGGGCGTGGCAGGTGTCCAGGCAGAAGCCGACGCCGTACTCGCCGACCGCGTCCCAGAGCCGGGCGAGCGAGTCGAACCGGCGGGCACACGCGTTGTCGCCACCGGCGGTGTTCTCGATCAGCACCGGGGTGGCGAACCCGCCGGACTCGGCCGCGTACGCGAAGGTCTTCCGCCAGTTGTCGAAACCCTTCGCGATGTCGTCGCCCTTGTTCACATGTCCGCCGTGCACGATGAGTCCCCGGGCGCCCACCGTCGCCGCCGCGTTGGCGTGCTCCACCAGCAGCTTGCGACTGGGGATCCGGATCCGGTTGTTCAACGTCGCGACGTTGATCACGTACGGCGCGTGGATGTAGACGTCGACCTCGGCGGCCCGTAACCGGTCGGCGTCCGCCCTGGGTTCCGGTGCTTTCCAGCCCTGCGGATCGGCGAGGAAGAACTGCACCGTGTCCGCCTTGCGGAGGGTGGCCTCGTCCAGCGGGTCCGCAGAATCGACGTGGGCTCCGATACGCATGAGGGCGAGCCTACGTCCCGTGTGCCCACGCCGGCAGCGCGGCAGCCGACGGCTGGCGCGCTGCGGTGCCTCGGAGCGGGCTGCGTTACCGCCTGCCGGACCGGTCGTTAGCAGTGGTGAGACTCCTGGTCCGGTGCTCGGATCAGGTCCGGAACCGCTGCCGACCCGAGGGACGAAGAAGTGCCGTCGCTGCTCCGACACCGTCGCGCCACCGTGGTTTTGGCCGCGTTGTTCGCCGGCGCGCCGCCGCTGGCGGCTGCGGTGGGTGGGCAGGTCGCGATGGCGCCGGCGGTCGGACGTACGACTGACGTTGATCCATGGCCCCCCTCCGTCGCGCGGCCCGGCGCGGCGGAGGGGAGTGCCGCACCGTCGGCCCGCCCCGCCAGTCCGGTGGAGCAGCCGATGGTGCCGGCCGAACCGGTCCGGGACGCCGGATTGACCCGGCTGCTCGCGCTCATCGCCACGATCTGCGTGCTGGGCGTCAGTGTTGGGGCAATTCGGGCTATCCTCGCTCAACGAGCAACACGGACTGTTGTGGCGTAAGATGACAACTCAGTAGGCTCCGCGGGGCGCCTCCTATCCAACCTCATCGGTGTGGTCGTTCCTCCCCAGGTCCCACCCAAAGAATGCGGATAGGGCGCCCCGCGGCTCTGCAAGGAAGGCCCCCTTCCCATCGATCTTCGCTGGGAAGGGGGCCTGTCAACACCCCGTACGCCCGGTGAACGTCTCCGTACGTCACCGGGTATCCTGGTCAGGTTGTCTGTGTAACCACGGGTTCCCCCGCCGGTTACCGGCAACGACGCACGACCTCCTGCCACGGAAGGACCGTGGCCGTTAGCCCATAGGAGGTGAGCACGTCTTGCGTCATTACGAGATCATGGTCATCCTCGATCCAAGCCTCGAGGAGCGCACCGTCGCCCCGTCGCTGGACACGTACCTCAACGTGATCCGCACCGCGGGTGGCTCGGTGGAGAAGCTCGACGTATGGGGCCGCCGGCGCCTCTCGTTCGAGATCAACAAGAAGGCCGAGGGCATCTACGCCGTCATCGATCTGCAGGCATCCCCTGCGGCGGTGGCTGAGCTGGACCGTCAGCTGCGACTCAACGAGTCCGTGCTGCGCACCAAGGTCATCCGGCCGGAAACGCGCTGACGCGCATTCTTTCCCGGCACGCCCGGATCAGCCTCAAGCGCTCTGTCGTACTGCTCTGGCAGCCTACGGCGGAGGCTTATGAGTGCGCGAGGAGTTGGCCATGGCAGGAGATACCACCATTACGGTCATCGGCAACCTGACTGATGACCCCGAGTTGCGTTTCACCCCGTCCGGTGCGGCGGTCGCCAAGTTCCGGATCGCCTCGACGCCCCGGTTCATGGACCGGGCCACGAACGAGTGGAAGGACGGGGACCCGCTCTTCCTTGCCTGCACCGTATGGCGGCAGGCAGCGGAGCATGTCGCCGAGTCGCTGCAGCGGGGTGCCCGCGTGATCGTCTCGGGTCGGCTGCGCCAGCGGTCTTACGAGACCCGCGAGGGTGAGAAGCGCACCGTCATCGAGCTGGAGGTCGACGAGATCGGCCCGTCGCTGCGGTACGCCACGGCGAAGGTGCAGAAGATGTCGCGCTCCGGTGGCGGCGGTGGCGGCTTCGGTGCCTCCGGCGGTGGCGGTGGCGGTGGTGGCCAGCAGGGTGGCGGAGGAAACTTCGACGACCCCTGGGCCACGGCAGCCCCGTCCTCCTCGCCCTCCGGTTCGGGCGGCGGAAACTTCGATGAGGAGCCTCCTTTCTGATGGCACCGCCGAGTACTCGAGATCGCAAACCAGGAGCAAGGTCAATGGCAAAGGCTGCGGCACTGCGCAAGCCGAAGAAGAAGGTGAACCCGCTCGACAAGGACGGGATCACCTATATCGACTACAAGGACACCGCGTTGCTGCGGAAGTTCATCTCCGATCGCGGCAAGATCCGCGCTCGGCGGGTGACCGGGGTTACCTCCCAGCAGCAGCGCCAGATCGCCCGTGCGGTCAAGAACGCCCGTGAGATGGCGCTCCTGCCGTACACGGCCACGGCCCGCTGAGAGGAGACGCCGATATGAAGGTCATCCTGACGCAGGAAGTGTCCGGTCTCGGTTCCCCGGGCGACGTCCTCGAGGTGAAGGACGGCTACGGCCGTAACTACCTGCTGCCGCAGGGCTTCGCCATCGTGTGGACCAAGGGTGCGGAGAAGCAGGTCTCGGTCATCAAGCGGGCCCGCTCGACCCGTGAGATCCGCGACCTCGGCCACGCCACCGAGGTTGCGGGCCAGCTCCAGGGCCTCAAGATCAGCCTCAAGGCGCGTGCCGGCGAAGGCGGCCGCCTCTTCGGCTCGGTCACCCCGGCCGAGGTCGTCGACGCGGTCAAGGCCGCCGGCGGCCCGGTCCTCGACCGGCGCCGGCTGGAACTGCCCGGCCACATCAAGTCGGTCGGTGCGTACCCGGTGCGGGTCAAGCTGCACCCGGAGGTCACCGCCAAGTTCGACCTGAACGTGGTGCAGAGCCGCTAGTTCGGGACTGACGAGTGAAGGCCGCACCCTCGGGTGCGGCCTTCACTCGTTGCAGCACCGGAGTCGGGACCGGGGCCGACGCGGCCCCGGGGTCAGCCGAGTTGCTGACCGGTGACCACGCTGTACAGCACCGTGGAGAGCCCACCGCCGACAACCGCCGAGGCGAGCCCGAGGCTGGCCGGTCGCCAGGATCGGCTCACCCAGCGCAGCAGCAGCGCGACCACCAGGCTGCCCATCAGGGCGGCACCGAAGCGCGGCGCGGCACCAAGGATCGAGGCCAGCGCCTGCGCCCGCTCGGAGTCACATCCGCCACCGGTCGGATCGGTCACGCAACCGGCCGGCACGCTGTTGTCCAGGGTCACCAGCCAGACGAAAAAGACCAGCACCGGTACGGCGTACCAGGCGGCGGTGTAGAGCACCGCGGCGAGATGACTGCCGGGCTCCGTGTCGAGCAGGTCCTCTTCGATCCTCCGCTCGGGCCGATTGCTCCGCCCGGGCAGGCTCGCCAGTCCGGACTGCGGAATCTGCGCGCTCCGCGCGCCACGGGTGGTCTGGGTGCTCCGTCCACCTCTCCCGGTACGCCGTTCGACCGGGACGGTGGGTGCGGGCCGGGCCCCCGTTGTCGCCGCCGCCGACGGGCCGGGCGGTCTGGTCCGGGGAGGACGCGGGTACGCCACCGCCGGAGATCGTGGCGCGGAGGTCGGAGTCTCCATCCAGCGCGGGTCGTCGCCGGCGAGGCGGGTGCCCGACCAGAAGGCATCCCGGTCGCGCCAGGGCGGGTTTGCACCGGCGTCCCGCCGATCCGGCTCGTCCAGCGCGGCCAGCTCGCTACGGTCCCAGACACCGGTGTCGGTGAACCGGTCCCACTGCCCGGTGTCTGTGGACCGATCCCACCGGCCGGTCTCGCTGAACGAACTCCAGACCCCGGTGCCATCCTCGGCATCCGGGTTGTCGATGTCGAACCGGTCCCAGACGCCGGTGTCGTCGAACCGGTCCCACTGCCCGGTGTCGGCCGCCCGGTGCCGCGACTCGGCCTCCCGACGCCGGTCACCGGTGTCGGTCACCCGGTTCCACTGGCCGGTCTCGGTGAACCTGTCACGGCTGCGCCGACCCGTCGAGGGTTCGTCCGTCACCGGCTCCGGCGGCTCGGAGCGCGTCGGCCGTACCCGGTCGTCCGGCTCGGGCACCGCCCGCAGGTCCGCGCGCCCGGCCCGGCCCGCCCGATCCGCCCGCCTCGTTCGGTCCCCGCGGCCTGCTCGCTCCGTGGGGACTGTTCGGCCGCCTCCGCTTACCCGGTCTGTCCGGTCCGTGGACTCGGCTCGGCCTGCCCGGCCTGCCCGGTCTGCCCGGTCAGTGGGCTCGGCTCGGCCTGTCCGGCCCGGCCGGTTCGTGGGCTCGGCTCCGCCTGCCCTGTCGCTTCGGTCCACGCGACCGACTCGGCCCGTGGATTCGGCTCGGCCCGCCCGGTCTGCCCCGGCCCGGTCCGCGCGGCCCGTGGAGTCGGCTCGACCCGCCCGGTCTGCTCGGCCTGCCCGGTCCGCGCGGCCCGTGGAGTCGGCTCGGTCCGACCGGTCGGCCCGCTCGGTCCGGTCCGCGCGGCGCGGTTCCGCCGAGGTGCCGCCACGTGCCGTCCGACCGGCCCGGCTCGCCCGGTCGGTGCGATCCGTCGCGCCGAGCTGCGCGTCCAGGTCGTCCCGGTCCCAGACGCCGGTGTCGTCGAACCGCTCCCAGCGGGCGGCATCCGCCGAACGGCCCGACCGGGAGTCCCCGGTCGTCCGGCTCCGCCGCTGCTCACCGCCGATCGTGGTGTCGCTGCCGGAACTCCACCGGCTGGTGCCGGCGGATCCGTCCCGACCGTCCAGGGGCGCCGCGTCGTCCGACCATTCCCGGCTCCGGCGATCGGAACGCCGCCGGGTGCCGCCGGCCCGTGAACCACCGGTACGGGTGTCGTCCGTGCCTACCCCGGAGTCGCTCCAGGTGCTGGCGGTCGGCTGCGTACGTTCGGAGCGGCTGCGCCGCTGGCGGTCGTACCCGTCGCCGTCCCGGCGGTCGGTGAGGCTGTCACCGGCCCGGTTGTCGCTGTTGTCCGCGTGTCGACCCGCACCGTCCGCCGGCCGGTCGTCCGGCTCGGCCCGTCGCCGTCGACCACGTGTCGGTTCGGTGCCCTGCCAACCGGTCGGAGCGGTCCAGTAGTCCGTTGCCGAACTGTCCGTGCCGGACCCGGTCGTACGCGCCGATCCGGTGTCGCGCGCGGTGGTGCTGGCGTCGCGCGCGGTGGTGCCGGTGTCGTCCGTCCAGCGCCGACCCGGCTCCGGATCGTCCCGGTAGCGGGCGTTGTCGTCGGTACGGCCGTAGTCGTCCCGCGCCTCGGTCGCGGACTCCCGCGCCCAGCTCGGGGTGTACCGCTCCGGGTCGCTGCGGTGCGCGCCACGGCGGCGACCGGTGGGTTCGTAACCGTCGCCGGTGTGCGAGTAGGGGTCACCGGGGCGTGGATCGCCATCATCGACCCAGGCGTCGGCTGGTCGCCGCACGGGGCGGGTGAGCTCACCGCGCCCCCAGTCCCGATAGTCCACGGTCGGAGCGTGACCTTTCTGAGATCGAATAGCAATCGACCGTCCAGACGGATCTGTCGATGTCGGCATAATCCTGCCAGCTCGGACGGATCTTCTGGGTTTTTCTTTCCTCCACACCGTGGGGACGGAGTACGCCCAAGTCACGGCTGGTACAGGTTACCTTCCCCAGCCGTTATGCACAGCCTGTGCACAGGGCCGCGCACACCCTGGTGCCCACTGTCCACAGGTTGTCCCGAGGCTCGTCCACCGCCGCGTTTGGGGTCCTGACCTCGACTTTCGTATGGTTAACAGCGGATCCCCGCCCCTGACGCGACGTCCTCCGGCCAGCCCGGTCGGTCGGACAGCAAGCGAAAACTTGTCGTACCTCGGCGGTATCGCTCAGAGACAGCCGGTCCAGCGGAGGGGGGAGTCGGTGTCGGTCAGCGATGACATACGCGCGGAGGCCAGGTCGACGGGGCCACCCGCCGGAGGGCCACCGCCCCAGCGTGACGGTCAGTTCGACAAGACCCCGCCGCAGGACATCGCGGCTGAGCAGTGCGTGCTCGGTGGGATGCTGCTGTCCAAGGACGCCATCGCCGACGTGGTCGAGATCCTCAAGACCAACGACTTCTACCGGCCCGTACACGGCACGATCTTCGACATCATCCTCGACCTGTACGGGCGGGGAGAGCCGGCCGACTCGATCACCGTGGCGGCGGCCCTGGCCGACTCCGGTGACCTGGGCCGGATCGGTGGTGCGCCGTACCTGCACACGCTGATCGCCAGCGTGCCGACCGCCGCGAACGCCGGTTACTACGCCCGGATCGTCGGCGAGCGCGCCGTGCTGCGCCGGCTGGTCGAGGCGGGGACCCGGATCGTCCAGCTCGGGTACGGCTCCGCGGCCGGTGGCGGGCGCGACGTCGACGACGTGGTCGACCTGGCCCAGCAGGCGGTGTACGACGTCACCGAGCGGCGGGTGAACGAGGACTTCGCGGTCCTCGCCGACATGCTGCAACCCACGCTCGACGAGATCGAGGCGGTCGGTGCCTCTGGCGGGATGATGACCGGTGTACCCACCGGCTTCAGTGACCTGGACCGCCTGCTCAACGGCCTGCACCCCGGCCAGTTGATCATCGTTGCCGGTCGACCCGGTCTGGGAAAGGCGCTGGCGCTCGACACGCCGCTGCCGACCCCGGATGGGTGGACGACCATGGGGGCGGTGCGCGAGGGTGATCAGCTGTTGGGTGCCGACGGCCGGCCAACCGTTGTCACGGCCGCTTTCGAGGTGATGCACGACCGGCCGTGCTACGAGGTCGAGTTCTCCGACGGGTCGGTCGTCGTCGCGGACGCTGAGCACCTGTGGAAAACAACAACCAGGGCAAGCCGCCGCGGCGGCAGTATCCGCCCGCAGATCGGCTGGTCCGGCGATGCCCTGACCGGGTTGCGGCGCGTCCACCAGGAGCACGCGACAGCACCGGATTCGGACCTTTCCGTCCAGGAAGCGCTTGCTCTGGTCGGCCCGGAGTTCAAGAGCACCCTTCAACGCGTGGTGCGTGGCCTGCCGGTCCAGTCGGTCCGATCAACTGTGGGGACGGGGCGACGAGGCCGTCCCGCTCAAACGTACTCCGCACGGGTGTTGTATTCGAGCTTGCTGGATCGCGCCGAGGGCTGGGTCGAGACGCTTGACCAGGCGGCACAGCAGAGCGTGGTTACAACCGAGCAGATCGCTGCCACCCTGCGAACCGACACTGCTGATCAACGTCTCAACCATGCGGTTGAAAACTGCGCCCCGCTGGTACTTCCGGAACAAGAACTTCTGGTGCCTCCGTATGTGTTGGGGGTGTGGCTCGGGGACGGTCACAGTGCTGGTGGTCGCTTCACCAGTGCCGATCCCGAAATAGCGACCTACATCGAGGAGTCCGGCCTTCTCGTCCGCCAAACCGGCCCGATGCTCTACGCGATCAGCCCGCCGCCACTGCCGGCCATCCCCTCCAGAGCGTGTCTGGTCTGCGGCACGACCTTCCTACCGAAGTCGATCGCTGTGTTCACCTGCGGCAGGTCGTGCGGCGGGCAGTCAAAGGGGATGCCGCGCCCGGAACTCGGCTGCGCTACCTGCGGGAAGCGATCCATATCGATCGAGAAGCGCAGTGGTAGCCGGCGGTGCGAGGACTGTCACCGTACGTTCGGGTCTTTCGGGGGGATGCTGCAGTCGATCGGCGTGCTCAACAACAAGCACATTCCCCAGAGTTACCTCCGGGCATCCGAAGCCCAGCGTCGAGCACTTCTGGCGGGGCTGCTCGATACTGACGGCACGGTCGCTCCTGCCGGAAACATCCAGTACGTCTCGACATCTCGGCGGCTGGCATACGACGTTCGAGAACTGGTCGTCAGCCTCGGGTACCGGTGCACGGTAAACGAGAAGAAGGTACGGGGACGCGCGCCCGAGTCGTCGACGGCGTACACGTTGAACTTCTCGACCAACGACGCCATGTTCCGTCTGCGACGGAAGCAGGAAACGCACCGAACTCGACGCAGAACCGATTCGGAGGTCCGCAGCGGCTCCCGGTTCATCGTTGCCGTGCGTCCGGTTCCCAGCGTGCCGGTCCGCTGCGTCACCGTCGACAACGAGGACCACCTGTACCTTGCTGGCGAGACGATGATCCCCACGCACAACAGCACCGCATCTATGGACTTTGCCCGAAATGCGGCCATTCGAGCGAACCAGGCGGCGGCGATCTTCTCGCTCGAAATGAGCAAGGTCGAGATCGTCATGCGGTTGCTCTCGGCCGAGGCGCGCGTACCGCTGCACGTGCTGCGCAGTGGGCAGCTCTCCGACGACGACTGGACCAAGCTGGCCCGGTGCATGGGTGAGATCAGCGAGGCCCCGCTGTTCGTGGACGACACCCCGAACATGAACCTGATGGAGATTCGGGCCAAGGCGCGCCGGCTCAAGCAGCGGCACGACCTGAAGATGATCGTGGTCGACTATCTCCAGCTGATGAGTTCGCCGAAGAAGACGGAGAGCCGCCAGCAGGAGGTCGCGGAGCTGTCCCGGGGGCTGAAGCTGCTGGCCAAGGAGGTCGAGTGCCCGGTCATCGCGGTCAGCCAGCTGAACCGTGGACCGGAGCAACGTACGGACAAACGACCTCAACTGTCTGATCTGCGTGAATCTGGGTCAATTGAGCAGGATGCGGACGTTGTCATCCTGCTGCACCGCGACGACTACTACGACAAGGAGTCGCCGCGCGCAGGTGAGGCGGACTTCATAGTCGCGAAACACCGTAACGGGCCGACCGACACGGTGACGGTCGCGGCGCAGCTACACCTGTCCCGCTTCGTCGACATGGCGATCGTCTGATCCGGACGGTCCGAAGACCGTTCCGAAACCAGTCGAGGTGCCGCCCGGGACCGTCGGGATTCCTCCCCGGTCCCGGCCGACACCTCATTCGTCAACCGGGCGAATCGTTACCGACGGTCAGTCGAAGAGCTCGTTCAGGAAGCTCTTGCGCTTCTTCTGCCGGTAGTGCCCGTGGTAACCCTGGTGCTGCCCCTGGTGCTGTCCGTACGCCGGAGCCGGCGGGTAGCCGTGGGTGACCGGCGGCGGCGGGGCGTGGCCGGGGGCGGGGTAACCGGGCTGGTGCTGTCCCGGTCCGGGCGGGGGCGGCGGGTAACCGGCGCCCGGCGGAGGCGGCGGCGGTGCGTAACCGCCGGCCGGCGCGGCGGAAGGCTGGCGCGGCGCGCCACCCTGCTGCTGCTGCCAGTTCGACTCGGCCTCGAAAAGCTTCTCCAGCTCGCCGCGGTCAAGGAAAATTCCACGGCATTCGCTGCACTGGTCTACGGTGACGCCGCTGCGCTCGTACTGGCGCATGTCGCCCTGGCACTTCGGACATGTCAGATGCATCACTCGAAGGTACCGGGTGAAGTCACTATCACCCACTGAGCGTGGCCGTGACTTCGTCGTCGGGCACCTCGTGGAAGTCCTCGTAGAAGCGGCTGACCGCGCCGAAGTCCTCCGGCCGCTGCAGGCAGACCACCTCGTCGGCCTCTTCGGCGAGGGCCGCGTACGCCTGCACGGAACCGACCGGGACCGCCACCACGACCCGTTGCGCGCCGAGCCGGCGGGCGACCGCGACCGAGGCCCGTGCGGTGGCGCCGGTGGCGAGCCCGTCGTCCACGATCACGGCGGTACGCCCGTCGAGCGACAGCGGCGGCCGACCTGCCCGGTAGAGCCGCTCCCGGCGCTCCAGCTCCACCGTCTCCCGACCCACCACCTCCGCTGTCCGGTCCGGGTCGAGCCGGTCGGCAATCTCCGGATTGAGCACCCGGACACCGCCCGGCCCCACTGCCCCGAAGGCCACCTCGGGGGCCTGGGGCAGGCCGAGCTTGCGGACGACCAGCACATCCAGTGGTGCGGCCAGCCGCTCGGCCACCGCGGCGGCGACCGGGACCCCGCCCCGGACCAGGCCGAGGACGATGAGATCGGGCCGGCCGGCGAGCCCGGCCAACCGGTCCGCGAGGGCCCGGCCCGCGTCGGCCCGGTCCCGGTAGATGGTCATGCCTCAGGTGTACGCCTCGTCGCGGCGACCCGCCCGGTGGTCGCCGCAGAAAGCGATTCGGGCCGGGCGAGCCACAGGGCGGGTGCCCAGGCCAGGAACGCGATCGGGTAGAGCAGGTAGCCGAACCGGGTCGAGGGCATCAGGGCGATCGCGGCGAGCAGCCCGTACCCGCAGATCAGGGCGGCCGAGCCGGCCGTACGCGGGGGACGGCGGACGAGTCGTACGGCGATCAGCAGCCCGGCCCCGACGAGCAGGGCGGCGGCGATCACCCGGCCGGCGGGCAACGCGGAGGCGATCAGGTAACCGGGGAACGGTGACTGGGCCGGACTGCTCACCACCCCGTGGCCGAGGGGGAACCGGAGCACGTTCTCCACCAGGGCGGACGAGTCGACCAGTTGGACCGGGATCAGGGCGGCGACGGGCAGGCCGATCGCCCCGGCGGCCAGCCGCGCGGCGGTCCGCCAGCCCCTGGTGGCGGCGTATCCGATCAGCACCAGGGCGACCGGCCAGGCGAAGAGCTTCAGCGCACCGGCGAGCCCGATCGCCACCCCGGCGGCACCGAACCGCCGGTTGGCGCCGAAGGCGAGGGCGAGCAGACAGAGTGCGAGGACGGGCAGGTCGTCTCCGCCGGTGGCCAGGGTCAGCGCGCAGATCGGCAGGACGGTGGCGAGCTGCACGGCGCGTACCAGGGCCGAGTCGCGGGCGGTGGGTCCGTCGGGCCGTGCCGGGTCGGCGGCGGCCCGGCTCGGACCGATTCCGGTACGCCGCAGCGTCGTCACCGCGACGACCAGGGCGATGGCGGTGACCAGGGCGAACCAGATCCGGGCGTCGGTCCACCAACCGTCTCCGGCGATCGCCCTCGGCAGCCCGAACAGGGCCATCCCCGGCTGGTACGGGGTGTAGCCGAGCAGCTGCTCGCCGGCCGGCAGCGCCCTGATCGCCTCCGGTCCGAGGTACGGCGTGCCGTGGTCGAGCAGGCGGATGCCGGCGTGCTCGATCACGACCACCTCCTCCTGCGCCCGGTCGGTACGTCCACCGGCCCGCTCGACGCACTGCCACACCATCGGTACCAGCGCGGTGGTCACCCAGGTCACCGCGGTGAGCGCGGCGCGGGCGGCGGTCCCGGTCAGCCGGGTCGCACCCCGGCGGCGGGCGATGAGCTGGGCGATGACGGCAAGGGTCGCCAGCAGGTAGCCGGCGGTGGCCACGGTTCCCCAGGCCCGGTGCGGGAGCAGGGTCGAGGTGGCGGCGGTGACGGCGGCGAAGACGGCCGAGGCGGCGTAGAGCCCCAGGTCGGCGGCGAGGCCGTCGGCGGCACCGTCGAGCCGGCGCCAGAACCGGTGGACGCGGCCGGGCGGGTCCGGGGAGATCACGCGGGCAAGTGTGGCAGACGGTCGGTCTGTCGGGTGCCGGTGCGCCGTCCGGGTGACAGCCGGATCACCGCGCCCTCGTCGTGCAGTGGCGGGGCGAGCGCGCCGGGGCGGCCCTCGGCTCCCCGGCGCAGCGCGGCGAGCATCCGGGGGGCCGGCATCGGGCGGGCGAAGAGGTGGCCCTGTCCGGCGGTGCAGCCCAGCTCCCAGAGCGCCAGCCGCTGCGGTTCGCTTTCCACCCCCTCGGCGATGACCTCGAGGTCGAGGCTGCGGCCGAGGTCGACGGTGGATCGGATCACCGCGACCGCCTCGGCCGAGGTTTCCATCGCCATCACGAAGGTCCGGTCGATCTTCAACTCGTGCACCGGGATCCGGGACAGCACCGACAGCGAGGAGTAGCCGGTGCCGAAGTCGTCGAGGGCGAGCCGGACACCGGCGTCCCGTAGTTGCCCGAGGACCCGGTCGACCACCTCGAGTTGGCTGAGGGTGAGATTTTCGGTGAGTTCGAGGACCAGGCGCTCGGGTGGCAGGTCGTGGGCGTGCAACCGGGCCAGTACGACCTCCGGGAAGCTGGCGTCGAGCAGGCTGCGTGGCGACACGTTCACCGCCACCGGCAGGTCGAATCCGGCCGCGTGCCAGTCCCCGGCGGCGACGATCGACTGGTCGAGTACGGCGGCGGCGAACGCCGGCAGCAGGCCGGAGCGCTCCACCGCGTCCAGGAAGCGCAACGGGTCGATGGTCCCGTGGGTCGGGTGTTGCCAGCGGGCCAGCGCCTCCGCGGCCACGACCACACCGGTGCCGAGGTCGACGATCGGTTGGAATTCGACGGTGAACTCCCGCTCCGCGACCGCGCGGGACAGTTCACCGCTGAGGGTGAGCCGTCCGAGGTCGGCGGTGTCGCGGCTCGGCACGTAACCGGCGAGCCGCTGGCCGCTCCGTTTTGCCTGGTACATCGCCACGTCGGCGCGGCGGAGCAACTCGGACATGCCGCCGTTGTTGGGTGCGACGGCGATCCCGCCGCTGGCCTCCACGCTGATCCGCATCCCGTCCAGCTCGATCGGTTCGTGGAGTACGGCCAGCAGTTTCTCGGCCCGGTGGGTGGCGACCGCCGGGGCGGGGAGGCCGGTGATCAGGATGGCGAACTCGTCGCCGCCGAGCCGGGCGACCAGGTCCTCGGGGCCGGCGACGGCCCGCAGCCGGTCGGCGACCTCGATCAGCACCCGGTCGCCGGACGGGTGGCCGAGGGTGTCGTTGACCTCCTTGAAGTGGTTCAGGTCGATCAGCAGCACCGCGGCGACCCCGTCGGCGTGCCGCAGGCTCAGTTGTTCGGTGCCCCGTTCCAGCAGGTGGCGCCGGTTCGCCAGGCCGGTGAGTACGTCGTGTGACGCCGCGTGTGCGTGTTCGTCGGCGACCCGGGTCAGCTCCGCGTACGCGGAGGCGTTGCGGATCGCGGTGCAGAGCGCGGAGGCGAACGTGCGCAGCGTGTACCACTCGCGTTCGGAGAGTTGGACCGGGCCGGGGAACCAGAGGCGGAGCAGTCCGATCTCGATGCCGTCGTGGCCCTGCAGCGGAGTGGTGATGGTGGTGCCGCCGGTGGGCAGCGGTTCGCCGCCGTTGCCGTCGGAGGTGATCGTGCCGCCGTCGCCCCGTACGGTCCGCCCGCCGTCGTCGCGTACGACCTCCACCCGGTCGGCGCCGAACAGTTCTGCCGCACCGTCGACGGCGGTCCGGAGCACCTGTCCGAGGTCGACGTCGTTGAGCGCGTCGGTGGCCCGGGCCAACCGCTGCCAGGCGTGCCGTTCGTCCCGGCTGCGCAGGCGGGACGAGTACGCCAGGTGCAGGCTGAGTACGAGTGGCGGGATGATCAGCAGCAGGCTCGTGTCGGCCTGCAGGATCAGCATGATGGCCAGGATCACCAGCAGGCGGGCGACGACGCTGGCCAACCTGAGGTCCCAGTGGCCGGAGAAGAGCCTGCGGAGGCTGACCCGGCTGGCGAGCGAGATGACGGGCAGCGTCAACGCCTCGTCGAGCACCACGACCACGAGGTAGGCGGCGACCAGCGGCACGATCCGCTCTTGCAGCGGGCGGTCGGCTGACCAGGACCAGTCGAGGAGCAGGAAGACCACCCCGGCAGCGGTCGCGAGGAGCATGTCCTTCGCCACGCCGAAGGCGAGCTTCAACGGGGCCAGTCGGACGATCGCCCGCGCGATGCCCACGCCGAGTCCGGCGCAGAGGATGACCCAGGGGACGGGTGCGAGCGCGAGACCGGTGAGGATCGCGACCTCGGTCCAGGAGATGCCGTGCGGGGTCGACCGGATCCGAATCCGGACGCTGACCGTTGCGCCGACGACAACCAGGAAGGTCAGTTTGGCGGCGGTGCCGAGGTCGTTGAGTGTCGGAAGGCCGTGACCGAGTATCTCGCGGATGCTGATCGCTGCGGCTATACCCGCACAAATGACGACGAGACCGACAAGCAGCACCAGCCGCCGATCGGTCCCAGTGTCGTCCTGATCAGTCCGAGTCATACCAGTCCTTTGTCGCCACTCGGTGTTTCTCTCGTGACGGTATGTCTCGCCAGCCTACGACTCGTAGTGGTTGTCGGATACCTCTGCTCAGAGCCAGTCGGTGCTGCGCATCTCCGCACGTCCTCTCTTGTCGTACCGATGAAGCGGGAGGGGGTCCGGCGCTTCGATCGCTGTTGTTCGACGTGAGAATCGTATGAGATGAGGCGTCAGTTATATACCGTTAGGTGTCGATATGCGCAGTATCCGCTAATCCTCACCTAGTTTGCTACTTTGCGTCCCGATATGGAAACTGAATGCTTATGCGACTGCCTGATCGGCGTCATATTTCCTATTTGTGGATTGGGACCCCGGAATCGTGACTCCGCACACCCGTTGACACCCCGGTGCTGATGCGGGCCCACTGACCGCATTCGCCTGCCACCTCGCTGTGGCCAGGTAGATCAGACCTGCTCCGACCGGCGCCGATCCGTCCCCCGGTCGACCGCCGTACCGCCCCGGACATCCCCGCGCGGGTGCCATCGGCGGATGTTCTCTCGATTCGACGGACTAGTCAATTCCAACCCCGGGACGACCACGATCGGCGCGATCGGGAACGCGGGTAGTAGCGGTCGATCAGCTTCGATCGCCGTACCCGATCATCGAGACCGGGGTGGGCGGCGCGGTCCTCGCGAATGGACGGCGACGGTCGATAGGCTCGCGTACGTGACCACCTCGGAACACCTCACCCACGTCGACCGGGCCGGCGCGGCCCGGATGGTCGACGTGTCCGGCAAACCGGTGACCGGACGCCGGGCCATTGCCGCCGGCCGACTCCAGACCACCGACGAGGTTGTCCGGTTGCTGCGCCAGGACGGGCTGCCGAAGGGAGACGCCCTGGCGGTCGGGCGGCTGGCCGGGATCATGGGCGCCAAGCGGACCCCCGACCTGATCCCGCTCTGCCACCCGATCGCACTGCACGGGGTGATCGTCGACCTCACGCCGGAGGGCTCGACCGTCGAGATCACCGCGACCGTACGGACCGCCGACCGGACCGGGGTGGAGATGGAGGCGCTGACCGCGGTCGCCACCGCCGGGCTCGCCCTGATCGACATGGTCAAGGCCGTCGACCCCGCCGCATCCCTCGAACACGTACGGGTGCTGCGCAAAGAGGGTGGCAAGACCGGGGACTGGGACCGACCGGCGGACCGGCCGTGATCCGGGCACGGGTGGTGGTCGCCTCCAACCGGGCCGCCGCCGGCGTCTACGCCGACACCAGCGGCCCCCGCCTGGTCGCCGGACTGCGCGAACTCGGGTGCGAGGTGGACGAGCCGGTGGTCGTCCCCGACGGCGAACCGGTCGGCGCGGCCCTGCGCCAGGCCCTCGCCGACGGGGTCGACGTCGTCCTCACCAGCGGGGGCACCGGGGTCACACCGACCGACCGGACACCCGAGGTCACCCGGGCGGTGCTCGACTACGAGATCCCCGGCATCGCCGAGGCGATCCGGGCACACAGCCGGGCGGCCGTGCCGACCGCAGCGCTGTCCCGGGGACTGGCCGGGGTGGCCGGGCGGATGCTGGTCGTGAACCTGCCCGGATCCACCGGCGGCGCCAAGGACGGGCTCGCCGTACTCGGGCCGATCCTCGCCCACACCGTCGACCAGCTACGCGGCGGCGACCACCCGCAGCCGGCCTGAGTCGGGCGGGTGCCGTCCGGACCGCCCCGGACTCAGGACCCGGACCAAGCCGGGCGCGTACGACGATAGGCTCGATCGGTGAGTGCGAGATTCCACCGGTCGAGGCCGGCCCGATGAGCGTCGAACCCGCTGTCGCCACGGATCGGGGCGCCGACCGCCCACCGGTCGGCTGGGCCGAGGCCCGCGCCCGGGTCTACGCGGCCGGCCGGGCCGACGCCGTGGCGCCCGTCGACGTCCCGCTGGTCGAGGCCGACGGGCTGACCCTGGCCGAACCCCTCACCACGCTGACCGACCTGCCCGCGTTCCCCACCTCCAGCGTGGATGGCTGGGCGGTCCGGGGCGACGGACCCTGGCGGGTCGTCGGGCGGGTCCTGGCCGGCGGCACCCCGCCGCCGCTGACCGAGGACGGCACCACCGTGGAGATCGCGACCGGGGCCATGCTGCCGGCCGGTGCGAACGAGGTGCTGCGGATCGAGGAGTCCACCCGGACCGCCGACGGCCGGGTCGCGGGCACACCGCGTACGGGACCGGAGTGGCGGGCGCCGGGCGAGGAGGCGTACGCCGGGGAGGAACTGCTCCCGGCCGGGAGCCCGGTCGGACCGGGTGTGGTCGGGCTGGCCGCCTCCTGTGGCTACGACCGGCTGCGGGTGCATCCCGCGCCCCGGGCCGCCGTTCTGGTCTTCGGCGACGAACTGCTCACCGCCGGCCCACCCGAGGCCGGCCGCGTACGCGACAGCCTCGGTCCGGCCGTACCGGCCTGGCTGCGGCGGTACGGCGCCACGGTCGCACCGGCGGCGGTGATCGGGCCGGTCGCGGACACCCTGCCGGCACACGTGGCCGCGCTGCGGCAGGCGCTGGCCGGCGTCGACCTGATCTGCACCACCGGCGGAACCATGCACGGGCCGGTCGACCACCTGCACCCGGCGCTGGCCGAACTCGGCGCCGAGTACGTGGTCAACACCGTGGCGGTACGCCCCGGATTCCCGATGCTGCTGGCCCGGGTCACCGGCCCGGACGGCCGCAAGCGGTACGTCGCCGGGCTCCCCGGCAATCCGCAGTCCGCCGTCGTCGCCCTGGTCTCGCTGGTCGCACCCCTGTTGGCCGGTTTGCAGGGGCGACCGATGCCGCTGCTGCCGTACGTCACGCTGGCCGAACCGATCGCCGGTCGGGGGGACTACACCCACCTGGCCCTGGTCCGGATCGATCCGGTGCTCGGCACCGCCACCCCGGTCCGGCACGTCGGATCGGCGATGCTGCGCGGGCTGGCGCAGGCGGACGGCTTCGCGGTGATCGAACCGGGCGGCAACGGCGAGGCGGGTACGCGGGTTCCGGTTGTACCGTTGCCGTTGCTGTCCGGAGTGAGATCATGACCACCGGCCCGTTGGCCGGAAACGGAAGGTGGGTTCCGTGAGCGCGCCGACTGCCGAGGGCGTCACCGAGGTGGCGGTCACCACCGAACCGCTCGACCTGGCCGCGCACGAGGCCGCGGTCGCGGACCGTCGGGCCGGTGCGGTGGTCTCCTTCCAGGGCGTGGTCCGCGACCACGATCACGGTCGCGCGGTGACCCGCCTGGAGTACGAGGGCCACCCCAGTGCGATCGACGTGCTGCGGGCGGTGGCCGCCGAGATCGCCGCCGACCCCGACGTACACGCGGTTGCCGTCTCCCACCGGGTCGGACCGCTCGAGATCGGCGACGTGGCGTTGGTCGCGGCGGTGAGCACCGCGCACCGGGCCGCCGCGTTCGCCGCCTGCGCCCGGCTGGTCGACGAGGTCAAGGCGCAGTTGCCGGTCTGGAAGCGGCAGGTGTTCGCCGACGGCACCGAAGAGTGGGTCAACTGCCCCTGAGGGGTCGTAACCGCTGCGGCGGTCAGTGCTGGCCGTGGTGCAGCGGGACGGATCCCGGTCGGCGCCGCTCGGTGTAGAACGCGGGTTCGGCGCCGGGACGCCAGGGCAGCGTCGCGACCAGCACGATCAGCGCCAACGCGAGCGAGTTCTCCATCAGCGCCCCGAAGAGGCCGTCCTGGTAGTGCGACACCTCGGGCAGCTTGTGCTCGTACGGCCAGATCGGCGAGATCAGGAACAGCAGGTAGAGGCCGACAGCGGCGACCCCGTGCCGGAGCCCGGTCAGGGTCGGGAACCAGATCGGTGAGCGCAGACCGGCGACGCCGATCAGGTTGTTCTGGGACGGTGGTGGGCCGATCCGGTGCAGCAGGCCACGGCTGGCGCGTCGGCGGCGCAGGGCGTTGTCCGCGAGCACGATGACCGCCGGGACCACCCAGACGAGGTGGTGCGACCAGGAGACCGGGCTGATCACGTTGGCGGTCAGCCCGACCAGGGTGAACGCGGTCAACTCGTCGCCGTCGGCGTGCGCGTTGCCCGCCCGGGAGAGTCCGATCGCGAGGATGACCAGGGCGAACGAGAGCCAGAGCAGGCCCGGGGTCTCGATCGAGTCGTAGAGGCGGGCGAGAACCCCGGCCAGCGACTGGTTCGGCGTCATGTCCGCCGCACCGACCCGCTCGGTCTGCCAGATCACGCTGGTGAAGTAGGTCATCGACTCGCGGCCGGCGATCGCGAAGGTCGCCAGGATCACGCCGATGGTGGTGCCGATCGCGGTCATCGCGGCGCGCCACTGCCGGGTCAGCAGGAAGTACAGGATGAACAGCGCCGGGGTGAGCTTGACCGAGGTGGCCAGTCCGATGCCGACACCGGCCCAGGCACCGCTGAAGAAGAACCGGCGCAGCGGCCGGTCCGTCCAGCCGGTACGGATCCCGCGCCGGGCCCGCCACCGCAGGGCCACCAGATCGGCCATGATGAGGCCGAACAGGAGCAGGTTGACCTGGCCGTAGCCGAGGGTCTCCCGTACCGGTTCGATCGCCACCGCGAGCGGTACGGCGATGCCGACGACGAACCAGAGCGACCAGCCGAGGCGTTCGACGGTCGGTCGCAACAGTGCGGTGAGGACAACCGTGAGCGCGGCGAGGCTGGCGAACACGTTGAGCCAACCGGCGGCGCCGACCGGGAACCAGGCCATCGGCAGCATGATCAGGGCCGCGAACGGTGGATAGGTGAAGCCGAGCGTGGTCATCGGCGCGATGAAGCCGTAGAGGTCGTTGCCGCTGGCCCACCAGACGATCGCACCGTGGTAGATCTTCATGTCGAAGAAGTTGTACGGGCGTCCGAACGCGTCAATGGACAGCCAGGCGGCGTACCAGGTCGCGGCTATGAGGCCGAGCCGAGCGACGGTTCGACGGTCGATCCCACGTGTGACACGGCGGACTGGGGCAAGTCGGTCCAGCCGTCTCCCGACGGTCGCCGGCATGGTGTGGCCACCCCCGTACAAGTTGTCGAACTTTCCGAAATCGCGCCCAGGTCCTGATGGGAGCCTAGAGCGGAGCACCATGTGATTGCCTACTGCGTTATCCGACCGTGTCCGATCCCACACTAGTTCGCGACATTTCCACCACGTTAACGCAGGGCGACTGTTTCAGGTGATTCGCCGTTTCCGCCGTACCGGAGGGGACACGCCCCGATATCGACGCAGCTCAAACGGTTGCCGCAGGTCACCCCGGCAGCCGGCGCGCGGCCCGCGCGGAGGTCGCCGCGATCCGTGTACCCCGTCGGGCGTGTCGCACGGTACGACTCACCGACCGCCGGCTGTCGACGATCGCGTGTCCGGCGCGCCAACGCAAACCGGGCCTGCCCTCGTTGTCGACCGCGGCGAGCAGCAGACCGCCGAACAGCCCCAGGTTCTTCAGCAGCTCGGTCCGCTGGCGGCGCCGCTGCGCGGGATCGTCCTCCTGCCAGTACGCGTGCCCGGCCAGCGTGGTCGGTACGAGGGTGCCGGCGAGCACGGCCGCGGCCGTACGGGGAAAGTAACCGGTGGCGAGCATCAGCCCGCCGACGAGCTGGACCGTCCCGTTGACCCGGACCAGCGTCTCCGGGTCGGTCGGCAGTCGGGGGCTGGTACGGGCCACGAGCGGGGCGACCCGGTCCGTCACCCGCTGTGCCCGAGCCATGAACGGCTTGGGGGTGGCGACCGCCTGTGCGCCGCTGACCACGAAGATGCCGCTCAGCAGGGTCCGGGCGACGGTACGTACGGGTCTCATGGGTCCAGTCTTACCCGCTCGGCGCCCCCTTTACCCCCGCAACTGCCGGACTGGCCGTACGCCGCCCGCGACTGCCCGACAGGGCTGTGACCAGCCTTGATCAGGTATTTGGTCGGCGAATCGTAATGCAGACGGGGTCTGCGTACCGGTAGCGTCGCCAGGCGTGACGACTGTACGGCTGCGACCCGAGGGGCCCGCCGACGAACCGGCGATCCGTCGGGTGGTGGCTGCCGCCTTCGCCGCCCCGGACCGGCCGGTGCCGGCCGAGGTGCGACTGGTCGAGGCGCTCCGGGACAGTGACGCGTGGCTGCCGGAGCTGTCCATGGTGGCCGAGGTCGATGGCGACGTGGTCGGGTACGCCCTGCTCACCCGGGTGATGGTGCAGCCGGGTGCGGTGCCGGCGTTGGCGCTGGGGCCGGTGGCGGTGCTGCCGAAGCGGCGCGGGGTGGGGTACGGCACCGACGTGGTGCAGGCCGCGCTCGCCGCCGCGACCGAGCTGGGTGAGCGGCTGGTGGTGGTGCTCGGCGATCCGGCGTACTACCGCCGGTTCGGGTTCGTGCCGGCGGCGAGATACGAGCTGACCAGTCCCTGGTCGGGGCTGGGTGCGCCCTGGCAGGCGTTGCTGTTGCCGCCGTCGGTCAGCGGTGACGGCGCGGTGCTCAGCGGCGAGGTCAACTACCCCCTGCCGTGGTCCCGGGTCTGATCACGCCGGGCCGACAGTGGGCGTTCAGGCCGGTTGCGTACGCAGGTAGCGACCGAAGTGCGGCACGGTGAACGCCACCGTGCCCCGCTCACCCGAGTAGATGAGCCCCTTCTTGATCAGCGCATCCCGGGCCGGGGAGAGGCTCGCCGGTTTCCGACCGAGCGCTCGGGCGATCTCTGCGGTCGGTACGGCCGCGTCCATGTCGTCGCGCTCGACGCCGGTTTCCTCCCCGGCGACCAGGGACAACGTGGCCATCGCCCGCATGTACTCGCGTTCGGCCGGGGTAGCCCGTTCGAACCGGGAGCCGAAGAAGCCGACCGCCAGCTCCGCCTCCGCCTCCGGTGCGGCGACCCGTACGTCGGCGGCGGTGACCGGGGAGCGGGGCGCGTGGTCCCAGGTCGCCTTCCCGTACGCCTGGACGAAGTAGGGGTAACCGCCGGACTTCTCGTAGAGCAGGTCGAGCGCCTTCTGCTCGTACTCGACGTCCTCCCGTTCGGCGGGGGCGCAGAGGGCCTGGTCGGCGGCGATCCGGTCGAGCCGGTCGATGCGCTGGTAGCGGAACAGTCGCTCCGAGTAGGACTTGGCCGCCGACAGCACGGCGGGCAGGTGCGGGAGCCCGGCACCGACCACGATCAGCGGTGCGCCGAGCTGGGACAGCTCGTGGCAGGCGGCGCAGAGGGCGGAGACGTCCTCGGGGTTCACGTCCTGCATCTCGTCGATGAAGACGGCGATGCCGGTGCCGACGTCGGTGGCCACGCTGGCCGCGTCGGTGAGGAGTTCGACCAGGTCGATCTCGATGTCGCCGGAGTCGGCCCGACCGCTGGCGGCGGGCACGTCGATGCCGGGCTGCCAGCGGTCGCGCAGCTTGGTTGCGGCGGCCCCCCGACCGCTGCCGGCGGCCGGTCCGCCCCGCAGGGCAAACGCTTTGAGTACGCCGAGGAAGCCGTCGATCCGGTCCGGTGCCCGGTGGTGCGGGGCGAGTTCGCGTACGGCCATGTGCAGGGCGGCGGCCACCGGGCGGCGCAGCGACTGGTCCGGCCGGGCCTCGATCTTGCCGGTGCCCCAGAGTCGCCCGATGGCCTGTGACCGCAGCGTGTTGAGCAGTACGGTCTTGCCGACGCCGCGCAGGCCGGTGAGCATCAGGCTGCGTTCCGGGCGCCCTCGGGCGACCCGTTCGAGGACGATGTCGAAGACGTCGAGTTCCCGCCCCCGGCCGGCGAGTTCGGGCGGGCGCTGGCCGGCGCCGGGGGCGTACGGGTTGCGGACCGGATCCACGCATTGCACCGTATCGGCACGTCTAGCCACTGGGCTAGAAACAGGTAGATCCCGCTACGGCGTGTCGTCTCGTGAATAAACTAGGACTGTCTAGCAATTCCGCTAGACAGTCCTAGTTTCCACAATCGGGTGTGACCCCGGCCCGGGTCAGCGTGACTTGAGGCAGAGCACGAAGTCGAGGACGTCGAGTTCGCTGTTGAAGAAGTACCACTCGGTGTAGCCCTCGACCGGGGCGCACTTCGTCTTCGCGTCGTTCTCACCGTCGGTGGCCCCGTCGAAGCGCCGCAGCACCTCGTACGTCTTCGGCGCGCACTGGGTGATGGCCAGCTTCGGCTTGCCGCTCGCGTCGCCCTCGTTCTTCACGCACTGGCCCTCCTTGACCAGCCGCGCGTCGGTCGACGACTCCGGTGCCGGGGCGCCCTGCGCCGGGTCGGCACTCGGCTCGGCCGGCGCCTGGGCGCTCGGGTCCGTGGCGGGGGTGGTCGCGCCCGCGTTCGGCACCGGGTCCGACCCGCCGCTGTCGCGCCCGAGCCACCAGAAGGCCGCCCCGCCGACGCCGAGGACCAGCACCACCAGCGTGACCAGGACCGCGGTCATCCCCCGGTTGCCCCGCTTCGGCGGCACCGGGCTGGCCGTGGTCCACTCGGGATCCGGTCCCGGCGCGGGATAACCCGGCGGGTAGCCCTGGTCGCGGTAGCCCTGGTCGCGGTAGTCCTGGTAGCCGCTCGGCGAGCCGGGGCCGCCCGGCGGGACCGAGGTCGGACCGCCACCCCACTGCTCCTGGCCGCCGCCCCACGGATCGGCCGGCTGGGCGTACGGGTCGCGCGGCTGGGCGTACGGGTCGCGTGGCTGCCGGTACGGGTCCTGCGGCTGCCGGTACGGCTCCTGCGGATACCCGGGACCCGGCTGCTGGCCTCCCGGCTGCCGGTACGGCTCGGCCTGCGGCCGGCGGTACGGGTCGTCCTGCTGCTGCCCCGGCCACGGCTCCTGTTGCCCCGGATACGGCTCCTGCTGACCCGGATACGGACCCTGCTGGTCGGGGTGCGGCTGTCCGGGCCTCTGCTGGCCTCGCGGGCCCTGCTGCTGACCGGGCCATGGCTCCGGCTCCTGGCCGGGGTACGGCGGCTGGCCCGGGTACGGCCCGCCGGGCGGTCCGTAGTTAGACATGGACGGTCCTCCTGGCACGAGAGAAAGAGGCTGGCCACCCGCGGGCGACGGCGATGCTCAGGTCACCGTATCGCGACGCCCCGACCGGCTCACCTCCCCCAACCGCGCCAACTCGCCGAGTCGGTCGGCTTTGCCGGATCCGTACCTTCCCGGAAGCGGTCGACAGCGGGGGAGTGTCACCCAGTCGACTCGGGGGTCGCCCGGCGTGGTGGTCCGGCGTTAACATCCGAGCGCATGTTCGCCGTGCTCGCCGCCGTCACCCTCGGGGCGGTGGTCGGGGCGAGCACACCGTGGCTGGTCCATCGGCTCGCCGTCGAGTCGGGATCGCCGCCGCGGTCGGCCTGCGCGGTGTGCACCCGCCCGTTCCCGCGTGGCCTGCCCGGCTGGATACGCCCCGACGCGCGCTGCCCGGGCTGCGGCGCGCGTCTGGGTTCCCGTACCGGATCTCCGGCCGCCCTCGGCGCGGCCGTGTTCGGCCTGCTCACCGCCGCTCTCGCCACCGACACCGGGATCGACCCGGCGCTGCCGGCGGTGCTGGCGGTGGCCGCGGTCGGCCTGCCGCTGGCCTTCGTCGACCTGGCCTGCCTGCGGCTGCCCGACCCACTGGTGGCGCTCGGTGCGGTGGCCGCCCTGCTCGGCCTCGCCGGCGCCGCGCTGGTCCTCGGCACCCCCGACCCACTCGTACGCGCCCTGGTCGCCGGGCTCGCCAGCGGCGTGGTCTACGTGCTGCTCGCGCTCCTGCCCGGCGCCCGGCTCGGCTTCGGCGACGTGAAACTGGCTGCCGTACTCGGCCTGCCGCTGGGCTGGTACGGCTGGCCGGCGCTCCTGCTCGGGCTGGTCCTACCGCACCTGATCAACGGCACCGTGGCGCTCGTCCTGCTACTGGGCCGGCGCGCCGACCGGAGCACACCGCTCCCCTTCGGCCCCGCCCTGCTCACCGGCGCCCTGCTCGCCATCCTCCTCGAAGGCTGACGACGGGCCCGCCCGGAGGCTCGACGGGGGCGGCGGCTCAGAGGAGGCGGAGTTGGCGGTCCTTGGGGCGGCGCGGCTCGGTGTCGCCGAAGCGCTCGAACAGGCCCGGGTCGATCGCGTCCAGGAACGGGGTCGGTACGCAGTCCCGCTCCTGACCGTGCCGTACCCGTCGGGCCGCGTGGCTGACGTAGAGCCGGTCCTGGGCGCGGGTGAGCCCGACGAAGAACAACCGGCGCTCCTCGGCCACGTCGTCGTCGGTCGGCGGGCGGCCGGGGAAACGCAGCGGGAGCAGCCCGTCCTCGCAGCCGACCAGGAACACCACCGGGAACTCCAGCCCCTTGGCGGCGTGCAGGGTGAGCAGGGTGACCGCCTCGGCGCGCGGGTCCAGGGCGTCGACCTCGGCACCGGTGGCGAGCTGCGACAGGAACAGCGGCAGGTCGTCGCCGCACCGCTGGGCCAGCGGGGTGAGCAGGTCGACCGCGTTGCGGATCTCCTCCGGGCCGATGCCGCCGGGCGCGTCCAGGGTGGGCATCGCGAACCGCTCGGCGAGTACCTGCCCGGCGAGCCGTACCCGGGCCGCCAGGGAGCCGCCGAGCCCGTCGGCGTGCCGCAGCTCGCGGGCGATCACCGCCACCCCGGGCCGGTCGCGCAGCCGGTTGTGCGAGCGCTTCTGCACCGGCACCCCGGCCCGGACCAGCGCGTCCACGATCGTCGCGGCCTGGGCGTCGGTGCGGTAGAGGACCGCGATGTCGGAGAAGGAGACGGTCGAGTTGCGACCGTCGATCCGGCCCGAGTCCAACGACCGGTGCGACAGCCCACCGACCAGGTCGTCGACGGTCCGTACGACGAAGTTCGCCTCGTCCGCGATCGAGGCGGCCGGATAGCGGCCGACCAGCGGTGCCTCCGGGTCCAGCCGGGCCGGATCCAGCCGTCGGCCCCGGACCAGCGACGTCGGTGCGATGGCCTGGACGGCGGCGGCCAGGATCGGCGCCGACGAGCGGTAGTTGCGGGTGAGCCGGACCAGCCGGGCGTCGACGAAATCCTCCGAGAACCGCAGGAAGTACGCCACGTCCGCGCCCCGGAACGAGTAGATCGCCTGGTCCGGGTCGCCGATCGCGCAGAGGTTGCCGTCCGGCGGTGCGAGCAGCCGGAGCAGCTCGTACTGGACCTCGTCGACGTCCTGGTACTCGTCGACGAAGATCCACCGCCAGCGGTCCCGGTACTCCCGGACCAGCTCCGGATCGTCGCGCAGCAGCCGTACCGGCAGGGTCACCAGCTCGTCCAGGTCGACCAGGTCCTGGCCGCGCAGCAGCTTGACGTACGTCGCCTCGTCCTCGCCGGCCTCGGCCCGCGCGGCGGTCCGCTCGGTGTCGTCGGCGATCCGGAAGTTCTCCGGCAGGCCGGCGGCGGCCGGGTGCTCCCGCAGGATCGACAGGCCGAGCGAGTGGAACGTGCCGACGGTGATGTCCTCGGCCACCGGGCCGAGCAGGCCGTCGAGCCGGGCCTGCAACTCCTCGGCGGACCGCCGGGTGAAGGTGATCGCCAGGCAGTGCTCCGGGAAGACGTTCAGCTCCGCGCAGAGGTACGCGATCCGGTGGGTCAGCGTACGGGTCTTACCGGTGCCCGGACCGGCGACGATGAGCAGCGGCCCGCCGGGTGCCGAGGCGGCCACCCGCTGCATCGCGTCGAGGCGGTCGAGCAGCCCGGTGCCGACCTCCTCCATCCCGGCGAGCATCGGCTCGAACGGTTCGTGCGGTGAGGGCGGCGGGGCGATCGGCGGGGCCGGGGCGGGCACGGTCCGGGCCGGTCGGCGTTTCGGCTCGGCGGCGGCCTTCGCGGCGGGCTTGGCCCGTGGCTTCGGCGCCGACTCCGCCGCCGGTCGGGGCCGGGGCACCGACACGGGTACGTCGAAGAGCGCCTCCGGTTCGCCGGCCGCACCCGCGCCGCGTAGTTCGCCCGGTTCGAAGAGGCTGATCACGCCGTACTCGCCGTCGTAGCCGGGGATCCGGCGTACCTCGCCCCGGCGCAGCCGGTCGATCGCCTCGGCGATCCGTTCCCCACCGGCCTGCCGCAGGTCGTCCAGGGGTACGGCGGTGAGGATGTCGAGTTCGGCGCCGAGCGCGGCGACCAGGTTGTTGAGCTGCCCCTCGACCGTCTTCGACTTCGGGCCCACCCCGTTGATCTCGCCCAGGATCTCGGCGAGCTGGACCAGGTGGTTCACCCGTGGCGCGCCCGCCGGTACGTGTCCCTCCGGCCGGTCGGCGAGGTCCTCGACCCGGCTCAGCACCCCGACGGTGAGGGGCTTGCCGCACTCCGGGCAGAGGCCGCCCGCCTGCCGGGTCCGCTCGGGTGCCCAGTTGACACCGCAGAGCCGGTGTCCGTCCGCGTGGTACTTCCCCTCCTCGGGGAAGAACTCGATGGTCCCCGCCAGCCCGTCGCCGGTACGCATCGCCGACCGGATCGCGTAGTAGTCCACGTCGGTGGTGAAGACGGTGGCCTCGCGGGCCAGGGCCGCCGGGGAGTGCGCGTCCGAGTTCGAGACCAGGCGGTAGCGGTCGAGGCTGGAGACCCGCCAGTTCATCGCCGGGTCGGAGGAGAGGCCGGTCTCCACCGCGAAGATGTGTTCGGCCAGGTCGGCGTAGCAGTCGGCGATCGCGTCGAAGCCGGACTTGGAGCCGAGCGCGGAGAACCACGGCGTCCAGATGTGCGCCGGGACGAGGTAACCGTCGGGGCTCGCCTCGAGCACGATCTCCAGCAGGTCGCGGGAGTCGAGCCCGAGGATCGGCCGCCCGTCGGACCCGATGTTCCCGATCCGCCCCAGTACGGTGTTGAACCGCGCGACCGCGTCCAGGTCCGGCAGGTAGATCAGGTGGTGCACCTTCCGGGTCCGGTCGTCACGCTTGTAGATCGTGGAGATCTCGACGCTGAGCTGGTAGCGGACCGGGTTCGCCTCGGCCACGCTGGACAGCCGGGGCGGCAGGCGGCGGGCGATGTCCCGTTCCGCGTCCGGGCTGAGCCGGTAGAGCCCCGGTTCGGCCGGGCGCAGCGTCTCGCGCAGGTGGTCGTACCAGGCGGGGTGGGTGAAGTCGCCGGTGCCGAGCACGCTGATGCCCTTGCGCTTGGCCCACCAGCCCAGGTTCGGCAGCGTCAGGTCCCGGCTACAGGCGCGCGAGTATTTCGAGTGGATGTGCAGGTCCGCGACGAAGGAGCCGGCGGTCGAGGCGGGGCCGCCGGAAGGTGCAGCGCTGAACGGAAGCACGCCGCATCCTGTCATGGGCCGTCGCGCGGGCGCGTGTCGCCACGCGCGAGTGTGATTTCTCGCCGGCAGACCAGCAGGGTGCCGGGCGATGTGATCGGCGGATGTCGTGCGATGCCGTTGGTGGCGCGTCGCGAGCCAGGAAGGCTGACGCCCGCTGTCTCTCCGTCCGGGACGTATAACGCGGCAATCTCGTACACCATCTTCGATGTATTCACATCAAAGATGGTGTACGTCCCGAACGGAAACTGAGCCGCACCCGCTAACGCCGCTGCCTTTCGGCGACGAACACCCCGCGACCCGGTCGGCCTACCAGCACTCCACGTTGCCGCAGGGTGGCGATGGCGCGAGCGATGGTCGACGGGGAAACGTCGTAGTGATCGGCCAGTTCGCGGCCGGAGGGGATCTTGGTGCCGGGTGGGAAGACGCCCTGCTCGATGCGCCTCACGAGGTCCTCGATCAGCTCGTCCATGGTTGGCGGGATAGGCACAGCTTGCCCCTTGGGGTCGGTTGGCCATCCCAGTATTGATCGTGAAGCTCGACGTAGGCAACGCAGGTACCAGCATTGGCAACTTTGGCTAACCTGAGAACCTTGACATAGGTGAAATCTGACGGCTAACGTCGCGGACGGCGGGTTGCGGGGACTTTGCGGTCGGTTGGCGCCTTCGCAGGTCAGGGCATCCGCTGGAGCACCGGGACGGGCGTTGGTGGGCGTCCCTCCGTCCACCAACGGCCGGTTCCGCCCCGTGTTCCCAACAGCAACCCCGCTGCTGTACCGCCGATCAGGGCTGCGGCGGCGGGGTGGGGTGGTCCCGCCGGACCCGAAACGGCGGGGCCACCTCTTCCACCGGAACCCGAGACACCCCAGTGAGAGGAGCCTTGACGTGCGACGACTCCTTCGGCGCATCCTGACGAGATCGGAAGAGCCCAAGCCCCAGCCACGGCACTCGGCGGGCGGTGAATACCGCTCCACGTCGTACCTCCCGATCCGGCCCTGGCAGGTGCGGCGCCGGCAGTTCGCGACAAGCTGGCGTGGCTGGACCCCGATGAGGTGGCCACCTTCCTGGACCGGGTCGCCGACGACCTCGGCAGCGTCTACGCCGAGCTTGCCCGCAGCCGGGAGGAGACGGCGCGGGTCAAGGACGCGCTGCGCCGCTGGCAGTCCAACCAGGTGCCGAGCATGCGCGAACTGGCCCGCCGGCGGTGACCGCCGACGAACCGACCAGGTACGTCATCCACCTGCCGATCTCCGCACCCGACCTGCCCCGCGCCCGCATTCTGGCCCGCACCGCCGCTCGTTCGCTGTCCTTCCTCGCCGTCGACGCCCGGGAAACCACCGTGTCGGAGGAGGACAACCAGGGCGTACATCATCGGGTGTTCTGTGATCGGTTGCTGGACGACGGCCGGCGGTGCGTGCTCAGGGCCGAGCACGAAACACCCTGCGCCCCACGGGTGCCGCGATGAGCGGCGGGACGGTCGCCGCCTGCTCCGCCTGCGTCGGGCTGACCTTCACCCTCGACCCCTGCCAGTGCACCTGGGGCGGTGACCGGTTCCTCGTCGACGAACAGCGGTCGGGCGGTCAGCCGTACCGGGATTGCCTGCTCTGCCGGGGCGACGGCGCCGTCGCCCGCCCCTGTCGCGAGTGTGGCCAGCGCGGCGAACGCCGGTCGCAGCTCGTGCTCACCGTGGTCAACGCCGATACCGGCGCGGTCGCGTCGGCCAATGTCACGGCCGGCGGAATCGAGCCACGACAGGCGGCGGACAAGCGTTGGGAGCTGCCGCTCACCCCGCTGATATCCGAACTCGCCGCCGTTGTCGGCGCGACCGCGCTCTCCGACATCTCCACCGGGTGGCGCCCGCTCGGCCACGAGTACGTCGCGCTACCCCGCGAGTGGCGCCCCGACCTGCCCGCCGAGCGGCGTGACGCGCTGGTCGCGGCAGCCCTCGCCGACTGTTCACACAACCCGTGGCGGGTCTTCCACGGCCGTAGCATCGCCGCGCCGACCCCCGACCCAAACGGTCGACTCGCCCAGCTCTGCCGCCTCGCGGACATACTCTTTCTCGACCTGGTCATCGAGGCGCGAAATCCGGGGAACGGTGTACCGACCTGGGACATCCGCTACGAGACGCCCGGCGGGGGCGTCCCGGCCACCCCTCGGGTACGCGCCGACGACCTGCCCACCGCCCTTACCAGCAGGTACGGCACCGCCTCGATCGCTGACGTCTTCGACGGGTTCGACCTGCGCGGCCACGATGCCCCCGCGCACTACCTCCGGGCCGGTGCCGCCCCACCCGACCTTCCCGACCCCGTCGACCTCGACCAGGTCGAGCGGCGGATGATCCGGGACTGTGAGGGCTGGCCCGGTGCGCAGGCGATCTGGCGTAACGGCCGGTGGTGGCACACCACCCTGCGCCCCAGCCGCGTCGTCGAGACCCTCACCGAGCAACCGACCGGGCAGGTGAGCCGCCAGATCACCACCGAACTCGTACGTGCCTGGGAACCGCCCGCGCCGAACTGGCTCGGTGAGCCGATCCCGTACCACGACTGCCCCGACTGCGACCCGGGCAGCAGCCTCCGTGCCTGCCACACCTGCCGCGACAGCCGTCGGGTCTACCACGGGGCGGTCGTCACCGTCACCGACCTCGGCGACCGGGTGACCCACGCGAACTGGTCCCGTCAGCCCGTGGACGCGCCGCAGGTCGCCACCCAGCCCGGCGGGAAACCCGTTGTCCAACCCCCCGAGCGGCACCGGCTGGCCCGGCTGGCCGGTCGCTTCGACCAGCGGCCGGACGACCTCACCGAACTCGACGGCGGTCACCAGCTCAGCCAGGATCTTCGCGACGGCATCGTCACCGTGCACCAACCCGGCGACGACCCGCTCGCCGAACAGATCGCCCGCGCCACCCGAGGACGCCCCGGCGGCCGGCTACTGCTGTCGGCCCGGCCGCCGGACGCACCACCACTGGCCGAGCTGACCGGGATCGCCCTCGGACTGCACCTGGCCATCGCGATCACCGTGCAGGACCACCGATCGCACGCCGGGGACCCCCTGCGGGTGCACGGCGAAAGCTGGGACGTGCAGATCACCGCTGCGGACCCGGCCGCCCCGCTCACCGACCTGCCCCTGCACCGGAGCCTGCCGGCGGCGGTCGCCGACTGTGTGACGTACCTCGAAGTGGCCCTCGCCGCGACCGTGCCCGCCGACCCGCACCAGCCGATCCCCGTGCCCCAGACGCCGCAACCATGCCTGGTCGAGCACCCCGACCGGCTCATCGCGCAGCTCGGGCAGCACCACCCCGGCAAGCCGGTCACCGTACGCTTCGATCGCGCTGGCTGCACCGTCCACCTGCACGAATACGGCGTCGACCGGGTGTTGGCAAAGGCGCCGACCCTGTCCGCCGCAGCCGCCGCGCTCGGACTGCCCGCACGGGACGAGCCGCGCTGATCCGTACCGGGCGGTCCCGTCGCGGCTAGAACGGTGGGGCCGGTTCGGCGCGGCCGGCCCGCTTGCGGCGTACCAGTTCGACGGCGGCCACCGAGGCCAGGACCCCGGCGGCGACGATGCTCGCGACCAGTTTCGGCGGGTGGAGCATCACCGGGATCAGCGCACAGAGCAGCACCGGTCCGATGACCAGGGCGAGACTGCGCTGCCCGAACACCTCCCACTCGAAGCGCAGCCGTGCGGCCAGGAAGACCGCCGGTCCACCCAGGGTGACGGCGACAAAGGCGAGGCGGGGATCACCGAACGGGTCGTTGATGGCCAGCTCGTTGGCAACCGCGGTGACGAGCACGGCGGCCACGAGCGCGTACTGGGTGAAGTTGGACGATCGGCCGAGTCGACCGGGGTGGTCGGCCCGGCCCATCGCGTCGGGCAGGGCCTTTCCTGCCTGGTAGAAGTAGATGTGCCAGAGCAGCAGGGTGCTGCCGAGTGCGAACAGGAACGCGAGCGTACGGCCGAAGGTGAGCTGGCCGTCGCCGTACGTCAGCCCGGTGAACAGGATCGACTCGCCGAGCGCCAGGATGAAGAACTGCTGGTACCGCTCGGCGAGGTGTTCGCCGGCAAATCGCCACCAGGCGTTGTGCTCACGACCGAGCCCCGGCACCGGCCAGCCGAGCAGGACGCCCAGGAAGTCGATTCCGATGCCGACCGTCCAGAGGAGCAGCCGGAACGGAGCCGGTAGCAGCGCCCCGACGATCCAGAACACCCCGGATCCGACCGCCCAGCACAGGATCCGGACCTGGTTGCGCCGCCTCGGATGGTTACCCAGCGCGAGGATAATGATCAGCGGCCGACCGAGCTGCGACCCCACGTACGCCCCGGCGAACAACAGGCCCCGGTCGTCGAACGCCCCGGGCAGGCCGACCGCCATCAGCAGGCTGCCGAGGATCAGCGCGGAGATGGTGACGTGAATCGTCGCGGAGAGCCGGTTGAACCTGCTGGTGATCCAGCAGGTGAAGACCCAGACGTTCCATACCGCCAGCGACAGCACCAGGGTCTCGGCGACGGGGAGCCACTCGATCCGGCGACCCGCGTCGATGCTGTCCAACAGTTGCTGGGACACCCGGGTCAGCGCGAACGCGAACACCACGTCGAAGAGGAGTTCGATGAACGTGGCGCGTTGCGGCTCGTCCGGCTCCCGTACAAGGTCGGCGGCGCGGTCAGTCGCCATCACCCACCGTCACCTCCCGTAGCCCGCCCCCCACGTGCTGACGAACGAGTGACGGCGGGCACCGACGCGGGGGAGGACCCTCAGCCGCCCGCGAACGGCGGCAGTACGTCGACCGTGCCGGTCGCCGGCAGCGGCTGCTCCCGGTCGCGTTGGACCACACCGTCGACCAGGAAGCTGGCCACCTTCAGTACGCTCGCCAGCCGCTCGCCGTGCCGGATGCCCAGCGTGTCGGCCAGGGCGTCGAGGGTGAGCCCGCCCGGGGCGGGCTCCTCGCTGACTCCGGCCGCCGCCCGTGCCGCCGCGAAGTAGCGAACCGTGATGGTCGGGGAGATCTCGGAAGTCGTCATGGTCATCCTCCGATCGCGGACATCGGTCGGGCCGGTTGGAGGAAGGACGGGTCGTCGATGTCGTGCCCGGCCCGTTTGCCCCACATGGCCGTACGCCACCGTCGGGCGATCTCCTCGTCGTCCGCCCCGCCCCGCAGGGCCTCGCGCAGGTCGGACTCCTCGGTGGCGAAGAGGCAGGCGCGTACCTGGCCGTCGGCGGTGAGTCGGGTCCGGTCGCAGTCGCCGCAGAACGGTCGGGTCACGCTGCCGATGACACCGACCCGTGCCGGGCGCCCGTCCAGCCCGGTGAACCCGTCGACCAGCCAGGTCTCCGCCGGCGCCCCACCCCGCTCGACCGGATCGGGGAGCAGGGTGAACTCGGCCTTCAGCGCGGTCAGGATCTCTGCCGCGGTCACCATCTCCGAGCGGTCCCAGCCGTGCTGGGCGTCCAACGGCATCTGCTCGATGAACCGCAGCTCGTAGCCGTGGTCGAGGGCGAAGCGCAGCAGGGCGGGCGCGTCCCGGTCGTTGACGCCGCGCATCAGCACCGAGTTGATTTTCACCGGGGTCAGTCCGGCCGTCGCTGCGGCGGCCAGCCCGGCCACCACGTCCGGCAGCCGGTTGCGCCGGGTCAGGGCGTGGAACCGCTCGGCGTCGATCGTGTCCAGCGACACGTTCACCCGGTCCAACCCGGCCGTACGCAACGGGTCGGCGAGCCGTTCCAGCCCGATCCCGTTCGTGGTCAGCGACAGCGTCGGCCGTGGCTCCAGGCGGGCGGCGGCGGCGACGATGGCGGGCAGTCCGGGACGGATCAGCGGTTCACCGCCGGTGAACCGGACCTCGGTCACGCCGAGAAGCTGGACCGCGACCCGGACCAGTCGACTGATCTCGTCGTCGGTGAGCAGCCGGCTCTGCGGGAGCCAGGGCAGCCCCTCCTCCGGCATGCAGTAGGTGCAGCGCAGGTTGCACCGGTCGGTCAGGGAGACGCGCAGGTCGGTGGCGACCCGTTGGTACCGGTCGACGAGGGTGCGCAGCGGTGGCCGTACGGACGAGGTCTCCGGTCCGGTCGGTGTCTCCGGTCCGGATCCGGTCGCCGGGCCGACGGCGGTCGATTGGATAACCGGGATGCCCATCGTTCGACGGTATACCGTCAACCATGTAGCGCGGAGCCAGCCGCCGCGCTTACCGCCGTACGGTAACCGGCACCGAACAGCGCGGTGTGGACCAGCAGCAGGTGCAGTTGGTGCACCGGCACCCGCTCCCGCCAACCGTCGGACAGCGGCCAGATCTCCTGGTAACCGTCGAGGATCAGGGGGAGTTCGGGGGCACCGCCGAAGAGCGCGAGCTGGGCCAGGTCGGTTTCCCGGTGCCCGCCGTGCGCCGCCGGGTCGACCAGCCAGGCCCGCCCGTCGGCACCCCAGAGCAGGTTGCCGGGCCACAGGTCACCGTGGATCCGGGCGGGTGGTTCGGCGCCGCCGTACCCGTTGATGTTTTTCATCACCCGCTCGACCAGCGCGACCTCGGCCGGTCCGAGGGCGCCGTTGTCGACCGACAGGCGCAGGTACGGCGCCAGCCGGTGCTCGGCGAACCAGGTCGGCCACGGCCCGGACGACGGGGTGTTCGACTGCGGCAGCGCACCGATGAAACCGCTCCATTCGGCGCCGAAGGCGGGCGCACCGGCCCGGTGCAGGGCGGCCAGTTCCCGGCCGAACCGGGTGGCCGCCGCCGGGGTCGGCGGTCCGGGCTCGACCCACTCCAGCGCGAGCAGGTCCGGCAGCTCGGCGATCACCTCGGGCACCGGGACCGCGCCGGCCGCCCGCAACCAGCGCAGCCCGGCCGCCTCGGCGGCGAAGAACCCATCGGGTACGGGCGTCGCGCGGCTCTCGGGCCAGCTCTTGGCGAAGACCGAGTTACCGTCGTCGAGGGTGAGTCGCCGGGCATCGCAGATGTCACCACCGGCGACCGGTGTCTCCCTGATCCGTTGGTGGGTCAGGAAGGTGGGCAGGTGCTGCGGGTGCGCCCGGAGGTAGACCAGGTCCATCCGCGAAACGTACCGCCCGGCGGGAGGTTGACCGCCACGGGTCGAACATCCGGGTTGAGCAGGGGAACTACGGAACGTCCCTGTGGATAACCCGCGTGTCGTCCACAGCCCGGAACCGGGGTCTTCCGATCACTCCGGCACCCGCGCGAGGCTGCCGGCATGACCTCGACCGATCCACCGCGGCTCACCGTACGCTCGACCGCCGATCTGATCTCTGCGGTTCCCTACCTGCTCGGGTTCCATCCCGCCGACAGCCTCGTGCTGCTCGCCATGCGGGACACCCGGATCGTCTTCGTCGCCCGTGGTGACCTGCCCGACCCGGGCGGCCCCGAACTGCGTCAGGCCGCCGAATACCTGGCCGCGGTGATCCGCCGGCAGGGCGCCCACGCGGTCACCATCATCGGGTACGGCCCGCCGCAGCGGGTCACCCCGGCCGTGGACGAGTTGGAGGCGGCGGTTCAGCGGGCCGGGCTGATGATTTTCGACGCCCTCCGGGTCACCGACGGCCGCTACTGGTCGTACCGGTGCGACGAACCGAGGTGCTGCCCGCCGGAGGGCACCGCGTTCGATCCGGCCACCAGTGCAGTTGCCGCTGCCGCCACCTTCGCCGGCCACGTGGCACTCCCCGACCGGGCCGCGCTGACGGGTCAGGTCGCCCCGGTCGAGGGTGCGGCACGCGAGTCGATGAGCCGGGCCACCGTACGCGCCCGGGAGCGGCTGCTCGACCTGCTCTCCGCTGCCCCGGACGGCGATCCGACCGGGATGGCGGCCATCCGCACGGCCGGTATGGCGGCGGTACGGCTGGCCGAGGACCGGTACCGGACCGGGAGCACCCTCCCCGACGACGAACTCGCCTGGCTCACCCTGCTCTTGACCCACCTCGACGTACGCGACCGCGCGTGGGAGCGGATCGGGGCGCAGGACTGGGAGGTGGCGCTCTGGAGTGACGTACTTCGTCGGGCCGAGCCGGGTCTCGCGGCGGCACCGGGCGGGCTGCTCGCCTTCGCCGCCTGGCGGGTCGGGAACGGGGCACTCGCCTCGGCGGCGGTGGAGCGGGCACTGGCCGACGATCCCGGTTACTCGATGGCACAGCTGATGGCCGACGTACTCAACGGCGGCCTGCCACCGTCCGCACTGGACGAGAGCTGGGTGTCGCCGGCCCGTCGCGGGCGGCGTGGCGGCAGGACGGGAAAACCCCGCCGACCCGGTACGGCCGGACTCGCCGAACGGGCCGTCCGCCCGAGCCGGTCCAGGGTGCGACGCAGGGACTGGCGACCGTCCCGCCGCAACGCCGAGTGACCGGTACGGCTCGCAACCGGCGCAGCACGGCAGGGCACAGCACGGCAGGGCACGGCAGGGCACGGCAGGGCACGGCGCGGCACGGCGTGGCTCGGCTCGGCAGGGCGCGGCATGGCGAGCCGACCCGAGCGGATGCGGTTACGGTGGGCCGATGGTGGGATTGGCGGCGGTGGTGCTCACCGGTGGCGCGGCCCGGCGGATGGGCGGGGTCGACAAACCGGCCGTGCCGGTCAACGGTCGGTCGATGCGGGACCGGGTGCTCGCGGCGGTCGCCACGGCAGCGCCACGGGTGGTGGTCGGCCCGGCCGTCGACCTGCCGCCCGGAGTCCTCGTCACCCGCGAGGACCCGCCCGGTGGCGGCCCGGTCGCCGCGACCGCAGCCGGACTGGCCGCGCTCACCGGTGACACCGGTCAGGACAGCGCCCCAACTTCACCGGAGTACGTCGCGCTGCTCGCCGCCGACCTGCCGTTGCTGACCGCCGAGGCGGTCGCCCTGCTGGTCGAACGGTTGGCCGGATCGACCGCCGACGGGGTGCTCTACACCGACGACACCGGCCGGCGGCAACTGTTGTGCGGGGTGTGGCGTACGACCGCACTGGCCGTTGCCCTGGACCGGCTCGCACAGCAGCGCGGCGGGACGCTGGCGGGTGCCTCGATCCGGGCGCTGGTGGCCGAGCTGACCGTGATCGAGATTTCGTGGACCGGATCGGGGCCGCCGCCCTGGTTCGACTGCGACACTGACGACGACGTACGCCGGGCCGAGGAGTGGACACGATGACGGTGCTCGAACAGACCAGTCCGCCGCACCGGATCCTGGCGGTGGGCTGATGGGAACGCTCGACGACTGGGTGGCCACGGCCTGCGCCGAACTGGGGCTGGATCCGAGCGTGGCGGACGTCCCGGTGGTGCTCGACCTGGCCCGGGACGTCGCCCACCAGGTGTTGCGTCCGGGTGCGCCGGTCACCGCGTACCTGTTGGGGATCGCGGTCGGGCGTGGTGCGGACCCGGCGGAGGCGGCCGAACGGCTGGCTGTGCTGGCCCGTTCCTGGCCTCCGCCGGACGGCCCCGCCGCATCGGACAACGCCGCCTGAGGGCATGAGTCCCGGCTCAGCTCCGGAGAGTGTCCGATCCGGGTCGGCGCCGTGCCCACCGACCGTCGCGCTGGGTAGGGTGTGTGCCTGACGGACGGAGGCGATCATGAACGCGGAGCACCCCTCGGCGACCGGGTCCGAGGCGACCGGGTCCGAGGCGATCGAGCCTGCTGCGGCCGAGCCTGCCCTGGCCGGCAACGCCTGGCCCGCTCACCACGATTCCATCCTGCTCGACGAGCCCAGCACCGCGGACTTGCAGGCGAAGGTGACCGAGGCCTGGCAGGAGTTCGCCCGCGCGCTCGCGGTCGCCCTGCGTGAACTGCCGTCCGGCGCCCGGATCGAGGTCACCCTCGACCCCACCGCCTCCGGTACCGGTGACGCCATCTACTCGGTCAGCATCGAGGCCGGTGCCGAGGGCCGGATCGGCGCCCGCGCGGTCGGCAACGCGGCCCTGCCGGAGGGCTTCCGGCTCAACCGGGGTGCGGTCGCGGAGATGGTCGCGCTCGGCTGGTCGCCCCCCGGCGTGATCGAGGGTTCCGGCCCGCACTTCGGCCTGCGCAGCGGTACGGCGGAGGCGAGCCGCCTGGCCACCACCGTGGTCCGCACGCTGCGCGACGTCTACGGTGCCCCGCACCCGGCGTTCCTCGTCTACCTGGCCCAGGACGCCGACGACGAGCCGCTCCCGGTCCAACCGCTCGGTACGGCCCGTGCCGCGCTCACCCCGGACGCCGACGACGACACCGAGTCCGGCGAAGGCACCGAGGCGGACCTGGACGAGGCGCTCGCCGCCGCACGGGCCGCCCAGGCGGTCGGCGACGAGGTCATCCCGCTCGAGGAGCGGGTCCGCACCGTGGTCTCCGCGATGATGAAGTCGAACGCCGAACAGCTCCAGGTCGACTCCGACGGCGACATCAACATCCGGGCCGGGTCGGCCATGGTGTTCGTCCGGGTACGGGACAACCCGCCGCTGGTCGACGTCTTCTCCCCGATCCTGACCGAGATCGAGCCGACCGAGCAGCTCTACGTGAAGCTCTCTGAGCTGACCAACCGGATGCCGATCGGTCGGCTCTACTGCGCCAACGAGACGGTCTGGGCCTCCATCCCGGTCTTCGGGCGCAACTTCCAGGCGACCCACCTGATGCTCGCCGTACAGGTGATGACCGGGCTCGCGGACGAACTCGACGACCGGCTGCACGGCGAGTTCGGCGGCAAGCGCTTCTTCGGTGAGGGCGACAAGCCGACGAACCGGGCGACGGGCGAGCACCGTACCGGGATGTACCTCTGACCCCGGCACGGTGACACACCGGTCGACCGCCGTACCCGACGGTCGACCGGCGCCGCCACGGCAACCCGAACCCGGCTACGACAGCTCCACCCAGCCTGCCGCGTCCATCGTGGACAGTTGGTTGGCCTTCAGGCCGACGTCCGAGACGGTCCAGAGCACCCCGTTCACCACCAGCGACCGCCGGATCATCCCGGTCTTCTCCGACCCTGCCTCACGGGTGTGCTCGACCAGCCCGAGCTGGGTGAACCCGCCCTCGGTCACCCGCAGGGCCAGCGCACCCTGGGTCGGCGATCTGCCGACCTCGGCCCGGGTGCTCTCGTACGCGGTCAGCGGGACCACGACCAGGCGGTCCGCCGGCCAGTAGAGGAACGCGTGCGGGTCGTGTTCGGCCTCCGAGTTGCCCTGCCGGACGTGGTGCTGGGCGAGCCGGTTCGGCCGGGCCGGATCGGAGACGTCGAAGAGGGAGAGCTGGGTGCCCTGCGTACGGCCCTGGTCGGTGGCCTCCTGGCCGATGCCGAGCAGCCGGTTCCCGTCCACCGGATGCAGGTACGCCGAGTACCCGCTGATCTTCAACTCACCGACCACCCGGGGGGCGGCCGGACGGGTCAGGTCCACTGTGTAGAGCGGATCGGTCTGGCGGAACGTGACCACGTATCCGGTGCCGGCGACGAACCGTACGGCATATATCCGTTCGCCCTTGCCCAGCCCGGTCACCCGGCCGGTTTCGGTCAGCGCCCTACCGTCCGCACGGAGTACGTACACCGCCGAGCTGGACTGTGCGTCCGTACCCCTGGACTGGCCGGTGGTGGTGGCGACCCGGAGGTGACCGTCCCACTCGGACAGTGCGTACTGATTGATCAGCCAGCCGGGAACGGTGGTGGCGGCGAGGTACCGGGGGGTGCCGGTTCCGCTGGTGTCGAACTGGTAGATCTCGGTCGTCTCGTCCCGGGGTTGGGGGGCGAAACCCCTGTCGGACCATCCGCCAGGCATCTGCCACCGCTGGTCGTTCGTGAGGTAGAGCCGGGCGCCGGTGCTGTAGACGGTGTCGCCGTCGGCGACCACGGTCAGCGGGTCGCCCTCGTTGAGGGTGGCCGCGCCGAGGTCGAAGCTGAGCAGGGTCACCATCGACGTACCGGAGTAGCTGGCCGGTCGGACCAGCCGTTCGCAGCCGACCTGACCGGCGCGGGTGGTCCCGCCGGTGGTGATCTCGTACCGGGGCAGCCAGGACTGCGCGGTCGAGGCGTCGATGATGTCCTGGTTGGTTTCGATGCGTTGCGCGTCGGTGTCGGACTCCTTGTACGGGAAGCTCAGGCGCGGTGCGGACCGCACCACGATCCGGACCGTGGCACCGACCTGCCGCGCGTCGACCAGGCTCCCGTCGGTGTGGTACTGGGCGAGAACCCGGGGTGGTCCGGCCAGGTCGACCAGGATCAACCGTGGTCCGGCGACCGCGTCCGATGCCGGCGGCATCCCGTCCGGTCCGGGCACGCTGCCGGGGCGCCGGATGGCCGGCATCCCGCCACCCCAACCGTCGCGGACCAGGACCAGGGCCCGGTCTCCGTGCAGCAGCAGGTTGCTCTCGCTCCACCGGCCGGGATCGTCCCCTGTGAACAGTTCCAGCCGTCCGGTCCGCTGCCGGGTGGCCGGGTCGACCACGTACAGCACCCCGCCGGAGACCGTGACGATCCGTCGGCCGTCGGTCTTGACCAGGTCGGGTTCGTCGACGCCGACCTCGTGGGTGTTGGTGCCGGAGTAGCCCGACGCGGTGTCGCTCGCGGTGCCGGGGCCCGGTGCACCGGCCCCGGCAGGCGGCGCGGCGCCCGGGGCAGCTGCCCGCTGCGCGCTACCGGCGGCCACCGCGTCGGAGAGCGACACGGCACCGCCACCGAAGCCCCACGGCCCGACGTACGCCTTTGCGGCCGACTTGAGCCGGGTCAGCGCGTCCGCACAGGAGTCGAAGGCGACGAGCTGCCAGCCGGCGGCCGGCACCCCGGGGTCGCGGGTGAGGGTACGGGCGGTGGGAGTCGTTCCGCTCGCGGCGACCAGTGCGAGCGTGCCGACCAGCGCACAGCCGGCGATGACGGTGGTGGGACGAACGAAACGCCTTCGGGTCATGGCCGGTACGACGTAGCGAGCGCCGCTTGCGTTCCGCTCCGGCCGGCGATTGCCCGGAGGTGATCAGGGAGGGCTCACCGGCCTGGCCCGATTTGCGGCGTTGCATCCGAGAGAAATCCCATGCATGCTCTTCGTGACTGCTTCGTCACTGTGTTTCACGAGAAATATCGACAAAGGACGCTAAGGCGCGCGTACGGGAGGTATTGGTGATTGACAACCGCTCGCCACACTGGCACAAGCCCCACTATGCCCAACCGGAGCGTGAGGCGGACCTGTTTGCCGTACTTGACGGGGCGGACGTCTCCGAGCCGGTGCGGGCGGCGGTGGCCCACGCGCTCAAGCGCCCTCCACAGTTTCCCCGGCAGTCCGGTCCGAGCTGGCCCGAGCAGGCCATGCACACCCGGTACACGCTGCATCTCACCTTCCCCGCGGCAACCCTGGACGAGGCCCGAGCGCACGCGGTCAGCTACGCCGAGGGGCTCAGCGTGCTCCGTCCCGAGGTGGGCGTACACGCGCCGCTGCTCTCCCGGGCCGACACCTGGAACCACATCGAACCGCTCTTCTGCGGCGCCGTCGGCCCGGACGAGGAGGTCTGTGCGGACGTACGCGAACATCCCGGCTTCCATCGCGCGGCCGGTCTCGGGGGTCTGAGCTGGGGTGGCAGTGACGCCGGCCCCGGTCTGCGCTGATCCGGGCCCGGCCCTGTCCGGCGCTGCCCCGGTCAGCCGGCGGCCGGGGCGGGGACCACGGTCGGCGAGTCGACCAGGCGGGACAGGACGATCATGCTCCGGGTCGAGGTCACGAACGGTTCCGCCCGCAGCCGTTCGAGCGCCTGCTCCAGGTGGGTGATGTCGGCGGCGCGCAGGTGGACCAGCGCGTCCGCCTCACCCGACACGGTGTACGCGCCGACCACCTCGGGGTGCCGCCGGGTGGCGACGGTGAGCTGCGCCGGGGTGGTCCGGCCGGTGCAGAACAGCTCGACGAAGGCCTCGGTGGTCCACCCGACGGCCGCCGGGTCCACGACGGTGGTGAATGCCCGGATGACCCCACCGGCGCGCAACCGGTCCACCCGACGCTTGACCGCCGGTGCGGAGAGTGACACCCGGCTACCGATCTCCGCGTACGACTGGCGCGCGTCCGCGACCAGGGACGCAATGATTCGCTGATCTATCTCGTCTATCTGCAACGTTCCGCCTCTGAGAAGCAACAAATCCGGCTGTTTACGCTGCTCAAGCGTACCTACTCTTGGTATCCGTGAACCAGCGGCGGATCCCGCGAAAGCGGACATATCTCTTGTGTGCACCGGAGTACTTCGCGGTGCAGTACGTGATCAACCCGTGGATGGATCCCACCGCGCCGGTCGACGTCGAGTTGGCGGTCAAGCAGTGGGAGCGGATGCGGGAGACCCTGGTCGGCCTCGGTCACACGGTCCACGTACTCGACCCCGAGCCCGGCCTGCCGGACATGGTCTTCGCGGCCAACGGGGCGTTCGTGGTCGACGGCACCGCCTACGGGGCCCGGTTCAGGTACGAGCAGCGGACCGCCGAGGCCGTCTCCCACCGGGCGTTCTACCAGGCCCAGGGCTGGCGGTACGTGGCGCCGACCGTGACGAACGAGGGCGAGGGCGACTTCGCGTACCTGCCGGAGGCGTACGGGGGCACGATCCTCGCCGGGTACGGCTTCCGTACCGAGGTCGCCGCGCACACCGAGGCGCAGGAGGTGCTGGGCCGACCCGTCGTTTCGTTGCGCCTGGTCGACCCCCGGTTCTACCACCTGGACACCGCGCTGGCCGCGCTCGACGACCGGAACGTGGCCTACTTTCCGGGGGCGTTCTCCACCGCCACCCAGCAGGTCCTCGCCCAGCTCTTCCCCGACGCGGTGCTCGCCGACGAGACCGACGCCCTGGCCTTCGGGCTCAACCTGGTCGGCGACGGCCGGCACGTGATCCTGAACAGCGAGGCGACCGGCCTGGCCAGCAAGATCGCCGCGGCCGGGTACGTCCCGGTGCCGGTCGAGCTGGGTGAGCTGAAGAAGGGCGGCGGCAGCGTCAAGTGCTGCATCGCCGAACTGCGCCACTGACCGGGACCGGTCGGGTGGGGGTTGATCCCGCGCGCCCCCACCCGACCGCTGGTCGGTCCGGCTAGCCCAGGGTGGCCAGCTCGTTGATCAGGACGTTCGAGAGCAACTGCCCGTCCCGCTGGACCTTGCGCAGGTACCACTTCTGCTGCGGCGTACGGGGCTGGTTGAACTGCCACGGCCCGCGCGGGCTGTCGATCTGACCGACATTGCCCAGCGCCAGGTTGACCTGCTGTGGCGTCGGCTTCACCCCGGCGATCCGGATCGCCTTGTTCAACACCTGGGCGGCGTCGTAGGAGGCCATCGCGTACGTGGTCGGGGAGGCACCGTGCGCCTTGCGGAACGCTGACGCGAACCGTCGATTGGCCGAGTTGTTGAGGTCCGCCGAGTAGTTCAGGGCGGTGACGATTCCCTCCGCCTCGTCCGCCTTCAGCTCACTGAGTACGGATCCCTCGGTGAGGAAGCCCGGCGCGTAGATCGGGTTCCGGTAGCCGGATCCGCGCAACTGCCGGAGGAACTCGACCGCGGCGGCTCCGGCATAGAAGCAGAAGATTGCGTCCGGATTGCGGTCCCGCAGTTGTTCGATCTTGGCCGAGAAGGCGCCCTTGCCGGGGTTGGTGGAGAACTCCGTCCAGAGCACCGAACCGGAGATCCGCGGGTCGGCGGCACCGAACCCCTGCTGGAAGCCGGCCACCGCGTCCCGGCCGCTCTGTCCGTCCGGCGCGATGATCACGATCTTCTTCCCGCGCGGCACCTGCTGCGCCACGTACGGGGCCAGCGCGCGTCCGGGCTCGTCGTTCACGTACGACGTGCGCCAGATGTAGACGACGCTCTGCAGGGTGGCCGGCGAGGCGTTCGAGCCGACCAGCGGCACTTTGGCCTGCTCGACCGCGTCCCGGATGCCGAGCATGACCGACGAGTTCACCACCCCGGTCAGGGCGAGCACGTTCTGCTTGAGCAACCCGTCCAGGGCGGCCTTGCCGGTCTGCGCCGACTCGCCCTCGTCGGCCTGGATCAGCTCCACCGGGTGCCCGCCGAGCCGGCCCTCGTTGAGTTCGAGGAAGAGCTGGAACCCCTTCGCGATCTCGTCACCAATGGGCTTGTAGCCACCGGTCTGCGGGGCGATCAGGCCGATCCGGACCGGTTGGTCGCTCACCGGACCGTCCGCCGCCTCAGTTCCGGTGTCGGTGCTGCACGCGGCGGCCAGCCCGGTGCCGCCCAATGCGGCGAAGAGCTTGAGTGCCTGCCTGCGGTCCATTTGCGACACAGATCGTTCCTCCCGAACATGAATGGGCGGGCGAAGCCCCTCCGCGTTCTACCGGTTTGGCGACGCTGCGTCAATGCCGCTCGATCATCTGTTCAGGGAATGGGACGTCATCGGTGGAGAGAGCGCAGTGCCGCCGTCACGGTCGGCCAGGCGGCCGATTCGGGATCGATGAGACCGAAATGCTCGCAATCAGGAAGCTCGATCAACTGGCAATTCGCCCCGGCCGCCGCCGCGTACCGCCGACTCATCGGGGGCGGAACCTGTCGGTCGAGCCCACCATGGATGACCACGGTAGGTGACTGAAGCGGTACGTGCTGGTGTGGGTCGGCGGCCGCGTACCGGTCCGGGAACTCCTCCGGGCCGCCGCCGAGCAGCGCCGCCACCGCACCCCCGTCAAGATCGAGACGGTACGCCTCGGCCAGGTCGCTCACCGGCGCCAACGCCAGTACGCCCCCCACCCGCTCCGGCACCCTCCGGGCGCAGTACAGGGCGAGATGCCCCCCGGCCGAGTGCCCCAGCAGGATCGGCGCCCCCACCGCCGCCTCCCGACCGGCTGCCGCCAGCACCTCGCCCACCAGCCCCGGCAGCGCCGACACGCCCGCCGACACGTCGTCGAGGGTGCCCGGCCAACCGCCACCCGCCTGCCCGGTACGCCGGAACTCCAGTTGCGCCACCGGGTACCCCCGAGCGGCCAGGTCCGCGGCCAGCGGCGAGACGTGCGCCCGGTCGTACTCGTCCCGCCAGAACCCACCGTGGATCACCACCACCAGTGGCCGGGCCGGGCCACCGAGCACAGCCGGCAGGCGTACGTCGGCGAGCTGATCAGGCCCGTCGCCGTAGCGAACCGTGGCATCGGGTACGGGGGCGGCCCGGGTGAGCACCGAGCGGGGGTCGGGAAGCACGGCCAGACCGTATCCCGGTCCCCGCGAGCGGGCGGTGCCCGCACTGCGCGAAAATGGGTCCATGACCGATGCCGCGCGCTCCGCGAACGAGAATGACGAGTCGAGTCGCCCCGAGGCCGGCCGCCCCGGCACCGTGGTGGTGGTCGGGCCGGACGGCCAGCCGGTCGGCACCGTACCGGTCGGCGGGAACGCGCAGGGCGAGGATCCGGGCAGCCTGATCGAGCAGCCGGCCAAGGTGATGCGGATCGGCAGCATGATCAAGCAGTTGCTGGAGGAGGTCAAGGCCGCCCCGCTGGACGAGGCGAGCCGGCAGCGCCTCCGCGAGATCCACCAGCGGTCGATCGTCGAACTCGAGGACGGTCTCGCCCCCGAACTCCGGGACGAACTGGAACGCCTCTCCCTCCCGTTCGAGGAGGGCACCACGCCCAGCGAGGGCGAGCTGCGGGTCGCCCAGGCCCAGTTGGTCGGCTGGCTCGAAGGACTCTTCCACGGCATCCAGGCCGCCCTGGTGGCCCAGCAGATGGCCGCCCGGCTCCAACTCGAACAGATGCGCGGCGGTCGCCCGGCCCTGCCGAGCGGCGCCCAGCCCACCGGCCTCATCCCCGGCACCCCCGGCCAACCCGGCGACACCCCCAACACCGGCCAGTACCTCTAGCCACCCGCTGTACCCCGCGCGTCGCGCCACCAGCTCGGTCGGAGCGACCACCGAGGGGTTGGGGGCGGCGTGCCCCACGTCGGGATCAAGCGTGACCGCCCAGAGTGGGGCACGCCGCCCCCAACCCCCACCGCGCCCACTACCGAAACAACGACTCCAGGTAAACAGCAACCCCATCGGAATCGTTCGACCCCACAACCACGTCAGCAACCGCCAACACAGAAGGATGCCCGTTAGCCACCGCCACCGCCCGCCCCGCCCAGGCCAGCATCGGCAGATCGTTCGGCATGTCACCGAACGCCACCACCTGATCGGCGGTGACCCCGTGCCGGGCGCAGAACCAGGCCAGACCCGCCGCCTTGGTCACCCCGGCGGCCGAGATCTCCACCAGCCCGGACGACGACGAATGGGTCGCCTCGGCCAGCCCCGCCACGGCCCCCGCCACCACCTTGACGAAGACGTCCGGATCCTGGGTGCCGGCGCGGGCGAGCAGCTTCACCGCCGGCACCGAGAAGAGTTCCTCCGGCGACTCGATGCTCCGGATCTCCCTCATGTCGCCGTCCCACCGCAGCGGCCAGTCGACCTCGTGCCGCATCTGCCGGCCGTCGGTGATCTCGACCGCGAGGCGTACGCCGGGCACCTCCGCCCGGAGCCGGCGAGCCACCTCGGCGAGCAGGTCCGGGGCGAGCGGGTCGGCCCGCAGCACCAGGTCCTCGACCGGGTCGTACACCACGGCCCCGTTCGCGCAGATCGCCGGTACGGCCTCCCGCAACTGGTCGTACACCCCTTGCAGCCAGCGGATCGGTCGACCGGTGACCAGTACGATCCGGGCTCCCGCCCCTGCCGCGAGCTCCAACGCGTCGGCGGTCCGTACGCTGACCGTCCGGTCCCCCCGGAGCAGGGTGCCGTCCAGGTCGGTGGCGATCAGTCGGGGCGGTTGATCCATCAGTGCGACAGTAGGCGGTCGAGGTAGACCGCGACCCCGTCCTCGTCGTTGCGCAGGGTGATCTCGTCAGCGGTCGACCGGACGGTCGGGTGGGCGTTGGAGACCGCCACCCGGCCCCAGCCGGCCCACTCGAACATCGGCAGGTCGTTGGGCATGTCGCCGAAGACCAGGACGTCGGCCGGGTCGACCCCGAGCGACTCGGCCACCACGGCCAGCCCGGTGGCCTTGTCCACCCCGGGCGGGCTGATCTCGATGAAGCCCTGCCCGGCCTGGGTGATCGCGGCCTGTTCCGGCGGGACGATCCGTCGGGCCGCATCGAGCAGCGCGTCCACGTCGTGCCCCGGCGTACGGGCGAAGGCCTTGATGACGTCGCTGGCGCAGCAGTCGAGCCGGGACCGGGCCTCGAACCGCTCCGGGTACGGCCAGGTGGGGTCGTAGTCGCCCCAGAGCGGCGCGTCGGTGGCGTCCAGCGCCTCCACCATCACGGTGAGCGGGCCGACCTCGGCCTCCAGCGTGGCGAGCAGGGCGGCCAGCACACCACCGGAGAGCCGTTCGTCGCGGAGCACCACCGGCCCGAGCGGATCGGTCTGGTCGACCACCCAACCGCCACCGGCCATCACCAGGAAGTCGGCGGCCCGGATGTCGTTTCGGGTCAACTCGGCCAGGCGCGGTCCACGTCCGGTCGCGCCGACCACCGGGATGCCGGCGGCGCGTACCCGATCGAGCACCTCGTGGGTGAAGGCCGACACGGTGTCGTCGCTGCGCACCAGGGTGCCGTCCAGGTCGGTGGCCACCAGCTTGGGTAGTCCGGGTCGCGGCATGACTCCTCCTCGCCCCGCCTCCTCCGCCGGCCCGGTGAAACTGGTGCTGTTTGTCCAGTTCCACGGGTCTGTCCGTGGCGACGGGGGAGCAACCGTATCTCGCGGTGTGCTACGCGCCCATGACTTCCGCGCTAATACTCACGTACCAGCGGCTGGTGTGCCGATGGCCGGGCCGGCCATCGACACACCGGGTGTCCGCCCGGATCAGCGCGGTTCGAGGACGTCCCGTCCACCGAGGTACGGCTGGAGCGCCTTGGGGACCCGTACCGAACCGTCCGGTTGCTGGTGGTTCTCCAGGATCGGCACCAGCCACCGGGTGGTCGCGAGGGTGCCGTTGAGCGTGGCGGCGAACTGCGGCTTGCCGTCCGCGTCCCGGTAGCGGATGTTCAGCCGCCGGGCCTGGAAGGTGGTGCAGTTCGAGGTCGAGGTGACCTCCCGGTAGCGCCCCTGCGACGGCACCCACGCCTCGCAGTCGTACTTGCGGGCCGCGCTCGACCCGAGGTCGCCGGCCGCCACGTCGATCACCCGGTACGGGATCTCGACCTTGGCCAGCATCTCCTCTTCCCAGGCCAGCAGTCGCAGGTGCTCCTCGTGCGCCTGCTCGGGGCGGCAGTAGGAGAACATCTCCACCTTGTCGAACTGGTGCACCCGCATGATCCCCCGGGTGTCCTTGCCGTACGAGCCGGCCTCGCGGCGGAAACACGACGACCAGCCGGCGTAGCGCTGCGGCTCGTCGTCCAGCTTGAGGATCTCCTCCGAGTGGTACGCGGCCAGCGGCACCTCGCTGGTGCCGACCAGGAAGATGTCGTCCGCGTCCAGCCGGTAGACCTCGCTCGCATGCGCGCCGAGGAAACCGGTCCCCTCCATCGACTCCGGCTTGACCAACGCCGGGGTGATGGCCGGGGTGAAGCCGTACTCGACGGCCTGGGCGATGGCGAGCTGGAGCAGGCCGAGTTGGAGCAGCGCGCCCACCCCGGTCAGGAAGTAGAACCGGCTGCCCGAGACCTTGGCGCCGCGTTCCATGTCGATCGCCCGCAGCGCCTCGCCGATTTCGAGGTGGTCCTTCGGGTTGTCGATCACCGGTAGCTGGCCGACCTCGCGCAGCACGACGTAGTCGTCCTCGCCGCCGGCCGGGGCGCCCGGCTCGACCACGTTCGGAACCGCGAGCTGGGCCCGGCGCAGCGCCGCGTCGGCCTCGGTGGTGGCGGCCTCGGCCGCCTTCACCTCACCCGAGAGCTCCTTCGTACGCGCCAGCAGTGCGGTCCGCTCGTCCCCGGTGGCCCTGGGCATCTGCTTGCCGAGCTGTTTCTGCTCGGCCCGGAGTGCCTCGAACCGCCCGACTGCGGCTCGGCGCTGCTCGTCGGCCCCGAGCAGGTCGTCGACGACCGACTCGGACTCGCCACGGGCACGCTGGCTGGCACGGACGGTTTCCGGTTCGTCGCGAAGCAGACGCAGGTCAATCACGGGAAGTGAGCCTACCGGGAAGGGCCGCCAACCTTCACCGCGATATCTGCCCGGCGCGGTCGGCGGCGTGATCCCGCACGTGGCCGCCCGGCGGCCGGCCCGGCTGCGGCGTCCGGCCTCGGCGGGCCGTGACGACCGGCCTCAGCGGGCTTCCGGTGGCTCGGGCGAGGCGAACGGGGTGGTCGGGCCGACGGTCAGGTCCCGGGGCACGTCGTCCAACTCGTCGTCGGGTGTTCCCGTGCTCGTCTGGCGGCGCCAGGAGAAGACGGGATCGGGGTCCGGATCCGCCTGTTCGGGGCGCTCCGCCCCGGCGGCCGGTGGCGCGGCCGGCGTCGGGTCGGGGCCGAGCAGCCGACCGGCGAGATACAGGGCGAGCCCGAGCAGCGCCGTGCCGACGTACGCCATCACCAGCCCACGGCCGTACTCGATCCGCAGGCCGGTGTCCTCACCGATCCCGAGCCGGGAGATGTTGTCCAGGGTCAGCGACGCGGCGACGAGTACGCCGAGCACCGTACCGGTGATGGCCAGGCCGACCACCCGGACGTTGCGCCGTACGGCGGTCGTGCCGAAGATGACCAGCGCCAGGCAGCAGACGATGCCGAAGACCCCGAACAGGTACGCGGCCCCGAAGTTGGTCGAGTCGGAGACCCCGACCGGAGTACGGCCGACCGTCCCGACACCCTCCGGCCCGAAGTTCGGCACCCGCATGATCGTCCACTCACCGACCAGCGAGGCGAAGACCGCGACCGCCCCGATCCCGGCGACCACCGGCACCAGCCGGGGGTCCCGAGCGAGGCGGGTCATCAGGTCGCCACGGCGGCGGGGTCGGCGTGGTTCGTCCTGGTCGCCCCACTCCACCATGGCGACGCCTTCCGACCGGACATCCTGCCGGGGAATCGGGTACTCCTGGGACATGGCCGTGCCCTTTCCGGGTAAGCGCGGTCCTCGCCGCATCATGACACAGCTTCCTGACCGCACCCCGGAACGCCGCCGACGCTGTGTCCATGGTCCCGCCCCGGTTCGTCGCATCGCCGGCCGGTTTGCACTAGCGTCGTGGTCATGCCTATCCGTACTGCGTCCGCCCGCTGGCAGGGCAACCTGACCGAAGGTTCCGGCACGATCCGCACCGGCAACGGCGGGATCGAGGGGAACTACTCATTCAAGTCCCGGTTCCAGGAGGGCGAGGGGACCAACCCCGAGGAGCTGATCGGCGCCGCTCACGCCGGCTGCTTCTCGATGGCCTTCTCCAAGGGCCTGGCCGACGCCGGGTTCACCCCGACCTCGGTCGAGACCACGGCAAAGGTCCACCTGGACAAGACCGACGGCGGGTTCTCCGTCACCCGGATCGACCTCGAAACCGTCGGGGACGTGCCGGGCATCGACGAGGCCGAGTTCCAGAAGCAGGCCGAGAGCGCGAAGGCCAACTGCCCGATCTCCCGGCTGCTCTCCCCGGGCGCCGAGATCTCCCTGGTCGCCCGCCTCTCCGCCTGACCCGGCACCTGATCCGAGCCGCCGAGCGCGGTGTTCACGGCACGCCCGTACGCGTCGGCAGACCGAACGGGTACGGCTGCCGGGGCACCGCGCTCACCCGTATCCGGTGTTCGACGCCCGGTGGGTACCGCGTTGATCGGGCACAATGGTGAGCGTGCCGGTCGAGATGAGCCGCGAGCGTTTCGAAGAGCTGGTCGGCGAGGCACTCGATGAGGTGCCCGCGGAGCTGCTCCGCCTGATGAGCAACGTGGTGATCCTGGTCGAGGACTACTCGCCCGAGGGTGGGCCCGAGCTGCTCGGGCTCTACGAGGGCCACGCGCTGACCAGCCGGGGTTGGGACTACGCGGGCGTCCTGCCCGACCGGATCTTCATCTACCGTTATCCGATCCTGCGCATCTGCCAGGACGACGACGAGGTGATCGATGAGATCGCGGTCACCGTCGTACACGAGATCGCACACCACTTCGGCATCGACGACGAGCGCCTGCACGCCCTCGGCTGGGGCTGACCCTCGCCCCCGCGTCCAGGCCCGTTTGCATCCGGTGCCTACCCTCGGGCAACAACCCCTAGCAGGAGGAACACCCATGCGCAGCGCGCTGTTCTCCGCGGAGAACCTGGAGAAGGAGTCCGACCAGCCCGGCCTGCGGCTGCAGAACTCCAAGATGCTGAAGATCGAGCTGAACGGCGAGGCGATGGCCCGCGTCGGCTCGATGGTCGCCTACCAGGGACAGGTGCAGTTCCAGGCACTCGGCTCCGGCGGCCTCGGCAAGTTCCTCAAGCAGAAGCTCACCGGCGAGGGTGTGCCGCTGATGAAGGTCACCGGCCGGGGCGATGTTTTCCTCGCCGACTACGCCAGTGACGTACACCTGATCGACCTCGAGCCCGGCGACGCGTTGTCGATCAACGGATCCAGCGTCCTGGCCTTCGACTCCACCCTCCAGTACGACATCAGGATGGTCGGCGGCGCCGGGATGGCCTCGTCGTCCGGCCTGTTCAACTGTGTGTTCACCGGCTACGGCCGGATCGCGATCACCACCAAGGGCACCCCGGTGGTGCTGAACGTGGACGGGCCGACCTTCGTCGACCCCCAGGCGGCCGTCTGCTGGTCGGCGAGCCTGCAGACCGGCTACCACCGGGCCGAGCAGCTCGGGCTCGGCACCCTGCTCGGGCGGCGTACCGGGGAGGCGTTCACGATGAGCTTCGCCGGACAGGGCTTCGTGGTCGTGCAGCCGTCGGAGGAGCCGCCGGTGCAGGGCAGTGGCCAGCAGGAACAGCAGGGCGGCCTGCTCGGCGGTCTGCTGAGCTGAACCGGGCGGCACGAGCGCGCGGGGTGGCCGTACGGGTCACCCCGCCACGGGGATCAGCCGAGTTCGCCGGCCCGGAGCCGGGTCAGCCACGCGGTCGCGTCGGCGTAGTCGGCATCGCTGAGGCCCGGCGGCGCCGGCACCGGGGGTTCGTGCGGCGCCACCCCCCACCGGTGCCGGGGGTACGAGCCGAGGAACCGTACGTCGGCGCAGACCCGACGCAGTCCCCGCAGCGCCTCGCCGACCCGGTCGTCGGCGACGTGCCCGGTGCAGTCGAGGAAGAAGACGTAGCGCCCCAGGGCCTCGCCGGTCGGGCGGGACTCGATCCGGGTCAGGTTCACCCCGCGTACGGCGAGTTCCATCAGCACCGCGAGCAGCGCACCGACCCGGTCGTGGGCGATGAAGACCGCCAACGACGTCACATCGTCGCCGGTCGGCGGCGGAGGTGCGCTCGGCCGGGTGACCAGCACGAACCGGGTGACGGCGTCGCCGTGGTCGGCGATCTTCTCGGCCAGTACGGCCAACCGTTGCCGGGTCACCCCGATCGGCGCGCAGATGGCGGCGTCCTGTTCACCGGCTGCGGCGGCCGCGGCGGCAGCTCCGTTGGAGAGCACGTCGACCACCGTGGCGTTCGGCAACTGCTCCCGGAGCCAGCCACGGCACTGGGTCGACGCCTGCGGGTGGGCGGCGACCGTACGGATCTCGTCCAGCGACCGGCCCGGCCGGGCGGCCAGCACGAACTCGACCGGCAGCACCACCTCACGGGCGATCATCAGGGGGTCGCCGTCGACGATCTCGTCGAAGGTCACCCCGACCGCGCCGCCGATCGAGTTCTCCAGGGGCACCAGCGCCGCGTCGGCGTCGTCGAGCCGGACCGCGTCGAGGGCCTCCGGCACGCTGCGCGCCGGGGTACGGCTGCCGCTTACGGCCGCCGGCAGGGTACGCAGTGCCTGCTCGGCGAAGGTTCCTTCGGGACCGAGGTAGACGAACCGGGTCGGTGGTACACCGGGCATGCGGTCCAGCCTACGCACCGGTGGTGGGCGGGGGCGTGGTGTACCCGCCGGCAACCTGGGGCGGGGTTTCGCAGGCAGCGGTCTTGATGCCGGCGGGTGCGCCGGTACGGACCGGGATGCTGCACACGTCGGTCCCGGCGGTGACCAGGGTCAGTGCGGTCGCCGGTCCTTTCGACACCACCTGCCACGGGCCCCGGTCACCGACCTGGACCACGGTGTACTGCCAGTCGCCGGCGCAGAGCGGGCCGGGGGCCGGCACGGTCAACTGGACCCCGCGCGGGATCCCGCTGGACGAGCGGCGGAGCAGGGCGACCACCTGGTCGGCGGTTGGTTTGCCCTGGCATGCGACGGCGGTGTTCTCGCCGAACAGCGGCGTGGGGGTCGGCCAGGTGCCGGGGGTCTGGGTGCGGGTGCCCGGCGTGACCGGGGTGCCGGTCGGGGTGGGATGTGCGGTGGCCGGCGAGGGCAGTTCGCTGCCGGGCGGTTTCCGCAACTCCGGCGGGGTGCCACAGCCGGCCAGGGCGAGGCCACCGACGAGCAGACCGCTGGCGACGAGCCGGCGGGCCACGGTGGTACGTGAGGATGGTGCGCGGAGCACGGGCCGATTCCTTGCGCCGGGGCGGAGAAGCCGATCAGTTGACCGGGCCCCATGGTATTCCTGTGGACCGGCCGCTAGATAGATGCTCAGCCGGAGACGCGGTGACCGGCGTGGGTCAGGGTGGCCAGCGCCTCGGCGAGTCGGACCGCCGGCACCATCAGGTAGTCGGTGTCGTAGGTGGAGAACGCGAAGATGTTGACCCGCGCGTCGGCGAGCGGTACGACCAGCGAGGCCAGGATCCCGGTCAGGGCCATGTCCAGCGGTCCGGCGACCTGTAGGCAGCGCCACGGGGTTTCGACGGTGGCCTCGACCGGTGCCCGGTCGGCCCGACAGATGATCGACACCTCGTCGGCGGTCCAGGTCACCGACAGGACGCCGGACTCCGCCGTACCGCCCAGCAGGCCGGCGGGCAGCGACGAGCCGGCCGGCAGCCGGCACACCGCGTACTCCTCCGGAAGCAGAGCGATATCCAACATGAGGGCACCTTACGGTGAGCCCGGTCGACCGCCCAACTCCTTACTGTGCGGCGAGCGACACAGTGGGTCGGCCGGTCAGACCGGAGCGAAGAAGGTGAGGGAGCCGGCGACCGCCCCTGCGACCAGCAGCGGCGTCGAGATCGCGTCCACCGTCGCGTCGGTTGTCGGACTGGTGCCGGCCTGGACCCGGAGCAGGCCACGGGTGAGCCGGCCGGAGCTGAGCGCGAGCAGCGGCGGGATCTTGTCGACCTCCTGCTCGTTCAACTCGCCCCGGGCGGCGGTGAAGTCGAGCAACCGCAGTTCGCCGTCGAGCAGCGGGTGGCCGACCACCTTCGCCGGGGCGCTGAGGCCGAGCAGGGTGCAGCACGAGTCGGAGATGGCGGTGATCGTCGTACGCAGGTCGATGAGGAGACATGCCTCGGCGGCCAGGGAGACGCTGGCGGACCAGTTGGCGAAGCTGTCGGACTCGTGATCCGCCGAGGTCCCGGTGGAGGGTGGCACGAACGCCTCGGTGAGTGAGAGTTCGACGTGGGCCACCGCGCCTCCTATGCAACTTCACCAGTCGGACCCACGCTAGCCGACCGCGACGGTTCGGTGCTTACCCCCGGTGGGGCCGTCGCGACGGCGAGCCATGACAGCGCACGGTCCAGGGCAGGGCCGAGCGATGCCACGGGGGCGAAAGCGGACTCCCGCCCCGATAGGTGACGTTGGCTGGTGACGTTACCGGTGGCTGGCCCGCTTGTCAGCGGCCGTTCGGCCGTCCTCGTACCAACGGTAGTCCGCAGCGGACCGGTAGGGGCCGTTCAACCAGGTGGAAGGCGCCTGTGCGACCCGGGAGAGTTTTTCCGCGGTGGCGGCGCTGATCCGGGTGCCGCCGGCCACCAGGAGGCGGTCCAGTTCGCGGTGGGTCGCGACCAGACACTCCTTCGGCAGGCCGTAGACACTGATCACGCCGGAACCGACGAAGGTGAGGACCGGGGTGACGGGTACGTTCAGGCCGACCGCGGTGGAGAGCGCCTTGCTCGCCCGCTTGGCGTCCCGGCGTGCCTCGGCGACGTAGTTCGGGCGCTTGCCGTTGATCTGGACCACGTCACCGGCGATCATGACGCGGGCCCGGCCGTGGTCGGCGATGGTGACCGCGAACAGGCCGCTGGGTCCGATCGCGAGGAAGCTGGCCCGCTCGTCACGGGCGCCACGGTCGAGGGCGATCGGGTGGCCACCGGCCAGCTCCGCGCGCGGAACGTCGATCACGTGCCAGGAGGGACCGAGGTGGTCGAGCTGGTGGAGTGCGCGTGCGGCAGCTCCCTCGACCCGGCGGGCTTCACGTTCGGCGCGGCGACGGCGGGCCCAGTCCAATGGGGTGGGACGAACGGCTTCGAGCGTCCCGGACGGCCCGGTCGGCGGCGGGGCGGGTAGGGCTCGGGCGGTGGGTACCGCTCGGCGCGCAGGAAACACAGTCATCGTGACCTCCGGCAAAAGGTCCCTCGGGTTATGTCTTCACTACCGTACGTGGCCACACCGGTGGTTCTGCAAGACGAACCGCTGAGTGAGTATGGATGAATGCCATATTCACCCCCAGCCCGTTTTCCCGGATGGTGACAAGTCCTGCCCTACGCTTCGATGGTGACACACTACGTCGACAGTGAGGTAGGTCGTCTTCGTACGGTGCTCCTGCACCGGCCCGGCGGCGAACTCGCCCGGCTCACCCCGCGCAACAACGGCTCGCTGCTCTTCGATGCCATCCCATGGGTCGGACGGGCCCAGGAGGAGCACGACGCCTTCGCCGCCGCCCTCGCGTCCCGTGGCGTCGAGGTCCTCTACCTGGGAAACCTGCTGGCCGAGACGCTGGCCCTGCCCGACGCCAGGGCCGAGGTGACCGAGCAGGTGCTCGGCGACCCCCGGCTCGGTGAGACGCTGCGGCGGCGGGTGGCGGACCATCTGACCTACCTCGACCCGGCCGCGCTCGCCACCGTGCTCATCGCCGGGCTCGCGCACGAGGAACTCCGTACGAGTTGGGACCGGCCCGGCGGGTTGGTCTACACCTTGCTCGACCGACACGACTTCGTCATCGACCCGTTGCCCAATCTTCTCTTCACCAGAGATTCATCCACCTGGATCCGAGACCACGCCGCAGTGACGAGTCTCACTATGCCCGCCCGTCAGCGGGAGACCTCGCTGACCGACGCGATCTACCGGCACCACCCCCGGTTCGGCGGTACGCCGTTCGTCTACCACCCGGGCCTGGAACGGATCGAGGGCGGCGACGTGCTGCTGCTCGCCCCGGGGGTGATCGCGGTCGGCGTCGGTGAACGGACCACACCGGCCGGTGCCGAACGGCTGGCCCGCCGGGTCTTCGCCGCCGACCTGGCGCACACCATCCTGGTGGTGCCGATCGCGCAGGAACGCGCCACCATGCACCTCGACACCGTCTGCACGATGGTCGACGTCGACACGGTCCTGATGTACGCCAACGTCGCCGACACCCTGACGGCGTACACCGTGGTCAACGGCCCCGACGGCGAGCCGCAGGTCGACGGGCCGGCGCCGTTCCTGCGGGCGGCGGCCGACGCGATGGACCTGGACACGCTGCGGGTCATCGACACCGGCCTCGACCCGGTCACCGCCGAACGGGAACAGTGGGACGACGGCAACAACACCCTCGCCCTGGCCCCCCGGCTCTGCGTCGCGTACGAACGCAACGTGGAGACGAACGCCCAGTTGGAACGGGCCGGGATCGAGGTGATCCGGATCGCCGGCTCCGAACTCGGCTCGGGGCGAGGCGGCCCGCGGTGCATGTCCTGCCCCCTGGTCCGCGACTCACCCCGCTGACAGCGGCGGGGCGAGATTCGGCGAGCGCTGGGGCCAGGGTCAGCGCAGGGTCAGTTGGCGGCCGACCAGGCCCTGGCGGGCGCGGCGGGCGGCACCGTCGAGCGGCGACGAATCCGCGAGCGCCGCCGCGTACCGCTTGGCGAAGTCGGCCAGCGGGGTCTCCCACTCGTCCGCCTCGGGATCGCGGGGCAGGTCCCAGACCGGTACGAGCCGCCCGTGGGCCCGGAACATCCCGGCGAACCGGGTGCCCTCGCCGAGCGTCAGCTCACCGGCGGCGCCCAGGCGGGACAGCGCGTCGAGCGCGGCGTCCTCGTCGTCGGGCAGCACCCAGCGCACGTGGCTCTTCTCCGGCACCCGGCACCAGTACGCGGCCGGAGCGGCGGCGAGCCGTACGGTCGGGTAGATCGACGCGTTGGCCCGCTCCAGCGACGCCTGCACGGTCGGGTCGTCGGCGGCGTCGGGGTCCAGCCAGAAGTCGAAGCCCTCGTGCATGGTGATGTCGAGCCGGTCGGTGACCAGCAGGTCCTGCAGCCGGGGACCGACGCCGGGCAGCGGCGGCACCGACACCTGCTGTCCGGGTTCGGCGTCCAGGGCGGCGAGCAGTGCGACGGCGAGGTCCCGGGAGACGTCACCGGACTGGTCGTGGCGCTGGAGGCCGATGAAGACCCGCCCGTCCGGCTTGGTCATCGCCGGCCACGCCATCGGCAGCACGGTGGAGAGCATCACCGGCCGGTCGCCGTACTGCTCGACGAGGTCGGGGGTGAGCTGGAGCGGGGCCGACGCGGCCGGTACGAGTTCGCGCAGGGCGATCCACTCCGCCTCGTCGGCGAGTCCCTCGAACGGCCGGGGGACGAAGACGTCGCGGACCTTCTCCCGCTTCTCCTTCGCCGGCCGCTGGCCGCCGTCCGGCGTGCTGTTCGAACCGGCAACGGCCGAGGACCGGGTTTGCTTTCGACGCTTGCTCACGGCGAGACAGCCTAGAGGATCGGGGCCGGACTCCGGGTCGCTCGGTGCCCCACCGGCCGGTCGACGGTCCCGGGCACGGTCAGGACAGGGCGACGGGGCGGTCAGTACAGCGCGACGAGGCGGTCCGCGGCGGGGGCGGCGAGTTCGGCCCAGACGCTCTGCCCGAGGCCGTCCCGTTCGACGCCCCACTGGGTGGTGAGGGCGGTCACGATGTGCAGCCCACGGCCGTCGATCGCCTCCAGCCCCAGCGTACGGATCCGGGGGGAGGTGTTCGCGCCGCCGTCGGTGACCCGGATCCCGACCACGTCGGTGCCGGGACCGTGACGCAGGCGCCAGGCCACCCGGACCACCCCGCCGGGCAGCGGCTCGGCGTGCCGGACCGCGTTGCCGACGAGTTCGGCCAGGACGGCGACGACGTCGGCGAGCAGCTCCGCCGGGATGACCCCGGACAGCTCGGTCGCCAGCCGTTGCCGGGCCGTCCGTGCTCCGCTCGCCTGGTGCGGCACGACCACGCACCACGAGCGTTCAGCGATCCCCGTAACCACGGACGTGCCTCCTCGGAGCACCGCCGGAATCCATCGGTGCGGATCACCCTCTGGGCAGCCGCACCTCTGCGACCGTACCGCCCCCGGCCCGAGGTCGCAGGGAAACCCATCCATTCTGTCGTTCGACGATCCGGCGGACCAGGTAGAGGCCGAGCCCGGCCCCGGGGTACTGCCGGCGGTCGCCGGACTCGCCCTGCCAGAACCGGTCGAACGCACGCTCCACATGCTCGGGTCGGATGCCTACGCCACGATCGCTGACCCGGAACGCCACCGTGTGCCCGTCGGCCTCGGCGCGCAACTCCACCGGGGAGTCGGCGGGTGAGTACTTGTCCGCGTTGGTGGCCAGTTCGGTCAGCACGGTCGCCAGGCTGGCCCGGTCGCCGAGCGCCTTGGGCAGGTCCACCGGGAGCGCGAGGACCAGTCGGCGGCGCAGGTGCGCGGGCAGGTCGGCGACCGCGGCGCGCAGCGCCTCGACCAGGTCGAACGGTACGGGGGAAGCGCCGCCCACCGGACCCGCGTCGTTGGCCGCCGAGAGGAGCCGGTCGACCAGGCGGGCGAGTTCGCCGGCCCGTTGCCCGATCACCCGTGCCGCCTGGCGTCGGTCCGGTTCGGAGAGCGAGTCCCAGTGGTCGGTGAGGGTGTCGGCGTACCCCTTGATGACCGTCACCGGCGTACGGAGTTCGTGGCTGGTGACGGCGACGAACAGGTCGGTGTCGTGGTCCTGCCGGAACTGGTCGGTGACGTCGCGGAAGGTGACCACCCGGGAGGCGACCGTGCCGGGCAGCTCCCCCGAAGTGATCTTGATCCACCGTCCGTCCGGCAGCCGGTGGTCGAGGACCTGCCCCGGCGGCGGCAGGGGGAAGGGCAGCGGGTGGTTGAGCGCCTGGGCCGCGGTCCGCCCGACGATCTGTTCCGCCGCCGGGTTCCAGAGCCGGACGAAGCCGTCCCGGTCGGCGATGGCGAGCCCGTCGGCGAGCGCGGCGACCACCGGCCCGTCCCCGTGTACGGGCAGACCCGCCTGGTCGCCGTACATGTGCGCGACGCAGGAGGCGACGTACGTCAGGACGGTGCGGTGTTCCGGGCCGCAGTCGTCGTCACCGTCGGGATAGAGGGCGTGCAGGCTCCCGATCATCACCCCGCCGATCTCCGCCCGCGCCACCACCATCCGGCGCAGGTCCGACCGGTCGGGTTGGTGGGCCAGTTCCCAGGAGAGCGCGTCGACCCGCATGTCCTGCACCCGGGCACCGGACCGCAGCCGTTCGGTGGCCGGGTCGCCGAGCGGCACCGGTCGGCCGAGGGCCCACTCCGCGGCCCCGGTGGCGGCGATGATCCTGCCCCGGGTGGGGCCGTACTCCACAAAGGCCATGCCGGCCGCGCCGACCGTCCGCTGGGCGACCCGGAGCAGGTGACCGAGGACCGGCAGCGCGGCGTCACCGGAATTGATCATTTCGATGACGACGGTGTGGCCGGCGACGAGAGCGGGGTAATCGGGGCGGTCCGGCATGCCCCGAGTCTGCCTTCTCCGGTCGGCTTTGGGCAGTCCCGGTCGGCCGGTCAGCGACCCAGCCGGTCGAGGATGAGCGCCGGACGGTCGGTGATGATGCCGTCCACCCCGGAGTCGAGGACCAGATCCAGGTCGTCGGGTTCGTTGACCGTCCAGACGTAGACGCGGTTGCCGGCGGCGCGTAACGCCGGCACCAGCCGGGGACGGGCCCGGAGCAGCCCGATGCCGGGGCCGGCGATCTGGGCGCCGAACGGCAGCCGGCCCACGCGCATCCAGGGCGGCAACACCTCGAGCAGGAGCACGGTCGGCAGTTGCGGGGCCAGTTCGCGGATCCGGCGTACGGCCAGGGGCGAGAACGACATGACGGTGACCCGTACGGTTTCGTCCGGGTTCCGGTCGACCAGCCCGTGCTGGCGGAGCAGGTCGACCAGCCGGCGCTCGACGTCGGCCCCGTACCGGGTGGGGTGTTTGGTCTCGATCAGCAGCTCGACCGGGCGGCCGGCGGCGCGGACCGCGCGCAGCAGCCCGTCGAGGGTGAGCAACCGGGTCCGGGACGGGTCCGCCGGTACGTCGGTCGGCAGGTCCTCGCCGGCCATGGCACTGTGCCACGAGCCGAAGTCGAGCTGGTCCAGCTCGGCGAGGGTACGGGTGCTGACCAGCCCGGTGCCGTTGCTGGTCCGGTCCAGCCGCCGGTCGTGTACGCAGACCAGGTGCCCGTCGCGGGTCAGCCGGACGTCGCACTCCAACCCGTCCGCGCCCTCGTCCAGCGCCCGCAGGTACGCGGCCAGGGTGTGCTCGGGCAGCACCGCGGACGAACCGCGGTGTGCGAACACCAGTGGACCGGTCATGCTCAGATCACTCGGGCGGGCTGCCCGTTCTCGCTCTGCACCGGTCGGCCGGACGCGGCCCACTCCTGCATCCCACCCTCGAGGTTGCGTACGTTGTCCCAGCCGTTGCCGAGCAGGTAGGAGACCACCTGGCCGGAGCGGCCCCCGGACCGGCAGACCACGACCACGTCCTGGTCGGTGGGGAGCTCGGCGAGGCGGGCCGGCACCTCCATCATCGGCAGGTGGTGGGCGCCGGGCGCGTGGCCGGCCTCCCACTCGTCGGGCTCGCGCACGTCGAGCAGGTACGCCTCGTCGTCGACCTCGGACACCGTCACGGTGGGAATTCTCGATCCGTTCACGGCGTCCAGCCTAGAGCCGGACGGTCGGGCCGGTGCGGCCGGGCGGTGCCGCGCCGCTACAGCTTGTTCACCCATTTTGGGTTGGCTTGTGCCCAGCCGTCCAGATCGGGCCCCCGCAGGGCCTGGAACAGCCCGGTCGCGCTGTCGTCCAGCACCACGTACGACGTGTCGCCGATCATCTCGGAGCGGGACGGGACCTGGATGCCCCTCATCGCCTCGGGGCGCAGCCCGCGCAGGTCGAACAGGATGTCCTGGGTCGGTTTGCCGTTGGTGTCCACGGTCAGCGAGGCGCCGACCGCCCGGATCACCTGGTCGAGCTTCAGCGGGTTGGTACGCAGGTCGCTCGCGCTGGCCTTGTCCATGATCGCCCGGAGCAACTGCTGCTGGTGCCGCTGCCGGTCGAAGTCGCCGGCCGGCAGGTCGTAGCGCTGGCGGGCGTAGTCCAGCGCCGTCGCCCCGTTCATGTCCTGGCAGCCGGGGTTGAACTGGACGTTGGTGTGGATCGACCGTACCGGGGTGTCGACGCACATCTTCACCCCGCCGAGCAGGTCGATCACCTTGCGGAAGCCGGAGAAGTCGATCAGCGCCGCGCCGTCGAACCGGAGCCCGGTGATCTGGGTCAGGGTCGCCGAGAGCAGCCGGGCGCCGGGCTGCCCGCCGCCGCCGTAGTGGAACGCGGAATTGATCTTGTCGGACCCGCCGGGATAGGCGTTCGCCGGCGAGGGCGGGATCTCGACCAGCAGGTCCCGGGGTACGGAGATCAGGTAGGCCCGGTTCAGCCCGGCCGGAATGTGCACGATCAGGATCGTGTCCGCGCGCTGGTCCGACTGTGCGGTGGCGGCCCGCCGGTCCGAGCCGACCAGGAGGTAGTTGAGCGGGCCGTTGCCCGCGGCCCGGTCCCGCCGGGCGGCGGGGTCGAGCAGCAGCTCCTTGGCCACGCTGTTGTCGTACCGCTGGGTCACCCCGCGCAGGCCGAGGCCGGCGACGACGGCGATCAGCACCAGGCCGATCCCGATGCCGAGCAGGACCTTGGGCCAACGGGCGGTACGGCGTACCCGTTTCGCGCGTCCTCGTCCCGATCCGCCGGAAGACGACGAATCGGCCTTGCGATCCGAGTGTTCCGGCTGCTCCCGACCCACTCGTTCGGATCTGTTCGTGGCAGCCTCCCGGACCCTGCCGCGTGGGCATCTCCCACGTCCGGCCTGAATCCGGGCTACCCGTCCAGGGGCGTTTGTAGCGTCGCCCCGGTCACTTCTTGGTGGAGATCACGCTGGGGTTGGCCGCGATGAACTCGGCGAGCTTGTCGTCCTTGACCGCCTTGAACATCTCGAGGCTGATCGGCTTGAGCACCTCGCGCTCCTCCGCACCCTCCTTGACCGAGTTGAACGCGCCGTCGTTGGTGCGGAGCATGACCATGTCGTTGGCGGCCACCCCGCGCAGGGTGAAGACGAAGTCGCCGATCTCCGTGCCGCCGGTGTCGAGCACGAACGCCTCACCGGCGGACTTGACCAGGTCGTTGAGCTTGAGCGGGTTGGTCATCACCCCGCCGTCCATCGCCTTCTTCGCCATCGCCTTGATGAGCTGCTGCTGGTGCTGCTGCCGGTCGTAGTCGCCGTTCTTCAGGCCGTAGCGCTGGCGGGAATAGTCCAGCGCCTCCCAGCCCTCCATCTCGCGGCAGCCCTTCTTGTGCACCACCGGCTTCATCGGCTTGCCGGTCTTCTTGGCGTCCGCGTTCCACATCGGCTTACCGTCGACCAACTTCATGTGGTACGACTCGACCTCCTGGTCGACGCAGAGGTGCACCGAGCCGAGCGCGTCGATGACCTTGCGGAACCCGCCGAAGTCGATGATCGCGGCACCGTCGAAGCCGATGCCGGTCAGGTTCTTGATGGTGGCCGCCGTGAGCTGTGCTCCGCCGGTCCAACCGGCACCGTTCTTGGCGCCGATCTCGAACGCGCTGTTGATCTTCGCCGTACCGCCCGAGTAGCCGCTCTTCTTCGACGCCGGCACCTGCACCTCGGTGTCCCGGGGGATCGAGATCAGGTACGCCTGGTCGTGGCTGGCCGGGATGTGCAGCACGATGATCGTGTCGGCCCGCACGTTCTCCGGGTCCCACGACCCGCGCACGTCCACCCCGAGCAGCAGCAGGTCGATCGGTCCCTCGAGGTCCTTGCCGCCCTCGGCGTCGCTCTTGCCGGCGTCGCCGAGCAGGTTCTCCTGGTCGATGGTGCTGGTCGCCTGGTTGATCACGACCTTGCTGCCGATGATCGCGACGCCGCTGCTCACCACCAGGACCGCACCCATCACCAACGCGAGCCGGGCCCAGAGCGGGTCCTTGCGGCGGGCGCGCTTGCCCGGCCTGCCGGACTTCCCGACTACGGTCCCGCTGCGAATCGGCTTCTCGGTCTGGTCCGGCGACGAGGGCCGTCGGCGGGTCTGAACCGGCATACTCGCTCCAGTTCGCGGATCGATGGGGGCGAGCCCACTGTACGGACAAGAACCCCAATTGCGCGAGTCTTGTACGTTTCAAACCCGTGTCGTGTCCATCGTCATACTCGTCGATGGCTCGATTCCCGCATTTCCGTTCCGAATCAGTTACTGTCCGGGGTTGCCGGAGCGCCGTTTGCCTGTGCCCACTCGGCCATCTTGTCGGCCGCCATCGCCTGGTACATCGCCAGTGCCTTCTCCCGGTCGGAGACCACCACCGACTCTCCGTCGATGGTGTCGCTACCGACGTTCGGACTGGTGAAGAAGCGCAGGTTCTCGCCGCGCAGGTTGCGGAACTCGACCGCCATGTCCACCAGGGAGAAACCCTCGTCCACGGTGACCGAGGCGGTGACCGACTTGAGGAACCCGTTCAGCTTCGCCGGGTTGGTCAGCGTCCCGGAACTGGCCGCCTTGTCCAGCAGCGCCTTCAGGAACTCCTGCTGGTGGCGCATCCGGGCGAAGTCGCCGTCCGGGAACTGCTTGCGCTGCCGGATCCAGTCGAGGGCCTCGGTGCCGTTCATGTGGTTGACGCCCTTGTTGAACTTGCGGAACGGCTTGTGGATCGAGGTGACGGTCCGCTCGACGGTCAGGTCCACCCCGCCGAGTGCGTCGGTGACCTCCTTGAAGCCGCCGAAGTCGATCGCCATCACGTGGTTGATCCGTACGTCGGTGACACACTCGACGGTCCGTACGGCCAGCGGCAGACCGCCGAACGCGAACGCACCGTTGATTTTCCCTCGCCCACCGCTACCGCACTCCGCCCCGGCCCCGTCCGGAATGGGCACGTATAGATCGCGGGGAATGGAGACGAGATAGGCCTCTTTGTGGTTGGCCGGTATGTGCATCACGATGATCGTGTCGGCCCGCCATTCGCTCGACTCGTCCACCGGCGCGTCGGGATCGCGGGAGTCGCTGCCCACCAGCAGGATGTTGAGCGCGCCGTTGACCGACTTCGGCCGGTCGCCGGTCAGCGCCGAGAACGGGTCGGTCCGGGCCAGGTCGTTGTCCAGCCCGCGTACGTAGATCCAGGTTCCGCCGGCCGCGATCAGGGCGAGTACGAGCACCGCGGCACCGGCGACCAGGGCGATCCGGCCCCAGCGCGGACGCGGGCCGGGGCGTACCGGCCCACCGGGCGGCACCGGTCCACCGGGTCCGGACGGTCCGCCGGGTCCACCCGGTCCGACGGGTCCGGAGGGTCCACCGGCTCCGGGGCCGTACTCGGGGTCCTGCCGGCGCGGGGGTCTGCCGTAGGTGCGCCCGGTGCGACCGGGGTCGGACCCGGAGGCCGAGGCGCGCCCGGCGTTACCGCCGCCGGAACGCAGACGGGCGGTGGCGGGCAGGGGACCGACGGACGCGCTGGCTGACATGTGCATCAGGGTACGGAGGGATGCCAAGGGGCGCTGGGCAGCAACCGCCGGGCCGGTACGAATTCGCCTGCTCCGGATCAGCCCAACCGGTGGCTGAAGTGCTCGATCGTACGACGGAGTCCCTCGGTGGGGGTGACGGTCGGCGCGTAGCCCAGCCGCTCCCGGGCCAGCGTCAGGTCCGGCCGGCGCATCTCCGGGTCGTCAGCGGTCCGGTTGACGTACGCCACCGAGGAACCGCTCCCGGTCAGGCTCACGATCAGCTCGGCCAGCTCGGTCATCGTGACCTCGTGCTCGGTGCCGCAGTTGATCGGACCGGTCTCGGTCGAGTCGAGCAGCAGCAGGATGCCCCGGACCAGGTCGTCGACGTAGCAGATCGAACGGGTCTGGGTGCCGGTGCCGTGCACGGTGATCGGCTCGCCGCGCAGCGCCTGGGTGATGAAGGTCGGGATGGCCCGCCCGTCGTCCGGCCGCATCCGGGGCCCGTACGTGTTGAAGATCCGGACGATGCCCGCGTCGAGCCCGTGGAACCGGTGGTACGCCATGGTGGCCGCCTCGGAGAACCGCTTGGCCTCGTCGTAGACGCTGCGGATGCCCACCGGGTTCACGTTGCCCCAGTAGGTCTCCTGCTGCGGGTGCTCCTTGGGGTCGCCGTACGCCTCGGAGGTGGAGGCCATGACGAACCGGGCACCGTCGGCGACCGCCCGGTCGAGCAGGTGCAGCGTGGCGATGGAACCGACCCGCAGGATCTCGATCGGCAGGGAGGCGAAGTCGGTCGGGCTCGCCGGGGACGCCAGGTGCAGGATGGCGTCGAACCGCTCGGCGATCGCCGGCTCGTGCTGGGGCAGACCCTCGGAGACGTCGGCCTCGACCAGGGTGAATCGCGGGTGCTCGATCAGGTGGGCGACGTTCTCCTTCGACCCGGTGACGAAGTTGTCCACCGCGACGACCGTGCAACCACGGGCGATCAGCGCGTCGACCAGGTGAGACGGGACGAACCCAGCGCCTCCGGTGACGAGAATGCGGTGACCTTGTCCGAATCGCTGGGTTACCACCATGCCGCCAGCCTACCCAGGACGGCGATCTCCTGCGGGTGATGGGTGGGGCGCTGATGGCGACTCGATACCGCTCGTACCGTTGTGTTATTGATTGGTCGCTCAGGGTTGTTTGTAAACGGTTCGGTGCCGGGCAACCCGAGGGTCACCCGGCACCGAACCTGGTGCCGTACGGGTCAGTGCGCCCCGTGTCCGGTCAGTGCGCGGACCTCGAGCTCGGCGTACTTCTCCTCGTCGGTCTCCTTGGAGACGATCGTCCCGATCCAACCGGCCAGGAAGCCGAGCGGGATCGAGATGATGCCCGGGTTGGACAGCGGGAACCACTGCCAGTCGTGGTCCGGGAACATCGAGGTCGCCGCGCCGGAGACCACCGGCGAGAAGAACACCAGCACCACGGCGCTGATCAGACCGCCGTAGATCGCCCAGACCGCACCGGACGTGTTGAACCTCTTCCAGAACAGGCTGTAGAGGATGGCCGGCAGGTTTCCGGACGCCGCGACCGCGAACGCCAGCGCCACCAGGAAGGCGACGTTGAGGTTCTGCGCGAAGATGGACAGTGCGATGGAGATCGCGCCGATCACGAACGCCGAGATCCGGGCGACCCGTACCTCCTGCCGCTCCGACGCCTCGCCCCGCTTGATCACGTTGGCGTAGAAGTCGTGCGCCAGGCTCGACGACGACGCCAGCGTGAGGCCGGCGACCACGGCGAGGATGGTGGCGAAGGCGACCGCGGCGATGATCGCGAGCAGGGTGGCCCCGCCGAGGTCACTGCCGAAGAGGTCGGCCCCGAGTGCCTGGGCGAGCTGCGGCGCGGCGGTGTTGCCGGCCTTGTCCTGCGCGGTGATCGCCTCCCCGCCCACCAGGGCCGCCGCGCCGAAGCCGAGGGCCAGGGTGAACAGGTAGAAGGTGCCGATGATGCCGATCGCCCAGAGCACGCTCTTGCGGGCCGCCTTCGCGGTCGGCACGGTGTAGAACCGGATCAGGATGTGCGGCAGGCCGGCGGTGCCGAGCACCAGGGCGATGCCGAGCGAGAGCAGGTCGACCTTGTTGTAGAAGGTCTGGGTGGCGTTGCCGGCCACCTCCACGCCGTACCGGAGTCCCGGTTCGAGGAACGCGTCCCCCTTGCCGGAGGTCGCCGCCGCGTCGCCGAGCAGCGCGGAGAGGTTGAACTTGTAGTGCGCCAGCACCAGCAGGGTCATCACCAGCGCACCGCTCATCAGCAGGAACGCCTTGACGATCTGCACGTACGTGGTGCCCTTCATGCCACCCACGGTCACGTAGATGATCATCAGGGCGCCGACCATGATGATGGTCGCGATCTTCGCGGCGTCGGCGTCCATGCCCAGGAACGTCGTCCCCGGCCGGATCCCCAGCAGCAGCGCGACCAGTGCACCCGCGCCGACCATCTGGGCCAGCAGGTAGAAGATCGACACGGTGATGGTGGAGACCGCTGCGGCGGTACGGACCGGCCGTTGCCGCATCCGGAACGCCAGCACGTCCGCCATCGTGTAGCGGCCGGAGTTACGCAGCAGCTCGGCCACCAGCAGCAGCGCGACCAGCCACGCGACCAGGAAACCGATCGAGTAGAGGAAGCCGTCGTAGCCGTACAGGGCGATGATGCCGGCGATGCCCAGGAACGAGGCCGCCGACATGTAGTCGCCGCCGATGGCCATGCCGTTCTGGAAACCGGTGAACGAACGGCCACCGGCGTAGAAGTCGGTGGCGGTCTTGGTCTGCCGGCTGGCCCAGATGGTGATGGCGAGGGTGGCCGCGACGAAGACCAGGAACAGCGTGATGGTGAGCGTACGGGCGGTGTTGTCCCCGGCCGCAGCGGCGAACACGGTGGGCATCAGGAATCGGCCCCCTTGTCGAGGTCTTCCCGGATCTTGTCCGCTACCGGGTCGAGCTTGCGATCGGCGTAGCGCGAGTAGAGCCACGCGATCAGGAACGTGGAGACGAACTGGAGCAGCCCGAAGACGAGCGCCACGTTGATGTTGCTGCCGAACAACTTGGTGCTCATGAAGCCGCGTGCGTACGCGGAGAGGATCACGTAGAGCGCGTACCAGAGGAAGAACGCCACCGTCATCGGGAAGACGAAGCCGCGCAGCGCCTTGCGGAGCCCGCTGAATTCGTCCGACTGTTGTACGGCGATGTACCGATCCGGCGCGTTCGCCGGTGCGGGAGCATCCGTGGACATGGGAGTCACCACCTTCGCAGGTGTGGGGGATTTGCGCGCACCGTAAGGACCCGGCCGACCTGCCGGAAAGCGGTGCGAGGGCCCCTGCGGGCGGCTGCGCCGAACGGGCTACTGGCTGCGCCGAGTGACCCCGGTCACGTCGCTCAACGGCGGGCCCGTCGCCGTGCAGTCGGCCGTCCGCGCCGCCCGTGCCGTCAGTCGGCCAGGCCCCGGTAGCGACCCCGGTGGTACACCATCGGCACGCTCTCGCCGACCACCTCGACCACCTCGATGGTGGCCTCCACCAGCAGGGACCAGCCGAACTCGCGGAAGCCGTCCAGGCGGCACCCCATGAAGGCCCCGGCGTCCGCCGGCACCGGGCCGTACCCGGTGGAAGTCCAGTCACCGGTGGCGAAGAGTCCACCCGGCGCGGGGAAGAGGCCGGCGAACCGGTCGGCGAGCTGCCGGTGCGCCGGGCCGAGGGTGGCGACCGCGAACCGCCCGGTCGCCGACGCCGAGGTCCAGAACTCCGACTCCTCGTCTACCAGGCCGAGCAGCCGGCCCGGCTCGCCGTCGGCCACCAGGGTCGAGGAGACGGTCAGACCGGCCGGCGGGACCGGGTCACCACCGGCCGTCCAGAGGGTCACCGCCGTGGCCAGCCGGCCACGCATCCGGCGTACGGGCGACCGGTCGGTCTCGGGCGTGGCGAACGGGTCGGTGTCGTGGATCCGGGCACCCGGTTCTGGATTCACGTGAAACACCCCGCAGTGGTCCCCTGTCCGCTCACCGGCACATTGTCCCCGGTCACCGGCGCGGGGTGATCGCGACCAGCAGTTCCGGCATCCGCCGGTCGAGCACGTCACCGGCGAGGTGGATGCCGAGGGCGAGCGCGCCGAGGCCGTACCCCAGCCCGACCGGCAGCGCCAGCCAGAGCCACACCCCGCCGAGCAGGGCGGTGGCCAGCACCATCGGCAGGGCGAGGACCGACCCGATCAACATCGCCAGCAGCACCTGGGCGCTCTTCGCCACCCCGGCGCCGCTGTTCATCGCGAACGGGTTCGTGCTGTCCGGCACGGCGTACGGGCTCAGGATCGAGACGTACAGGGTGACCGCCAGGCCGCTCCCGTACGCCGCGAAGAGCGACCCGGCCAGGACACCGACCCACTCCGGTTCACGCAGGAAGAACGCCAGGATGGTGGCGATCACCAGCAGCATCGGACCGACGTAGAGCGAGAACGCGACCACCCGCGCCCGCAGTTCCAGCCGCCCCGGCACCCCCGCGATCACGTTCGCCGCGTACGCGCTGCCGTCCCAGCCGAACTGGTTCGCCGGGGTGACCGCCGCGACCACGCCGACGAAGACCATCGACAGGCTGACCAGGACCGGGGACGCGTTCAACTCGGTCGGCCCGGAGAGCAGACCGTGGCTGCCCACGTTCACCGACACCGGCACGAAGATGCCGACCACGGCGAAGGTGATCAGGCTGGCCCGTCGCCGGGTGTCCCGCCACCAGTACCGGGCCTCCCGGGCCACGAGTGCGCCGTACCGGTCGTGTGGAAGCCAGCCGAGAATCCTCGGGAAGAGCTGCGCGCTCGATCCGCCGCCGGCCGCCGGCTGGCCCTGCGCCGCCCGGTCGCCGTTGGCCGTACCGAGCATCGCCGCCTCCAGCGAGGCCGACCACCAGCGCAGCAGCGCGCCGACGGTCGCGGCGATGATCAGCAACTTCACCGGTACGGCCCAGGCCCGCCCGTCGGCGACGTCCAAACCGATCGTGTACGGCGCCGCCAGCGGGGTCCAGCTCAACACCCGGGCGAAACCCGCCAGCCGATCCCAGTCCGCCCCCTCGACCGCGCTGAGCAACCCGATCTGCAACGGCCCGAGCAGGGCGGCGCAGACCGCGAGCAGGATCGCGGCCAGGTCGCGTACCTTGCGTGACCGGAGCATGTTGGCGAACGCGCTGGTCACCGCGCGGCTGGCGGTGACGCAGAGCAGCAATCCGGCGAGGACGCCCAGCCCGGCGACGAGCCCCGCGCCCCACCCGCCGAGCGCCCACCCGGTCAGCACCACACCACCGGTGGCGAGCAGGGCCGCCACCGCCGGCACCCCGGTCAGCGCGGCGGCGAGCAGACCGGTGAGCAGGGTGCGCCGGGAGAGCGGGAGCAGGGCGAACCGGGCCGGATCGAGGGTCTCGTCCACCCCGAAGAAGATCAGCGGCAGCAGCAGCCAGCCGATCACCAGCAGGGAGCCGCCGAAGGCGGCGGTGATGCCGGCCATCTGCCGGTTCTCCACCAGGCCGGGCAGGGCGAGGAGCAGGAAACCGGACGCGGCGAACCAGCCGCCGATCAGGACACCGCTGAGGAAGATCGCGATCCGCCAGCCCTGCCCCCGGAAGCTGTTGGCCATCATCCGCAGCTTCAACCGGACGAAGTGCCGGGCCGAGACGGGACGTACGCCGGTCACCGCACCCTCGGCACTCAGAGCCACGCCAGTTCCTCCCCGGTGGCCGTACGCCCGCCGACGACCTCGACGAAAACGTCCTCCAGGGAGCGGTCGCCGCGTACCTGGGCCAGGGTGCCGACCCGTTTGATGGTGCCGTCGGCGAGGATCGCGACGTGGCTGCAGAGCCGCTCCACCACCTCCATCACGTGGCTGGAGAAGACGACCGTCCCGCCACCGGCGACGTACCGCTGGAGGATGTCGCGGATCAGGGCGGCGGAGACCGGGTCGACCGCCTCGAACGGCTCGTCCAGGACCAGCAGGCGCGGACCGTGCAGCAGAGCGCAGGCCAGGCCGATCTTCTTCTTCATGCCGGCCGAGTAGTCGACCACCAGGGTCCGCCCGGCGTCCGCCAGCGCGAGTACGTCCAACAGCTCACCGGCCCGCTGGTCGACCACCGCGGGCTCCATCCCCCGAAGCAACCCGTGGTACGCCAGCAGCTCCGCCCCGCTGAGCCGGTCGAACAGCCGTACGCCGTCGGGCAGCACCCCGAGGAGCTGCTTGGCGCGTACCGGATCGGCCCAGACGTCGTGGCCGAGCACCCAGGCCGCGCCCGTGTCGGGCCGGAGCAGCCCGACCGCCATGGAGAGGGTGGTGGTCTTGCCGGCACCGTTCGGGCCGAGCAGCCCGTAGAACGACCCGGCCGGCACTTCGAGATCAACCCTGGCCACGGCGACCTTGGCATCGAACCGCTTGCCCAGCCCGCGCAGCGCGAGAGCGGCGTGCTCAGCCCCGATCATTCCTTGACGGTAGTCGCTCGGAGCGCCGAATCGTGCCCGTGCCGTGCCGATCTGTCACCATGCTCGATCGGTCCGGGCTGACTCTCGGTACGGGCTGGCGTTCGGTCGGGGCTAACGCCCGGTACGGGCGCGCAGGTACGAGCTGCCCCGGTAGCTACGCGCAAGCCAGGTCCACAAGCCCGACGGGGGAAGATAGGCCCACGGGATTTCGGTCAGGTGTGCACCGATCGCCCGGAACTGGTCTGCCGCCGCCGACCGCTCCCCGGCCAGCACCAGCGCCATCGCGAACTCGTTGTGCACCCGCGCCCAGCCCGGCCGCCGTACGTAGTCCGGGTGCCGGACGCTGCGGTCGAGCACCTCGCGCAGCTCGGCACGTACCTCCGGTTTGCGGAAGTGGTGGGTGTTGAGGCGGAAATCGACCCGTCGGTTTCCGCCGGTACGCATCCACGATTCGAGGTGCGCCATGGCGACCAGGCTGCCCAACGGGCTACCGGCCGGCGCCCGGCTCGCCGACTCCCGGGCGAACGCGAACATCTCCGCGTCCGAGCCGCCCCACTTGGTGCAGAGCTGTTGCAGCATTTGCTGGTGGGCGCGCAGATGCCCCGGGTGGCGGGAGACGACCTCGGTGAACCGGCGACGGGTCTCGTCCACCCCGAACTGGAGGCCACGGCTGGTGATCAGCAGGGCGTACCAGGCGGTGACGTTGTCCGGGTCCTTGAGGACAACGTCGGCGAGGGTCTCTTCGGCGATGTTGAGGCGTTCGAAGAACAGTTTCCAGCGGTCGCGGGTCACGTGCTCGGCGCCGTACCCCGTCCTGGCCTTCCACGCCAGGATCGTCATCCGGTACCCGTAGAGCACCAACGCGGTGGCGTCGTACGGCTCGTCGCGGATAACGGCGACCAGCCACTTCTCCACACCCGGCACGCAGGACACGACGTAGGTGTAGAACGACCTGTCGTCGAGATCGGTGACGGTGTCGAACAGGTCCCGTACCGTCGGCCAGTCGCCCCGCGCGGCGGCGGCGGTCAGGCGGCGGGCGACAGGGTCTCCCTGGGTGGGATCGACGTGGACGCCGAGCGCCCGTCGTAGCAACGCCGACATGCAGACTCCCGAGCACGGTGGGGCAGAGGTGCAGCGCGACGTTACTGCAGCGTCCGCGGCTCCCGACGCGACCCCTGCCCTGCTGTACGAGCCTGATCCGTCCGGTTCGGCGGTTTAGAGTCCCGTCCATGGCGACCATCGACTGGGGCCCGGACCAGCCGCCCGATCCGACGGCCGGCGAGCACGTGGGCAAGGTCGCGGCCGAGGCGTCGCAACTGCCGGAGGTACGGCAGCTGATGGGTCAAGGGTGGGAGTTGGCCCCGAACGCCCCGCACCTCGGATTCCTCCCTGCGGTGTGGCCCCGCCGGCTGCGCACCTGGGTCCCCGACCGATCCACCCACTACGAGCAGCGGTACGTCACCAACCCGGCCACCGGGGAGACGCGTACGTTCACCGCCGTTTCCTCGGAGGAGGAGTTGGCGGTGGTCGAGCGGGACCTCGATTCGTTACTGGCACAGTCTGGAGTCGCCGGCCGTCCGAGAGGACGGATCTGGCTGCTCAAACCGCCGCCCGGTTTCGACTCGGTCGACGCGTTCCTGCAACACGTGGAACAGCGGATCGAGAACGCGGCGACTCCGGCAAGCTTCAACGTCGCCTTCGTACGGACGACGGCTGAGGCGCTGGAAGAGGCACCGGCAACCCCCGAGTAGTGCAACACCTCCGGCCCTCCCGACGCCCTCCCCAACTCGTCGACGATCTTGCACTTGTGGTGCCACGAATTGGGGCATTAGTGCGCTTTGGTCACAGCCACAACTGCAAGATCGCGCGCTGGCAGGTGTGGGGGAGGCTGATTGTCGGCTGTTGAACCCTGTTAGGCGTCGCCCTCGACAGGGTTCAGCAGCCGAGGATCGGTGGAGGGGTGTCGCCGGCGGGGACGAGGATTGCGGTGCCGGACCAGTCGATCTGCGATTCGGCTAGCTGCCGGTCCGGCTCGCCAGCCTCGTCCAGGGTGCCGAGAGCGGCGTAGTAGCGACCGAAGCCGTATGCCCCGGCGGTGAGTGTGGCCAGCGCCCAGGGGTGCAGCCGGTCCTGGAGGGCCTCCGGCTCACGCGGATTCGCGTTGACCTGGACCGTGCCGAGCAGGTCGTAACGCTCGTCGAGGGTGCCGGCTTCGACCACGCGGCACAGCGTGAACGCGTACCGCACCTCGGGGGTCTGGAACACCCACCTGCCCATCTCCGGCATTGTTGTTCTCCGCTCAATCCGTTGGAAGCCTGGTTAGTCCAGCATCTGGCACCACATCCTTGATATCAAGACCTTGTCCTTAACTAGTTTTATGTGCTTGGATTTACTCAGGTGCGATCACGTGCACCAGATCGAGGTAGTGATGATGATGTCCGCCAAGTCCAGGGCGACGAGTTCGCGCCGCGAGCAGCCGACATCGGAGGCGTCGCCTACGGTCCAGGCGTGGGAGCTGGGCCTCCGGCTGCGGCAACGACGCGAGGAGATCGGGCTGACCGCAGCCGCCGTTGGCCGTGCTGCCGGGATCATTCAGGCGTACGTGTCCGGTGTGGAAGCTGGCAAGGTCAAGCTTCCGGCCGACCGGCTGACCCAACTCGTGAAGATCTACGAGTTGGACGCCGACGAGGCGGCGGAGTTGGAGGAGTTGAGGATTGGTGCCACCCGGCGCGGCTGGTGGCAGCAATACTCGCAGCTTCTCCCGGCTGAGTTCATCCGTTTCCTTGGTTGTGAGGCCGGCGCGGAGCACGTACGCAGCTATCACAGCGAGGTAGTCGACGGGTTGTTGCAGACCGAGGACTATGCCCGAGCGGTTATCCGCGGTGGCACCACCACCATTCGGTTGACGGAGGTGGATCGGCGGGTTGCTGCCCGGATGGCTCGGCAGGCGCGGCTGACAGGCGACCGCCCTCTGAGGCTGACTACGGTGCTCAGCGAGGGTGTGCTGCGGCAACAGGTTGGCGGACCGGCGGTGATGCGCGCCCAGCTTGAGCACCTTGTATCGCTGGCCAATGATCGGCCCGAACAGATCCAGATCCGGGTGATGCCTTTCAGCGCGGGTGCGCACCCGGCGTTCGGCGGTCCGTTCCAGGTGCTGTCGTTCGCCTCGCCACGACTGCCCGACCTGGTGTGGCAGGAAATCCTGACCTTCATCGACATCATGGACCAGTCCGCTCGGGTCACCGACTACGTGGTGACCTTCGCGGAGACGCTGGAACGGACGTTAAGCTCGGAAGAGTCGCTGACCCTCATCCAGCGGATCGCCGAGGAGATGACATGAGCACCGAAGCCGTCCCCGTCCGGGACTGGTTCAAGTCCTCGCGCAGTGCCAACAATGCCAACTGCGTCGAGGTGCGGTTCGCGGGTGCGGCTGTGGGCGTACGTGATTCGAAGGACCTGGGCGGTCCGGCGCTCGCCTTCGGTCCCGCGGCATGGTCCAGCTTCGTGGCGGCAGTGAAGACCGATCTCGGCTGACCCCTTCGAAGCGGGAGCGACCGCACGACACCTCCCGACCCTCGCCTTTCGCCGTCGATCTTGCACTTGTGGTGCCACGGATTGCACGTATTGGACCGATTTGTACACCGCCACAACTGCAAGATCGCGCGGACAGGGGTGGGGCGGGGGCGGGGAGGAGTTAGAGGCGGAGGGCTTCTGGGGCGTGTAGGCGGAGCATCGTCGCGCCGACGTCGAGCGGGGTCCGGCGGCGGGTGGCCATGGAGACGGCGACCATGACCGTGAACGCCAGGGGTACGGTCCACGCGGCGGGCTGGGCGATCAGGGTTGCCGGCCAGCCGGTCAAGTCAGGGCCGACCACGGTGACCAGGACTGCCAGGATCGAGGCGCCGCCACCGGCGAGGATGCCGGCCGCGGCGCCCAGGTCGGTCAGTCCCCGCCACCAGATGCCGAGCACCAGCAGTGGGCAGAAACTCGACGCGGCGACCGCGAACGCCAGCCCCACCACCTGGGACACGTCCAGCCCCGACACGTTCAGCGCGAGCACCAGCGGGACCACCCCGGCGAGCAGGGTGGCCAGGCGGAAGTCGCGTACGGAGCCTCGGCCGAGGACGTCGGTGGAGATGACGCCGGCCACGCTGGTGAGCAGGCCGGACGAGGTGGACAGGAACGCGGCGAAGGCTCCCGCGGCGACCAGGGCGGCGAGCAGTTGCCCGGTCAGGCCGCCACCGAGGGCCGCACCGGGCAGCATCACCACCACCGCGTCGGTCTGCCCGGACAGCAGCAACTGTGGGGTGTAGATCCGGCCGAGGACGCCGTACAGGGTGGGGAGCAGGTAGAACATGCCGACCAGGGCGAGGACCACCAGCGTGGTCCGGCGGGCGGCGGCTCCGTCGGGGTTCGTGTAGAAACGCACGAGTACGTGCGGGAGCCCCATCGTGCCCAGGAACGTCGCCAGGATCAGCGAGTACGTGGCGAACAGGTCCCGGTCGTCGCTACCGGCGGCGCTCGGCAGCAGCCAGTCCGGTCCGTCGGTGACCACGCCCGACACCTCCGGCACCGGGTCACCGGCGTCGAAGGTCAGCTCGTCGCCGGGGCGTACCGCTCGGGTTCCGCCGTCGGGCAGGGTGAGGGTCGCCGGCTCCTCGACCACGACGGTGATCGCGGACCGGAAGGTCGGCCCGTCCGGTGGGGTCACCGCCGGTCGCCCGTCGGACTGCCACTGCAACGCCAGGAAGATCACCGGTACGGCGAGCGCGGTCAGCTTCAGCCAGTACTGGAAGGCCTGCACGAAGGTGACCGCACGCATCCCGCCGAGCGCCACGTTTGTCGTCACCACCGCGCCCACCAGCAGCGCACCCAGCTCGTACGGGCCACCGGCGACCGTGGTCAGGGTCAGCCCGGCGCCCTGCAACTGCGGCACCAGGTACAGCCAGCCGATGAAGATGACAAAGAGGGTGGCGAGTTTGCGCAGCCAGCGGGAGCCGAGCCGGACCTCGCAGAAGTCCGGCAGGGTGAACGCACCGGACCGGCGCAGCGGGGCCGCCACGAACAGCAGCAGGGCCAGGTAGCCGGCGGCGAAGCCGACCGGGTACCAGAGGACGTCGACGCCGTACTTCAGGATCAGGCCGGCGATGCCGAGGAAGGACGCCGCCGACAGGTACTCGCCGCCGATCGCCGCCGCGTTCCAGTTCGGACTGACCGTACGCGACGCGACCAGGAAGTCCGAGGTCGTCCGGGCCAGTTTGAGCCCGTAGAACCCGATCGCGACGGTGATCAGGGTGACCGCGACGATCGACGGCACCAGGTACGGGTTCGCCACCTCAGCGCTCCGGTCGCTGGACCAGGTTGGTGAACTCCTGCTCGTTGCGTTCCGCCAGGTGCACGTACGCCCAGCCCACCGCGACCAGGAACGGGAACGCGCCGACACCGAGCAGCAGCCAGGGCAAATTCACCCCGAACAGCTTCACCGCACCGGCCGCCGGAGCGAGCGCGAACATCAACGGCAGGCCGCCGAGCCCGATCGCGACCACCAGGGACAGCCGGAGGGCGAGCGCCAGTTGGGCGCGCACGAGTCCGCGTACGAGTGCCTCGCCGACCCGGGTCTGCTCGGTCAGCTCGGTCCGGGTACGCGCCGGCCCGTGACCGTGCCGGGACACCTCGGCCAGCACGATCCGGGACCGAGGCGTGACGGTCGGCGCCGCCGGATCGGGGGACGGATCGATGGGAGCGGCCACCCCGGCAGTCTCACCCGCCGTAGCCGATTGTCAAGTGCCCGCCCCCCACCGCCCACTGCTCAGGAGGTCGGTCGGCTTGCTCCTGAGCAGGTGCCGTACTGCTGGCCGGGGCCGACGACCGGGTCCGCGCGCAGGAGTTTCCACGCGGTGGACCGGCCGAGGTTGGCCCCCCGCCAGTCGTCGGGATGGTCCGTCAGGTTCTGCGCGATCTCCCTGAGCGCGCAGTCGCGCAGCGGGCCGGGGAGCTTGTCGAGTGCCGGGACGGCGTCGGCGGAGAGCCGGGACAGGTAGTCGAGGTCCACCCGTCCGCTGGTGGCGTGCCGGTCGACGTTGCGTTCGGCGATCAGCCGGTCCGGGTTCGCCACGGCAAGGCCGAGCAGCGCCAGCACCGCCGTACCGACCACCACCCGGGGCAGCCAGGTTGCGCGCAGGCGCACCCCGGCGGCCAGGATGAGTACGAAGATCGCCCCGAGCCACAGCTCGCACGCGGCCACCAGCAGGCGGAGCCGGGTCGCGCCGTACGCGTGGGTGTAGACGTTCATCCGGTACAGCGCGGAGGCGACCACAACCAGGCTGAACAGGGCGAGTACGCCAAGCAGGCCCCGGATCAACCAACGCTGCGCCGGGGTGTCCCGAGGCGCCCAACGGATCGCCCCGGCGATCACCATCAGGGTCAGCAACGTGACCGCCAGCAGTTGCCAGAAGCCGCCCCGGGCATGATCGGCGTAGGTCAGTCCGGCGGTGTCCTGCACGTGCGCGGAACCGCCGAACAGGTTGGTGAGCTGCACGAGCACAAACGCCGCGAAGAGTACGTCGAGCAGGGCGACCGGTACCGCCCACTCCGTACCCCGCAGGCGGTGTCGGGAGGGCCGCTCCAACCCGGTCAGGTCCGGCGGCGCGGCCAGCACGTACGCCGCTCCCAGCAGCCCGCCCCCGACCGCCAGCCCCACGAAGATCCACCGGAACACGGTTCCGGCCGAGAACTCCGGGAGCAGCCCGTCGATCAGATCGGCGAACGCCGCGTCCGCCGAGGCGAACAGGGCGCCGAAGACGACCAGCAGGCCGACCGAGACCCCTGCGGTGGCGAACCCCCGGCTGAGGCTGGAGCGGCCCGTCCGGTCCGCCTGGCGCAGCCCGCGTCGCGCCCACGGCACCGACCGGAAGAACGCCTCGGGTGCGATCACGACGGAGAAGAACAGGCCGGACAGGGTGCGGCCGTTCGCCACCGCCAGGCACGCGGTCAGTCCGGCGGTGAGCAGACAGAGTACGAACAGCCACCCGGCCGCCCGTACGGTGCCGACCCCGACCAGGGCCACCGTCGCCGCCAGCCAGACGAGCCGGGTCACGCCCAGCGGCGCCCTGCCCACCCGCCCCGCCCCGGCCGAAGCGGTACGGTCCGGCATCCCCGTGTTGCCGGACCGTACCGGGTCTGGGCCACCGACGCCGACCCCGCCAGCGGGTACGCCAGCCGGGCCAGCGGGTACGCCGGCCGGGCCGGGCTCGGCCGGCTTCCCGACCGCACTGCCCGCAGGAACCGGGCTCGGCCGCACCGCGTTCTGGCTCGCGCGGTCAGGGCTGGGTGCGCTCTGGCCCGCCCGGACCGGGTTAGCCGCGTTTGCCGCGAGCCCGCTCGCCTCGGTCGCGCTCGCCTCGGCCGGGCTCGGGTGGGTCGCGCTCGCCTTGGCCGGGCTGGGCAGACTCGTGGTCGCCCGGCTGAATGCGGCGATTCCCAGCGACACCGTGCCCGCCACCACGGCGACGAGCCAGCCGACCCCGGCCCGGTCCAGCGGGATGCTGACGGCGGCGATGACCGCCGCCACGGCCGTCGCGGCAAGCACCGCCTGCGGTGCGCCTCCCGCCGGTCCCGGCCAACGCCGCTGCCACATCGAGGGCGGTGGGGGCACGAGCGGTGGCTGCGCCGGAACCGGCCAGTGGGGACCCGTGGGCGGCCACGCGGTCGCCGGCGGACGTTGCGCTGCCACGTGCGGCACCCGCGCGGGTGCCGCAGGCCGCTGCCCGGCTGGTGCCGGCTGCTGAGGCGAAACCTGATCCGCGGCCTGTGCCGGAGCGGGACCCTGACCCGCGGCCTGTGCCGGAGCCGGACCCGTCGCCCGGGTCGGAGCCGCTGCTGGTGCGGCGATGGGTTCCCGAGGCTGGTGCGGATTGGATGACGGTTCCGGTTCGGGTACCGGACCGGGAACTGGACGTGCGGACATGGTTCCTCCGAAGGCGCACGGATCCGACCGGCCGGTCCGCCCGCCCGCTCGTACGCGGGGCCGGGCAGCCGGTGGTGCGGAAAGGGTTCAGGAGCCGGTGGAGACCGATGGTTGGGTGAGCCCGAGTGGCAGGCTCACCCGGATCCGGCAACCGGTGTTCCGGCGGTTGCCGGCAGTCGGCGCAGGTTCCGCCACCGCGATGGTGCCGCCGTGCATCTCGACCACCCAGCGGGCGATGGCCAGGCCGAGTCCGGTGCCGCCGTCAACGGCCCGCTCGCCCCGGGTGAACCGTTCGAAGACCCGAGAGCGTTCCCCCACCGGGATCCCCTCGCCCTCGTCGGTCACCTCGACGTCGAGCCGGTCGGCCCGCTGCACCGCGCTGACGAGTACGTTTCCGCCGGCTGGACTGTGCCGGGCCGCGTTGTCGAGCAGGTTCGCGAAGACCTGGTGCAGCCGCCACGGGTCGGCCTTGATGCTCAGCGGTACGGCTGGTTGGCGTACCCGGAATTCAACCGTCCGTCCGGCGCCGGTGGCGCTCACCGCGGCCTGCCGGACCGCCTCGTCGAGGAAGTCCGCGACGTCGATGTTGACCCGGCGCAGCGGCACCACCCCGGCGTCCAGCCGGGACAGGTCCAGCAGGTCGGCGACCAGGTGGCCGAGGCGTTCGGTCTGGGCCAGGGCGGTACGCAGGGTCGCGGGCTCCGGCTCCGCCACCCCGTCCACGATGTTCTCCAGCACCGCCTGCAACGCGGTGATCGGCGTACGCAGCTCGTGCGACACGTTGGCGATCAGCTCGCGCCGCCGCCGGTCGGCCTCGGCCAGCTCCGCCGACATCTGGTTGAACGCGACCGCCAGCTCGCCCACCTCGTCCCGCGAGGTGGCCCGGACCCGCCGGGAGTAGTCGCCCCGAGCCATCGCCCGTGCTCCGGCGGTCATCTCCCGCAGCGGCGAGGTCATCCCGTGGGCGAGGACCTGCGAGGTGGCCAGGGCGATGATGATGGCGGTCACCGAGGTCCACGGCGGGATCCAGCCGATGCCGATCCGAAAGACGACCAGGGCGGCGGCGCCCGAGGACACCAGCAGTATCCCGAGTTTCACCTTGATCGAACGGACCGGATCCAGCGGGCGGGGCAGCAGGTCGAGCCCCCGGTTGATCCACGCCCAGATCGTCTCCGTCACGGGAGTACCTCCAGTGCGTAGCCGACACCGTGCACGGTCCGGATCAGATCCGCGCCGAGCTTACGGCGCAGCGCCTTGATGTGGCTGTCCACGGTCCGGGTGCCGGACGCGTCGGCCCACCCCCAGACGTCGGAGAGCAGCCGCTCCCGTGGCAGTACGGTCCGAGGCCGCCCGGCGAGGTGGACCAGGAGGTCGAACTCGGTCGGGGTCAGGTGGGCCTCCACCCCGGCGCGGCGTACCCGCCGTTCGGCCTGGTTGATCTCCAGGTCGCCGAGCCGGAGGATCTGCTGGGCGTTGCTCGCCGCCCGGTCCACCCGGCGCAGCAGTGCGTGCACCCGAGCCGCCAGTTCCCGCAGCGAGAACGGCTTGGTCAGGTAGTCGTCCGCCCCGACCGCGAGGCCGACCAGCAGGTCGGTCTCGTCGTCGCGGGCGGTCAGCATCAGCACCGGCACCGGGCGGTCGGCCTGGATCCGGCGGCACACCTCCAGCCCGTCGAAGCCCGGCAACATCACGTCGAGCACCACCAGATCCGGTGGGCGCATCCGGACCGACTCAACCGCGGACGGACCGTCACCGGCGATCTCGACGGCAAAACCCTCGGCCCTCAACCGCGCGGCAACCGCCTCCGCGATCGTCTGCTCGTCCTCGACGACCAGGACCCGACGTTCGTTCATGTCCTGGACTGTAGGCATGCGGGATGGAGAGGGATGGGGCAGGTTGTGAATAACCTGTGGAGAACGAGCTTCGCCTGTGGATAACCGGTCAGCGGTTCCAGTCCTGTTTCGCCGCCCGGACGAGTTTGTCCTTCAGCTCGCGGGTGTGCCGGCGGCTGACCGGCAGCTCGGTGCCGTCGACCACCACCACGTACCCGGAGTTGGCCAGCCGGAGTTCGGCGATGAGCCGGAGTTGGACCAGGTACGAGCGGTGGATCCGGACGAAACCGGCGTCGGCCCAGCGTTCCGCCAGGGTGGCCAGCGGGACCCGGACCAGGTGCGACGCGTCCGCCGTGTAGAGCCGGGCGTAGTCGCCCTGCGCCTCCACCCAACGCACCGCCGACCGGGGCAGCATCCGGGTCGTACCGGCCAACTCCACCGGGATGGTCGGATCCTCCTCGGCTCGGGCCATCGCCGCCGGATGGGCGGGCACCACCCGGGCGCCGATCACCCGACGCAGCGACTCGGCCAGCCGCTCGGCGCGTACGGGCTTGCGGACGTAGTCGGTCACGCCCAGGTCGAAGGCGTCCACCGCGCCGTCGTCGTACGCGGTGACGAAGACGATCGCCGGAGGTCGGGCGAACCGCCGCAGCACCCGGGCCAGTTCCATCCCGTCCAGTCCCGGCATCCGGATGTCGAGGAAGACCACGTCGACGTCCGCGTCCCGGAGCACCCGCAACGCCTCGGTCGCGTCGCACGCGGTGTGCAGCCGGGCCACCCGGGGGTCGGCCCGCAGGTGGTACGCGAGTTCGTCCAGCGCGGGCGGCTCGTCGTCGACCGCCAGCACCCGCAGGAAACCGTTCACACCCCCACCCCTTCCCACCCGTTCACGTACGCGCCCGGACCTGTCGGTGGAACTTCGGCACCCGCATGCTCACCTTCGTACCCGATCCGAGCCCGGTCTCCACCACCAGGCCGAACCCGTCCCCGAACGCCGACCGGAGTCGTTCGTCCACGTTGGAGAGTCCGACGTGCTGGCCCGAGTCGTCGGCGCTGTCCCGGGCCGCCTCGGCGATCCCCTGGGCCAGCACCGCCGGATCCATCCCCACCCCGTCGTCCTCCACCGTGATGTGGCACTCCGCTCCGGCGTCGCGCGCCTCGATGCTGACCATCCCCAGCCCCGGCTTGCGGGACAGGCCGTGCCGTACGGCGTTCTCGACCAGCGGTTGCAGGCAGAGGAACGGCACGCTCACCGGCAGGACCTCGGGCGCGATCTCCAGCCGGACCTGGAGCCGGTCACCGAACCGTGCGCGCTCGATCGTGAGGTAACGGTCGATCGAGCGCAACTCCTCGGCCAGCGTGGTGAACTCGCCGTGCGCCCGGAACGAGTACCGGGTGAACTCGGCGAACTCCAGGATCAGCTCCCGGGCCCGCTCCGGATCCGTACGCACGAACGAGCCGATCGCGGTCAGCGCGTTGTAGATGAAGTGCGGGCTGATCTGTGCCCGCAGCGCCCGTACCTCCGCGCGGGCCAGCCGCTCCCGCGACGAGTCCAGCTCGGCGAGCGCTAGCTGCGCACTCGCCCAGTGGGCCGTCTCCAGCGTCGCCTGGACCAGACCCGGCGCCGGTTGGTCGTCCGCGATCGCCACCAGCACCCCGAGGGCCCGGCCGTCCGACCCGGTCAGCGGCGCCACCACCGCACCCCGGATCGGGCAGTCGACCCGGTCGCAGCGCAGCTCCGACTCGCCGAGCACCGTCGACCGGTTCGCCCCGATCGCCCGCTCGGCGGCGGTGACGTACTGGGCGCCGTGGTGGCCGCCCCGACCGTCGATCGCGAGCACCTCACTGTCGTCGACCAGCGCCAACCCGGCCGCCCCGACGAGGGCACGCAGGTGCCGTACGGCCTTCGCCGCGCTCGCCGGGTTCAGGCCCGCGCGCAACGGCTCGGCCGCGAGTCCGGCCGTGTGCAACACGTCGTACGTCGCCAACTGGGTCGCGGTCGCGATGCCCCGCCGGGCGCGCAGCCGGAGCACCGCGAACAGGGCGGCGCCGAGCGCACTCACCAGCGCGACGACCGCAAGCACAGCAGAGAGGTTCGGCCCCACGGACAGATCCTGTCCGACCCGCCCCAAAAGCGAAACCCGCCCTGGTCCGGCTAGTACGCGCCCTTGCGGGCCAGGACCACGCCGATGGTCCGCCAGAGGATGCTCAGGTCGTAGGCGAGGGACCAGTTGTCGACGTAGTAGAGGTCGAGGCGGACGGCTTCGTCCCAGGAGAGGTCGGATCGGCCGGAGACCTGCCAGAGGCCGGTCATGCCGGGGCGGACGAGCAGTCTGCGGCGTACGTCGCCGAGGAAGTCGCCGTCGTCGGCCGGGAGCGGACGCGGGCCGACCAGGGACATTTCGCCCTTGAGTACGTTGATGAGCTGCGGCAGCTCGTCCAGGGAACTGGCCCGCAGGAACCGGCCGACGGGGAAGACCCGCGGGTCCTCCTTGATCTTGAAGAGCATGCCGTCGGTCTCGTTCTGGTCGACCAGCCCGGCGAGGCGGTCCTCCGCGTCGACGTACATGGTCCGGAACTTCCAGACCCGGAAGGTGCGGCCCTCGTGCCCGACCCTCGGCTGGCGGAAGAAGACCGGGCCGGGGTCGGAGATCCGGATGGCGAGCGCGATCGCGATGAACAGCGGGGAGAGCAGGAGCAGCCCCAGCCCGGCGGCGACCCGGTCGAGCAGGTTCTTCGCGAGCAGCGCCGGACCGGAGAGGGTGGGCTCCTCGACGTGCAGCAGCGGCAGGCCCTCGATCGGCCGGATGTGCACCCGGGGACCGGCGATGTCGGTCAACTGCGGGGCGACCACCAGGTCGATGCCGGACCCCTCCAGTTGCCAGGCGAGCCGGCGCAGTTCGCCCGGTTCCCAACTGGCCGAGCCGCAGACCGCGATCGTGTCGCCGGCGACCTCACGTACCAGCGCCAGCACGTCGCGCCCGGCGTAGACCGGCACCGGGGTCTCCATTCCCCGGGCGGCGGCGTAACCGTCGGTGAGGTGGATCGCGACCGGGATCAGCCCGGCGGCCGGGCTGCGGGTGACCGCGGTGTAGACCTCGAGCGCCTCCGGCAGGGTGCCGACCAGCACCATCCGGTGCGCGGCGTGTCCGCTGCGTCGCCGCATCGTGTGCAGTACAAAACGCGCCAGCAATCGGAAGATCAGGATGAACAGCAGTGCGCCGAGTACCGCCGTGGCGACGGAGAGTCGGGACAGCGCCGTCACGGTGGCGAACGCGAGGAATGAAACGCTCGCCGCGACCACGATGCCGGCCCGTACGACGCGTTTGAACTCCTCGGTGCCGATGCCGAGATAGCGCCGGTCATAGGCGCGGTTGCCCCAGAGCACCAGCAACCAACCGAGCGGCAGTAACAGGTACGTCACCGTGTGGAACCAGGTGGCGTCGACGTCCGCGCCGTTGAAACCGGAGGTGGCCTTCTCGAACCGCTGGATCGACACCCAGCTCGCCAACGCGGCCGCGCCGAAGTCCAGCACGAGCAGGATCAGGATGTACGGACGGTGCCACCGCGAGACCCGCCGGCTGACCTTGGCCCAGGCGGAACGGGGTACGCCGTTCGGTGGCGGAGTCGCCGGCAGCTGGATCTCGAAGCTGTCGACGTGTCGTACCGGGCCATTCCGGCCAGTGCCAGTTACCGGGCGCTGGAGGCTTGTCGTCACCTCACCTACGTCCTCCCGTGTGACACGTGCCGCCCATTCGCCGAAAGGGCTCGGGTCGCCCACCGTCTCAGTCTCCCACGCAGGCCCCGGTAGGGGCGTCGACCGGAGGGACTTTACGCTCCACCGACGGGCGATGAGAGCGAGCCGGCACCGCCCGATAAGCGCCTCGGACCGGGTCACTATACCGATGGATGGCGTCCTGGCCAGATCTGTCCGATGGAGATTTCATCTCCACCTGGGCGATTTCTACCCTCAGCCAATTGTTGGTCACCTAACGCACAAGTCGCGATAGTCGGCGGTCCGCCAGGGGCTTGCCGCCGGTCTGGCAGGTCGGGCAGTACTGGAGGCTCGAATCAGCGAACGAGACCTCACGCACCGTGTCGCCGCAGACCGGGCAGGGCAGCCCCGTACGCGCGTGCACCCGCAGCCCGGACCGCTTCTCGCCCTTCAGCTCGGCGGCCCGTTGCCCGACCGACCGGGCGACCGCGTCGCCGAGGACCTGCCGGGTCGCCGCGTGCAGGGCGGAGAGTTGCGTGTCGCTGAGCCGGTCGGTGATCGCGAACGGGGACATCCGGGCGGTGTGCAGGATCTCGTCGGAGTACGCGTTGCCCACCCCGGACAGGATCTCCTGGTTGGTCAGGACCCCCTTGACCTGCCCGCGCTTGGCGCGCAGCCGTTCGCTGAACAGGGGCAGGTCGGCGGCGAGCGCGTCCGGGCCGAGCCGGGCCACCCCGGGCACCTGCGCCGGATCGGTCACCAGGTACGCGGCGAGCTTCTTCTGCGTACCGGCCTCGGTGAGGTCGAAGCCGGAGCTGTCGTCGAGGCGTACCCGGACCGCGATCGGACCCTTGCCGGGCTTGAGCGGGGCGGTGGACGGGAACGCCTCCCGGTAGTGCAGCCAGCCGGCACGGGCCAGGTGGACCACCAGGTGCAGGCCGTCGTCGAACCGGACGTCGAGGAACTTGCCGTACCGACCGGCGCCGGTCACGGAGCGACCGGACGCGGCCGACGGCGGCGGGTCGTACGTCTTCAGGGCGCTGATGGCGGCGACCTCGAGTCGCTCCACCCGGCGGCCGACCGCGCGCTCGCGCAGATAGGCGCCGAGCGCCTCTACCTCAGGCAGTTCGGGCACGTCACTAACGGTAGCCTCTAGTCGCGTGAAGGTGGTCGTAGCGCACAACCGGTATCGAGAAGCTCAGCCGTCGGGCGAGAACACCATGGTCGATCTGGAGATCGCCCAGCTCACCGGGGCTGGGGTCGACGTGCTGCCGTTCCTGCGCAGCTCGGACGAGATCCCGGCGATGCCCAAGAGCGCGAAGGTGTTGTTGCCGATCTCGCCCATCTACGCGCCCCAGGCGCAGCAGGATCTGAGCCGGTTGATCGAGACCGAGCGGCCGGACGTACTGCACCTGCACAATCCGTACCCCCTCCTGTCACCCTGGGTGGTGCGGACCGCGCACCGGCACGGTGTGCCGGTGGTCCAGACGGTGCACAACTACCGGCAGGTCTGCTCCTCCGGGCTGTACTTCCGGGACGGGCACATCTGCCACGACTGTCGAGGACGGGCGCTCGGCGTGCCGGCGATCGTGCACCGCTGCTACCGGGGCTCCCGGGCGCAGAGCGCGCTGATGGCGACCACGCTCGCGGTCCACCGGCCGACCTGGCGTTCGGTCGACAGGTTCATCGCCCTCACCTCAGCCGTCGCCGACCACCTGCGCGAGTACGGCATCCCGGACGACCGGATCGTGATCAAGCCGAACGCGATCCCCGATCCGGGCGAGCCGGCCCCGCTCGGCGACGGTTTCCTCTTCTTCGGTCGGCTCTCCCCGGAGAAGGGTCTCGACCTGCTGCTCCAGGCCTGGCGGCAGCACCCCGACGGGTCCCTCGGCCCGCTCCGGATCGCCGGGGACGGTGAGCTGCGCCCACTGGCCGAGGCGGCGGCCCGGGAACGTACCGACGTCGAGTACCTCGGCCCGCTGGACCGCGCCGGAGTGTGGGCCGCCGTACGGGCAGCCGCGGTGGTGGTGGCCGTACCGACCTGGCACGACGTACTGCCGACGGTGGTGATCGAGGCGCTCGCCGCCGGCCGCCCGGTGCTCGGTACGGCGCTCGGCGGGGTGCCGTACCTGATCGGGATGGACCATCCGCCGACCGCCGCCGGCTGGGTGGTGCCGGCGGAGGCGACCTCCCTGGCCGCCGCCCTGCCCACCGCCCGCGCCGCCGCGCCCGCGCTCGCCCCCCTGGCCCGCACCCGCTACCTCGCCACCTTCCGCCCCGAGGTGGTCACCACCCAACTCCTCGACACCTACAAGTCCCTCGCCGGGTAGGCCCTCAGCGGAGGGAGGCGCGGGCGGAGAAGGCGATGCTGGCGAGCAGGAAGCCCCCGTTGACCACGGTGAAGGCCGCGATGATCCAGATCGTGGCGGCCGGGACGAGGATCAGGACCAGGGCGGCCACGAAGATCACCGCCCCGTAGTCGCGGATCAGCTTGGCCAGGCGTACCGGCAGGCTGGTCGAGGTGACCATGCTGGCGTGGTTCGGACCGGCCTGCATCACCGAGGTGACCAGGTTGACCATCCAGGTCCCGGCGAACGCCGCCACCAGCCAGACCGGGGTGCTCGGGCGCTGCGCCACCGCGGTCGCCCCGAGCGCCGTCACCAGGGCGATCTGGGCCGCCACGTCACAGAGGATGTCGACCCGCGCACCGGCCGGGCTGCCCCGCCCGGTGACCCGGGCGAGCTGCCCGTCGGCACAGTCCAGGGCGTACGCGACCTGCCAGCCGACCAGCGCGATCAGCCCGACCACCCAGGCCGGTACGTCCCCGTCGGCGACCGGCCCGGCCAGCGCCACCACGGCGACCGAGGCGGCCAGCCCGAGCACCAGGTTGCCCATGGTCAACGCGGTCGGGCTCAACCCCAGGCGGTACGCGAGCAGCGCGAAGCCGGCACCGAGGCGCTGGCTGAACGCCTCGCTGAACAGGCCGCCGCCCCGGTTCACCCGGTAGAAGTCGGCGGTGGTCGGACGGAACGGCTCAGCGGAGGTGGTCACGGAGGGCATCGGCGTAGTCTGCCAGCCGGTCGCGGATCCCGTCCGGCGACAGGTCGAGGTGCTCGATGATCGTGTAGCGGTCCGGTCGGGTCCGGGGAGCGTGCAGCACCACATCGACGAACTGGTCGTCGGTCAGCGCGAGATCGGCCGGCAGGATCGGCAGGCCGTGGCGGTGCAGGCAGCTCGCCATCTGCCGGAACCGGGGCAGGTCACCCCGGAGGAAGGTGCAGAAGAGGCCGCCGAGACCGACCTGCTCGCCGTGCGAACCTGTGCCGAGCCGGAGCAGGTGCATCGCGTGCATGATCTCGTGGCAACCGCCGCTGCACGGCCGGCTGGTGCCGCTGATCGCCATGGCCAGGCCGCTCGCGATCAACGACTCGGCGAGGATGGTGACAAAACCGTCGTCGGTCATGTCGCCGGGATGGTTGATGATCGCCTCGGCGCCGGTACGGGCCAGCGTGGCGGCGAGCCCGTCCACCCGCTCACCGCACATCTCGCGGGCCAGCTCCCAGTCGGCGAGCGCGCTGATGTTGCTGAGCAGCTCCCCGATCCCGGCCCGGTTGTGCAGGTCCGGGCCGGACTCGACGAAGTCCAGGTCGACCACGACCGCGATCGGGATGTGCGCCCCGTAGGACGGGCGTCCCCCGTCGTGGTCGAGGGTGGCGATCGGGGAGGCGATCCCGTCGTTGGCGAGGCTGGTCGCCACCGACACCATCGGGATGCCGTACCGGGCGGCGGCGTACTTGGCGGTGTCGATGGTCTTGCCGCCACCGATGCCGACAACCGCGTCGTACGAGCGGGCGCGGAGCTTGTCGCCGAGTTCGAGGGCGGCGTCCAGGGTGCCACCGGCGACGGTGAACACGTCGGCGGAACCGAGGGTGGGGCGGATCAGTTCGACGATCCGTTCACCCTGCCCCGGGCCGACCACCACCGCCACGTCACCACCGGCGGAGATGCGCTGGTCGGCGAGGAGGGGGCCGAGGTCGGCGATCGCGCCCCGGCGTACCTCGATGATCAGTGGCGTGTTGACCGTACGGGCTAGCAGCGGCACCCGACTCCCCTAACTGCCGGTCGGCCGGTCGTCGGTGCCGGACCCGGTCGCCCACTGCCAGCTCGTGATCTCACGGGCCCGGGTCAGGTCGGCGAGGTTGTCGACCTCGACCCACTCCACGTCACCGATCGGGGTGCCGCGCACCTCACCGCCCCGGTTCGCGTACTCCTGGTAGCCGTCCTCGTAGTAGAGGTTCGGGTCCCGGCGCCAGGTCGCCTCCAGCGCCTCGGCCAGGGCGGGCGCGGCGGCCGGCTCGATCAGGGTGGCGCCGATGTATTCCCCGTACGCGTCGGCCGGGTCCATCAGCTTGGTGATCTTCGTGAGCTGCCCGTCGGCGTCGAAGATGGTCTTCATCTCCTCGTCGGCCAGCTTCTTGACGTCGTCGATGGCGAGCAGGATGCCCGGACCACGGTTGGCCAGCAGGGTCCGCTCCACGCTCACCGGGTGCACGGTGTCGCCGTTGACCAGCAACGCCCCCTGGGCGAAGTGGTCCCGGGCCAGCCAGAGGGAGTACGCGTTGTTCCACTCCTCGGCCTTGTCGTTCTGCACCAGGGTGAGCCGTACGCCGTGGCGCTGCTCCAGGGCGGCCTGGCGGTCGCGTACCTCGGAGGCGGCGTAGCCGACCACGACGACCACCTCGGTCAGCCCGACCTCGGCGAGGTTGTGCAGCGCGATGTCGAGGATGGTCGTGCCACCATCGACCGGAATGAGCGCCTTGGGCAGGGTGTCCGTGTACGGGCGCAGCCGGCGCCCGGCCCCTGCGGCGAGCACTAATCCGATCATCAGTGGATCCTCCTTGTGACAACGACTACCGCACGGAGGATAGCCCCGAGGGACAGAACGGCGGTTTCCAGCCGGACCGGGCAGCCGTCGGACCGGTCAGCGGCCGATCGCGTGCGGGGCGGCGAACGCGTCCTCTCAGAGGCCGATCGCGTGCAGGGCGGCGAACGCGTCCTCGGCGATCCGGCGGATCATGCCGTCGTTGACGTGCCGGTGCTCGTCCAGCACCTCCATCTCGTGCTCGTTCAGCCAGCGGAACTCCGTGTGCTTGCCCACCTCGAGCCGGGGGCGGGTCAGGTCACCGTCGACGCGTACCAGGAAGTCGCTCTCCAGCCGGGTGAACCCGTCGTTGCCGGTCCAGGTGTACTCACCGACCAGGCCGAGGACCACCGAGACGGTCCAGCCGGTCTCCTCGGTCACCTCACGCGACAGCGCGTCCTCGATCCCCTCGCCGGGTTCCAGGTGGCCGCCGACGATGTCCCAGGTGTCGGGGAAGAGCTTTCGCTGCGGGGACCGGCGCTGGAAGAAGATCCGACCGTCGTCGTCGACGATCAGGGCTCCGGCGCACCGGAGGGGGTCGGTGGGCACGGGTCGAGATTAGTTCCCGGATGTGCGCTGTGAACAGGGTCTATTCCGGGGTGCACCGACGTCCGGGCGGTGCGCGTACCCCTGGTTCGGCGCGCGGGTTGGGACGGAGTCGGTCCCGTTTTCCAGGATTCGGACATCGCCGTGCCGCCGCCGGAGCGGCCGGGGTCGCCCGTACGCTGGGTAGTCATGACTGCCGAGCAGCTGATCTCCTTTGCCCGTGGCGCTCCGTCGCTGGACATCATCGATATCGAAGGGCTGAAGGCCGCGGCCGTACGCGCGCTGGACGCGGACCCGGCCGGCGTCACCGCCTACGGAACGTCGCTGGGCTACCCGCCCCTGCGGGAGTGGATCGCCCGCAAGCACGGCGTCGCGGTGGACCAGGTGCTGGTGACCAACGGTTCGTTGCAGGCCGACGCGTTCCTCTTCGAGCACCTGGTCCGGCCCGGCGACTCGGTGGTGGTGGAGCGGCCGACCTACGACCGGACCCTGCTCAACCTGCAGCAGCAGGGCGGCGACCTGCACTCGGTGACCATCCACCCGGACGGCATCGACACCGAGGAGCTGGGCAAGCTGCTCGAGTCCGGGGTACGTCCGAAGCTCGCGCACATCATTCCGAACTACCAGAACCCGGCCGGGGTGACCCTTTCGCTGGAGAAGCGGCGCACGCTGCTCGCCCTGGCGGCCGAGTACGGCTTCACGATCTTCGAGGACGACCCGTACGCGGACATCCGGTTCCGGGGTGAGCAGATCCCCTCGATGCTCTCCCTGGACGAGCACGACGTCGTGGTGCACGCGTCGAGCTTCACCAAGACGGTCTGCCCCGGGGTCCGGGTCGGTTACCTGATCGGACCGGCCGCGCTGATCGCCGAGATCGCCAAGAAGGCCACCAACCTCTACATCTCGCCGGGCATGTTCGCGCAGGCGACCGTCTACCAGTTCTGCGTCTCCGGTGACATCGACCGCTCGATCGAGACGGTCAGCACCGCGCTCGGCGAGCGGGCCCGGCTGCTCGGTGAGGCGCTGCGCGCCCAGATCCCGGGTGTCCGGTTCTACGAGCCGGACGGCGGCTACTTCCTCTGGATCGAGCTGCCCCCGGACGTGCGGGTCGACCGGCTGGCGCCGGCCGCGGCCGAGCGCGGGGTCGCCGTGGTCAAGGGCAGTGACTTCCTGATCGAGGGCGGGCACCACGCGCTGCGGTTGGCGTACTCGGCGGTCACGGTCGACCAGATCGAGGAGGGCGTACGCCGGCTGGCCGCCGCGGTGGACGAGGTCCGCGGCCAGAACTGAGCACGGAAAGCGGTACGCAAGAAACCGGCGTTGATCAGAAAGAATCGGCGTCGGCCACTAAAGAACTGTCAGATACCCGACAGAAGTTCGCCTTTGCCGGTCCGGGGGTCCCACCGGACCGGCAAACGGCTCACAATGCTGCGAGCGCCTGTCGCGTTTCGACCCGGCCACCAGCCACGACGTTGTCCGTGCTGGTCCTGCCGCGATCGACCGGCAGGACCCAAATGCATAGCCCCCCGCCCCCAAAGGCGCCGGGTGGGCCGACCGCACCTTACCCCCCGACGCGGTCGGTCCACCCGGCGCCGACCCCTCCCCGGCGCGGTCGGCGTACGGCGACTCTCGGCGTAGCCTGCAAGCCGCGTACCGAGAATCACGGAGGGGGGCGGGCAGGCCCATGGCAGAGCGACTCGACCGGGACCAGACGGGTAGTGACGGGCGGGTCCGGGTCCGGCCCCGCTCCTGGATAGAGCCGGTCCGGGCGATGGGACGCAGGCTCAACGCCGACCCCGGCCAGCACCACGCATCCTCGCCCGGCGGAGTCCGAACCGGCGTGGTCGACTGCGGCCTCTACGTCGACGGGGTGCGCCAGCCCGGCGAATGGGACTACGCCTCCGCGCTGGCCGCCGCCGAGCAGAATTCCGCCGACGGCAGCAAGTCCAACGCGTTCGTCTGGCTCGGGCTGCACGAGCCGGGTCAGGAGGAGATGGCGGGCATCGCCGAGACGTACGGCCTGCACGAGCTGGCCGTCGAGGACGCGGTCAAGGCCGAACAGCGCCCCAAGCTGGAACGGTTCGGCGAGGTCAGCTTCCTGGTGCTCCGCACCGCCCGGTACGTCAAGCACGGCGAGCTGACCGAGACCTCCGAGGTGGTCGAGACCGGCCAGGTGATGCTCTTCATCGGCCCCCGCTTCGTGATCAGCGTCCGCCACGGTGACGCCTGCCGGCTGGCCGCGGTCCGGGCCGATCTGGAGGGCAAGAAGGAGCTGCTGGAACAGGGACCGTGGGCGGTGGCGTACGCGGTCACCGACCGGGTGGTCGACCTCTACCTGGAGGTCGCCGACCAGGTCGAGGCCGACCTGGACACCCTGGAGGCCCAGGTGTTCTCGGTCAAGGCACACGGCCGGATCCAGCGGATCTACCAGATGAAGCGTGAGCTGGTCGAGTTCAAGCGCGCCGTCGTCCCGCTGCAACGGCCGCTGATGATGCTGACCGGCACGGTCAACCGGGACGTGCCCAAGGAGATCCGGCGTTACTTCCGGGACGTCCAGGACCACCTCACCCGGACCGTCGAACAGGTCAACTCGTACGACGACCTGCTCAACTCGATCCTGCAGGCGCGACTCGCCCAGGTGACCGTCGACCAGAACAACGACATGCGCAAGATCGCCGCATGGGCCGGTATCGCCGCCGTCTGGACCGCGATCGCCGGTGTGTACGGCATGAACTTCGCGTACATGCCGGAGACCCAGTGGAAGTACGGCTACCCGGTGGTGGCCGCCCTCATGGTGGCGATCTCGTTGGGGCTCTACCGCTGGTTCCGGCGCAACCGCTGGCTCTGACCGCTGGCGGGTCAGCTCCGGCTGTTGCCCGCCGGTCCGGTGCCGAGCAGCCCGTCGGGCTTCGCCCCGGCCTTGGCGGCGGACTTGGCACCGTCGGTGGCCGTACCGGCGGTAGTGGAGATCTTCTCTCCGGCTACCGCGGTCCGGTCCCGGACCTTCTCGATCGTGACCGGCTTCGGCTTCGTCGCCCCTGCGGCGTTCTCACCGGAGGGTCGGCCGGCGCCACCGGCGCTGGAGCTGAGGCCGCCACCGGCGGTCGCCCGACCATCGCTGCGGCTCGTCTCCGGTGCGGGCAACGGCTCGTACGTCTCCCAGTGCTCCTGGTGCCGGCGGCGCATCGCGACCGCCCCCACCGCGCCGGCCACCGCACCGGCCGCGAGCAGCCCGGTGAGCAGGGTCCAGCGCCGACGTGACGTGGTCGACTTCCGCTTGTTCTTCGGCATCGCTTTCATCATCTTCTTCTTAGATCCCGTCAGGTTCCTGGTCCCCGTCCGCCCGGCTCCCGTGCCGGCCTGGCGGGCGCCGGCCAACGCGGCCACGGCGAGAGGCGCGATCGCGGTCATGGTCGATCCCCAACCATCGGCTGCCGTCTGCGCGACCTTCGTCGCGGTCGGCGCGAGGTAGTTCCGGGCCACCTGTACGCGGGGGCCGACGGTCGCGCCGACACCCTCCGCCGCGTGGCCGGCAGCCTGCCTGATGTGACCGAAGCCCTCACCCAGCTCGGTACGGACGAGCTGCGTGTGGGACTTGCGGCGCCCGAATCCAAACACCGGTCTCCACCTCCTCGGGTTGTTCCTCCGTCATCCTCCACCTTTGGATGCCTCCGCACGGCCGGAACGGGCACATGGGAGGATCCGCATGGAAACTGACCCGTGCCTGCCGGTCTGCGTCCCCCGGCCGGCAAGTCCACGACGATCGAGGAGTACCCCGTGGCCGAGGCCATTTACGCCACCCTGCACACCAACGCCGGTCCGATCCGGCTGGAACTTTTCCCCAACCACGCGCCCAAGACGGTGCGCAACTTCGTCGAGCTCGCCGAGGGCACGAAGGAGTACACCGACCCGCGCACCGGGCAGCCGGGCAGCGGGCCGTACTACGACGGCACCATCTCGCACCGCGTGATCAGCGGCTTCATGGTCCAGATGGGCGACCCGACCGGCACCGGCCGGGGTGGTCCCGGTTACAACTTCGGTGACGAGTTCCACCCGGAGCTGCGCTTCGACCGGCCGTACCTGCTCGCGATGGCGAACGCCGGACCGGGCACCAACGGTTCGCAGTTCTTCATCACCGTGGGCCCGACCCCGCACCTGAACAACCGGCACACGATCTTCGGCCAGGTGGCCGACGACGACTCGGTGAAGGTTGTCGACTCGATCGCCAACACCCCGACCGACCCGGCCGACCGGCCCCGTCAGGACGTGGTGATCGAGCGGGTGGAGATCGAGCGCATCGGCGACTGACCACCGACCGGGGTACCCTTTGCCTGCATGAGCGAGAGCACCCCGAGTGCAGCGAGGTGGCGGGCGTTGAGTAAGCGCAGTGAGGTGGCCGCGTGAGCGAGTCGCCCCCGACCACCCCGGTCTGCTATCGCCATCCGGGTCGGGAGACCTGGGTCCGGTGCACCCGGTGCGACCGGCCGATCTGCCCTGATTGCATGCGGGAAGCATCGGTCGGGCACCAGTGCCCGGAGTGCGTTTCGGAAGGCCGGCGTACCCAGCGGCCGGCGCGTACCGCCTTCGGTGGCGGTGCCGCCGGCCGTGCCGGGTACGTGACCAAGACCCTGATCGGCCTCAACGTGCTGTTGATGCTGATCTCGATCGCGTCGGCCGGTGGCGGCGACGCGGTCGCCGGTGGCGGGCTCGGCGGACTGCTCGGCGGCGGGACCCCGCTCACCCGGTGGGGCTCGGTGCTGGGCTTCGCGTCGTACCAGCCGTTCGGCGCGCCGCACGGAGTCGCCGCCGACGAGTACTACCGCCTGTTCACGGCCATGTTCCTGCACTACGGGATCGTGCACCTGCTGCTGAACATGTGGGCGCTCTGGATGCTCGGCCGCACCCTGGAGGCGACCCTCGGGCCGCTGCGCTTCCTCGCCCTCTACCTGATCGCCGGGCTCGGCGGGAACGTGGCCGCGTACCTGTTCTCCGCGCCCAACGCCCAGACCGTGGGCGCCTCGACCGCCATCTTCGGGCTCTTCGCCGCGCTGTTCATCATCATGCGCCGGATGGGTCGGGACACCTCGGCGGTGGTGCCGGTCCTCGTGGTCAACCTGGTCTTCACCTTCGCCGTGCCCGGCATCTCGATCGCCGGCCACCTCGGCGGCCTGGTGATCGGCGCACTGATGGCGCTGGTGCTCGCCTACGCCCCGCGAATGCGCCGGTCCGTCTTCCAGGCCACCGGTGGCGCGGTGATCGTGATCGCGCTGATCGGTCTGACCGTGCTCCGGACCTCACTGCTGCTCGGCTGACGACCGGCGGCCCGAGGTGGGCCACCAACGTCGGCGCGACCCCGCCGGATCAGGCGGGGTCGGCGGCTCCCCGGCCGGCGCCGAACTTGGCCGCGCGCAGGGCCTCGGCCACCTCGCCCGGCTCGGCACCGAGATCGTGGCGGCTGAAGAAGTGCAGTGAGTCACCGGCGTCGAGTTCCAGGGTGTCCGTACGCAGACCGAGGCGGGGCCGGTTGTCCACCGCTATCCGTTCGATCTGGGTCCAGGCGAGGTGCCGGCGACCGGCGAATCCCCTGATCACGGTCACCCCGGCCGGGTCGACGGCGAGCCTCTCCGGAGCGACGAGGTCGCGTACGGCCCAGCCGAGCAGTCCGGCGGCGGCCAGCGCGGTCACCCCGATCGGCACCGGGTCCCCGCCACCGAGCAGCAGGCCGAGCCCGACCAGGACCACCGCCCCGGTGACCTTCAGTACGGGCACGGAGGGGCGAACCCGCCACCGGGTCGGCGTCACGCTCTGATCGGGGTGCACCGATCCAGGATGCCAGGATCGCGGTGCACGGATCCAGCCCGCGTACGATCGGAGCAGGCTAAGTTACCGGGGAGTTGTGATGAGAGACGCGGTCATCGTCGGCGCGGTACGCACCCCGGTCGGGCGACGCCGGGGCGGCCTGGCCACGGTCCATCCGGTCGACCTGTCCGCGCACGTGCTGCGGTCGTTGGCCGAACGTACCGGCCTGGATCCGGCTGATGTGGACGACGTGATCTGGGGCTGCGTCTCCCAGGTCGGCGAGCAGGCGTGGAACGTGGGGCGCAACGCCGTACTCGGTGCGGGCTGGCCGGAGTCGGTGCCCGGCACCACGCTCGACCGGCAGTGCGGTTCGAGCCAGCAGGCGCTGCACTTCGCCGCCGCCGCGGTGATCTCCGGTCAGGCCGAGCTGGTGGTGGCCGGCGGGGTGGAGTCGATGACCCGGGTGCCGATGGGCAGCAGTATCCAGGTGCCCGCCTCCGGCACCGACGGGCTGCCGTACGGCGACCAGGTACGGGCCCGCTACCGGGGGGTGGACGGGTTCGCCGCCTCGGATCCGGTGCCGTTCAACCAGGGGGTCGGGGCCGAGTTGATGGCGCAGCGGTGGCGGCTGTCGCGTACCCAGCTCGACGAGTTCGCGTTGGCCAGTCACGAGAAGGCGGCCGCCGCCCAGGACGCGGGCGCGTTCGACCCGGAGATCGCCCCGGTCCCGGTGGCCGACGGCGGCAAGGTCGCCGCCGACGAGGGCATCCGCCGGGACACCACGCTGGCCCGGCTGGCCGAACTGGCCACCCCGTTCCGGCCCGACGGTGTGGTCACCGCCGGTTCGGCGTCGCAGATCTCGGACGGTGCCGCCGCGCTCGCGGTGACCAGTTCGGAGTGGGCCGGTCAGCACGGCCTGCGACCGTTGGCCCGGATCCACACCGCGGTGGTCGCCGCCGACGACCCGGTGATCATGCTGACCGGACCGATTCCGGCCACCGCGAAGGCGCTGCGCCGGGCCGGACTGGGCATCGAGGAGATCGGGGTGTACGAGGTCAACGAGGCATTCGCCCCGGTGCCGCTGGCCTGGCTGGCCGAGACCGAGGCCGACCCGGACCGGCTCAACCCGCGCGGCGGCGCGATTGCCCTCGGCCACCCGCTCGGCGGCTCGGGCGCCCGGATCATGACCACGATGTTGCAGCACATGAGGGACAACGGCATCCGGTACGGCCTGCAGACGATGTGCGAGGGCGGCGGCATGGCCAACGCCACGATCGTGGAGCTGCTGTAGTTGTTTGTCCGCTTATGGGCGTCCAACGCGCCGTCGGAGCGTGGACTTGCCATCGTGGAAGTTCTGTAATTTCACATTCATCCATGCCTGCGCCACGTCAGATCCAGGTGACGTCTCGTTGGATATCGCATGGACCTCTTCTTCCGAACGTTCCTGCCGGCTGCGGCGGAGGCGGGGTTGGCCGAGCCGATTCTGAGCAGGCACCTGCCGGTTTTCCGGCGGAGCGTGGCCGCCGACGACCACACGGTCCTGGTCGCCCGCTGCATCCGACCGGACGCGCCGGTGTCCGGCGGTCACCTGCTCCTGCTCACCGCCCACCGGCTGGTGGTGACCCAGCAGAGCCGCCTGCTGCACCGGCTCAGCCTGCACCTCAACACCGACCTGCGGCACCTCAACAACGTCAGTTGGGCTCCGGACCCCCGGCTGCCCGTCATGGAGTTCACCGCGACCGCGGTGGACGGCGTCCGGGAGCGCTACCTGATCAGGGCCGGCCGGCGGCAGCCGGTGGTGCATCTCGACGCCCTGCTCAACCACGTGTTCCTCGGCGCCGACGTACCCGAACCGCAGGTGGCGGCGCGCCCGCAAGAGGCCCGTCGACCGAAGTTCAGCCCGGCCGTGGCGATCTGAGTCGACCCGCCGCACTAACCGCCGTACCGGATCCGTACAGAACCCGAACAGAGCCGCCATGTCCGGCCGGACCGGAGTCGGCCATCATGGTCGGGTGACGGACGACGTACCCGCTCGTGGACTCGTCCTGGTAGTCGAGGACGAGCCCGCCATCGCCGATCTGGTCCGGCTCTACCTGGTCCGGGACGGGTTCGGTGTGCACGTCGAACGGGACGGCACCGCCGGGCTCGCCGCCGCCCGACGGCTGCGCCCGGTCGCCTGCGTACTCGACATCTCGCTGCCCGGACTGGCGGGCACCGAGGTCTGCCGCCGGTTGCGCGAGGACGGGGACTGGACCCCGGTCATCTTCCTCACCGCCCGCGACGACGAGACGGACCGGATCGTCGGGCTGGAACTCGGCGCCGACGACTACGTGACCAAGCCGTTCAGCCCACGGGAACTGGTCGCCCGGATCCGGGCCGTACTGCGCCGGGCGGCGGGGCCGCCGGACCGGACCGAACGCCCGCGCGCCGCCGGGCCGGTCACCCTCGACCCCGCCCGGCGTACGGTGGCCGTCGCGGGCGCCGCGGTGCAGCTCACCTCGACCGAGTTCGACCTGCTCGCGCACCTGATGGCCCGGCCCGGCCGGGTCTTCACCCGGGACGAGCTGCTCGCCGCCGTCTGGGGATACGCGGCACACGCCGGCACCCGGACCGTGGACGTGCACGTCGCGCAGGTACGCGCCAAGCTCGGTGCCGGTGCGGACGTGATCCGGACCCACCGGGGAGTCGGGTACGCCTGTGCCGACTGACCGGCACGGCCCGCACACGCACCCGTCCGCCGAGGTCCCGTCCGACCTGCCACCGCCGCGTTGGTGGCGGGTCGGACGCACCCTGTCCGCCCGTGCGGTGCTGGTCAGTTGCGCGGTGGCGCTGGCGTCGGTGCTGGTCACCGCCGCGGTGGCCGGACCGTTGGCGGCCAACGCGGCACAGCGCCAAGCCAAGGAGGCGCTCTCCGCGCAGGCCCGGTTGGCCGCCGAGACCCTCCGTCTGCGCCTCGACCGTGGCCGTACCGCCGACGAGGAACGGATCATCCGGCAGTTGCGCAACCAGGACATCGACGCGTACCTGATCCGGGCCGGGGTGGCCGACCGGCCGGGTCTGCCGGCACGGGTGGTCGACCAGGTAGGTGCCGGGCGGAACTTCTCCGGCCGCCGTACGGTCGCCGGTGTTCCGTCACTGGTCGAGGGACGCACCCTGCCCGGCGGCAACGGGGTGGTGCTTGCCCGCCCGGTCTCCACCGGACTCTCCTGGGCGGTGCTCGGCAGCCTCTGGTTACCGCTGCTCGCCGGACTCGCCGCTGGCGTCGTCGCCGGTGTGCTGCTCGCCCGCCGGCTGGCCCGGCCGATCCACGACGCGGCCGTTGCCGCCGGGCGGCTGCGCTCCGGTGACCGGACCGTACGGTTGCCGGTCGAGCCACCGCAGGAGGTGGCCGACCTGGCGTACGCGTTCAACCAGCTCGCCGCCGCGCTGGCCGGCAGCGAGGGCCGGCAGCGCGAGTTCCTGCTCTCGGTCTCGCACGAGTTGCGTACGCCGCTGACCGCGATCCGGGGTTACGCCGAGGCGATCGCCGACGGGGTGGTCGGCCCGGAGGGGGCGCAGCGCGCCGGACAGACCATGCTCGCCGAGGCCGAACACCTGGACCGGCTGGTCAGCGACCTGCTGGCGCTGGCCCGGCTGGAGGCGGTCGACTTTCCGCTCGAACCGATTCCGGTCGACCTCGCCCGGCTGGTCGCCGACGCGGCCGAGACCTGGGGAGCCCGGTGCGCCGGCCTGGGGGTGCACCTCGGTACCGAGGTGCCGGACGGGCCGGTGTCGGCGTACACCGATCCGGGACGGATCCGGCAGGTCGTCGACGGGCTGCTGGAGAACGCGCTGCGGGTGGTACCGCCGGGTGCACCGGTGGTGCTCGCCGTGGCGGTCGCCCCGGACGGCGGCGGGGTGATCGAGGTACGCGACGGCGGGCCCGGTTTCACCGACGACGACCTGGCGGTGGCCTTCGAGCGGGGTGCGCTGCACCAGCGCTACCGGGGCGTACGCAAGGTCGGCAGTGGGCTCGGACTGGCGCTCGCCGCCGGTCTGGTCCGCCGGCTCGGCGGCCGGATCGACGCCGGGCACGCGCCCGAGGGCGGTGCCCGGTTCACCGTCTGGCTGCCACCGCCCCGCTGATCCACCGGCTCATCCGGGGTCGGGCGGGAGGGCGACGCCGACGTAGTCGCGGAACTCGACCCGCCAACCCGGCGGTACGAGCCGGGTGCAGTCGGCACGGATCCCGGTGCAGACGATGGCGTCCACACTGGACGGGCTGGCCGGTGGCCGTTTGGGCAGCACCGACTGCAACGCCACGATATCGCGTTCGGCACCCCCGTCCTCGTCGCGCAGGAGCAACCACCACGGGTACTCCCAGTTGTCGTTCTGCTGCACCAGGCCGATCCGTCGCGCGTCGGTCGCCCGTACCCGGTCGGCGGCCCACCGGAACTCGTCCGCCCACTGTGGACGCCGCAGGAACCGGGTGTCCCAGTCGGAGGTGGTGAACACCGAGCCGTGGCCGACGAGCCGGCGGGGGAAGCCGTACGACACGGCGAGCACGCCGGCCAGCGCCGAGCCGGCGAGCAGGGCGACCGCCAGGACGACCGCCACCGAGCGCCGGCCCGGTCGGTCGGTGGTCGTCCTGTCCCGGGTACGCGCACGCAGCAGCGCGTCCAGCCAGAGCCCGGCCAGCGGCACGGCCATCACCAGCGCGTACAGCAGTAGTCGGTTCCCCCACGGCTGCCACTTGATCATCGCGCTGTGCAGCAGCAGGGTCACCGCCACCGTCACCGCGTACGCCCGCAGCGCACCCGGCCGGTCCGGACTGATCCGACGCGGGCGGACCAGCGCGAACACGCAGCCGATCAGCGCCAGCGCGCCGGCGCTGGGGAACGCGACCCGGTCCTCGTCCGGGTACCACGCCTGGACCGGGAACGTGGTCTTGCCGAACGTGGTCGCCCGGTCCTGCGGGTCCACCCCGATCAGCCGCGCCCCGCCCTCGATCGCCTCGGCGGGTGCGTCGCCGACCACACCCGCCGAGGTGCCGGTCAGTGCGCTCAGCGGTGTGTCCAGCGCGGTCTGCCCGATCCGCAGGGCGTTGACCAGGATCGAGCCGGGGTCGTGCCGCTGCATCGGGATCGACTCGCGCAACCGGGGCGGCCCGAGCGGGTTACCGAACTCGGCTGTGACCCGGAGCAGGAACGGTCCGGTGACCACGGCCGCGACCAGCAGGATCACCACCGAGGCGAGCCCGGTGGACCACACCGCCCGGCCCCGACCGGGGTGGTCGCCGGTCCGGCTGAGCCGGAGCTGGGCGAGCGCCCACAGGACGAGCAGCGGACCGGCGCCGAGCAACCCGCTCGTCTTGGTGACCGCGATCAGCCCGGTGGCCGTACCGAGGGCGAGTGCCGTACCGGCGGTGACGCGTCGGGTCAGCCCGTCGAGGACCAGCGTCGCCAGGCAGGCCACCCAGGCGGCGGTGACCAGGTCGGTCTGGGTGCTGGTGGCCTGGAGTACGACCATCGGGGTGGTCCCGACCAGGAACGCGGTGAGGAGCTGGGCCCGCCGGCCGCCGCCGAGCTGGGCGGCGATCCGGGCGGCCAGCAGCAGGCAGCCCACCCCGGCGGCCCACTGGACCAGGTTGTAGAGCCCGTCGCCGCCGGTGAACAGGCGCAGGTGCAGCAGCAGGTATTCGGCGCCGGGCGGGATGGTGACCTGCCGGTGGATGGCGGTCGGCCAGAACTCCAGCGACCCCTGGGCCACCCAGTGTTCGATCTTCGGCAGGTGGTACGTCTGGGAGTCGAAGTTGTTCGGCTCGGCCAGCAGGGCGACGACGAGATCGACCAGGAGCAGGCCGGCGACCGTACCGGCGAGCAGTTTTTCGCCCCGGCTCGCCGTACGCCAGGCGGAGCGGAACCGGTCGCGGACCGGCGCCCACCGACCCGGCCCCTCGCGGCGACGGCGTAGTACGGCCAGGGCGACCGCCGCGACCAGGAAGATCAGCCAGGCGAGCGCGATCGCCGGAAGCGTCAGCGCGTCGAGCGCACCGAGCAGTTCCACGGCGAGTACGGCGTAGGCGCCGGTGGCCAGCGCGGCCCGGACGGCGGCCAACCGGTACGGTCCGACGGTGGTACCCGTGGCCGGGCGCACCGCGTACAGCAGGGACAGGTACCCGAGGAGGGGCACCACCACGAGCGCGGACGACGCAGCCGGCATGGCGGGAAGTAAACACCACATGGCCTGCGGTCCGGCAACCGACGCACAGCGCCGGACTTTGCCAATCGGCGGGACCAGCTAGGCTAGGGCCGATTCGTCGTCCGCACCGTGGAGACCTCCTGTGAAGCTATCGATCCTCATGCCGGTTTACAACGAGGAAGAACGCATCGCGGATGCCCTCAAACAGGCACTTGCGGTCGACTACCCGTGCGAGATCGAGCTGCTCGTCGTCGACGACGGCAGCCGCGACGGCACCGCCGAAATCCTCGGTCGCGCGGACGACGCGCGGCTCCGGGTGATCACCCACCCGCGTAACGCCGGTAAGGGCGCCGCGATCAAGACCGCGGTCGCGCACGCGGACGGCGAGTACATGGTGATGCTCGACGCCGATCTCGAATACGACCCGCAGGACATTCCGAAGCTGCTCGACCCGGTACTCGACGGGCGGGCCACGGTGGTATACGGAAATCGGACATTCGGCAGCCACAGCGCATACAGCTTCTGGTACGTGATGGGCAACAAGGCCGTCACGACCGCTGCCAATGTCCTGTTCAACTCGTACATCGGCGACCTGGAAACCTGTTTCAAGCTGCTGCCGGTGGCGCTCTACCGTTCGCTCGACGTGAAGTCGCGCGGGTTCGGCATGGAGGCCGAGGTCACCGGCAAGCTGCTCCGTCGCAAGATCCGCCCGTACGAGGTGCCGATCAGCTACCGCGCCCGGGGCCGCGAGGAGGGCAAGAAGATCACCTGGAAGGACGGCGTCGAGGCGGTCTGGATCCTCGGCCGTGAACGCGCCCGACGCCGCAACGTCCCTACCCCAGGAAAGCGCTGATCGAGGCGTGCAGGCCTGCCGGATCCAGCCCGTGCCACCGGGCATGGTCCGCCGGGCTGCCGTAACGTCGAAGGTCGGTGCGGCCCACGCCCAGGGCCAGCAACCGATGGCTCACGTCGGTCAGCGCCTGCCCGACCGGAGTGCTCGACGTACCGGCGAGATACGGCTCGACCAGGACCACCTCCGCCGTACCCCTGGTGCCGACCAGCGAACGTAGCCCCGCCGTGTCGAACGGGCGGGGCGTTTTCGTGTACGCGACCGTGACGTCCAGTCCGGCGACCGCCCGCATCGTCGGATCGAGCATCGGCCCGACCGCCACCACCACCGCCCCCTGCGCGCTTCCCCGTCGCAGCACCCGGAGCCGGCCCCCGTTGTCCTCGTACGGGCGGTTGTTGGTTTGGGTGGACAGCCGCAGGTAGACCGGATCGTCGTTGCCGACCGCGGTACGCAGCAGCGCCGGGACCTCGTCCGGGTGACCGGGTACGTGCACGGTCCAGTCGCCGAGCGTGTCGATCAGTGCCACGTCGGCCGGGGACATGTGCGTCCGGCCCATGCTCGAACCGTCGTACGACGCTCCGACACTGACCACCACCGCGCCCACGCCCTGATGGTCCAGGTCCAGCTTGAGCTGCTCGTACGCCCGGTCCACGGCGAAGGTCGCGTACGAGTGCACGATCGGGCGCAGCCCGGTCAGGGCGAGCCCACCGGCGACGCCGATCATCAACTGTTCGCGGATGCCGACGTTGAGCACCCGGTCGGGATGGGCTCGGGCGGCCGGGGCGAACGCCGAGGCGGAGATGTCGGCGAGCACCACGGCCGTACGCGGCGCTTCGGCGAGCAGCGCGGTCGCCGTGCTGACGAAGGTCTCCCGCATGGTGCACGGAACTGCGGTACCGGACATGTTCGTCAGCCTTCCTTCGCTTCGACTCGGGCCACCACGACGTGCGGCCGATCGGGTTGGTGGCCGCGCAGGGCGGCCTCGATGGCGTCCCGGTCCCGCCCGTCGACGCCCGCGGCGGTCCAGCCGTTGACGGTGAACCGGCTGGCGATCCCGCCCGACCACCCGTGGCTCGCCGACTGGTTGTCGATCACGATCGCGGTGAGGTTCGACAGCCCGGTCGCACCCGCGTACGCGATCGCCTCGTGGTTGGCGCCCTCGTCCAGTTCGGCGTCGCCGAGCAGGACGTACACCCGGGGTTGGGTCAGGCCCTGGGCCCGCAGCCCGAGCGCGCTGCCCACGCCCAGTCCGAGGCCGTGCCCGAGTGAGCCGCTGCCGATCTCCACCCCCGGCACCAGCAGCCGGTCCGGGTGGTGGCCGAGTCGGCTCTCCGGCCCGGCGAGGTCGTCCAGCCACGCTTCGGGAATGAACCCCTTGGCGGCGAGTACGGCGTAGTAGGCGGCCGGTCCGTGTCCCTTGGAGAGCAGGAACCGGTCTCGCTCGGGAGCGTCCTGCCGGTCGGGATCGACCCGCAGGATGCGGTCGTAGAGCACCCAGATCACGTCCAGGGTCGAAAACGCGCTGGGCCCGTGTTTCTCGTCGCCGGTGAGCCGGCGCAGCAGCGGGCCGAGCCCGGCGCTGGTTGTCGGTGCCGTTGTCATGCGGTTAGCCTGCGAGTTGAAGTTAACTTCAAGTCAAGGGGTGATCGTGCAGGAGGGATTGACCATCGGCGATCTGGCCGTCCGGTCCGGCGTGGCCCCCTCGGCGCTGCGCTACTACGAGCGGCTCGGGCTGATCCGGGCCGGACGCACGGGCGGAAACCAGCGCCGGTACGAGCGCAGCGAACTGCGCCGGGTGGCGTTCATCCGGATCTCGCAGCAGGTCGGGATCTCGCTGGAGGAGATCCGTGCCGCGCTCGACTCGCTGCCCAACTCGCGTACGCCGACCACCGCGGACTGGACCCGGCTCTCCGCCGGCTGGCAGGGTCGGCTGGACGAGCGGATCCGGATGCTCACCAAACTCCGCGACGACCTGAACGGATGCATCGGCTGCGGGTGCCTGTCGTTGCAGCGGTGCACCCTCTACAACCCCGGCGACGAGTTGGCCGCCGAGGGACCCGGCGCCCGCCTGATGCTCCCCCGCTCCGCCCGGGCCTAGCGCACCCGTCCCGCCGGGCCTCTTGCCGGTCGTCCCGCCGGGCCTCTTGCCGGTCGTCCCGCCGGGCCTCTTGCCGGTCGTCCCGCCGGGCCTCTTGCCGGTCGTCCCGCCAGACAAAACAACGAGTTCGATTCGTACATCAAAGATGATGTATCTACATCATCTTTGATGTAGAGGAGAAAGGTGTTGTATGTCTGCGGCCGGGGGATGCCCCTTGGACGGGCCGGCGGCGGTCCCGGGCCGGCCGCGACCTGCGGCAATCCGCCCCGACCCGCCCCAACCCAGCGCGACCCACCGCGATCACTCCAGCGTGAGGAGCACCTTGCCGAGGTGGTTGCTGTCCTCCAGGATCCGGTGCGCCTGCGCCGCCTCGGTGATCGGCAGTCGCCGGTCCACCACGGGGTGGATCACGCCCGACTCCAGCAGCGGCCAGACCTCGTCGCGCACTCCCCGTATGATGGCGGCCTTCTGCGCCGACGGGCGGGACCGGAGGACGGTCCCGTGGACCGAGCCGTACTTCGACATCAGGGTGCTCACGTTCAGCTCACCCTTGCGGCCACCCTGTAGGCCGATCACCACGATCCGGCCGTGGTTGGCGAGCGCCTGCACGTTCCGGGTCAGGTACGACCCACCCATGATGTCCAGGACCACGTCCGCACCGCGCCCGTCGGTGGCGGCTCTGGTCTCCTCGACGAAGTCCTGGTCGGTGTAGTCGATGACGTGGGTGGCGCCGAGCTTGCGCAACTGTTCGTGTTTGCTGGCCCGGGCGGTGACGATCACGTTCGCGCCCAGGGCGGTGCCGAACTGGATGGCGAAGGTGCCGATGCCGCTGCCACCGCCGTGGACGAGTAGCGTCTCGCCCGCGCCGAGCCGGGCCACCTGCACCAGGTTCGACCAGACCGTGCAGGCCACCTCGGGCAGGCCGGCCGCGTCGACGAGGTCGACGTTCGCCGGCACCGGCAGCACCTGCCCGGCGGGGACCACCACCCGCTGCGCGTAGCCGCCGCCGGTGAGCAGGGCACAGACCTCCTGGCCGAGCCGCCACCCGGTCACGTCGGGGGCGATCGCGCCGATCACCCCGGAGCATTCCAACCCCGGGTACGGCGAACCGTCCTTCGGCGGCTCGTACCTGCCCTGCCGTTGCAGTACGTCGGCGCGGTTGACGGCGGTCGCGCGTACGTCGATCAGCACCTCGCCCGGACCGAGTTCGGGATCGGGCACGTCGGCCCAGACCAGTGCCTCGGGTCCGCCCGGCTCCGGAACAGTGATCGCCTTCATGTGTCCAGTCTGGCGAAACCCGTCGTCCTGTCCAGTCCTGTGGACCATGGCGTCTGGGTAGGCCCGGTTCATGGCAGACTAGGCGACGGCAACGGACCGCCGGGTACGGCTTCCGAGGCCAAGGAGGGTTCGCCTAGTGGCCGATGGCGCTGGTCTTGAAAACCGGTAAGGGCAGCGATGTTCTTCGTGGGTTCGAATCCCACACCCTCCGCCCCTGAACAGCGGGAACGCCCGCCCGCACCATCGCATGCCACCCACCACCGGGCGCTCGACACGATGTGTCGGGGCGTCGACTGTCGGTGTCGAGGGTGAAGATGGACCCGATTGGATGTCGATCCGCCGAACGCTGCTTCGACCCGTTCGTGGAACCGTACGCATCGGAGGTTGTGAGATGACAGGCGAACTCGATCGGGCCGGACTCGACCGGCTGCGCGATGCCATGGCGGGGCGGGTCGCCAAGGGGGAGCTGCCGGGCCTGGTCACCCTGGTCGCCAAGGGCGACGACGTACGGGTCGAGACCATCGGGTGCACCGCCTTCGGCGGCGACGTGCCGATGCGGCGGGACACCCTGTTCCGGATCGCGTCGATGACCAAGCCCGTCCTCGCGGCGGCCACGATGATGCTGGTCGAGGACGGCAGGCTGAGCCTGGACGAGCCGGTCGACCGGCTGTTGCCGGAGTTGGCCGATCGCCGGGTGCTCAAGCAGGTCGACGGGCCGCTCGACGAGACCGTCCCGGCCGACCGTCCGATCCTGGTGGAGGACCTGCTGACCTTCCGCCTCGGATTCGGCACGATCACCGAACCGAGCTTCGACCCACCGTTCCCGATCAACAAGGCGGTCCACGAGCTGCAACTCGTCCTCGGACAGCCGGATCCGCGTACGCCGCACGAGCCGGACGAGTGGATCAGGCGGTTCGCCTCGCTGCCGCTGATGTACCAGCCCGGCGAGCGGTGGCAGTACAACGTCGGCACGCTGGTGCTGGGTGTCCTGGTCGCGCGGGCCGCCGGACAGCCGCTCGGTGACTTCTTCCGGGCCCGGATCTTCGAGCCGCTCGGCATGACCGAGACCGGCTTCTGGCTGCCCGCCGACTACACCAGGCGGCTGCCCAGCCACTACATGACGGACTTCCAGACCGGGAAGATGGAACTGCGTACGGTCTCCACCCCGAGCGAGTGGTCCAGCCCGCCGGTCTTCCCGTCCGGCTCCAGCGGCCTGCTGTCCACCGCCGACGACTTCCTGGCCTTCGCCCGGCTGCTGCTGGCGAAGGGGGTGCACCGGGGTGAGCGGCTGCTGTCGGAGGCGTCGGTCGACCTGATGACCACCAACCACCTGACCCCGGAGCAGATCTCCACCGGCGGGATGCTGCTCGGCGGCCGGGGGTGGGGGCTGGGCATGTCCGTCGCGGTCGAGCCGGACGAGATCTCGCCCGTACCGGGCCGCTACGGCTGGGACGGCGGGTACGGCACCACCTGGTTCAACGATCCCCACTCCGACCTGGTCGCCATCGCCCTGACCCAGACCAGCGACTTCATGTGGAACGGCGGACTGAACGAGTTCGCCAAGCTCGCCATCGAGGCGGCAGACGGTCGGTAACCGCGACTTCACCAGCTAGCAGCGGCAGTACGCGGGATGGACTAACCTCTTAGCTAAGGAGGCGACATGTCAGGCGAAGCGGCGATGCAGTTCAACATCCATGATGCGAAGACGAACCTGTCACGGATTATCGATCGGGTCGAACACGGCGAGGAGATCATCATCAGCCGTGCCGGCAACCCGGTCGCAAAGGTCATCCCGCTGACTCGCCGGGTGGACCGCAGTGGTCGCGGTTCGCTACGAGGAAAACTGGTCGCCACAGAGGACTGGGACTCCGCCGAGGTCAACGACGGCATCGCCGGTGACTTCGGTATGCCGCGATGAGATTGCTCCTGGACACGCATGTCGTGATCTGGTGGTTGACGGATGATCCGACGTTGGCGGAAGAGATCAAGGCTCAGTTGGATCACGAGCCGGATGTCTATGTCAGCCCGGTCACGGTCTGGGAGGTCTGCATCAAACAGGCGATCGGCAAGCTCAAGGAGCCGGCCGATCTTCCTGAGCGTATCCGCGCCAGCGGTTTCCGCGAACTCCCAGTGACGTCCGAGCATGCCATCGCGGCTGGGCGTCTTCCGCTGTTCCATCGTGATCCGTTCGATCGGATGCTCGTGGCCCAGGCTCGCTGTGAAGATCTGACCCTGATCACCCGGGACCCCGAGATTCGGAAGTACGACGTCTCCGTGCTCGCCGCATGAACGAGCATCACATTTCCTGCCACGATGATCGGGCAGTTTCGGGCTGGGGCGTCAGCTGATCGACTTCAGGGTTGGCGGGGCCGGGCTGCCGATCGGGTACTCCGGATCACGTCCGGCGCGTACCTCCATCGCCCAGCTCAACTGCGCGCAGCCGTCCGGGGTGCAACAGGCGCAGGTGCCGGGAGCGTAGGACGTACCCCGGTCCTCGTGCTGGGCGATGGTCATCGCCGCCGCCTCCCAGATTCCCGCGCGGGTCAGCGGCTCGTCGACGCGGCTCATCGGGCGAACACCTGACCGGCCATGGCCACCACCTGTGCCTTTCGTTCGGGGTACCGGCGCGCGGTGGCGACCGGCTCGGAGTAGCGACTGGGAGCACCGCCGGCCGCCGGGACCCTGCGGTCGCCGGTGTCCGCCCGATTGGCGAGGTCCATGGTCACGACAGGGTCAACGCACGCGTACGTGGATGGTTGTGGCAACGCGGCCACCGTCCCACTGGTACGGACAGCCTCGGGTGCCGACCGGTTGGGTCGGCACCCGGGACCGGGGGGAGGGCGGGTCAGGCTGAGTAGCCTCGGGTGGCCATCCAGTTGGCCAGGTCGATCGTGGTCATCCAGTAGGAGCTGACCCCGTTGACGAACGCCGGGTCCGCGATCTGCACGGTCCGTCCGCTGTCGCGGTAACCGACGACGGTGAGGTAGTGACCACCGTCGTACGAGTGCCAGCCGCCGTCGGTGTCGGTCGCCGAACCGGCGATGTTCGCGACGACCGCGTACCCGCTGCTGACGGCGTGTACGACGTCCGCCTGGAGCTGGTCCATCTGGGCCGGGGACGGGGACCCCTGGATGAACGTGCTCGTGTAGAAGTTGGTCTTGGCCAGGCTGTTCAGCCCACGGGTGACGTCGTCGGCGGAGTTGGTCCCGTTGAACGTGGTGCCCAGGGCCGCGGCGACGTCGTCCTGGCTCGGCTGACGGTCGCGGGCGGTGAGGGCGATCCGGGTGGCCGCCGGCCCGCAGTACCAGCCGTTGATCTGCGCCTCGTAGTCGTAGTCGAGCACCTTCGACGCGGGGGGAGCCTTCTTGACCGCCTTGGTCGGTGTCGCCACGGCCTTCGCGGCGGTGGGCGGGGCCGACGACGGGGCCGCCGGAACCGGTGCCGAGGTCGAGGCGCTCGGGGACGGGGTGGCCGGGCTCGGGGTTACCAGGCTGGGCGCGACCTCGGCGCCGGCCTGGCCGCCCATCTTCTCCGCGACCGCGATGGTCGAGGCGTTGGCCGGCGGGGTGGACCCGTTGCCCTGGGTGAGCAGGATGCCGGTGGTGAGACCCACGGCGAGAACGGCGGCGGAGACGGCGCCGGCCCGGTACGGGCTGGCGGTCACGACGCGTCGGAGTTGCTGACGATGCTTCATATAGATCCTCCGCAGATGTGCCGATCTGCGATCGGGGGCACATGAATCGGGATGGCGAGATGTCTCTGCCGGGGCCGGGTACGTGACCGGGGTACGCGCTATCGGCGGGGCGGATTCACCGCCAGCCGTCGGGTCCGGATCGGGGCGTGCGGAACCGTCACCGCGATGCGGTGAAATGCGTTACCGGATGAACTCGCCACGGGAATTGCCGGGCGATTTCGGATCACCTACCGGTCACGCGCGTCCTCGTGCCACCGACCGCGTACGCGTGTGCGTCGCCGGTCGTCGGAGTGGGCCTAGTGCGCTACCTTCGCGGGCTGGACCGCGATGCGGGCGAGCCGGGGCAGGTGGCGGAACGGGCCGGGGGGATCGAGGGTTGGGCCACGGCAGGTACGGCGCTGCACGAGCATGTTCTCCTTCCGATACCGCCTACCGGGTTAGCTGACGGATTCGGGCGGGAAGCACGCCCTACCGCGAACCAATGGTTCGCGGATTCACCCCAGAACTACTTTGGGTCCCCGGCTCGTAACAGTTACGACTCAGCGGGCCTGTTCCGGTGTCACCCGCGGTGACTAAGGGCCGGACCAGACGGGCTGACGTTACTGGGCCGCTTCTGCTCCTGCCAACCCCTCTTGGCCTGCTTAAACCGTGACCCATGCCGCTTCTTGCGGGTGGTGCGACCCTCGACTCGTGATCACGGAGAGTGGTTGTAGCCGCAGTGACCAGTTTGACTGCGACCGACGTACCCGCTTGTGTCCCGCACGTTGACGACGTCGGATTTGTCGACGGGGTGACATTGCCGGCACGGAGTCCGGATCAGAGAAATGTCCGTTGGGCCGAGGTGGGCTGGTCCCCTCGTCGGCGGCCACGGACCCGGGGTCCCCCCGCCTCGGTCGACCGGTGCGGCGGCCAGCGAGTCGTCGCTCACGCTCCGCCGGTCGGGGGTCGCGCCGACGACCCGACGGGGAAAGCGCCGACGACCAGACCGGGAGAGCGCCCACGACCGGACCACGAAAGCGCCGCCGAACCGGCCGGGAAAAGCCCGGATGAAAGGCGCGTCCGCGTACGAGGTAGAGGGTTTCCGAACCGGTGCTGATTCTCGGCTGAAACAGCGGCGGGCCATCCGTACGAGCGGTCGGATCGGTATTTCGAGAATGGGGCCCGGCCGCGTTGTCGTGGACGTCGGGAGACCGGTTGCCCACTGTTTCCCCCACCGGCAGCACTGAGGCGGGCCGGACAGGGTACAAAGACACTGAGTCTCCCTCTTTGGAAGGACATCCTGATGAACCTTGAGCGAGCGATCGGGCCGGACCCGTACGACCTGTTGCCGCCGGTGCCGGCGTTCACGCTGACCAGCGACGACGTGCGCGACGGGGAGCCGCTGGGCACCGAGTTCGTACACTCCAGCGTGGGCGGTGGCGACCTGTCGCCGCAGCTCGCCTGGTCCGGTTTCCCGGACGGGACGCGCAGCTTCGCGGTCACCTGCTACGACCCGGACGCGCCTACCACCAGCGGTTTCTGGCACTGGGTCCTGGTCAACATCCCGGTGTCGGTCACCCAGCTACCCCGGGGCGCGGGCAAGGCCGGGTCCGTCGAGGGTGGTGCGTTCGCCGTCCGCAACGACTACGGCACCCAGGAGTACGGCGGCGCTGCCCCGCCGGCCGGCGACCACGTCCACCGGTACCTCTTCGCCGTACACGCCCTCGATGTGGAGCAGCTCGACCTCACGCCGGACGCGAGCCCGGCGTACGTCGGCTTCAACCTGACCTTCCACACCCTGGCACGGGCGGTAATCCGGCCCACGTACCAGGTCAAGGGCTGAGCTTGCCGGAGTAAGTGGACGGCCGACACCGGGGACGGGTTGAACGGTGTCGGTCGTCGCTCTCCGGTCAGGCCTCCGACGCGCCGGGTACCCGGGCGACGGCGAAGACGGACTGTCCGAACGGCGGCCGCACGAGCTGCTCCGCCGCCTTGGTCACCGGCAGCACCAGGCTGTCGTAGACCTTCACCATCGGGCCTTCCTTGGGCATCAGCCGGAACACGTTCGTCGCCATGTAGTAGCCGATGAGGCCGAGGGCGTTCGCGTAGTGCAACCGCTCCACGGTCAGCCCCGCGTCGGTGAGCGCGGCCCGCATCGTCTTCTTGGTGTAGCGCCGTACGTGTCCGGTGGCGATGTCCGCCGGACCCATGGCGAACTCGAACGCCGGCACGATCAGTACGATCGCACCGCCGGGACGCACCAGTTCCCGCATGCTCCGCAGCGCTCCGACGTGGTCCTCGATGTGTTCGAGCACGTTGTACGAGACCGCCGCGCTGTAGTCGCCGCGTTCCTGCTCCGGCTGCGGCAGCAGCATCTGCCGTACCTCGACGTTGGACTCGCCGGCGAGGCGCTCCTTCAGTGCCACCAACCGGTCGGGATCGGCCTCGGTGGCCGTGAACCTGGGGAAGTGCGGCGCCCACTCGAGCACGTAGTCACCGAGGCCACTGCCGATCTCGATCGGGTTGTCCCCCAGGTAGGGCAGCGCCAGCTCAACAAACCATCGGCGGTGGTTCACGGCGGTCGCGAGACCCTCGAGTACCTCGGACTGAACTCGCTGATCCCCAGTGATTTCTGCCATGCGTCGATTCCTCGCGATCTGAAACTCGACCTGCACCCTGGACCGACAGAGTGAACCATCTACGACGACCGTAGGGAAATTGAGGCATCGGCGTGGCACGAACGGATTGTTCGGTTGATCCGTCCCCGTCCGCCTTCCGGGCGTTCGGGCACAGAGCGCGGCGATGCCCGTGACCCCGCGCCGTCACCGGCGCGGTCCGCTGCCGGACATCGCGCGGTGCTGAGCTACTTCGGACTGGCGGTCTGGATCACCTCCGGGCTCTGGTTCCAGCCGCGCGGAGGTGCTCGGGCCGACGCACTGCGCGCCGGGATGACCGCGCTGACCGGCGTCGTGCCGAAGCCCATCGGCGGGGGTCCGGGTCTGGGACGTCCGTCCCCTGCCGGACGGGTGAACCGGCGGGGCGTCCTGCCCGGGCTCAGTTCGAGCGGATGCAGCAGCCCTTGCAGATCCGCGGCTGCGGCAGGGTGAAGGCGAGGCAGCACGTCTTGCGCTGCACGGTCGGCTCACCGTCCGGACCGGGCACCAGCTCGATCAGGTCTTCGAGGTCGAGCGCGCGAAGCAGCGTCGCGACGTTCTCCTCGGACGCGCCGGGCAGGCCGGCCGCGGCCCGCAGGATGCCGTACGCGACCCCGGAGGCGACCGAGCCGAGCAGCGTACGGGCGCCGACCCGGACCTGGGTGTGGATCGCGTCGAGCAGCGGGGTCAGGTGCTCGTCGAGCAACGAGGCACGCAGCTCGCGGAGGAGTTGGGTCTCGTCGGTGAGCACCCGCACCTCGGGCAGCCCGCTGAGCGCCAGCGGGTCGGAGGCGAGCACCGCGACCGTGGTCGAGCGGCGCAGCCCGAGGGTCAGCGTCGCCCGGTCGGTTTCGACCCGCACCAGTACGTCCGACGCCCGGAGCAGGGGGACCCGGCGGGCGGCTGCCCAGCCGACCACGGTGGGCAGCGCCAACCAGTAGGTGTAGGACTTCCAGAACAGCGCGGCGGCGGCGTGCGGGGTGGACTGCCAGGAGCGCTGCGCGGCGGCCAGCAGGTCGGGCAGGTGACTGCCGTTGATCAGGTCGGTGGCGGGCAGCCAGCCCCGCTCGTCGTCGACGAACAGTCCGGGTACGAGCCCGGGCAGGTCGTCGGTCCCGAACATCTGACGCAGGGTCGCGTTGACCGGTGCGAGCGGTGCGGTCGCGTACGCGCGCCCATCGATGACGGCCGTCACCGTGGGTCACCCGTCTGCTGCTCGGAAGTGTCCAGCGGGTCGGCGGCGCGGTGCCGCCGTGTCGGGAGGATGCCCAGGTCAGCGTGGCGCAGGGGCCGCGTTCGCCATGGTGTCACCGCTGTCACCGCACCCGCCCTTCGGTCACCGTACCGGTCGCCACGTTAGCACTAAGGGAAGCCTAACCACATCTTGGAGGGTGCGGAGGCGTTCGTCACCATCGGCTACCGAGATCCACCGGTACGCCTGGCGGGCGGATACCCGAACGGGTGACAGGTAACCGGGAGTGACCGATCGGAGGGCTCGACCATGGCCCTGAGCAGGGCATCGAGCCGCGATAGGATCGATGATGATGGAAGAATTGTCAAGCCAAATGTCGTTAACGCGGCAGTTCTGCCCCAGTGGGTAGGTCGCCCACCAGACTGGGATTCCCGGCCCCTTAGGAACCCGATGACCACCTCGCCCATTGAGCGAGCTGCCGACTCGTTCGCGGCCGAACTCTCCAGACGGCGGGTCGAGCGGGGCATGACCAAGAAGCAGCTCGCCGCCCGCATGGGGTTCGACCCCTCATATGTCAGTCACGTAGAGGGCCGCCGCCACCGGCCCACCGAGGATTTCGCCCGCCGGGCCGAGGCCGTACTCGCCGCGTCCGGCGCGATCTGGCAACGCTTCCAGGAGTACGACGAACTCCGGCACGCCCGGTCGAACATGACCGCGCACCGGGACCCGCCCGTACCCGAACAGTGGCTGCCCCCGGGCACCGGGCTCATCGTCGAGCAGGAGTCCGCCACCCTCACCCACCAGGACAAGGCGTACCGGTGCGTCATCCGGCGGGCGCTCTACAACGCCGGCACCGAACCCGTCACCCGCTACCTGGTCCGGGTCGCCGTCGACCGGTACCCCAGCGACCCCGGGCGCTCCAACCGGCACCACCGCGAGCACCCGCTCACCTTCGCCGAACTCGACCTCCAGGCGTTCTGCGGCGACGAAGCCAGCCCCGAGCCGATGGACTGGCGCAAGAAGCACGACCGGGACGCCTTCAAAGAGGTCTGGCTGCTCTTCGAGAACGCCAACGGGCGCTTCCCGCTCTACCCCGGCGAGCGGGTCACCATCGAGTACGCATACACCGTCGGTGAGGAGAAGTGGGGTCCGTGGTTCCAGCGGGCCGTACGCCTGCCCACCCGGCACCTCTCCGTCCGGCTCAACCTCCCGCTGGACCTCGACCCCCAGGTGTGGGGGGTGGAGACCACCCTCTCGGCCGAAGAGGGGCCGTTGCGTACGCCCCTGCTCCGGCACGACGTCGACGGCCGGGCGGTCTTCGACTGGTCGACCGAGGAACCACCGCTCAACGCCCGCTACCGCCTCGAATGGCGTTACCGGGCCCAGCCCACCGCCGAGGCCGAGCCCGAGCCACGGGCCAGCGACCGGATGCGGGCCGCCGGCATCGTCCAGCGCGGGGCGGCCCTCCTGCGCCAACCGGCCCGACTGTTCGAACTGCCCCGGGACGAGGCCACCGCCCGGGACGTCGTCTTCCAACTACGGGCGGCACTGCACCGGCTGGACGAACTGCACCCGTTCAGCAAGGGGGTCGGGCTCGCCGCACCGCAGCTCGGCATCCCCTGGGCCGCCGCCGTCGTACGCCCACCCGACCGGGACGCCGAACCCGTCGTCCTGCTCAACCCGCGGGTTGTCGACACCGCCCGGGACACCGACGAGCAGTACGAGGGCTGCCTCTCCTTCTTCGACCAGCGTGGCCTGGTGGCCCGCCCACTCCGACTCGACGTCGAACACGCCAGATGGGACGGGGGGCGGGCGATCACGTCCTTCGAGTTCGCCATGGCGCGACTCGTCGCCCACGAGATCGACCACCTCGAAGGCAAGCTCTACATCGACCGCATGGACCCCAACATCCCCCTGGTCCCGGTAGAGGAATACCGCGAAACCGGCAGCCCCTGGCGCTACTGACCCACCCGCCCTGCGTTGGGCAGATGTAGAGAAAGAGTGGCTATATCCGGGGGGATAGCCACTCTTTCTCCGTATCAGGGCCCGCTGGGGGCGGGCGTGGGTGAAGGGGGGCCGGGTATCGGGCCCTGCCGGCAGGGCCCGATACCCGGCTTGGGGGGAGGGGGCTGGGTGAGGGGTGGTGGGGTGGTGCGGGGTTAGACGTCGCCGAAGGTGTCGTAACGGATGTTGGCCGGGGGTACGTCGTGCTGGGCCAGCAGGCGCAGGATGGAACGGACCATGGGGGCCGAGCCGGAAACGAAGCAGTCGTGGGTGGTCCACGGGCCGTACCGGGCCAGGACCTCGGCCAGGTCGCCCCGCTCGCCGGTGAAACCGTCATCGACGCTGCACGAGGGCAGGACCGACAACCAGGGATGCCGGGCGGCCAGTTCGTAGAGTTCGGTGAGGCCGTACAACTCGTCCTGGCTGTGGCCGCCGAAGAAGACGTGCACCCACCGGGTGCGGTTGTAGAGGGTCAACTCCTCGACCAGTGCCTTGATCGGGGCGAGGCCGACACCGCCGGCGACGCACAGGATGTCCCGGTTCGACTTCCGGTCGAGGACCATCGACCCCATCGGGGCCGCCAACCGCAGCAGATCCCCCGGCTTGATCTTGCGGACCAGGCTGCTGGAGACCCAACCGGCGCCGACCGCCCGGACGTGGAACTCCATCACGTTGTCCTCGGTCGGCGCGTTGGCGACCGAGTACGTACGCCACAGTCTTGGCTGGTAGCGGGGCACTTCGATGCTGACGTACTGGCCGGCACGGTAGGGCAGGGGGAACTGGAGCGGGCGGCAGGTGAAGACCGCCACGTCCCGGCCCCGTCGCTCATGGGTCAGCACCTCGGCATGCCAGAACGGTGGATTGGTGTCGTCGGCGGCCCCCGCGATCATCTTCTCCGCGATCACCGCGTACGCGTCGCGCCACGCCTGGTCGTACTCGATGGTCCACTGCTCGCCCCCGGCGGTCCGCAACGCCACCAGCAACGCCTCGCCGACGAGCGCGTAGTGCTCGGGGCTGACGTGGTACTTCCGGTGATCGCGACCGAGCCCGCGCAGGAAGTCGTCGAACCGCTCCGGATCGTCCAGCGTCTGCATCGAGGTGACGATCGCCTCCAACAGCCGGTCCCGCTGGCCGTCCATCTGTACGGGGAACAGCTCGCGCAGTTGCGGGTTGGAGAGGAAGAGGCGGGCGTAGAAATGTCCTGCGATCTTGGACCGGTCCTCTTCGACCAGGGTCCAACTCTCCTTCAACACCTGCGCCAGGTTGTCCATTGCGCCCTTCTCGATGACGACGTGCGGCCGGCGCACGTGCGAGCTGATCGGATGGCGGGACCATGGGGCTGTCCGTCTCGATCAGGATGGGCACTCTCCGTGGATGTCGGTCGCACAGAATGTGCGATCGACTCCGGGACGGGGGTGGCGCGTAAAACTTTCGGGTCCGGGGAGGTCGAGTCACGGTGGCGTGAGGCAGAGTGGTCGGGTGACGGTTGAGCTCGCCAGGCCGGTGTCCCGCCGGACCATCGGCACCGAGGTCCTGCTGGTCCTCGGCGTCTCCCTCGGCCAGTCCGCGATCTACGCGATGGTCAACATCATCGGCCGGCTCACCGCCGACCGGCCGCTGTCCCAGCAGACCGCGACACTCAACGCGTCCCAGTCGGCCCGACCCTGGCTCGACCTCACGTACCAGCTACTGAACATCGTGTTCGCGCTGGTTCCGGTGCTGCTCGCCGTACACCTGCTCAACCGCGACCGGGGCGATGCCCGGCTGACCCTCGGCCTGGACGCCCACCGGCCGGGCCAGGACCTGGCCCGGGGCGCGGGCCTGGCCGCGCTGATCGGCCTGCCCGGCCTCGGCCTGTTCTATGTCGCGGCCAAACTGGGGATCAACGTCTCGGTGGTTCCGACCGCCCTGCGCGACCTGTGGTGGACCGTCCCGGTGCTGGTGCTGGCGGCCGCACAGAACGCGATCCTGGAGGAGATCGTGGTCGTCGGCTACCTGGTGACCCGGCTGCGCGACCTCGGGTGGCGGGTCGGCGCGGTGATCGCGACGAGCGCGGTGCTACGCGGTTCGTACCACCTGTACCAGGGTTTCGGCGCGTTCATCGGCAACGCGATCATGGGCGTGATCTTCAGCCTCTTCTACCTGCGGACGAAGCGGGTCCTGCCGCTCGTGGTCGCGCACACGCTGCTCGACGTGGTCGCCTTTGTCGGCTATTCCGCCCTACCGTCGAGCTGGCTCGACTGGCTGTAGTCGATCATTCGCTGGCGGCGCGTTCAGTTGCTGCCGACCGCTCCGCCGCTCACTCTTGCGGTGCGGTAGCGGGTCACCGCTCGCGCGGCCAACCGTTGGGCCGCGGCCGAGTCGCCAGCGGCGGCGGCGAGCATCGCCGCACCGGGCAGTAGTCGGGCAGCCAGCCGCAGCATCACCCAACCACCGGCCTGCGCGGCGAGCGGTGCGGCCAGCCGCCAACCCGCCTCCGCCAACCGGTGCAGACCGCCACCGTCACCATCCGGGGCAGCCGCCACCGCGGCGGCGAGGGCGTCGCGGGCACTCCCGTCGTCCGGATGCACCTGGGTCAGGACCAGCAGGTCGACCGCCCGCTCCGGATCGGTCGGGTCGCGGTCGTAGGCGGCCGCCAGGTGCAGCACCAGCTCAGCATGGGTCCAGGAGACCGCGGCCAGTTCGGCGAGCGGCGCGAACAGGCCGGCGGCGGCCGATGCCGCGCCACCCGCGCCGGCCAGCCGGACGAACCGGGTGGTGACCAGCCGAGCCAGGCCGTCCGGGGTCGCGGTGGGATAACTCGCCCTGGTCCGGGCCGACCAGGCCCCGGCCGCCGGTCCCAGCGCGCGTACGGCGGCGAGTGCCACCAGCTCGGGGGCAAATCCGGGGTGCTCGAACAGGCGGGCGGTGATCGGTGGTCGGCCTTCTTCCGGTGTACGCACCAACGCCCGCTGGTCAGCCTCCGGCGCCTCGGCCCTCGGTTCGGCCCCGGTCGGTTCGGCCGTTGCCGGTCGGGTGGTTCCCGGTTCGGTGGTTGTGGGTCGGGTGTTTCCTTGTTCGGTGGTTGCCTGTTCGGTGGTTGCCGGGTGGGGCTGTGTTGGCGGTGTCTGGGCGGGGACGGCCACGGGCTCGGCGCGTTTGGTCGCCTTCGCAGCCTTTGTCGCCTTCGCAGCCTTTGTTGGCTTCATGGCGGCCGTCTTGCGGGCGGCGCGCTTGACCGGTGCCTGGACCGAGGCCGGTTCGACGGTCGGAGTGGGGTCGGGTTCGGGCGTCGGCGGGGTGATCGGGGGCGGGGTGGAGGAGAGGTCGGCCGGGGTGGTGGCCTCGGGCTGGCTCGGCTCCTGCGGGGCGACCTTCTTCGACGCGGTCGTCTTTGGCGTGATGCTCTTGGGAGCGGTTGTCCTGGCGGCGGTGATCTTGGTGGGCGTCGTCTTGGCGGGGGTGGCCTCGGCGGTGGCCTTGACGGCGGTGGCCTTGGCGGCGGTGGTCGACTTTCGCGGGGCGGTCGTCTTCCGGGCTGCCTTGACGGGTGGGGGCTCGGGCTGGTCGGCGGGTAGATCACCGGTGCTGTCCGAGGGGGTCGGGTTCCGGCTCGGCTCAACGGGAGGCGGCGTCGGGCGGGCCGGCTGCTCCTCGGACGGGGGCTGGAAGAGCACCGCCGGTGCGGCCCTGCCCGTACGCGCCGCGGTCGGTGGTGGCGGGTCCGGCTGCGGCGGGGCGGTGAAGGCTGCCTTCGGCGTACGGGAGCGGGGTGCTGACTTCGCCTGCGGTCGGCGGCCGGGCGGGGGGTCGGTGGGCGGCTGCTCCTCCATGTCCAGCGAGCCTAGTCCGGTTCATCGAGGTTCACCTCCCGGAAAGTTCGCCGGTACGAGCCGGCGCGCGGCGCTCGGCGGCGCGTCGCGTACGCCGCGCGGGATACTCGCTTTGCCTCGTCCGGTGGGGGACCTGTATTCTCGGTCGGCGGTGGTCTGCTGACCACCGGGGAGACTTCGCCTAGTCTGGTCTATGGCGCCGCACTGCTAATGCGGTTGGGGTCTTAAAGCCCCTCCCGGGTTCGAATCCCGGAGTCTCCGCGCGAGATTGGCTTGTGTATGCTGATCGAGCACCTGCGCCCGTAGCTCAACGGATAGAGCATCTGACTACGGATCAGAAGGTTAGGGGTTCGAGTCCCTTCGGGCGCACAAGATCAAAAAACGTCTGACCTGCGGAAACGCGGTCAGGCGTTTTTTGTTGATCGTCTTACCTGGACTGTGGGTGCCGTCCGGAAGGCGTGTTTATGTGACTACTCTCCGTGATGTAAATGGGTCGCGTGAGGCGCCGACCTGGCGTTTTGGCGTGACTTATCGCCTAGCGATAAGTCACCGGCGATGAGCCACCACAGGGCGTGGCGATCAGGGCCGCACCAGTGGGAGATCCGGGCCATGGATCACAGCAGCGTGCTCCAGTAGTCCCAGAATCTGTGGGTGATGGCCAGCGTGATGATCATGAACCAGACAGTCAGCACGATGCCGTGGTAGCTGGCCAGGACGTCGCCGGTGCGCCGCCAACGATCGGACGTGGACAGGATCCCGGTGTGCAGGTTGTGCACCGTGACGTACCAGAAGATCGGAATCGTGACCGCCCACACGACCATGCAGTAGGGGCACAGCGCGTTGATGCGGTAGAGGCTCTGGAAGATCAGCCAATGGATCAGACCGACGCCGAGTGCCGTCCCGGTGTGCAGGCCGAGCCAGAACCAACGGGGCGGCGCGGCACCCGCGAGCAGCATCACACCAATGGTGGCGGCGACCGCGAATCCGGCCGCACCCAGCAGCGGATTCGGCAGGCCGAACACCTCGGCCTGCCAACTGGTCATCACCGATCCGCAGGACACGATCGGGCTGATGCTGCACGACGGGACGTACCCGGGTCGGGACAGCAGGTTGATCTTCTCGATGATGAGGATGCCCGACGCGGCGAGCCCGATCAGCCCGCCAACTGTCAGCACCCAGGGCAGGATCCGCAGCACGGCAGGGACGGGTCGTCGAGGACCCACCGCCGTGGTTACCGCCCGAGCGGGTGCACTGACGGGTGCGGGTCCGGTGGTGCTCACCGGGCCAGTTCCTCATCCAGCAGGGCCACGAAGGTGGCGTGGTCGGGCAGGCCGTCGATGGGAGTGCCGTTGATGAAGAAGGTGGGGGTGCCTCGGACGCCGAGGGTTGCCCCGTCGCGTTGGTCGGCCGCCACCCGCTCGGCGACCTCCGGGTCCTGCAGGTCCAGGGCGAATCGGTCCAGGTCCAAACCGAGCTCGCGCGCGTAGCCGGCGAAGGTGTCGGTCTGTGGTTTGCCGTCCTGGTGACCCCACTGGGTCTGGCGCTGGAACATGAGGCCGTACATGGCCTCGAACTTCCCCTGCCGGGCGGCGGCCTCGACCGCCCTCGCGGCGAGTTCGGCGTTGGGGTGGCTGGCGACGGGAAAGTACCGGACCACGAACGTGATCCGGTCGGCGTACGCGGCGCGGATCTTCTCCACCGTCGGGTAGGTCGCCCCGCACGCCTCACATTCGAAGTCCAGGAACTCCACCACGGTGACCTTGCCGTCGGTGGCGGTCGACAGTCGGTGGCTGTCCGGCCGGACCAGGGCGGGATTGGCCGTGTCGGTGACCTGTGGGCCCTGGCCGCCGGGTGTGGCGGGGCCGTCGGCGAGCGCCGCGGCCATGATCACGGCGGCCACCACGGCCACGATCACCAGCGATGTCTTCACGTTGCGAGTCATGTCCTACCGATCCGATCTGGTCTGTGTGCTGGCTGTCTGGGATGAGGCGGCCCCGCATGGCGATCCCCGGGTGCCGGAGACGTCGCCGCGCGAACGGCTGAGGGCACGCGGGGAAAGCCCCTGCGCGTCACCCGCGCCGGTCGAAGCAGGGGGTGGTGGCAATCGGCGATGGGAGACAGGCGGGTCACCGCGGGGTGAGGCCGCAAGGATCCGCGTTGGCTCGGCCACGCCGAGGACCTCGTACCTGTCGCCATCGAGGACCACGGGGCGCGCGTGCCGAACAGGATGCGACTGCGCCCCGACCACCGCTACGGTGCGCCGGGCTCGTGTCACCCACCCGCGATGAGGGGCCGAGGGTTGTGGCCCGGTGTGGCCTGGCCGACCCGTCGCGCGTACGGGGGCCTACGTGCGGGACACGCAGAGGCAGAGCAGTTGCGGCTGGAGTGACCGTTGCGCGGCCATCGTCACCGTGTGGCCGGTCGCCATCAACCGTTTCCACCAGCCGCCACCGGACCGGGACAGGAGCGCGGCACCGGCGGCTGCCAGCAGTGCCAGGCAGACGGCACCGGCGCCGGCCTCCCGGTGGGAATCGTTGACGGGGCTGCTGTCCAGCGTGTGAGCGACGATCGCGGGTGGGTCGACCACCGACATGGCGGCCACGAGCGAGTGCGCCGCCGTCGTCGTTGCGGCGACCGCATCGGCACCGCAGTCGGTGGCGTGGGCGAGTCCCGCGGGTGTCAGCACCATGCCGGCGGCCCCGTTGGTGCACTGCATGCCGTGCAGCAGCGCCACCGCGGCGAAGGCGGCGACCGCGATCAGCTGCCGCAGCCACGCCATGGGCGCGGTGGTGCGATAGCTCCCGCAGGTCATGCACCTCAGGCTACGACACCGTCAGCGTTCGGTCCCGCCGCTGTCGCCCATGCTGTGAACCCGACGCTCGGTGCCGGGCTGAGGACCGGGGATCACGGGTTGGCTCCTCGCCGCGGCTTGTACGCCGGCTAGAGCTGGTCGAGCCAGACCACGATTCCGGTCAGGTCGTTGAGTACGGCGGCGACGCCCGCCCTGATGGCCGCCGCGCAGCGCTCGGGAGTGAACGAGGCGGGGTCGTACGTCGACGACGCGTTGACCCCCTCGCCACGGAACGATGCGCCGGACCAGTCGACTGACGTGACGTTGTGGGTCGGCTCGGCCAGTTCCGCGCCCACTACGAGGATCGGCTGTGACAGGTGGCTCGGGGCGACCAGCGTGAGCGGGTCGACGAGGTCGTTGCCCGCACTGACGATGAGGTCCGGGCTCATCCCGAGGGCCTTGGTGATGCTGGTGACGGGGTCGTGGAGGTCGGCGGTCACCGTCCTGAGGTCGACGTCCTCGTCCTCCGCCCAGTCCTTGACAGCCTTCACGAGGGCCTTGGTCGGGCTGTCGTCACCCGCGGTGAGCAGCACCACCCGGTAGCCCTTCGACGGGTGCACCGCGTCCCACGAGCCGGGTTGCGGGGTGACGGTCGCCTCCGGGGCGGGGCGGGCGGAGGGGTCGACGAAACCCGGGCCGAGAGTGCCGATGGCGATGGGCTTGGGATGTGGCCGGGACCAGTCGTCGCCGGAGCTGCATCCGGTGACCAAGGCGGCGACCGTGGCCAGCGTGACAACGGCCCGAAGCGGAGGGCGCAAGTGATCGTCCTCTTCAGTGGTGGCGGAAGGTGCGCGTAGTTCTTTGTATTCCTATCCCAACTACTCCCGTGCCCGACCGGCGGGCGGTTCTTCCGGGAGTTTGTTTTCCAGCGGTTCGCCGGTGGTCGGGCTGGTGTTAACCCTCGCCATGCAACGTGCACTGGCCATTACGAGGGAGCCGCATGATGAGACCCGTCCGCCGTACCGTTATCGTCACCGTTGTCGGGATCGCGGCGGCAGTCATCGCTATTCTGAACGCCGTACCGGCGTTCGCCCATGGATTTTCGTCGACTGTGTACGCGAATATCACAGCGGGAGACGAGGGTCACATACGGACGAAGCTGGGGCTCGAATACGACCTCTTTGTGGTGTCCGCCGCCGACTACGAGGACGACGATTCTCTCTTCCGGGAAGGAACCGCCGCATTCGACGCGGGCGACACCGGGGCGCAGGCGGCGGCGCTGAAGACCCACGCGCAGTCGGCCACCAAATATGTCACCGAGCGCTTCTCTGTGACCTCGGATGGTGAGTCCTGTACGGCGATGCAGGTCGGCGACGTGGCGATGACCGAGCGGGAGGGCGTGCCGTACGCCGATCTGGTGTTCGACTGGACCTGCCCGGAGCGGACCGACGCGCACGAGGTCCGCAGCGGTCTTTTCCCTGACGGGGAGGGTTACGTCAAGGGCACCAAGACGATCGTCACGTACGAGATCGACGGTCGCTCCGGCTCTGCCGCGCTCGACTCGGCCAACCCGTCCTTCTCCACCGGGCAGGCCTGGTACGAGCGATTCCGGGAGTTCTTCGTCCTGGGTGCCGAGCACCTGCTCACCGGGATCGACCACATCCTGTTCCTGGTGGCGCTCATCGCCGGGTCGCGGCGGCTGCGGGAGATCGTGCTCGCCGCCACCAGCTTCACCCTGGCGCACTCGGTGACGTTCATGCTCGCCGCCCTCGGCCTGGTCGACGTGCCCGGGAGTGTCGTGGAACCCGTGATCGCGTTGTCGATCGCCGTGGTCGCCGGCTGGCACCTGTGGGGGATCTGGCGACGTGGTGACCACGCCACCGACCTGGAGACGGCGGGCCGGGGGCACTTCAGTCTCGATCGTCGGGGCTGGATTCGGCTCGGGGTGGTGTTCTGCTTCGGTCTCGTGCACGGCCTGGGTTTCGCCGGTGCGCTGGGAATCAACGAAGCCTGGTCCTGGACTCTGCTGTGGTCCCTGCTGGTGTTCAACGTAGGTATCGAAACCGTGCAGTTGACGATCATCGCGGTGGTGTTCCCGTTGCTGATCGTATTGCGGCGCCGTGCGCCGAAACTCGGACTCTGGGCGACCGGTGTCGTTTCTGCGGGCGTGTCCATCATGGGGCTGATCTGGTTCATTGAACGCGTGTCCGGGTCCTGAGTCAGTCCAGGTATCTCGGAAAGTCCAGGCAGCCGCAAGATCACGTTCATGACGGGTTCATCATCCAGGTAAAGCTTGAGATGCGATTCCCCGTCATCGGGAAAAGCTTTTCCATATATCTATTGGAAAGCTCTCCATGTCTCTATCGAACAAGGAACGGAAATCGATGACATCGAGCAACACGACACGAGCCTCCGGGCTTGTGCGGCGCCGAGTGGCCGCAGGGGCCACGGCGGCATTCCTGGGCTTGGCGGTAGCCGCCGGTAGCGGCCTGGCGTCCGCTGCCAGCGCAGCCGAGTCCACCTCGCTCACCGGCATCGTCCTCGGTGTGGGCGCCGACGAGACCCAGCGCATCGTGACCTGGTACTCCTCGGCCGACACCGCACAGAAGATCCAACTGGCCCCGACCGCCGAGATCGTCAACGGCGAGTTCCCGGCCGGCGCCCTCAGCTTCGACGCCACCGGTGGGGCGAACATCGCCACCAGCGGCGGCTTTAACCGCCACGCCACGATCACCGGTCTGAAGGAGCACACGGCGTACTCGTACCGTGTCGGCGCCGAGGGCAACTGGTCCCCGGCGTACTCGTTCAAGACGCAGGACTTCGAGGGCGACTACGACTTCCTGTTCTTCGGCGACCCGCAGATCGGCTCCTCCGGCGACATCGCCAAGGACCAGGCCGGTTGGCAGGACACCCTGAACGTCGCGCTCACCGCCAACCCGAACATCGAGATGCTGGTGTCCGGCGGTGACCACGTCGAGACGGCGAACACCGAGGCCCAGTGGAACGCCTTCCTCGCCCCCGACCAGCTTCGCCAGTACCCCGTCGCGGCGACCATCGGTAACCACGACGTCGGCGGCAAGGCCTGGGAGCAGCACCACTTCACCCCGAACACGGACCGCTCGGCCCCGTACTACGCCAACGGGAACCCGGCCTCCAACACCTCGGGTGGCGACTACTGGTACATCTACAAGGACGTGCTGTTCATCGACCTGAACAGCAACAGCTACGCCACCTCCTCGGGCGGCGGCGGCGACGAGGCGCACACCGCGTACGTCACCGACGTCATCAACCAGCACGGTGCCGAGGCCAAGTGGAAGGTCCTCGTCTACCACCACTCGATCTACTCGCCGGCCTCGCACGCCAAGGACGGCGACAACAAGGCCCGCCGCGTCGACTTCCCGACCACGTTCTCGAAGCTCGGCGTCGACATGGTGCTCCAGGGCCACGACCACAGCTACTCCCGTAGCTACCTGATCAAGAACGGCGAGAAGGCGGACCCGAACGAGCAGCCCGGTGCCGAAGACGTCGTCGCCGGCCCCGGCGGCGTCCTCTACGTCACCGCGAACTCGGCCTCCGGCTCGAAGTACTACGACATCACCAAGCCGGACAGCAGCGGCACCAGCGGCGCGGGCAACGGCGCCGACCCGCTGAACCCGGACAACTACTGGTACAACTCGGTCGAGAACCAGGAGCACGTCCGGACCTACGTCAAGGTCCAGGTACGCAACGACAAGCTCGTGGTCGAGAACATCCGCAGCGCCGCCAACGGCGACCAGGGCGTGGGCTCGATCGTTGACAAGGTCTCGGTGCACCCGCTCCACGCCGACGGCCAGGACCTCCAGGTCAACGTGCCGGACGTGGCTCCGGGCGAGTTCGGCTGGACGATCGACGGCAACAACGGCCTGGTGGACCTCGGCACCGCGCAGGAGGTCAACGGCAACCACTTCGAGGCGGCGGGCAAGATCAACCCGATCATCGTGTCGGACAGCCGTCGCTCGCTCTCCCCGTGGTCGATCTCGGCCAGCGTGGGTGACTTCCAGGACGGCAGCAAGAAGTTCTCCGGCTCCTACCTCGGCTGGACCCCGTACGTGCTCGACGCGGGTGCCGGTGCCCAGGCCAGCGCTCCGGTGCTCTCCTCGTACGACGACCAGGGCCAGGGCCTGTCTGTCTCGCGCGGCCTCGGTTCGGCCGAGCAGGGCCACCCCCGTGGCTCGGCCAAGCTCGGTGCCGACCTGGGTCTGAAGTTCCCGGACAGCATCGCGAAGGGCAACTACCGCGCCACCCTCACGATCACCGCGCTGAGCAGCTGATCGGATCCGCATTGCCGGGCGGGGTAGGCACCTGCGGGTGCTTACCCCGCCGCTCCGCTCCAACCCGCTCCAGATCCCCTGAGGACCACGAGATGCAATCGTCCACAACGCCCCGGAACACAGGCGTCGCCGCCTTTCTCCGTACCGCGGCTCTGGCCCTGATCGCGGTCTTCGCGGTCGTCGGCCTGGCCGCCGGCCCAGCCCTGGCGGCGGACGGCGATGTCGCCTGGACGGTGAGGACGGCCTCGAACAGCTACGGCGCCGACCGGTCCAGCTTCAGCTACGCCGTCAACCCCGGTGGCGCGGTCGACGACGCCATGGTCGTCGCCAACCACGGACCGGTCGCGCTCGACCTGACCGTCTACGCCGCAGACGGCTTCACGACCGACACCGGCCAACTCGACCTGCTCGCCAAGGACGGGAAGTCCGTCGGCGTCGGTGCCTGGGTCAAGGCCGGCGGCGGCAGCGTCCACGTCGAGCCCGGCAAGACCGCCCAGGTCCCCTTCAAGGTCACCGTGCCGGGCAACGCCACGCCCGGCGACTACGTGGGCGGCATCCTGACCTCCCTGACCCAGCCCGACCAGGCGGCGGGGATCAACGTGGACCGGCGCCTCGGTATCCGGATCAAGCTGCGGGTCGGCGGCGAGCTCAAGCCGAACCTCGCGATCGAGGACCTGCACGTGGACTACGACGGCACGTCCAACCCCTTCGCCAAGGGCGACGCCACGGTCACGTACACGATCCACAACACCGGGAACGCCGTCCTGTCCGCCCAGCAGGCCGTGTCGGTCTCCGGCCCGTTCGGTTGGCTGCGGGTCGACGCGGGCGAGATCAAGGCGCCGCCGGAGCTGCTACCGGGTGAGAGCCGGAAGGTGTCCGTACCCGTGCACGGTGTGGCGCCCGCGCTGAGGCTGGCCGCGACCGCGACCCTGACGCCCCTGCTCACCGACGCGTCGGGTTCCACTACCCCGCTCGAACCGGTCAAGGGCACGACACACGGCTGGGCCACTCCGTGGCAGCTCCTGGTGCTGGTCGTCGTACTGATCGCCGTTGTCGTCGGGGCGTACCTGTTCGCCCGCCGCAACCGTGCCCGGCGCAAGCAGCGCGAGGACGGCCGGGTCCGCGACGCCGTCGCGCAGGCACTTCGCGACAAGAACCCGGACGTACGCTGACCGCCCCGTCCTCCATACCCCGGTAGGGCTGTGGCGGTTCTGCGCCCCCCTGGGGGCTCTTCAGTCCCATGAGATCTGTCGCAGTTGATGTCCCGGTAGATGTGTCACAAGATCAGTGGTCCGGGCGGTATGACTGCTGGGCATGGCGAACCGGCGGCAGGTCATGACCGCGTTGGATGCCCTGCTCGCAGCAGGCGTGAAGATCGATAACGTGCAGCAGTGGTGCCGCGACAACGGCGTCAACGCCCGCACCTACTACCGACACCGGGCTCGCATCGAAGCCGAAGGGGCATGGCGGCAACGATCCCGACGACCGCACCACAGCCCCTCCATCACACCCCCGGAACTGGACGCGTGGATCTGCAAGCTCCGCGCCGACCTCGGTGTGGACAACGGCGCGGACCACATCCGCGACGAACTCCAACGCATCGCCTCCGAAACCACCCCCGCCTGGGCGGTACCAGCACGATCGACCATCAACCGGGTCCTCGCCCGCCACGACCTCCTCGACCGCAATCCCGCCAAACGACCCCGCAGCTCCTGGCGCCGCTTCGCCTACGCCCAACCCCGAGACTGCTACCAGATCGACGCCACCGGCCTCACCCTCGCCGACGGCACCCCCGTAGTCATCTTCGACGTCCTCGACGACTGCACCCGCATGCTCGTCGCCTGCCGAGCCGCCCCCGCAGAGACCGCAGCCGCCGCGATCACCAGCATCCGCCGAGCATTCACCGACCACGGCCCACCCGCGATCGTGCTATCCGACAACGGCCTGGCATTCACCAGCCGCCTACTACACACCAACGCCGGCCCCTCACGCTTCGCCAAAGCCGTCCACCACTACGGCACCCGCCTGATCCACTCCAGTCCCTACCACCCACAAACCTGCGGCAAGGTCGAACGGCACCACCAAACCCTCAAAAAATGGCTCCGCGCCCAACCACACCAACCCCGCACCCTGCGACAACTACAACACCAACTCGACACCTACCGCGACCACTACAACCACCGCCGCCACAGCGCCCTACCCGGACGAGCAACCCCGCACCACGCCTGGACCACCGCCCCACAGCACGGCAGCCCCCAAGCACTACCGATCCAAACCGACGCAACGATCCATCGCACCCGCGTCACCGAGACCGGCACACTCCACGTCGGCCAAACCCGGATCGGCATCGGCCGCGCCTACCACGGCCAAACCCTCACCGCGATCCGCGACAACAACCACATCACCGTCTACACCACCAGCGGCCACCCCCTCGGCCACGTCACCATCACCCCCGGCAAGAGCTACACCCCACTCACACCAACCCACTGACACATGTCCCGGGACACCCCTTTGACAGATGACCCGGGACATGACAGCCCCCCTGGGGGCAGTGGAACGCCACAGCTCGACCACCACCTGCCCACCCAGGCGGTGGATGATGCGGGGGTGGAGGAAGGGAAGCAGCGATGACGGTTTTCGACTCCGTACCGACGCCGGGTCGGCGGGTGACGTTGGGCAGTTGGCCGACACCCGTCGAGCCCGCGCCCCGACTCGCCGAGGCCATCGGGCTTGCCCCCGGTGGTCTGTGGCTGAAGCGGGACGACCTCGGTGGTCTCGGTGGCGGGGGCAACAAAATCCGCAAGCTCGAATGGACCATCGGTGCCGCGCTGACCAACGGTGCGGACACCCTGGTCACGACCGGTGCGCCGCAGAGCAACCATGCCCGGCTGACCGCCGCCGCGGGCGCCCGACTCGGTCTGCGGGTGGTGTTGGTCTTTCCCGGTGAACCGGGTCGCTCGAGCTCCGGGAACCTGGCCCTGGACGGTCTCTTCGGCGCCGAGATCCACTGGGCCGGTGACGTGGACCGGGGCCAACTCGCCACCGTTGCCACCGGGATCGTCGACGAGCTGCGCGGTGGCGGGGCCCGGCCCGAGCTGATTCCGTTCGGCGGCTCCAACGCCGTCGGGGCGTACGGGTACGTCGAGGCGGGTCGGGAGCTGCTCGTACAGGTGCCCGATGTCGACGTTGTCGTGGTCGAGCTGGGCTCCGGCGGCACCATGGCGGGACTCGTCGTCGCGCTCGGCGCCGGCAGGGTGCTCGGAGTCGACGTCGGCGCCCTGCCCGAACCGGCCGAGGCGGTCGCCGCCCTGGCCGGTCGGCTCGATGGGACCGGGGTGCCCGCGCACGAGCTGCGCATCCGGGGCGACCAGGTCGGCGACGGCTACGGCCACCTCACCGGGCCGTCCGCCGAAGCACTCGAGCTGACCGCGCGGAGCGAGGGCATCGTGCTCGATCCGATCTACACGGGCCGGGCGATGGCGGGCCTGGCCGCCGCCGTCCGGGACGGGGACATCGCCCCGGACGCCAGGACGGTCTTCCTGCACACCGGTGGCCTGCCCGGACTGTTCGGTCACCCCGACACGATCAGCCGGGCCGAATCGGCTCTCGGCCGCTACCGCCCCGCCCCGGCCGGCAACGCTTCCTGACGCACGGAACGGCCGTGGCCGGCGAGACCACCGCCGAGCCACGGCCCGCAACCGTCGTACGCGTGAAAGCTCGTTCGAACCCGGTCAGCACCAGCTCAACGTGGAGTTGACCCGGGTCACGTTCCGGACCACGTTGTTGGCGCCACCGCAGGGGTTCTGGGTGATGTTGGTGTTGGTCACCGTCAGGTTCTGGAACGTGATGCCGGAGGAGATCGGAAACTCCGTACGCGCGGCGACCCTGACCTCGCCGCCGCCGGTGACCGTCCCGGAGACCCCGGCGATCGTCACGTTGTAGCAGTTCTCCACCAGGATCGAGTTGTTGCCGGTGTTCGAGATGGTCACCCGGTCGATGACGGCCCCGCCGCTCTCCGAGACGCAGAAGATCCCGCGTCCGCCCCCTCGGGCGATCACGGTGCCGACCCGGATGTTCGTCGGGTAGCTGCTGCCGACCCGGCCGTTGCGGTTCGCCATCCGGAACGCGGCGTACCCGGTGCCGGTGCCGGCGTTGTCGGCGTCGACGGTTCCGACGGTGGCGTTGATCGTGTCGTTGAGCAGCAGGCCCGATTCGCCGGTGCTCCGGGCGGTGACGGTCCCGACCGTCAACCCGTCCACCCCGTACGTCTCCACGCCCTGGCTGCTGGTGCCCTGCACGTACACGTTGTCGATCCGGATGCTGCGTACCTTCACCGCGCGGTCCCCGCCGTGGTTGTCGATCCGCACGCCCAGGCCGCTGGAGAGTCGCATGTCGATCTGTCCCAGGATCAGGTTGTTGACGTTGCGCATGAAAATCCCGTACAGGGGTGATCCGGTGAGGTTCAGGTGCTGCACCTCGATGTCGGTGGCGCCTCTGGCGTACACCGGTGCCTGGTCTCCGGATCCTGATCCGGTCACGTTGATCGTGCCGCAGACGTCGAGGATCGTGTAGCTCGGCAGGGAGAGGCGCGCTCCCGCGCTCATCGAACCCGAGCCGCGTACGACCACCCGCTGCTTCGAGGTACGACCCGGGGAGAGGCTGTTCACCGCCGCCTGCATCGCGGAGCGCATGTCGGTGCCGGTGTAGACCGTGCTGCTGCCGTTGCGGGCGGTCCATGTGCTCCCGTTCAGCACCGCCTCGGCGTTGAACGAGCCACTGCCGCAGCCGGTGCCACCTCCGCCGGAACCGATCCGGTTGAGTTGCCACTGCTGGTTCCAGCCGCCCAGGTCCTGGAACTGGGAGATGATCCCGCCGTCGGCGGTGGACCATTCCCAGATGTCCAGCGCCTTGCCGCTGTGCCGGTTGACGAACCGCACGTGCCCGCCGTCGGAGTCGGCGACCTGGAAGTGCTGGCGGGTGGTGCCGTTGTCGGCGTTCTGGACGAGTTGGGTGCCGTCGTTGGCGTTGGGCAACTCGAGGAACTTGCCGCTGTGCCGGGATTTGATCTTGTAATAGCCGCTGCCCGCGTCGACGAACTGCCACTGCTGCTGGTTTCCGTCGTTGCGGGTCCACTGCACGATCGGGGCGCCGTCGTTCGTCGCGAGGTTGTAGACGTCGAGTGCCTTGCCGCTGTGGCGCGAGGTGATGACGTAGTAGGCGCCGGTGTCGATGGTGGCGGCCGAGGCCGGCTGCGGGCTGATGGTGGCACCGGTGCCGACCAGGGCGACGGCCGTGGCGACGGCGAGGCCGATCCGGCGGCGGTGTCTGCGGGATCCGTTGTCGGGGACGGGTTGGGTGGTGGCGGTGAGCGTCATTGGTCCTCCCGGACCTGGGGGTCGCACTGACCCGGAAAAGCCCGGTGCCGGGCGACGCACCGGGCAGGGGAAAGGGCTTTCCAACAGCACTCGCACGCTATCGAATCGTTTCAATCAAGTCAAGTTTATCAATGGCTTGTCGCCACGGGAGATCAGGGGCCCGCCGGTACGACCGTGTCCGGCGGGGAAGGGGCCGGCTAGCGCCGGGTACGCGACGCGGTGCCGGCCGACAGGGTGCCCCCGGAGATCCGGGTCAGGAACTCGAAGTTGCTCCCGGACTTGCGCAACTGGTCGAGCAGTTGCTCGAGGGACTGCTGGGCGTCCTGGCCGCTGAAGGCCCGACGCAACCGGCCGATGATGGCCAACTCCTCCGGGGCCAACAGGACCTCTTCCATCCGGGTGCCGGAGGAGTGGATGTCGACCGCCGGGAACATACGCTTCTCCGCGAGCTTGCGGTCCAGCCGCAGCTCGGCGTTGCCGGTGCTCTTGAACTCCTCGAAGATGACCCCGTCCATCGCCGATCCGGTGTCGACCATGGCCGTGGCGATGATGGTCAGCGACCCGCCGTTCTCCATGTTCCGGGCCGCACCGAGCAGCCGCTTCGGCGGGTGCAGCGCGGCCGAGTCGATACCACCGGACATGGTCCGGCCGCCGGTCGGCGCCGCCAGGTTGTACGCCCTGGCCAGCCGGGTGATCGAGTCGAGCAGGACCACCACGTCCTGGCCGAGTTCGACCAGTCGCTTGGCCCGCTCGATGGCCAGCTCCGCGATCGTGGTGTGGTCCTGGGTCGGCCGGTCGAAGGTCGAGGCGATGACCTCGCCCTGGACCGACCGTTGCATGTCGGTGACCTCTTCGGGGCGCTCGTCGACCAGCACCACCATCAGGTGGCATTCGGGATTGTTGCGGCTGATCGCGTTGGCGATCGCCTGCATGACCATGGTCTTACCGGCCTTGGGCGGCGAGACGATCAGCGCCCGCTGACCCTTGCCCAGCGGCATGACCAGGTCGATCAGCCGGGTGGTGAGCAGGTTCGGCTCGGTTTCCAGGTTCAACCGCTCCTGCGGGTACAACGGCGTCAACTTGTAGAAGTCCGGTCGCCGCCGGGCGTCCTCCGGGTCGGCACCGTTGACCGTGTCCAACCGGACCAGCGGTTGGTGCCGGCGCTGGTCGTCGTCGGGGGCGGGACGGGCCGCACCCGTCACCGCGTCACCCCGGCGGAGGCCGTACCTGCGGGCCTGGGCGATCGAGACGTAGACGTCGTCCGGGCCGGGCAGATACCCACCGGTACGGATGAAGCCGTGGTTGTCCTGGAGGTCGAGGATCCCGGCGACCGGTACGAGCGCGGTGTCGTCGCCGATCCGGGTCTCGTCCTCGCTGTCGCCCCGGCTGCGGTCACGGGTGGTACGGGTGCGCCGGCCGTTGCTGGTGTTGGCGCTGCGGCCGTCGGCGCGGCGCGGGGTCCGGGTGGACCGGCGGGCGGTGCTGCCCGAGGGGGCGTCGTCGACGCCACCGCCCCGGCGGGACGGGTTGCTGAACGTGGTGGAGTGCTGGTCTACCAGCGAATCGGTAGCAGTCATTGCTTCTCCTTGGGAAGGTGTTGTCCGCCGTGTACCGAGCCGGATCGGACCGGCGAACGCGCCGGCTACCGGCGTCGATCCGGTGGTTTGCCGGTGCTCGGGCGAGCCCGGCTCTGGTGGCCGGCGTGGCTCGGGCGGGCGGGTGGTGCCGATCGGCCGAGGGTCGGGCCCTGGGCGGGATGCGCGTCGGCGCATCAGCGGAAGTGGTTCGTAAGCTCCGGCGGAAACGATTTGCCGGTGATCATGTGAACTGATCATGCGAGCCGAGCTCGTGAAAAGGAAATCACACGCCCTGGGTCGGAATCTTTCGCCGACACCTCAGGGGTGCACTGCCGTCAAGATAACGCGGTTAGCCCGCGATGGCAAGTATCGCCATGTCAGGGCATCAGTACGATCTTGCCCCGGGTGTGCCGCTGCTCCAGCTCCCGGAACGCCTCGCGGACCTGGTCCAACGGGTAGGTACGGGCGATCGGGACATCCAACCGCCCCTGATCGACCTGCCGGGCGATTTCGGCCAGCACGTCCGCTCTCGCCCCCTCGCTGTTCGCCGCTGTTTTGGTGCCGTACTTCTTCGCGGCGGCGAAGTTGATGATCGTGTCGATCCGGTCGGGCTTCACCCCGAGCTCGATGGCGAGGTCGACGTAGTCGTCGCCGTAGGTGTCGACGAAGGCGTCAACCGGACTTCCGGCGGCGGCTCGGATCCGGTCGGCCATTCCCTCGCCGTACGCGACCGGGGTCACGCCGTGCGCGGTGAGCCAGTCGTGGTTGGCGGGTCCGGCCAGGCCGATGACGCTCGCTCCCGCGCTGCAGGCCAGCTGGACGGCGAGCGATCCGACCCCGCCCGCCGCACCGGCGACGACAACGGTGTCGCCCGTGCCGACGCCCACGGCCTGCGTCGCCGCGTACGCCGTGGTGCCCACGACGGCCAGTGCGCCGGCCACCTCCCAGGGCACATTCGCCGGTCGCGGGACGAGTTGGTCGGCCGGTACGGCAACCAGCTCGGCCTGGCTCGCCCGATCGTTGCTGAAGCCGAGCACCTCGTCGCCGACCGAGAAAGCGCTCACGTCGGGGCCCAACTCCACCACCACCCCGGCGAGGTCGCTGCCCTGACCGGAGGGGAAGGTGCTCGGGGAAATGCTGTCCATCGCCCCCTGCCGGATGGATGACTCGCCGATGTTGATGCCGGCGGCAACCACCTTGACGAGAACCTGCCCGGCGCCGGGGACGGGCCGGTCGACCTCCACCACCTGTAGGACGTCGATTCCACCGTACTCATCGAATCTGACCGCTTTGGGCATTGTTGTGGGTGCTCCTTGCCGAGATATCCGTCGGACACCCTGACTCTGACAGCATCGGCGGTGACCCGAAGGCGGATGGGCAGGACTCGCGGCCCCTGTCCAGGACTCACCGGGAACATCGCCGGACACCCGCGGTATCGCCATCCTGGCGCCATGCGTAACCGATTCGTCAACGCCGCAACGGTGGTGCTGCTCAGCGCCGCCTTCGTCGGCGTCGTCACGACCCCCGCCATCGCGGCACCAGAATGCGACGTGCCCAACCCGCCCCCGATCTGCGACACCGAGGACGAGTTCGGCAGCCCCACCATCAGCCTCTCCACCCCGGTCCGCCAGCCGGCCGGTCTTGTCGTCAGCGGCACCGCGAAGGACCGCGACGCCTCCGGTCCGGTCCAGGTACAGATCAAGGTCGGGGGCGCGGTCGTCGCCACGCTGGCCGCCAACAGGTCGACGGGGGCGTACTCCGGCACCGTGCCGGCGAGGGCGGGCAGTTCCGTCTGCGCGGTCGCCAAGAACCAGAACGAGGGCCAGGACAAGTCCGTCTGCCGGACGTTCCTCGTGTCCGTCGACCCGATCGGGTCGGTCGACGAGGTGTCGCCCGGCCCGGCCGGCCTGCGGGTACGGGGCTGGTCGATCGACCCGGACACCGCCAACCCGATCGACGTGCACGTCTACCTCGACGGGGCGTACGTCCGTACGGTCAACGCCAGCGGCAGCCGCCCGGACGTCGCCGCCGTGCACCCGCCGTACGGGGCGGCGCACGGTTACGACCTCACCGTGCCCGCCGGACCCGGCCAGCACACCGTCTGCGTGTACGGCATCAACGTCGGTACCGGCACGGTGAACACCCAGCTCGGCTGCGGCACGGTCACCCAGGGCAGCCCGCCGGCCGCGCCCGACCTCCAGGTCAACGCCGCCCAGACGGTGCCGACGATGTACCTGTACGTCCAGCCGCGCAGCACCAACGCGTCCGGCTTCGTGGTCGAGCGCTCGGTCGGTGGCAGCGCCGGCCCGTGGGTGCAGGTGCACAGCAACAACCGGAACGGTGAGACGGCGTTCAGTTGGGACGACACCGGCGTGTCGCAGGGCAACCAGTACTGCTACCGGGTCCGGGCCGACAACCCGTACGGTTCGGCCACCTCGGCGGTGGTCTGCCGGGATCTGCCGCTGCCCGCCCTGCCCCGCCCGACCGACGTCTCGGTGACCGGGGTGACCGAGACCTCGCTCGTGCTGAACTGGACCGACAACGCCGTCGGCGAGACCCAGTACCGGGTCGACCACGTCGGCGTGAACACCATGTACGCGCCCGGCACCGCCGGCACCGGGCCGATGACCTTCATGATGAACAACCTCCAACCCTCGACCCGGTACTGCTTCAAGATGGGCCCGATCAAGACCGGCTTCGGCTACGACCCGGCGCCCGAGATCTGTGCCACCACCGCGAGCCCACCCCCGCCGCCGCCGCTCTCGGTCAAGACCGTCAACCTCTGGAACTGCGTCTCCAGTGGCGCGTCCGGTGGTGTCTGGCTCTACGACCACGGCTTCGGTACGTGGACCCGGGCGGCGTCGGCACCGAGCAGTTGGGTCCGCGGTAGCTGCGGGACGCCGTACTCCGGGCCGTCGGCCAGCGTGAACCTGCCCGACGGGCGGGTCGTCACGGTTGTCCTGGTGATCGCGGGCAACAAGTTCTGCACCACCGAGGACCCGACCCAGACGGCCTGTCGGCACTGGGAGGCCGGTCCGGTCATCGGCGGAACCAAGGGCATCACCACCTACGACGTCATCGGCTGAGCCGAGGCGTCACCGAGCCGGTGCCGGTCGGGTCGGGGGGCCCGACCGGCACCCGGTGTATTCGCCGCCGTGTCACGGGGTAGACATTGCCCATGGCGGCGGAGACCGGGCCGGACGGCGACGAGGGGCGGGACGGGGAGTTGCCCCGTCCCGCGTTTGTCCTGCACGAGCACCGGCGGCCGACCCATCACTTCGACCTGCGGCTGGAGGAGAACGGCGTGCTCCGGTCGTGGGCGGTGCCGAGGGGCCTGCCCACCGACCCGTCCGGGGACCGGTTGGCGGTCGCGGTGCCCGACCACGACCTGGACCACCTCACCTACACCGACGCCGACAAGTCGATCGCCGACCTGGGCTGGTGGGAGGAGCACGACCGCAACGACCGCCGGCTGCTTTTCACCCTGCACGGGCGCGCCGGGTCCGGCCGCTACGCCCTGATCCACACCCGGCAGAACTGGCTGCTGCACCGGACGAAGGACCAGCCCGACGGTTAGCGCGTCGGGGCGCCGGTGGGTGCCGGGGTCAGCGCGCGGAGCAGGGCGTCGATCGCCGGTCGCAACGGTCCGTCGCCACGGGGGCGGGTGACCGCGAAGATCTGCCGGCCGGTCACCGGCGCGTCGAGCGGACGTACGTCGACTCCGTCCGGCACGTTGCGCAGCGCCAGCCCGGGTACGAGCGCCGTGCCGAGTCCCGCGGCGACGAGATCGAGGGTGAGGGCGAAGTCGATCGCCCGGTGCCGGATGTCCGGCTCGAACCCGGCGAGGTGGCAGGCGCGCAGGGTCGAGCGCCCACAGGGGGTGTGTTCGGCGCTGGCCACCCACGGTACGTCCGACAGGTCGGCCAGCCGGCGGGTTGCCCGTACCCAGCCGCTCGGGGTGATCAGGTGCATCGGGTCGGTGGTGATCGGGTGCCGGTCGAGTTCGGCGATCCGGGTCACCGGTACGTGGTCGTACTCCTGGAGGATGGCGACGTCGATGGTGGCCGAGCGGAGGTCGAGCTGGCTCTGCTGGTCCTCGGCCTCGATCACGCGTACGTCCAGGTCCGGGTGTTCCGCCATGGCGCGGGCGGCGGCCGGGGCGACCAGGGATCCGGCGGCGGACGGGAACGCGGCCACCCGGACGGTGCCGCCGACCCGCCGGTGGAGTACGGCCAGCCCCGCCACCGCGTGTTCGACCGCGCCGAGGATCCGTTCCGCGTGGGCGGCGAGGACCTGCCCGGCGGCGGTGAGTACAACGCCCCGACCGGACCGCTCGACGAGTTCGCACCCGGCCTCCCGGGAGAGCTGTACGAGTTGCTGGGAGACCGCCGACGGCGTGACGTGCAGTGCCGCCGCGGCTGCGGTCACCCCGCCCCGCAGGTTGACCTCGTGCAGCACCCGTAGCCGTCGTACGTCCAGATCCATGTAGCCACGCTACAGCGACAGTTAAGAACTATGAACTGGACCTTAAGGTTCGGTCGGGGGACGGTAACCGGGTGAGAATGACCCACCGTTTCCAGGCACTGCTCGTCGCCGCCATCTGGGGCGTCAACTTCGTGGTGATCGACATCGGGCTGCGGGACCTGCCCCCGCTGGTCCTGACCGCGCTCCGGTTTCTCGTCGCGGCGGTGCCGCTGGTGCTGCTCGTACCCCGGCCCACCGCCCGGCTGCGCTACGTCGTCGGTTACGGGCTGGTGCTCGGCGTACTGAAGTTCGGGGTGCTCTTCACCGCCATGGATGCCGGGATGCCCGCTGGGCTCGCCTCGCTGGTGTTGCAGGCACAGGCACTGGTCTCGGTGCTGCTCGCGGCGGCGCTGCTGCGGGAGCGTCCGACCGGCTGGCAGGTGGCCGGCGTACTCGTGGGGTCGGTCGGCATCGGGATGCTCGCGGTCGGCGGCGGTGGTCGGGCCACGGTGGTGGGATTCGCGCTCACCCTTGCCGCCGCCGCGAGCTGGGCGGTGGCGAACGTGGTGGTACGGGCCAGCGGCGAGACCCGCCCGCTGTCGCTGCTGGTCTGGTCCAGCCTCGTTCCGCCGATCCCGCTGCTCGGGCTCGCCGGTGTGGTGGACGGGCCCGGCCGGGTCCTCGACGCGGTCACCGGGCTCTCCTGGAGCGCCGTCCTCGCCGTGCTGTACGTCGCCTACGTCTCCACCCTGGTCGGCTTCGGTCTCTGGAACCGGCTGATCGCCGAGTACTCGGTCGCCCGGGTGGCGCCGTTCAGCCTGCTGGTGCCCGTGTTCGGGCTGGCCGCGTCCCGGGTGTTCCTGGGTGAGCGGGTCGGCCTCACCGAGGCGGTCGCCGCCGGGGTCATCCTCACCGGGCTGGCCCTGGTGCTGCGCCGACCGCCCGTATCCGCCGTCGACCCGGAGGGCGGGCCGGCGGGTACGGGGACGGCGGCGCCGGAGTACGCCGCCGCCCGTACCGGTGGCCGGATCGGGGCCGGACCGGCGGATGGTCAGGCGGCGTAGCCGCCGTCGACGTTGATGGCCGCGCCGGTGACGTAGGCCGCGTCGGGTCCGGCGAGGTAGACGACGAGGCTGCCGATCTCGTCGGCGGTGCCGTAGCGGTCGACCGCGATGTGCGGCCGGGTGATGCCGGCGTACGGGCCGTCGGCCGGGTTCATCTCGGTGTCGACGGGACCGGGCTGGATGGTGTTGACGGTGATTCCCCGGCTGCTGATCTCGCGGGCCAGGCCACGGGTGAAGCCGGCCACGCCGGCCTTGGTGAGGGCGTAGAGGCTACCGCCGACGAAGTGGATCCGGTCGGCGTTGATGCTGCCGATGTTGATGATCCGTCCGCCCTCGCCGAGGTGTCGCAGGGCTTCCCGGGTGGTGAAGAAGACGCCGTCGAGGTTGACCCCGACGGTGTGGTCGTAGGTGGCGTCGGTGATCTCCCCGATCGGCCCGGCACCGATCACTCCGGCGTTGTTGACCAGGATGTCGAGTCGCCCGAGGGTCCGTACGATCTCGTCGATGCCGGCCCGTACGGCGGCTCGGTCGGCGGCGTCGATCCGGGTGGCGATCGCCCGGCCGCCCGCGTCGTTGATGGACTTGGCCAGGAGTTCGGCGCGTTCGACCGAGGCGCTGTACGTGATCGCGACGGTCGCACCGGCTTCGGCCAACCGACGGGTGATGCCCTCCCCGATTCCCCGCGATCCGCCGGTGACGATCGCAACCCTGCCGGCCAGGCTCTGTGACATCGAACATCTCCTCTGCACTTATTGATTGTCCGTTCAAGATGTCAGATGGGCGGTCGATCCACAAGTGATATCTTGAACTCGTGTTCCAGAAGTAAGGGGAGGCCACGGATGGCGACGATGGGGCGACCCCGCGAGTTCGACGTCGACGAGGTGCTGGAGTCCGCACTCCGAGTCTTCTGGGCCAAGGGATACGAGGGCGCCACCATGGCGGACCTCGCCTCGGCGACCGGACTCAAGCCCGGCAGCATCTATGCCGCGTTCGGCTGCAAGATCGGCCTGTTCATGCAGGTGGTCGACCGTTATGTCCGGACGGTGGTCACGTACGGTCCGGCGGCCATCGAGGCCGACAGTGCGCGCGAGGTCGTCCGGATATGGCTGGACGGGGTGGTTCGGGCCACCTCCGGCGCGGACACTCCGCCCGGCTGCCTGCTGGTGCAGGCGGCGCTGGTGAGCGGGGAGGGTGCGGACAAGGTGCGGGCCGAACTGCGTGACCGGCGGCAGGCCGCCGAGGTCGCGCTGACCGAGCGGTTCGAACGGGCCCGCCGGACCGGGGACCTGCCGGTTGACGCCGAGCCGGAGGTTGCCGCCCGGTACGTGGTGGCCCTCGCCCAGGGCATCGCGGTGCAGGCCGCCTCCGGGGCGAGCCGGGCCGACCTGCAACGCATGGCGGACCTCGCCCTCGTCCGGCTGCCGTGGGAATAGGGCATACCGGGTCGGATCCGCAGGGGTAGACAACTCGTCGGGGGGAACCGGAATAGGGGCGGGCCGCACCTGGTTTCAGGGTGTAGTTCAAACTTGAACGAACGAGATCCGGTCGAGACGAGGCGGGCAGCAGACATGCAGTTCGGGATCTTCACCGTTGGTGACGTGACCACCGATCCCACCACGGGGCGTACACCCACCGAGGCTGAGCGGATCAAGGCGATGGTGGCGATCGCGCTGAAGGCCGAGGAGGTGGGGCTCGACGTCGTCGCGATGGGCGAGCACCACAACCCGCCGTTCGTGCCGTCGTCGCCGACCACCATGCTCGGGTACGTCGCGGCGCAGACGAAGCGGATCGTCCTCTCGACCGCCACCACGCTGATCACGACCAACGACCCAGTCAAGATCGCCGAGGACTACGCGATGTTGCAGCACCTGGCCGAGGGTCGGGTCGACCTGATGATGGGTCGGGGCAACACCGGGCCGGTGTACCCGTGGTTCGGCAAGGACATCCGGGCGGGCATCCCGCTGGCCGTGGAGAACTACGCGCTGCTGCACAAGTTGTGGCGCGAGGACGTGGTCGACTGGACCGGCAAGTTCCGTACGCCGTTGCAGTCGTTCACCTCGACGCCGCGCCCGCTGGACGGGATTCCGCCGTTCGTGTGGCACGGCTCGATCCGCAGCCCCGAGATCGCCGAGCAGGCCGCCTACTACGGTGACGGCTTCTTCCACAACAACATCTTCTGGCCGATGGAGCACACCCAGCGGATGATCGAGCTGTACCGCAAGCGGTTCGAGTTCTACGGCCACGGCAAGGCCGACCAGGCCATCGTCGGCCTGGGCGGGCAGGTGTTCATGCGGAAGAACTCGCAGGACGCGGTACGCGAGTTCCGCCCCTACTTCGACAACGCCCCCGTGTACGGACACGGCCCGTCGCTGGAGGACTTCACCAGGGAGACCCCGCTGACCGTCGGCAGCCCGCAGCAGGTGATCGACCGGACCCTGACCTTCCGCGAGCACTTCGGCGACTACCAGCGCCAACTGTTCCTGATGGACCACGCCGGCCTGCCGCTCAAGACGGTGCTGGAGCAGCTCGACCTGCTCGGTGAGGAGGTGGTTCCGGTGCTGCGCAAGGAGTTGGACGCCCTCCGCCCGGCGCACGTACCGGACGCGCCGACCCACGCCAGCCTGAAGGCCGCCCGGGACGCGGAAATCGAAGCGGTCGCCGGCGACCAGGTCGACACCGACACCGACGCGGTGGCGGGAGCCGAGCGATGAAGCAGCGCAACCTGGTTGCGATTTCCGCCGGCCTGAGCCAGCCGTCGTCGACCCGCCTGCTGGTCGACCGGCTGGCCGCGGCCACCCAGCGCGAGGCTGAGCAGCGCGGGACCCGGCTCGACCTGCAGGTGGTCGAGCTGCGGGACCACGCGCACGACCTGATGAACAACATGCTCGCGGGCTTCCCGACCACCGGGCTGCGGCAGACGCTCGACCAGGTCGCCGCCGCCGACGCGCTGATCGCGGTGACACCGATCTTCAACGCGTCGTACAGCGGGTTGTTCAAGTCGTTCTTCGACGTGCTCGACGACACGGCCCTGATCGACAAGCCGGTGCTGATCGGGGCCACCGGCGGGACCGCCCGGCACTCGCTGGCGCTCGAACACGCGCTCCGGCCGATGTTCGTCTACCTGCACGCGGTGGTCGTCCCGACCTCGGTCTTCGCCGCATCAGAGGACTGGGGGACGGACACCGTCCAGGGCGGACTCGCGAACCGGATCAACCGGGCCGCCGCCGAACTGGCAGTGCAGCTCGACCTGCGCGAGCCGGCGACCGTCGCCGACCCGTACGACAATCCGACCCCGTTCGAGCAACTGCTCGCCGGTGACTGAGCCACCATCCGGAGCCTGAACAGGTAAACGGAAAGGGCATCCGAACCCTCGCGGGTCGGATGCCCTTTCCGTGTGTCCGGGTGCGGTGGCGGGTCAGTGGACGGCGACCGCCGGATCGGCGGAGTCGATGTCGGTGAGCTGTTCGGGGCGGGCGACCACCAGGAGCACCACGATCGCCGCCAGCATGCCGCCGGCGATCACCACCGCCATCGCCACACTGCCGGTGCCGAGGACACCGACCAGGGGCGCGGAGATGGCACCGATCCCGAACTGCACCGCACCGAGCAGCGCGGCGGCCGTACCGGCGGCGTCACCGTGCCGGGCCATCGCCAGTGCGGGCGCGTTCGGCAGCGCCAGGCCCGCGGTGCCCAGCACCAACCAGAGCAGCACCAGTACGCCGACCAGGCCGCCGAACCCGGTCGCCGCGACGACGAGCAGACCGGATCCGAGTACGGTCCCGGCGATCAGCGCCCCCCGGAGGATCTGGAACGGGGTGTACCGGCGCAGCAGCCGTACGTTGAGCTGGGTGGCTCCGATCAGGCCCACCGCACCGGCGCCGAAGACCACCGCGAACTGCTGCTCGTCCAGGCCGTACTGGTCCTGGAAGACGAAGGAGGAACCGGCCACGTACGCGAACAGGGCAGCCATCGCGAGGCCGGCGACCAGCGCCAACCCGACGTACGTCCGGTCCCGCAGCAGCGAGCCGTAGACCTTCAGGGTGCCGAGCGCCCCGTCGGTGCGACGGTGCTCGGGCGGCAGCGACTCGCGGAGTGCGAACACGATCACCGCGATGAGACCGGTCCCCAACACGGCGAGGGCGACGAAGACGCCCCGCCAGTCGGTCCACTTGAGCAGTCCACCGCCGAGGGTGGGCGCGAGCACCGGGGCGACCCCCATGACCAGCATCAGCCGGGAGAAGAGGCGGGCCACGGCCGAGCCGGTGAACAGGTCGCGGACCACGGCCAGCGCGATCACCGACGCCGCCGCAGCACCCAGCCCCTGGAGTACGCGCAGCGCACCCAGCACCTCGATGTTCGGCGCGACGACGCAGAGCACCGAGGCGATGACGTGCACGATCGTCCCCGCCAGCAGTGGTCGGCGCCGGCCCACGGCGTCGGAGAGCGGGCCGATCACCAACTGTCCGATGGCGAGACCGGCCAGGGTCCCGGTGAGGGTGAGCTGCACCGCCGCGCTGGTTGTCTGGAGGTCGGCGGTGATGGTCGGCAACGCCGGCAGGTACATGTCGATGGTCAGTGGACCGATCGCGATGAGCGAGCCGAGGACCAGGACCAGCCGTCGCTGCTGCCGGCGGTTGAGCTGCTCCGGCGCCGGCCGGGCCGGTGGCCCCGCCGTGGCTGCTACGTCGTCAACCCGTCGATCGACCGTGGTCATGTGGCCCCTTTCCGGGGGTCTTGGCGGGAATTGGTACGGAGCACACGGCCCGGGCTAACCAACCTCAACAAGGACGATCGGTTGCGGGCCCATTCCCGCGACGACGCACGGTGTTCAACGTCACACCCGCACGGACCTCGTCAACGGCGAGTCGACAGCCGCCGGAGTCGTGGTGACGTCGCGTTGACGTCGCGACCAGCAAGGTGACCGGGATCAGCCGTCGGCCACGAACCGGGGCCGGTCGGTCGAGCATAAGCCGAGGGGAGAGCTTCGATGAGCCGTCTTCTGATTGTCGGTCGGATGGCACCGGGCCCGGAGAGCGGGCCGGGCGCCGAGGAACGGATCGCGCAGATCTTCGCCGAGTCGGACCGGACCGAACTGCCGTCGATCACCGGTGCCCGGCACCGGTCGCTCTACACCCTCGGTGACCTGTACCTGCACCTGGTCGAGATGGACGGGGCCGGTCCGGGCGGGCTGCCGGCGGCCACCGCGCACCCCCTGTTCGTACGGCTCAACGAGCAGTTGTCGAGCTGCACCTCGCCGTACCTGTCGACGTGGCGTTCGCCGCGCGACGCCATGGCGAGGTGCTTCTACACCTGGGACGCGCCGGTTCCGGCACAGCGCAGCGGGCAGTGAGCGGCTGATGCCGTCCGGCCCGCTGGAAGTGATCATCATCGGTGCCGGTACGGGTGGCATGTGCCTCGCGCACGGTCTGCGCCGGGCGGGCATCGCCGTCTCGGTCTACGAGCGCTACCGGACCCGAGGCGACGGCCTGCACGGCTACCGGGTCGGCATCGGCCCCACGGGTAACCGGGCACTTCGGGAGTGCCTGCCGCCGGAACTGTTCGCGACGTTCATGGCCACCTGTGCGCGCTCGCCCCGGTACTTCAACGTACTGACCGAGAAGATGCGGCAGACGGCGTCCTTTCCGCTGCGGCCGGAGACCGAGACCGACCCGGTGGACACCGACCGGGCTGTCTCCCGGATGACGTTGCGGCAGGTCCTGCTCACCGGGATGGAAGACGTGGTGCGGTTCGACAAGACCTTCACCCACTACGAGCAGCACCCGAACGGCCGGGTCACGGCGTACTTCGCCGACGGCAGCCGGGCCAGCGCGGACCTCCTGGTCGCGGCGGACGGCACCCACTCCGCCACCCGGCGGCAGTACCTGCCGCACGCCCGGATCCAGGACGCGGGCAGCATCAACATCGCCACCAAGATCCCGCTCACCGACGAAACCCGGGCGCTGCTCTCGGAGCGGGTACGCGACGGCATCTCACTGATCTTCGGGACCGGTGGGCTGATGGGCGTCCTGCACGTGATGGAGTTCAACTGGGACCGGCACGGCGTACCCAAGGCGGGCATCGGCGACAGCGACGCGCGACTGATCGAACGCTGGCCCGGACTGCTCTTCGACAACACCCGCGACTACATCAACCTGATCATCTGGAGTGCCCACGACCGGTTCCCGCCGGACGTGATGGCGCGGCGGGGCGAGGAACTCGTCCGGCTCGCCCTCGACCTGACCGGCAACTGGCATCCGAACCTGCGGAAGCTGTTCGAGCGCAGCGACCCGGAGAGCTGCATCCCGGTCAAGGTCGCCACCTCGGAACCGGTGCAGCCGTGGCCGCCGAGCAACGTCACTTTGATCGGCGACGCGATCCACACCATGACCCCGGGCCGGGGCGTCGGCGCCAACACGGCCCTGCGCGACGCGGCCCTGCTCTGCCGCCAGCTCACCGCCGTCAACGCCGGGGAGAAGCCCCTGCTGCGCGGGGTCGCGGACTACGAGGCGGAGATGCTGCCGTACGGCTTCGCCCGGGTCGCCGACTCGTTGGCGAACAACGGCACCAGCGGCGACGACCCGCTCTACCGGCCGGTGATCGGCCGGTTCGCCCTGTTGGCGGCCCGCAGCTACTTCAGCCTGACCAGCCGGGTCCCGCCGCTGCGCCGCAGATTCGTGGACGAGATCTACGCCCGCCGGGGTGCCCACGGTTGACCGCCACCCCCTAGCCTTCCCTTCGGTGGCGGCGAGCTGACGCGGGGTGCGGGAGGGGTGGCAGGTGACCGGGTTCATCGGTGCGCGCGAGGAGGGCCCGGGCCAACCGGCGCAGGGCCCGAGCCGGGTGGACGAGGAGGACACGTTCCGCTGGCTGGAGGATCTGGACAGCGCGGCGGCCACCGCCTGGGTGGCGGACCGGAGCGCGGAGACGCTGTCCGCGTACGCCGGGACCGACTCGTACGCGCACCTGCGCGACGGGTTGCGCCAGGTCCTCGACGCCGACGACCGGATCGCCTACCCGACCTGGCGCGGCGAGTTCCTCTACAACCTGTGGCAGGACGCCACCCACCCGCGCGGGCTGTGGCGGCGTACGACGCTGGAGCAGTACCGGACGCCGGACCCGCAGTGGCAGATCCTGCTCGACCTGGACGACCTGGCCCGGCGGGAGTCGGAGAGCTGGGTCTGGCAGGGCGCCGACGTGCTCCCGCCCGACTACCGGCGATGCCTGGTCAGCCTCTCCCGAGGCGGCTCCGACGCCGTCGTCGTACGCGAGTTCGACCTGGTCGAACGGGCCTTCGTCGCGGACGGGTTCGTGCTGCCGGAGGCGAAGAGCGACGTCGGCTGGATCGACTCCGACCATGTTTTTGTCGGCACCGACTTCGGCCCCGGCTCGTTGACCGACTCCGGCTATCCACGGTTGGCCAAGCGGTGGCGGCGCGGGACGCCGCTCGCCGAGGCGGAGGTGGTCTTCGAGGGGCAGCCGGCCGACGTCGCCGTGCAGGCCGGTCACGATCACACCCCCGGCTTCGAGCGCGACTTCGTCTACCGGCTGCACGACTTCTACCGGGCCGAACGGTTCCTGCTGACCGGGGCCGGTGAGCTGGTCCGGATCGAGGTCCCGGACGACGCCCGGACCGACGTCCACCGGGAGTGGCTGCTGATCCGGCTCCGGTCGGACTGGACGGTCGACGGGGTCACGTACCCCGAGGGGGCGGTGCTGGTCACCCGGTTCGCCGACTTCCTCGCCGGTGGGCGGGACCTGACGTTGATCTTCGAGCCCGGACCGACCACCTCGTTGCGCTACCACGCCTGGACCCGCAACCACCTGATCCTGGCGGTGCTCGACGACGTACGGCTGCGGTTGGAGGTGCTCAGCCCGGACGGCGACGGCTGGCGGCGGGCGCTCCTGGACCGGGGTCCGGGGTTCGACCACGCCGACGTGGTGGCCACCAACCCGGACCACACCGACGAGTTCATGCTCTCCACCAGCGGTTTCCTGCAACCGGCCACCCTGCGGTACGGGCAGGTCGGTGCCGAGGTGAGCACGCTCAAGCAGGCACCGTCCTTCTTCGACCCGACCGGCCTGTCGGTACGGCAGTTCTTCGCCACGTCGGCCGACGGCACCCGGGTCCCGTACTTCGTGGTGGGTCCCCCGGACGGTGACCCGGGCCCGACCCTGCTGACCGGGTACGGCGGCTTCGAGGTGTCGATGACACCCGACTACGACGGGATCACCGGCCGGGGCTGGCTGGCCCGGGGCGGCACATACGTGCTGGCGAACATCCGGGGCGGCGGCGAGTACGGCCCACGCTGGCACCTGGCAGCCCTGCGGGAGAACCGACCCAGGGCGTACGAGGACTTCGCCGCCGTGGCGACCGACCTGGTGACCCGGGGGATCACCGAACCCGCTCGGCTGGGCATCGAGGGCGGCAGCAACGGCGGCCTGCTGATGGGGGTGATGCTCACCCGGTATCCGGAGCTGTTCGGGGCGGTCGTCGCCACGGTCCCCCTGCTTGACCTGCGGCGATACCACAAGCTCCTGGCCGGGGCGTCGTGGATGGCCGAGTACGGCGACCCGGACGACGAGGCGGACTGGGCGTACCTGCGGGAGTTCTCGCCGTACCACAACGTCCGGGCGGGTCGGCCGTACCCGCCGGTCCTGTTCGTCACCTCGACCCGCGACGACCGGGTCCATCCCGGTCACGCCCGGAAGATGGTGGCCCGCCTGCGCGAGCACGGTTACGACGTCTCCTACTACGAGAACGTCGAGGGTGGACACGGCGCCGCCGCCGACAATGCCCAACGCGCCGCCAAATGGGCCCTCATCCTGGAGTTCCTCCACCGCCGCCTGACCCACCCCGCGTGACGGGACCGGTCAGCCGGGTAGCCGGTCAGGGCAGGGGGCGGAAGGTGCGGAGGCGGAGGCTGTTGCCGACCACGAAGATCGAGGAGAACGCCATCGCGGCTCCGGCGATCATGGGGTTGAGCAGCCCCGTCGCGGCCAGCGGCAGGGCGGCGACGTTGTAACCGAAGGCCCAGAACAGGTTGCCCTTGATCGTCGCCAGAGTACGCCGGGAGAGCCGGATCGCGTCCGCGGCGGCCATCAGGTCGTCCCGGACCAGGGTCAGGTCGGCGGCCTCGATCGCCACGTCGGTGCCGGTGCCCATGGCGATGCCGAGATCGGCCTGGGCCAGCGCGGCGGCGTCGTTCACCCCGTCGCCGACCATCGCCACCACCCGGCCCTCGTCCTGGAGCCGCTTGACCACGTCGACCTTGTCCGCCGGCAGTACCTCGGCGATCACCTCGTCGATACCGACCTCGGCACCGACCGACCGGGCCGCGCCGGTGTTGTCCCCGGTCAGCAGCACCGGGGTCAGGCCGAGCGCGCGGAGGGCGGCGACCGCTTCGACGCTGGTCGGCCGGACCGCGTCGGCGACCACGAACACCGCCCGGACCCGCCCGTCCCAGCCGGCGAGGACCGCCGTACGACCTTCGGCTTCGGCGTCGGCACGGGCGGTGGCCAGGTGTTCGGGCAGTTCCAGTCCCCGGTCGACGAGCAGGCGTTCCCGCCCCACGGTGAGGTGGTGGCCGTCGACCGTACCGGTGACACCGAGCCCGCCGAGTCCGGCGAAGCCGCCGACCGGGGGCAGCGTGCCGACCCGGTCGACCGCACCGGCCGCGATGGCTCGCGCGATCGGGTGTTCGGAGGCGGCCTCCACCGCACCGACCAGGCGTAACGCCTGGTCGGGCTGCTGGTCGTCGGCGGTGACCACGTCGACCAGGGTCATCCGGCCGGTGGTGACGGTCCCGGTCTTGTCCAGCACGATCGTGTCGACGGTACGGGTGGATTCGAGCACCTGCGGACCCTTGATCAGGATCCCGAGCTGCGCACCCCGTCCCGTGCCGACCAGGAGGGCGGTCGGTGTGGCCAGGCCGAGCGCACACGGGCAGGCGATGATCAGTACGGCGACGGCGGCGGTGATTGCGGCCGACCCGCCCTGACCGGCGCCGATCCACCAACCCAGGGTCGCCACCGACAGCGCGATCACGATCGGCACGAAGATCCCGGAGATCCGGTCGGCGAGCCGTTGCACCTGCGCCTTGCCGGTCTGCGCCTGCTCGACCAGCTTCGCCATCTGGGCGAGCTGGGTGTCCGAGCCGATCCGGGTGGCTCGTACGACGAGCCGGCCGCCGGCGTTGACGGTGGCACCCACCACCGGTTCGCCGGGACCGACCTCCACCGGCACGGATTCCCCGGTGAGCAGGCTGGTGTCGATCGCCGAGGTGCCGTCCTCGATCACCCCGTCAGTGGCGATCTTCTCGCCGGGGCGGACCACGAACCGGTCACCGACCATCAGTTGCTCGACCGGTAGGCGTACCTCGGTTGTGCCGCGCAGCACCGCGACGTCGCGGGCGCCGAGTTCGAGCAGGGCACGCAGCGCGGATCCGGCCCGGCGCTTGGACCGGGCCTCGAAGTAGCGCCCGGCGAGGATGAACAGGGTGACCCCGGCGGCTGCCTCGAAGTAGATGTTGCCGCTGCCGTCGGAGCGGCTGATGTCGAAGCTGAACGGGTGGACCATGCCGGGGGTGCCGGCGGTGCCGAAGAAGAGCGCCCAGAGCGACCAGCCGAAGGCGGCGACGGTGCCGAGCGAGACCAGGGTGTCCATGGTCGCGGCGCCGTGTCGCAGGTTGACCAGGGCGGCCCGGTGGAACGGCAGCCCGCCGTAGACGACAACCGGGGCGGCCAGGGTCAGCGACAGCCACTGCCAGTAGGTGAACTGCCAGGCCGGAACCATCGCCAGCGCGATCACCGGCACGGTCAGGACCAGCGAAACCCACAATCGGGTACGCAGTGCGTGCAGCTCGTCGGCCGGCTCGGTGCCCGTACCGCCCTCGTCGGCGGATCGGGGCGGCGGCGGGAGCTGGGCGGTGTACCCGGTCTTCTCCACGGTGGCGATCAGCTCGGCCACCGTGACGGTGTCGTCGGTGAGGGTGACGGTCGCCTTCTCGGTGGCGTAGTTGACCGTCGCCTCGACGCCGTCGAGCCGGTTGAGTTTCTTCTCGATCCTGGACGCGCACGAGGCGCAGGTCATGCCCCCGATGGTGAGCTGGATCGGTGCGGCGGCCCGGGGTAGGGATCGGCCGGCGGTGGTCATCGCTGATCTCCTAACCGTGGGTCTGGCCGGGTGTGCCGGCGAGCGCGGTGAACGCGGCCGTCCGGACCGTCCCCAGGTGCTGGAAGTCGAGGAAGAGCCGGTACGCCCCGGCGCTGGGCACCTCGACCTGGAAGGTGATGGTCGGTCCGGCGGGGGTCCGCCCGTCCCCGGGCCCGCCCTCGGGATGTACGTGCAGGTAGGCGAGGTCCCCGTCGCGCAGGGCAACCAGATGACCGTACGCCGCGAGGTAGGGCGAGAGGTCGGTGACGGGGGTTCCGTACCTGCTCACGGTCAGGGCGAGGGTGGACGAGGTGCCCGGTACGAGGTCGCCGTCGAGCGTGACGGTGTAGCCGTCGCCGACCGACGCGCTCCGCCCGGCGGCGGGCAGTGGCACCGGCCGGTAGTCACCGGGAGCGGGTAGATCCACCCCGAGCGTGATGTTGTCGGGGTGACCGGCCGGCTGGAAGTCGGCGATGAGGCGGAACTGTCCCGGCGCGTGGACGGCGAGCGGAATCGACCAGGTCCCGTCGCCCGCCATCTCCGGATGCACGTGCTGGAAACCGGTCAGGTCCCGCCGGACCACTATCAGGTGCAGGTCCTTGTCGTGCGTCGGATCGTACGAGGTCACCGGGTTGCCGTCGGGTCCCAGCACGCGGAACGAGAGCTGGTTGGCCGGTCCGGTGGTCAGCGACGCGGTGAGCGGGGTGAGCCGGTAACCGTCCTGGGCCACCTGCAACCCGCCCGGCGGCTGTGCCGGTGTCGCGCTCTGCTCGTTGCCGTGACTCGGTGCCGCCGCGCCGGGGTGACCGTGGTCTGACTGGGCGGGCGGGGCGGATTCGGGCCCGCCCCCGGTCACCTGGCCGGCGCCGAGGGCGGCCCCGAAGACCACCACCAGCCCGGCCAGGTAACCGCCGACCCGGTATCGGGTTTCCATCGGTAGTTAGCTGACCAGCGTGTAGCCGGCCTCGTCGACGGCGGTACGGACCGCGGCCTCGTCGAGGGGCTGGGCGCTGCTGACGGTCACGGCGCCGCTGGCCACGTCGACCCGTACCTCGCTGACGCCGGGCAGGGCGCCGACCTCGGTCTGCACGGAACGGGCGCAGTGGCCGCAGGTCATTCCGGTTACCTGGTATGTCGTCTCCATGTGGAGAACGATACCCGTACCCCCCAGGGGTATCAAGGTGGTCCACGACACTCGGGTTCGGATCGGGATGACGGGGTGGTGGCGGCCTGGCCGTCCGGCGAGCCGTGGCCGGCGGATACGGAACGCGCCGCTCACCGGGGGCGAGCGGCGCGTTCTGCGAGATCAGGGCTCGACCGCCGGTCCCGGCGGTCGAGGGGAGGTCAGCGACCGAGCTGGCGGTACTTCGCCTCGGTCGCTTCCTTCTTCGGCCGCCACCACTTCTCGTTCTGCTGGTACCACTCGATGGTCTGGGCCAGCCCGTCGCGGAAGTTGAGGTACTGCGGCTTCCAACCCAGCTCCGCCTGGAGCTTGCTGGAGTCGATCGCGTACCGCAGGTCGTGGCCGGGGCGGTCGCCGACCATGTCGAACCAGTCGTCCGGGCGCCCCATCAGGCGCAGGATCTCCTGGACCACCACGATGTTGTTCAGCTCGCACTCGGCGCCGATCAGGTACGTCTGACCGATCGTGCCGCGTTCGAGAATCGCGTTCACCGCCGTGTTGTGGTCATGTACGTGAATCCAGTCCCGGACGTTGAGGCCGGAGCCGTAGACCTTGGGGCGGATCCCGTCGATGACGTTGGTGATCTGCCGCGGGATGAACTTCTCGATGTGGTGGAACGGCCCGTAGTTGTTCGAGCAGTGCGAGATCGTGGCGCGGACACCGAACGACCGGATCCAGCCGCGCACCATCAGGTCCGAGCCCGCCTTCGTCGACGAGTACGGGCTCGACGGGTCGAACGGGCTGCCCTCGGTGAATCGCCGGTCCTCGTCCAGCTCCAGATCGCCGAACACCTCGTCGGTGGAGATGTGGTGCAGCCGCTTGTCGTGCCGACGCACGCTCTCCAGGATGTTGAACGTCCCGATGAGGTTCGTCTGCACGAATGGGCTCGGATCCATCACCGAGTTGTCGTTGTGCGACTCGGCCGCGAAATGGACCACCGCGTCGGCCTGCCGTACCAGCTCGTCGACGGTGTCGGCGTCGGTCACCGAGCCGTGCACGAAATTGATCCGGTGCTCCACCTCGGCGAGGCTGCTCCGGTCACCCGCGTAGGTGAGTGCGTCCAGTACGTCGACCTGGAAGTCGAGTGCGTCCACTGCCTGGCGGACGAAGTTTGATCCGATGAATCCCGCACCACCGGTAACCAGTAAACGCATGGGCGCCATGGTAACAGCGCCGGCGTTCACGGAGAGTCAGGCGTAGCGGGGGTCGAGGGCGTCCGTAGCCGCTCCGGTAGCCCTGCTCGTGAGCCGGTCTCACCCCGTACGCGAGGCGTCCCGGGGACGGGTCCGGCGTCGCGGCGACGGTCCGGCCGCACCCCCGGCGGACCGTCGTGGTCCGGGTGGTAGCCCAGGGTGCTGCCGACACCGGTCGAACGGTTGGTCCGACGGACACGGCATTTGCCGCAATAAGAGAGAAATATTCGGTACCGTCGCCTTGGGATGCGGATGGATCGGGACAACTCGGCGGCGCCGTTCTCCGAAGCGGGGGGAGTGCGACCGCTGGCCGAGCTGGTCCACCGCCCGGTCGCGAAGGGGGCACCACGATGGTCGTCCGTGCAGAGAACCGACGCGGTACGCCGGGCAGGCGGGGCCTGCTCACCTCGATCCTCGCCGGCGTGGCGCTCGCGGCAGCCCTGACCCTGGACGTTCCGGTCGCCACCCGTCAGCTCGTGCCGCTCGGCGCGGTAGCCCCGATGGCGGCGCCGGCGCCGGGGGGAACGTCGGGCGGCAACGTGACCTTCGAGGTGCTGCCGCCACAGCCCACCCTCAGTCCCACGGCCAGTCCCACGGTCCCGCCCACTCCCCGGCCCACTCACACGGGAGGACACCTCCCGGTCACCGGGGACGATCCGATGCCGCCCGGTTGGCTGTTCTTCGCCGGCGGACTCCTGCTCGTGCTCGGTGCGCTGACCCTCGCCATCTCCCGGGGCCTGCGCCACCGTCGGTCCTGAGCGGGAAGGGTCACCCGGGTTGCCGCTCTCGTGCGGGGGCAGCGGCTCTCGGGCGCCCGCCGGCTGAACATCGACAGGCCAGCTGACCTGGCATACTCGCCGCTCGTGACGCTTTCGCGCGGCTGGGCGCTCTTCCTGTTCGGGGTCGGCGTATGGACCTGGGTCATCTGGCCGCGATTCGGCCTGGCGATCTGGCAGGACCCCCGATCCTGGTCGACCGGGGAAGTGAGCCAGGGGGATCCGACCAGCTTTCTCTGGGTGCACGCGCTGCTGATCGGCGTCTCGTTGGCGATCGGTACCACCGTCGGCCTGCTCGGTGTCCGCGCCTGGTGGGCGGCCCGCAAAACGACCCGGAACAGCTGAGTACGGGACCGCCCGAGCTCGTCCGGAAATCCAGTCACCATGATCGATTTGGCTCTGAACCAGTCATCCGGTAACTTTTTCCAAGTCAGCGGGGCACCGGACAGGAACTACCGGGAAACGCCGGTGGGAGCAGGACGGCCCGCTAAATCCTCTCGAACGCGCAGGGTGTAGGTTGCTGTGTGCGCAGAGCGGGCCCGATCGAAGTCTGGTCGGGTGGTTGTGAACAAACCGGGAACGCCGGTTTGACTCGGCGGAAACGACCGGGTAGCGTAGTAAAAGCGCCGGGCGGGAACGCCGGGTGATGAACTGGGAGTAAAAAGCCCCGGGTTGTGGGCCCCTTGATTGGGGTTGGCGGTTCGGTGTGTGTTTGTTCTTTGAGAACTCAACAGGGTGCTTGATAAGCCAGTGCCAATTATGATTTAACCCCGGCCGGCTTGCCTGTTCCTTCGGGGGTGGGTTGGTTTGGTTGGATTCCTTTGGCAACTTATTTTGTTGCCGGGACATTTTTTCCACAGTTTTTTGTTGGAGAGTTTGATCCTGGCTCAGGACGAACGCTGGCGGCGTGCTTAACACATGCAAGTCGAGCGGAAAGGCCCTTCGGGGTACTCGAGCGGCGAACGGGTGAGTAACACGTGAGTAACCTGCCCTAGGCTTTGGGATAACCCTCGGAAACGGGGGCTAATACCGGATATGACTTCCTGCCGCATGGTGGGGGGTGGAAAGTTTTTCGGCCTGGGATGGACTCGCGGCCTATCAGCTTGTTGGTGGGGTAATGGCCTACCAAGGCGACGACGGGTAGCCGGCCTGAGAGGGCGACCGGCCACACTGGGACTGAGACACGGCCCAGACTCCTACGGGAGGCAGCAGTGGGGAATATTGCACAATGGGCGGAAGCCTGATGCAGCGACGCCGCGTGAGGGATGACGGCCTTCGGGTTGTAAACCTCTTTCAGCAGGGACGAAGCGAGAGTGACGGTACCTGCAGAAGAAGCACCGGCCAACTACGTGCCAGCAGCCGCGGTAAGACGTAGGGTGCGAGCGTTGTCCGGATTTATTGGGCGTAAAGAGCTCGTAGGCGGCTTGTCGCGTCGACTGTGAAAACCCGCGGCTCAACCGCGGGCTTGCAGCCGATACGGGCAGGCTAGAGTTCGGTAGGGGAGACTGGAATTCCTGGTGTAGCGGTGAAATGCGCAGATATCAGGAGGAACACCGGTGGCGAAGGCGGGTCTCTGGGCCGATACTGACGCTGAGGAGCGAAAGCGTGGGGAGCGAACAGGATTAGATACCCTGGTAGTCCACGCTGTAAACGTTGGGCGCTAGGTGTGGGGGGCCTCTCCGGTTCTCTGTGCCGCAGCTAACGCATTAAGCGCCCCGCCTGGGGAGTACGGCCGCAAGGCTAAAACTCAAAGGAATTGACGGGGGCCCGCACAAGCGGCGGAGCATGCGGATTAATTCGATGCAACGCGAAGAACCTTACCTGGGTTTGACATGGGCGGAAATCCGGCAGAGATGTCGGGTCCTTCGGGGCCGTTCACAGGTGGTGCATGGCTGTCGTCAGCTCGTGTCGTGAGATGTTGGGTTAAGTCCCGCAACGAGCGCAACCCTCGTTCGATGTTGCCAGCGCGTTATGGCGGGGACTCATCGAAGACTGCCGGGGTCAACTCGGAGGAAGGTGGGGATGACGTCAAGTCATCATGCCCCTTATGTCCAGGGCTTCACGCATGCTACAATGGCCGGTACAATGGGCTGCGATACCGTGAGGTGGAGCGAATCCCAAAAAGCCGGTCTCAGTTCGGATCGGGGTCTGCAACTCGACCCCGTGAAGTCGGAGTCGCTAGTAATCGCAGATCAGCAACGCTGCGGTGAATACGTTCCCGGGCCTTGTACACACCGCCCGTCACGTCACGAAAGTCGGCAACACCCGAAGCCGGTGGCCCAACCCTTGTGGAGGGAGCCGTCGAAGGTGGGGCTGGCGATTGGGACGAAGTCGTAACAAGGTAGCCGTACCGGAAGGTGCGGCTGGATCACCTCCTTTCTAAGGAGCACCTGCCCGCGAAAGTGGGTTAGGAGCCCGCGCCACCCGTACGTGGTGGTGGGGTGCTCAGATGGCGGAGACACTGGTGAGTTCACTGTCGGCAACGGCCGTCCGATCGCTAGTACAGCTGTGACCCTGAGAGGGGTTGTGGTGGGAATGTGGTTGGTGGTGCGGCTGGTGGTGAATGATAAGCATCCTGTTGGGTCCTGAAGGAACAAACACGGTGTGTTTGTTGTTTCGGGTTGCCAGGCATGGCCTGTCATCGCAAACGGATTCCCGGAGCCAGGTTTTCTGGTGGTGGGGTTTGGTGTGGTGGTTGTGGGTTGTGGGTTGGTCGTTTGTTGAGAATTGCACAGTGGACGCGAGCATCTTTGTGGTCAAGTTGTCAAGGGCGAACGGTGGATGCCTTGGCACCAGGAGCCGATGAAGGACGTGGGAGGCCGCGATAGGCCTGGGGGAGCTGTCAACCTAGCTGTGATCCCAGGGTGTCCGAATGGGGGAACCCGGCAGCAGTCATGTGCTGTCACCTGCACCTGAACACATAGGGTGTATGGAGGGAACGCGGGGAAGTGAAACATCTCAGTACCCGTAGGAAGAGAAAACAATAGTGATTCCGTGAGTAGTGGCGAGCGAAAGCGGATTTGGGCTAAACCGGCTGCGTGTGATACCTGTCAGGGGTTGCGTGGTTGGGGTTGTGGGACTCTGCTGATTCAACTGACATTGGGTCGAGAAGTGATAAAACCAGTTGCTAGCCGAATGGTGTGGGAAAGCCAACCGTAGACGGTGAGAGTCCGGTAGGTGAAAGTGGCTGGTCTTCTGTGGATGTTCCCGAGTAGCGGCGGACCCCTGTAATCTGCCGTGAATCTGCCAGGACCACCTGGTAAGCCTAAATACTTCCTGGTGACCGATAGCGGACTAGTACCGTGAGGGAATGGTGAAAAGTACCCCGGGAGGGGAGTGAAATAGTACCTGAAACCGTTCGCCTACAATCCGTCGGAGCCTTTAGGGGTGACGGCGTGCCTTTTGAAGAATGAGCCTGCGAGTTAGTGGCATGTGGCGAGGTTAACCCGTGTGGGGTAGCCGTAGCGAAAGCGAGTCTGAATAGGGCGTTCAGTCGCGTGTCCTAGACCCGAAGCGGAGTGATCTAGCCATGGGCAGGCTGAAGCGTGGGTAAGACCGCGTGGAGGGCCGAACCCACCAACGTTGAAAAGTTGGGGGATGACCTGTGGTTAGGGGTGAAAGGCCAATCAAACTCCGTGATAGCTGGTTCTCCCCGAAATGCATTTAGGTGCAGCGTCGCGTGTTTCTTGCCGGAGGTAGAGCACTGGATGGTCTAGGGGGCCCACAAGCTTACCGAAATCAGCCAAACTCCGAATGCCGGTAAGTGAGAGCGCGGCAGTGAGACTGCGGGGGATAAGCTTCGTAGTCGAGAGGGAAACAGCCCAGATCACCAGCTAAGGCCCCTAAGCGTGTGCTAAGTGGAAAAGGATGTGGGGTCGCATAGACAACCAGGAGGTTGGCTTAGAAGCAGCCACCCTTTAAAGAGTGCGTAATAGCTCACTGGTCAAGTGGTTCCGCGCCGACAATGTAGCGGGGCTCAAGTACACCGCCGAAGCTGTGGCATTCATATTTTACTTCGCGTGTTCTTTCGAGAGCGCGTGCAGGTGTGTGGATGGGTAGGGGAGCGTCGTGCCGCGGGTGAAGCAGCGGAGTGATCCAGTTGTGGACGCGGCACGAGTGAGAATGCAGGCATGAGTAGCGAAAGAAGGGTGAGAAACCCTTCCGCCGGATGACCAAGGGTTCCAGGGCCAGGCTAATCCGCCCTGGGTGAGTCGGGACCTAAGGCGAGGCCGAGAGGCGTAGTCGATGGACAACGGGTTGATATTCCCGTACCCGCGAAAGAGCGTCCGTGGTGAACCTCATTGTGCTAACTCCTTGATCTGAGGCCGGCTTTCGGGTTGGTTTTGGTGATTTGAGGAACCTGGTGGGTAGTAGTCAAGCGATGGGGTGACGCAGGAAGGTAGCTGAGCCCGGCCGGTGGTTGTGCCGGGGTAAGCGTGTAGGCCGTGTCGTAGGCAAATCCGCGACGCATTAAGGCTGAGACGTGATGCCGAGCCGATTCAGGTGAAGTCAGTGATCCTATGCTGCCGAGAAAAGCCTCTAGCGAGTTCTTAGCGGCCCGTACCCCAAACCGACACAGGTGGTCAGGTAGAGAATACCGAGGCGATCGGGCGAACTGTGGTTAAGGAACTCGGCAAATTGCCCCCGTAACTTAGGGAGAAGGGGGGCCGGAGACGTGAAGCCCCTTGCGGGTGGAGCGTTGTATGGCCGCAGAGAGCAGGGGGAAGCGACTGTTTACTAAAAACACAGGTCCATGCGAAGAAGTAATTCGATGTATATGGACTGACGCCTGCCCGGTGCTGGAACGTTAAGGGGACCGGTTAGTCTTTCGGGGCGAAGCTGAGAACTTAAGCGCCAGTAAACGGCGGTGGTAACTATAACCATCCTAAGGTAGCGAAATTCCTTGTCGGGTAAGTTCCGACCTGCACGAATGGCGTAACGACTTCCCCACTGTCTCAACCACAGGCCCGGCGAAATTGCATTACGAGTAAAGATGCTCGTTACGCGCGGCAGGACGGAAAGACCCCGGGACCTTTACTATAGCTTGACATTGGTATCCGAATTAGCTTGTGTAGGATAGGTGGGAGCCGGTGAAGTCCATACGCCAGTATGGGTGGAGGCAATCTTGAAATACCACTCTGGTTGATTTGGGTATCTAACTTCGGACCGTGATCCGGTTCAGGGACAGTGTCTGGTGGGTAGTTTAACTGGGGCGGTTGCCTCCTAAAATGTAACGGAGGCGCCCAAAGGTTCCCTCAGCCTGGTTGGCAATCAGGTGTTGAGTGCAAGTACACAAGGGAGCTTGACTGTGAGACTGACAGGTCGAGCAGGGACGAAAGTCGGGACTAGTGATCCGGCACTTGCGAGTGGAAGCGGTGTCGCTCAACGGATAAAAGGTACCCCGGGGATAACAGGCTGATCTTCCCCAAGAGTCCATATCGACGGGATGGTTTGGCACCTCGATGTCGGCTCGTCGCATCCTGGGGCTGTAGCAGGTCCCAAGGGTTGGGCTGTTCGCCCATTAAAGCGGTACGCGAGCTGGGTTTAGAACGTCGTGAGACAGTTCGGTCCCTATCCGCCGTGCGCGTAGGATACTTGAGAAGGGCTGTCCCTAGTACGAGAGGACCGGGACGGACGAACCTCTGGTGTGCCAGTTGTCCCGCCAGGGGCACGGCTGGTTGGCTACGTTCGGAAGGGATAACCGCTGAAAGCATCTAAGCGGGAAGCCTGCTTCAAGATGAGGTATCCCACCCACTTTGTGGGGTAAGGCCCCCAGCTAGACTACTGGGTTGATAGGCCGGAGATGTAAGCTCGGTAACGGGTTGAGTTGACCGGTACTAATAGGCCGAGGACTTGATTACTAAGGTGCTACGCGTCCACTGTGTGATTCCCGACAAACGAACAATCACCCCGTATGGGTTGAGGTTGTTTGTTAAGTCGATAGTGTTACGGCGGTTATAGCGGTGGGGAAACGCCCGGTTACATTCCGAACCCGGAAGCTAAGCCCTCCAGCGCCGATGGTACTGCACTCGGGAGGGTGTGGGAGAGTAGGACGCCGCCGGACTTCTTTCTAGTTAGGGCCACCCTTCGGGGTGGCCCTAACTTGTTTTCCACCCCGAATGCCCGAGCCGCATGTGACGTCAGGGACGGGTGCGACTGCCCTGGTGGAAGCTCATCCCGTACGGGTGACGTGGCCGAGGCGGCAACGGGGAGGCTGCCTGCCGGGGAAGGAGGCTCATCCTGGCCGGGTGGGGCGCCCTCCCACCGCGCTCGACGCGATAGGGGGCCGCAGTGAAGCCGTATGTCACCATCCTGGCCGGCAACGCCTTCGTGGTCAGCGACGGTCGCGGCGACATCGAACCCTCGGCGCTCGTACCGACCGGGATGTTCTCGTTCGACCAGCGTTTTCTGTCCGAGTGGAAACTGACCGTCAACGGTGAGCGTCTGCACGCCCTCTCCGTCGACGACCTCCAGTACTACGAATCGCGGTTCTTCCTCGTACCCGGAGAACCGACCCACTACCTCGACGCCAAGGTCTCCGTCATCCGGCACCGGAGGCTCAGCGGAGGGCTCCAGGAGGAACTGACCGTACTGAACCACCGGGGCGAGACGGTCGATTTCACCGTACGGCTGGACATGGCGGCCGACTTCGTCGACGTGTTCGAACTCAAGCAGTCCCTGGCCACGAAGCGCGAGACGTCGGTGGTGGTCGAGGACGGCTACCTCCGCCTCCGTTACGTCCGGGACAGCTACGTACGGGAAGCGCTGGTGTCGTCGAGCGCCCCGGCCGACATCGACGAACATGGGATGACGTTCCGGCTCCGGCTGGCGCCGCACGGGCAGTGGACGACCCTGCTGACGGTAACCGCCCACCTGCCCGGCCAAGGTGGGAAGGACACCCGGGACCTCCTGGACACCCACCGGGCCGCGGTGAACCCGGAGACACAGCGGGATCTCGAATCATGGCTCGCCGGTGCGCCACAGCTCGGGTGCGACGACGCCGCGCTGGCAACGGCGTACCGGCGAGGGCTGATCGACCTGGCGGCGGTCCAGTTCGGTGCGCTCGCCACCGGCGCGAACCTGATCGCCGCCGGAACACCCTGGTTCATGACCTTCTACGGTCGGGACAGCATCCTGACCTCCATCCAGGCCATGGCGTTCACACCACAGCTCGCGGTCGGCACGCTGAACACCTTCGCCGCGACGCAGGCCACCGTGTTCGACGACTTCCGGGAGAAGGAACCCGGCAAGATCCTGCACGAGTTCCGGTACGGGGAGTCGGCCGCGTTCGAGGAGCAGCCGCACTCGCCGTACTTCGGTGCGGCCGACTCGACTCCCCTGTTCGTGATCCTGCTCGACGAGTACGAGCGCTGGACCGGGGACGTGGAACTCGTCCGCCGGCTCGAGCACGAGACACGGGCGGCTTTGCACTGGATCGACGCGTACGGCGACCTGCTCGGGAACGGCTACATCTCGTACGAGCGCCGCAACACCGCCAGCGGGCTGGAAAACCAGTGCTGGAAGGACTCCCCCGACTCGATCTCGTACCGGGACGGGAGACTGCCGTCGTTCCCCCGGGCCACCTGCGAACTACAGGGTTACGCGTACGACGCGAAGATGCGCGGGGCCCGGCTGGCCCGACGGATCTGGCACGACCCGATCTACGCCGACCGGCTCGAGGCAGAGGCGGCCGACCTGAAGGCCCGGTTCAACCGGGACTTCTGGATCGAGGACGGCCAGTACTACGCCCTGGCGTTGGACGCCGAGGGCGGCCAGGTCGACGCGTTGTCGTCGAACATGGGCCACCTGCTCTGGAGCGGAATCGTCGACCCGCCGCGCGCGGCCAAGGTGGCCGAGCACCTCCTCGGCCCGCGTCTCTTTTCCGGCTGGGGGGTACGCACCCTCGCCGAAGGGGAGGAGCGGTACAACCCGACCGGCTACCACACGGGGGCGATCTGGCCGTTCGACAACTCGTTCATCGCCCTCGGCCTGCGCCGGTACGGCTTCAACGAGGAGGCCGGGCGGATCGCCTCCGCGATGATCGACGCCTCGCAGTACTTCGACGGGCGGCTGCCGCAACTCTTCGCCGGGTACGACCGGAGCCTGACCAAGTATCCGGTGCAGTACCCGACCAACTGGAGCCCGCACGCCTGGTCGGCCGGCACCCCGATGATGCTGATCCGGGTGCTGCTCGGTCTCGAACCGCACGACAACCACCTGGTGGTCGACCCGGCCCTGCCACAGGGGATGGGGCGGATCGAGCTGCTCGACGTACCGGGGCGGTGGGGGCGGCTGGACGCGTTCGGTCGGGACCGGGTGGAGAGCCAGCGTCGGCGGTCCGGGCGGGGTGGGCGCCGGGGCAGGGGCAACGTGGTCGCACCCTGAGCGCCCGTACACGAAACGGCGGCCGGACCGGGAGGTTGTCCCGGACCGGCCGCCGTTTGACGTACGGTCAGCCGCCGAGGCTCGCGGCGGCCGAGGCGATCGCCGAGGCGAAGTAGCTCACCTGGGTGTAGACGCCCGGGTAGTTGGGGCGGGCGCAGCCGTTGCCCCAACTCACGATGCCCACCTGGACCCAGGCGTTGTTGGCGCCCCGACGGAACATCGGGCCACCCGAGTCGCCCTGGCAGGTGTCGGTGCCACCGCTGGCGAAGCCGGCGCAGATCTCCTCGGCGACGATGACATCGCCGCCGTACTGGGAGTCACAGGTGCTGTCGGCGACGAACGGCACGGTCGCCTTCAGCAGGTAACGCTGCTGCGCCCCGCCCTCGCGGGCAGCGCCCCAACCGGCGACGGTGAACGTGCCGGAGTCGTACGCGGTGCTGGTGGCGATCGGCAGGGTGGACAGGCTGGTGACCGGCGTCGCGAGCCGGATCAGCGCCCAGTCCTTGCCGTTGCCGTTGTAACCCGGCGCCCGGAGGACGTAGTTGGAGCGGACCGTGATCCGGCTGGACGACTGGAGGTCGACCGCGCCGAGGGTCGCCGTGATGCTGGTGTTGGTGCCGGTGGCGCCGACGCAGTGCGCGGCGGTCAGGACCAGCCGCGGGCTGTAGAGGGCACCGCCGCAGCCCATCGAGAGCCGGACCATGAACGGGAACTCGCCCTGGGCGGCCCGTGTGCCGCCGACGACCAGCGGGGTCACGTCGCCCTCCGGTGCGGCGGAGGCGGGTGCGACCAGTGCGAGGCTGCCGACGGTTACCGCGGTCAACGCGGCAGCCGCCAGGCCGGTGAGCTTGCGCCAGCGAACCATGGGATCCCTCTCCAAGCAAAGGATTGGCGCGCCTTGTGGGCGCGCGCAGATCACGTTGCCGGCAGCGTATGGAAGCCAGCCGATGTATCGCAATGCTTCGATGTCATCCCGGTTGTGTCATACCTTCGAGCGAGGGTTGCGGGGTCAGCTCGGCTTCTTGGCGCAGACGTAGCGGGGCTCGGCGTCGTACCGCCAGGTGAACTTCTCCCGCTTCAGCTCCTTGCCGTCCTTGTTGAAGACCCGGAACGCGTCCTGGGTGAAGCCGTCGATGCCGCTGGTGGCGATGCAGGACGGGCCGGGGTCCAGGTGGATCAGCTTCGGCTTGGTGATGTTGCGGCGGGGGCCGTAGACCGTCTTGACGCTGTCGTACACCTTGGTGCTCCAGATCGACACGGTGATCGTGTCGTTGGTCCACGAGGTGTCGATGAGGACGCCGTGCTCGGTGTCGTTGCGGAACTTGAAGTCCAGGTCCGGGTAGAAGATCGTCGACTCGATCACCGCCGGGTACCGGTCGAACCAGTACGAGTGCGGCTTGTGCTCCACGTCCTCCAGGCCGGCGTAGTACGTGGCGTTGAAGATGGTGGTGGTGAACTGCGAGGCCCCGCCGCCGACGCCCGGAACCAGTTTGCCGTCGAGGATGACCGGGGCGTCCTTGTAGCCCTGCGCGTAGCTGCGCTCGCCGGTGTGCTTGTTCAGGGAGAACGTCTCGCCGGGCTTCACCACCGCACCGTCGACCTCCTTGGCGATCGTCACGATGTTGTGACTGCGCGGGGAGGAGAGCCCACCGGTGAACTTGGTGGAGAAGGTCGAGACCTGTTCCTTGATGCCCAACTTGGCCATCGCGTCCGTACTGGTCTTCGGCTCGACCGGCTTGAGGACACCCTTGACCTCACGTGCGTCGGCGCGCGGCAGCACCGCCAGCAGGTCCCGGCTCAGCGCCGCGGTGTCCACCGCCTGCCCGCCGGTGCTCGCCACCACCTGGGGCTTGCCGCCCTGGAGGGCGACGGTGGCCTCCTTCGGCTTGACCTCGACCTTCGCGAGCTGGGTGGTGAGCGCGGCCTGGAGCTTCTTCTCGTCCACCGCCGGTGCGATCTTGCCGGTCTTGTCGGCGTTCAGGAGCAGGCTCTTCGCGATCGCGGCCGGCGGAATGGTGAACGAACCGCGTTCGGTGGTGACCGTGACCGGCGCCGCGACGGCCGGCTTCGCCAGCTCGTTGACGAGCTTGTCGACATCTTCCTTCGTGGTGGTCGGATGCGCCTCGACCAGCGGTACGACCACCGGCTGACCGCTCAGCCAGCCCGTACGCAGTGCCTCCGCCGACTGCTGCGGGTCCAGGTCCTGACCCGGCGACGGGTAGTTCGGCTTCGGGGTGGTGCCCTGGAAGACGATGGACGGCGGGGTCATCGGGCGGCCGGTCTTCCCGGCCGTCTTGCGCAGTTCCGTGTCGAGTAGGCCGGGGTCGACGGTCACCACCGGCTCGACGGTGCGGGACTTGAAGAGCAGGTCTACCGGTCCCGCACCGGCGCCGATCGTCGCTTCGACGGTGGCGGTCACGTCCACGGCCAGCCCGACGTCGATCGGCTTGAACTCGGCCGTCTGGTCGCCGATCCGTACCGAGACGGGGGCGGCGAAGGTGTCCGCCCGCCGCTCCAACTCGGCCCGGAGCAGGGCAGCCGCCGTCGCCTTGGACTTGCCGCCCAGGTCGACGCCGAGCACCTCGGTGCCGCGCGGCACCTCGCCGCTGTACGCGTACCCCGCGGTGCCGCCGATCGCGGCCAGCACGGCGGCGACCAGGCCGCCCGCGACGAGCGCCGTGCGCCGCCCCCGGCGGGACTTCGGCTCGATCGGAGCGCCGGCCGGGTCCTCGCCCTGCTCGGGTGCGCCGAAGGTCATGAAGTCCGGCTGTTGCGGCTCGGGGGCCGACCCGGTCACGGGTCCACCGACCTGCTGCGGCACCGCCGAGATCTCGGTGGTCGGTGTCTCGCCGGCGGGGGGTCTCTTCGCGCCGTACAGGCTCACAGGTCAACCTCGATCAGGGGAAGGGCGGGGGGTGGGTCGGTAGGCAAGCCCGCGTGGTGACACGACCCGGAGGCCTACGGTAGCCAAGCGCGCGACCGGATGACAGCCCGCGGGTGGGTACGAAGGATTCGTACGCGCGAATCCCTCACGCTACGGCACCATCGACGTACGCCGCATGGCCGAAAGGACGAGACCGATCCGGTACGAGCCGGCAGTGGATCCGACCGGGTCCGGTCAGTTGGCGGTGTCGGAGATCGCCTGGCGGAACACCCGTGACCGGTGTGCGTAGTTGTCGAACCGGCCGTAGCTCGGTGCGGCCGGGGAGAGCAGCACCACTCCACCGGCCGGGGTGTGCGTACGGCCTAGGCGGACCGCCTCGACCAGGTCGTCCGCGCCGATCGTGGTGATCCCGGGCAGGTCCTTGACCATGTCGAGGATGCGCGGCCCGCTGTCCGGTACGCCGATCAGGGTGGCCTGCACGGCCTGGTCGGCGAGGAAGTCGCGCAGCGGCGCGTAGTCCACGCCACGGTCCTCCCCGCCGACGATGACGGTGAGCGGGCGGTGGGCGAACGCCTCGATGGCATGGATCGCCGACTGCGGGATGGTGGAGAGCGAGTCGTCGACGAAGGTGATCCCGGACGGGTCCTCGATCGGGGTCAACCGGTGTTCCAGGGCGGGGAACGCGGCGGCCGCGTCGCCGAGCCGGTCACGCTCCGCCACCAGGTCGACGCCCACCGACGCCAGTACGCCCAGCGCCACGCAGAGGTTCCACTCGTTGTGCCGGCCGACCAGCGGGAACGCCGACCGGGGGAAGAGCGGCTGGTCGGCGAGGTGGACCCAGGGCGTGCCGTCCGGTCCGGGTGCCACGTGGGTGGTGTCGGGGCGGCCGGCGGCCAGCAGCGGCAGTCCCGGTCGGGCGGCGAGTTGCGCGGTGAGCTGCTCGTCGTTGGCGTTGAACACCACCACACCGGGGCCGTGCTCGACGATGTTGAGCTTGTGCCGGTAGTACTCGGCTTCGCTGCCGGCCCAGTCCAGGTGCTCCGGGACCAGCGCGGTGAGCGCCACGACCTGCGGCGAGACCAGCAGGTCCGCGCACTGGTACATGGACAGCTCCAGGACGTACCGGTCGGCGGGGGGGAGTTCCAGCACGGCCGTACCGATGTTGCCGCCGATGACGTTGGGCTGGCCGACTGCGGTGAGCAGGTGACTGATCAGGACCGTGGTGGTGCTCTTGCCCTTGCTCCCGGTCACCCCGATCGTGGTGGGGGCGTGGTCGGCCATCCAGAGGGCGGTGCCGCCGGTCACCGTCACGCCGCGCTCGCGCAGCCGCATCATCCACGGGTGGGTTTCGCCGATCACCGGGGACCGGACCACGACGTCCGCGCGCAGCAGCAGGTCCAGGGCTTCCGGGCCGGTGTGCAGGGGGGCGATCTCGGCGAGCCGCCCCTCCCACGGTCGGGCCAGGAAGGTTTCCCGGTCCTGCACCGTGACCAGGTCGGCCGGGCCGACCGGGGCGATCGTGTTGACCGCGGCGACACCCTCCCGGCCGGTGCCCCAGACGGCGACGCGTCGACCACGTAGATCAGTGAGGTGCACCAGAACTCCTTCGCCCGCGAACCACGGCGGCTGCGGCCCTCGGCTCGCGTCCATACTTTAGTCCGCTCTGCCCGGTCTGCCGGCCAGGGTGAGGACAACGCCCCGACCCGGCACGCCGACCGGGCTCAACCCTGGTCGGCGTACCGTCGGTGGTCGTGGTGACCGGCCCCGAGGGCGGGGTGGCGGTCAGAGCCGGGCCAGCGCCGCCTTCAGCGGGTCGAGGCCGAGCGAGCCGAGGTTCAGCGCGTCGAGGTGGAACTGCTTCAGGTCGAAGTCGGCTCCCTTGCGCGCCTTGGCGTCGTCGCGGGCCTGGAGCCAGATCCGCTCGCCGACCTTGTACGACGGTGCCTGCCCCGGCCAACCGAGGTACCGGTTGAGCTCGAAGCGCAGGTTCTCGTCCGGGACCCGGCAGTGGGCGCGCATGAACTCCCAGCCGAGTTCGGGGGTCCACCGCTCGCCGGGGTGGAAGCCGAACGGGTTGTCCTTCGGGATCTCCAACTCGAGGTGCATGCCGATGTCGACGATCACCCGGGCGGCCCGGAACGCCTGCCCGTCGAGCATCCCGAGCTTGTCGCCCGGGTCGTCGAGGTAGCCGAGGTCGTCCATCAGCCGCTCGGAGTAGAGCGCCCAGCCCTCGCCGTGCCCGGAGGACCAGGAGAGCAGCCGCTGCCAGCGGTTGAGCAGCTCGGCGCGGACCTGGGTCTGCCCGACCTGGAGGTGGTGACCGGGTGCGCCCTCGTGGTAGACGGTGGTCACCTCGCGCCAGGTGGAGAACTCGTCGATCCCCTGCGGCACCGCCCACCACATCCGGCCGGGGCGGGAGAAGTCCTCGCTCGGACCGGTGTAGTAGATCCCGCCGTCGCTGGTCGGGGCGAGGCGGCACTCGATCCGGCGTACCTGCTCGGGGATGTCGAAGTGAGTGCCGTGCAGGTCGGCGATGGCCTTGTCGGCCAGGGCCTGCATCCAGTCGCGGAACGCCTCCTTGCCCTGGATCCGGCGGGCCGGGTCGGCGTCGAGCGCCAGGACCGCCTCGTCGACGGTCGCGCCGGGGGCGAGGATTCGCGCCGCGACACCGCGCATCTCGGCTTCGAGCCGGGCCAGTTCGTCGAAACCCCAGGCGTACGTCTCGTCGAGGTCGATCTTGGCGCCGAGGAAGTACTGCGAGGCGAGCTGGTAGCGCTCGCGTCCGGCGGCCTGCTTCTCCCGCCCACGGGGCGCCAGCTCGGTACGCAGGAACTGCCCGAACTCGGCGGTTGCCGCGGTTGCCGCCGCCGCGCCCTTGCGCAGTTCGGCGGCGAGTGCACCGTCGGCGGTCAGCCGGTCGGCCAGGCCGTGGAAGAAGTTGTCCTGGTCCGGATCGGTCCAGATGTCGCACTGCTTGGCGACTTCGATCATCTGCGCCCGGGGGCTGACGTGTCCCGCGTCGGCGGCGGTGAGCAGGGTGGTCCGGTAGTCGGTCAGCGCGGCGGCGAAGGTGTTGAGTCGGGCGGCGACGTTGCTGACCGCCTCCGTACCCTCGGTCGGCATCAGGTCGAAGACCTGGCGGATCTCGTGCAGGCCGCTGGCGATCACGTTGATCTCGCTGGCCGTCTCGCCGGAGTCGTACCGGGCGAGTTCCAGACCGAGTCGTTCCTGCATCGCGTCCTTCGCGGTGCGCTCGGACACCGAGGTCGGTTCGAGTACGTCAAGTTCGGCAAGGGTGCGCCGGTTGAGTTCGGCTTGCGCGGCGTAGCCGTCCGGCGACAGGTCGCCGAGCTGGTCGTCGTAGCCGGTGATGCCGACGAAGGTGGCGCCGACCGGGTTCAGTGGCGCCCAGTCGCTGACATAGCGGTTGGCGAGGTCATCGATTTGTCCCACGAGACGACCCTACGTGACCCACCTGCTGGCGGGTCGAGCCATTTGCGCGGCCGGTCCGACCAGGCCACCGATCGGCGATTGGCCTGGTTCGAGGTCCGGAACCCGCGCGACTTCTGTCGGTCCGGTGCGGCAGAGTGTCAGGGGTGACCACCCCTTCCGCTCCTGACAGCAACGTACGCGCCTGGCTGCCGGGTTTCCTCGCCGTTGCCGTCATCTGGGGGGCCAGCTTCCTCTTCATCAAGATCGGTGTACGCGAGCTGCACCCGCTCTACGTCACCCTCGGCCGGGCCGGCGCGGGCGCGCTGACCCTGCTCGTGGCGCTGGCGGTGCTCCGGGACCGGCTGCCCCGCGACCCGGTGCTGTGGCTGCACCTGACCGTGGTCGCGACCGTCGGGGTCGCCCTGCCGTTCACCCTCTTCGGCTACGGCGAGCAGCGGGTCTCCTCGATCCTGGCCGGCATCTGGAACGCCACCACGCCGCTGGTCGTCCTGCCGATGGCGGTGCTGGTGTTCCGTACCGAGCGGATGACCGCCCGGCGGGGGATCGGCCTGGTGCTCGGCTTCGTCGGCGTCCTGGTGGTGCTCGGCGCCTGGCAGGGACTGGGCGGGGCGCAGTTCACCGGGCAGCTCTTCTGTTTCGCCGCGGCCGTCTGTTACGGGCTCTCCATCCCGTACCAGAAGCGGTTCATCGCGGGGCGACCCGAGTCGGGCCTGGCGCTGTCGGCGGGCCAGTTGCTGGTGGCGACCGTGCTGCTCGCGATCATCGCTCCGCTGGTGGCCGGCGCGCCGCCGGCACCGACCGGCCTCTCCCCAGAGGTGATCGGCAGCGTCCTCGCGCTGGGCGCCCTCGGCACCGGCCTCGCCTTCGTGATCAATCTGCGGACGATCCGGCTCGCCGGGGCGAGCACCGCGTCGACCACGACCTACCTGATCCCGATCTTCGCGGTGCTGATCGGGGTGCTCGCGCTGGACGAGCATCTCGCCTGGTACCAGCCGGTGGGCGCGGTGATCGTGCTGCTCGGGGTCGCCGTGTCACAACGCCTGATCTTCCGGGGCCGGCGGCGCGCAGCCCCGACCAACCGGCTCCGGGACGCTGTCGAGCCGGAGATCGCCGTCGCCGAACCCGATCCGGCCGTCTCCCGCTGACCCACACGGGCCGCTTCCGGACGCTCAGCCGTCGTGGCCGGCGGTCCAGGCCAGCAGTTCGTCGGCCGCCCAGGTGTTGACCACCCGGTCGGCGGGCACCCCGCACCGGGCCGCCCGCTCGCAGCCGAACCGCTGCCAGTCGAGCTGGCCCGGTGCGTGCGCGTCGGTGTCGATCGCGAACTCGCAGCCCGCCTCGACCGCCACCCGGATCAGCCGCTTCGGCGGGTCCTGCCGCTCCGGCCGGGAGTTGATCTCCACTGCCTTGCCGTACTCGGCGCAGGCGGCGAAGACCGCGTCCGCGTCGAAGTCGCTCGGCGGGCGGGTGCGCGCCCGGTGCCCCCGGTCCCCCGGACCGGTCACCCCCGGCGGCCGACCGGCCACCATCCGGCCGGTGCAGTGCCCCAGGATGTCCAGGTGCGGGTTGGCGATCGCCGCCAGCATCCGCCGGGTCATCTTCGCCTTCTCGTCCGACAGCCCGCTGTGCACCGAACCGACCACCACGTCCAACTGGGCCAGCAGGTCGTCCTCCTGGTCCAGCGACCCGTCCGCCAGGATGTCCACCTCGATGCCGGTGAGCAGCCGGAACCCCTCCGGCAGCGCGGCGTTGATCGCCGCCACGTGTTCGAGCTGGCGCCGCAACCGGGCCGGGGTCAGCCCGTTGGCCACCTTCAACCGGGGCGAGTGGTCGGTCAGTACGAGGTACTCGTGCCCCAGATCGACAGCGGTCAGCGCCATCTCCTCGATCGGGGAACCACCGTCCGACCAGTCCGAGTGGGTGTGGCAGTCGCCCCGCAACGCATTCCGCAGGGCGGCGGTCGCCTCGTCCAGGTCGACGCCCTCGGTCGCGGTCAGCCGCCGCAGGTAGACCGGCTCCTCGCCGGCCAGCGACTCGGTCACACACCGGGCGGTGACGTCACCGACCCCGCTCAGCTCGGTCAACGTACCCGCCTGTGCCCTGGTCGCCAGCTCGTCGGCGGGGAGCGCGGCCAGGGTCGCCGCGGCCGAGCGGAACGCCCGTACCCGGTAGGTGGCCTCGTTCGCCCGCTCCAGCAGGAAGGCGATCCGGCGCAGGTCGGCGAGCGCGTCCCGAGCGGTCATCAGCTCACCGTAGCCGGCACACCGGCCACCCGTACGCTTGCGCGCCTCCGTAGCCTTGCCGAACATGAGGACGATCGACTGGGTGGACGGCGCCGTCGAGATCATCGACCAGACCGCACTGCCGGACCGGCTCACCGTACGGCGGCTGCACGGGGTCGAGGAACTGGTGGCGGCGATCCGGACCCTCGCCGTACGCGGCGCACCCGCGCTCGGTGTCGCCGGTGCGTTTGGGGTGGCGCTCGCCGCCCGGCTGCACGAGGGTGACCCGGTGGCGACGGCTGCCGCCGTACACCTGGTGGAGAACGCCCGACCGACGGCGGTGAACCTGGCCCTCGGTGCCCGCCGGGCGGCGGCGCGGCTGCCCGAAGGCCCCGACGCGGTCCTCGCCACCGCCCTCGCCGTACGCGACGAGGAGATCGCCGCCGCCGCCGCGATGGCCGAGCGCGGCGCCGACCTACTGGCCGAACTCTGCCCGCCCCGCCCCCGGATGCTCACCCACTGCAACACCGGTGCGCTCGCGGCGGTGGTCGGCGGCACCGCGCTCGGGGTGGTGATCGAGCTGCACCGGCGCGGCGGGCTCGGCGCGGTGGTGGCGAGCGAGACCCGGCCGCTGCTGCAGGGGGCCCGGTTGACGAGCTGGGAACTGGGGCAGGCCGGGATCGAGTGCCGGGTCGCGGTCGACGGCGCCGGCCCGTTCCTGATGGCCCGGGGCGAGATCGACGCGGTGATCCTCGGTGCCGACCGGATCTGCGCCAACGGGGACACCGTCAACAAGATCGGTAGTTACGCGCACGCCCTCGGCGCGCACCGTGCCGGCATCCCGTTCATCGTGGTCGCCCCGGAATCCACCGTGGACCACCACACCGCGACCGGTGCCGACGTCGAGATCGAGGACCGTGGCCCGGACGAGGTCCTCGGCTTCCGGGGCACCGCCACCGCTCCGGCCAGCGCGGGTGCGGTGAACCCGGCCTTCGACGTCACCCCGTACGACCTGATCACCGCGATCGTCACCGACCGGCGGGTGGTCAGGCCGGCGCTGGGCGAACGGGTCTGACCGCGGTCACCGTACGACGGTTCGGGGCGACCGCGAGGACCCAGCCACCGGCCCGGCCCAGTTCCAGGAGGTCGTCGATCCGGGCCGGCAGTTCCCGCGCGGTCCCCGGTCGGTACGGCCAGGCGGCGCGGGCCGCCGACGCCGGAGCGAGCCAGTCCCGCAGCGCCGCGATCGGCTCGCCCGCGTCGACCGCCGCCCGTGCCTCGTGCAGTGCCGCCAGCACCCGGTCCAGGGCCGCGCCGACCGCGGCCGCGTTCCCCCCGCACATCGCCGCGACCAGGTCCGGTCGGGTCGCCGCGACCCGGGTCCCGTCCCGGAACGAGCCGGCGGCGAGGGTGCCGGCCAACGGTTCGTCCGCCACCCCGGCGACCAGCGCCGCCGCCAGCAGGTGCGGTACGTGGCTGACCGCCGCCACCGCCCGGTCGTGCTCGGCGGCGGTGGTCGGGACCACCCGGGCGCCCAGCGGGGTGAGCAGTGCGGCCAGTTCCAGCCAGTCGGCCAGGGAGGTCCCGCGCGGTTCGAGGCAGAGCACCCACGCGCAGCCGGTGAACAGCGCCGGATCGGCGGCACCGAAACCGGAGGTTTCCCGACCGGCCATCGGGTGACCGCCGACAAAACCGGCCAACCGCTGCGGCTGCCGGTGCAGTCGTTCCTCGACCAGGGCCGCGACCGGGCCCTTGACCGAGGTGACGTCGGTGACCAGGCCGGCGTAGCCGGCGTCACGCAACTGGTCCAGCACCCCGCCGACGGCGGGCAGCGGGACCGCGAGGACCACCAGTTCCGCGCGGGCCACGGTGTCCCGGATCGTCGGCGTGACCTGCCAGCGGTGGGCCGCCGGTGCCTGGGCGGCGGCGGTCCTGGCGGTGGCCCGGGTGGCCGGGTCGGCGTCGTAACCGAGCACCCGGTGGCCGGTGGCGGCGAGTGCGCGCAGCACGGAGCCGCCGATGAGTCCGAGCCCGATAACCGCGACGTTCACGCCGCCGACTCTCGCACACCGTCCCGTTCGGCAGGGGGCAAGGCTCGCCCGGTGGTCATGGCGCTCAGGGTGCGGGCGGGCACCTGTGCTTCTGGTGCCAGGTGTTCACCTCGGCCACCGGCGAGCGGTTCGACCGGTCCCGCCACGCGTCCAGGTAACGCGCCGGCCAGATCACGCCCCGGCGGGTCCACCAGTCCTCGGTCCGGTCGCACGGCGGCGAGATGCCGAAGTGCAGGTGGCAGACGTTGTTCGCGTTGCCGGTCTTGCCGACCTTGCCGACCTGCTGGCCGGCGCGGACGCGTACTCCGGCGTCCATGCCGGCGGCCAGCTCCGACAGGTGCGAACCGTAGTAGCGGACCCCGTCGTCGCCGAGCAGTGACACCGCCTTGCCGCCGTTGAGCGGACCCTGCGGGCCGTTCTTCCTGTACTCGTCGACCCGGGTCACCTCGAGGATCTCCCCGTCGGTGACGGCGAGCACCGGCGTACCGCACGAGGCGAAGATGTCCGTGGCCGCGTACGCGGAGTGGGTCGGGTGGTAGGAGGCGTTGGCCGAGTTCACCGGGAAGACGTACCGCGAGGCGGTCGGGCTGGCCGAGGGCGTACCGGCCGGGGTGACCGACGGCGTGGCCGGGGGCGGGGCGGCGGCCACGGTGGCCGGGGTGGCGCTTCCCGGGGTGGTCGGCGAGGACCAGACCGCCGGGCGGCTCTGCGCGCAGCCGGCGGCGGCCACCCCCGCCAGCAGCAGGACAACCATCGGGTACGCCGCACGACGCCCGATCAGGCGTCGCGTACCCGTTTCGTCCCGTGCCATCCGGCCATCCTGACAGAACCGGCGCGATTCCGCCTCGCCCCCCAGCGTGGTGCGGAGCAGCCGGACGGCCCTCGGCCGGCGGGTACGCTGCGAGTCGGCGGCGTTGCTCCACCGTGACCGGTCGGGGCCCGGCCGCTGCCGAGCGGAGGAGCGAGGGTGATGGCACAACCGCCGACGATGCAACCCTGGCCCCAGGCCGGTCAGCCGGCGCGTACGCCGTCGGGTCTCTTCCCGTCCGGCCTGCCGTCGCGTCCGACCTACCGCGAGCCCCACCCGGTACGCGGATCCGCGCTCGCCAGCGGTGCCGGGTTGACGGCGGCCTGGTTTCTCCTGTTCGGGCTGCTCGGCGGTGACCTGCGCGAGTACGCGTGGTGGACCCTGCTGGCCGGGGTGGCGGCGTGGCTCGCCACGCTGTTGCTGGTCCGGTTCGGCGACCGGGGTGCCGCCGTCGGTGTGGCGATGATCACCGCGTTGGCGTGGTCGATCGCCGCTCTCGCGGTCGCGGTCCGGTGGAGTTACGCCGGATGGCCGCTCTGGTGACCATGGGTCACCGAATTGCTTCCCTCGGTACGCGATCTAGGGCGGTGGGTACCGGCTCGGTGGCACACCGCGACCGGGCTTGACGAACGCCGCGCGACTGGGCACCCTCGCCTCTATGGCCTGGACAGAGCAGCGGCTCGACCCCGAGCGCACCCGACGGCGGATACAGCTCCTCGCCGAGCTGGCCGGTGCGAAGTCGGTGCGGGAGCGGACGCAGCCGCGACGGGTTCGGGTCGACCGGCTGCGCGAGTTGATCGCCACCCGTCGCCGGTTGGCCGGCTGACCGCACCGATCCGCCCGATTCCGTCCTTCTCTTTCGGGGAGTTGCGCGGTCGAGCGCGGACCCGACCGGATACCGTCACGCGTAACAGGCAGTCGACAGTGGTGGGCGGCGGTACGCCGTGAGTTGTTGGGGGGACCGGTGTCGTACTTCGCGGCGGCCGTGGTGCGCGGCTCGGAGGGCTGGACCGCAGCCGAACTCGACCTCGGTGGTGCCGCGGACATAGACGAGGTCGCGGATCTGCTCCGCGAGGTCGATCTGGACGCCGACACCTCGCTGCTCTTTGTCGAGTCCGATGACGCCTACCTGGCCATCCTGCGCCTGGACGACGGCGAGGACCTGCGCATCTTCGGCTCCGACTCGGCGTTCGCCGAAGAGTCCCGACTCGGTGCCCTGCTGCTCGGCGACATCAAGGCACCCGCCCTGGAGATCGACGACGTGGTCGAGCCGGCGGCCCCGGCCCTGGACTCGGCCGACGAGGAGAGCGAGCAGCCGGCCGCCGACCCCGACGCCGACCCGATCGGCGACGCCGACCTCCTCGCCAACCTGGGCATCTCGGCCCACCGGCTGCTCGCCCTCTGCGCGCAGGAGCGGATGCTTCCCGCCGACGTCACCGCCGAGCTGTGCAAGGCGATCGGCTGCGGCGACGTGGTCGAGGAACTGCGCGAGGCGTGAGCGGTCCGGACGGCGCCGACCCGACGGGATCCGGCGCGGTCGGTCATCCGGGCCGGCGACAGCGCCACGAGGCGTGGATGCGCCGGGCCCTGGCGGTGGCCGCCGACGACGGCCGACCGGCGGAACTCGGCGACCCGGCCGACGACGTACCGGTCGGGGCGGTGCTCTACGGCCCGGACGGGGCCGAACTGGCCATCGGGCGCAACGAGCGGGAACGTGCAGGTGATCCGACCGCGCACGCCGAGATCCTCGCCCTGCGCCGGGCGGCGGCACTGCGCGGCGCCTGGCGGTTGGACGGCTGCACCCTGGTGGTGACCCTCGAACCCTGCACCATGTGCGCGGGCGCGTTGGTGCTGGCCCGGATCTCCACCCTGGTCTTCGGGGCCTGGGAACCGAAAACCGGCGCGGTCGGCTCGCTCTGGGACGTCGTACGCGACCGCCGGCTCAACCACCGCCCCGAGGTGTACGGCGGTGTGCTCGCCGAGGAGTCCGCCGCGCTCCTGCGCTCCTTCTTCCGCTGACCGGTCCCGCACCCACACCGGCTGTGCACAGGCCTGTGGATAACTGTGGATCGTTGCTGCACCGTTGTGCACACTCTGTGGATAACGGTGGATCAGTTGTGGATATCGCCTGTGGATATCCACAACGCCGTACCGAGGTGAGGTGCCGGTGGCCCGTGGCTCAGAGGGTGGCTGACTCCGGGCGGAGGAGGGCCTGGCCGACCGCCTTGGCGCCGTCGGTCCACGGGGTCGGGCGCAGCGTCGCCGGGTCGAGCCGGACGATCGCCCGCCGCCCCTCGGCGTGCACGGTCGCACCGTCGGCGGAGAGCAGGCGGAAGCCGTACTCGGCGCTGGTGGTGCCGAAGCTCTCGAACCAGAAGTGCGCCAGGACCGGGCCGGTCCCCCGGATCGGGGTACGGAAACTGATCGACAGCTCCCGTACGGCGTGGAAGACGTCCGGGGCGGTGAGCCGCCCGTTCTCGAAGGAGAACCCGCGCTCGGCCCAGTACGGGGTGAGCCCCCGCTCCAGCAGTACGGCGTACTTGGCGTTGTGGACGATGCCCATCATGTCCAGGTCGTCGAAGTGCACCCAGACCGGTTCGGCGTGACCGAACGGGACGTGGGGCGGGGTGATGGTGCCGTTGGCGCTGGTCATGTCGATCCTTCGGGTAGCAGGTCCGGTTCGGGGCAGAGGGCGCGCAGCCGGTCGAGCACCGCTTGCCGGGAGTACTGGTAACTGGGTTCGGAGGGCATCAACCGGGACTGCAGGGCCGCGGCGAGACCGAGTGCCTCGATCTCGTACGCGAGTTGCCCGACGTCGGTGTGTGCGGCGAGTTCACCGGCGGTCACGGCCTCGGTGGCGAGCCGCCGGACCAGGACGAGCCATTCGTCGAGGCACGCGGCCAACCGGTCGCGGACCGGGCCGGGGTGCACGTTGTACTCGAACTCGGCGTTGGCGAAGAAGCAGGCGCCGGGAAGTGTGCCGTCGCCGTAGTAGGTCAGCCGGGCGTCGTGCAGGGCCCAGAGCCGGCGTACGCCCCGGGGTGCCCGCAGCGCAGGCATGATCACCTGCTCGATCACCAGGTCGCGGGCCCGTTCGACGGTGGCGAGTTGCAGCTCCTCCTTGGAGCGCCAGTGTGCGAACAGGCCGGACTTGCTGACACCGAGCCGGTCGGCGAGCTGACCGAGGGAGAGGCCGTCGAGCCCGGCCTCGGTCGCCAGGGCCACGGCGGTGTCGAGCACCATGGTCCGGGTGCGTTCGCCCCGGACCACTCGACCGTCGACCGTCATGCGGGTGAGCGTACAACTAAACGACCGATCGGTCTTATAGTTTCACCGGGTCGGCAGGGTGACGCTCACCACCAGGCCACCGCCGTCGCGCGGCCGGGCATCGACCGACCCGCCATGTGCCCGGGCCACCGCCCGCACGATCGACAGGCCCAGCCCGAACCCGCGCCCCCCACCGAGCCGCTCACCGCGCAGCCGCCGGAACGGCTGGAAAATCGTCTCGATCTCGTACCCCGGCACCACCGGCCCGGTGTTGCTCACCACCAGCGTCGGCCGCCCGTCGACCAACCCGGTACGCACCGACACCCAACCGCCGGCCGGCAGGTTGTGCCGCAGCGCGTTCTCCACCAGATTCGAGGTCAGCCGCTCCAGCAGCACCGCGTCCCCCGAGGTCGGTGCCGGTGCGAGTTCCCGCACCGCCTCCCGGGCGAGTGCCCTGGTCGGATCCGGTTCGGCCCCCTCGGCCGCCTGCTGGTTGAGCACGTGCGCGGCCACCTCGGCCAGGTCGAACGACGTACGGTCGGTCAGCTCGCTCTCCGAGTCGGCGAGCGTCAGCAGCCCCTCGATCAGCCGCTCGTGCCGCTCGTTCACCGCCAACAGCGACTCACCGAGCTGCCGTACGTCGGCCGAGGCACCCGGACGGGTCACCGCCAACTCCACCAGCGCCCGGTTCAACGCCAACGGCGTACGCAACTCGTGCGAGGCGTTCGCGACGAACCGGCGCTGACCGTCGAACGACCGGTCCAACCGTTCCAGCATCAGGTCGAAGGTGTCCGCGAGTTCGCGTACCTCGTCCTGCGGACCGCGCAGCGCGATCCGCTCGTGCAGCCCACGCCCGGCGGTGTTCGCGCCGGCGATCCGCCGGGCGGTGCCGGTGATCTGGTGCAGCGGCTGCAACGCCCGACCGGCGACCAGCCAACCGAAGGCGATCGCCGCGGCGGAGACCACGGCCAGCGCGATCCCGCCCTGGGTCAGCAACGAGTCCAGGGCGTTCTGCTTCACGTCCTCCTGGAGTTCCCGGACGAAAATCCGCAGCGCCTCGGCGTTCTGCGTACCGAGGCCGGTCCTGGGGATCTCGGTGACCGGCTTGGTCAACGCCACCCCGAGCGGCTCCGGCATCCGCTGCTCCACCAGGACGTACGTCACCGCCAGCAGGACCATGCCGGCGAGCAGGAACAACCCGCCGTAGACCAGGGTGAGCCGGGCCCGGATCGTGGTCCGCTTCATCAGTCGTCGCCTCACGAGATCTGGTACCCCACTCCCGGCACCGTCTCGACCACCTGCGGGTCGCCGAGCTTGCGGCGCAGCTTCATCACGGTCACCCGGACCACGTTCGTGAACGGGTCGATGTGCTCGTCCCACGCCCGTTCCAGCAGATCCTCGGCGGAGACCACCGCCCCGTCGGCCCGCATCAGCTCGGCCAGGACCGCGAACTCCTTGCGGGACAGAGCCACGTACCGGCCGTCGCGGTAGACCTCGTGCCGGCCCGGGTCGACCACGATCCCGGCCCGGCTCAACCTCGGCGGTGCCGCCGGACGGGCCCGCCGGGTCAGCGCGTGCACCCTGGCCGAGAGTTCCACCAGGGCGAACGGCTTGGTCAGGTAGTCGTCGGCGCCGAGCGACAACCCGGCCACCCGTTCCCGTACGGCCGCCGCGGCGGTCAGCATCAGGACCCGGCTCGCCCCGCCACCGGCGACGATCGACCGGCACACGTCGTCGCCGTGGATCACCGGCAGGTCGCGGTCCAGGACCACCACGTCGTACTCGTTCACGCCCAGGCGTTCCAGGGCGGAGCCACCGTCGTACACGACGTCGACGGCGAACGCCTCCCGTCGCAGCCACTCGGCGATCGCGTCCGCCAACAGGCTCTCGTCCTCGACCACCAGCACTCGCATCGGTCCATGGTGACTCGGTCCCGGATAACGCCACCGTTAACGCCGACGCTTACGCCCTGGATACCGCCGTTGCGGTCGACTTGTCGGCAACGGTCACCCCGCTTCCGGGGGTGGCACGGGTCGGCGACCGGCGCCGGCCTCTCCGAGGAAGGAAGTGTGCAGATGCGCCGACAACCGGTCACCGGCCTGCTGGTCCTGCCCGCGTTACTCGCCCTGGCGTTGGCCGGGTGCGGCACCTCCGCCGAGGGCGACGGCGTGGCCACCGCCGGCGGTGCTGCCGGCGCCGGGCCGACCGCCTCGGCCAGCGCCGCCGCCTTCGACGACGCCGACCGGCAGTTGAAGTTCGCCCAGTGCATGCGGGAGAACGGGGTCGACATGCCGGACCCCGATCCGGCCGCGCCGGGCCAGGTACGGATCAACGGCGGCAGCGACCCGGACAAGGCGCAGGCGGCGATGGAGAAGTGCCGCGAGTTCCTGCCCAACGGTGGCGAGGGGCGCAAGCTCGACCCCGAGCAGGCGGAGAACATGCGCAAGATGGCGCAGTGCATGCGGGAGAACGGGATACCCGACTTCCCCGATCCCGGCCCCGACGGTCTGCTCAAAATCGACAAGAGCCTGCTCGGCGGTAAGGGCCTGGACGACCCGACCCTGAAGGCCGCGATGGAGAAGTGCAAGCAGTTCGCACCGAAGATCGCCGGGACCGGCAAGTGACGGCCGATTCCGTTGCCGCCCCGGCGCCCGTCCGGCGTCGCCGTCCGCGTACCGGCGCGGCGTTGGTCACCGCCGCCGTCGTCGTCGCCGTCGGTGCCGGCGGCGCGGCCGCGATCGGCTTCGGCGGGCGTGATCCGGGTACGGCCACAGCCAGCCCCCTGCCACCGGCAACCGCCCAGGTGACCCGGCAGACCCTGGTCGACGCGCAGACCGTCGACGGGGAACTCGGGTACGGCACCACGCGTACCGCCGCTGCCCGGCGCGGCGGGACCCTCACCTGGTTGGCCCCGACCGGTGGCACCGTCAAACTCGGCCAGCCCCTGTACGCGGTCGACAACGGCAAGGTGGTGCTGCTGCACGGGGGGCTGCCGGCGTACCGGACGTTGCGGTCCGGGGTGGAGGGGGCCGACGTGAAACAGTTCGAACAGAACCTGTCCGCGCTCGGCTACTCCGGCTTCACCGTCGACGACGAGTACACCGGCAGCACCGCCGACGCGGTCCGGGACTGGCAGGAGGACCTCGGCCGCGACGACACCGGCCGGGTCGAACCGTCGGACATCGTCTACGCCGACGCGGACGTACGCGTCGAGGGGCACGAGGCGTCGACCGGCGACACCGTCCAGCCCGGGAAGTCGGTGCTCACCTACAGCGGCACGAACCGGCTGGTCACCGTCGACCTCGACATCGACGACCAGCGGCTGGCGAAGAAGGACACCACAGTCGGGGTGACGCTGCCCGACGGGAAGCAGCTCGACGGGCGGATCACCGACGTCGCGACCGTGATCGAGACCGGAAGCGGCGGGACCGGGCAGACCGAACCGGAGACCGTCATCGAGGTCACCGTGACGGTCGCCGACCCGAAGGCGCTGGCCGCGTACGACCAGGCGTCGGTCAAGGTCGCGTTCACCGCCGACGAACGCGCGGACGTACTGACCGTGCCGGTGGCGGCGCTGCTGGCACTCGCCGAGGGCGGGTACGGCGTGGAGGTGGTCGACGGTGGGCGTACCCGGATCGTCGCGGTCAGCACCGGCCTGTTCGCCAGCGGACGGGTGGAGGTCGCAGGCGACGGGCTGACCGAGGGCCTGACGGTCGGGGTGCCGGCATGACGGCCGGCGCAGTCGCGCCCGACGCGCCGCCGGTGGTCGCGTTGGAGCAGGTCAGCAAGGTCTACCCGGGCGGGGTGGCGGCCCTGCGCGGCGTGACCCTGACCATCGGGCGGGGTGAACTGGTGGCGATCGTCGGGCCGTCCGGGTCCGGAAAGTCGACCATGCTGCACCTGATCGGCACCCTCGACCAACCATCGTCGGGCACCGTACGCATCGACGGCCATAACACCGGCGAACTCAACGACCGGGAACTTTCCGCGCTGCGGTCCAGCCGGATCGGGTTCGTGTTCCAGCAGTTCCACCTGGCTGCGGGCGTACCGGTGGTGGAGAACGTGGCGGACGGGCTGCTGTATGCCGGCGTACCCCTGGGTGAACGACGCCGACGGGCGGCGGCCGCGCTGCACCGGGTCGGCCTGGACCACCGACTCGACCACCGGCCGCACGAACTCTCCGGCGGCGAACGGCAACGGGTCGCCATCGCCCGCGCGGTCGTCGGGGACCCGCCGCTGCTGCTCGCCGACGAACCCACCGGCAACCTCGACTCCGTCTCCGGCGCCGGGGTCCTCGACCTGCTGCAGGAGCTGAACCGGGCCGGCACCACCGTCATCGTGATCACCCACGACCGGGAGATCGCGGCGAGCCTGCCCCGCCAGGTACGGATGCGCGACGGCCTGATCGTCGAGCCGACCGCCGCCGATTTCGTCGGGGGGACCAGGTGAGGCGCGGGCCTGACCGGCTCGTGCCGGCCCGGCTGCGACCGCGTGACATCGTCCGGGTCGGTGGCGTCGGCCTGCGTACCCGGCCGCTGCGGGCGTTCCTCTCCGCGCTCGGCATCGCCATCGGGATCGCGGCGATGGTCGCCGTCGTCGGCATCTCGTCGTCGTCACGGGCCGAACTCGACCGCACCCTCGCCGCGCTCGGCACGAACCTGCTCACCGTCTCGTCCGGCAAGTCCCTCTTCGGCGACGACGCGCAGTTGCCCGAGGAGTCGCCAACGATGATCGCCCGGATCGGCCCGGTCGAACGGGTCGCCGCGACCGCCCAACTCCCCGACGCCAAGGTGTTCCGCAGCGATCGGATCCCGCCCGCCCAGACCGGGGGCATCGGCGTACGGGCGGCGAACCTCGAACTGCTCGACACCGTCGGCGCGGAAACGGTCAGCGGCACCTGGCTCAACCCGGCCACCGCCCGCTACCCGGCCGTGGTGCTCGGCGCCACCGCCGCCCACCGCCTCGGCCTCGCCACCGCCGGTACGGACACCCAGATCCAGGTCGGCGGTCGCTGGTTCACCGTCATCGGCATCCTCGCCCCGGTGCCCCTCGCCCCGGAACTGGACCTCTCCGCGCTGATCGGCTGGGACGCCGCGACGACGTACCTCGGTTTCGACGGGCACCCGACCACGGTCTACAGCCGCTCGACCGAACCCTCCGTCGAGGCCGTACGCGCTGTCCTCGGGGCGACGGCGAATCCGGAGGCGCCGAACGAGGTGGAGGTGTCCCGCCCGTCGGAGGCGCTGTCCGCCGCACGCGCCACCGACCAGGCGTTCACCGGGCTCCTGCTCGGCCTCGGCGCGGTGGCGTTGCTGGTCGGCGGGGTCGGGGTGGCGAACACGATGGTGATCTCGGTGCTCGAACGGCAGCCCGAGATCGGGCTGCGACGCTCGCTCGGGGCGACCCGGGGGCAGATCCGTACCCAGTTCCTCACCGAGTCGCTGCTGCTCTCCGCCCTCGGCGGGGCGGGCGGAGTCCTGCTCGGCACGGCGGTCACGTCCGGGTACGCCCTGCTCCAGTCCTGGCCCACCGTCGTACCGATCTGGGCGACCGCGGGCGGCGTCGGAGCGACCCTGGTCATCGGCGCCCTCGCCGGCCTCTACCCGGCCATCCGCGCCGCCCACCTCCCCCCGACGGAGGCACTCGCCACCCCCTGAGGACGGCTCCCCGGTGCGGCGGCTCATTGGTCCCGTCCCGGCAGGGCCGGTGGTCCGTAACAGACCTCCGGCTCGTGCCGGGGCGGGACCGTTGTCCTCAATGCCGGTCAGACCCGGCCGAGGTCAGTTGTCGTCCGGGCCCTCGGTGGACGGCGGGATCTCCCGGACGACCGCCACCGGGCAGCGGCTGTGATGCAGCAGTTGCTGGCTGACCGAGCCGAGCAGCAGCCCGCCGAACCCGCCGTGCCCTCGGGATCCGACAACCACCAACTGCGCGTTGCGACTGGCGTTGACCAGGGCCCGACCGGGGGTGTCGGCGACAACCTCGGTGGTCACGGCAACCTCCGGGTGCTTCTGCCGCCAGTTCACCAGCAGGTCGTCGAGGGCGGCCCGCTCGGCGTTGGTGACCGCCACCGGGTTGTAGGCGACCGGGACGTACTGCGGTGGCGGCGGGGTCCAGGCGGCGATCACGTGCAGCGGCACCTCCCACTCCATGGCCAGGTCGAAGGCGTACCCGAGCGCCAGCAACGAGCACTGGGAACCGTCGAACCCGACGACGATCCGTCGCCCCGAATCCTCCGGGTCGGGCTCGACGCCCCGGACCACCACAACCGGGCAGTGCGCGTGTGCGGCCACGGCAACGCTGGTCGAGCCGACGAGCAGGTCGGCGAAGCCGCCGTGGCCACGGTTGCCGACCACGAGCAGGGCCGCCTGCCGGGACTGCTCGGCCAGCGCCACGGCCGGCGGACCGTCGAGCAGGACGGCGGAGACCGCCACGTCCGCCCGCGACTTGGCGGCCTCGGCGGCGGCAGCGACGACCATGGCCTGCGCGTCGCGGCGCGCGGTCAGGTCCGACCAGTTCGCCACCTCGGGTACGACCGGAGCCGTGACGTTGAACCACTCGAACGAATAGGCCAGCAGTACGGAACGGTGGGCGCGGGCGGCCTCGTCCACCGCCCAGGCAAGTGCGGCCCAGGCGGACGGGGATCCGTCGTAGCCGACGAGGATCGGTCGGGTGGTCATCACAGTCTCCTTCGACTGGGCAGGTCGAACTCGGGGCTGCCACGGACTCCAGGTCTTGGCGTCCGTGGAAAACCTCAGCTCGCTAACCACAGTCAACTTCCGCCCACCACGTACGCAGAAGGGTCTTTCGACCCGTACGCGCCGCCACAGGTCCCCGGAGCTGTTCTGCCCCTAGCTGCGGTAGGAGTCGGTGACGATCAGGCGATGGCGGTGTCGAGGGCGATCTCGACCATCTGGCCGAAGGTCTGCTCCCGCTCCTGCGAGGTGGTCTTCTCACCGGTCTTGATGTGGTCGCTGACGGTCAGCACGGTCAGGGCGCGGGCCTTGTAGCGGGCCGCGATCGTGTAGAGCGCCGCCGACTCCATCTCCACGGCGAGTACGCCGTACAGGGCGAGGGCGTCGTAGAGGTCCGGACGATCGGTGTAGAAGGCGTCCGCCGCCAGGACCGGTCCGACCCGCATGCTGATGCCGCGCCGCTCGGCCACCTCCACCGCCGTACGCAGCAGCCCGAAGTCGGCCACCGGGGCGTAGTCGATCAGCCCGTCGAACCGCACCCGGTTCATGTTCGAGTCGGTCGAGGACCCGCTCGCCGCCAGCACGTCACGGAGTTGCAGGTCCTCGCTGAGCGCCCCGCAGGACCCGACCCGGATCAGCGTCTTCACGCCGTACTCGTTGATCAGCTCGTGGGCGTAGATCGAGGCGGACGGCATGCCCATGCCGGAGCCCTGCACCGACACCTCGACCCCGGACCAGGTACCGGTGTACCCGTACATGCCCCGGACCGAGGAGTAACACCTCGCATCCTCGAGGTAGGTCTCCGCGATCCACTTGGCCCGCAGGGGGTCACCCGGCATCAGGACCCGCTCGGCGATCTCGCCCGGCTGTGCGCCGATGTGCGTACTCATGGCTGATGATCCTGCCAGGTCCGGCTGAGCCATACCGCCGTGACGGGCACGCCGGGCGTCCGGTACCCTTCTCGGCGGTGGCGTGTCCGAGTGGCCTAAGGAGCACGCCTCGAAAGCGTGTGAGGGGGTAACCCCTCCGCGGGTTCAAATCCCGCCGCCACCGCCAGCAGACAGGCGAAACGCCCGGCAAGTCCGCAAGGACGAACCGGGCGTTTCGCCGTTCCAAGATCGCTAGTCTCAATCGTCGTCTCAATCGAGCTTGAGACCTGCTGCTGCACTGCCGGTCCTTCTGGCGAACCGTCGGGTGCGGCGCGGCTGTTAGGCACCTCGGGTGTCGCTGACCCGATCACCGTTGTAGGCGCCAATGCGGCGCACCGCATCGCTCGGCCAGGCATGGGATCGGACGTACGTAGGCCAGATTCCGAAAGAGCAGGATGTCGTCGCTCTGTGTGGGGCTTGGTCTGGCAACGTCACCTCGGCATAGGTGATTCCACGGGGAGCAAGCAGTGCTTGACGAGGTGTTTTCGTCCGGTGGGCAACCTTGATAGTTCGGGCGCGGGATACGAAGACGGCCCCTCCGAGGTGAGCGGAGGGGCCGTTACCCAGGGGGTACCCGCGTGACCGGATGGACCCAACAGGGTGCTACGTAGCAGCTCAGGACAGGGTTGTGCCCATCGAGCTGGCGACCTGATTATCGCACGAACTGACCTGTGAGCCAAAGCATGTTGGGATTAGTCCCGGGAATCCTAATCAGATTTTCATGTCAATGGGTCGCAAATCATCGGGGTAATTCGACATGTGCTGGTTTCGGCGGAGTCTGTAACGACCACACCTTAGTTAAGCCGCAACCTTGCTGTCGCGGTCAATCTAGTATCGCGCGAGCCGGCGCGTTGGTGACGTCAAGGTTTCCGGTATAGGAATTGGAGTTGTAATTATGGTCACCTGGGCCAAGTCTGACGCGACCCTTGGTGAGGAGTGTCGACATCCATGGGCGTGTATGAATCTACATTTGAGTGTGGGACCGTATCAAGACGATACGACTGTATCGCTTGGATATGTTCAGCTCCCTGGCCAGCAAGGATCCTTGTTTCTGTGTTACTTCGCCGTCGAGTCTGTCGGAGCCCGACCGCTACGAGCGGAACATCCCTGTGTCTGAGTCAGGGACGGTTCTGGCACTGTTCATGCGTGAACTGTTCATGCGTGAACAGTTCCAGCTAAGGGCTGGCCTCCGAGGTCGAGAAGAGTGCTTGGCTTGCTGCTGCGCAACCGTGCCGCCTGACTAGCCGTTTAAACGCCACCGGCACCTGATCGTGGGCGTTTAAACGCGTCTGCGCATCCGCGTCGGAAGACTTGGTCGCGGGGTAACTTGCATTGAGGACTCGACGTGGTACACCATTACAGCGGTTCGCAGGAGGGGCGTAGCGGAAGGTGAGCCGTTGCGCCGAGTTCCTCGGTGACCGGCAATATCCGCGTGACCGGACCCGAGGGGGTGAAAAGTTAGTGACGAGCTGCATTGACCTGCGGGTACGGCTGGACCGAACGATTGTGGTTCAGATCTTGATCCTGGTCGTCGTAGTGACGGGCGGTATCGCGCTGGTGTAGTCCAGCTTCCCGCGCCCCTCCGGGGACGTTTCTCGGAGGGGCGCACCCCAGGTCTTTAGCGGGACATGGCTCTGGATCGTGCGACAGTCGGCTCGACTGTCAGTGCAAGATCAAATGCTGGGCGACGTTGCGGCTGGCCTGGTAGTGACGGAAGGGCACTGGCCTGAGCCGGAGGTCAGCAAGCGCATGTCACCTTTCAGCCGCGGTCAACTTGATTCGCGGGAGCGCCCGACCACAGGAGCCCTCCAACCCGCTTTGCGATGTCTCGGCGAATCTGCGCGGTGATGTGTTGGTAGCGGCTGGCCATGGAGGGGTTGGACCAGCCCATGATGCCCATCACGGCACGGTCGGGTACACCGAGTAGTAGGAGCACAGTGGCGGCGGTGTGCCGGGCGTCGTGCAACCGGCCGTCCCGCAGCCCTGCAAGCCTGAGGAGCCGCTTCCACTCGTCATAGTCGGTACGCGGGTTGAGTGGCTTGCCGGTTGGCGTGGTGAAGAGCCACCCGCCAGCCTGCCACAATTGCGAAGCCCGCTCCCGCTCCCGGTCCTGCTCCTCGCGGTGCTGCCTGAGCAGAGCTACCAACTCGTCAGGCAGACCGATACTCCGCCGCCCGGCTCGTGACTTCGTATCGGCCGTCTCCGCCCGCAGCGGGATGCGTCGCGGGCAGTGCCCGCCGAATTTCCGTCCGCATTCGGCGTCGCACCCGTGCTGCCACCTCGGGCGCTGCCGACCACGCCGGACCGTTAGCACTCCTGCCTCCAAGTCGAGATCGGACCACTTCAACCCGAGCGCCTCGCTTTGCCGCAGGCCGAGGGCCAGGGCGATAGCCCATCGGGCGCTGTTCCTCCGCTCGCTGGCGGTGGCCAGGAGCCGTTTGATGTCGCTGACCGAGTACGGCTCGATGTCGTCCTCCGGTAGCCGCGGAGCCTTGGCGAGTGTTGCCGGATTCCGGACCAGGTGACCGCGTCGAACAGCCTCGTTCAGCGCAGTACGGACGGTTCTGTGCGACTGGTGGGCGGTGGCCGGAGCGCTTCCGTTCTTCATCATCTGGCGGTACAGCGTCTCCAGGTGCTCCGGCTCTAGGCGATCGATCCGGTGTCCGCCCACGCCGGGGATCAGGTGCTTCCGAACCGCGACCCGGTAACCGGCGAGCGTGTTCTCCCGTACGGACGGTGCGGCGATGTTCTCCACCCAGTGCGTCAGCCACTTCTCCACCGTCCAGCGCTGGCCGGTCTTGCGTAGGGTGCCGCTGTCACGCTCGCGCTCCAGGGCTCGTACCTTCCGGATGACCTCGGCCTCCGTCATGGCCTGGACGTGGCGCCGGTCGGCTCGGCCGTTGTTCTTCACGCCGACGGTGACTCGTCCGTGCCAGTAGCCGTCGCCACCCTTGTAGATACTGGATGCGCCGTCGGGCTTGCGTCCCAAAGTTGTCGTCTCCTCAGGCTGCTGGGTTGAGGGGCTGGTCGGCGCCCAAGAGGTTGGTGACGTACTCGCCCAGGCACCCGACGGGCACGCGCCGCAGGCGGCCGATGGTGACCGAACGGACCTCTCCGCTCATGACGAGGGCGTACATGGTGGTGCGGCCGATTCCGAGTCGGTGTGCGGCTTCCTCGATCGTCAGGACTACTCGGCTGTCTGTGCTGTTCACGCGTTCTCCCCAGGTCTTGCCGCTGTCGTGGGTCGGGTGGCGCGGGTTCTGCGCGGCCGGTGACCATCGGCTGGTCATGCCGCGGGCAACGGGTGGGCCGCTAAGGGCGGCGCTCGCTGGGTGGCGCCGGGCAGATCGGGCACCGATAGCGGACGAGCACGCCGGGTCGCCCCCGAGCCGGAGAGGCTGCTGACAGAACTGCCAGAACCGACGGAACCTCGGTCGTCGGCGGGTTGTGTCAGTTCTGTCAGTTTTGGCGCGGCCATCACGCGCTCCGCCGGGCGTCGACGTCGGCCAGGGCGTGGACGGTGGCGGCAGGCCGATGAAGGTCGGGATGCACCAGGTACGAGGGCGACGGCGGGCGCCCACCCGAACGGGAACGGGCTGGCGGGTCGAGCTGGCGGACGTAGCCGTGCATCTCCAGGACGGACAGGACCGGGTCCAGGTCGGCGACCGTGGGGAGTTGGCTGCTGCGGACCGCCCGGAACAGCTCCCGCTTGGTGAAGGCTCCGGTGGCGGTGCGTTCGAGCCAGGCCAGGACGTGGCGGGCGTGTCGGCTGGTCCGGTCGGCGCCCATGTCGTCGAAGGCGGCCAGGGCGTGGGCGGCGAAGTATTCGCCGAGCAGGGCGGCTTGTTCGATCGTGTCTCCGGCGATCGGTTTGCCCCAGCCGTCGCGGAGGTGTTCGGCGAGGTGGATCAGTCCGGCGAGCCGTACGACGGCTCCGGTGTACTTGCTGCCCCAGTCCACGATGTGTGCCCACGCGCCGCCGGGGCCGAGTCGGGGTTCCACGGCCCGTTCGATGTCCAACACCCGTTCGTTGGCCTCAGGCGTGAGCGGCAGTACGGCTGGGTCGGTCCACTCGGCGAGGGTCACGACCAGCGTGGTCAGGTTGGCGGTGTAGCTGGCGGCCAGCTCGTCGGGTACCGGGTCGGCGCCGATCTTCCGTCGTCCGACGGTGTTCTCTGGCAGGGAGAACAGGATGCGGGCGAGCAGGCCCTTGCCACGGAATCCGGGCATGTCGGCGATGTCGCGCAGCACGTCGGGTTGCACGGCCAGGCCGAGCGTCAGCGCGGGGTGTTCGACGTGCTCGGGGTCGCGGCTACGCCGGTTGACCCGCAGCATGTCTCCGGCGTGGCCCTTGAGAAAAACTTCCAGGTTGGGGGTGCCGGAGTAGCGGCCGGCGATGGTGGCGAAGATGCCGCCTTCCGGCGAGAGCACGGCCAGGCGCCCGCCCTGCTCGGCGAGCAGGGAAGCGGCCTCCTCGCTGGTGACATCGTCGGCGACGAGCTGCGGCAACACGGGCACGGTGATGGCGTCGGCCTGCATGGCGGCGGCGGTTGCCTCGGCGAGCAGGGTGTCTCGGCCTGATGCGTCGGCGTTGGCTGCGGCGTTCGCTGCCTTCTCCGCTGCCTTGCCGGCGACCCTGGCGGCCAGGTCGGCTTCCACGATCGCCGGGCGAGTGCGTTCCACCAACGCCTTCTCGGCGGCCAGCAGCGGCCCGATCATCGCGGCGAACACGGCCGACTTCCGCGAACCGGGCGGCAGTACGACGACGGTGAACAGGTTCGCGGGTTCCCGCCATGAGCCGCGTACCTCGATCTCGGCGCGGCCTCCGGCGGCGGTGGACAGCGCGGCCAGAGCGATGCAGCCGGGCAGGTCGATCGGGGTTTGGGTGAACTCGGCGACGGCGTAGATGGTGTCGGCGACCCATTCGGGCAGCACGTACGCGGGGAACTCTGGCAGGTGTCGGCGGTCGCCGAGCGGGATCGGTGGTGCCCACCCGGCGGTGTCGGCTTGGTCGAGTAGCGCGCGGCCGGTGGCGACCAGGTCGGCGACATCCGCGCCGCCGTTGGCCATCTGGGTGAGGTGTTCGCCGAGGTTGACGACCTGGCGGCGGCGGGCGTGGTCGGCGACGATGCGGGCGTAGTGTCCGGCGTTCGCGGCGGTGGGTACGGCCTGCATCAGGGTGTGCAGGTACGGCGCTCCACCGACCTTGGCCAGTTCGCCAATCTCGGCGAGGTACGCGGCCAGGGCGATCGGGTCAGTGGGCGACCCGTTCGCGTGGAGTCCACACAGTGCTTCCCACAGCAGTGTGTGTGCGGGTCGGTAGAAGTCGGCCGGGGTGAGCAGCCCGGCCAGCTCGGCGATGACGGGCGGGGCGATCAGGACAGCGCCGATGACCGCCTGCTCTGCGGCCAGGTCGTGCGCTGGTGCTCGGGTCACGATGACAACTCCTCTCGGGGTGGCGGGTGGTCAGGCGGCGCGGCGGGATCGGCCGAGGGCTGCGGTCCGGGTGACCAGGTGCCGCAGGTCGGCGAGCAGGCAGGCGAGTTGCCGGCGGGCGGTCGGTTCGGTGACGGCCAGGGCGACGCGTACGCGAATCTCGGCGTGCTGCCGTCCATCGTCTGCCTGGACACGGGTGAGGACGGCGCGGCCGTAGCCGGGCAGGTCGACCAGGACCGAATCGGAACGGTGTTCCCCGATACCGCACTGGTGGCCACGAGCGCACCAGTCGGTGTGACCAAGGCGGCGGTTCATCGGGTGCCGTTCCGGTACTCGCGGCGGATCTCGTTCACGAGGTGCTGACCGAGCCGGATGCGCCGCCCGATGCCGTCGCAGCGATGGCAGTCACGGGTGATCCGGGTGAGCGGGGTACGGCGTTTGCCGGTGCCTGAGCAGCGCCGGCACCGACCAAACGGCGAGGCGGCGCAGAGAGCGGCGTAACCGAGGGTGAGGAGGGCAGGAACGAGGCAGAGCAGGCTAGCGATCACGGCGGACGGGTCCACGAATGCCTCCAGGGCCAGTTTCAGGGCGTACGGAGCCACGGCCGCTAGATCGCTAGCGTCCTGGCAGGGATGGAGATGGAGGGCTAGCGGTGCCGCTAGGTCTAGCGGGTGGTGGCGCTAGACCTAGCGGCCCGCTTGGGGCTATCCGGCCTTCCGATGCCGATTACGTTCGGTCACAGCGGCGGCGATGTCGTCGCGGTGGATGCCCTTGCGGTTGGCGCCCTTGCCGGTGGTTGGGTCGGTCCCCCACACCTGTCGGCCGACGGTGATTCGGTGCGGCTTGAGTGCGGCGGCCAGTTGCGCCGGTTCCCATGCGCCGTAGGTGTCGGGGCGCAGCTCGGCCAGTCGGGCGACCACGGTCTCTGACCACACCTTGGCCTCGGCGGCCGGTACGACGGTCAGAATGTCGTCAAGCAGGGTGTCCCCCGCCGTGGTGGTCGTCTCCGGTGCCTGGCCGATGGCGTGACCGGTCAAGGTGCCGGCCCGCTCCCGTAGCTCTCTCGCCCTCGTGACGACGGTTTCGACGTCCTTGGCGGCGGCCAGGTTGGTCCGGACCGTGACCGCTTCTTCCACCGAGCCGGAGTCGTCCGCGCCGAGCAGGATGCCCACGCCCTTGTGAGCGCGCTGGAACCGGGACGAGTCATAGCCGGCGGTGTAGGAACCGGCGCCCAACACGGCCTCGCTGGACTGCCAGGTCATGGTCTTGAGCGCGAAGCGGGTGCCGATGTTGTCGCGCAGGTCGGTCGGTACCGCCTTGCCGTCCGGTTTCTGGGTGGCGAGCAGGATCATGATCCCGACCGACGGGCCGACCTTGCACAGCTCGGTCAGCAGGGACACGATCTCCTCCCCGTGCACCGGGTGACCGGAGTACCGCTGGAACTCGTCAATCGCGACGAGGACCGGCCAGAGCTTGAGCGAACGCCGCTCCGAGATTCCTCGGGTGACCTTCGACTCGGGGCAGATGTCCGACGGCAGGGTGGCGATGGTGTCGTAACGGCGGTTCATGTCCGCCACCAGCGCCCGCAGGTCTTCGACCAGGGACAGGACAACTTCGTCCCGTACGCCGAACCCGACTCGGTGGGCAACCCGTTCAAACGCCCGCCAGTCCTGACCGCCCTTGCCGTCGTACACGTGCAGCTCCACGATCGGATCCAGGGCAGCAGCCAGCACAGGCAGACGGGCGGCGAACGTCTTGCCCATGCGCGGGATCGCCCCGACCAGCAGGGACGTGAACATCAGCAGGAGCGGGATGTTGCGGCCACGCTGGTCCTGGCCGAACGGGATCGGGGAGAAGATGTCCACGGTTCCCTTGGCGATCAGCGGCCACAACCCGGAGCCCTTGGCGTACGGGTCTTCGTCGGCGACCCACAGGGACAGCCGGCGGGCGGAACCGGCGGTGCCGCGTACTCGCTCCGGCCACACCTGTACCTCGTCCAGGTCCAGGCCGGCGGCCAACTGGTCGCGCTTCTTGATGGCCTTGTCGGCGTTGGTCCAGAACGGCAGGTCAACGATCGCCCGCCAGCCCGGACCGTCACGCATGATCGGTGCGGGGAACGTAATCAGATCATCGGGCTTACACAGCCCGGCGGCCAGGAACGCCCTCGTCACCACGTCGGCCGACAGCTTCCGCGCCCGTGGAGTCACCGCGGCCACGTCCAACAACGGCTTGTCTTTCGGCGTACCGGCCAGGCCGAGCAGGGCTACCGCACCGGCGAGCATCAGCCAACGTTGCCACGAACCGGCCAGCACCATCAGCACCGCTGTCGTGGGTGCGCCGATCAGCAGCGCGATGGACAGGACGATTCCTCGCCAGCGCACCCGAGCATCCCGCTGCCGGGACAGCTTGAGGTACAGCTCGGCGTTCTCCTGCCGTACGGCGGCCATCCGGACCGGCCCGCCCTCGGCGTCGCACACCCAACGCGTGGTGGCGCCGATCAGCCGGGCCGCGCCGAACGGCGCCCGCCAGGTCAATCGGCCGGCGTACTTCGGGGTGCGAGTCAGGTGGTACAGGCTCACGTGGGAGTAGTGCGACAACGCCCACCTCCCAGCATTGGTCAGCTCGGCGCGCGACCGCAACCACGGAGGAACGATCGGCCTACGGGTCGAGCCCTTGCCGGCCACGCTGGCTGCGAATGGTGAGGGTGTGGCCAGGTCCGGCGGGTCGACCGGTACCGGCTCGTCGGTGTCCTGCTGGTCGGCCTCGTCGTCCAGGTCGACGGCGAAGGACTTCGCGGGATCGGTGGGCTTGCGACGCCGGGCGGCCAGGTCGACCACGTCCGCGCCGTCGGACATCTCCGCCTCGGCCGCGGACCAGTCGAACCGCTCGTCAGGGTTGCTCGTCATGGTGAGTTACCTCCTACTCAGAGCGAGATGACAAGGACGGGCAGGGACAGAAAAGCGACAGGCCGGGGCCGGTCCGGCAGGACGGTTGGGGGTGCGAGCATGGGGGTCCTTCCGAGGTCTTCGGACAGCGGAGATGGGCCGGCGGCGCGGCGCGGTTTCCAGGCCAGAGGCCGCGCCGCCGGGCAAAGTCAGGACTCGTCGGTATGCAGCAGATGCGCCAAAGCGGCACCCATCCCGAGCACGACCACGGGCAGGCAGGCCACGAGGGTGGTGATTTGCCACGGGGCTGAGGTGATGCCGGCGGACTCCATCAGGTGGTAGGCCACCTGTCCGGCCGCGCCCAGCAGAAGCGACCCGATCGCCGACCAGGCGGCGAACCGGCGTGCCCTCCGGGGTACGCCGTCACCGGACAGCCACGCCCGCAACGCGTACGCGGCGTACGCCTCCACCCCGATCGGCAAGGTGATCGCGGTATTGAGACTCAGGCTGTCCCAGATCCCCGGGAGCGGGTGCACCACACCGAACCCAGTGAGCCCACCGAGCCCAACCCACCCGGACCAGATCGCCACGAACGCGGGCGCAGCCAGTAGGAGCAACACCCACGACCGCATCGGCTTCCGGACTGCCGGAACAGCTTCCGTGGTGACCTTGGAAACCGGGTGTCCGTCTACCCCGACCGGCGCCAATGGTTCCGGCAGCTCTACGGGTACAGCAGGCTCCTGCTTGGAGTTGGACCCGGCCGCAGCGTCCACCGGCACCGGGTCTGCCGGTGGGACCGGCGGTACGTCCACCGGAACCGGAGCGGCCGGCGCGACGGGCGAGGCGTCAATGATGGTCAGCACTTCCCGCAGCGCGGTCGCCTTGGGCGAGCCCACCCGTAGCTCCCGCATCAACCGGTTCCGGGAGGGAACCTCGCCGAGCTTGTCTGCGAGCGCACGAGCGGCGGGAATCAGTTCCTCCACCGGCTTGGGGTACGCACTCGTCGTAGTCGCAGTCATCAGGCCACCGCCTTCCAGACGCGCGGCTGCTCACTCAGCGAGTCCGTGAGCACGGCGGCTACTCGCATGACTCGCTGTTCGGCCCGCCGGATCCTGCGCCGGTCGAGCGGCGACGGCCCGCCCTCGGAGTTCAGGGCCACGATCTCCGCATCCAGTAGTGCCAACTCGGCCTCGATCAGCGGCCACTCGTGCTCGATTACGGCCAGGTCAGCAGGGCTCGGCTCCAGGTCTGGCCCATGGACAGACGTATCCACCCGACACTCCCTCAACTTTGGGTGGCCCACTTGGGCCGCCCACTTGGTAGGTACCAAGAACCTCCCATGATGATCGAGAGCCTGTCAAGGCTTGGTCCGTACCAAGCGCTAGAATGAGTTGCTGACCAGTGCGAACCGTTGCCCCCATGTCAGGAGCGCAGATGCCCGAGAGCCCAGGCGGTACCGCCGGACGCGGCGAGGAGCCCCGTCACGTGACCCTGGCAACCACGATTCGAGAGGCAATCGCTCGTGGCGACTACACGCCAGGCGAACGTTTGCCGGCCGAGCGGGAACTTGCCGATCGGTTCAACGCCTCCCGGACGACGGTCCGGCTCGCGCTGTCCGCGCTCAAGTCACAGGGACTCGTCGGCTCCGGCCAGGGCCAGGGCACCTACGTACGCAAGGCACGGCCGATCCGGGTCCTGGCCATGGACCAGGACCGGGCAGCGCGTCGAGCCGAGCACCACGCGGCTACGTTCAACTCCGAGGCGGCCCGACAGGGTCGAGTCGGCCGACAGGACATCCGCGAAGTGGGCCAGGTGCCGGCCACGGCGGAAACGGCCCGGTGGCTGGCGGTGCCCGAGGGAACAGACCTACTCGTACGGCGTCGGATCATGCTGATCGATGAGGAGCCGTACCAGCTCGGCGACAGTTACTACCTCGCCGACCTGGTCAAAGACACAGCTATCGCGGTTTCTGAGCCGGTGGAAGAGGGTGTGCTGTCGGTGCTTGAGCGCGCACACGGGAAGCCGATCGCGTACTACATCGACGAGCTGAGCTTTCGCATGCCGACGCCGGAGGAAGCCGAGCTGCTGAAGCTCGATCCAGGCGTATCCGTGGTTCGCGCGGTACGGGTCGCGTACGACGGTGACCAACAGCCGCTCGAAGCGTTCGACCAGCTCCTAGCGGGGGACAAGCACGTGCTCGTGTACGAGGTGTCCGGCGAGTGAGACCAGCACCGATGCAGCCAGAACCAGTCCGCCTGACCGGCAATCAAATCGAGCTGGTGCCGCTGACCGAAGCACACCTGCCCGACCTGACCAAAATGGCTCGCCACGATGAGATCTGGACCTACCTGGACGAGGCAACGCCACAGACGGAACCCGAGGTAGCCGCACTCATCGCGGAAGCCCTCCAAGAGCAGGACCAGGGCGTACGCCTGCCGTTCGCCATCATCGATCGCGACAACGGCCAGGCGATCGGCACCATGAGCTACATCGACATCCAGCGGGCACACCGTGGGATCGAACTCGGTTGGGCGTGGATCTCACCCGACTACTGGCAGCGAGGGATCGCGCGGGAGGCGGCGTACCTGCTCATGCGGCACGCCTTCGAAACGCTCGGCGCCATCCGGGTCGCCTTCAAGACCGACGCCCGCAACGTCCGCTCACAACGGACCATCGAAGGTCTAGGCGCCACGCAGGAAGGTACGTTCCGCAACCACCGAATGCTGCGTGACGGCTACCGGCGTAGCTCGATCTACTACAGCGTCATTGATGACGAGTGGCCAGCGGCACGAGCTGTACTTGAGGCGAAACTCCGCCGACGAACGGCGTGAAGGAGACACGGACGTGCCTCTGAGGCTATGCCTCAGGGGCACGCTTTATCTGTGCATGCTCGGTGTCGCGTAAATCGAACATCTCAGTCAACAGGCGGAAGCCATCACGGCTTGCGCGCTGCGCCTCGGGTCGATTGCCACGAGCCGAAGCTGTGGCAGCCCTTGCCGTTGCCTCGCCGTAGTCCAGAACCAGGTTCATCAACGGATCATCGAGCTGTATGAGGAAGCTCGTCGCCTCCTCTTCCGGCTCAGGCATCTTGCCGTCCCTTCCGCTTCCTGCTCCTACCCTCCGATGACACAGAGCCTGAGCCCGCGGTCGCCGAGGAGGCGAAGCCCTGGGCGTAGCTACCGGACCGCCCCACGTACAAGGTGGCCGGGCCAGTGCAGTCGATCGGAGGTGAGACCACATCCCGCCGGGGCGACCACCACGCCCGGCTCCGCTTCCACAGCCTCACCTGCTGCCCCTTGGTGGCCGGCGGTCCAGGACGAGGCGGCCACCAAGGATCAGGTGATACCGCGCATAGAACCGAGTCAGACATGGGTACGGGTCGCCACATCGACAGCGGTGCGGATAGAAGTCATGTGGAACATGTTGCTGCATTGCCTCGTGGGCTCGCTTGTCTCGCAGCGGCCCGGGGTCAGCCTCTAGAACCCAGTTCACCATGAAACCCTCGCCGTCGTTGACTGGACAGGCAGAAGACGGCTGGAATACGCGTTCAGCCGTCTAAAGGGGAGACGGTTGAGAGTGGGAGGTAGAGCGGCAACCGTCGCACCTTCCATAAACGCTAGATTCGGCGGTAGCTGAGCCTCAACACGTGTGCTTGGGTTTGCGACGCTCAATCATCGAGCGCGTTGACCGCCGACGTAATCAGGGTGCGTGCTGCCGAGCCGTAGACCGCAAGCTTGGCGAGCCTCGTGAAAGCATCGGCATATACCGCAATCTCGCGTGGCTGGGTGACGGTGAGATGGCCGGAGGTCAGCTCGGCCGACACCTGTTCCTCGTCAAACATCCAGAAGCCCTCGACCGGCCACATGGTCGACCTATCGGCACCGAGCGGGATGATGCCGAGGGAGACCGAGGGCAGCGCGGTGCAGGCGAGCAAGTGCCCGAGCTGCCCGACCATGGTTGCTGGTCCGCCTATGGGGAACCGGAGTACGGCTTCCTCAAGGACGATGGCGAACCGGTGATCTCCCTCGCGTACAACCCGTTGCTTGTCCATCCGCACCTGCACGGCGGCGTCCAGGTCGTCCGGGATGCCACGCCGGTCCATCAGCCCCAACATCAGTGCCCGGATGTACTCGCGGGTCTGTACTGGGCCGGGGATCAGCCGGGGGTTGTAGATGCGGAAGCGTTTGGTGCGCTCCCAGAGCGGCACCACGGATTCCTGTGCGAGCCGTAGCCCGGTGCTCTCCATGCGGCGCCACTCCACGAACATGCCCTCAGCGGCCCTGAGCGAGGCGATGAGGTCAACCGCCTGGTCCAGCGTCCCACAGTGCCGGCACCACGCGCGGATGTCGTCCGGGGTGGGGGTCTGCTTGGCGTACTCGATCTTGCTGACCTTGGATGAGTGCCAGCCAGTCAGCCGGCCCAGGTCGCGCCCGGTCAGGCCGGCATCAATACGGATCTCACGCAGGCGTACGCCGAGCGCTTCGAGCGCCTGCTGGGCACTGGACGAGGGCGAGGGCACAGGACAAGTCTGCGACGGTAGCGGCGGTCAGACCGGTTGGTACTCGTCGTGCGGGGTAGCCCGCTCCCACACCGCCTCGAACGCCGACGCACACAGCTTCACCACGGCCGGCTCTTGGACCAACTCAGCGCCAACCTTGTCCCCCTCGCCACTGAAGTGGTGCACCAGGACCAACGCACCATCGAACAGCCAAAAGTCGTTGCCTGGCAGAGCTAAGTCGGTGGTAGATCGCCGAGGCAGCCACCGCACCTGCTCTCCGACAGCCACGTTCCGGAACGTCACGTCGTACTCAAATCGGATGTATTCGCTAACCGGCTCGGACACGACTCGCGCGCGTCGTACCGACACGCCCCGGCGAGTGGTCTGGGCGACCAGATCCAGCCATGGATGCCACCACGATGCCCGGTCAGCCTGCTTGTAGCGATGCCCGCCTTGCCAAGCGGTGTACATAGGATCGTTGCGCATGTAGCCATCGCGCATCTCCAGATGCAGCGCGGACCGTCCGCATGAGTGCATCAGTTCCTCAAGCGTGGGCGCCTGATTCACCCTGCACCTCCGGGAAGAAGCGCATCATCCGCTTAGGGAATTCGATAACCGTCTCGTGGTCCGGGATGGTCATCTGTGCAAGTCGTTCCGAATCTGTAACCCTCCAGCCTTGGAACAGGTAGGTGTCCCGGTCTTCATCGTAATACAAAGTGGGTGAATCACCGTTGGGGCTCTCCGGGTCTTTGCCTAACATGCGCAGCACTCTTCGCTCCTTATGTGAGTACCAAGTCTCAAGCAAGGCTCGCATGTTTACGCCGAAACCATCAAGTGGTGTGCGTGAGTTTTCTTCCACAACTTGACATGCCCACAATGCCCGATTCGGCGCCATGTGGTCCCGCTCGTTGCCCCGCTGAATTTCGTCGCGGAACGAGCGACTCGCCAACGAAGTGTATTGTAATCAGATGCGCAAGCCGATATCATTCATTCATGGTCCTTACGGCTAGCCGATTTGTGACAGAATCCGCAATGTATGAGTCCGTTGCAAGCCATGCGAGGGCACTGGCCTGTCATTCAGGCGAAGCTCAATCATTTTTCCAGGTTGCTGCCAGTGCAGGCATTCCTGATCTGGTCTTGGCAGTCTTCGATCAGGTTGTGGTTGAATCTAGGGTTGCGCGGTCCTTGGTGCCTATCGTTGATTCTGCTGATGTCGCGGCCATGTTTTACTTGGCCTCCTTAAAGGCTGAACGCCCCGTAGCAACAACTGCTCAAGTTGCAATCCATACCGGTATGTCCACGGGATACTTATCCTCTACGGTGCTCCCTCGCTTACGGGACGGTGGACACGTGTTTCGGCTCTCGAAGGGATATTGGGGTGCGACTCACGGATTTCAGTCGACAATATCGCACCTGGTGACCATCGAGGCGAAGTTGAATGCGTGGAAGCGTGCGCTTTCGCAAGCGAGTAGGCACGCCGTAGGTGCAGATTTGGCGTGGGTGGTATTAGACGATCACGCGATTAGGCCAGCCCTTCGAAATTTGCAGTGGTTTGACGGGATGGATGTAGGGGTTGCAGGTCTCAGCGCATCTGGCGACTTGGCGATTTACAAGCTTCCGCCCAGTCGGCAATCCTGGCCGCTTCAGCGGCTAATCTTGGCGGAACGGGTGTTTCAGCTATACGTTGATGGCGAGCATACCTGGCAGTGGTCCTCGCTGTTTGGTAGCGAGTCGTCTTTGTCTTAGAGTAGTTCTGACCAGTAAGAGAGATGTTTCGGATCGTTACGGCCAAGAAGTTTCTGGGCTTGACTCTCGCGAAATGATTGGGCGCGTCTGATAATTCTCCTGACCGCCGCCCGCCGACCGCCTGTCGAGATGGATCCACGGATAGAGGCGGTCAATACGCCGTGATTGTAAAGGGTATGCCAGCCGCTGGTAGCCTTGTTGAAAACACCCGAAGCATGGATTGCCTCGCACCAACGACATTCGCATATGACGTACTTGTCCTGATCCCTCAGGTTGAGGTGGACTGTATGTTCAACCGGATGAAGCAATGCTCTCTCAAAGATCCTTTGGACATCCGGTATTCCTTTCTGTCGCGCAAAAGCCCTGTGCTGCAGAAATGTCTGCTGCGACATCGAAGTCCCGGACCCAAATCCTCGCGCTCCATGGGCAAGGAAGTACCATCCTGTCAGGCCGGTCTGTGGCAGTAGCAGCACCCGGCCCTCTTCTTCGGCGAGGTTTGCCAGGTCCTTATAGAACTTTAGTGCGGAGGGATCCTTTAGGATAGCGCCGTCTTCGTTGCTGCGCCATTGGCCCCGAACGTGCCAAACGTCGAATTGGTCCCGCTCTAGCAGTTCCGCGAGGAGTAGTTCGCCGTGGCTTGCATTGGTCAAGAATTCAAGCGGAAGCGTGATATTCAAAGCCATGCGTTCGTCTGGGGCAAGAAGAGAATGTACGTGATCACCCTCCCTGATCAACGTCTGGATACTCTGGAGTGCGCGAGAAGGATCGAGGGCCCGACCGGAGGTGAGAATGAGATTTGCTCCTGCTGACCGTTGTGCACCTACAATATCGTCAATGAACCCTTCGGTTTCTGCGCGTTCCAGGTAGGGGGCGAAGGTTTTACGTCTATTGGCTCGTCGAGCGGCAGTAATTCCGGTTGATTCGTGGGTGTAGCTCGCCGGATCGGGGTTTTCGAGTTGCAATACGTTGTAGTCGAACCAGAATCCTTCTGGGTCTGCGATGCGAAGTGCAGCGACAGGGCAGTCAAAAACGTCCGCGATCTTTTTGGTCGTGTGGCGTGGGATCCCGACGGATACTCCTATGCCAAGAGACGCGCCATTGGTGGCGTGGAGTCGGGTAAGCAGTTCCCGGCCTTGTGCGAATGCTGGTTGGCCTGCATGGTAAAGGAAGATCGGATTTCCGCTATCTAAGACCTCATCCCTAGCTGGTATCGGTGGGACATTTCCTGCTCTCGTTATCGATCCGGGAGGCTGATTTCTTACAACCGTTCCAGACTTCGATCCTCGTAAAACCATCCATGCGTGCTCATGTGCCAAGGCCATCACCTCCTCGGGTGGATGTAACTCGCTCTCATCTGTTCGTTCTGCTCGGAGTTCCTCTAGCATGTCCTCCATCTCATCCACGTAGAACTCGTCGTCATCGCTATCCCAGGGTGACCGTTCTTCTTCGTGCTGGTGAGCCATTCCTTATCCCTTCGGCTTACTCGATGCCAAGAATGCGAAGATTGCTTCTGGTGCTACCCCGACGATGTGTGGGGATCGATGTGATCCGTTCAATAACCCGGCGCAGGGGTTCTGGATAGCCGTCAGGCAAGGGCTCGATGCCATCTTCTAGGCGTTTGAGCATATCTGAAAGATCGTAGTATTCCGACGGCTCGTACAGCGGGTGGCGTCTAGTGAGCAGTTGGTGAATCATGACGCCTACGGCAAATAAGTCACTGGCTTTATGTGCTGGTTGGCCGCGCAGTTGTTCCGGGGACATGTACGCTGGTGTACCGAGAAGCCCCGGATATACCGTGACGGTGCTCGCGTCGACTTGCTTTGACAGGCCGAGGTCGAGGATGACAGGGTGGAGCCAACTCCGGTCACGTAAGGCGATATTTGCCGGCTTCAAGTCGCGATGGATTGACCCGCTTTCGTGAAGGGCCTGGAGTCCTAGAAGTAAATTGATTAGCAGGCTTGTCGTCTCCGAAACGGTTGGCCAGTCATCGGCGGCAATTCGATTTGATATGTCGCCACCCCTGACGAACTCAAATTCCAGGGCCAGGTAGTCGGTTCCGCTAATCGACAATTGCTTCAGGTTGTACAGCTTCACGACATGTGGGCTGTCAACCCTCTGAAGAGCTTCCACTTCGCGTGCAACTCGTCGTGGATCGGTCGGTGCACCGCAAAGGATCTTGACGGCGCGATCGCCGGACCTCCAGGTGTCGCCGTACGTCCCGACGCCTAGAAGTTCAGCATCGGGTTCGAGGTAGGGAGCAACCATCTGTTGTGCGAGCCGTGGTTCAGGCAACGACATACGCATGACGGTATATCTTGCACAGGCGTCCACCTATCGATCGACCGCTTGCTGTCGTTGCTGCCCGGCGGAGACAGGGGAGGCCGTTGGGATGATCTCAGGCGGTCAATATGCGTTAAGTCGGCATCCCGACTGCCGCATCTAGCTAAGCATGATATTTACGTCACATCATTCGCCAGGACATCCGGATACATGCCGATGCAGGTGGATTGATGGCCAATTGCCCATCTCAGATCCGGGCAGCGGCGCGACGCTTCGGAGCGGCGACCTCGTCTCAAACGTCGTCTCATTCGCGGGCGTGTGAAGACGGCCGGTGGCGTTCACCGGCCATGCATTGCCCGAGGTCGCGGACAGCGCCGATCATCGTTGAACGGTGGCCGGCAGACCTCGAAAGCGTGTGAGGGGGTAACCCCTCCGCGGGTTCAAATCCCGCCGCCACCGCCAGCAAGCAGGCAGAACGCCCGGCAAGTCCGCAAGGACGAACCGGGCGTTTCGCCGTTCCAAGATCGGAAGTTCATTGGCTGCCGAATCATGAACGCGCAGGGCTTTTGCTTCTGGCTCCGTTTCGCTAAACCGCCACCCGTCCAATACTGGGGAAGTGGCTGGTGAGCAGGCGACGGAGCTGACCCTGTGGACGATTCATGGCGAGCGGGTCGTGGACGACACCCGACGGGCGCGGCTGAGTATCGCCGAGGTGGAGTTGCCGGACGGGGTGCGGTTCGAGCAGTACGTGATCCGTGCGCCACGTGCTGCCATGGTCGCCGTACTCGATGAGCAAGGCCGGCTGTTGCTGATGCGCCGGCACAGGTTCGTCCTCGACCGGTGGGTGTGGGAGCTGCCGGGCGGTTACGTCGATGACGACGAGGACCCGGCGGACTGTGCCGTACGCGAGGTCGAGGAGGAAACCGGCTGGCGGCCGAAGTCGGTCGAGCCGTTGCTGTCGTTCCAACCGTGGGTGGGCACCGCCGATGCGGAGAACCTGCTGTTCCTGGCTCGGCAGGCCGACCACATCGGTACGCCCGTGGACGTGAACGAGGCAGAGCGGGTCGATTGGATCCCACTCGACAAGTCACGCGAGATGATCGCCCGAGGCGAGATCGCGGGTGCCGGCACGATCATCGCCGTACTGGAACTGATCGCACGTCAGGCGCGAGGCGAGCTATAGCCCCGTCACGACTTACGCCCAGCTCAAACGCCTCAGCAGGTGCCGAAGCCCTCGTCGAAGAGTTTCTGGGCGTAGTTGGCGTACCCGGCGACGGTTTTGCGTACTATCCGGCCGTCGTGCAGGAACAGGAAGGCGCGGTCGCCCTGCCGGGCGAGCAGCCCGTCGAACCGGTACGTCCCCTGTGGAGCGGTCAACGCCGTCGCCGCCGGGTAGCGGGCGTGCACGGTGTTGAGCGAGGTGCCGACGGTCACGCCCTCCGGGGTGTGCATCGGCGGGCTCACCCACATCAGCACGAGCCGGTTGTGGTCGAAGACCGGTCCGACCGTGTCGAGGCCGTTGATCTGCGCGGCGCACTCGGTGGCCTCGGGTTCGGGTTCCAGTACGCCCCGGGCGGTCAGTTCCCCTTCGGTGTCGCCGAACTCGATGTTGCGTACCCCGGACAGGTGGACCACGTCCGGCCCGAATGTCCCCACGGCCGGTTTGCCGGGCATGGTCGGGGCGCTCCCGCTCGCCGACGCGATGAGCGTCGCCAACAGGAAGCCGATCAGTACCGTTTTGCGGGCTTTCATATATCCCCTCCGGGAGCACAACGGAGCGGACGGCAGAAGGTTGCTGCCTCTATCCACATCCTGTGGATAGAACATGTGTACGACGGATTAGGTTACGCCCCAGTGCTGGTCCTGTTGGACCGTCGTGACGCCGGTCCGTACTGCCCGTGCGATGTCGTTGACGGAGCGTACGTATCCGACCGCCGATCCGGGCTGCGGGGACATGCTGCCGTGGGCGACCTGGTCCCGCAGCCGCCCCAGGCTGGTGATCGCCTGGTACGTCACCGGCGAGATCACCCCGTGGTCGAGCAGCTTCTGAGCCAGTGCCGCCCCCTGTCGCCGTACGGCCGCACCGGCGCGGTCCACGAACTCGCCGGTCCGTACGTCGTCCAGGGCCCCGGACATCGCGTCCTCCAGCGCGGACCAGGCGGCGTCCACCGCGTACGCCGGGTTCTGCTCGGCCCGCAGCGCGATGTCCCGGAAGCCGCGGTCGAGCTGTCCGGGCGACCCGGCCGCGGACCCGTTGCCGGTCGGGCGGCGATGTCCCGGTGTGCCGGGCCGGGGCGGGCCGGCGATCGGCGAACCGGTCGGTTCGGGCAGCGCCTCCGGCAGCGGATCGATGCTGGGCCACGGGATGGCCCGGCCCGATCGGGCGCCGACCCGGGCCTCCGTCGACCGGGCGGCCTCGGCCGCCACCGCCTCTCCGACCTGGCGGTCGGCCTCGCCGAACTCGGCGCCGAAGCTGCCGGCGGAAACCGACCGTAGCTGGCTCACCCTGGCCCGCAGCGGCCGACGGAAGATCACGAGTACGACCACCACCGCGGTCGGCCAGGCCAGGTGTCCGGTCATCTCCGCAATGAAACTCTGCCAACCCACCGGCCGGATTCTTCCGTGACCCACCCGATCCGTCGATAGCTACCGCCTGTTCCTACAACTCGGCGACGAGCAGTCGGTAACCGGCGTCGAACTCGGGCAGGTCCAGCAGGTCCGCGTGGCGGTCGTGCCACCGTCCCGAGGCCAGGTCGGCGGCGAGCCGTTCCAGGCCGGGCCGGATCGTCTCCTCACCGGTCTGGGCCAGCATCGACATGCCGGCCCGTACGGCAGGGTCGAGGTACGCCTCCGGCCGACGCCAGTACGCCGCCCCGAACCCGTCGACACAGTCGTGCGGTACGGGTACCACCTCCACCCGGGCGTCGCCGAGCAGCGCGGCCAGCCGGTCGACCGGCACGGCTCGGGTGTCGTCGAACGCCGCCGCCTCGGGCAGGTAGTCGCTGAGCAGCCAGAACTCCCGGGTGACCGTCTGATCCCAGGTCAGGATGACGATCCGTTGCCGGGCGATCCGCCGCAGTTCGGCGATCCCGGCTTCGAGGTCGGTCCAGTGGTGCACGGTCAGCAGCGCCATCACCGCGTCGGCGGCGTTGTCCTCGACCGGGATGTTCTCGGCGAACGCCCGCAGGACCGGGGCGGCCCCGACCGGGCGCTGCTCGATCATCACCGGACTGGGTTCGATCGCGAGCACGGTCTGCGGCGGCTCGTACGAACCGGTCCCGGCGCCGACGTTGATGACCGTACGGGCGTCGCCGAGGGCCGCGTTGATCCGGGCGGCGACCCTCGGGTCCGGTCGCCTGGTGCTGCTGTACGTCGTGCCGATGCTGTCGTAGATCACCATGTCGGGCAGTCTGCTCCTAGTCGCTGAGCGCCACCGTCCGGCAGCTCGCGTCTCACCCGCCGGTACGGCGCAGCCGGCTCTCCAGGCCGTCGAGTACGCACTCGAGCCCGTGTTCGAAGCTGTCGATGCGTACGTTGTCCGCTTCCTGGCCCCGCTGTGCGGCGTACACCCTGCTCAGGCGTGGGTACGGCTGCACGGCCTGTTCGACCGCCGTCCACAGGCGTTCGGTCCACTCCTGCTCGTCCTGTCCACTGCGGGCGATCACGGTCAACCACGCTGCCTCGCTGGTCGCCATCCCGATCACGTACGCGGTCACGGTGTTCACGGCCTGGTCGGCCTCGGGCAGGGAGAAGCCCGCCTCCTCGAACACGGTGAGCATGTTCTCGGAGAGCCCCATCATGTTCGGCCCCAGGTAGGCGACTCCGACCCCGCCGAGCACGGAGACGATCCAGGGGTGTCGGAGGAACGCCGACCGCAGGCTCTGTGCGCTGTGGGTCGTCGCCGCCCGCCAGTCCGCCGGGTCGCCGGGTTTCGGCACCTCGATCTCGCCGTAGACCTCGTCGACGACGAGTTCGATCAGCTCGTCCTTGTTCGCGACGTGCGAGTACATGGAGGTGGCGCCGGCGTTCAGCCGGTCGCCGAGCTTCCGCATGCTCAGCGCGTCGATTCCCTCGGTGTCGAGCAGTTGCAGAGCCGTGGAGACGATCTGTTCCCGGCTCAGTGCCGGCTGGTCGCGCCGCTGTCGCTGCGGGCGGGTCCACACCGATGGGAACGGCTGCTTTTCGGCTGGCATGCGGTCTCCTCTGCGTCAGTCGCGGCTCAGGATAGCCGACCGATACGAACACTGTACGGGGTTGCGCACACCGTTCGCATCTCCGTACAGTGTGCGGCGACCGAACAGTGTGCGGAGCAACGCACGCCGTGCGACGTACCGCCGAAGGGGTTTGATGATGGACCGTCAACCGGGCCGCTGGCTCATCCTGATCGTGCTCTGCCTCAGCACCCTGGTGCTGATCATCGACAACATGGTGCTCACCGTGTCGGTCCCGCCGATCGCCGCGGACCTGGGGGCCAGCGCCCAGGACATCCAGTGGATCATCGACTCGTACATCCTGGTCTTCGCCGGCCTGCTGCTCACCTCGGGAAGCCTGTCGGACCGGTTCGGCAGACGCCGAGTCATGATCATCGGATTGGTGATCTTCGGGGCGGCGTCACTCGTGGCCACCTTCGCCCAGAACCCCGAGCAGCTCATCGCCGGCCGCGTCCTGATGGGCATCGGCGGCGCCCTGATCATGCCGAGCACGCTGTCGATCCTCATCACCGTCTTCGACGACGAGGAGCGGCCCAGGGCGATCGCCGCCTGGAGCGCGGTGGCAATGGTCGGCCTGGTCGGTGGCCCGGTCCTCGGCGGTGTGCTGATCGCCCACTTCTGGTGGGGCGCGGTCTTCCTGATGAACGTGCCGATCGCCCTCGTCGCCATCATCGCGGCGATCGTCCTGATGCCGGAGTCCAAGGGACCGTGGCGCAAGGCCGACCCGCTCGGCATGATCCTCTCCCTGGTCGGCATGACCGCGCTGGTCTGGACCATCATCGAGTCGGCCAAGGACGGCCTCGCCCACCCGAGCACCCTGATCTCGCTCGCGGTGACCGTGGTCAGCCTGGTGTGGTTCGTCGTCTGGGAGCTGCGTACGCCCGACCCGATGGTTCCGCTGAGCCTGTTCCGCAACCGGATCTTCAGTGGCGCCAGCTTCTCCCTCGTCCTGCTGACCTTCGCCAACGGCGGGCTGATGCTGGTCCTGACCCAGTACCTCCAGTTCGTACTCGGCTACTCGCCCACCCAGACCGGCCTCGCCTTCGCCCCGATGGCGGTCGCCACCCTCGCCTCCAACACCGTCGGCGCCACCCTGGGCCAGAAGATCGGCAACCGGTGGATGACCGCCGCCGGCCTCGTGGTGATCGCGGCCGGGTTCGGTGCGCTGGCCACCCTCTCCGCGGAGAACGGCTTCGGCATGCTGGTCGCGGCCATGGTCCTGATCGGGATCGGCGGCGGCCTGGCCCTGCCTGCCGCCACCGCCGCGCTGATGGGGGCCGTGCCCACCGAGCACGCCGGGGTCGGGTCGGCGCTCAACGACACCGTCCAGCAGGCGGGTGCCGCGCTCGGCGTCGCCATCCTCGGTGCGGTCCTGTCCAGGACCTTCACCGGTTCCATGCCGGACTCGGCACCGGAGGCGAGCCGCCACTCGATCTCGGACGCCCTCAACCTCGCCACCGGCACCGGAAACACCGGCCTCGCCGAGACCGCCCGGGAGGCGTTCACCACCGCCATGTCGGCCAGCTTCGTGGCGGGCGGGGCCGGGGTGCTGGCCGCCGCCGTACTGGCCCTAGTCCTCATGCGCGACCGCAGCACCAACCCCGCAACCCCCGCGCCCGACCAGATCCGCGAACCCGTCGGCCACCCGGCCGGTTGAGCAGAAGCCCACGATCCGCGTACGGCAACAGCATCACCGCGTACGACGAGGGCCCTCGATCCGGAAACACCGGATCGGGGCCCTCGAACCGTCTGGAGCGCCTGGTCTCGCAGGACTGGAGACAGGGTCGACGCCTATTCGGCAGGAACAGGGTTCAGGACTCGGGTGAGCCAGTCGGTGCGGGTACGGCGTGCGGCGGCCGAGACGGGGACCTGCGGGTAGAGGGCGTCGAAGCCGTGGAAGCCGCCAGCCCAGATGTGCAGTTCGGCCTGGCCACCGGCCGCCCAGATCCGGGTGGCGTAGTCGACGTCCTCGTCGCGGAAGACCTCGGCCGTGCCGGCGTCGATGTAGGTGGTCGGCAGACCCGAGAGGTCGTCGGCCAGGGCGGGGGAGACGTAGGCGGGCACGTCCTCGTCGGCCAGGTCGCCGAGGACGGAGCGCCATCCGTACTCGTTCATCTCGCGGGTCCAGACACCGGGCTTGGCCTCGTACTGCTGGCTCGAGGTGGTGTCGTTGCGGTGGTCGAGCATGGGGTAGATCAGCATCTGGGCGGCGATCGCCGGGGTGGCCCGGTCACGCGCCATCAGGGTGACTCCGGCGGCGAGACCACCACCGGCGCTGGTGCCGGCGACGACGATGCGGGCAGGATCGATGCCCAGTTCGTCGGCGTGCTCGGCGACCCAGAGCAGACCGGCGTAGGCGTCGTCGACCAGGGTCGTGCCGGTGACGTCGGGTGCCAGCCGGTAGTCGACGGAGACCACGACGGCGCCGAACCGGTCGAGCCACTCCAGTGGGATGTCGACCTGCGAGAACCGGTCACCCATGATCATGCCGCCGCCGTGGACCCAGTAGACGCAGGGTGCGGCCGTGGGGCGATCGGCTCCGGACGGGCTGAAGATCGACAGCGGGATCTGTGCGCCGTCCTGGACGGGGATGGTGATCTCGCGGTGGGTGGCCGCCCGGCCGTCGAGCAGGGTGTCGACCGGCGTCGGCGGGAACTGGCGGAGCTGCGCCAACAGCTCGGGGCTGAGCGGGGGCATGGGCTGCATCTCGGCGAGCAGGGCGCGCAGTTCGGGGTCGAAGTCGGGGCGTACGAGGGTCATGGCCTTGTCCTTTGGGGGTGTCGGGTGTTCGGGGGAGAGGAATGCTGGGAGATCAGAAGGCGGCCTTGCCGCCGACCGGGACCTCGTCGGAGTACCGGGACTCGCCGTCGAGCAGCGGCTGGAGCTTCGCGACCAGTTCCTTCGCCTGGTCGGTGGCGAAGAACCGGCTGTGGGCCTCCTGGCTGGTCCAGCCCTCCGTCACCGAGACGATGTCGGGGTTGCTGGCCGAGCGGCTGATCAGGAAGACGACGCAGTCCTCGTTCGGCAGGGACGGCGCGTTGAGCAGGAACTCGACCAGTTCGTCACCCTTGCCGGGCTTGGCGGTCATGGTGGCGTGGAAACCGTGGTTGACGCTCATGGGGGTTGTCCCTCCAGGTCGTGGAGCCGTTGTGCTCCGGTGATGTCGACCCACCAATCAAATCAGCGCCACCAGGGGAAACGTTAGAGCGATACTCCCGACGTCTTGCCTAATCCTACTGTTGCAGAGAGGATCGGATAGTGCTTCAATCGGGTCATGGACCACCTCGACGAGCTGCGTGACCTCCTGGCCCGCCACGCCCGCCCCGACATGAGCACCGCCATCGAGGGCGTGCTCATCTCGAAGGTCGAGCGGCCGCACCCGCCGTCGCCGGCCATGTCCGGCTCGGTGATGGCCCTCATCACCCAGGGCGCGAAGCGGATCGCGCTGGGCGACCGCGTGTACGAGTACCGCGCCGGGCAGTACCTCATCGCCTCGGTCGACCTGCCGATCACCGGCCACTTCACCGAGGCCACCCCCGAGCAGCCGGCAATCGGCCTCGGGCTGACCCTGCACCCGGCAACCATCGCCGAGCTGCTGCTCCAGGCTGCCCCCGGGGACCTTCCACCGGCCGGCAGCGGCGCGCCGTCCGGCATGGCCGTCAGCGACGCGCCCAGCGAGCTGCTCGACGCGGCGATCAGGCTGGTACGCCTGCTCGACCAGCCACGCGACATCGCGGTGCTCGCACCGATGATCAAACGGGAGATCCTCTGGCGGCTCATCGCCGGGGAACAGGGTGCCGCCGTACGTCAGCTCGGCCTCGCCGACAGCAGCCTGACCCACGTCGCCCGTGCGGTCCGGTGGATCCGCGAGCACTACGCGCAGGCTTTCCGGGTGGAGGACGTGGCGCAGCGCTCGGGCATGAGCGTCTCCGCCTTCTACCGGAACTTCCAGGCGGTGACCGCGATGAGCCCGATCCAGTTCCAGAAGCAGATCCGGCTCCAGGAGGCCCGGTTGCTCCTCGCGACGCACCCCAACGACGTCTCCGGTGTCGGGCTCCGGGTCGGCTACGACAGCCTGTCCCAGTTCAGCCGTGAGTACCGCCGCCAGTTCGGCGCGCCTCCCAGCCAGGACGCCGTACGCCTGCGCGGCCTGACACCGAGTGCCGCCCCTGCCCTGGCGTGACAGCCACGCGACGACGCGAGGGCCGGCCCGTGCAGGCCGACCCTCGCGTTCCACTCACCGGTACGGCACGGTCAGCCGTCGATGCTGGGCCACTCCAGGTTCGAGCAGCTCGACTGGATCAGGTTGTTCTCTCCGTCGACCAGGCAGATCTTGAGCCCGATGACCTCGTTCGCCGCGACGTTGTTCGGGAAGATCGAGTACGGGTCGTAGATCAACTGGCTGCCCGCGCCGCCACCGTTGTACCTCGTGCCGAGGTACTTCCCGTGCAGCCAGGCCCAGACCTGTACGCCGTGACCGTCCCCCCGGAGGTCGCGGATCACGAGGTAGTCGTCGTTGTTACCGCCGCCGGGCGCGCCGGGGCCGTAGTCGACGAAGTCGACCGCGCCGCCGAGCCGGGAGTCGCCGGTGTAGACCGTGTAGTCGTCGTTGCCCGCGGCAGCCGCGGGGTTCGCGCTGGCCAGGATCGCGGTCAGTACGGCCGCCAGCGGCAGCAGTACCCGCATCGCAAGGTTTCGTCGCATGTCCGTTGCACTCCTCTGCTTCGCCTGCTCCGGCCCCTGGGGTGGGTGCCGATTGCCCAGAGCTTGGCGGTGCCGGCTTGCCGAGACCTTGGACGGAATCTTGAATCGCATGGTCGACGCGCTCTCGATCTGCCTTGAGCGAGACGAGAAGGCCCGGAACGACATCGGACCGGTCCCTGAGGGGCCGGTCCGATCGTTCTGCTCGTGGTGCTGGCGGAGGATACGAGATTCGAACTCGTGAGGGTGTAAACCCAACACGCTTTCCAAGCGTGCGCCCTAGGCCTCTAGGCGAATCCTCCGCCGGACAGAGTACAGGTTCCGGCGGAATCTCCCACCCGGCACCTCCCCTGAAGATCGACGCCCGGTCGGGTACAGTCAGCGATACCCCCCGTGTGGCGTCACCCTGTGAACCTCCCCAGGGCCGGAAGGCAGCAAGGATAAGCGGGCTCTGGCGGGTGCACGGGGGGCCTTTGCGTCCTGGTGCCGGTTTTCCGGCCCACCCAGCGTGTCCACGACCGCGCAGGTCCGAGCCGCCAGCGGGCCCCGGCCAGCACTCCGGAGCGCCAACAATCGCCCAACCTGTCCGTCGAGGGCGGGGCGAGGTGGCCGTACGGGGCGGCGGAGCGGAGAATGGCTCGGTCGAGAGGAGGCGGGACGAGTGGCACTCGCGCTCTACCGCAAGTACCGGCCGCGCACCTTCGCCGAGGTGATCGGGCAGGAGCACGTCACCGAGCCGCTGTCGCAGGCACTGCGTACGGGCCGGCTGAACCACGCGTACCTCTTCTCCGGGCCACGTGGCTGCGGCAAGACCTCCAGCGCCCGGATCCTGGCCCGCTCGCTCAACTGCGAGCAGGGGCCGACCCCGGAGCCCTGTGGCGTCTGTGACTCGTGCCGGTCCCTGGCCGGGGACGGTGCCGGGTCGCTCGACGTGATCGAGATCGACGCGGCCAGCCACGGTGGTGTCGACGACGCGCGTGACCTGCGGGAGCGGGCCTTCTTCGCGCCGGCCAACAGCCGATTCAAGATCTACGTCATCGACGAGGCGCACATGGTCTCGTCGGCCGGCTTCAACGCCCTGCTCAAGCTGGTCGAGGAGCCGCCGGAGTTCGTCAAGTTCATCTTCGCGACCACCGAGCCGGAGAAGGTCCTCGGCACGATCAAGTCGCGTACGCACCACTATCCGTTCCGGCTGATCCCGCCGGGTGTGCTGCGGCCGTACCTGGAGCAGTTGACCGAGGCCGAGGGCGTCAAGGTCGAGCCGGCGGTTTTCCCGCTGGTCGTCCGCGCCGGTGGTGGCAGCGCCCGGGACTCGCTCTCCGTACTGGACCAGCTCATCGCCGGGGCCGGTCCGGAGGGGGTCAGCTACGCCCGCGCGGTCGCCCTGCTCGGGGTGACCGACGCCGCGTTGATCGACGAGATGTGCGACGCGCTGGCCGCCGGTGACGGTGCCGCCGCGTACGGGACCGTCGACCGGGTGGCCGAGGCGGGTCACGACCCCCGCCGGTTCGCCACCGACCTGCTGGAACGGCTCCGTGACCTGATCGTCCTGCAACAGGTGCCGGACGCGGCGGCGAAGGGCCTGATCGACGGCCCGTCCGACCAGATCGAGCGGATGACCGCCCAGGCGCAGAAGCTCGGCCCGGCGACCCTGTCCCGGTGCGCCGACATCGTGCACAACGGCCTGGTCGAGATGCGCGGCACCACCGCCCCCCGGCTGCTGCTGGAGCTGGTCTGCGCCCGGATGCTGCTGCCCGGGGCCGAGGATTCGACCGGCGGGCTGTTGCAGCGGTTGGAGCGGATGGAACGCCGGCTGACGCACGTCGGCGATCCCGGTCCGTCGGCCGCCGCCGGTCCCGCACCGGTCCACGATCCCGCCCCGGTACGACCGGCGCCTGCCATACCGTCCGCACCGGTTGCCGCCCCGGTGGGCCGGGCACCCGAAGCCGCCCCGACCGAGCCGCCCCCGTCGGCGTACGGATCGACGGGTTCGACCGGTTCGAACGAGCCCGCCTCGGCGTCGGCCCGGCGGTCGGTGCAGCCGTCGGCGGTGATGCCCGATCCGGCCACCCCCGACCCGGTGGCTCCAGGCTCGGCCGCCCCCGGTGTGCTGGACGCCGCAGCCGTCCGCCGCCAGTGGGGCGACGTCGTCGGCATGATCAACCGGACCCACAAGCGCATCGCCGCCCTGGTACGCGACGCGGTGGTCCGGGACCTCGACGGCAACACCCTGGTGCTGACGGTCAAGTCGCCGGTGCTCGCCCAGATGCTGACCAGCAACGTCGAGGTGGTCACCGAGGCGATCTACCAGGAGTTCGGGGAGCGCTGGCAGATCCGGTGCGAGGTGGCCGGCGACCACCGCTCGGCGGGCGCCTCCGCCGCATCCCGCCCGGCTCCGGCGGCCTCGACCGCTCCGCCTGCTCCAGCGGCCCCAGCGGCTTCGACCGCTCAGGCGACTCCAGCCGCTTCGGCGACTCCGGCGGCTCCGGCTCCGGCTCCGGCTCCGGCTCGGGACACTGCGCCGCACGACGTACCGGCTCGGGAGGCGGCAGCACCTCGGGAGGCGGCGGCGGGTGCGGCGCCTCGGGGCACGGCACCCGGCGACCCGCCCCCGTGGGACACGACGTCCGGCGCCGCCAGTGGCAGCGCGCCGGGCGGGGAGAGCGCGTCGGCCGGGCGCTCCGGTGGTGGTTCGGGACGGACGGCTACGGCCGCTCCGGTGAACGGCGCGGGTGACACCGACTGGCCGGAGGCCGCTCGTCCGGGTGGGGCGGCAGCCGTACCGGCGCCGGCCGCCGGTGGGAGCGACTGGCCGGAGCCGGCCCGTCCCGGTGGCGCCAACCCGGTTGCGGCCCCTGCGAGCGGAGGCCGGGCGGAATCCGTACCGGGGGCTCGGGTGGACAGTGCTCCGGCGGCGCCGCCAGCGCCGACGAACGGTGCCGTACCCGGTGGTCCGGTCGGGAACGCGCAGCCGAGCGCCGGTCTCGCGGCCGCGCGCGCGGCGGCGGCGGGCCGTGGCCCCAAGCCCCAGGCGGCCGTGCGTACGGCGGACCGGGACTGGGCCGGCGATCCGCCCTACGACCCGGACTACGACGGCCCGCCCCGCGCGGCCGGTGGTGGTTACGAGGGTTTCGATCCGGGTGACGAGCCGCTCGACGAGGTGGTGGACGAGCGGACCGCTCGGCAGACCAGCGAGCAGCAGGCGATGGAGTTGCTGCGTCAGCAGCTCGGTGCCGAACGGATCGGCGACATCGACAACACCAAGTAGGCGCACGGTTCGGAAGTCGGTGGATCGGTTGCCGGTAAGGCGACTGCGGTCAATGCGACGACCGTCCATCATCGACTGACCAAAAACGGGTCAGCGGAGTCGGCACGGATCTCTTAAGATCAGCCGCCCCCTCTCTCGAAATGGTCAGGACCAGTGCGGCGAGAACTCTCGGTACCGGAGCGACTCGGCCTTTTCGGCCTGTCGGTAGCCCCGGTGGCGGCGGTCTGGCCGTGGCTGACCGGCAGCACCGGGTTGGGTACGCCGTGTCCGCTGCGCTGGCTGACCGGTGTGCCCTGTCCCGGCTGCGGCCTCACCACGGCCGCGGTCGCACTGGTTCACGGCGATGTTGTCGGCGCGTTCCGCGCCAATCCGGTGATCTTCGGTCTTGCCGCACTCGCGGTGGCCGTGGGTCCGGTGCTCGGGCTCCGGGCAATTGGTGTGCTTCCGGCACCGGTTGCCTGGTCGGCTCGGGCCCGACGGTGGATGGGTCGGGGGATGGTCCTGCTCGCCCTGGCGAGCTGGGTTTTCCAACTGATTCGGCTCGGCCTCGGCTGAGCAACCCCCCTTTCCTAAGGAGCACCCCCTTGATGTACGCCAACTGGGGCACGCGCGTCGGCGCGTATCTCATCGACATGGTGGCCCTATGGGCGATCTTGCTGCTCTCCCTCCCCTTCGCGGACGACAACGGGAATCCCAGCGCGATCTCCGTCGTCATCATCCTGATCGGGCTCGCGGTGGCCGTCTACAACCGCTGGTATCTGACCGGCAAGACCGGCCGGAGCTGGGGCAAGAAGGCCCTGGGCATCTCGCTGGTGGCCGAGGCCACCGGGCAGCCGATCGGCGTGGGTAAGGCGTTTCTGCGCGACATCGTGCACATCGTCGACGGCCTGCCCTGCTACATCGGCTACCTCTTCCCGATCTGGGACGAGAAGCGGCAGACCCTCGCCGACAAGATCCTGAGCACGGTGGTCGTGAAGGGCTGAAACACCCCGGCCGGTCGCGGGCGGGTCCAACCGCCCGCGACCGGCCGCACTAGGCTGGGGACGACCGCTATTCGCTTGACCGAGGAGTCGCCGTGCGTCCGGGTGGACAGCCCAATATGCAGCAGATGTTGAAGCAGGCGCAGAAGATGCAGCAGCAGCTCGCGGTGGCGCAGGCGGAGCTGGCCGAGGCGGAGCTGACCGGCACCGCCGGCGGCGGCCTGGTCACCGTCACGATCACCGGCGCCGGCGAGATCACCGCCATCAAGATCGACCCGAAGGCGGTCGACCCGGAGGACGTCGAGACGCTCGAGGACCTGGTGCTGGCGGCCGTACACAACGCCAGCGAGGCGGTCCGGAAGCTGACCGAGGAGAAGATGGGCCCGGTCACCGGCGGCATGGGCGGCCTCGGCCTGCCCGGTTTCTGAGTCACCCCAGATGTACGAGGGTGCGATCCAGGATCTGATCGACGAGTTGGGGCGGCTGCCGGGCGTGGGCCCGAAGAGCGCCCAGCGGATCGCGTTCCACGTGCTGTCGGCCGACCCGGCCGACGTCACCCGGTTGGCCACGGCCCTGCGGAAGGTCAAGGAGCTGGTGCGTTTCTGCACGAGCTGCTTCAACGTGGCGGAGTCCGAACAGTGCCGGATCTGCCGCGACCCGCGACGCGGTGCCGAGGTGCTCTGCGTGGTCGAGGAGCCCAAGGACGTGGTCGCGATCGAGCGGACCGGTGAGTTCCGGGGCCGCTACCACGTGCTCGGTGGGGCGATCAATCCGCTGGAGGGGATCGGTCCGGACAACCTCCGGATCCGCGAGCTGATGGCCCGTCTCGCCGACGGTGAGACGAAGGAACTGATCCTGGCGACCGATCCGAACACCGAGGGCGAGGCGACCGCGACGTACCTGGCCCTGCTGGTGAAGCCGATGGGCATCTCGGTGACCCGGCTGGCGAGTGGCCTACCGGTCGGTGGCGACCTGGAGTACGCCGACGAGATCACCCTGGGCCGCGCCTTCGCCGGCCGCCGTACGGTCTGACAACCCCGCCGTACGGTCCGACCACCCTCGCGGACCCACGGATCCGAAAGCCCGCCGACCGGCCGACCCGCTCGCCGGTCGGCGGTGTCGTACCGGTCGCGCGGTCCGGTTCGACCGAGCCGGTTCCCGCCGTCGCGACGGCCCACCCGCGGCGGGTGCTGATCACCCGCTCAGCGCCGATCCCGCCCCGGTGGCCGGGTTTCGGCCCGGTTCCGCCGGCCACGGGCCAACGTCCGGTCTGGCCAGTGATGTGACAGGGGCGGTTGAAGTGCGCCGTCTGCCGTTATAGATCCTCTTCTAGGTGTCGGCTTGGTAGAGATTCCAAAGCAGGCGTTCCGTTCGAGGTCTCACGGCCATTAGCCTGCCGCACACGGACCGTGCCAAAACCCCGGCGTTGGTCATGCGCATGACAGAGGTGAGAGATGCAGGCGAGAGGGCTCAGGTCGGCGATCGCCGTCGCGGCCGTTGCCGTGATGGCCGCCGGCGCGGCGGGATGTGCGGCAAGTGACCGGGAAGAGGGCGGAGAGGGCACCGCATCGGGCGGTACCTTCATCTTCGCCGGTGCCGGTGACCCCAAGAACTTCGACCCGATCTTCAACGATGACGGTGAGTCGTTCCGGCCGGTCCGCCAGATGTTCGAGACGCTGGTGACCCACAAGCCGGGTACCGCCGACGTGGTCGGTGGCCTGGCCGAGAGCTGGGAGCACGACGCGTCCGGCAAGGTCTGGACGTTCAAGCTGCGCAAGGACGTCAAGTTCCACGACGGCACCCCCTTCAACGCTGCCGCGGTCTGCTACAACTTCGACCGCTGGTACAACATGAAGGGCGCTGCGGCCCAGAGCCAGATGCTCTACTACCAGGACGTCTTCGGTGGTTTCGCGACCAACGAGGCCGAGACGGCCGGCAAGTCGATCTACGACAAGTGCGAGGCGAAGGACGACGGCACCGCGGTCGTCTCGCTGAACACGTACAAGGGGGCCTTCCCCGGTGCGTTCGCGCTCACCTCGCTCTCCATCGCCAGCCCGGAGGCGTTGAAGAAGTACGACGCCGACAAGGTGACGCAGAGCGGTGACTCGTTCGAGTACAGCGCCTTCGCCAACACCAACCCGGTCGGCACCGGCCCGTTCACCTTCGGTGGCTGGGACAAGGCGAAGAACGAGATCACCCTGAACCGCTACGCGGACTACTGGGGTGACAAGGCCAAGGTCGACAAGGTGATCATCAAGGTCATCAAGGACGAGACCACCCGTAAGCAGGAGCTGCGCGCGGGCACCGTCCAGGGCATCGACTTCCCGGCGCCGGCCGACCGCAAGGCGCTGGAGACCGAGGGCTTCCAGGTTCTCAACCGCCCGGCCTTCAACATCCTCTACCTGGGCATCAACCAGAAGAACAACCCGAAGCTCGCGGACCTGCGGGTGCGTCAGGCGATCGCCTACGCGCTCAACCGTGAGCAGCTGGTCCAGACCAAGGCGCCGGGTGGCTCCAGTGTGGCCAGCCAGTTCCTGCCGGACACCGTGCTCGGTTACGCGCCGGACGCCCAGAAGTACGAGTTCAACCCGGACAAGGCGAAGCAGCTCCTCAAGGAGGCTGGCGCCGAGGGTATGACGCTCAACTTCTACTACCCGCCGGACGTCTCCCGGCCGTACATGCCGAACCCGCAGGAGATCTTCACCGTTCTCGCCAACGACCTCCAGGGCGTCGGCATCAAGGTCAACGGTGTGCCTCGCCCGTGGAACGGTGGCTTCAAGGACGACGTGCAGCAGTTCGGCAAGCACGACCTGCACATCCTCGGTTGGACCGGCGACTACAACGACCCGGGCAACTTCGTCGGCACGTTCTTCGGGCGGGCCAAGCCGGAGTTCGGTGACGAGAAGATGACCGACATGTTCGCCGCCATCACCGCCGCCGACGCGACCGTCGACGAGGCCGGCAAGAAGGCCGCGTGGGAGCAGGTCAACCGGGACATCGCCAGCAAGTGGCTGCCGGCCATCCCGGTCTGGCACGCCCCGCCGGCGATCGTCGTCACCAAGGACGTCAAGGGTCTGGTTGCCAGCCCGCTGACGGCCGAGGAGTTCAACACGGTGACTGTTTCGGCCAGCTGACCCAGCGGTCACCCCGCGTACAGCTGCGGCCCGGGCCGGGCGAATCGTCCGGCCCGGGCCGCTCCTGCGGGTATCGAGAACATGGTGTGTGAGAGATGTTGCGAGTCATAGTTCGCCGCCTGCTACAGCTGGTGGTGACCCTGATCGCGCTGACCGCGCTGATCTTCATCTGGCTCCGGAACCTGCCCGGTGGCCCTGTCGACGCACTGCTCGGCGAGCGGGCCACCCCCGAGCGGCGGGAACTCCTGACCAAGGCGCTCGGTTACGACCAGCCGATCCTGGTCCAGTACGGCAAGTTCATGCAGCGGATGCTCACCGGCGACTTCGGCAACTCGATCCGCACCGGCGACTCCGTCGTCGACGTGCTCGGGCGGTCCTTTCCGGCAACGGTCGAGCTGGCCCTCGCCGCGATGATCATCGCGGTCGGGCTCGGCATCCCGCTCGGTTACCTGGCGGCCCGGCACCGGGGTCGGACCCTGGACAACCTCACCGTCGGCGGGACGCTGCTCGGCATCTCGATCCCGATCTTCTTCCTGGGCTACCTGCTCAAGGACGTCTTCACCCAGAACATCCACTGGTTCCCGCCCTCGGGGCGGATCAGCACCGGACTGGACAACACCAACGTCACCGGCTTCTTCGTACTCGACGGGTTGCTCACCAGGGAGTTCGACGCCAGCGCCGACGCGCTCTGGCACCTGATCCTGCCGGCGGTCACCCTGGCCACCATCCCGCTGGCGGTGATCGTACGGATCACCCGGGCCAGCGTGCTGGACGTGCTGAACGAGGACTTCATCCGTACGGCCGAGGCCAAGGGTTTGCGGCACCGGACCATCCGGGGGCGGCACGTCCTGCGTAACGCCCTGCTGCCGGTGGTGACCACGATCGGTCTGCAGACCGGCGCGCTGCTGGCCGGTGCCGTACTGACCGAGAAGGTCTACAACTGGGGCGGCCTCGGTACGTTGATCACCGACTCCATCACCGGCAGTCGGGACTATCCGGTGTTACAGGCGCTGATCCTGGTCGCCGCCCTGGTCTTCATCGTGGTCAACCTCCTGGTCGACCTCTCCTACGCGGTCATCGACCCCAGGGTGCGTGTGCGATGAGCGAGCAAGGCGGGAACGTGAGTGAGCCGAGCAAGCCGGACACCGGCACCAGCGGAATGAGCGGGCGCGGGGTCACCGCGCTCGCCGAGCGGAAAAAGGCCCGGCTGGACGAGTTGGCGCGGGCGAGCGCCGAGCCCGGCGGCGTCAGCATGTTCCGCGACATCGTACGGCGGCTGTCCCGCAACCCGGTCGCGGTGACCGGGGCGGTAATCGTCGGCCTGTTCGTCCTGGTGGCGATCTTCGCCCCGCTGATCGCCCCGCACGATCCGAACCAGCGCTTCGACCAGTTGCTCGACGGCCTGACCGCGGACACGATTCCGGGATCGCAGGACGGGTTCCTGCTGGGGTCGGACCCGCTCGGCCGCGACTTCGCCTCCCGGCTCGTCTACGGCGCCCGGCAGACGCTCCTGGTCGGTGTGCTCGCCACCCTGATCGGGCTCGCCCTCGGTGTGGTGATCGGTGCGATCGCCGGTGCGTTCGGCGGCTGGGTCGACGTTGTCCTGATGCGCCTGACCGACGTCATGCTGGCCCTGCCCGGCCTGCTCCTGGCGATCACCCTGGTCGCCCTGGCCAGCCGGTCCAGCCAGTGGACGGTGATCTTCGCGGTCTCGATCGTCAGCGTGCCGATCTTCGCCCGGCTGCTGCGCGGTGCGATGCTCGCCCAACGGGAGAGCGACCACGTGCTCGCCGCCCGCGCACTCGGGGTGAAGGAACGCGCGATCGTGCTCCGGCACATGCTGCCGAACTCGCTGACCCCGGTCATCGCCCAGGCGACGCTCACCTTCGCGGTCGCGATCCTGGAGGCCGCCGCACTGTCGTTCCTCGGCCTCGGCGACCCGGACATCAACCGGGCCGAGTGGGGCCTGATGCTCGGCGTCGACGGCCAGCGCTACTTCGAGATCCGCCCGGAACTGGCGTACTTCCCCGCTCTCGCGATCATCATCGTCGCGCTCGGCTTCACCCTGCTGGGCGAGGCCATGCGCGAGGCGATCGACCCGAAGAACCGGCGGTGACCGGGATGCTCACCTACGCACACCGGGTCGGTTCGCCCGGGCACCACGGGCAAGAGGGGGAACCGGCATGAGCCTGCTCGACGTACGGGATCTGGGCGTGGTCTTCAACCGCCGGGGTGAGCGGCCGTTCACCGCGGTGGACAAGGTCAGCTTCTCGGTGGAGCCGGGGCAGACGGTCGGCCTGGTCGGTGAGTCCGGCTGCGGCAAGAGCGTGACCAGCCTCGCGATCATGGGGCTGCTGCCCAAGCGCGGGAACTCGGTCAGCGGTGAGGTGCTGTTCGAGGGCACCGACCTGCTCAAACTGCGCGGCAACGACATGCGGGACCGGCGGGGCCGGGAGATCGGCATGATCTTCCAGGATCCGCTCTCCTCGCTGAACCCGGTCCTGCCGATCGGGTTGCAGGTCGCCGAGGTGCTGGAACGGCACCAGGGGCGGGACCGCAAGCAGGCGCTGCGCGAGGCCCGCGACCTGCTGGACTCGGTCGGCATCCCCGACCCGGACCGGCGGCTGAGCGAGTATCCGCACCAGATCTCCGGTGGTATGCGCCAGCGGGCCCTGATCGCCATCGCCCTCGCCTGCAAGCCACGGCTGCTGATCGCCGACGAGCCCACCACGGCGCTCGACGTGACCATCCAGGCGCAGATCCTGACCCTGCTCAAGGAACTGGTCGACTCCTCCGGGACCGCCCTGATCATGATCACGCACGACCTCGGGGTGGTCGCCGGGCTCTGCGACACCGTCAACGTCCTGTACGGCGGCAAGGTCGTGGAGACCGCCGAGCGGCACGAGCTGTTCGCCCGCCCGCGGCACCCGTACACCCATGGGTTGCTCAGTTCGGTGCCGCGCCTGGACTCGCTGCGCGGCGAGCGACTGCACGCGATCCGGGGTTCGGTCTCGGACAACATCCCGTGGACGGAGGGGTGCGCGTTCGCGCCACGCTGCGACCGGGTGGTGGACTCGTGCCTCGACGGCGCCCCGGTCCTGGAGCCGACCGCGGTCGGTGGCCGGCTGCGCTGCAACAACCCGGTTCTGGAGGAGGTGGCGGCATGACCGAGTCCATCGCGGAGGCGCCGCAGGCGCAGGAGTCGAAGACGCAGGCGCCGCTGATCGAGCTGCGTGACCTGAAGGTGCACTTCCCGATCAAGAGCGGGCTGCTGGTCGACCGGACCATCGGGTACGTCTACGCGGTCGACGGCGTCTCCCTGTCGATCCGGGCCGGTGAGACGTACGGGCTGGTCGGTGAGTCCGGGTGCGGCAAGTCGACCCTCGGTCGGGGCCTGCTGCGGCTGGTCGAGCCGACCGACGGAGAGATCATCTTCGACGGCACCGACGTACGCGCGCTCAAGGGCGAGGCGATGCGGCACGCCCGTCGCCGGATGCAGATGATCTTCCAGGACCCGCTGTCCAGTCTCGACCCGCGCCAGTCGGTGCAGTCGTTGCTGGTGGAAGGCCTCAAGGCACACGGGTTGGCCGGCGACAAGGCGGACACCCTGCGCCGGCTCCGGGAAACCCTCGACGCGGTCGGTCTGCCCGCCTCGGCGCTGCGGAAGTACCCGCACGAGTTCTCCGGCGGCCAGCGCCAGCGGATCGGGATCGCCCGCGCGCTGGTGCTCGGGCCGGACCTGATCGTCGCCGACGAGCCGGTCTCCGCGCTCGACGTGTCGATCCAGGCCCAGGTGATCAACCTCCTGGAGGACCTCCAGGCCGAGCGGGGACTGACGTACCTGATCATCGCGCACGACCTGGCGGTGGTCCGGCACATCGCCGACACGGTGGGCGTGATGTACCTCGGTGGACTGGTGGAGGAGGCGTCCAGCGACGACCTCTACCGGGAGCCGATGCACCCGTACACCAAGGCTTTGATGTCGGCGGTGCCGGTGCCGGACCCGGTGGTCGAGGACCGCCGCGAGCGGATCCTGCTCGCCGGTGACCTGCCCTCGCCGACCAACCCGCCGTCCGGATGCCGGTTCCACACCCGGTGCCCGTGGGCGCAGCCGACCCGCTGCCGCGACGAGCGGCCGGCGCTGCGGGAGACGTCGACCGGTCACCGGGTGGCCTGCCACTTCGCCGAGGACATCGCGGCCGGGCGGATCGGGATGCACGACGTCGAGCCGGAGCTGGTCCGGCCGACCGACCTGGCCACCCCCGGCGAGACCGGCGACCTGATCCCCACCGTCTAGGTCACGCGTCACCGTCGACAGGGGCTCCTTCTCCCGCCGGGAGAAGGAGCCCTTCCGCACCTGTCAGCAGGTGCCGAGCATCTCGGTGAGCGTGGTCTTCTCGGCGGCGGTGACCGTCAGTTTCCAGTGGTGCTTCACCGTGATCCAGCTCTCGGCGTACGTGCACCAGTAGTCGCGGTTCGGTGGCTGCCACTCCTCCGGGCCCTGGTCGCCCTTGCCCCGGTTGCTGCCCGCCGACACCGCGAGCAGCTGGGGCCGGGTGAGGTCGTTGGCGAAGTCGCCGCGTTCGGCGTCGCTCCACTCGTCCGCGCCGGACCGCCAGGCGTTCGCCAGCGGGACCATGTGGTCGATGTCGACGTCCGCCGGGTCGGTCAGCGTCTTCTTGTCGTAGACACTCGTCCAACGGCCGCCGACCACGTTGCATCCGGCGAGCTTGATGTCCTCACCGTCGCGCTGCAGGACGGTGTCGCGGACGTCGCAGTTCTTGCCCGCGTCCCGCCAGTGCGGGAAGTGCTCCCGGCTGTAGCCCTTCATCGAGCTGGCCTGGGCCACCGTCAACTGGCCGAGCTGAGCGGTTGCGCCGTCCACCCCGGCCGGGCCGCTCGGGTCGGCCCCGGGCGTGGACTGTGCGGTGGGTGCGCAGCCGGCGCCGCCGAGCGCGAGCGCCGCGACGAGCGCGGCCGAGATGACCCGTCGGGCTGCTGATCTGGTACGCGAATACGACACCAGCCAAGCTTGCGGGCTGATCCGGATATCCGCACAGTATCCACCGGAGGTTTCGGCGTTTCGTGACATTCGCCGTATCGGGCAGGGCATGTTGGAGATCGTGGCCCCACCGTCAACGCCGATCCGGCTCGCCAGCCCCGCCGGCCGGGGACTGCTGTTCGCGGCCGTCCTCGCCTCCGGCATGGTGTTCCTCGACGGCACCGTGGTCAACGTGGCGCTGCCCCACCTCGGCCGCTCCCTGGACGCCGGCGTCTCCGGTCTGCAGTGGACGGTCGACGGCTACCTCCTGACCCTGGCCGCGTTCGTCCTGCTCGGCGGCGCACTCGGAGACCGGTACGGCCGCCGCCGGATCTTCCTCCTCGGCGTGGTCTGCTTCACCGCCGCCTCGGTCCTGTCCGGCATCGCCCAGAACATCGAGTGGCTCATCGCCGCCCGGTTCCTCCAGGGGGCCGGCGGTGCGCTGCTCACCCCGGGCTCGCTCGCCCTGATCCAGGCCAGCTTCCACCCCGACGACCGGGGCAAGGCGATCGGCGCCTGGTCCGGCTTCTCCGGGGTGTCGACCGCGGTCGGGCCGCTGCTCGGCGGCTGGCTGATCGACGCCCTCTCCTGGCGGTGGATCTTCCTGATCAACGTGCCGCTCGCGGTGGTCGTGGTGTTCGCCGCCCTGCGCTGGGCCCCGGAGAGCCGGGCCATCGGCGCGGCCAACCAGGCGGCGTCCGGCACCGGTGGGGCGGTGATCGGTGCGGCCGGCAGCGCCGCACCGCGGTTCGACCTCACCGGCGCCCTGCTCGGCGCGCTCGGGCTGGCCGGGATCACCTTCGCCCTGATCGAGGCCGCCCAGCCCGGCAGCGGCGGCGCCACGGTCCTGGTCGCGGTCGGTGCGCTGGTCGGGGTGCTCGCGGCGGTGGGATTCGTACTGCTCGAACGGCGCAAGGGCAACGCCGCGATGCTGCCACCGGCGCTGTTCCGTCGCCGCCTCTTCTCGGTCCTGAACATCTACACCGTGGTCGTGTACGCCAGCCTCGGCGGGTTCAGCTTCTTCCTCTCCGTACACCTGCAGAACGTGGCCGGGTACTCGGCGCTGAAGACCGGCCTGGCGAACCTGCCGATGACCGTTCTGCTGCTCGTCGGCTCACCGTGGGCCGGTGCGCTGGTCGCCAGGATCGGCCCCCGGCTGCCGCTGACCGTCGGGCCGCTGATCGCCGCCGGGGGCGTACTGCTGCTGCGCGGGATCGGACCGCACGCGTCCTTCTGGGCCGACGTGGTGCCGGGGGTTTTCCTCTTCGGGCTCGGGCTCACGTTTGTCGTCGCCCCGCTGACCACGTCGGTCCTGGGCGCGGTCGACGACCGGTTCGCCGGGGTGGCGAGCGGGTTCAACAACGCCGCCTCCCGAGTCGGGAGCGTGCTCGCGGTGGCGGCGCTGCCGCTGCTGGTCGGCCTCTCCGGGGCCGCGTACCGGATGCCCGCCGAACTGGCGAACGCGTTCCGGGCGGCGATGCTCTGGTGCGCCGGGCTGCTGATCGTCGGCGCGGTCCTGGCCGCGGTGCTCATCCACCGCCCACGGCCACACCGGGACTCGCCGAAGTCCGACTGACCCGCGCAACGAGCGGGCCGACCGGCAGCGCGCCGGTCGGCCCCTCGATCGTCGTACGTTCCCGAATCAGCCGTGTACGCGGTTGACCGCGCTGGTCAGGGCGGTGATCGACGCGGTGACGATGTTCGCGTCCAGCCCCACACCCCAGACCGTACGACCGTCGACCTCCGCCTCCACGTACGCCGCCGCCTGGGCGTCGCCACCGGAGGAGAGGGCGTGCTCGTGGTAGTCCAGCACCCGGACCCGGATGCCGAGGCTCTGCAGCGCGTTCACGTACGCGTCGATCGGGCCGTTGCCGACCGCGGACAGCGACCGGTGCTCGTCGCCGAACCGGACGTCCGCCTCGACCTCGACCTTGCCGTCCACCGTGCCGGTCCGGTACGACACCAGCGACAACGCCGGGTCGGGCTGGTGGTCGACCAGGTAGTGGTTGGCGAAGATCTCCCACATCCGGCCCGGCTCGACCTCGCCGCCCGCGTGGTCGGTGACCTGCTGGACCACGCCGGAGAACTCGATCTGGAGCCGGCGCGGCAGGTCCAGGTTGTGCTCCGCCTTCATGATGTACGCGACGCCGCCCTTGCCGGACTGCGAGTTGACCCGGATGACCGCCTCGTAGGTGCGACCCAAGTCCTTCGGGTCGATCGGCAGGTACGGCACCCCCCAGGTGAACTCGTCGATCGGGACCCCGGCCGCCCGCGCGTCCGCCTCGAGCGCGTCCAGCCCCTTCTTGATCGCGTCCTGGTGCGAGCCGGAGAAGGCGGTGTAGACCAGGTCACCCGCGTACGGGTGCCGCTCGTGCACGGGGAGCTGGTTGCAGTACTCGACCGCCCGCTTGATCTCGTCGATCGAGGAGAAGTCGATCTGCGGGTCGATGCCCTGGGAGAAGAGGTTCAGGCCCAGCGTGACCAGGTCGACGTTGCCGGTGCGTTCGCCGTTGCCGAACAGGCAGCCCTCGATCCGGTCCGCCCCGGCCAGCAGACCCAGCTCGGCGGCGGCGACGCCGGTGCCCCGGTCGTTGTGCGGGTGCAGGGAGAGGATGACGCTGTCCCGCCGGGGCAGGTGCCGGTCCATCCACTCGATCGAGTCGGCGTAGATGTTCGGGGTGGCCATCTCAACCGTGGCCGGCAGGTTGATGATCAGCGGCCGGTCCGGCGTCGGGTCGATGACCTCGATCACCGCGGCGCAGACCTCCAGCGCGTAGTCGAGTTCGGTGCCGGTGTACGACTCCGGCGAGTACTCGTAGAAGATCTCGGTGTCCGGGGTGTGGATCTCGGCGTACTTCTGGCAGAGCCGGGCGCCCTGGGTGGCGATGTCGGTGATCCCGGCCTGGTCCAGCCCGAACACGACCCGGCGTTGCAGGGTCGAGGTCGAGTTGTAGAAGTGCACGATCGCCCGCTTGGCGCCGCGCAGCGACTCGAAGGTCCGCTCGATCAGGTGTTCCCGGCACTGGGTCAGGACCTGGATCGTCACGTCGTCCGGGATCAGGTCCTGCTCGATGAGCTGCCGTACGAAGTCGAAGTCGGTCTGGCTGGCCGACGGGAAGCCGACCTCGATCTCCTTGTAGCCCATCTGCACCAGGAGCTGGAACATCCGCCGCTTGCGCTCCGGCGACATCGGGTCGATCAGCGCCTGGTTGCCGTCGCGCAGGTCGACCGCACACCACCGGGGTGCGACCTCGACCTGTCGGGTCGGCCACCGCCGGTCGGGCAGGTCGACGGCGAACTGCTGGTGGTACGGCTGGTAACGCTGGTACGGCATCCGGCTCGGGCGCTGCCGGGCGATCGGATCGGTGTCGGTGTCGGCTGGGTTGGGCATGTCGAAGACTCCCGTGGTCATGCGGCGTCAGACGTCGTGAAGCGGACGTGAAGGCGCTGCTCGCGCCAGAAAAAGCTGAGGTGTCGGGCGGAAACCGGCTGGTCGACGATGGTCAACCGGCGGTGTTGGACGGCGCGCGTCAACTCCGCGACGAGGTGCCGGCCAGATGGGCCTCGTCGCGGCAGCGAAGAAGGAGCGCCTGCCACATGACATCGGTCACCCTACGTGAGCATTTCCGGTTCGGGAAGTTTCGTCCGCAGTCTGGGATGCGAATCGCACTTCCGCAGGTCCCGGCAGCGTCTGGTCGGCCGGGTCAGCCGAGCAGGAGGTCGGCCAGCGGGCGGCGCTGACGCAGCCCGGTCTCCCACCGGCGCAGGTCGTCCGGGAGCGCCGACGGATCGCCGAGCCGACCCACGGCCACCACCACGTGCGGCCGTACGCCGACCGGCAGGTCCAGGTCGATCCGGAGCCCGGCCAGGTCGATGCCGGCGAGCTGGTGGGCGTACAGGTGCAGGGCGGTCGCCTGGATGGTGAGGTGCGCCACCGCCTGACCGAGGTCGTACGCGGCCTGGGTGGGTGGGCAGCCGGCCGGGATGGTCGCCGTGTGCGCGCCGAGCAGCAGCAGCGACGCGTTCCCGGCCCAGCGCTGGTCGGCCGGACCGACGTTGGTGAGGATCCGCTTGTACGTCTCGTCGTCGCGCTGGCCCACGATGAACCGCCACGGTTGGCTGTTGCCCGCGGACGGTGCCCACCGGGCCGCTTCGAGCAGCGAGAGCACGTCGGTGTCGGTGACCGTGGCTTCGGGGTCGAAGGCGTGCGGACTCCACCTGGCCGCGAGCAACGGGGATAGCTCCACCATGCGCCCGAGTGTGCCGTATCGCACCTTCTGTGCGACCGCCGGGGTCACCTGTTGTGTTCGACTGCACCCGGTACGTGAACGGAGATCATCTGCTCGGTGTGATGTCGGGCGTGGGGGAGGCGCTCGGGGTGGGCGGTGCGGCCGTACGCAGCGCCTGGCCGGGGACCACCGGGCCGGGCAGGGTCACGGTGGGTGGCGCCGCGGTCGGGTTTCCGGTCAGCAGGAGGGTGCCGAACGACACCTTGGCCGCGGTGAGCGTGCCGTCGGTGTCGAAGCAGTAGATGCCGATGTCCAGCGGGGCGCTGAGCGAGGCCGCGGTGGAGTCGACCGAGAAACACGCGCCCCGCGAGTTCGGCAGCGCCTTGGTCGTCGAGATCGCCAGTGACGCCTGGCGGTCGATGAGCACCCTGCGCCAGTCGGTGAACACGTGCTGCACCCGAGGATCGATGTTCGCGGGCAGGGCCTTGCCCGGTGCGGCGACCTTGACGCAGGTGGGCGGATCCGGTCGCCGGGTCGAGGTCAGCGCGCACTGGAAGATCCCGTCGCGGGTCTGTGCGATCGTGACGTCGACGGTGCCGCCGAGTGCCCCACCGGGGATGTCGACCCGCCAGGTGCCGTCGTTGGCGCTGACCAGGGTCACCGACCGGTTCGGCTGCCCGGACCGGGACAGGGTGTAGAGCGCGGTCAGGTGCCGGTCCTCGGCCGCCGCCGCCAGTCCGGCGAGCTGCGCCCTCGCGTCGGTCACCCCGGCCGTCGCGGACGCCGATCCACCGGGGGTGGCGGAACCGTCGGCGGCCGGCGTCTCCACCGGAGGTACGTCACCGCCTCCGCACCCGCCGAGTAGCAGCACCGCCCCGGCCAGCAGCAGACACGCGAACAGCCGGGAACCGTTGTCGCGGCGGGCCGGTGGACGATCCGGTGCACCGTGCCGACCGGTGATCCGGTGCGGCGGCATCCGGTCGACGAACCCGGTGCCGGTGGCCGGTGCCGACGGGTCGGGCCGGTCGGGCCGGGTGGCGACCGGTTCGGTGTCGGGAAGGGTGGCTTCCGAACGCATCGTGTCATTGTCGGGGGTGTCCGGGCGTACTGATCAGTCAGTCGGGTCAGCGGTGTTCGGCGTGTCGCGGGCGTCACCACGACCCGGCCGCCGCGCGGCGGAAGGTGGGCCGGATGGTGGGATCGTGGCTGCCCCCGGTACAGGCAGGGCCGGTACCCTGAGGGTCGTTCATACGGCGCCGCCGGTTAGTGGCCGGCGGCGTCGGCACGCTCCGGGTTGAATGGAGCAGGCTGCCCACGACCGGTGCGAACCGGCCGGCCCGGCAGCGTGGTGGCCGGTTGAGTGAACCGGCCGTGGGAAGGAGCAGACCGTCGTGGCACTGGTCGTGCAGAAGTACGGCGGATCCTCCGTCGGCGACGCCGAACGGATCAAGCGGGTGGCCGAGCGGATCGTCGCCGCTCGCAAGGCCGGAGATGACGTCGTCGTGGTGGTTTCCGCGATGGGGGACACCACCGACGAACTGCTCGACCTGGCGCACCAGGTCAGCCCGCTGCCGCCCGGCCGCGAGCTGGACATGCTGCTCACCGCCGGGGAGCGGATCTCGATGGCGCTGCTCGCCATGGCGATCCACAACCTGGGCTACGAGGCGCGCTCGTACACCGGCTCGCAGGCCGGCGTGCTGACCACCTCGGTGCACGGCAAGGCCCGGATCATCGACGTGACCCCCGGCCGGTTGCAGGGCGCGCTCAACGAGGGCGCGGTCGCGATCGTCGCCGGGTTCCAGGGCGTGTCCCAGGACACCAAGGACATCACCACGCTGGGTCGGGGCGGCTCGGACACCACCGCGGTGGCGTTGGCCGCAGCCCTGCACGCGGACGTCTGCGAGATCTACACCGACGTCGACGGCATCTTCACCGCCGACCCGCGGATCGTCCCGAACGCACGTCACATCAAGCAGATCACGTACGAAGAGATGCTGGAGTTGGCCGCCTGCGGCGCGAAGGTGCTGCACTTGCGCAGCGTCGAGTACGCGCGCCGGGCCCAACTGCCGATCCATGTCCGCTCGTCTTACTCGACCAACACCGGCACGATGGTCACCGGATCGATGGAGGAACCTGCCGTGGAGCAAGCACTGATCACCGGGGTTGCCCACGACCGGAGCGAGGCGAAGATCACCGTCGTCGGCGTACCGGACGAGCCCGGTGCCGCGGCGCGGATCTTCGAGACGGTGGCCAGTGCCGAGATAAACCTCGACATGATCGTGCAGAACGTCTCCACCGAGGGGACCGGACGCACCGACATCTCGTTCACCCTGCCGAAGACCGACGGTCCGACGGCGATGGCCGCGCTCAGCAAGATCCAGGAGCCGGTCAAGTTCAAGGGGCTGCTCTACGACGACCACGTCGGTAAGGTGTCGCTGATCGGTGCCGGCATGCGCTCCCACCCGGGCGTCGCGGCCAGTTTCTTCGCTGCCCTGGGCGAGGCTGGAGTGAACATCGAGATGATTTCCACCTCGGAGATCCGGGTCTCGGTGGTGTGTCGGGACACCGATCTCGACGCCGCGGTCCGCGCTGTGCACGACGCGTTCGACCTCGGTGGCACAGAGGAAGCCGTCGTGTACGCCGGAACCGGGAGGTAACCCCTCATGGGCCAGCTGCCCACCCTTGCGATCGTCGGGGCGACCGGTGCCGTCGGCACCGTGATGTGCGATCTGCTCTCGTCCCGGAAGAACGTGTGGGGGGAGATCCGGCTGATCGCGTCCGCGCGGTCGGTCGGGCAGCAGCGGCTCTGCCGGGGTGAGCAGCTCACCGTACGGGCACTGACCCCCGAGGCGTTCGACGGCGTCGACGTGGCGATGTTCGACGTACCGGACGAGGTCGCCGCCGAGTGGGCGCCGATCGCGGTCTCCCGTGGCGCGGTGACGGTCGACAACTCCGGGGCCTTCCGGATGGACCGGGACGTTCCGCTGGTGGTGCCGGAGATCAACCCGGAACAGGTACGCAACCGGCCCAGGGGCATCATCGCCAACGCCAACTGCACCACCCTCGGCATGATCGTCGCGATCGCGCCCCTGCACCGCGAGTACGGACTACGGGAGTTGGTGCTCGCGTCGTACCAGGCGGTCTCCGGTGCCGGTCAGGCCGGCGTGGACACCCTGCACGACCAGCTCACGAAGATCGCCGGGGACCGGGGGCTCGGCTCCCGGTCCGGCAACGTACGGCAGGCGGTCGGGGACGAGCTGGGCCCGTTCCCCGCACCGCTGGCGCTCAACGTGGTGCCGTGGGCCGGTTCGCTCGCCGACGGGGGCTGGTCGTCCGAGGAACTCAAGATGCGCAACGAGTCCCGCAAGATCCTCGGCCTGCCCGATCTGAAGGTCTCGGCGACCTGCGTACGCGTCCCGGTGGTGACCGGGCACTCGGTGGCCGTACACGCGGTTTTCGGGTCCGAGGTGGACGCTGAGGGGGCGCGCGAGGCACTGCGCAACGCACCCGGGGTGATCCTGGTCGACGACCCCGAGCGGGGCGAGTTCCCGATGCCGATCGACGCCGTCGGCACCGACCCGTCCTGGGTCGGCCGGATCCGCCGCTCGATGGACGACCCGCGCGCGCTCGACCTCTTCATCACCGGCGACAACCTGCGCAAGGGCGCCGCCCTCAACACCGCCCAGATCGCCGAACTCCTCGCCGCCGAATACTCCTCCACCCCCCGCTAACCACCCCCTCCCCTCACCCCCCCTCACCCCCCTGTGCCTCCACCCCTCGCCCGCGATCTAGGGCAAATGGTTGTCATCGGAGATCAACTAGCACGTATTTGCCCTAGATCGCCGACGAAAGCGGGGGGAGCGGGGGTGGGGAGCGGGAGTGGGGAGCGGGGGAGTGGGTCAGGCGGCGGCTAGGCGGATGCCGTCGCGGCCGTCGCGTTTGACGTCGTAGAGGGCGGCGTCGGCGCGGCGCAGGGTCAGCTCGGGTGACTCGGCGTCGTGTTGGACGGCAACGCCGACGCTGATCGTGCGACCGATTCGGCGGGCTGCCGTGACCAGGCGTTCGGCGATTCCGGCCGCCTCCTCGGGTCGCCCGACCTCGATCACCGCGATGAACTCGTCACCACCGACCCGGTACAGCTCGTCGCCCTGACGCAACGCCAGCTCCAGGGCGCGGGCCAGCTCCACCAGGACCTGGTCACCCGCCTGGTGTCCGTACGTGTCGTTGATGATTTTGAAGTCGTCCACGTCGATGGCGAGCAGCGCGGTGCGGCCGGGAGTGGTCTCGGTGATCCGCTCACCGAACGAACCGTAGTGGCGCAGCCCGGTCAACGGGTCGGAGCCGGCCCGCTCGCGCAGCCCGGCGAGGCTCCGCAGCCGGTCCAGGCAGATCCAGGCCTGCGCGGCGAGCAGTTCCAGCAGGTTCACCGTGGTCGGATCCGGTCGCCGCACCCGCTCGTCGGCGACCAACAGCAGACCGCCGGTGTCGGCCGGACCCAGCGGTACGGCGATCAGCGTGCCGACCCCGTCCGGCAGCGGCAGGTCGTACTCGTCGTCGGCCACCGTCGCCCCGGCCTGGGCCAGCGTGTACGTGGAACCGCAGTGGTGCACCCGGTTCATCAGCCGGTCCAGGGCGGCGTACCGCTCGGTGGCGGACAGGCTGGTGCGGATCCGGCACTCGGGCTCGGCCGGGTCGCCGCTGCGCGGGTCGGGTGCGACCAGCCGCAGGCCGGCGGGACGGGCGAGCACCAGGATCGCCGAGGTGAGACCGGACACGTCCCGGGCGGCGTCGATCGCGGCGGCGACCAGGTCCGGTTCGTCGGACGCAGCGGTCAGCGCGGCGGCGTGCCGGAGCAGTTTCTCGTCCCGGCTCTCCGCCGGTGGGCCACCGAGGGCGGTGATCCGGGCACCGAGTCGGCCGCCGACCTGCTCGGCGACCGCCTGCCAGGCGTCAAGATCGACCTTCTCGGTCCACTCCAACGCCAGTACGCCCACCGGCCCGCCGGCCGGGTCGAGGATCGGTACGCAGGTCTGGGCGACCACCCCGGCGCGCAGCGGCGGTTCGTCCGCCTCGATGCGACCCTCGTCCTCGACGGTCGCGCCCTGCCCGGTGGTGAGGGCCTGCCCGGAGGTGAAGACCCTGCCGGCGATGCCGGTCTTCATCGGGACGGTGGCGAAGATCTGCCAGGAGCCGGTGGCGGCGACCCGCCGGAGCCGGTCGTGCAGCGGCAGGAGTACGGAGACCTGCGCCGGCGCGTACCGCCCGAGGGCGGTGACGGTGAGCTGGCAGGCCTCCAGAGCGGTCGACGCCATGGGTAAGCGGGCCGTCAGGGCGGGGATGACTCGATCGGGTTCCGGGGGCACCTTTTGTCGTTCCAGGAGGGGCTGGGGAGGGGTGACCGCCCGGTGGCAGACCGGGCGGCGTACGACCAAGATTACCCACGGGTCCGGAACCGCTGCCCTAAGTCGATCATCATAGGTGGCTGTGAACACGGCTCTGAGCAGTGCTCATCACCTTCGGTATCCGCCACGGCCACCACCCGTGTGGTGCCTCTCACAGCATGATCACGGGCGGTCGCGCTGGTAGAAGGCGTTCGCGGCCGGCAGGGCGACCAGGACGACGGCGGCCAGCAGCGCGGGGGACACCGGATCGCGCGCGATCTTGGTCTCGGACGCGAGGGGTGGCTGTTGGGACCGGACAGCAGAAGGGGCCACCCCCATCGCTGGGAATGGCCCCTCAACTCGTCGGGGTGGCCGGATTCGAACCGACGACCTCTTCGTCCCGAACGAAGCGCGCTACCAAGCTGCGCTACACCCCGAGCTGCCGACAAATAGTAGCCCACCAGCCTCGGTGGTCAAATTCGGTATCCCGGCGGGGCGCCGACCTGGACCGCTGCCGGCCCGGGTGGGCAGGTCAGCGCGGAATCAGGGTCAGCAGCGACGCCTCCGGCCGGCAGGCGAACCGGATCGGGGCGGTCGGATGGGTGCCGACCCCGGCCGAGACGTGCAACCACGAGTCCGAGTCGGGCCACCGGTGCAGGCCCTTGGCCATCGACAGGGGCAGGTCGCAGTTGGTGGTCAGGGCGCCGTAGAACGGTACGCAGACCTGGCCCCCGTGGGTGTGCCCGGCGAGCAGCAGTTGGAAGCCGTCGGCGGCCATCTCGTCCAGCAACGGCGGCTCGGGCGAGTGGGTCAGCCCGATCGTGAGGTCGGCCTGCTCGGACGCCGGCCCGGACACGGAGGCGTAGTCGTCCCGCTCGACGTGCGGGTCGTCCACCCCGACCAGTTCGACCGTACGGCCGCCAGCCTTGATGGTCGTACGGGCGTTGTTCAGGTCGGCCCAGCCGGCTCCGACCAGCACCTCGCGAAGGTCCTCGGTCGGCAGGTCGACGCCCTGGACGTAGTCCCGTTCCGGCAGCACGTAGCTCAGCGGGTTCTTCCAGACCGGGCCCTTGTAGTCGTTGGAGCCGAAGACGAACGCCCCCGGCACGTCCAGCAGTGGCTGGAGCGCCCGCAGCACCCCCGGCACGCCCTCGGGGTGGGCCAGGTTGTCGCCGGTCACCACCACCAGGTCCGGGTCGGTGGCCGCGAGGGAGGCGACCCAGCGCTGCTTGCGTCCCTGATCCGGGGTCATGTGCAGGTCGGAGAGGTGCAGGATGCGCAACGGCTCCGCGTCCGTGGCAAGCACCGGTACGTCGAACCGGCGGAGGGTGAACAGGTTGCGCTCGACGAGTGAGGCGTACGCGAGGGTGGCCGCTCCGGCCGCCACGGTGCCGGCCGCCAGTCGGAATACGGTGCGCTTCTGCATGGCGACCAGGGTAGTTTGACGAGTCATGAGCACGCTGAAGGACCTCCTCACCGCTGACATGCGTACCGCCCTCAAGGCGCGGGACGAGCTGACCACGTCGACCCTGCGGATGGCACTCGCCGCGATCGGCAACGCCGAGGTCGCCGGCAAGGCCAAGCGGGAGCTTTCCGACGAAGAGGTGCTGTCGGTGCTGACCAAGGAGGCGAAGAAGCGCCGCGAGGCGGCGACCGCGTTCGGTGACGCGGGCCGTACCGAGCAGGCTGCCAAGGAGCGGGCCGAGGGCGAGGTGCTGGACCGCTACCTGCCCAAGCAGCTCAGCGACGAGGAGTTGGCCGAGCTGGTCCGTGGGGCGCTCGCCGTCGGCGGCTTCGAGAACAAGGCCCAGTTGGGCCCGGCGATGAAGGCGAGCCAGGCCGCGGTGGCGGGCCGGGCCGAGGGCGGCAGGGTCGCGGCCGAGGTACGCCGGCAGCTCGGCTCCTGAGCGGTCCCTGCGGCTCCTCAACGGGGTCCTGCGGCTCCTGACCGCCCGACGGCGGGGCGGCCAGGAGCAACGACGACGTACGCAACGACGATGGGCGGGCACCTGAGTGCCCGCCCATCACTGTCTGCCGTACCCGATCGTCACTCGCCCGGGGGTCGACCCAGGTTGGGGCCGTCCGGGCCGGTACCGGGGCGGCTGGGGCCGTTTCCGCCCGGCGTGGGGCCGCCCCCGCCCTTGCCGTTGCTGACCTCGATGACCACGACGCCGCCCTTGATCGTGCGACCGTCCGGGTTGGTGCCGGCGGCGGTGCCGGCCGGGCACTTCGAGTTGGTCTGCGACCGGGCCACCTCGACCTCGAAGCCGGCGCCCTTGATCCTGGACTTCGCCGACTCGATCGACTGGCACTCCACGTTCGGGATCGAGCGCTGGTCGCCCTGCACGAGCTTGCCGCTCGGCGGGGTGAACTGGACGCTGGGCTTGCCCTTCATCGCGTCCCGCAGCGTCTCGTAGACCGCCGGGTTGACCTTGTCGTGGTCCATCTTCTCGGTGGTCTCGGGCCAGTCCGGGTCGGCCAGGATGCCGGCCACGGAGAGCTGCTTGGTCATGACGACCAGGCTGGCGGTCCGGTCCGAGTCGGTGGTGCCGCTCTTGCCGGCGACCGGCTTGCCGACGATGCCGCGTACGTTGCCCGCGGTGCGGGTCTTGCACTGCGTGGTCGGCGAGTTGTCACCGACCGGGCACCGGGCGGCGTCGACGGCCGCTCGGGCGACCTCGGCCTTGAACCGCTGCTCGCAGCGGGGGTTCGCGATGTCGAGCGTCTTGCCGCTCAGGTCGCGGATCTCCTGCACCGGGATCGGCTCGCAGTACTTGCCGTCGGCGGCGAGGGTGGCGTACGAGTTGGCCAGGTCCAGCGGCGTGGTCGCGGAGACACCGAGGGTGAACGCACCCCAGAGGTCGCCGCCGCCTTCCTCGGTGGCCATGGTGGCGTCCTTGCTCGACCGGAAGTTGATGCCGAGCCGCTGGGCCGCCTTGATCGTGTTGAGAGCGCCGGCCTGCTCCTCGAGCGGCACGAAGTAGGTGTTCACCGACATGCCGAAGGCACTCCACATGTTGTGCGGACCGGCCATGCTCTTGCTGGCGTTACGCGGGCAGTACTTGCTCGTGCCCTTGCACGCCGCGTCGCTGTTGAACCCGACCGGGTACTTGGAGACGTACTCCTCCGGGGCGTTGATCGTGTGTGCCAGCGGCAGGCCCTTCTCCAGGGCCGCCACCATGGTGAACATCTTGAACGTCGACCCGGCCTGGTAACCGGTGATGTCACCACCGCCGCTGAGCAGCGGGTTGGTGGTGTTGGGGTAGGTGCCCCGGGCGCCCTTGCGGGCCTTCGGGTTGGTGGAGGCACCGTTCGCCGGCTTGTTCGGGTCGTCGAGCTTGTAGTTCCGGTTGACCGCGAGGGCGCGTACCCGACCGGTGCCCGGCTCGATCCCGGCCACCATCAACGCTTCCTTCTTGCCGGTCGCGAGATGCTTCTCGACCGCCTTCTTCGCCGAATCCTGCGCCTGCACGTCGAGCGTGGTGACGATGCTGTAGCCGCCGGACTTCAGCCGCCGCTCCCGGTCGTACGTGGTCGCGCCGAAGGTCTCCTGGTCCATCCACCAGCGGTAGAAGAAGTCGCAGAAGAAGCCCCAGTGGTTCTTGCTGGTGGCCACGCAGCCGTTCGGCGCCCGCTGGCCGCTGATGGTCAGCTTGACCGTCTTGGCGGTGTCGGCCTCCTGGCGGGTGATCGCGCCGATGTCGAACATGTTCTCGATGACGTAGTTGCGCCGCTCCACCGCCTGCGGGTAACCGCTGGCGGTCGCCGGGTTGTACTCCGAGGGAGCCTTGACCAGGCCGGCGAGCATCGCCGCCTCGTCGATCGTCAGGTCCTTCGGGTGCTTGTTGAAGTAGACCTGGCTGGCCGCGAAGATGCCGTACGCACCGTTGCCGAAGGGCGCGATGTTCAGGTAGCGCTCCAGGATCTCCTCTTTGGAGAGCTCGCTGTCGATCTGGAGGGCGTAGCGCATCTCGCGCAGCTTGCGCGCGGTGGTGTCCTCAGTGGCCGCCACCACGTCCTGCGGGTGCGTCGCCGAGTACGCGATCGCCTGCCGGACGTACTGCATGGTGAGGGTGGAGGCACCCTGGGTGGTCTGGTTGGCGCTGTTGTTGGCGACGAAGGCTCGTGCGATGCCCCTCATGTCAACGCCGTTGTGCTGGTAAAAGTCGTGGTCCTCGGCCGCGATGATGGCCTTCTGCATCATCGGGGCGATGTCCTTGAGCGGGACGTCCCGCCGGTTCTCGTCGTACATGGTGGCGAGCACCGTCTTGCCGTCCGACGCGTACAGGTAGCTGATCTGTGGCGCCATCTTGACCGTCAGCTCGGTCGGTAGCTTGTCGAAGGTCTCGGCGCCGGCCTTGGCGGCCAGGCCGGACATCGCTACCGCGGGGAAGGCGGCCGCGGCGACCACCACCCCGGCCAGCAGGCCACAGATCAGTAGCGATGCGCCGTTGGCAAAGACATTGTGGTCGCGTTTCCGCATCCGGGTCACCTCGTCAGGGTACGTGAGTCAGCATCGAGGTCGCGCTCCGCGTACTTTCCCCATTTCCTGCGGGCGCTGGTCTCGTTGTGCTAAACGCACGGACCCAGGCATGCGGTTGCGGGCACCGTGCTGCCGAGTCTCCTCCATTCGACGGATCTCCGCAGCGTTTTCGTACATCGCAGCCGGGTAGACAGCACAGACGACCGGGCAAGAAGCCCGGAGTGTCCGGATTAATGAATTTGGCCGACAACGTTGCGTAATCAGTCGACTACAGAGCATGATGGTCCGGCGAGGGAAATCGCACGTCGTCCGTGCCGCCTGGGGGCAGGCGCGACGGATGGCCGGGGGGTTAGTGGCCGGCTGATCGGCACGAGTCGGTAGCGGGAAAAGCAAGGGGGGACGTGAACAGATGGGCATGATCACAGACTGGCCCACTTTGGCGGCGTGTCAGAACGGTGACCCTGACGCGCTGTTCGTACAGGGCGCCGAACAGAACGTGGCGAAGCGGATCTGCCGAAGTTGCCCGGTGCGCTACGAGTGCCTGGCCGACGCGCTCGACAACCGTATCGAGTTCGGCGTCTGGGGTGGCATGACCGAGCGGGAACGGCGGGCGCTGTTGCGCCGGCACCCGCAGGTGGCCAGCTGGCGCAAGATGTTCGAAGCCGCACTGAAGAACAAGGACAAGTCTCTGGTCACGACCGGCTGATCGCGGCGCCAATCGTTCGCAGCCCGTCGACGTCATGAACGTCGGCGGGCTGCGCCGTGACCGCCACCGTCGGCACCTGCGGGTACGCCTCGGTGAACGCCGACGCCACCCGCTGCTCCCGGGCCGCCTGCTGGGCCAACGCCGCATGCGCCCGCAGCGTCTCCACCGTCGTCTCGTGACCGCCCAACTCGGCCAGCCGGTCCGCGGCAGCCAACGCCTCCGGTGCCGTCGGCTCGTCCACCGCCGTACGGTGCACCCGGTTCATCACCAGCCCGGCCAGCGGCATCCGCTCCTCGCCGAGCCGACCCGCGAAATAGGCAGCCTCCCGGACCGCGTCCGGCTCCGGCGCCGCGACCAGCAGGAACGCCGTCTCCCTGGCCTGCAGAATCCGGTACGTCTGCTCCGCCCGCTGCCGGAAGCCGCCGAACATCGAGTCCAGTGCCGCGACGAACCCGGACAGATCAGTGAGCAACTGGGCGCCGAGCACCTTCTGCACCGCCCGCGAGAACATCCCGAACGACGCCGTGACCAGGCTGAACATGCTCCGACCGCCGGAACGGGCCGGAGCCAGCAACAGCCGCAGCATCCGTCCGTCGAGGAAGCGGGAGAGCCGGGCCGGGGCGTCCAGGAAGTCCAGCGCCGACCGGGACGGCGGGGTGTCGACCACTATCAGGTCCCACTCGCCCCGGGCGTGCAACTGGCCCAGCTTCTCCATCGCCATGTACTCCTGCGTACCGGCGAAGGTCGAACTCATCGCCTGGTAGAACGGGTTGGCGAAGATCTCCGCGGCCTTCGCGGGATCGCTGTGCGCGAGCACCACGTCGTCGAAGGTCCGCTTCATGTCCAGCATCATGGCGTGCAACTCACCGCCGCTGGCCTCCACGTCGATGCCCTTGACCTGCCGGGGCGTGTTGTCCAGCTCGGTCAGGCCGAGCGACTGGGCCAGCCGGCGGGCCGGGTCGATGGTGAGCACGACCGTACGCCGGCCGTGGACCTCGGCCGCGCGCAGCGCCAGCGCCGCCGCGGTGGTCGTCTTACCCACACCGCCCGAGCCACAGCAGACCACGATCCGTACGCCCGAATCGGCGAGGATCTGGTCGACGTCCAGCTGCGGCGCTGGTTGATCGGAAGGCACGATCCGAGCGTATCGGGATTGAGCCGCCCACTGCCCAGGGCAGCGCTCAGGTGTGAGTCAATCGGCGCTGGCCAAGACCGTTGCGAGCCGGTCGAGAGCCGTTCGGTCCACCCCATCCGGCAACAGGGGCAACTCGACCAACGGCAGCCCCAACTCGACCAGATCGGACCGGAGCGACTCCTCCAACTCCCGGCGGGTGAGCTGGTCGCGGGCCTCGGTGTGCAGGCCGGCGACGGTGGCCCGGTCGGCGGGCAGTCCGGCCGCGGCGAGTCCCCGGCGCAGCTCCGCCTGACTCACCTTGGCCGCCAGCAGCGCCGGCCGGGTGCTGTTGACGATCACCTTCCCGACCGGGATGCGCAGCTTGTTCAGCTCGCCGATCGCGTCGATCGTCTCCTGGACCGGCATCTCCTCCAGCAGCGTGACCACGTGTACGGAGGTGATCGGTGAGCGCAACAGGGCCGCCACACCCTCGCTCTGGGTCTTGATCGGGCCGACCTTCGCCAGCCGGGCCGCCTCGGCGGTGACGTTGAGGAAACGACCGATCCGGCCGGTGGGCGGGGCGTCCAGCACCACGGAGTCGTACACCCGGCGCTTGTCCGCGGTCCGGGTGGTCGCCTCCTTGACCTTGCCGGTCAGGAGCACGTCCCGCAGGCCCGGGGCGATGGTGGTGGCGAAGTCGATCGCGCCGAGCTTGCGCAGCGCGCGGCCGGCGGCACCGAGCTTGTAGAACATGTCGAGGTATTCCAGCAACGCCTCTTCGGGGTCGACGGCGAGTGCGCGTACCTCACCGCCGCCGGGAAGCTCGACGATGCGCCGCTCCTCGTACGGCAGCGGCCCGGTGCCGAAGAGCTGGCCGATGCCCTGCCGGCCCTCGACCTCCACCAGCAGGGTGCGTCGCCCCTCGCTGGCCAGCGCGAGGGCCAGGGCCGCGGCGACGCTGGTCTTCCCGGTCCCGCCCTTGCCGGTCACCACATGCAGACGGGACGGCCAGCCCTTACCGGGCTGACCGACCGACCCCTCACCTGCTCGCACGTATACGAGCGTAACCAGCCGTAGTGGCTACGCCACGAGCTAGCCCACCTCGCAGACCCGCCAACCGGTTTTCTGTATCACCGTGAACTTGAGCTGCTGCTCCGCGGTCTTCTCGTCCCCGGTCGTCATCGTGAGCTGCACCGAGACGATTGCCCGGTCACCGGCCTGATCGTCAACTTTCGGTGGGTTCCACTTGAACCGGGGCGTCTTGTACGTCTCTGAGAGCTTTTTCACCTCGTCGACCTTGTCCGCGACCGCGGCCTTGTCGTTGGCCTGTGCGCAGACCAACGAGGCGGCCTTGTCCGCGTCCTTGTCGGTGTAGACGGCCTTCAGGAACCCGTCCACCGCCGTGGCCGGGTTGGGTGCGCCCTGGCCGGTCTCCGCGTTGCGCAGCACCAGGAACGCCGCGAGTCCACCGCCACCGCAGAGCACCACCGCCACCGCCAGCACGATCGAGGCGATCAGCAGGCCGCGCCTCTTCTTCGGCGGCTGCACCGGCAGCGGATAGCCCGGCGGCACCGGATAACCCGGCTGCCCGAACTCGGCCGCCCCCGGCACCGGCTGCCCCGGCACCGGCTGCCCCGGCACCGGCTGCCCCGGCACCGGCTGCCCCGGCACCGGCTGCCCCGGCACCGGCTGCCCCGGATACGGCTGTCCCGGCACGGGCTGCCCCGGATACGGCTGTCCCGGCACGGGCTGCCCCGGGTACGGCACCCCGGACACCGGCTGCCCCGGGTACGGCGTCCCCGGCACGGGCTGTCCCGACAAGGGCTGGCCGGGGATCGGCTGGGTCGGCGTCTGGCCGGGGATCGGCTGGGTTGGCGTCTGGGCCGAGATTGGCTGGGTTGGCGTCTGACCCGCGATCGGCTGGGTCGGGGGCGCCTGCTCCCCGGCGGCGGGCGTGCCGGGCTGGGGCGGGGCCCATTCCGACGGAGCCGCCGCCTGTTCCGCCGTTGACGGCGCCTGCTCCGCCAACGGCCGCGTCGTGGGCTCCTCCGAAGGCGCTGAGGGCTCCTCCGACGACGCCGAGGTTTCCTGCGACGGGGCCGGAGGTTCCGCCTGCGCCTGCGCGGGCGGAACCGGCCCCGGCTGGGCTGGCGGTGCCGCGGCCTGCTCCGACGCCGCTGACGATGCGGTCGGCTCCGGCGCCGCTGATGGTGCCTCGGCCGGCTCCGACGTTGCTGGCGGTGCTGCGGTCGGCTCCGACGTCTTCGGCGATGCGGTCGACTCCGCTGCCGCTGCCGGCTCAGACTCTGTCTTCGACCGGGGTGCCTGCTCGACCGGCTGCGGGGAAGGTGTCTGGTCCGCTGCGGGGGCGGCCGGGGTGGTTTCCGGCTCGACCGCCGGGGTCGGCGTGCCGTCGGCCTCGGCGGGTCCGGCGTCCGGGGACACCGGGGTCGGCCGCGCGGCCTCGTCGTCGTGGGGCGGCTGACCGCCCCGCGGTTCGGCCACGCCGCCGTTGGGCGGTTGAGTCATCGTCTCCCCCGTAGGGCCTCGGTACGTCGGTCCCACGGCAGCCCTACCGCTCACCGGCAGGGCCGCCCAGAGCTGGCGCAGTGATCAGGCTTGGCGAGAGAGCATACGTGCCCGCCCGCGGCTGAGGGTAGCCGTCGTGCACCAGCCGTCAGGTGTCAGTTGCACCCTTGCGGGGTGGCGGCACCGGGAGAGGCCGGACGCTGCCCGTAGGCTGTCCGGCACATCCGTACGCCGTCCGGCGAAGCAGCCAAGAACGAGGGAGCCAGCCAGCGATGCAGAAGTGGGAGTACGCCACGGTGCCGCTGCTCACGCACGCGACCAAGCAGATTCTCGACAACTGGGGCGAGGACGGCTGGGAGCTGGTGGGCGTGGTGCCGGGCCCGAACCCGGAGCAGCTCGTCGCGTACCTCAAGCGGCCGAAGTCGTGAGCACCGGACCACACGCCAAGCTCGCCGAGCTGGGGCTGAACCTGCCCGACGTGGTGCAGCCGCTCGGGTCGTACGTCCCGGCGGTGCAGTCGGGCCACCACGTCTACGTCTCCGGGCAGCTCCCGGTCGTGGACGGGAAGCTGCTCGCCACCGGCAAGGTCGGTAACGGGGTCTCGGCCGAGCAGGCGAAGGACCTCGCGGAGCGGTGCGCCATCAACGCCCTGGCGGCCGTCGACTCGCTGGTCGGGCTGGAGAACGTCGTCAAGATCGTCAAGGTGACCGGGTTTGTCGCCTCGGCGGAGGGCTTCACCGGCCAGCCCGGCGTACTCAACGGGGCCTCGGACCTGTTCGGTGCCGTCTTCGGCGAGGCCGGCCGCCACGTACGCAGCGCCGTAGGTGTGGCCGAACTCCCCCTCGACTCCCCCGTCGAGGTCGAGGTCATCGTCGAGGTCGCCTAACCCTCCCACCCCCTCCCTCCCCCGCCCCCTTCCTCTGCGGCGATCTTGCACTTGTGGTGCCGGGAATTGTCCCCGATGCGTGGGTACGTCCACCGCCACAAGTGCAAGATCGCGCGAGAGGGAGGGGTGGGGAGGGCGGGGGAGGGGGTGGGGAGGGTGGGGAGAGGGTGGGGTGGGGGAAAGGCGACACGGGGGTGACATCGCCGGGTCGTACCATTCCTGCCATGACTGGCCACGTGATCGCGCCGGCTGCGGCGCTCGCCGACCAGCTACCGAGCTGGGTGACGCTGGTACGGGCACCGAACCCGGGTCCGATGACCCTCGACGGCACCAACACCTGGTTTCTGCGAGCGGCCGGCCAGCGCGCCGGGGTCGTGATCGATCCGGGACCGCTGGACGAGGGACACCTCACCGCGATCGCCGCCCAGGGGCCGATCGGGCTCATCCTGATCACCCACGGGCACGCTGACCACGTCGAGGGCGCCCGTCGCCTCTCCGACCTGCTGGGCGGGACCCGCGTACTCGCGGCGGACGCGGCCCACTGCGTCGGCACCGACCCCCTCGTGGCGACCGAGAGCTTCGACGCGTACGGGTTGGAGTTCGCCGCACTGGACACGCCGGGACACACCGCCGACTCGGTCTGTTACCTGGTCGAACCGTCCGACCTGATCGAGACGGAACCACCGGCGGCGGTCTTCACCGGGGACACCATCCTCGGTCGGGGCACCACCGTGGTCGCCCATCCGGACGGGGACCTCGGGCAGTACCTCGACAGCCTGGAGCTGCTCACCGCGTACGACGGATTGCCGGCCCTGCCCGGACACGGCCCGGCGCTCGCCGACTGCGCCGTGGCGGCCCGGTTCTACCTGGCCCACCGGCGGGCCCGGCTGGACCAGGTACGCCAGGCGGTCGCCGCCGGTGCGACCACCGCGCCCGAGGTCGTGGCCGCCGTCTACGCCGACGTCGACCGGTCGCTCTGGTGGGCCGCCGAATGGTCCGTCCGCGCCCAACTCGACTATCTCGCCCGGGAAGACGGGTCAGTCCCCGCCCGGGAGAACGGGTCGGTCGACCATCTCGCCCGGGAAAACGGGCCCGATCCCGAAATTCGGGAACACGGGCCGGGGGCCGGTGGGTTGGACCTCCCGTGACCTGCCCGGTGTGTGGAACCGTCGCCGTGCCCGGCGCGCGGTTCTGCCACAACTGTGGTGCCGCGCTGCCGGCTGCCGCGACCCTGCCGGCGGCCGAACGCCGGGTGGTTACCGTCCTCTTCGGTGATCTGTCCGATTTCACCTCCTGGTCGGAGGACCTCGACCCCGAGCGGGTCGGCGCGGTCACCGACCGGGTCCTCGCCTCCCTGGCCGGTGCGGTCAAGACCTTCGGCGGCCACGTCGACAAGCTCACCGGTGACGGGATCATGGCCGTTTTCGGTGCCCCCGTCGCCCACGAGGACGACGCCGAACGGGCGGTACGGGCCGCCCTGTCCATGCAGCGGGCCGTCCGCCGGGTGCTCGACGACGAACGTGGCGGCGGTGCCCCGCTCGGCCTGCGGGTCGGGCTCAACACCGGCGACGTGGTCGCCGGCATCCAGGCCGCGATCGAGTACACCGTCATCGGCGACACCGTGAACACCGCCGCCCGGCTCGCCGACGCCGCCGCGATCGGCGCGGTCTACGCCGGTGCCAGCACCGCCGCCGTCACCCGGCACGTCTCCTCCTGGCGGCAACTGCGCCCGCTGCGGCTCAAGGGCAAGCGCCAGCCGGTCGAGGCGTACGAACTGCTCGGTCTGCTCGACGCCCCCGGCACCCGGTCCGGGCTCGGCGACGAGGCACCCTTCGTCGGCCGGGAAACCGAGATCGGTCGGGTCGCCGGCCGGCTCGCCGAGGTGATCGACCGGGGCGAGTCCCGGGTGCTGCTGATGACGGCCGAGGCCGGGGTCGGCAAGTCCCGGTTCGCGGCCGAGGTCGAACGGCTGGCCGCCGGCTACGACGTCGGCGCCGGGCGGTTCGCCGCGCACACCGGCGCCAGGGTGCTTTCCGTACGCTGTGCCGCCTTCGGCGAGCGTCGCCGGCTGGCGCCGCTGGCCGACCTCGTACGCGCCGCCGTCGGCCTGCCCAGCGGGGGGAACCCCGCGCTCACCCGGCCGGTGGTCGAGGAACGGCTGCGCCGGCTCGGCCAGCGACTGGCCCGGTTCCGCCCCGACCAGCCACCGATCCCCTCCGACCTGCTCCTCGCCCTGCTCGGGTACGGCGACCTGACGCCGGCTGCCGGCGTACCGGTGGGTGCCGCCGAGTGGGCGCCGAGCGGGCCGGTCCCGGACGCCGGTGCCGTACCGGCAGCGGTCTCCGACCTGCTCAGCGCGCTCGCCGCCGAGACACCGATGGTGGTGATCGTCGACGACCTGCACGACGCCACCCCGGAAACCGTCGACGCCCTCGGCCAGACCCTGTCCCGACTGACCGGACCGGTGCTGGCGCTGCTGCTCGGCCGCCCCGAACTGGTCCGTACGGCCGGAGCCCTGACCGGGGTCGCGGACGCCGAGGTCAACGCCCTGCCACCGCTGCGGGGTGCCGACGCGGCCCGGCTGCTCACCACGTACCTCGGCGGCGGCCGGCTGCCGCAGGCCGACACCGACCGGCTGCTCGCCACCGCCCAGGGCAACCCGTTCTACCTCGCCGAACTCGTCACCCTGCTGATCGAACGCGGCGCCCTGGTCGAGGTGAGCGAGCGGGAACAGGCGACCCAGCCGGTTGCCGGCACCGGTGTCACCTGGCGGCTGGTGCCGGGATCGCTGGGCAGCCGGCTGCTCTCCCGTGACCTGGCCGCGGTCCTCGCCGCCCGGATCGACGCACTGCCCGCCGACGCCCGATCGGTGCTGCGTGACGCCGCCGTCGTCGGCGACACCGTCCCGGCCGGCGCACTCGAGGCGCTCCGGGAGCGGCGGACCGGACGCGACGGCGGCCCCGCCTCGGTCGACACCGGCGAACTGGACCGCGCCGTCGAGGAACTCCTGCAACGCCGGATGCTGCACCGCACCCGCGACGGCTACACGTTCGCCACCCCGCTGATGCGCGAGGCCGCGTACGCCGGGATCGGCAAGGCCGACCTCGCCGAACGGCACGCCGCGCTCGCCCGGTGGGCCGCACCAGGCGAACTGCCCCAACCCGCCGACGGGCTCCTGCGTACGGCCGACGGGCTCGGACCGGCCGACGGTGCGGTTGCCGTCGATGGTGCGCTGGGCGTGGTCCGGGACCGGTCCGGACTGCCGGAGGGGCTCCGGGACGCGTTCGTCGCCGAACACGTCGAACGGGCCGTCGCGCTCGCCGACGCGGTCGGCCTGCGGACCGACTCGGTGGCCCGTACGGTTGCCCCGCTGGGCGTGAGCGCGCTGAACCGGTCCGCCCGGAAAGCGATCGCCGCCGGGGAACCGTCCCTCGCGGTCGAGTACGCCGAACGCGCCGCCGCGCTCGCCGGTGACGAGGTCCCCGGCTCCGACCAGCTCGTCCACGCCCGCGCCCTGTTGCAGATCGGGCGCCCCGCCGACGCGCTCACCTTCGCCGAGAAGATCGGCGCCAACGCCGCCGACGACCCGATCCGACGGGCCGGGGCACTGCTCATCGCCGGGCAGGCGTACCAGGCCATCGGTGACCACCGGCGGGCGGTCGACACCTGGCAGGACGCGTTGCAGGTGGCCACCGCCGCCGACCTGCCGGCGCCCCGGGCCTCGGCGATGCGCCGGCTCGGCATGAGCGACTTCTTCAACGGCCGGTTGAGCCAGGCGAGCAGCCGGTTCGCCGGGGCGTACCAGGTCAACCTCGCCGCGGACGACCGGCGCGGGCAGGCCTGGTCGTTGCAGAACCTGGCCTGGGTGACCACCACCCGGGGCGACTTCGCCGGCACCGACGCGGTGCTCGGCCGGGCCGCCCGACTCTTCGCCGAAACCCACGATCCGGTCGGGCAGGCCTGGTTGCGCGGCACCACCGCGTTCGCCCGGCTGCTCGCCGGCCGACTCGCCGAGGCCCGCCGGCTGGCCCGGGTCTTCCTGCCGTTCGGTGAACGGGTCGGGGAGGCGTGGGCGGTCGGCACCCTGCGCGCGGTGGAGGCGTTCGCCGCCGCCGAACTGGGCGAGCTGACCGAGTCCGACCGGGCGGCCCGCCGGGCGTACCGGGACTTCGCGGCCGTCTCCGACGACTGGGGCCGGGGCTTCGCCCTGGTCGTACGCGGAGTCGTGGCGCGCGGGCTGGGCGAGCCGGAGCACGCCGCCGACCTGCTCACCGACGCCCTGTCGTACGGCGACCGGACCGCGCACCCGCTGCTGACCGGTCTGGCCGGGACGTTGCGCGGTTTTGTGGCGTTGGAGCGGGGCGACGTGGAGACGGCCGAGCGGGACGCCCGGGCGGTCCTGGCTGCGGTCGAGCCGCACAACTCGCTGGCTCCGGTGCAGGTCGGTCCCCGGGTGCTGCTGGCCACCGCCCGGTTGACCGCCGGTGACCCGAGCACCGCCGTGGGGCTGCTGGCCCCGCTGGCGACCAGTGCGAGCACCCCGTCGCTGCTCTTCTCCCGCCAGCAGACCCTGGCCCGGTACGCCTCGGCGCTGCTCGCCGAGGGTCAGCCGGTGCAGGCGCTGGACTGGGCGCGTCGGGCGGTGGCGGCATCGGCCGAGGACGTACGGAGCGTGGTGCTGGCGCGCCGGACGTTGGCCGAGACGCTGGCCGCGATGGGCGAGTACGCGGAGGCCGGGGTGGCCGCCGCGGAGGCGGTGCGGTTGGCGTACTCGACGCAGCAGACGAGCGAGCGGGCCGGGGTGGACGCGCTCTGCGCCGAGTTGGCGTCGCGCCTGCCCGCCCCGAGGGTCGACGAGTCTCCGGGCGGCGACACCCTGTCGGATTCGGCCGCCCTGGCCCGCGCGGCCGGTCTGGCCGACGCCGCCGGTCTGGCGGGTGCGGCGGGTTTGACCGACTCTGCCGGTCTGGCCGAGTCCGGGTCGGCCGCTCAGCCGCTAGCGTAGATCTTCCACGGTCCACACCGGACGCCCGCGGGACACCTCCGCGCGTCCGGCTGTCGGGTCGGGTGCGCAGGTCGGGCCGTCTGCGTACGCCGGGTGTCTGGAGGAACCGATGAAGCTGCCGCGCTCGGCTGCGGGCTGGACGATCGCCGTTTTCGGCGTACTCGCCCTGGTGCTGGGGTTGGTCGGGCTGATCCGGCCGGAGGCGTTGCTGCGTCTGCTGGGCTTCGAGGTGATCGACGCGGCCGATCGGGCGAGTGGTGACTACACCCGTACGTACATCGCGGCGTCGTCCATGGCCGCGGTGAACATGGGGGTCTACTACCTGGTCGCCGTGCACACTGAATGGCGAGCGTTCTTCCGTTTCACGGTGTTTTTCCGGTTGGTCACGTTCAGCGTCTTCACCACTCTGGTGCTGACCGACTCCGCGCCCGGAAAATTCTTCGGCGTGGCCGCCTGGGAAGGGCTCGGCGCGGTGGCCACGGGGGTCGGGCTCTGGATTGATTCGCGACGGTCCGATGTGGCTCTGACCTCCCCGGCGACCGGTGTTGTCCGGTCGCCGACCGATGCGGGCCGCTGACGCGTCCGCCGTCTTCGGTATTTTCGTTACCGTGACCAACACCCCGCCAGGCGCGCTACCGAAACCAGTGGTGCCCGGTCTGACGGATTTGCACGTGTTTGCCCGGGGTGGATATGCCACCGTCTACCGGGCCACGCAGGGGTCGGTCGGGCGCGAGGTCGCCGTCAAGGTGGAGAACCGCACCCTCGGTAGCGAACGCGACCAGCGCCGGTTCCTCCGCGAGGCGCGGGCCGCCGGGCGGATGTCCTCGCACCCGCACGTTGTCGACCTCTTCGACGCCGGGGTCACCGCCGACCAGCACCCGTACCTGATCATGGAACTCTGCGACGGCTCGTACGCGGAACGGATGCGCAACTCGCCACTCGGCCCGGCGGAGGCCCGCGACCTCGGGGTGAAGATCGCCGACGCCCTGGCCCACTCGCACGCCATGGGCGTGCTGCACCGCGACGTGAAACCGGCGAACATCCTGCACTCCCACTTCAACCCGGCGGTCCTCGCCGACTTCGGGCTGGCCGTGCTGGCCGAGGTCCGGGACTCGTCGGTCACCCTGGAGGTGCTCACCCCGGCGTACGCGCCGCCGGAGATGTTCCGGCACAGCCCGCCCTCCCCGGCGGTCGACGTCTACGCGCTCTCCGCCACCCTCTACGCGGTCATGCACGGCAAGCCCCCGCGCTGGCGGGCCGACCGCAACCCGAGCCTGATCACGCTGATGGAACTCTTCAGCGAACCCATCCCCGACCTCCCCGGCGTCCCACCCGAGCTGGTCGAGGTGCTCCGGTTCGGCATGGCCAACGACCCGCAGGCACGGCCGTCCGCCGAACAGTTCCGGGACCTGCTCGCCGCGCTCCCGCTCGGCCCGGTCGCCCCGATCTCCGGCGCCCCGGTCTCCGGCATCCCCACCTCCGGCGCGCCGATCTCCGGGTCCCCGTTCACCCCGTCCCCGTACCCGGCGTCGCCGACCTCCGGCACCCCACGCCCGCCGGACACCGGCTCACCGGTCTCCGGGCCACCCGGCTACGGCCCACCGGCCTCGGGCCCGCCCAGCTTCGGCTCACCCGTCTCCGGGGCACCCGCGTTCGGCAACACGTTCACCGGTCCGACCGCACCGCACCCGCACGACACCGGCGGCGCAACGGTCCCCGGCCCGCGCCCCCCGGCCGGCTTCGGCCACCGTGACGAGCCGCCCGCGCCGCGTCCGCCGGCCGCCGCCCGCTACGACGACGACCACCCGACCGTACGGACCAACCCGCGCCGTCGGCGGCTGCGCTGGTTCTTCGGCGGGTTCGGCGTACTCGCCCTGATGGTGGCCGCCGCCACGGGCTCCTGGTACGTGGCCCGGTCCGACCCGCCGATGTCGGCGAGCAGCGGCGTCCGTACGACCGAACCGGCCGCGCCACCGACCGGGTCCACGGCCAACCTGCCGGTCGGTGGGGCGCTGCCCGGATGCGGCGCCCCGCTGCCGGGCGGGGGTCGCTGCACCGACGCACTGGAGTGCTTCGGCCCGATGCGGATCGACGGCACCCAGGCAGCCGCCACCTCCGTCTCCTGCGCCGGCCGACACACCTGGGAGGCGTACGCCGTGGGTGACCTGCCGGCCGAGGTCGACGCCGCGGACCACCAGGCGATCTGGCGCGACTCGACCGTGCAGAAGGTCTGCAACGACAACACCTTCCGGGTCGCCACCCAGTTGCGCAGTACCGGCGGTTGGCAGTTCCAGGTGCTGCCGCCGAACGGGGCCGAACTGGCGCCGGGTGAGCGCCTGTTCCGGTGCCTGGCAGGCAAGGGAACCAACGGCCTGACCGGTCCCACCCTCGGCCGCTGAGCGGATCGACCGACGTGAACAGGCGCCCCTACTCCGACCAGGACCTGCCACGGCTCCAGGAAACCTTCGCCGGCTGGATCGCCACCGCCGGCAGATGCGGTTACGACCACGTCGGTGAGCTGCCGCACCGGATCTACGAGAACCTCCGTGGACAGCGTCCGGTCGGCGAACTCGTGCACCTGTGGGAGGACCGGGACACCGTCGTCGGTCTAGCCATCAATCTCCGCTTCGGTGCGGCGTTCGACGTGTTCACCGCACCCGCGTTACGCGGTACGCCCGCCGAGCTGCGCATGCTGCGCGACGCGTACGAGACCACCGCCGGCCTGCTGACCGGCGGATCCGGCGACGGGTACGTGCTGACCGACGTGTTCGACTGCGACACGACCCGGATCGGGCTGCTCGGTGAACTCGGCTTCGCCCGTTTCCGCACCTGGGACGACAGCAGGGAACGCGACCTGTCCGACCCCGTCGGCGACTCCCCGGTGCCCGCCGGTTTTGTGGTCCGCTCGGCGCGGATGGCCGACGCCGAGCAGCTCGCGGCGGCTCGCAACCACTCGTTCGACGACAACTGGACCGGGGAGCTGTACCGGACGGCGGTGATGGAGAAGCCCGGCTACCAGCCCGAACGGGAGATCGTGGTCGAGGCGCCGGACGGGCGGATCGCCGCGTTCGCCGTCTACTGGGTCGACGTACGCAACGGCACCGGGCACTTCGAGCCGGTCGGCACCCACCCCGAATTCCAGCGGCGGGGGTTAGCGCGGGCGGTGATGCTGCACGCCATGCGCCTGATGCGCTCGGTGGGAATGACCACCGTAACGATCAACCACGACGCCGAGAACCTGCCCGCCGCCCGCCTGTACGAATCCCTCGGCTTCCACCGACGCCACCAGACGTACGGCTACCACCGCCCATCCCCACCCCACCCGTAACCCCTCCTCCCGCCCCCAGCAGCGCGTCGATCTTGCACTTGTGGCGGTACGCAAAAGCGGATCATCAACGCTGTTCGGGCACCACAACTGCAAGATCGCGCCGAGTTTCGGTGGCTACGCGGGTGCGCTTGGTGCGGGTCCCGGTTGGGCACGAGGTGCTGGGCGCTGTGCCTGGGGATCGTGCTGCGGTCGGGGGTGGGATCCGGCTGATCGCGAAGAAAATCCACTTTGGTCGTAATCCGCCTAGCTGGTCCTAAAACCTCTCTCGTTCGACGAATCGTTCAGATACGCTGCAAATCGCCTGCCAGGTGACGTTATGTCACCGGCAAGTAGCTCTGCGTGTATCTGGGGCGACTCTCTGGAGGGGTCATGAGCAACAAGCGACGGCTGCGGCGAGGGCCGAAGCATGGCCATGCCGCTTCAGGGCTGAGTTCTGTCCTGCTGGCAGTCGGGATGACCGGTGGGCCCGCAGTCGCAGCGGAACCGGTGGAAGCGAAATCGTCTGCGCAGGACGTGCACATCGGTACGCCCGGTTCATTCGGCCAGTACGGCGGATGGCCGATGTCCTGGGCGACTGTCCGCGACGACGGCGGTGGACCTGACTACGGCCCGCAGGGCTGGCAGGGCCCCTGGGGTGGGCACGACGGGGGCAAATACCCGCATGACTCCAAGGGCACTCAGGGCCCCCAGGGCGTTCAAGGTGCTCAAGGTTTCCAAGGTTTCCAAGGCGATATGGGCGTTCATGGTCCTCAGGGCGTTCGGGGCGATGTGGGCGCCCAGGGCGCTCAAGGTGTTCCGGGCGCTCAAGGTCTGCAGGGCGCTCAAGGTCTGCAGGGCGCGCAGGGCGGTGCGGGTGTTCAAGGTCCTCAGGGTGTTCAAGGTGCCCAGGGTGACGTGGGTGCCCAGGGCGCTCAAGGTCTTCAGGGTGCCCAGGGCGGTGCGGGTGTTCAAGGTCCTCAGGGTGTTCAAGGAGCCCAGGGTGTTCAAGGAGCCCAGGGTGACGTGGGTGCCCAGGGGGCTCAAGGTGTTCAGGGCGCTCAAGGTTTCCAGGGTCCCCAGGGCAGTGCGGGCGTTCAAGGTCCGCAGGGGGACGTGGGTGCTCAAGGTCCCCAGGGCGATGTGGGCGCCCAGGGCGTTCCAGGTGCTCAGGGTGCTCAGGGTGCTCAGGGTTTCCAGGGCGCGCAAGGCGGTGCGGGTGTTCAAGGTCCCCAGGGGGTTCAAGGTGCCCAGGGGGACGTGGGCGTTCAAGGCGCTCAGGGCGCCGTGGGTGCTCAGGGTACGCAGGGCGATGTGGGCGTCCAGGGGGCTCAGGGTTTCCAAGGCACGCAGGGCGGTGCGGGTGTTCAAGGTCCCCAGGGGATTCAAGGTGCCCAGGGCGGTACGGGCGTTCAGGGTCCTCAGGGCGCCGTAGGCGTGCAGGGCGCTCAGGGTTTCCAGGGTGCCCAGGGCGGTGCGGGTGTTCAAGGTCCCCAGGGGGTCCAGGGTGACGTAGGTGCTCAGGGTCCTCAGGGCGACGTAGGCGCCCAGGGCGCCGTCGGTGCTCAAGGTGCTCAGGGCGCCGTGGGTGCTCAAGGTCCGCAGGGCGTTCAGGGTTTCCAGGGCGATGCGGGGGTTCAGGGTCCTCAGGGCGCTGCGGGTGTTCAGGGCGCCCAGGGTGATGTGGGTGCTCAGGGCGCCGTCGGTGCTCAGGGTGCTCAGGGTGCTCAGGGCGCCGTGGGTGCTCAAGGTCCGCAGGGCGTTCAGGGTTTCCAGGGCGATGCGGGGGTTCAAGGTCCTCAGGGCGTCGCGGGTGTTCAGGGCCCCCAGGGTGATGTGGGTGCTCAGGGCGCCGTCGGTGCTCAGGGTGCTCAGGGCGCCGTGGGTGCTCAAGGTCCGCAGGGTGTTCAGGGTTTCCAGGGCGATGCGGGGGTTCAAGGTCCTCAGGGCGTCGCGGGTGTTCAGGGCCCCCAGGGTGATGTGGGTGCTCAGGGCGCCGTGGGAGCTCAAGGCCCCCAGGGCGATGTGGGTGCTCAAGGCGCCGTGGGTGCTCAGGGTGCTCAAGGTCCGCAGGGCGCCCAAGGTTTTCAGGGCGTTCAAGGCGCCCAGGGTTTCCAGGGCGATGCGGGAGTTCAAGGTCCTCAAGGAGTACAGGGTCCTCAAGGCGACGTGGGCGCCCAGGGGGTTCAGGGTGCTCAGGGCGACGTGGGTGCCCAGGGCGTTCAAGGGGTGCAGGGTACTCAAGGTCTTCAGGGCACCCAAGGCGACGCGGGCGTTCAAGGTGCTCAAGGTTTCCAGGGTGCCCAGGGTGCCCAGGGTGCCCAGGGCGACGTGGGTGCTCAAGGATTCCAGGGCACCCAGGGCGACGTGGGCGCTCAGGGCGACATAGGACCCCAGGGAATCCAAGGTGCTCAGGGCTTCCAGGGCGACACCGGTGCTCAAGGTCCCCAGGGCGCCCAGGGTGCGCTGGGTTTGCAGGGCGTACAAGGACCGCAGGGCGACACGGGCGCGCAGGGACCGCAGGGAGTTTCCGGCAACGGAATTGATGCCGCCTACATTCAGGGCCCGCTGACTGTTATTGCTGACACCCCCGTTGATTTCGGGTGCCAGGCCGGAGACATTGCCGTCGGGACCGGCTATCAGCTCGCAGGTGCGGGCGTCAACCCGGTGCTGATCCAGCCGCTCTCGACCAGTGGCTACCAGTTCACCTTCACCGGCGGAGGTGCCGACATCTGGGTGTCCTGCATCTCGCTCGCCGCACCGCTGGCGTTGAGGGCTCCGGCCAACACGTCCGGCCGGGCGAAGGCCAACAGTACTAAGCCCAGCCGGCCGACCAGCAAGCCGGAGCGCCCCGTTATCGTCAAGGAGGAGAAATGAGCATGCGTCAGATATTCGGGTCACTCGCCTGTGGTGCGGTCCTGCTGACCGGAGTCGCGGCATGCAGCGACGAGCCTGCTGAGAAGCCGCAGGCGAGCAGTTCCAGCAGCAGTGACAAGGCGAATGGCGGCACCGATACCGGAGCCGCTGCGGCGGACCTGCTGAATCTCGGAGTCGAGCAGGGCCAGGCCGGTAAATTCGACGAGGCGAAGGGCACCTTCGAGAAGGTGCTGGCAGCCGAGACCAACAACAAGTTTGCCTGGTTCAACCTGGGTTTCATCGCCCAGTCGCGTAACCAGGCCGACGAGGCGGTCACCAACTACGACAAGGCGTTGGAGACCGACGCCAACTACAAGCCGGCCCTTTACAACAAGGCCATTGCGCTGGAAGGCAAGGACCCGAAGGCGTCGATGGACATTTACCGCAAGGTTGTGTCGATCGACGACAAGTCGTCAACCGCCTACCTCCGACTGGGCATACTGCTGTCCCAGGCCGGCGACGAGGCGGAAGCGCGCGACGCCTTCAACACGGCGGTCCGACTCGACAAGGGGCTCGCCTCAGCCGTGCCGGCGAAGTACCGCGCCTCGACCTCTCCGTCCCCGGCGGACAGGTGACCGGCTCAATGCGTACGCCGCGCGTAACGGTTTTCACGGGGAGCAACCGTACCCGTTTCATCGACGAATGTTTCCGATCGCTGGTCGCGCAGACCTTCACCGACTGGGAATGGGTGGTCGTGCTCAACCAGGGGTCCCGTTGGCGGCCCGAGAGCCACGACGACCGGATCCGGCTCATCGTCCAGGACAACCTCAACGGCGTCGGCGCCGTGAAGGCGTACGCCTGCGCCGAGGCCGCCGGGGACATCCTGGTCGAGCTCGACGACGACGACCTGCTCAGCAGCGACTGTCTGCAGGAGATCGTCGACGCCTTCGACTCCAACCCGGAGGTCGGGTTCGTCTACAGCGACACCGCGCAGATCCAGGAGGACGGCAGTCGGTGCGAAGACCGTTTCGCGACCTCGTTCGGCTGGCGGCACTACGACGAGAAGGTGGACGGCCGTGAGGTGCTGGTCTGCCGGGCGTTGCCGCCGACGCCGCACAATGTGAGCTACATCTGGTACGCGCCGAACCACGTGCGGGCCTTCCGGCGGGACATCTACGAGAAGGTCGGCGGATACAACGAGTCGTTCGACGTCGCGGACGACGCCGACCTCATGGCTCGGATCTACCAGGTGAGCGAGTTCCACCACATTCAGAAATGCCTGTACCTGCAGCGCATGCATGCCAAGAACACGCAGCGCATTCCGGATGTCAACGCCCGCATCCAGCAGCGTACGGTGGAGATCTATGACCGGAACATTCAACAGAATGCGCTGACCTGGTCGCGGCGGCAGGGGCTTCTGGCGCTCGACCTGGGTGCGGCCCACAACAAGCCGGAAGGGTATCTCGGTCTGGACTACCATGACGGGTCGGGTGTCGACATGGTCTGCGATGTGACGAAGGGTGTCGATCTTCCGGACAACAGCGTCGGAGTCATCCGGGCCGCGGACTTCCTGGAACACGTCCCGGACAAGATCGCACTGTTCAACGAGTTGTACCGCCTGCTCGCGCCGAACGGGATGCTGTTGTCGCTGACGCCCAGCACCGACGGTCGGGGTGCCTACCAGGATCCGACCCATGTGGCGTTCTACAACGAGAACTCGTTCTGGTATTTCACGGACGCCAACTATTCCCGGTTCGTGCCCGAAATAAAATGCCGATTCCAGGCGTCGCGGTTGGTCACGTACTTCCCGAGTGAGTGGCACCAGAAGCACAACATTCCGTACGTCTCCGCGAATCTCATCGCGATCAAGGACGACAACCTCCGCAACGGTGGCCTGCTGAACATCTGACCATCGGGCGGGTTCGTGGCGACGGACTGCCCTACGGGGAGGTTGCGAAGGCGGTCGGGCCGATCGAGTCGGCGGCGGAACGCAGCGACTCCAGCATCGCGGTGATCGCGCTCGTCCTCGCCAGGTCCGGCCAGGTGTACGCCGAGACCGTACGTCGCAGCACCGGCTCGACCCGTACGGCCACGACCTCGGGGTGCTGGAGGAAGGCGAGCACCAGACTCGGCAGCAGGGCGACCCCGAGACCCGCCGCGACCAGGCCCTGCAACGCCAGATTGTCGTCGGTGGCGCAGGCGATGCTGGGCGTGAACCCGCTCCCGGCACAGGCGTCGACGAAGCTGCTCCGGCACCGGGGACAGCCGGCGATCCAGGTCTCCTCGGCCAGGTCGGAGAGCTGCACGGACCGCCGCCCGGCGAGCCGGTGCCCGGTCGGCACCAGCAGGACGAGGGAGTCGACCAGCAACGGCACCTCCAGCATCCCGGCCTCGGCCGGGCCGTTCTCCGCCGGCCGGGTCACGTCGGACTCGTACGTGAAGGCGACCACCACGTCACACTCGGCCCGCCGGAGGACCTGGTACGACTCGGGTGGCTCGGCCTCCAGCAGCTCCAGCCGTACCTGCGGGTGGCGTTCCTTGAGCGCGGCGGCTGCGTACGGCACCAGGGTCGCGTTGGCGCTCGGGAAGGCGCAGACCCGTACGGTCCCGGTTTCGAGGGTGGCGACCGCCCTGACCTGCTGCTGGGCGACGGCCATGTTGTCGAGGATGTCGACGGCGTGCCGGGCCAGCGTGGTGCCCGCCTCGGTCAACCGCAGGGTACGCCCGACCCGGGCGAACAGCGGCCCGCCGACCGTACGCTCCAGCGCCTTGATCTGCTGACTCACCGCCGGCTGGGTGCAGTGCATGGCGCGGGCGGCGGCGGAGAACGAGCCGCTCTCCACCACCTGGCGGAACATCACAAGCTGGCGCAGGTCGATCACGGCGGAAGCATAACCACTGCTTATCGACCTTCCCGTTGGTCCGAACACGGGCTGTGACGGCCGCGACGCCGTCACCGGTCGAAACGGGACGCCCGATCCGTCAGGGAACGGCTAACCGACCAGGACCGGGAGGTGGTAGCGGCGGCGGATGCTGCTGCCGACGCGGGAGATGTCCGCGCCGTAGATGTGGATCGAGACGGCGGTGGCGGTGCCGGCGTTGCGTACCTCGTGGATGTCTCCGGGTGGGGCGATGCCGCAGACGCTCCCGGTCGGGTTCTCGGTCACCTCCGCCCGGGACAGGAACACGTCCCCCTCACGCTCGGTGACCTCGTACCGGACCTCGGACTCGACCCCGTCGACCACGCCGACCACGCACCAACAGAGGTGGTCGTGGATCGGGGTGACCTGTCCGGGGCGCCAGACGAGGGCGACGATGGAGAAGAGACCGTCCGGCTCGACGTGCAACACGTGCTGCACGTAGCCGTCCGGGTCGCCGGCCAACTGCTCCGGGGTGAGGATGTCCCGGGTCGGCAGGTGGGCTTGGAGGGCGGCGCTGACCAGGGCGGCGGTCTCCTCCGGTGGACAGACCCGGTTGGCGGCGGCCCGCACGCTGTCGACCAGGTTGCCGAGCTGCTCCGCTGACATCTTCGCCCCCTTCCGGCCCGAGCTGCGATGACTCGGACACCCAAGGGTCAGTGTGCGGACCGGGCGGTCGGCGTACCAATCGCGATTTCTTGGCCGGGTCAAAGCCTGGCTTATGGGTCGGGCCGGGAGCCGGTCGCGCCCGGCCCGGTCACCCGGCGGGACGATGCTCGGGCGGTGGCGTCCGGGCGGCCCGGTCGATCGCCTGGAGCAGCGCCGTGGCCGAGCCGGTGAGTCGCCGTCCGCGCGGCCAGACCGCCCGCAGGGTACGGGCCAGCCGAAGGTCCCGTACCGGCACTTCGACCAGGAGTTTCGCGGACAGTTCCATCTCCACCGCGTTCCGGCTGAGCACCGCCGGGGCGGTACCGGCCATGGCGGCGCCCTTGACCGCGGCGTTGGAACCGAGGGCCAGTTCGGGCGGTAGCGGGTCGAGGTCGGCCAGCGCCAGTTCCAGGGTCTCCCGGGTGCCGGAACCGACCTCGCGGACCACCAACCGGGTGCCGGCCAGCTCGGCCGGCTCCAGCGGCCGGCGCCGTCGCGCCCACGGGTGCCCCGGCGCTACCACCACGATCAACTGGTCGTGCCCGACGATCAGGCTGTCGAGCCCCTCCGGCACCGTCGGTCCCTCGACGAAACCGACGTCGATCCCCTCGTCGGCGAGGACCAACCGGGCCACCTCGGTCGAGTTGATCACCGTCAGCCCGACCCGGATGTCCGGGTACGTCAACCGCAGGTGGTGCAGCCACCGGGGCAGCAACGCCTCGGCGACCGTCATGCTCGCGGCGACCCGGAGTTGGGCGGCCCGCGCCTCACGCAGTGCGACCAGGCTGTGCTGGAACTCGTCCGCCGCACCGAGCAGCCGTACGGCCCAGCCGACGACAACCCTGCCGTCGTCGGTGAGCGGTGAACCCCGGTGGGTGCGCAGCAGCAGCGGCACTCCGGCCCAACGCTCCAGGGCGGCGAGCCGCTTCGTCGCCGACGGCTGGGCGATGCCGGCCGCCCGCGCCGCCTGACCGATGCTGCCGAGTTCGGCCACGTCGACCAGGAGTCGCAGGGTTTCGAGATCCGGAAGACCACTCATAGCCCCAGGCTATGACGTCGTTCGTGATCGAGGACTACTGCCGGCCGAGCTGTCGGCGCAGGCTGGGCCGGTGGGACCGGTATCGGGGGGTGACAGGGTGGCGGTAGCGGAACGGGTACGAGTCAGCGGGCGGGCACCAGCCCCGACCCCGCCCGGACCCACCGCCATCCTGCCCGGTCTCGCCCTCGCCGCCGCCGTCGCTTCGATCGGGTACGGCGTCAACCAGCTCGCCACCCCGGTCAGCCCGATGATCGTGGCGATCCTGCTCGGCGTCCTCGTACGCAGCCTCGGCGGCTACCGGGAGTGGATGCGCCCCGGACTGACCTTCGCCGCCAAGGGGCTGCTGCGGGCGGGAATCGTCCTGCTCGGCCTGCAACTCGTCGCCTCCGACATCGTCGACCTCGGGTTCGGGCCGATCGGCGTGGTGGTGGTCAGCGTCGCGGCGGCCTGGCTCACCACCCGGTGGGTCGGGCGCCGACTCGGGCTGCGTCCCGCCACGTCGCTCCTGGTCGCCACGGGTGTTTCGATCTGTGGTGCGTCCGCGGTGCTCGGCATGAACGAGGTCGCCGACGGCGAGGAGGAGGACGTGGTCACCGCCATCGGGGTGGTCACCGTCCTGGGCACGCTCTGCATGCTGCTCATCCCCGCCCTGGGACTGCTGTTCGGCCTGGACGACACGATGATCGGCCTCTGGGCCGGTGCCAGCATCCACGAGGTCGGCCAGGTCGTGGCGGTCGGCGGTGCGATCGGAGCGGCCGCCCTCGCCACCGCCGTCGTGGTGAAACTCTGCCGCGTCGTACTGCTCGCACCGCTGGTGGCGCTGGTCGCCATCGGCCGCCGTACCGCGACGGCGACGGTGGACGGGCAGCGTTCCGGGCCACCCGTCCTGCCCTGGTTCGTGGTCGGGTTCCTGGCGGCGATGGCACTGCGCTCCACCGGCCTGCTGCCGCACCAGGTGGTCTCCTCGGTGTCGACGGGCGCCGGACTGCTCCTGGCCGCCGCGATGTTCGCCGTCGGAACCTCGGTCGACCTGCGTACGGTCACCCGGAGCAGTGGACGGGCCCTGGCGACGGGAGCGGTCGGCACGGTTGTCCTGGCGGCCACGTCGCTCGGCGGGCTGCTGGTCGTCGCGACCCCCTGACGCTTCTCCGAACGAGAAGAGTGCGTTTCAATAACTGCTCCCGCGAGTACGGGAATCGTTTGTCCCCGGCCTATTCCGCACCGGCTCCGTGATCGTGGTCTTGCGTGATCGAGCAATGCCCTTGACCGACTCGGGTAGCCACAATGGAGCGGCGACCCTAACCTGTGCGGAGGCAAACAGCCGGCAGGTACGGGGAAAAGAGGCGGTTATGCGGGGGATTGACAGTCGGGAGGTGAACCCGGCGAGCGACGTGATGCGGGCTCCGGATCCGTACGGCGCCACCTCTCCGGGTGAGTTCGTCAACGCGATGCGCGCGTTGAAGGAGTGGTCGGGCCTGACCTACCGGCAGCTCCAGCGCCGGGCGGCGGCCGTCGACGAGTTGCTGCCGCACAGCACGATCGCCGCCGCACTGAGCCGGAACACGTTGCCACGCGAGGACCTGGTGACCGGCTTCGTCCGCGCCTGCGGCCAGGACGAGGCGACCGCCGCCGGCTGGCTCACCGTACGGAAGCGGATCGCCGCAGGTCTGCCCGTGCCCGCCGCGGTCGAGGCGACCCCCGATTCGGGTACGGACGAACCGCCGCCCCTCACCGCCGTCGCCGAGCCCGCCGAGGTGGAACCGGCTGTGGTTGGGCCGGTTGAGGTTGCGCCGGCTGAGAGGCCGGTTGAGGTTGCGCCGGCTGAGAGGCCGGTGGAGGTTGGGGCGGCTGTGGTCGTACCCGAGGAGGAGCCGGCGGCGGACGACGGGCCTCCACCGGGGGACGCGACGGAGCAGGAGTCGACCCCGGACCGGGCCGGCGCCGAACCGGCCGTTCCGTCGTTCGCCTCGGGGACGTTGGCGTCGACGGTCGCCCGGCGGAAGAAGGACGAGTGGGTCGGCACCCACCGGTACGACCCCGCCGTCGACGTGCCGCGCCCGGCCGGGCTGCGCTGGCTGGTGCCGCCGATCATGTACCGGACGGGTTGGGCGACCCGCGTCCTCTCCGCCGGGATCGTGGTCGTCCTCGTGTTCGTCGCCGCGGCGGTCACCGTACGGATCATCCGCGAGGTAGGCGGCGACGACCCCGGTGCGATCCCGTCGACCCTGGCCGAGGCACCCGAGGGCGACGAGCCCGCCGAGACCGGTGACGCCCTCGACGACGGCGCCGGTGGAGTCACGCCCCCGGCCCCGACCACGGGACCCACCCCGACCCCGGCCCCCGGTAGCGCACCGGCCCAGCCACCGGCCAAACCGCCCACCCCGAAGCCCACCACCCCGAAACCCGCCCCCACCACGGCCGCCGCGCCAGCCCCGGCCAACGGCAATCCGGGTACGTTCGCCGGTGTCTACCGGATCCGTCCGGCGCACACCGGCCTCTGCGTCGGTGAAGGGCCAGAGCTGTACAAGTCGTCCGGGCGGACCGTGCTCGGGCAGCAGAGCTGCGGATCGGCGGGACCGCCGACGATTCTCGAACGGGTCAGCGGCAGCGTCTACCGGATCAAACTCGACCATCCGACGAACGGCATCGGATGCGCCACAGTGGACGAGGGAGGGACCGGCAGCGAGGTGCTGCTCGCCGGGGCCAACTGCGGCGCGAGCCGGAAGGACCAGCAGTTCACCCTGGAACCGGTCAGCACCCCGTCGGCCGGTCACCGGATACGTTCCGTCGCCGGCAGCAGCTATTGCATCGGGGTCTACCGGGGCAGTGGCGACGTGGGAGTGCAACTGATCCAGACCCGCTGCGACGGCGGTAAACACCAGGTTTTTGCCATCGAGGCGCGGTGAAACTGCAGGCATTGCCATCGTTCCAGTCGGGCGGCGTCGGCCGATCGGTCCTTTACAGCGATGACCGGGCAGGGTGAACTGTTGCGTGGCATCGAACCCGCTCTCTGACCGTACGAACGGCAGGTGATCGGGACCATCACGGGGGTGAGGTAATCGTGTCGACGCACGACAGTGGTGCGCGCGAAGAAGGTGACGCCCTGCCGGGGCCACCGGAGGCGACGGCATCCGCGGCGACGTTCGTCAGGGCGATGCGCGCGTTACGCCAATGGTCGGGCTTCACGTACCGGCAGTTGCAGGGCCGGGCCCAGACGGCCGGGGACGTGCTCCCGCACAGCACCCTCGCGGCCGTACTCGGCCGGGGCACCCTTCCTCGGGAGGAACTGCTGCGCGCGTTCGTACGCGCCTGCGGCGGTTCCGAGGCGGTGGTCGAGCAGTGGGTGGCGATCCGCAAGAGCATCGCCGCCCGAACCGAGCAGCCCCCAGCCGACCAACCCGAGTCCTTGCCGGCGGCAGAGCCTCCGGCGTCTGCGGACAAGCCCGTGGTTGCGGAGGAGCTTTCCTCGGTGGCGAAGCCGGGGACCGTGGTTGCGGAGGAGCGCACTGCCGACGCCGCTCCCACCCCACTCGTGCCATCGGCAGCCGGTGAACCCGTGCCATCGGCAGAGGGGGAACCCTCTGGGGAACTGCGGGCGGATGTGCCCGCGGAGGTGTCGACGGACGAGCGGCCGACAGAGCCACCGACCGACGAGCCGACGGACGAGCCGGCAGGGGAGAAGAGTGGCGACGCCGGGGACGGGTGGCCGACAGCGCAGCCCGCGTCACGGCCGCTGGCTGCCGCGACCGCTCTCCAGGAGCGTTACCGGTGGACGGGCGTACATCGGCGGGACCCGGCGGTCGACGTGCCGAGGCCGGCGGGACTGCGCTGGCTGATCCCGCCGATCATGTACCGGACCGGCTGGGCGGCACGGGTGCTCTCCGGGGCGTTGGTGCTGATCCTCCTGCTGATCGGCGTCGGTGGGGTGCTGCGGTACCTCCGTCCCGCACCCGACGACGGCTACCAGCCCGGCGTCGAGGACCCGTACGCCCTGGACGACGAGCCGGGGGAGGAGGAGGGCGTCGACGTACCGGTGCAGGACGGCACGCCCGATCCCGCCCCGAACGCGCCCGCGTCGACCGTCACGCCAACCCCGGCCACGGCCACCTCCACCCGACCCCCGGTCAGCCCGACTGCCGTACGGCCTACGACGGCTCGGCCCGGAACCACCGCCCCGACGACCCCGGCCAGGGGGAACGAGCCCGTGGGGGCACCGGCCCCACAGCCCAAGCCGGCGGCCACGCCGTACCTGACCGCCTCCGTGAGCACCGAGTGTCGGGGCGGCGGGAGCTGGGGCTTCTCCATCTCGGGGACGTTGCACAACGCGTCGGTCGGGTACGACCCGCACGGGGGCGTCGACCACCAGAACGGCACCATCTACGGCTATCCGATCAGCGGGGACGGCTCGACCAGCTTCTCCGGGACCGTGCCGAAGTACTACGGCCTGGACCACGAGCTGACGTCGCCCACGGCGGGTTGGGAACTGGAGGTCTGGGTCAACGGGGACATGATCACCGGCACCCGGATCTCCAAGTCGGGTACGGTGAGCCGCCCCTCGGGCTGCTAACCCCGACGTGACTGAACTGCCCGTTTGTCCGGCGATCCACATCACAATCATCCGCCGGGGCTACCCGTAACCGGGACCGGCCGGTTGAATTGCGGCGTCTCCGCGAAAGCCTCGCGAATCCGCGAATATTCATTGGGATGCCCCGTGCCGTCAGAGAACCTGACCAGGACCACCGAGTTCATCACCGCCGAGCTGAACTTCCAGTACGTCGAGATCATGTCCGAGCGCGGCCGGACCGAACTCGGTCTCACCGGCGCCCGGATCGGCGGCGGTGCCGCGCTGGCGATGCGGAACGACCCCACCGACGGTGGCTGGAACAAGACGATCGGCCTCGGTTTCACCGAACCCGTCAGCGCGAAACTGATCGGCGAGGTTGTCGACTTCCACCGGGAGCACGGCAGCCCGTCGGCCCAGATCCAGCTCGCCCCGGAGGTCCTGCCCCCGGACTGGGACGACATCCGCGCCGCGTACGGGCTGACCGCTGGGGACGCCACGGTGAAGCTCGTCGGCGACGTGGACGACTTCAAGCCCGGCACCACCGACCTGCGGGTGGGTCGGGTCGGGGTGGAGGACGCCGAGGAGTGGGCGAGCATGCTCGAAGAGGTCTTCGGCCTGCCCGAGCAGTTCAACTCGTCGCTCGTCGCCGCCGTCGGGCGCCCGGACTTCCTCACGTTCGCGGCCTGGGACGGGGACACGATGGTCGCCGGTGCCGGCCTCTTCCTGTACGGGGAGTTCGCCTCGCTGCACAATGGGGCGACCCGGGAAAGTCACCGCAACCGTGGCGCACAGTCGGCTCTGCTGACGGCCAGGGCGCAGGCCGCCGCCGAGGCGGGTGTCCGTTGGCTGTTCAGCGACACCGGCAAGCCGGCCGAGGGCGAGTCGAACCCGTCGCTGAACAACATGATCCGCTCGGGGCTCACCCCGATGTACGACAACCAGAGCTGGATCTGGCGCCCCGAAGGCAACACCACCGCAGGCTGACCGGCTTTCAGGTGCCGCTGCCGTCGGGTAACCACAGGTGGATGTGACACCCGGTGGGTGTGAGGAGCGCGGCGACCGGTTGCCCGGGATGGCGACGACCGAGCTGGCGAATGCTCTCCTCCGGGTCGTCGCCGGTTCCGGCCGCCAGCGCCGGGGATTGCGGCTCCGGGATTGCCCGGCGTGGGTCGGTGGGCACGGCCGCACAGATCGACATTCCGAGGTACGCCCAACAGGTGGCAACCGCCGACTCCACACTCGGATGAAACGGGCGCTGGGGTGTGAAGTGCTCGACCTGGTCGGGCCGGAGCACGTCGACCTGCCACGCTTCGGCGTACTCGCGGAGTGAGGTGTCGGGCTGGGGCTGGTTCATCTCGACGGTCACCGCCAGGGCGAGGTGCAGCCCGTGGACGAGTCGGATCAGCTCAGGCAGCGGGGGCGCGGCCGGGAGGCTGGTGCGTACGAGGAGGCGGGCGGCGGGGCGGCCGGCGGTGAGGGTGGCAATGTGCCGGGTGAGCGGGTCGTCGTCGGGGTGGAGCAGCGGAATGAGCCCGTCCCGGCTGCCCAGGTCGACGGGGACCCCGGTGTCAAGCTCGGTCAGGTGCTCCGGTCGTACGCCGAGGATGTTGGCCCAGTGCGCGAGCCGGTAGTGACTGGGGAGGGCGACCACCGGCGTGCCGTCGGGTTGCAGGGCGACCGGCGGCGCGGGCACCGGCCGCTCGGGGTCGGCGAGCCAGTTGAGGTGCAGGACGCGGTTGTCGAGGTCGGTGATCGTGACAACCGCGCCGAGATAGAGCCGGCGGCTACCCCGACAGGTGCGGCAGCCCGGCAACGGTGACTGCGAGCCGGTGCACTCGGTGCAGTCGAGGCTCGGGATTGCTGCGCCCTGCCAGCTCGGATCCGGCGGCTCGCAGACACGCTCGGCCCGCATGTGCCGGCGACGCACGATCTGGCCGGTGTCCGAAGCGGTGTACGTCTCCCAGCTCCCGGCCTGCCGCAGCCCGGTGTGCCACCAGCGGCCGTCCCGCCAGATCGCCTGCGCCCCGAGCAGCGGGTTGCCCGTGCAAACGTCGACAGAGTCGGTGCGGATCCGTTGTTCGAGCCGGTCCACGTCCAGGTCGAGGGTGGTGGGCGGCTGTGGCGGACCGTTCGGCACCACCAGGTAGGCCGGCGCGGTCAGGGCACGTTCGTGCAGCCCGTGCAGGGCGTCGGCGACGGCGGTCGAATCGAGGGCGGCGGTGAGACTGTCGAACCGACGATGCTGCTCGGCGGGTACGGGCGCGGCCGGGGCGTCGTAGCGGATTGTCCAGGTCAGGTCGCCTGACCGTTGGCGGCGGGCCTCGATGACCAGGTCCAGGCAGAGCTGGCTGGCGAAAGTCGCCAAGTTCGCCAGTCGTTCCTGGACGGTGGGCGGTGGCGGGGCCGGGGTGCTGCGGCCGAGGTGGACGAGCCACGGGTCCCCGGAGTGGCGGGCCAGCGCGGTGGCTTCGAGGCTGTGCCGTTGCTCGGCGGGCAGGTCGGGTCGCCACGCGTTCGGGAGCAGGACGGTCAGCTCCTCGAACGGCCGGTCGGGGGTGGTCAGGTCGTGGACGGAGGCGACTCCGACGTGGGCGGCGAGGTCCAGGACGAGCGGGGCCAGGTCGAGTGCGGGATGACCGTCGCGGTCGAAGCCCGGCTCGATGCTGCCGGGCACCACGCTCGCGGAGGCGACCGCACCGGTGTCGAGGTTGACGACGGTCAGCACAACCTGGGGGCGGCGGATGCCGAGTTGCCGGCAGTCGTGGCAGGGGACCGCGACCGTACCGATGCCGTGGCAGAGCAGGCAGTCGACGTACGCCTCGTGGGTTGTGGGGTTGGTGGTGTCGACCAGGAGACGGTTGCCGCCTCGGGTGCACCGGCAGTCGACCAGGAGAAACGTGGTGCCAGCGCAGTCCGGGCACTCGACCGGGGCTGGTGGTCCGGTCATCGGGCGATCCGGGGGTTGCAGTCGCCGGAATGGTCGCTCCGCAGCACGCAGCGCCGCCCGGTGGTCAGAGCCCGACCGCAGAACACCCGGTGTACGACCTCAGGCTCGTCGGGTGAGCTGAGCGTGATGTCGCGGGTGTCGAGCGCGCGGAACGCCGCCGCGATCGTGTGCCCGATCGTGCGGGCGATGACGGCCGCGGTCTGCGGGTTCGCGGCCCGGATCGGCAGGTGGATGGTGAACTGCCGGCGGTTGCCGCTCACCGGTGCCTCGCCAGGTCGCGGGGACGCGGCGCCTGCGTCGACTGCCACTGCCGCAGTGCGGTCTTGATGCGTACGTTCTCGTCCCGGCTCGCGGCCAGCTCGGCGTAGACCCGTTGCAGGTCATCGGCCACCCGGTTGAGGAAGACGTTCACCTCGTCGGGGTCGAGTCCCCGCCGGCCGAGGCGGGTGGGGTGGAAGCGCTGGTTGCGTACGTGCCACGGGCGGAGGGGAAGTTGGGCGGTGCTGCGGTAGGTGGAGGTGCGGGAGTTCCGGTGGAACGGGCCGGTGTCGGGGCGGGGTGTGGGTGGGGTGCTGGTGGTGGGGGTGGCGGCGGTCGGGGTCGGTGGGCGGGAGCGGGACGCGAAGAGGCGACGGAGGAACGTACGCACGGGCAGACCTGCCTTTCGGGTACGAGGTGACCGGGGATGGCCCGCCCGCGTGCTGAGCACGGACAGACCATCCCCGCCTCTGCCGCCGTACGCCCCTCGGGTCGCCGTACGCCGACAAAGTCGCTGGTAGAGGGGCCGGGACGGGCAGCCAAAGCGGACAGACCGGCCGTCCCGACCGTGCGAGGTGACCAAAGGTTGGAGACCGGGGAGACCTCGCATCAGGGAACTTAAGCGAACTAGTTCGCTTAGGTCAAGGGAACTAGTTCGCTGTACCTGGAACTTGCTGCCTCAAGTCCCTCGTGATCTCATGTTTGGTGGAGACCGAGGAGTGCCCGTGCCTGCAACGAAGTGGGAAAAGCTCGCTGATCACATCCGCGAACAGATCAGGACTGGAGTGCTGAAGCCTGGCGACCAGTTGCCGTCGACCGCCCAGCTCAAGGCGGAGCACAACGTCGGTGACGGCGTGGTCCGGTACGCGATGCACGCGCTGCGTACGGAGGGCCTGGTCGAGAGCGCTCACGGCGTAGGCGTCTTCGTTGCCGAGAAGAAGTAGCGGGCTCTGTCCGTCCCTTGTGCGCGATCGGGGATCGAAGCCCGGTGCTACGGCCGACGTGGCATAGGTGTCTCTACCCGGGGAGTGTGTATGCCCAGGCAGCAGTACCAGGTGGTCGCCGACGAACTGCGGGCGAAGATCGAATCAGGCGAGTGGTCAGCGGGGACGAGGCTGCCTAGCCGGTCTCAGCTCTGCAAGCAGTACGGCGTTTCGGACACCGTGGTCGGCAAGGCGATGATGCTCCTGCGCGCTACCGGCCTCACCGAGACCCTCGAAGGCGTTGGGGTGTACGTCGCTGACCGCAAGTAGGCGTCCCAGAGGCGCCACCGTCACTACGTCGGCGCAGAGATTGTCGGACGCTGTCCCTAAGGTAGGTCGTCCTCCTGCACAATGCTGACGCTGCCGATCGAGGGAGCGACCTATGCCTACATCTCTCTACCAACGGATCTCTAACGACATCGCCGAGCAGATCACCTACGGCGTGCTGAAGCCCGGCGACCGGCTGCCTAGCACCAAGCAACTCATGGAGCGATACGAGGTCAGCGAGACCGTGATCCGCTTCGTCATGATCCAGCTCAAGGCACAGGGCCTCGTCTACGGGCAGCAAGGCCGAGGTGTCTACGTCATCGACCAGTGCACCTGATAGTTGATCCGCCGACATGGCCCGAGTTCCCGACCGCCATCGCATCGCCCAGGACATCCGTGAGCGGATCGCCTCAGGCGAGTATGCACCCGGTGCTAAGCTCCCGCCGCTCCGGGAGCTGATCGTGCGGTATGGCGTGTCCGCCGAGCCCGTACGTTCAGCTCTGCTGATTCTGCAGGTCGAAGGCCTTCTTGAAGGGCATCAGGGCAAGGGTGTCTTCGTCGTGGGACATGGCAGAGTTGCACGAAGGTAGCTGTCGTCGGCCCAGGCAGTGCTCAGGGGCCTTCTGGGTGGGCCAGCCCGGAGTTGTGTCAAGCCATTAGGCGGGGTCGTTTAAGAGTTGGCGCACGACACGGGCGCAGGGGGGATGGGTCCAATCTGTCGCTTTTATGTGATTTTTGTAGCTTTGAATACCTACATCGTGGTATCGACTGCTTGAGGGTGCGCCGAGAGTGCAGTGGGTTCTGTCGTATAAAAGACTGGGTGGGCAGTCGTGTCAGGCTATCAATGTCGAATTCCTCCGCGAATTGACTGATTTTCTCATCTACTAGCTGCAGGCAAAGAACGGGTCTGTCGAGCGTTTCCGCTCCCGTTCGCTGTCACCCGTTCCGTGACTTGTCGAACGGGTGTGCGACTGTCGCGCTGTATCATCTGCAATATTGGGCGCAATTCGGCACGTTGCTCTGTGAGTCTGTGAAATTTTTCTTCGTGCGCCTCCGACGATTTGGCGATGATCGCCTGCCGTCGAGGTGCTGAAGCAATCGAACGACTGGTAGTCGGTGTGATCTTGGTACACTTCGCCGATGAATGGCGAGAAGGTTCAGTTGAAGTTGTCTGGGCGTCTTTCCTACGACGACGAAATCACAATTGCCCAGGCGGCTCGTATCGTCGCCTTGCTAAACGGTCCTGCCGATCCCGAGGTGACGGCGGGTATGCCGTCGGTGTCAGCAATTGCTACCGACGCGGTCCATAGGGTGACACCTCCTGTCGAGGTGCCCGAACAGGTTCGTAGCAACTTTCAACGAAACAACATCGCCGATTTGAGAGAGGCGCTAGAAGCGAGTGAAGCTAAGACAAATGCTGAGAAGATCGTGGCGCTCGCCGCGTATCTCCTCCAGGCAGATCAGGTAGAAACCTTTACGCTTGATGCCATCAAGCCGCTGTTCCGTCGGGCACGTGAGGCGGTGCCGGGGAATCTGGCCAGAGATTTGGTTAGCGCCATTCGGTCTGGATGGATAGGTGAGGCTGAAGCAAAGGGCGAACTTTTTCTCACAGCTCGTGCTGAGAAAGTTCTCGAGACCGGCTTCGGGGCAATTCGGCCCAAGCGCGGTGCAGGCACAAAGCCTCGCGGCGGAGTCAAGAAGACTCGTAGTGCAACTACGCCCGACACGTTTGCTGAGATTGATGATATCCCGAATTCGATCGAAGGTGTCCCTAATTACCATGAGGTAAAGCTAAAGCGCGATAAGTTGCTGTGGGCATTGAAACTCGCGAAGGATCTCGGAGTTAAGAGCTTGTCGAACAGAGAAATCGTGTGGTTGACCGACCACGTCGGCGATGGAATTGAATCAGGCGATATAAACGGACACTTCCGCGGCCTGCGAAAGAATGGCTACGCAAATCGTTCAACCACCGATCGGTCAATTCGGATCACGCCGCCCGGTGAAGCATATTTGTCGTCGCTTAGCTAGACATACCGGATATGGTGCGGAGGTTGCCAATCATGTTGTCGAGCCGGGCTGACTGATAGAGAAGGGCTGAAGGAATGATACTCGATCCGGATACCGCTCTCGCGCGTCTTCCCTCCGGCTTGCGGGCTGAGTTGCTTCAGGAGTTCTCCAAAATCTCGCGCAACTACCGTGAAGGGCGGTGGGAGGCGGCCGAACTGGATGGCGGGCGGTTTTCCGAGGTAGCTTATACAGTGCTAGCTGGCTACCTGGATGGTGACAACTTTGCGGCTCGGGCATCAAAGCCGAATAACTTCGAGCGGGCATGCACGCTGTTGGGACAGATCAACCCCGCAACCTACAGCAAGTCAGCTCGGGTAACCGTGCCGCGTGTATTGGTTGCCCTGTACGATTTTCGAAACAATCGTGGGGTTGGGCATGTCGGCGGTGACGTCAATGCCAACCATATGGACGCCGAATTTGTTCTACATGCTGCCCAGTGGGTGATGGCCGAGTTTGTTCGCTTATTCCATGGAACTGACCTCGTGACGGCGACGGCGGTGGTTGAGGCCCTCGTCGAGCGAACTCTGCCGCTTATCTGGGAGGTTGGTCAGGTACGTCGAATTCTCGATTCCAGGATGAGTCTCGCGGACGGCACCTTGCTGCTGCTGTATGCCTCGGTGGCTTCGCTTAGTGACCTGCGATTGGCAAAGGATTTGGAACAACAAAATCTTTATAACTATAAGCGAGTATTGAAACGATTGCATGCTGCGCGCATGATTGAGTATGTAGCGAATTCTGGTACCGTCACGCTCTCTCCTCTTGGTGTTAAATTCGTGGAAGAGCGGCTATTATCGTCAATTTGATCGGAGGCGATATTGAGGCGTTGAGTTCACAGGCAACGTCAAGCCTCCTGCGGACGTAGTCGAAGTTTGGTACGTCGGAGGTCCTCCGTGCGCCGGCGTCAATGCCTAGAGACTACGCAGGGTGCCGTGCGCCCGACACGGGCGCGCGCAGGACGTGAACCCCACCGAGGGGAAGGCTGCGCTGCACCATCTCTGCGGAAGCCCTCGCGACCCGTCTGCAGGCATCGATCCACGACCACCCTTCCGACCGATTTCCGTTGAGGTAGACGACGGCAGGCTGTCGTTAGGTGGCGTCGTCGCTAACCGACCATCTCGCCGATCCAGCTTCTCGGCCTTATGGGCGTACGGCGATCTTGACTCCTGGCGTACGGCCGGGCTTCATGTTGGCTTCAGGTGGTGGGCAGGCGGGGTGAACAGGGTGTCTGGCACAACTCTGTGCCTACCCGAAGCAGGTGTGCCCCGTGTCGGATGCCTTCCCGATCAGCCGTCGACATTTCCTGACCCTGGCCGGAGGGACCGCAGGCGCGGTCGCCGTGAGCCAACTGATCGCGCAACTTCCCCCGGCGTACGCGGACGAGCTGGACCCGGTGCCGTTCACCCTCGGGGTCGCGTCGGGTGAGCCCGACGACCAGAGTGTGGTGCTCTGGACGAGGCTCGTGGCGGACCCGCTCAACACCGTGGACGGTGGGATGCCGGCGGAGCCGGTGGCGGTGAACTTCGAGGTCGCGACCGATCCGGAGTTCCGGCGAGTGGTGCAGTCGGGTCGGCGGATGACAGACCCGGCGTCGGCGCACTCCGTACACATTCTGGTTTCTGACCTGGCGCCCGACCGGTGGTACTGGTACCGGTTCAAGGCCAACGGGGTCTACAGCCGCACCGGTCGTACCCGGACGTTCCCCCGGCCCGGCGCGAACGTCGAACACATGCGGTTTGCCTTCGCGTCCTGCCAGTCGTGGGTGGGTGGCCCCTACCCGGCCTACCGCGACATGGCCGCCCAGGAGCTGGATTTTGTCGTGCACCTCGGCGACTACATCTACGAGACCACCAACGGCAGTTTGACCGAGTTCCGTCGGCTGCACGCCCTCTACAAGACCTCGCCCGACCTGCGCGCCGCGCACGCCCGGTTCCCGTTCATCATGACCTGGGACGACCACGAGGTGCAGAACAACTACGCCGGGGACATCCCGCCGAACGCCGGTGACGGGCGGCCGTTCCTGGAGCGCCGGGCCAACGGCTACCAGGCGTACTACGAGCACCTGCCGCTGCGGCCCATGCACAAGCCGGACGGCGCCGACATGCTGATGTACCGCCGGTTCGATTTTGGCAAGCTGGCCCAGTTCAGTGTGCTCGACACCCGGCAGTACCGATCGGACCAGGCGCTCGGTGACGGGCGCAAGGAACCGACCGGTGAGGTCTTCGACCCAGCGCGGACGATGACCGGCCCCGACCAGGAACGTTGGCTGCTCAACGGGCTGCGCACGTCCGACGCCCAGTGGAACGTCATCGCCCAGCAGACCATCATGGCCCAGTTCGACTATGACCTCGGCCCGACGAAAATCGTCAACCTGGACCAGTGGGACGGGTACCCGCTGGCCCGGAACCGGATCCTGAACCACATCGTGAAGCACCAGATCGGCAACCCGATCGTGCTCGGCGGTGACTGGCACACCCACTGGGTCAACGACCTGAAAACCGACTTTGACGACCCGCGCGCCATGGTCGTCGCCAGCGAGTTCGTCGGCACGTCGATCTCGTCGGGGGCGAGCTGGGACCCGGACGTACGGGCGGGTCTGGCGGCGAACCCGCACGTCAAGTTCTACAACGGAAGTTACCGGGGCTACGTCATCTGCGACGTCAACGAGAAGCGCTGGCGGGCCGACCTGCGGATTGTGCTCGACGCGCGGGATGCTGCCTCTCCGGCGTACACGATCGCGGCTTTCGCGGTCCGTGACGGCAAGCCCGGGGCGCAGCGGGTCGACGCCGGGGACGGGATCGTCGGGCAGGTCACCGACGCGGCGACCGGGAAGGCCCTGCCGAACGTCGAGGTGATCGTGACCCGTGAGGACGGGAGCCGCCTGGTGGCGAGCACCACCGACCCGTCCGGCGAGGTGCTGGCCTTCGCGCCGCCCGGCAACTACACCGTCGCGGTCAACGGGGTCGGCTACGAGCCGGCGAGTCGCCCGGTCACGGTCGTCGAGGGTACGCCGGCCAAGCTCGACCTGCGGCTCGACCGCGCGGCCACCCGTGCCGGAACCGGGCGTACGGTGCCCGGCCCGCAGGCGTCCGCCACCACCTCCGACATCGTGCTCAGCAACGACCTGGTGGCGTTGGCCGTCTCCGCCGGTACGGACGACTCGCAGTTGACCCCGGTCGCGGTCGGCAAGCCACTCGACATGGCGATGGTCGGCCGGCTGGACCAGCTCGACTGGATCAACCTGCCGTACGCCTCACCTGCGCAGCCGCGCGGCGGCAACGCCTGGCAGCAGCGGACCGTACGGACCGACTCGATCGAGGTGCTGTCGGCGAGCGGCCCGGCCGCGACCGTACGGGCGACCGGGGCGAGCACCACCGTGGCCAATCTTTCGGTGGTCACGACGTACACGATCCGGCCGAACGAGCCGTGGGTGGCGGCCGAGAGCACCTTCACCAACCGGGGCACGACACCGAGCACGTTCTGGGCCGGTGACGCGCTCGACCACGATGGTGCCGGTCAGCGCAGCGGCATCGCGGGGCACGGGACCATCGAGGCCAGCGACCCCGCCGACTACCCGCCGACGGCACCCTGGATCGGCATGACCGGGACCGACCGGCAGACGTACGGGCTGCTCTACGACGAGGGCGGGTTCGGGGCGTATGCCGCGTACAACTGGGTGATGAGCCAGCGTCAGGTGACCCTCGCACCGGGCGAGACGTACACCCTGCGCCGGCGGATCGCCGCCGTCGACAGCGGGACCGACGCCGACCCGTTCGCGGTGCTCGGCCGGCTCTGAGCTGGTTCTGCTCGCGCGGGCGGTCGGGTCAACCGACCGCCCGCGCGACCGTCAGGTGACTCGGTTCCCGTCTTCCAGGTAGAGGGTTGCTCCCTGGGTCAGGGCGAGCAGTGCGGCGGTTGCCCGGCGGGCGAGCAGGGAAGACAGGCGTTGTTCCGCCTCCTCCGGCGTCGACCAGGCCCAACTGCGGAGTTCGTCGGCGGGAAGCCTGATCTCCGCCGCACGTACCGGGTCGAGCAGGCCGCCGTCGAAGACGAACATGACCCCATCGGCAAGGCCATCCTGCGGCGGAACCCAGTCGACCACCAGCAGCCGCCCCGGTGCGACCGACAGCCCCAACTCCTCGGCCACCTCCCGAACCGCAGCCCGGTACGGCGGCTCGTCGTCCTCGACCAAGCCTCCGGGAAACTCCCAGTAGTCCTTGTACGTCGGCTCGACCAGCAGGATCCTGTCCTCCCGATCACGTAGCAGCACGGCCGAGGCCATGCGTTTGCGCGGCAGTGCGGCGGTGTAGTCGCCTGGAAGCGTCGTCACCAGCGGAAGCTACCTCGACCGGCGCCCCGAATCGCGCCCTCCGCAGCGGGGCGTGAACCCTTTTTCCGCGGTCCACGGATAACAGGGTGATGATCCCCGGGTCGTGGAAGGTTCTGCATGAATCGATCGGAACAAGTCGAGGCAGCGCACATCAGCCCAGTAGAGAACGACGCAACAATCATCGAACGGTCGACGCGGGACCCCGAGAGGTTCGCCGCGATCTTCGACCGGCACGCACCGTACATCCATCGTTATCTGGCCCGGCGGCTCGGCGCGGAGGCCGCGGACGACCTGGTCGGCGAAACGTTCCTGGCCGCGTTCCGTCGCCGGGACCGGTTCGACACCACCCACCGCGACGCCCGGCCCTGGCTGTACGGGATTGCCACCCACATCGTCAGCCAGCACCGGCGCGACGAGGACCGTCGGTACCGGATCCGGCAGGCGTACGTCCCCGCGACGAGCGAGGTGTCCCACGCTGACCGGGTCGCCACCGCCGTCACGGCTCGGTCGCTGCGCGGGCTGCTCTCCGCCGCCCTGGCCAAGCTGTCCACCGGTGATCGGGACGTCCTGCTCCTGGTCGCCTGGGAGGAGCTGACGTACGAGCAGGTGGCAGCCGCGCTGTCGATCCCCGTCGGCACCGTCCGGTCACGACTGAACCGCGCTCGCAAGCTGGTCCGCGAGGCGTTGGGCGATGCCGACACCACCACCACGATCGAGGAGGCACTGGACAATGGATGAGCTGCGACTGCTCCGGGAACTCGGCGACGAGACCCCGCTGGCGACCCCCGTACGGTTGGCGCCCGCCCGCGCCCGGCTGCTGGCCGCGATGCCGGACACGGCCGCTCCTGCTGCCCGCTCGCGGCATCGGGCCCGGCCTCGCTGGCGACTCGTGCTCGGCGGTCTGGCGGCGGCCGGGGTGGCGGCGGCGGTCACCTCGGTACTCGTGCTGGCTCCCGATCAGGTCGGCGGTGACGTACCGGTCGCCAAGGCTGACGCCACCCGGGTCCTGCACAGCGCGGCGGCGGCGGCGCTCCGGCTGCCTGACGCCATTCCCAACCCTGACCAGTACATCTACCAGCGGAGCCAGGACGGCCCAGAACTCTATGAGAGCTGGCGGTCGGTGGACGGGACCCGCGACGGACTGATCAGAAAGAGTACGGCCGGCGCCACCGAGGAGATCACGCTCCCGGGGTGCCGGAACGGACGGGCCGCCGTCGTGAAGGGCGGACAGGTGGTTCCGAACCAGACCGAGCCGTGTACGCCCGAGCGTGCGTACCGCGCCGACCTGCCTACCGACACGGCTGCGATGCGGGTCTACCTGACCGAGCACCGCAGCGGCGAGCCCGGCAGCGTGAACGCGTTTGCCAAGGATGTGCTCGTACTCGCCCAGGATTATCTGCGACCCCAGTCGCGGGCCGCGCTGTACGAAGCCGCGGCACAGGAGCCCGGTCTGCGTGCGGTCGAGAACGTCCGGGACGGGGCGGGGCGGCCGGGTGTCGGGGTGGCCTGGCCGTCGACGACGAGCATCGGACCGGACGAACTCGTCCTCGTCTTCCACGCCGAGACCTACGCCTACCTGGGTATGGCGGGGTCGTCAGCCGTACTTGACCTCGCCATCGTGAGTCAGGTCGGGCAGACCGGCTGATGTTCGTACATCCGGGGCGGGTCGCCGTGGCGCGGCCCGCCTCGGTGGCGGTGGACGGAAGAATTGAGGCTGCGGTGGGACACCCGACTGCCGAGAATGAGCGCCATGGCAAAAGAGCAGGTACTGGCGAAGGTTGAGGCCGATCTGCGGCGCGGGCACTCTCACCCGGCGATGCAACGTCTGGCGAGCCTGACTGCCGCGTACCCCGACGACCTCGATCTGCGTACCCGGCGTGCGGCGCTGTATCGGCGGGTCGGCAACGTGGTCGAGGCCGGGCGGTGGGGGTTCCTCACCGAGGAGGCCACCGCGGAGGAGATCGCCGCATTCGAGAAGGCCCATCCGGGTGCCTGGCGGCGCTTGTTCGTGCTGAAGGTGAACTCTGACCCGACCGACAAACTCGGGCCAATGGCATCCGCGCGGTTCGGTCGACTGATCGAACAGACCGGAAAGGAAGGACCGGCTCCGGTCGTCTGGACCGAGGTTGGACCCCGACCCCAGGTCTCCGGTACGTGGATCGACGACCTGTCCTGCCTGCTGACAGGGGTGATCGCCGTGATCGTCATCGCCCTGGCCGGCTTCGGGCTGGCCACCTTGATCCGGTGGGCGCTATAGGCCCTGGTCGGCCGGAACAGCACCATCAACACCGCGCTATCTTGTCAGGCGCTCCTGCGGCGGCGCGCCACTGCGCGTCGTGTTTCGCGCAATTGTTGGAGCACAGTTTCAAGATCTTCCTCGTCGTCAAGATCGATGGCTGTGGCTTCGAGTGCCGCGTACTGTTCGGCCCGACGCTGCTCCCGGTATTCGAGAAGATCCCGGAGAAGTACGCGGCGGTGGGTGCCCACCCGTTCGAAGGGAACCTTGCCGTTGTCCAGCAACTTGATCACGGTTGGTCGGCTGACACCGAGCAGATCTGCGGCCTGTTGTGTGGTCAGCGTCTGGGTCGTCGGTGCCACGGTCACCGCGAGACCCTGCTGTAGTGCTGTGACCACCTGTTGCAGCACTCGGTGGACCTCGGCTGGCAACTCGACCCGGTCGCTCGGGGTGGGGCCGGCGAGGAAGTAACGCGGCTCAGGGCGCCCTCGGCCAGCGCTCTCGTGGGCCGCAAGGAAGTCGAAAACCTGCGCGACCTGCTCGGCAGCACCTGGCAGGTACGTCTCTTCCCTCAGTGCTGCTGCGCTCATGGCTCCCCCTTCGATCACAACAAGCGTAACCCTATTCGTTTCTTGCGTCTATGAAACCATGGATTGCACGTGCCGTGGCTCGGTCCGTGGGGCAGCAGGTTATGCCGGTGTCGAAGTACGCTGCTGCGATGTCGGGGGCCGGTAACGAGCGTGACAACTGCTGATGATTACCCTTCACCGCCACCCACCCAGCCCCGAGATCGCCCGCCGCTACGTAATCCTGTGCTTCTTCCGTTTCCTCGTCACGGGCGCCATCTGCGTGGTCGGCTTCGTCCTGAGTGCCAGCGATGTTCTACGTGGTGAAGATGGCCCGATTTTCTTCGCCTGCGTGGGGGGAATCTCCAGCTGCTTTCTCCTGGTCATGGCCACCGGGGCCGCCCTGCTCACCCGGCGCGCGGTCACACCCGCCCTCGTCAGCCTCGCCTTCTTCGTCTGGGTGATCTGGACGCTCATCACCCTCGGCAACGGCTTCTCGAACGAAGATTTGGGTGGGCTCGTCACGGGCCTCATCATCCTGTTTGCGGCACGGCCCCCGCTGATGCTCAGGAACTACCTCGTCGGACTCTGAACGACCGGGTTGAGGAGCCTCAGTACGACTTCTCCTGCCCCAGTACGTGCTGGGCGACGAAGTTGAGGATCATTTCGCGGCTGACCGGGGCGATCCGGGTGGCGCGTACGGTTCCGAGCAGGGTGGCCACGCCGTACTCGGTGGTCATGCCGTTGCCGCCGTGGACCTGGATGGCGGTGTCGACGGCGAGTGCGGCGGCCTCGGCCGAGGCGTACTTGGCCATGTTCGCGGCGACTCCGGCGTCCAGGTCGCGGCCGGCGTCGTAGAGGGCAGCCGCCTTCGCGATCATCAGTCGGGCCAGTTCGACCTGCACGGCCGCGTGGGCGAGCGGGTGCGAAAGCCCCTGGTGCGCGCCGATGGTCCGGCCACCCCAGACCTTCCGGTTCGCCGCGTACGACGAGGCGCGCTCGATCGCGTAGCGGCCGGAACCGGCGGCCAGGGCGGCGACCAGGATGCGTTCCGGGTTCAGCCCGGCGAAGAGTGCCTGTAGTCCGACGTCGACCCCGCCACCGATCAACGCGTCGGCGGGTAGCCGGACGTCATCCAGGTAGAGCATCCACTGGCTTTCCGGGGACAGGATCTCCATGTCGAGCTTCGATTTGGTGAACCCGGGGGCGTCGGTCGGGACCACGAACAGGGCCGGCTTGAGCTTGCCGGTGGTGGCGTCCTCGGTACGCCCGACGACCAGGACGTACGCGGCGTCGTCCACCCCGGAGATGAAGCACTTGCGCCCGGACAGCAGCCAGCCGTCGCCGTCGCGGCGGGCGATCGTGCCGAGCTTGTGCGAGTTGGATCCGGCCTCCGGTTCGGTGATCGCGAACGCGATTTTCAGGGTCCCGTCGGCCATGCCGGGGAGGAAGCGTTTGCGCTGCTCCTCGGTGCCGTGCCGGGTGATGACCGTGGCCACGATCGCGGGCGAGACCACGATCATCAGCAGCGGGGAGCCGGTCGCGGCCAGTTCCTCGCAGACGATCGCCAGTTCGGTGATGCCGCCGCCACCGCCGCCGTACTCCTCGGGAATGTTGACGCCGAGGTAGCCGAGCCTGCCGGCCTCCTGCCACAGCTCGGTGGTGTGCTCGCCGGCCTTCGCCTTCCTGACGTAGTACTCGTGCCCGTAGCGGCGGCCCAACGCGCGCACCGCGTCGCGGAGCTGTTCCTGTTCCGAGGTGAGATCGAAGTCCATGAGGGGTGGCCTTCCTTTACGCGTCGGTGAGCACCGCGAGCACAGCACCGGTTTCGACCTGGCTGCCGGCGGTGACCGGCAACTCGGCGACGATTCCGGCGGTGGGGGCGTGCACGGGGTGTTCGAGCTTCATCGCTTCGAGGGTGAGCAGGAGTTCACCGGCCGCCACCCGTTGACCGGGGACAACCAGGACCCGGCTGACCGCGCCCGGCAGGGGTGCGACCAGGGAACCTTCGGCCAGGTCGGCTGCCGGCTCCGGGAAGCGGGGGAGCTCCGACAGCGTCACCGAACCGTCCGGTCCGTCCACGAAGGACTCCGAACCGACCCGGTGTACGGCAAACGCCGTCCGCACCCCGGCGACGTCGAGCACCACCCGGTCCGGGGCGGCCGACAGGATCGTCACCGCGGGCGGCTCCTCGGCCGGGGCGGGAGCGGACGGGTACAGACCGGCGAGGTCGAGTTCGTCCGGGTCGACGGGGCGGAGCCACCAGGTGGCGAGCGCTCCGGTCCGGTCCAGCCGGTAGCCGACCTCGACCGGGCCGGACGGTCCGTCGTACACGCTGGTCTGGGCGCCGGCCGGGACGTTGCGCCAACCGGAGGGGAGGCCGGCGAGGACCGGGGCGTTGCGTCGGCGGTCGGCGGCACCGGCGAGCGCGGCGGCGAGGCAGGAGATCCGGACCGCGTCGACCGAGGAGAGCAGCGGGGCGAAGAGTTCCGGATGCCGGTCCAGGAACCCGGTGTCGATCGCACCGGTACGGAACTCCGGGTGCCGCAGTACGCGTACGAGCAGGTCACGGTTGGTGCGTACGCCGTGCAACTCGGCCCGGGACAGGGCGCTGGCCAGGAGACGGGCGGCCTCGGAGCGGGTCGGTGCCCAGGCGACGAGCTTGGCGAGCATGGAGTCGTAGTGCACCCCGACCACCGAACCGTCCCGTACGCCTGCGTCGAGGCGGAGCCCGGCCCGGCCGGCGCCACCGGTTGGTACCGGCTCGAACTCGGTCACCACCTCCGGCACCGAGAACCGGTGCAGGGTCCCGGTCGCCGGCAACCAGACGTTCGCCGGGTCCTCGGCGCAGAGTCGTACCTCGATCGAGTGACCGGTCGGCTCGCCCGGCACCGGCAGGGCCCCGCCCTCGGCGACCAGGAGTTGCCAGCGGACCAGGTCCAGGCCGGTGACCGCCTCGGTGACCGGGTGTTCGACCTGGAGTCGGGTGTTCATCTCCAGGAAGAAGAACTCGCCGGTCGGGGCGAGCAGGAACTCGACCGTGCCGGCGCCGAGGTAACCGACCGCTCGGGCCGCCGCCGTCGCCGCGTCGAACAGCGCCGCCCGCAGCTCCGGGCCGACCGCCGTCGACGGGGTCTCCTCGATGATTTTCTGGTGCCGGCGCTGGATCGAGCACTCCCGTTCACCGAGCGGCAGGACGGTGCCGTGGCTGTCGGCGAAGATCTGCACCTCGACGTGCCGGGCCTGTTCCACGTACCGCTCGATGAAAACGGTCCCGTCGCCGAACGCGCTGGCCGCCTCCCGGCGGGCCGAGGCGACCGCCTCGGTCAGCGTCGCCGCGTCCCGGACCACCCGCATCCCCCGCCCGCCGCCCCCGGCCGACGCCTTGACCAGGACCGGGAAGTCCGTCACCCGGTCCGGTTCGGTCTCGGTGGGCAGCATCGGGACCCCGGCGTCGACCAGCAACGCCTTCGCCTCGATCTTCGAACCCATCACCGCGATCGCCTTGGCGGTCGGGCCGACCCAGGTCAGGCCGGCGTCGGTGACTGCGGTGGCGAAGTCGGCGTTCTCGGCCAGGAAGCCGTAACCGGGGTGGACCGCGTCCGCCCCCGACCGGCGGGCGGCGGCGACGAGCAGGTCCGCGCGCAGGTAGGTGTCCGCCGGGGCATGACCGGGCAGGCGTACGGCGAAGTCCGCCTCGTTGACGTACGGCGCGTCGGCATCGGCGTCGGAGTAGACCGCGACCGTTTCGACGCCGACCGACCGGCAGGTGGCGAAGATCCGGCGGGCGATCTCGCCCCGGTTCGCCACCAGCAGCCTGCGAATCATTCGGGATTCCCTCACATCCGGAAGACGCCGAAGCCGGCGCTTCGTGCACTGTGGAGCGACGAGGCGACCGGGCCGCTGTGGATCGCGGAAAGGCAGAGACCGAGCACCGTACGGGTGTCGCGGGGGTCGATCACCCCGTCGTCGAGCAGCCGCCCGGAGAGGAACAGCGCGGCGGATTCCGACTCGACCTGTCCCTCGACCATCGTGCGCATGGCCCGGTCCCGGTCCTCGTCGTACGGCTGGCCCTTCGCCTCCGCCGCCTGCCTCGCCACGATCGACAGGACCCCGGCGAGCTGGGTCGGCCCCATCACCGCCGATTTCGCGTTCGGCCAGGTGAACAGGAACCTCGGGTCGTACGCCCGCCCGCACATGCCGTAGTTGCCGGCCCCGTACGACGCTCCGAGGTTCACCGTCAGGTGCGGCACGGTCGAGTTCGACACCGCGTTGATCATCAGCGCGCCGTGTTTGATGATGCCGCCCTGCTCGTACTCGGCGCCGACCATGTAACCGGTCGTGTTCTGGAGGAAGACCAGCGGGGTGTCGGCGTTGTTGGCGAGCTGGATGAACTGCGTCGCCTTCTGCGCCTCCTCGGAGAAGAGGACCCCTCGGGCGTTGGCCAGCACCCCGACCGGGTAGCCGTGCAGCTCACCCCAACCGGTGACCAGGGCGCTGCCGTAACCGGGCTTGAACTCGTCGAACTCGGAGCCGTCGAGGATCCGGCCCAGGACCTCGCGCGGATCGAACGGGGTACGGGGATCGGCGCTCGCGATCGCGAGGAGGTCCTCGGCGTCGTACTTCGGTGGTGGCGCGACCGCCGTACGGGGAGCCGGTCCCTGCTTGCGCCAGTTGAACCGGCGTACGCACTGCCGGGCCAGCCGCAGCCCGTCGCGCTCGTCCTCGGCGAGCCAGTCGGCCAGACCCGAGGTGGAGGCGTGCATTGCCGCGCCGCCCAGCGACTCGTCGTCGGTCACCTCACCGGTGGCCATCTTCACCAGGGGAGGTCCGGCGAGGAAGACCTTCGCCCTGCCCCGGACCATGATCGTGTAGTCGGACATGCCCGGCACATACGCGCCACCCGCGGTCGCGTTGCCGAACACCACCGACACGGTCGGGATGCCGGCCGCCGAGAGCCGGGTCAGGTCCCGGAACACCTGCCCACCGGGGATGAAGATCTCCGCCTGGCTGGGCAGGTCCGCCCCGCCCGACTCGACCAGGTTGACCAGCGGCAACCGGTTCGCCAGCGCGATCTCCCCGGCCCGTACGGTCTTGCGCAGCGTGTACGGGTTCACCGCGCCGCCGCGTACGGTCGGGTCGTTGGCGACGATCACGCACTCGACACCCTCGACCACACCGATCGCGGTCACCACGCTCGCCCCGACCGGATAGTCGGTGCCCCAGGCCGCGACCGGGGACAGCTCCAGCACCGGGGAGTCCCGGTCGACCAGGAGTTCGATCCGCTCCCGGGGCAGGAGCTTGCCCCGCGCGTGGTGGCGGGTCACGTACTTCTCGCCCCCGCCGGCACGGGCGGTGGCGACGGCGGCGTCCAGTTCGGCGAGACGCTCCAGCATCGCCGCCCTGTTCCCCTGGTACGCCGGCTGCCGCGGCTGCACCGCGGTCTCCAGAACGGCCACGTCAGCTTCCCATGCCCTTCGCGATGACGAAGGCGATGGACTGGGCCATCGCCACCTCCGTAACGAGCAGCTCACCGATGGCGATACGGACCGACACCGGCCGAACGTGTGTGCGAGACGGACACGCCGACGGGGTCATGACGTACCCGCCGTGGGGTCGCCGATCAGGGCCGGACGGTTGTCGGACAGCGCCGCGGGCAGGTCGACGATCCGGGCCCGGAGCAGTTCGCCGAGGGCTTTTGCCTGCGGGTCGAACCGGGTCGACGCGGCGACTCCGGCACCGAGCAGCCCTCGGATGACGAAGTTGACCGCCGCCAGGTTCGGCAACTCGTACCGCTCGACGTCGAGGTTCGCCGTTTCGGGCAGCAGGTCACGCAGGCGTTCCACGGTCAGCCAGTCGCGCAACCAGGCGTAGCCGTCGACCGCCCGTACCCACACTCCGAGGTTGGCGTCCCCGCCCTTGTCGCCCGACCGGGCTCCGACGACCGTCCCCAGTGGAGCGCGATAGGTCGGTCCCGGCTGGTGGGGGGCGGGGGGCGGCGACGGCGGACGGGTGGGCGGGGTGGCGGTGAGGGGTGGGGCCGGGACGGGGATCCGTTCGCCGGAGGGGAGGACGGCCAGGTGGTCGGCGGCGTCCTGGGGGAGGTCGGTGGCGGTGAAGACCCCGTACGGGCTGGCGTCGCCGGGTACACCGGTCAGCGTGCAACCGGGGTACGAGGCGAGGGCCAGTTCCACCGCGGCGGCCGAGAACAACCGCCCGGCCCGCTTGGCGTCACCGTCACGCAGGTGTACGTGCAGGAGCGCGCTCGCCGACTCGGTGTCGACCGCGTCCGCATGGTCCGTACGGGCGAGGACGAACTCCAGCCCGGTCGCCCCGACCGCCTCGGTGAGCTGGGCCCGGACCAGTTCCGCCTTCGCCTCGATGTCCAGTCCACAGAGGACGAAGGTGGCGGTGTTCCGGAACCCACCGAGGGAGTTGGCACCCACCTTGAGGGTGGGCGGCGGCGGCAGCCCCCGCACCCCGGAGACCCGTACGCGGTCCGGGCCGTCGTCGGTGAGCGTCACCGTGTCGAGGCGGGTCACCACGTCCGGGCCGAGATAGTCCGGGGCGCCGATCTCGTAGAGCAGTTGCGCGGTAACGGTTTCGCGGGTCACCCCGCCACCGGTGCCGGGATGTTTGGTGATGACCGAGGAGCCGTCGTGGTGCAGCTCGGCGACCGGGAAACCGGGTCGGCGCCCGCCGTCCGGCAGCTCGGTGAAAAAGCTGAAGTTGCCCCCGGTGACCTGGGTGCCGCATTCGAGCAGGTGCCCGGCGACGGTCGCCCCAGCGAGCTGGTCGAGGTCCGCGTACGTCCACCCGAACCGGGCGATCGCCGGGCCGACGACCAGGGACGCGTCGGTGACCCGACCGGTCACCACGATGTTCGCGCCCCCCGCCAGGCAGCGCGCGATCCCGAACGCGCCCAGATAAGCATTGGCGGTCAACGCGCCCGGTTGGTCGACCGTGTCACCGGTGACGTGGCCGACGCTGACCGGGATGTCGAGGCGGGTGCCGAGGGCGCGGATCGCGTCGGCGAGTCCGGCCGGGTTCAGCCCACCGGCGTTGGTGACGAGGGTGACGCCGCGTTCGACCGCCGTGCCGAGACAGGATTCGAGCTGGCGCAGGAACGTTTTGGCGTACCCGAGATCGGGGTTCCTGAGCCGGTCCCGGCCGAGGATCAACATGGTCAGCTCGGCCAGGTAGTCGCCGGTGAGGACGTCGAGTTCCCCACCGTCGAGCATGTCCCGCCAGGCGGTGAACCGGTCGCCGTAGAAACCGGAGGCGTTGCCGATCCGGAGGACGGGCGGGGGTGTGGGCGTACTCATGGGTGGGTTCCGGCGCCGGAGCGGCGGGCGGCCCGGTCGCGGCCGGCGCGCGGTTCCCGGCCCGCGCCGGGCGGCCCGGCGAACGCCTGGGCGAGGTCCAGCCACTCGTCGGCGACCTGCCCGGTCGCGACCAGGGACAGGTCGGTCCGGTGCCGGCGCTGGGTGACCAGGAGGCAGAAGTCCAGTGCCGGCCCGGCGACCCGGTCGGTGGCGTCGGCCGGTCCGAAGGTCCACTCGTCACCGTCGGGGGCGCGGAGTTCGACCCGGACCGGCACGTCGGGCGTGGCTCGGCCGTGGGTGGCGAAGCTGTGCCCGAGGGTACGGACGCCCAGGTGCGCCACGTGCCGCAGCCGCCCGCTCGGGGTACGCGTGACACCGAGGGTGTCCGCCACGTCCTGCCCGTGTGCCCAGGTTTCCATCAGCCGGGCGGTGGCCATCGAGGCGGGCGACATCCTCGTGCCGTACCAGGGAAGTTTGGTCCCGGCGGGGGCGGCGGCGAGGGCGTCGACGAGCGCCGACCGGCCGGTACGCCACCGGTCGAGCAGGGCGGTCGGAGCCGTGTGCGGGTCGGCCGAGCAGTCGGGTGCACCGGCCATCACCTGGTCGAGGAACTCGTTCGCGCCCCGGTCGACAAAACCGCCCGGATCCGTCGCCGCGTGTTCGAGCCAGGCGTAGAACGCCGGTACGTCGGTCGCGGCCAGCAGCGCGAGGTGATCGGTCCAGGCCAGGTGGGCGATCTGGTGGGCGATGGTCCAGCCGGGTGCGGGTGTCGGCTCGGCCCAGTCGACCGCCGGCCGCTCGGCGACCAGCGCGTCCAGCTCGCTTGATTCGTCGGTCAGGTCGGTCAGCAGTTGACCCAGGTCGACCACGGTGCCTCCGATGATTCGCTCGGGTGCTCAGGTGCACTACGGGTTGACGATGGCGGCGAGCTGGCGTTTCCATACGGCGAGCAGCGGGGCGCGGCGGGCCGAGTCGTCGGAGAGCAGGTTCGCCACCCCGAGCCCGCGCAGCAGGTCCAGGGTGGCCTGCACCGACTCCCGTACGCCGGGGTTGCGCTCGTCGGCGCCGAGCAGCTCGACGGTGAGCCGGTGCATCTCCCGCCCGACCCGCGCCTCCAGCGGCACCAGCGCGTCCCGCAACTCCGGGTCCGTACGCGCGGCCAGCCAGAGTTCCAGGCCGGCGACGAAGAGCGACCCGGTGAACGCGGTGGCGAGCATGTCGATCACCCGGTCGAGTCGATCCGGCCCGGACGGTAGCGCGACGGCCTCGGCCCGGATCTCCTCCGCCCGCCGCTCGGCCAGGTGCTCGACGGCGGCCATCACCAGGGCGGCCTTGGTGGGGTAGTGGTGCAACTGGGCGCCCCGCGAGACGCCGGCCCGCGCCGCGACGACGGTTGTGGTGGTGCCGGACCAGCCGTGTTCGACCAGGCAGTCCACGGTGGCTTCGAGCAGCCGGGCCTGGGTCGCACGGCTGCGCTCCTGCTGCGGCACACGGGTGACGGCGGACACGCCACCAGCGTCCCGCGCGGAAAACAAACAGTCAAGCCTGACTTTTTCTGATCGTGTATTGCTCCGAAGTGGTGCCATGTAGGGACGGCGGGGTGCTGGGGAGGCGTCATGGCCAGGCGGGACAGGCGGGGTGGTGGGCGACCCCGGCGGCGGCTCCTCGCACCCGTACCGGATGCTCGGGTGGCGGACGCGGTGCCGGAAAGACCCCTCCGGAGCAGGTGGCGGCCCGGCTACTGGCGGCGGCACCCGGCCCTCAGCCTGGTGCTGGTCGTGCTCTTCATGGCCGCCGACATCGCTTTCGCGGCATCGTCGAACGCGAACCGGGTGAGCATCGCGCGGGACGGCCAGGCAGCCACCGGCACGGTGGTGAGTCTGGCCCGGCGGACCTCCGGCATGACGGTTCGGTTCACCACCGCCGCCGGGCAGACCGTCACCGCGTCGGCCACCCGCCCCGATCCGGAGCCGGAGGTCGGCGATTCGGTCGCGATCGTGTACCACCCCGACGACCCCGGCCGGTGGGTGTACCCGGCGGACGGCCTCCCCGGCGCCGGCACCCCGCTGGCCCTGCTCGCGATCGGCGTCGTCTCCGGCCTGGCCTACCTGCTCTACCTGCGCCGGACATGGGGGCGCTGGCGGGATCTTGCCGAGTCGTGGCGCCACCGGGTGCCCCGCCGCTGACGGCCGACGCCATCCGGCACCGGTGACCGTCCTGCTTGCTTCAGCGGCCGTCGCGGGGGCCGAAGACGGTCAGCGCCTCGGCGTCGCTGGCTCGGGAGTGGAGGTAGTAGTCGGCCCAGGTGGCGGCGTCGGGGTAGGTCGACTCGGCGGCGACGCGGGTGCAGGCCGCCTCGATGTCGTACGCGGTGCGGCGTAGTTGCACGCCCGGACCGAGCAGGGCCCAGTGGGCACCGGATCGGCCGTACGGCATGCCGACGCTGCCGGGGTTGACCACCAGGCGGCGATGGGCGAGCCGGACGTACGGCATGTGGGTGTGGCCGCAGACGATCGTGTCGACCTCGTCGGGCAGCCCGTCGAACACCTCGGTCCACCGGTCGAGGCGGGAGTCGACCAGCACGACCTCCTCGTCGTCGCGCGGGGTGGCGTGGCAGAAGATCACCGTGCCGAGCCCGTCGACCGGGAACGTGACCGTCTCGGGGATCGAGGTCAGCAGGTCGAGTTGGTCGTCGCGGAGCTGTGCGGCGGCCCACGGGGCGATCGGGTCCGGGATCGACGGCTCCTTGCCGGCGCGCATCTCGACCAGCTCGCGGTCGGCGTTTCCGCGTACCCAGATGGCGCGGTCGCCGAGCGCGGTCAGGAGGTCCAGGGTCTCGACGGGCTGCGGACCGGCGGCGATGTCACCGGTCAGGACGATCCGGTCGGCCGCGCGGACGTCCGGCTCGGCCAGCACCGCCTCCAGTGCCGGCAGTACGCCGTGGATGTCGGAGAGTACGGCGATGGTCTGTGGCATCCGTCCAGCCTCGCCTGTGCGTACCGGTCCGGTCGAGGCCCCTTAGCGCAGGGCAGAACGCGGGCCCGGCATCAGTGGGCGGACAGCAGAAAGCGGGGACTGCCGGTCGGCGGTCCCCGCTTTTGTGCCTGTTACTCAGACGCGGGCGCGTCGGGCGAGACGCTCCGGGTCGAGGATGATGATGCTCTTGCCGTCGAGCCGCAGCCATCCACGCGAGGCGAAGTCGGCCAACGCCTTGTTCACCGTCTCCCGGGAGGCGCCGACGAGCTGGGCGATCTCCTCCTGGGTCAGGTCGTGGGTGACCCGCAGGACGCCGCCGTCGCGGGTGCCGAAGCGGCCCGCCATCTGCAGCAGGTTCTTCGCCACCCGGCCCGGTACGTCCGTGAAGATCAGGTCGGCCAGGGAGTCGTTCGTCCGGCGCAGCCTGCGGGCGAGCACCCGGAGCAACTGCTCGGCGATCTCCGGCCGGTTGTTGAGCCACGGCCGCAACGCCTGCTTGCGCAACCGGACCAACCGGGTGTCGGTGACCGCGGTTGCGGTGGCCGTACGCGGACCCGGGTCGAAGAGCGACAGCTCCCCGACCATGTCCGACGGACCCATCACGGCGATCAGATTCTGTCGGCCGTCGGCGGCGCGTCGACCAACCTTGATCTTGCCGGTGAGTAGGATATAGAGGCTGTCACCGGGTTCGCCCTCGTTAAAGACGATTTCGCCCTTGCGGACGTCGATCGTCTCCATCTCCTTGGCGAGCGCCTCGGCCGCTTCCGGGTCTACGCCCTGGAAGATCCCGCTGCGGGCCAGTACCTCGTCCATCGCGCACCTCCGACTGCGCGCACCTCCGTCGGCCGGGTCCGCCGGCCGATGATCCGTCGCGCGCCGCCAAGTCTAAGCGCACGTCAACGGGATCCGGGGGTGCACCCCTGGAAACTTGATCCGGCACGGTAACCCGTCCGACCATGACAGCGGCTATCATCCGCGCGCCAGGCGGTCGCGTCCACCCGACCCCGCAGACCACCCCCGATCGAGCAGGTCAACACCGGCGAATCGGGGACGTTGCGGCCCCTCTGGACGCGGTGACCGGTTTTCCCGAGCCGAACGGCCGACATCGCCAGGTGAACGGGTTATGTAGCGTCGCGGGCGATGTACGAGAGCAGCCAACCTCCGCCCCGCCCGGACCGCCGACGTCGCGGCCCGGGTCGACTCGTCCTCGTGATCGGGGCGGTCGTGGCCCTCCTGCTCGGTGTCGGGCTGGCCGGGGTGGCCGCCACGCGCCTGCTCGGCGACGACCCGGCCCAGTCCCAGTGGCAGGCCGAGCCGGCCGGCGACGGCGGCACACCCGGCTCGGAGTCGCCGAGCGCCGCCCCGACGACGGCGCAGGTCATCTCGCTCTCGGCGACCGGCGACATCGTGATGGGCAACGCCCCGGCCCGGCTGCCCGCCAACGGGGGCAAGGGGTTCTTCGACTCGGTCAAGCCGGCACTCGCCGCCGACCTGGTGATGGGGAACCTGGAGGAGCCGATAACGGACGACACCGGCACCTCCAAGTGCGGTGCCGGATCCACCCAGTGCCACCAGTTCCGGGTCCCCCCGTCGTACGCGGCACACCTCAAGGAAGCCGGGTTCGGGCTGCTGAACCAGGCCAACAACCACGGGTACGACTACGGCGCCGCCGGCTACCGCAACACCCAGAAGCACCTCGAGGAGCAGGGACTGGCGAACACCGGGGCGCCGAACCAGATCACCGTGGTCGACGTCAAGGGGGTCAAGGTCGCGGTTGTCGGGTTCTCGTCGTACCCGTGGAACAACAGCCTGGTCGACATCCCCGCCGCCGCAGAGGTGATCAAGAAGGCGACCACCCAGGCCGACCTGGTGGTGGTGCAGGTGCACATGGGCGGGGAGGGCACCGACAAGATCCACGTCAAGCCGGGCACCGAGATGTTCCTCGGCGAGAACCGGGGCGACCCGGTCAAGTTCTCCCACGCCATGATCGACGCCGGTGCCGACCTGATCGTCGGACACGGGCCGCACGTGCTGCGCGGGATGGAGTTCTACCAGGGCCGGCTGATCGCGTACAGCCTGGGGAACTTCGCCGGTGGTGCCGGGGCGCTGAACAACAGCGGCCGGCTCGGCTGGGGCGGGGTGCTCAAGGTGTCCCTCGCCGCCGACGGGAGCTGGTCCGGGGGCGAGTTCGTGTCGACGTACATGAACAGCGCGGGCAAGCCCACCCTGGACACGCAGAAGCGCGGACTCAAGGCGGTCCAGGAGCTGTCCGGCGACGACTTCGACAACTCCGCCGCGAAACTCGACGCGGCCGGGAAGATCAGTCAGCCGGTCTGACCGGTAGGACCGGCGCGGAGGTCAGTTCGCGGTCGCGGCGGTAGGACCGGCCGGGAGGTCGGTGGGCCGACGTAGGCTGACCGACGTGAGCCGTACCCCTGCCCCCGCCGCCGAGACCGACCTCGGCCGCAAGCGAAGGGCTCGCCGGATCGGCCGGGTGCTGACCGAGACGCACCCGGACGCCCACTGCGAGCTGGACCACGACGGCCCGCTGCAACTCGCCGTGGCCACCATCCTGTCCGCCCAGTGCACCGACAAGAAGGTCAACGAAGTCACGCCGAAGCTCTTCGCCCGCTACCACGACGCCGCCGACTTCGCCGGCGCGGACCGGGCCGAGATGGAGGAGCTGATCCGGCCGACCGGCTTCTTCCGGAACAAGACCACCTCGTTGATCAACCTGGGGCGGACCCTGGTCGAGCAGTACGACGGCCGGGTGCCGGGCAAGCTCGTCGACCTGGTGAAGCTGCCCGGAATCGGGCGCAAGACGGCGAACGTCATCCTCGGCAACGCCTTCGACGTACCGGGCATCACCGTGGACACGCACTTCCAGCGGCTGATGCACCGGTGGAAGCTGACCACCGAAACCGACCCGGTCAAGATCGAGCACGCGGTCGGTGCGCTCTACGAGAAGCGCGACTGGACGATGCTCTCGCACCGGGTGATCTTCCACGGCCGCCGGGTCTGCCACGCCCGTACGCCCGCCTGCGGCGCCTGCACGCTCGCCCCGCTCTGCCCCTCGTACGGCCTCGGCCCGACCGAGCCCGAAGCCGCCGCCAAGCTGCTCAAGGGGCCACGGGCCCGCGAACTCGCGATCGCGGCCGGGATCGACCCGGTCCTGGTCCCGGCCACGGCGGTGGCCGCGGAGGCACCGTGAGGCGTCCGCTCGCCGGGCTGCTCCTGCCCCTGCTGCTGCTCACCGTCACCGCATGCGGCCGGTCCGACCCCGCACCCGAGCCGGAGCCCCCGGCACCGTTCGCCGACTGTGCCGCACTGACCACCGTCCCGAGCGCGGCCCCGGCCGACACCGGCGGGAGACCGGACGGGTCGACCAGGCCGCTGCCGGACGTCGGGCTGCCCTGCTTCACCGGCGGCGCCGAGGTGTCCCTGGCCGCCGTACGCGGACCCGCCGTGGTCAACCTCTGGGCCGCCTGGTGCCTGCCCTGCCGCAAGGAACTGCCCGCCTTCCAGCGGCTCGCCGAACGGGCCGGCGGGCAACTGCACGTCGTCGGGGTGGACACCCGCGACGACCGGGACGACGCCCGCGACCTGGCCGGCGAACTCGGCCTCACCTTCCCCACCCTGTTCGACCCCGGCGAGAAGCTCCGCAGCGGGGTCGCCGCCCCCGGCCTGCCGGCCACCGTGTTCGTCGACGCGCAGGGGCGGATCCGGCACCTGGACGTCACCGGCGCACTCGACGACAACAAGCTCGCCGCCCTGGTCGAGCAGCACCTCGGGGTGGTGGTCCCGGCATGAGCGCGCAACTTCCCTCGTGGTGCGAGCCACTGGTCAGCCGGGTACGCACCGCGCGTACCGAGGACTTCACCCGACTCCGTACGCCCACCAGCGGCGGTAGGCCCAGCGCCGTACTGGTCCTGCTCGGTGAGGACCCGGCGTACGGGCCGGACGTCCTCGTGCTCCAGCGGGCGGCGACCATGCGTACCCACGCCGGCCAGGCGGCCTTCCCCGGCGGTGCCGCCGACCCCGGTGACGCCGACGCGGCGGCGACCGCCCTGCGCGAGGCGGAGGAGGAGGTCGGCCTCGACCCGGCGACCGTGACCGTGCTGGCGCAACTCCCACCGCTCTGGATCCCGGTGAGCGACTTCGTGGTCACCCCGATCCTCGGCTGGTGGCACCGGCCGCATCCGGTGCACGCACGGGAACCGGAGGAGGTGGCCCACGTCGCCCGGCTGCCGATCGCCGAACTGGTCGACCCCGCCAACCGGGTACGGGTCCGCCACCCGAGCGGTTGGGTCGGTCCCGCCTTCCAGGTCCGGGGGATGCTCGTCTGGGGCTTTACCGCCGGAGTGCTCGACGCCCTGCTCGGGATGGGTGGGTGGAACCGACCGTGGCCGCAGGACCGGGTGGTGGAACTCCCACCCGTACGCACCACCCCGGCCCCGTACGCGGGCAACGACGGGGAACTGGCCGAGCCCGGTTCGGGGAGCGGGAAGGTCATCCCGGGGCGCTGATTCCGGGCGCTTATTCCGATTCTGTGTGAGCGGCCTGTCATCTGGAGTGCCCCGTCCCCGTACGCTGGGGTCGTGTCGGTGGTGGATGCGGTCCTCATCCTGCTCATGCTGGTGTTTGCGATCACCGGCTACCGGCAGGGCTTTTTCGTCGGAGGGCTCTCCCTCGCCGGCTTTTTTGTCGGTCTGCTGATCGGGCTGCAACTCGGCCCGCTGCTCGCGGAGCAGTTCACCGGCGAGGCGATGCGCATCCTGGTCGCCCTGATAACGATCTTCGGTCTGGCGGTGCTCGGCCAGACCCTCTCCGGCTGGGTCGGTTCGCACCTGCGGCACGCGATCAGGAGCCAGGCCGGCCGCAAGGCCGACGACATCGGCGGGGCCTTCGTGTCGCTGTTCGCGGTGCTGCTGGCCGCCTGGCTGGTGGCGGTCCCGCTCGGGTCCTCGTCACTGCCCTGGCTGGCCAGCGCCGTACGCAACAGTGCGCTGATCAACGTGGTCGACCGGGTACTGCCGGCCCAGGCGCAGGCCCTGTCGGACCAGCTCCGGGAGACAGTCGACACCGACGGCTTCCCGGACCCGTTCGGCAGGCTGGCACCGACCCGTGCCCGCGACGTGTCGCCGCCCGATCCGGCGCTGGCCGGCTCCCAGGTGGTGGTGAACGGGAAGCGGTCGGTGGTGAAGGTGCTCGGCTCCGCGCCGGCCTGCTCCCGCCGGATCGAGGGCTCCGGGTTCGTCTACGCCGAGGACCGGGTGATGACCAACGCCCACGTGGTCGCCGGAACCCGGTCGGTCTCGGTGGAGTTGGACGGCGACCGGCACAACGGGCGGGTGGTCGTCTACGACCCGGAACGGGACCTGGCGGTGATCTACGTGCCGGGGCTCTCGGCGCCGGTGATGCCGTTCGCCGCCCGGCAGGCGCCGAGCGAGGCCGACGCGATCGTGCTCGGCTTTCCGCTGGACGGTCCGTACAACGCGCAGTCGGCACGGGTCCGGGACGTCAGCAAGATCACCGGACCGAACATCTACGACTCCGGGGACGTGACCCGCGAGATCTACACGATCCGGGCGCTGGTCCGCAGCGGCAACTCCGGCGGGCCGCTGGTGGCACCGAACGGCCAGGTGCTTGGCGTGATCTTCGCGGCGGCGGCGGACGACCCGAACACCGGGTTCGCGGTCACCGCCAACGAGGCCAGGTCGACCGCGACCGCCGGCACCGAGCGGACCCGCTCGACCGACACCGGCGCCTGCACCTGACCGACCGGCGGGCCGCGCCTCACCTACCCGTGCGAGTCGCGCTGCTTGCGGTAGAGGACCTGGCGGCGCAGCGGGCCCGGTTCGGAGTCCGGGTCGTCGAAGTCCTCCGCCGGGTCGGTGGTCATCCCGAGCCGGCGCATCACCGCCTGGGAGCGCAGGTTCGTCCTGGTGGTGATGGCGAGGATCTCCGGCAGGCCGACCGTGTCGAAGCCGTACGCCAGGGCGGCGCGGGCCGCCTCGGTGGCGTACCCGTGACCCCATGCCGTACGGGCCAGCCGCCACCCGGCCTCGACCCCGGTGAAGGTCATGTTCTCGTCCACCGGATCCAGGCCGGTGAACCCGATGAACTCCCCGGTCGACCGGACCTGCACCGCCCAGAAACCGAAGCCGTTGCGGTCCAGGTCGTGCTGGAAGCTCTCGATCGAGGCGGCGGCCTCGTGGGCGGTGAGCACCGGCCCGAGATGTTCCCGGACCTCGGGGTCGGCGTTCATCGCCGCCCACGGCGCCAGGTCGGACTTCCGCCAGTCGCGCAGGACCAGCCGCTCAGTGTCGATCTCCACCACGGGGCGAACAGTAGTCCCCGTACGGGCGAACCGGTGTCAGGTTTGTCCTGACGATTTGTCGTCGTTGTGCGTACCGGCGGGCGGTGGCGGTGGTGGCGCGGTCACCCGGTCCCACGGCCGGCGCAACCGCCACGACCGGTTCCGTACGGCGTGCGCGAACTGGGCCCGGTTCACCAGCAGCACACTGCCGGTGAGTACGACCAACAGGACCACCGTGCCGGTCCAGACCCCCCGCTGCCCGGCGGAACCCTCCAGGCCACCGGCCGGTCGCGCCGACCAGCGCATCCGGTCACCCGGCGGGCCGACCTTGAGCGCATCCGTCTGCTGGCTGCCCGACCCGCTCGCGGCGTTCACGCCCGGAGCCGGACCGAAGCCGGCCTCACCGGGGGACAGGTTGTCATCGAGCGGGTTGCGGGCCACCGGCCCGACCGGGTTCGACAGTGCGGCGAGCGGATTGACCAGACCGAAGCCGAATTGGTCGTCCCGCCCGGCGGGGCCGAGGTCGCGGGCGGTCTGCACCAGCCGGTTCACCACGTCGGCCGCGGACATCTGCGGCCACTTGGACCGGACCAGCGCCGCCGAGGCGGTCACCAGCGGAGCCGCGAAGCTGGTGCCCTGCACCCGCCAGTAGCCGCCGTCGCGGCCGGCGCCGAGCAGACCGGTCGCCGGGGCGGTCAGTACGGTCTGCGGCCCGCTGATCGAACCCGACCAGAGCCCGTCGGTGTCGCGTTCCATGCCGGACACGGCCACCACACCCGGCTCCCGGGCCGGGTACCAGACGTCGGTAGACGTCGACACGCCCCGGTTGCCGGTGCAGGCGACGACAACCACGTCCCGGACGAACGCGTAGTCGAGCGCGGCGGCGAGCGCCGGACTGTTCCCGGCACCGCCGAGCGACAGGTTCACCACCCGTGCGCCGTTGTCCACCGCCCAGCGCAGACCCTTCGCCACGATCATCGCGTCGTCGTAGCGGTTCTGCGCGTCGAGCACCCGTACCGGAAGGATCCTGGCCTGCGGGGCGAGCCCGGCGACGCCGCGACTGTCGTCGTTGCGCCCGGCGATCAGCGCGGCCACCGTCGTCCCGTGGCCGACCGGGTCGGCGTGCCCGTCTCCACCCGGCTGCACCAGGTCGAGCCCGGGCAGCACCTGACCGGCGAGATCCGGATGGGTGCCGTCCACCCCGGAATCGATCACCGCAACGGTGACGTCCTTACCGGTGGACACCTTCCACAGGGCCTTGGCGTCGAACTCGTCGAGCTGCCACTGCTCGTCCCGGACCGAGTCGGCCCGGATCGGCAGGGCCGCCGGCTGGGCACGCAGCATCGCCTGCGGGGTCTGCGGCGCGGCCGTGGCCACCGCCGGCCCGGCGAGCGTCACCCCGATCCCGAGCATGGCGAGCAGCGCCGCCACGGCAGCCCGTGGCCCGGCACGCTCGTCTCGGTACACCAGCCCTGTCACAGCTTGGCCATTTCACCCCGGTGGACACGTGATGCACGGAGGTTACCCCTTTTCACTGTGGTGGCGGGGCGTTCGCGACGAATCGATCAGACCGGAGGCAGATGGGCGAGTTGGATCAGGCGTGTTCCCTCCTTGCGGGTCACCAGCCGACCCCGTCCGGGCGGCATCGGCGCCGGGCGTACCGCACCGACCAGGGCGCCCTCGTCCTTGTCGCCGGACATCACCAGGCCGGGTGAGGAAAGCTCACGCAACCGCTGGATGATCGGCTCGTAGAGGGACCGGGAGGCGCCACCGGACCGCCGGGTCAGCACCAGGTGCAGGCCGATGTCCCGGGCCTGCGGCAGGAACTCCTCCAGCGGACGCAGCGGGTTCGCCGGGCCGGTGGCGACCAGGTCGTAGTCGTCGACCAGGACGAACAGCTCCGGGCCGGTCCACCACGACCGGTCCTTGAGCTGCTGCGGGGTGACGTCCGGGCCGGGCAGTCGGCGTTGCATGTAACCCGCCGCCGACTCGATCAGCTCGACCGTGGCGGCGGCTGCGGTGCCGTACCCGATCAGGTGTTCGGTCTGGATCGTCCCGAGCAGGCTCCGCCGGTAGTCGACCAGGATCACCCGGGCCTGCTCCGGGGTGAACCGGCCGGTGATCGAGGTGGCGAGCGCCCGCAGGAACGACGACTTGCCGCACTCGGCGTCGCCGAAGAGCAGGAAGTGCGGCTCGCTCGCGAAATCGATCGAGACCGGCCGCAGGTCCGCCTCGGAGATGCCGATCGGCAGCCGCAGGCCGGACGTCCCGGACAGGTCCAGCTCGGCGTACGGCAGCACCGGCGGCAACAGCCGTACGCGGGGAGCCGGCGCACCGGTCCACGAACTCGCCACCGCCTTGACCAGCGACGGGGTGTCCCCACCGAGGCTGGACAGCCCCGGCAGAGCGGTCAGGAAGTGCAGGCTCTCGGCGGTGATACCGCGCCCCGGCGTCTTCTCCGGCACGTTCGCCGCAGTACGCCGGGACACGATCGAGTCGGTCGGATCACCGAGGCGCAGTTCGAGGCGGGAGCCGAACAGGTCCCGGATCGCCGGCCGGAAGTCCATCCAGCGCGGCGCGGCACCGACCACGTGTACGCCGTACGACAGGCCACGGGTGGCCAGGTCGGTGATCATCGGCTCCAGGTCGTCGTACTCCCCGCGCAGCGTCGGCCAGCCGTCGACGACCAGGAACACGTCACCGAACGGATCGGTGCCCGGCCCGACGCCACCGGCCGCCCGGCGCTTGCGGTACGCCACCATCGAGTCCACCCCGAGGTCGGCGAAGCGCCGCTCCCGCTCGGCGAGCAGGGTCGAGATCTCGCCGATGGTGCGCCGTACGGCGGCGGTGTCGAGCCGGCCCGCGACCCCGCCGACGTGCGGCAGGTCGCGCAGCGCGGCCAGCGCGCCACCACCGAAGTCGAGGCAGTAGATCTGCACCTCGGCCGGGGTGTGGGTGAGCGCCAGCCCGCAGATCAGCGTCCGGAGCAGGGTCGACTTGCCGCTCTGCGGCCCACCGACCACGGCGACGTGCCCGGCGGCCGAGTCCAGCGCCAACCAGAGCAGGTCCCGACGCTGCTCGAACGGCTTGTCGATCAGCGCCACCGGCACCTGGAGGCCACCGTGCAGTTCCGGGTTGCCGAAGGTCAGCCCGCGCGCCGGGTCGGTGACCACCGGGCCGAGCAGCTCGTCCAGGGCCGGGGCCTGGGCCAGCGGCGGCAGCCACACCTGGTGGGCCGGCGGACCCTGGCCGACCAGCCGGGACACCATCACGTCGAGCAGGCTCTGCCCGGCCGGCACCTCCTCCGGCACCGGCTCCGCGGTGGTCACCGGGTCCGGCACCGGCACGAAGTGGGTCGAGTAGTTCAGCAGGCGCGGCGCACCGGACTGGCCGCCGCCGGCACCGCCGAGCCCCGCCCGGCGGAAGGAGCCGGAGACGTACGCGGCCTTGAACCGGACCAGTGGCTCGGTGCCGAACTTCAGGTAACCGTGCCCCGGTGAGCGGGGCAGCTCGTACGCGTCCGGCACCCCGAGCACCGCCCGCGACTCCAGGGCGGAGAACGTACGCAACCCGATCCGGTACGACAGGTGCGTGTCCAGCCCCCGCAGCCGCCCCTCCTCCAGCCGCTGCGACGCCAGCAGCAGGTGTACGCCGAGCGACCGGCCCAACCGACCGATCTGGACGAAGAGGTCGATGAAGTCGGGCTTGGCGGAGAGCAGCTCGGAGAACTCGTCACAGATGATCAGCAGCGACGGGAGCGGGGCGAGCGCCGCACCACCGCCCCGGGCCTTCTCGTAGTCGCGGAGGCTGGCGAAGTTGCCGGCCCGGCGGAGCAGTTCCTGCCGGCGGATCAGCTCACCGTTGATCGCGTCCACCATCCGGTCGACCAGCGGCAGCTCGTCGGCCAGGTTGGTGATCACCGCGGCGGTGTGCGGCAGCCGGTCCAGGGAGGAGAAGGTCGCCCCGCCCTTGAAGTCGACCAGGACGAAGTTCAGCGCCTCGGACGAGTGCGTGGCGGCCAGCCCGAGGACGAGCGTACGCAGCAGCTCCGACTTGCCCGACCCGGTCGCGCCGATCAGCAGCCCGTGCGGGCCCATGCCGTCCTGCGCCGACTCCTTCAGGTCCAGCTCGATCGCCCCGCCGTCACCGGCCACCCCGATCGGCACCCGCAACCGGTCCCGGCCGGGGCGCGGCGCCCAGCCCTGCACGGTGGTGAAGTTGTCCGGGTCACCGATGCCGAGCAGCTCGGCCAGGCCCATCTCGGCGTTCAGCGGGGTGTCGGCGCCGCCCTTGCCTGCCGCCGCCAGCCGCAGCGGGGCGAGTCGTCGGGCGACCGCCTCGGCCTCGACCACGGTCAGCCGGTCGGGTGTGCCCACCTCGGCCTGACCGTCCATCGTGTACGTGTTCAGCCGGCCGCCGCGTACCTCCAGGACCAGCATGGAGCGGTCCAGCAGCCGGGGCGGCGGGCTGTCCAGGTCGATGATCGTCACCGCGTCGATGCCACCGTCGCTGATCAACGCGGCGGCACCGGTCAGGTCACCCCCGTCGAGTACGACCACCACGTGCGGCCCGTCGGTCGCCGGACCCGCCGAGCTGAACCGGGACCGGTTGCCGAGCACGTCCTCCAGCAGTGCTTCGAGTTCGGTGGCGGAGCTGGCGACCAGGCGTACCGGGCCGAGGGCGTCGGAGCGGTCCGGGTGCTGGGCGTGCGGCAGCCACTTGAGCCACTCCCAGAGCGGCCGGCGTTCCGGCCCGGCGCAGACCGCGATCAGCAGCTCGTCCGGGGCGTGGAAGACGGCGAGCTGGGTCAGCATCGCCCGGGCCAGGGCCTGCGGCCCCTCCGCACCGGTGCCGGGGTCGGTCCGTCCGGTGTCGGTCCAGCCCAGTTCGGGGCGACCGAGTTCGGTACGGGTCGCCTCGCCGCGGACGAAGACCCGGGCGAAGGCGCGCAGGGAGAGCGCCACCGGCAGGTCCGGCACCACCGCGTACGCGTCCAGGAACCGGCGCAGCGCACCGGCGGTCATCGGCTCCAGATCCTCCAGCGGCCGGGTGACCGGCGGGATCAGCGGGGTCGCCAGGGTCTGCGGGCCGACCGCGACCCGGACCACGCCGAAGTCCGGATCGGCGGGCCGGCGTTCCCACACCCGGTGACTGCCCACCGTGGACCAGAGCCGGGCCGGGTCGGGGTGCCGGTAGAACAGTCCGGCGCGCTGCTTGCCGGCGGTGTCCCGGACCCGTCGGCGCAGGGTCGCCAGGTGCCGCAGGTACTCCCGGCGGGCCGCCATCATCTCGGCCTTCTTCGGGGTGCCGGAGGCACTGCCCCACGAGGAGGCGAGCATGGCCAGCGACGACACGCCGAACATCGCACCGACCACGTAGGAGTAGGCGCCCCCGCCCCGGCCGAACATCATCGCCATCGCGACCGACCCGCCGAGCATCGGCAGGACCATCATGAGCTGCTGCATCCGGCCACCGGCGGCGGCCGGGATCTCCGGTGGAGGGTCGACCGGCAACTCACCGGTGGGGATGTCCGGTGCCGGCCGTCGGGGCGGTCGCTTGATGACGATCGTGCTCATGCCCCCGCCTCGCCGAGTCCGCTCATCCGATCTCCCCCTGACGCTCGGTCGACCAAGCCGGGCCCATGGTAGGTAAAGTGCGGTCGTCCGCGCAGCCGTGGCCGGCCGGTGATGGAGGAAAGTCGATGAGTAGCGGGCTCGCCCGGGTCACCATCAGCGCGCCCCAACGCCGGGTGGACGTCGCTCTGCCCGAACACCTCCCGCTCGCCGAACTGCTGCCCGAGGTGCTGCGACACGCCGGTGACGGGCTCGCCGACGACGGCGAACGCCACGGCGGTTGGGTGCTCCGGCGTACCGACGGGGCCGCGCTGCTCGCCGGCCAGGCACTGCTACCCCAGGGCGTACGCGACGGCGACGTCCTGCACCTCGTACCGGCCCGCGCCCAGTGGCCCGAGCTGGAGTACGACGACGTGGTCGAGGCGATCGCCGACGGGGCGAGACGCCGGGGCGCGGCTTGGTCCGGGGCGGCCACCAGGGCGGCCAGCCTCGCCGGGGCGGGTGCCCTGCTCACGGTCGGGCTGTTCGCCGTACTCGTCGGTGGGCCGGGGGCACGGGGTGCCTCGGTGGCCGCGCTCGGGATCGCCATACTGCTCGCGCTCGCCGGGGTGGTGGCCTCCCGCGCGTACGGGGACGCGCCGGCCGGCGCCGCGCTGGGCGGGTACGCCCTGCCGTACGCCTTCCTCGGCGGCGCCATGCTGATCGCCTCCGGGGATCCGGCCGGTGTGCTGGGCCCGGTGCGTTGGCTCGGTGCGCCGGAGGCGTTGGCCGGGTCGGTGGCGGTGCTGCTGGTTGCCGTACTCGGGGCGGTCGGGGTGGCCGCGGGCCTGCGGGTCTTCGCGGCCGGTGCCACGGTCGGCCTGCTCGGTGCGCTGACCGCGCTCGGCGGGTTCGTGCTCAGCGCCGGTGGGGCCGCCGCGGTCCTGCTGTCGGTGCTGGTCTGCGGGATCGGGGTGCTGCCGCTGCTGGCGATCCGGTTCGGCAAGTTGCCGATGCCGCCGATCACCCTCCCGGCCGGCACCGACGGCAGCGAGGGGTTCACCGCCGCCGGTGGTTCCCTCGAAGGGGCCCGCGAGCGGCCGGAACGCAACCGGGTCTTCGCCGCGGTGGCCCGTACGGAAGAACTGCTCACCGGCATGTTGATCGGTCACGCCGTGCTCGCCACGGTGGCGTCCGGGCTGCTCGTGGTGGCCGGTGGTTTCGCCGGCCGGCTGCTGGTCGCGGTCGCTGCGGCGGCCCTGCTGCTGCGCTCCCGGCTGTTCGTCACGTTCCGTCAGCGGTTGCCGCTGGTGGTCGCCGGCATCCTCGGCTTCGTGGTGCTCGGGTTGGCGCTGGTCACCCGCTCCGGCGCCGACGGTCTGCTGCTGCTGACCGGGGCCGGGCTGGTGCTCGCTCTGGTGACCGTCGGCGCGGGGGCGACGTACGCGAACCGGGTTCCGTCGCCGTACCTCGGTCGGGCCGCCGACCTGGTCGACACCCTGATGGTGGTCTCGGTGGTGCCGGTGGCCTGCGCGGTCCTCGGTCTCTACGCCCAGGTACGCGGCCTGCTCGGCTGACCCACCGGCCTGCTCCCCGCCGGCCGGGCTCCGGCCGGCGGGTTCAGTACGTGATCAGTGCGGCAGGCCCTCGCCGCGCTCGACGGCCTCCTGCTGGCGCCGGTACGACGCCCGGATCTCCGCCTCCGCCTCGGTACGGCCGACCCAGGTCGCGCCCTCCACCGACTTGCCCGGCTCCAGGTCCTTGTAGACCTCGAAGAAGTGCTGGATCTCCAGCCGGTCGAACTCGCCGAGGTGGTGGATGTCGCGCAGGTGCTCCTGGCGCGGGTCCTCGTAGGGCACGCAGAGGACCTTGTCGTCCCCGCCCTTCTCGTCCGTCATCCGGAACATGCCGATGGTCCGGCAGCGGATCAGGCAACCCGGGAAGGTCGGCTCGGGTACCAGGACCAGTGCGTCGAGCGGGTCGCCATCCTCACCGAGGGTGCCCTCGATGAAGCCGTAGTCCGCCGGGTACTGGGTCGAGGTGAAGAGGGTACGGTCCAGCCGGATCCGGCCGGTCGCGTGGTCGACCTCGTATTTGTTGCGGTGACCCTTCGGGATCTCAACCGTGACGTCGAAATCCATCTTCCACGCTCCCTCGTTCGCCGACGCTGGCTAACGGAATCCAGGCGGCGTGTACCGGAGGAGTGTTGTCCCACTCGCTCGATCCGGGCGCCGCTTAGTGTTCGGACGGAAGTAGTGTCACCTAGAGCCATTTACCGACTGGGAGGAGGGGCCGGTGGAGAGTGAAGATTCACACTCGGGGTGGGTGAACGAGCCACCGCCGGCCGGGCCCTCCTGGCCCGAGCAGCCATTACCCCATCATCCGCAAGCCGCCCAGGTGCCACCGGGTGGCCGGTCGGCACCGGGCCGGGCGAGTGTGCCGCCGCCCGTGCCGAACCAGACCGGGCCGGCGCCGGCGGGTCCGCAGCGCCCCGGTCCGCCGCCGGCCGCCGGGTCGGCCCGACCGGTCCAGCCCGCCTCGCAGGGCCGGGCGGTCGTCCCGCCCGCCGCCGGGGCGGCCGGCACCACGTACCCGTCGGCCCAGTACCCGACCGTGACGCCCACGCCGCCGACCAACAGCGGTTCCGGCCGGGCGACCGTCCAGTCGACGGCACCGCCGAACAGCGGTTCCGGGCGGGCGACCGTCCAGTCCGTGCCGCCGTCGGAGAACGGTGGTTCCGGACGGGCGAGCGTCCCGTCGATGAGATCCCCGGAAGACGGTAAGTCCGGGCGGACGGCGGTTCCGCCGAACCTGCCCGCACCTCCCGCACCTCCGGCGGCCAATCCGCCGGACCCGGTCACGCCGCCGCCGGCTGGTCCCGCGAGACGCCGGACCGGGCTGCTGGTCGGGCTCACCGCCGTCGTCGCGGTGGCGCTCGCCGCCGCCGGGGTGGTGGTGGTCAAACCCGGGCCGGTGGCCGGCTGGATGGGCGGGGCGGAACCCACCCCGACCATCGCCGCCGACCCGCCCGAGCCGCCGCCCGGTGCGGTGCTCGCCGCCGTCGGGAACGGTGCCCCCACCCCCACCCCGGACGGCCTCCGTACGGTGCTCGACCCGCTGGTCGGCGCCGACGTGCTGGGCCCCTCGGTGCACGTCGCCGTGCTCGACGTGGCCACCCGTGAGCTGCTCTACGGCCAGGGTCCGGAGACTCCGACCGTGCCCGCCTCCACCACCAAACTGATCACCGCGGCGACCGTGCTCTCGGCCCGTGGCCCGGCGTACCGGATCGCCACCCGGGTGGTGGCCGGTACGGCACCGGGCGAGGTGGTCCTGGTCGGCGGCGGCGACCCGACGCTCGCGATCAACGCCACCGGCATCTACCCCGGCGCGGGCCGGCTGGACCAGCTCGCGGCCCAGGTGAAACAGGCACTGGGTGGGGTCGCGCCGACCAAGGTCACCGTCGACTCGTCCCTGTTCCCGAAGCCGGTCTACGGTCCGGGCTGGGACGCCGACATCCCGACCGGTGGTTTCGCCGGTCCGATCACCGCGCTGATGACCGACGGCGGCCGGGTCGACCCCAAGGACAACGTCAAGGGCGCCGAGCGGTACGCCAACCCCGACATCGCCGCCGGACGTGCCCTGGCCAGGGCGCTCGGACTGCCGACGGCCGCGGTGAACGCGGTGGCCCGTGGCACCGCACCCCCGGACGCGGCCGCCCCACCGGCCGGTTCCGAGGCCACCCCCGGTACGGACCAGGCCACCCCCGGTACGGACCAGGCCAGCCCCGGTACGGGACCGGCTGGTCCGGGCACCGAACTGGGCCGGGTCGAGTCGCCGCCGATGGGGCGGCTGGTCGAGTTCATGTTGGCGGACAGCGACAACGTGGTCGCCGAGGCGCTGGCCCGGCAGGTGGCGTTGGCCCGTAACCAGCCGGCCTCGTTCGACGGTGCCGCTGCCGCGATGGACGCGGTGGTGGCCGAGTTGAAGCTTCCCGCCGACCAGAGCACGCTCAGCGACGGCAGCGGCCTGTCCCGGAACAACCGGATCAGTCCCGAGCTGCTCACCGACGTACTCGCGTTGGCCGCCGACGGAACCCGCCCCGAGCTGGCCGGCATCTTCGCCGGGCTGCCGGTGGCCGGCTGGTCCGGGACGCTCACCGAACGGTTCGAGGGCCAGGACGCGGGCGCCGCGATCGGGGTGGTACGGGCGAAGACCGGCACCCTGACCGGGGTGCACGCGATCGCCGGGGTGGTGACCACGGCACAGGGTCGGCTGCTCGCGTTCTCCGTACTGGCCGATCAGGTGCCGGTCGGGCTCGAACAGGCGCAGCCTCCGCTGGACCGGATCGCCGCCGCCCTCGCCTCCTGCGGCTGCGGTAGCTGACCTGCCGGGGACCGGCCTTCATCCGCGTACGACAATCCGCCCATCCGCGTACGACAAGGGTGAGGTTGTGCGGGCGCGGGTACGGTGGGTGCCATGGCGCAGTTCGTGGACTGGGATCTGGCCGCCGCCACCGCGGGCGCGCTGGGAAAGTCGGGACCGAAGGTCTCGTACGACGAAGCCACCGAGGTCGTGGGCGACCTGCGGCAGCTTACCGACGAGGCGGCGGGGCACGTGGTCGCGTACACCGGGCTGCGGTCCCAGGTGGCGCACCCGCCGGTACGGGTGGTCGACCGCCGGGACTGGGCGGCGACCAACATCGCCGGCCTGCGTGAGGTGATCACTCCGCTGGTCACCCGGCTCTCCGGCGACAAGCAGCCCGGCGTGATCAGCGACGCGATCGGCTCCCGCCTCACCGGGGTGCAGGCCGGTACGGTGCTCGCCTACCTCTCCGGCCGGGTCCTCGGCCAGTACGAGGTCTTCTCCGCCGATCCGGGGCAGCTTCTCCTGGTCGCGCCGAACATCGTCGAGGTGGAACGGAAGCTGGAGGCGGAGCCCAGGGACTTCCGGCTCTGGGTCTGCCTGCACGAGGTGACCCACCGCACCCAGTTCACCGCCGTCCCGTGGATGCGGGGGCACTTCCTCGGCGAGGTCCAGGCCTTTGTCGACGCCTCCCAGGCCGGTGGCGAGCACTTCGCCGACCGGTTGCGCCGGGGGGTGGCGACGCTGGCCGACTCGGTCCGCAACCCGGACAGCCGGGCGAGCGTGCTGGACATCGTGCAGACGCCCGGTCAGCGGGCCGTCCTGGACCGGTTGACCGCGCTGATGACCCTGCTCGAAGGGCACGCCGAGTTCGTGATGGACGGGGTCGGCCCGGAGGTGATCCCGAGCGTCGAGCGGATCCGGTCCAAGTTCAACCGTCGCCGCGAGTCGGGCAACCCGCTGGAGAAGGCGATCCGCAAGCTGCTCGGGGTGGACGTGAAGATGCGCCAGTACGCCGAGGGACGCAAGTTCGTCCACGGTGTGGTGGACCGGGTCGGGATGGACGGCTTCAACCGGGTCTTCAGCTCGCCGCTGACCCTGCCCCGGCTGGAGGAACTGGCCGACCCGGACGCCTGGGTGGCCCGGGTGCACGGCTCGGTCGGCCGCTCGTCGGCCGCCGGCTGACCCAGCCCGATGGCCGCGCTCGCCCCGCCGGTCGCGGCCGTCCGGGCCGCGGTCCGTTCGGCCCTGACCGGGGTACGCCCACCCGGTCCGATCCTGGTCGCCTGCTCCGGTGGTGCCGATTCCCTCGCCCTCGCCGCCGCCACCGCCTTCGTCGCGCCCCGGCTGGGGCTGACCGCCGGGCTGGTCACGGTCGACCACGGTCTTCAGGCGGGCTCGGCGGAACGTGCCCTGGAGGTGGCCGGATGGGCTACCGCGCAGGGGCTCGCCCCGGTCGAGGTCGCCACGGTGGTGGTCGCCGGCCGCCCGGGTGGGCCGGAAGCCGCTGCCCGGCAGGCCCGGTACCAGGCGTTGGTCGAGGTCGCCCGGCGGCACGGGGCGGCGGCGGTGCTGCTCGGGCACACCAGGGACGACCAGGCCGAAACGGTCCTGCTCGCGCTCGCCCGTGGTGCCGGCCCGCACGGCCTGTCCGGGATGCCGGTACGCCGGGAACTCGACGGCGTGCCGCTGCTCCGGCCGCTGTTGGACGTCGACCGGGACCAGACCCGCAAGGCGTGCGCGGCGCTCGGGCTGAGCCCGTGGGAGGACCCGCACAACACCGACCCCGGTTACGCCCGTGCCCGCGTACGGGCGGATCTGATGCCGGCCCTGGTCGCCACCCTCGGTACGGGTGTGGTGGCGAACCTCGCCAGGACAGCGCGGCTGATCGCCGAGGACACCGCCGTACTGGACGGGTTGGCCGCCGAAGCCCTGGTTGCGGCGCGTACGGATCCCGAGAACCCGGCACGGTTGGCGGTGGGGGAACTGGTCGGGCTGCCGGGCGCGGTGCGTACGCGGGTGCTGCACCGGTGGGCGCTGGAACTCGGCGTACCGGCGGCGGCGCTGTCGGCCCGGCACGTGGCCGCCCTCGACGCGCTGCTCACCGACTGGCACGGGCAGGGGCCGGTACACCTGCCCGGGGCAATAACGGTGGCCCGACGCGGTGACGCTCTGAGCAGGGGGTAGACAGGGGGCATGGCACATCCCCGTCAACCTCTCTTCGCGCCGCACGGTGCGGTCGCCACCAGCCAGCCCCTTGCCGCCGCGGCCGGGCTGGCCGTACTCCGCAAGGGCGGCACCGCGGTCGACGCCGCGCTGGCCGCCGCGATCGCCCTGACCGTGGTCCAACCCGGCTCCAACGACATCGGCGGCGACCTGTTCGCCATCGTCTGGGACGGTGAGCGGCTGCACGGCCTGAACGCCTCCGGGCGTTCACCGTCCGCCCTGACCCTGGACGCGGTGCTGGCCGCGACCGGTGGCCGGGGAGCGGAACCGGTGGACGCGCTCGGCGGGGCCCAGGGCTCCGGTCCGGGGATGCCGGCCAGGGGTTGGTTGCCGGTGACGGTCCCGGGTGCCCCGGCGGGGTGGCGGGACCTGCACGACCGGTTCGGGGTGCTGCCCTTCGCCGACCTGTTCGCCGACGCGATCGGGTACGCCGAGAACGGCTACCCGGTGTCCCCGAACGTGGCCGCCGGCTGGGCCCGGTCGGTCGAGGTGCAGGCCGGTCTGACCGGCCCGGAGTTCGAGGAGTGGTCGCGGGTCTTCACCGTCGACGGCGGGCGGGCGCCCCGGCCGGGCGAGCGGTGGCGCAACCCGGACGCGGCGCGGACCCTGCGCCGGATCGCCGCGACCAACGCGGACGCGTTCTACCGGGGTGAGATCGCGCAGGCCCTGGCCGAGTACGCGGCCCGGACCGGTGGCCTGCTCACCGCCGACGACCTGGCCGGGCACTCGTCGACCTGGGTCCAGCCGATCCGGGCCGACTACCGGGGGCACGAGGTATGGGAGCTGCCGCCGAACGGGCAGGGTGTGGCGGCGCTGCTGGCGCTGAACATCCTCGACGGGGTGGACCTGGCCGGGATGTCGCTGGCGGACCGGCTGCACTGGCAGATCGAGGCGATGAAGCTCGGCTTCGCCGACGCGCACGCGTACGTGGCCGACCCGGAGAAGGTGTCCGTACCGACCGAGGAACTGCTCAGCCCCGAGTACGCGGCCACCCGCCGGGCGCTGATCGGCGACCGCGCCGGTACGCCCGAGCCGGGCAGTCCGGGGCGGGGCGGCACGGTCTACCTCTGCACCGCCGACTCGGGCGGGATGATGGTGAGCCTGATCCAGTCCAACTACCTGGCCTTCGGCTCGCACGTGGTGCTGCCCGGCTTCGGGTTCGGGTTGCAGAACCGGGGCACCGGGTTCAGCCTCGACCCGGCCCACCCGAACGTGGTGGCGCCGAACAAGCGGCCGTACCACACGATCATCCCGGGTTTCCTGACCCGTGGCGGTGCTCCGGTCGGCCCGTTCGGGGTGATGGGTGGGCACATGCAGCCGCAGGGGCACCTGCAACTGGTGTCGCACACGGTGGACGACGGCCTGGATCCGCAGGCGGCGTTGAACGCCCCCCGCTGGTACTGGCACACCGACCGGTCGGTGCTGGTCGAGCCGGACCTGCTCACGCTCCGGTCCGGGCCGATGGCGATCGGGGAGCTGCGTCAGCGGGGTCACGCCCTGGCGGTCGCGGACGACGACGACTCCCCGCCGTTCGGCTACGGCCAGGCGATCTGGCGGCTGCCGGAGGGCGGTTACGTCGCCGGTTCCGACCCCCGCGCCGACGGTTGCGCGGTCGTCTACTGACCGGGTCGTCCTGACGCCTGTGCGTGGCGCGGGTCAGGTCCGGCGCTGTGCCCGGCGGTCCGACCTCAGACCCGTTCGCGGAACAGGGTGCGGTAGGCGTGCGGGGTGGTGCCGACCCGGCGGGTGAAGTGGTGGCGCAGGGTGGCGGCGTCACCGAACCCGGCCCGGGTCGCCACCGCCTCCACGCCGAGTTCGGTCTCCTCGAGCAGCCGCCGGGCGAGCAGGATCCGCTGGTTGGTGAGCCAGTCGTGCGGGGTGGTGCCGGTCTCGGCCCGGAACCGCCGGGCGAACGTACGCGGTGCCATGTGGGAGCGGGCGGCCAACTCGTCCACGGTCAGGTTCTGGTCGAGGTGGCTCACCAGCCACCCGAGCACCGGTTCGAGGGTGGGCGCATCCGGCGTACGCGGGATCGGGGCCTCGATGTACTGGGACTGACCGCCGTCACGGTGCGGGGGTACGACCATCCGCCGGGCGAGTTTGGTGGCGATGGCGGAGCCGTGTTCCTGGCGTACCAGGTGCAGGCAGGCGTCGATACCGGCGGCGGTCCCGGCGCCGGTGAGCAGGTTGCCGTCCTGGACGTAGAGCTCGTCGCACCGGACCCGGGCCAGGGGGTGGCGTTCGGCGAGCTGGTCGGCGTACTTCCAGTGGGTGGTGCACTCGCGGCCGTCGAGCAGCCCGGCGGCACCGAGGACGAAGGCGCCGGAGCAGACGCTGAGCACGTACGCCCCGCGCCGGTGTGCCCGCCGCAGCGCCTCCAGTACGGGCTCCGGAAAGCCCGCGCTGTCCCCGTACGCCGGGACGGCGACCAGGTCGGCGTCCTCGGTCGGGGTGAGGTCGGAGTGGGGCACCACGTCGAACCCGGAGCGGCTGCGTACCGGCTTTCCGTCGACCGAGCAGACGTCGAAGCGGTAGGTGGGGAACCCGTCGGCGCTCCGGTCGGTGCCGAACACCTCACAGAGCACGCCCAGTTCGAACGCGGCCACCGGGTCGAGGGCGATCACCGCGACTTTGCTCAGCATGTGGCGAGGGTAACCCGGAGGTGGCAGGAAATCGAGGATGTCTGTCATTTCTGCCACTGTCCGGGTGTTCGCGCCCGGCGGAAACTGAACAGGACGTCCGGTGCGCACCGGCGGCGAACCAACCGAGACTCTCCGAAAGGTCCACGCCGCCATGGAAATCCTCGTCCCACTGTTCCTGTTGGTCATCGCCCTCGCCTCGGTGTTCGGGCTGACCGCCGACACCCACGAGTCCCGCGAGTGGGCGCCCCGGGAGCCGGCCGACGCCGGCCTCGGGTGGCGTTCCCGCCCCTACTGACCGGTCTGTCCGATGCGCCGGATCCCCGCCGGGGTGGTCACGTCACGAACTGGCCGCCCCGGCGACAGGCCGTTACCGGCGTACGGCAGGCTAGGTGCATGGCTGATGGCTCCTGGTACGACGCCGACATCGACCACGTGATCATCACCGAGGAGCAGATCCGCGAGAAGACCGAGGAACTGGCCAAGCAGGTTGCGGTCGACTACGCCTCGGTGACCGACGGGCTGCTGCTGGTGTGCGTGTTGAAGGGTGCGGTCATGTTCATGGCCGACTTCGCGCGGGCGCTGGGTCGGCACGGCCCCCCGGCCGAGCTGGAGTTCATGGCCGTCTCCTCGTACGGCCAGGGCACCACCTCCTCCGGCGTGGTCCGCATCCTGAAGGACCTGGACCGGGACATCGCCGGTCGGCACGTCATGGTGGTCGAGGACATCGTCGACTCGGGCCTGACCCTCTCCTGGCTGCTGCGCTACCTCGAGTCCCGCTCGGCGGCGAGCGTCGAGGTGGTCGCCCTGTTCCGCAAGCCGGACGCGATCAAGGTCACGGTCCCGGTCAAGTACGTCGGCTTCGACATCCCGAGCGAGTTCGTCGTCGGGTACGGCCTCGACTTCGGTGAGCGCTACCGGGAGCTGCCCTTCGTCGGGGTGCTCAAGCCCGAGGTCTACGCCCGCGCCTGATCCGGGCGCTCCGCCGGCCCGATCGAGACCGGTTTGCCCCGCTCTCAGGTGCCCCCGGGGGCCGATCCTGGGCATTGGCGTAAGGAAATATCGAGCGGACGTACAGCGCGCTCTCAGTATCACCGGCTACGGTATGCGTGGTGGCGCGGATGTATTTCCGCGCCGGGTCTTTCCGCCCTGTTAGACCGGACAGGTCGGGAACCGGGCGCGAATCCGCCGTCACGCTGGCACGACGGGCGAGCCGCGGGCGTCCCCGGAGGGTTTCCTCCAGCGCTCACGGAGCGGCACCGGATCGCGACTGCGGGGCTCGCAAGCTCACTCCTCGCGGTCACGGTGTACCGTCGAATCACCCCGGCGAGATATTCGCGTCGAGGTCGAGGCCGGCCCGCAAGGCGGCCCCGGCCGCCGCTACCGCGGCGACAAGCCAAGCCAGACGGTCAGGACGTCGATCAGGAGGGTCCGGGCGCCGCGGCGCTCGACAACAGTATGGAACGTACGCGTTTCTTCCGCCGCCCGGTGGTCTGGATCATCCTGGTGATCATCGGTGCGATCGCGCTCAGCTCGTTCTTCACCGGCGGCCCGAGCTACCACAAGGTCGACACCTCAGTCGCCCTTGATCAGCTCCACACGGCCAGTATCAAGAAGGCGGTGTTCCAGGACAAGGAGCAGACGCTCCAGCTCGACCTGGCCAACAAGGCCAAGTTCGGCGACACCGAAACCGACCGCATCCAGGCCCAGTTCCCGGCCGAGGTCGGCGACGAGGTGTGGAACGACGTGCTCGCGGCCAAGGCGGCGAACCGGATCACCGGTCCGGCCGACGTCAAGGTCTCCAGCGACAACGTCTTCCTCACGCTGCTGGTCAACCTGCTGCCCATTGCCGTACTGGTCATCCTGCTGCTGCTGTTCATGTCGCAGATGCAGGGCGGCGGTTCCCGGGTGCTCAACTTCGGCAAGTCCAAGGCGAAGGTGATCACCAAGGACACGCCGAAGACCACCTTCGCCGATGTCGCCGGCGCCGAAGAAGCTGTCGAGGAACTGCACGAGATCAAGGATTTCCTGCAGAACCCGGCGAAATACCAGGCGCTCGGCGCCAAGATCCCCAAGGGTGTACTCCTCTTCGGCCCGCCCGGTACCGGAAAGACGCTGCTCGCGCGGGCGGTCGCCGGTGAGGCGGGAGTGCCGTTCTACTCGATCTCCGGTTCCGACTTCGTCGAGATGTTCGTCGGCGTCGGCGCGAGCCGCGTGCGTGACCTGTTCGAACAGGCCAAGACGAACGCACCGGCGATCGTCTTCGTGGACGAGATCGACGCCGTCGGCCGGCACCGGGGCGCTGGCATGGGCGGTGGCCACGACGAACGTGAGCAGACCCTCAACCAGCTCCTGGTCGAGATGGACGGTTTCGACACCAAGGGCGGCGTGATCCTGATCGCCGCGACCAACCGGCCGGACATCCTCGACCCGGCGCTGCTGCGCCCGGGCCGGTTCGACCGGCAGATCGCGGTGGACAGCCCGGACATGGAGGGTCGCAAGGCCATCCTGCGGGTGCACGCCAAGGGCAAGCCGTTCTCGCCCGACGTCGACCTCGACTCCGTCGCCCGGCGGACCCCCGGCTTCACCGGTGCCGACCTGGCCAACGTCATCAACGAGTCGGCCCTGCTGACCGCCCGTGGCAACCTGCGCGCGATCACCAACGACCAGCTCGAAGAGTCGATCGACCGGGTCATCGCCGGCCCGCAGCGGCGTACCCGGGTAATGAGCGACCAGGAGAAGAAGATCACCGCGTACCACGAGGGTGGGCACGCGCTGGTCGCCTGGGCGCTGCCGCACTCGGCGCCGGTGCACAAGGTGACGATCCTGTCCCGGGGGCGCTCGCTCGGCCACACCCTGGTGCTGCCGACCGAGGACAAGTACACCCAGACCCGGGCCGAGATGGTCGACACGCTGGCGTACGCGCTGGGCGGTCGGGCGGCTGAGGAACTGGTGTTCCACGAGCCGACCACGGGTGCCGGCAACGACATCGAGAAGGCCACCGCACTGGCCCGCGCGATGATCACCCAGTACGGCATGAGTTCCAAGCTCGGTGCGATCAAGTACGGCACCACCGGTGACGAACCGTTCCTCGGCCGCAACATGGGCCACGAGCGGGACTACTCCGACTCGGTCGCCGCCGAGATCGACGGCGAGATGCGGGCACTGGTCGAGCTGGCGCACGACGAGGCCTGGGAGATCCTGGTCGAGTACCGGGACGTCCTGGACAACCTCGTGCTCGAGCTGATGGAGAAGGAAACCCTCTCCACCGCCGACATGGCCCGGATCTGCGCCCGGGTGGTCAAGCGCCCGCCGCTGGCCCCGTACAACGGGTTCGGCAAGCGGCAGCCGTCGACCGAGCCGCCGGTGCTGACCCCGGCCGAGAAGGACAAGCTCAAGGCGCAGGCCGAGGCCGACGGCGCCGAGGCGACCGTGGGTGGCGGTGGCACGACGCCCCCGCCGAACTCGGACGGCCCGCACTGAGCAGTGACATCGCCGGCCCGGTGGACGAGGTGCACGACGCCTCGTCCACCGAGCCCGATGGCGACGACACCCTCGACTACCTCGCCGCCCGGCTGGTAGACGGCAAGCTGACCGGGACACCGGTGGAGCAGGCGGTCGACCTGGCCCGGATCGAGAAGGCCGTACGCGAGATCCTCATCGCGGTCGGCGAGGATCCCGACCGGGACGGGCTGGTGAAGACCCCCGCCCGGGTAGCGCGGGCGTACGCGGAACTCTTCGCCGGCCTGCGGGTGGACCCGGCCCAGGTGCTCCGTACCACCTTCGAGGCCAACCACAGCGAGCTGGTGCTGGTCCGCGACATCGACGTGATGAGCCTCTGCGAGCACCACCTGCTGCCGTTCCGGGGGCTGGCCCACATCGGCTACATCCCCGGCGCGAGCGGCCGGATAACCGGGCTGTCCAAGCTCGCCCGGCTGGTCGAGGTCTTCGCCCGGCGCCCGCAGGTGCAGGAACGGTTGACGACCCAGATCGCCGACCTGCTCACCGAGAAGCTGCAACCGCGCGGTGTGGTCGTGGTGCTCGAGTGCGAGCACATGTGCATGGCGATGCGGGGCATCCAGAAGTCCGGCGCCAAGACCATCACCTCGGCCGTACGGGGCTCGCTCCAGCGGGACTCGAAGTCACGCGCCGAGGCGATGGCCCTGATCATGCACTCCTAGCCGGAGCCGAACAGGGCGTACGCCCCGGCCCCCAGGCAGCTCACCAGCACCAGCACCGCCAGGGCGAACGGCCCGTACACCACCAGCCCGTGCACCCAGGTCCGGCGCCGGTGACTCCGGCCACCCGTCGACGGCGGGACCCGGGTCGCGGTGACCATCACGTCGGCGACGTCCGCCGTACCCCGGGCCTGACGCAGCCCGGCCAGCACCGCCGCCGGTCCGGCCGCCATCGCCTGGCTCGCCGCGGCCACCTCGGCCGGCGCCGGCACCAGTTCGGGTTCGGGTACGCCCAGCGCCCGCAACCGGGCCTGCTGCGGGACCAGCCGGGCCCGTACGGCGGTCAGTTCCTCCCGGGCGTCCTGGACCGCCTCCGCCTGCTCGCCGGCCGCGGTCGCCGCGCCCCGGCGGACCGCGTCGAGGCGCCGGGCGGCGGACAGGTACTCCTCCCAGGCGTTCATCGGACCTCCTCCGGACGGGCGAACGGCACGATGACCGTGGTCCGGTCGGCGAGCCGGTCGTGCCACAGCGCCCGGCCGGGCCGGGGTGGGCGGACCGGCCGACCGGTCAACGCGGCGACCTCCGCCGCCGGCAGGTCCAGCAGAACCAGATCGCTCACCGCGGCGGTGACGGCCGTCTCGACACCGGGTGCGTCGGCGGCACCGGCTGCGGCGGCGGCGGCACCGGGTGCGGCGGCGGCACCGGGTGCGGCAGCGGCGGCACCGGCCACCCCGGCGGTAGTGGTGGCAGCGGGCGTGGCGGCGAGCAGCGCGGCGAGGCGGCCGGGCCGCTGGGCCCAGGCCAGCAGGTGTACGCCCCGAGCCGGTCCGGCGTCCAGCAGCCCGGTGAGCCGGTCGCCGGGCAGGATCTCCGGGTCGAGTCCGTCCAGGCCGAAGACCACCAGGTAACCGGGCTCCTCCCGCTCGAACTCGTGCGCCAACTCGGCGGCGTCGACCGTCGCCACCACGTGCCGTTCGGCCAGGTCGGCGGCGAGCCGATCGGCCGGTCCGGTCCCCGCCGGCACCAGCGACGCGATCACGAACCGCGCGGTGCCGGAGGGGTGGTGCGCGGCCAGACTGCGGGCCGCTGCGTCGAGCACGTCCGCGCCGACCGGGCCCGGCCCGAGGATCACCAGGTGCCGACCGGGCGCCTTGTCGAACGGGATCGTGGCGGTGTCGAGCGCCGGGCCGACCACCCGCCCGACCAACGCCGCCGGATGGTCCCCCAGACCCTCGTACGCGGCTCGGTAGGCCGGATCGTCGTCCAGGTACTGCGCGGCATGACCGGCGAAGACCGTCGGCGGTACGGCGTGCTCCGGGCGGGCCTGCCAGAGCCGGCGGCGCAGCGTGCCGAGCGCGTACGGGTCGGCCTGCGGGTCGGGGAACTGGACCACCCGCTCGTGCCCCCTGGTCGCCCCGCGCGGCCCGCCCAGGCCACCGGCGGTGTTCACCACCGCACTGCCCATCGGCAGACCGGCCGCCGCGTCGTTGTTCGGCTCCAGGACCTCGCCGCCACCGGGGAGGGCGACCCGGACCGGGAACTGCCCGTAGACGGAGTCACGCTGGCCGTACCCGGGTTCGGACACCGCCCGGTTGACCAGGACCAGGTGGACGCCGTACGGGCGGCTGCGCCGGGCCAGCGACTCCAGCAGTCCCGACGCCTCGGCGGCGAGCGGATCCGGGTCCCGGACGGTGGACTCGGCGCTGCCGCCGTCGGTGCGCTCGTCGCCGGTGCCGTCATCGTCGTCGGCGTCGATCAGGTGGCGGAATCCGTCCAGGAGGCAGACGATCCGGGGCATCGGGTGCCGGGCGCGCAGGTCGGCGAAGCGGGTGACCCCGGCCGCCTCGGCCAGCGCCGCCCGCCGGTTCACTTCCGCGTCGAGTTCCTCGAGGACGGCCACCCCGTACGCCCGGTCGGCCGCCATCCCGATCGCGCGGGCGTGCGGGAGCCAGGACGGGTCGGAGCCGGCCGGCAGGACCTCCTTGAACGACGAACCGTCGGCGAAGTCGACCAGGTAGAGCGCCAGGTCGTCGGGGGAGTACCGGGCGCAGAGGCCGTAGAGCACGTTGACCAGGAACGCCGACTTGCCGGCTCCGGGCCGCCCGCTGACCAGCCAGTGCGGGGTGAGGTCGTTGAACCGTACGGTCACCGGGATCTCCCCGTCGCGGCCGACCGTGGTCACCAACCCGTCGGCCGGGTCGGACTCCCACAGCGCCTCCGCCCCGTCCGGCAGGAGTTCGGCCAACCGGGGTCGCGAGTTCGCGCTGACCTGCGCGGTCAGCTCCCGGCAGACCCGGTGGAAGAGTTGGGCCGGCGGGTCCTCGTCGAGGAAGACGGGTGAGTTGAGGCCGGTCGACGGCAGGTGCGGGGCGGGATTGCCGAACGAGGCGCCGGGCGGATCTCCCACCAGGGCGTACGGGTTCCTCAGGGCGATCATCGTGCTGTCCGGCAGGGGCGGCTGGGTGGTCTCCGCGGTCAGCGGTGGCGGGGGCCAGCCGGCGATGATCAGGTGCAGCCCGGCGCCGGGACCGTGCTGGGCGAGGGCGCCGATGCGTACGAGGTCGGCGGCCTCGGTCAGCTCGGGCAGGGAGGCGATCACCAGCAGCAGGGTGCGCTCGTGCCGGTGGTGCCGGGTGGCGTTCGGGCGGGTCGGGCGTACCCACTGCTCGGCCTCGGCGAGGATGGCCCGCAGGCTGGTCCGGTCGGTTGCCGGGGGTGGCATCAGTCCGGCGTCGGCCAGTGGTGCGAACGGGGCGAACACCTGCCCGGCGGTGGCCGCGTCGACCCCGCGTACGAGCAGCGACCCGGCGGGGGCGGCGGCGAGCAACCGGAGCAGGACCGCGCGGACCAGGCCGGCGACCCGAGGATCGCGGGTGTCGGCGTCGATGGTCAGGTGGCCGGTGCCGAGGAGCGGGACGATCGCCGGGAACCGGGCGTCGTCGAGGGGCTGCGCGGTGCCGATCCGGACGAACTCGGGTAGCCCCGGCCCGCCCAGCGGGGTGTCCGCCGACTGGGCGCCCAGCGGTGCGCCCAGCCAGCCGGGCACCAGGGTGGCTGCGGCGGCCCGCAGCCGCTCGGCTAGCTCGTGCTGTTCGCGCTGGTCGGCGGCGGCCGGTTGGGTGGCGTCCAGCGTGGCGGCGGCGGCCACGGCGGTAGCCGCTGCCTGCCGGTGCAGCGCGGCGGCCTGACTGTTCCGCGTCTTCAGTTGGGTCACCCCCTCCACCTCTCACTCGTGGCGGGTCACCCGGGGCGGGTACCTCTTCTGGGTGCAGACGTTATCCCAGCCGGAGCGGATCATCGTGGACGCGCAGCGGCGCTCCGATGGGGAGCTTGTCGCATCAACTGCATATCGTCATGTTTTGCTGCCATTGAGTTATCAACCTGTGCTTCTCGCCCATTGGGTGGAGACTCGGCAACCGATAGCCTCGGGGTGTGGAGTCAGTGCAACCCCCCGCCGGTTCCCAGGTGTCGCGGGTCCCGGCGCAACGCACCCGACCGGGTCAGGACGCTCCCGATCCGGTCGCGACTCCACCCGCGCCGAAACGGCGCCGGCTGCGCCTGATCCTGGCCGTGATCGCCGGGACGCTCGCGGTGCTCGGTGCGGCCGGGGTGGCCATCGGGTACGTCGTCTACGACCGCTACACCGCACCCGACCAGAGCGCGCCGGACATCACGGTCAACAACTACCTCCAGGCGTACATGGCGGACCGCAACGACGTACGGGCCAAGGAGCTGGCCTGCGACGACACGTCCAAGATGGCCGAGCTGGCGGCGCTGCGGGCCGACCTGGTCGCACGCGAGGAGCGGTTCCAGACCACCATCCGGGTGAAGTGGGGCGAGCTGAAGGCGGCCGAGCAGGGCGACACCGCGGAGGTCCTGGTCGACCTGGTCATCTCCAGCAGGGTCAACAACCTGACCCAGAGTGGCCGGCAGTCCTGGCGGTTCGTCACCGAGCGTGATGGCAAGTGGCGGGTGTGCGAGGCGACGCAGGTCAAGTGACCGTCGGACCGGGTGTCACTCGATCCAGAGCAGATGTACCGGAATCTCCAAAGTGGTGGGCGGCTGCCCGCTCCAGGCCCACCGGTACCAGTCCAACTCGGGCGTGACCCGTACGCAGATGTCCCCGTCGTTGCTGGTGTAGACCTCGGTGACCGCGCGGAGGTCACGCCGCTCGACGGTGTCCGCCACGTGCACCACCCGCCGACCGGCAACCGAGTCCGCGTCCACCACCGGCAGTGGGGGCCGGTGCGCCGGCCGATCCAGCGACACCAACCGGGACAGTACGTCCGACGCCGTGATCCGTACGCCGAAATCCGGCGCGGCCGGCTCGCCCAGGGTCTCCACCCAGACCCGGTCGGCCGGCACCAGCGGGGCGAAGACCTCGACCTGCTCGGATTCCGCCCGGTACCACTCCTGCTCGGCGATCACTGGCACGTAGGTCCGGCTGCCCTGCACCACCCGCTCGTCGGAGCGCAGGTCGGCCCGCCAACCAAGTCCGGGAAGCCCGACCAGGACCCGTCGGCCGCGCAGGTCGAGCTGCTCCCCGGAGGGGGTGAGCGCCACCGGTCGGGGCGGACGCGGGGCCCAGTCCGGCTGATCGGCGAACGGGTCCGGCAGGGCATCGCCGGTCACGGCCGGGCTCCGTACGTGGTGCCGATGCGGACCAGCCTCATCCCTTGCCCTGCAACGACGCGCCCCGGTCACGCATGAACGGCACCGGGTTGATCGCGCCCCGGCTGCTCCGGTCGGCCTTCAAGTGCACCTCGAAGTGCAGGTGCGGACCGGACGAGTTTCCGCTCGACCCGACGATCCCGATCACCTGCCCGGCCTCCACCATGTCGTTCACACTCACCATGGGCTTCCTGACCATGTGACAGTAACGCGTGATGACCTGGTTGGCGTGCAGGATGTCGACGAACCAGCCGCACCCGCCCTTGCCCGGGTAACCATCGACGTCACAGCTGTGCACCCCGCGCCGGTCCGGGTCGCATCTGGACACCAGCACCCGGCCACTGGCCGCGGCGTGGATCTCGGTGCCCTTCGCCGCCCCGATGTCCACCCCGTTGTGCGCCGGCCGTTCGGCGGTACGGAAACCGGAGCCGACCGAGCCGGGGATCGGCAACGTCCAGCCGGAGGCGGCGATGTCCGCCCCGGACGCGCACTGCAGGTCGGCGCCGTTCACCGGGAGTCCGCCGCCGGCAGCCTTGGCCCCGCCCTTGGTGAGGGCGTTCACGATCTGGGTCGCGATCGCCTCGTGTTTGGCGTACGCGTCGGGGAAGGCGCTGCGCTGCACCCGCTGGGCCGCGTCGGTCAGCCGCTTCTTCTGCCAGTTGCTGACGCCCACCAGCTTCTCGTAGAACTTGCGCGAGGTGTACTCGGGGTCCTGTAGCTGGGCGGGTGTGCCCCAGCCCATGCTGGGCCGCTGCTGGAACAGGCCGATCGAGTCGTGGTCGTTGTTCGAGCCGAGGTGGGGCAGGTTGCTCAGGCGGGACTCCTGCATCGCGGTCGCCACCGCGATCACCCAGCCGCGTGGCGGCACCCGCATCTGCGCCCCGACGTTGATGATGACCGCCGCGTTGCGCATCTGTGCCGCGTCGTACGGCTCGACGATCGGCAGACCGTCCTTGATCTCGATCGGCTTGTCCTGACCGCAGCCGAGCGTGGTCACCAACTGGTCGTCGGAGCTGCCGAGGAACTCCGACAGCAGCAACACCCCGCTCCCACCGGTGCAGCAGAGCAGGGCCAGCGCGGCGGTCACCGCGACCGCCAGCGCCGGTAGGCGTCTGCGCCGAGCGGAACCGTCCGGATCCCGGTCACCGTCGTCGACGCTCATCGTTCACCCCGGACCGTGGTCATCCGCGCTCCCAGTCCACCGCGTCAACCAGCCACCGCCCCTGCGGCGCGACCAGTTCGAGGCGGAGCGTGCCGGCGTCGACCGGCACGGTCACCTCGACGAACTCTTCACTGCGGGTGATGACGGCCAGTTCGCCGGTGAGCCGGCTGGCCGGTACGCCCGCCGGGTCCACCCCGCTGAGCCGATCGGCCAGCCCGCCGGTCGACAGTGGTCGGAGCGCGGCGTACCACTGCTCGGCCGGCACTCCGTCGTGTTTGAGCCAGGAGGTGGCGAACTTGCGGGCGATCTCCTCCGGTGCGGGCGCCCCCGGACTCGTCCGTGGTGTCGGGGGCGGTTCGGTGGCGAGGATGCCGTCGTTTCCGGCGGTCGGATCGACCGTGGAGATCGGGGCGACCGGTGCGCCGGCCAGCCCGCCGTCGTCGCCGGTTACGCCGGAGAAGAGTCGGGCCGCCCCGACCACGCCCAGGATCACCACCGCGAGGGCCAACGCGATCCCGAGCCGGGACCGCAGGATGCCGGTGACCAGGGTTTCAAGCGCGCGCCGCACGACGACCTACCTCGCCTCGGTCCGGATCCGCGGAGCGGTCGGTGCCGGAGTGGTCTCCGGCCTCGGCGCGGAATCGGGACGGTAGAGGACGTAGGTCGGCTTCTCCGCCGGCACGTCCGGGTCGGTCCACTCACCCGCCCGGTTCCGCCGGGGAGCCGGTGCCGTGGCCGGCTGCGTAGACGGGGCCTCCTCGGTCGCCCCGGTCGATCCACCGGCGTTCTCCCGGCCGTCCGGACGCTCGTTGGAGCGGGTGTCCGCCGAGTGGGAGGGGTCCTCCAACCGGGCTTCCGGGCGAAGGTTGGTCTGCTCGGCAACCACCTCCCGGCGTTTGCCCGCCGCCCGGTCGCCGCGCGAGTCGGACTGGTCCGACCGGGACGACTCGCGCAGGTCGCGCAGGAACCTGCGGTGCCAGGACTGCTCGGCCTCCACCGTCCGGGTGCTGGTCTTGCCGCCGAGCTGGGTGATCCGGCGGTACGGCCGCAGCAGCAGCCACCCGACCACCCCGGTCAGGAAGACGAGGACCACCTGGAGCCAGCCGGGGAGGGTGGACGTGCTCATCACCAGGTCGACGGCGAAGAGGTAGATGGCCGCGCCGGTGCCGAAGATGGCGATGTTGAACACGGCCGCGACCACCGCGTTGGCCAGTCGACGCAGACCGGCGCTGGCCGGTCGCATCAGCCCGACCGTGCCGAGGACCGGGGCCGCGATCACCGCCCACCGGAAGATCAGGAAACCGAGCAGTACGAGCAGCGACGCGGTCAGGTCGAACAGGGCGAAGAGCAGGGCGGCGAGCAGGGCGATGAAGGCTGCGCCGATCCGTTCCATGTCCCGGGTGCCCTGCAGGTACTCGTACGCCTCCGGGTCCTCGACCTTGATCTGCTGGGCGACCTTGTTCCACTGGGTCTTCTTCGCCGCGAAGATGGCGTTCCGGGTGCTCGGGTTCGCCCGGAGCCCCTGGGTTTCCTCCCAGGTGAGCGACTTGGCGTCGTACAGCGCCTCGCCGTACTTCTTGGCGGTCTCGCTCTCGGCCGAGCCGAGCAGCCCGCGCAGCCAGTTCCGGTAGAGCATGGTCTCGGTCGAGATGTCGCTCGCCCGTACCGCGGGTGGGCGGTTGTCGGCGCACCAGGTCGGGTCGGGCAGCACGCACTCGTCCGGCGGTACGTCCTTGCTCGACGGGCCGACCGCGCCGTGCACCACACTCAACGTGGTGATCAGGGCGTTGTCCGCCACGTTCGCGGACTGGACCGGCCAGGCGGCGAGGGCGGTCACCGCGACCATCACCAGCAGCGCCCAGGCGGCGGTGGTCATCGCGTGGCTCATCTCGGACTGCCGGGACCGCCACAGCAGATAGAGACCGACAATACAGAGAGTGATGATCCCGAAGACGCTGAAGACCTTCTCGTAGACCGCCTTGGTCGCCTGTTCGACCAGCGGATTCGCCCAGTCCCACATGGTCCGGGGATCCCAGGCCCGCTCACGCAGCGCGTTCGACGCACCGATGATCGCGGTCGCCGCCATCAGCTCACCGCTGGCCACCTTGGTCAGCGCCAGGCTCGCCGGGTTGACCACACCGGCGGCACAGCCACCCTCCTGGTCGTAGGTCTCGTAGCTGTACCCGGCGTAGCCGTAGTCGCTGTAGAGCCCGCGTACACCGGGGGTGGTCACCGAGTCCGGGCGGGCGGCGAACCACCCGGCGAGGCCGGAGTCCGGGGTCCCCGGGGTGGGCGGGTCCAGGCAGTCGGCGGCCCCACCGGTGACGTCCTGGAGCTTGTCCACGCAGGTCCGGAAGTCCGCCTGCCACTCCTCCGTGGTGCAGAGGTCGGTGGGGGCCAGGGTCGGCAGCCCGGCGGTCGGCGTGACCGAGGCAGACGCCGTGGCCGCGCCGAACAGGGGCCAGGACACGGTCGCCACCGCGAGTACGGCGAGGGCGAGGAGGAACGCGATGCTGCGTACGCCGGCCCGCGCCATGTCAAGCCTCCAGGTCCGCGAGGGGGATCGGCAGGTTGGCCGGAGTCGAGGCCGCGCTCGCCGGAGTGGTGTCCAGGTGGTCGAGCAGGCCTTCGACGTACGACACGTCGACCCGGATCTTCTGCACCCGTCCGTCGACGTCCCGCATCACGAACTCGCGGAAGCCCAGCCGGGAGGCCGATGAAGTGTCCACGTTGGACAACGAGGCGAGGGTCGCCTCGTAGCCGTCGTTGACCGGCACCCGGAGCAGGCGCAACGCCTCGGAGGCGATCTCGGTGTCCTCGGCGATCCGACCCACGAAAACCGTCGACACCAGGTTCTGTACGTCCAGGCCCAGGATGTCGCGCGGGTTCTGCGACGCCACCAGGGCGGCGATGTTCCACTTCCGGGAGTCCCGGGCCAGCCGGACCAGGAACGACCGGCCGGAGCGCCAGCCCTCCATGAAGTGGGCCTCGTCCAGCCCGACCATCTTCCGCGAGGCCATCGACCCGCCGTAGCAGCGGCGGACCGCGAGCCGGTGCGCGGTGTGCAGCATGGGCAGCGCGAGCGCCTCCTCGGCCGACCAGTACTCGCGCTCGATCTTCAGGTCGGGCAGGCGCAGCCCGGCCATCGTGATCACGGTGAGCGCGGCGTCGGCACCGAGCAGTCCGGCCGGCGGGCGGCCGAAGAAGAGCAGCGCAAGCGGCATCTCGGCGGTGTCGAGCAGGAGGTTCGCCAGCTCCTTGCCCTCGTCGTTGTCGAGGGTGGCCAGGCAGGCGACCACGTCGTCCAGGGTGGAGGTCTCCTCGGCCGGCACCTGGCGTACGGCGTGCCGCAGTAGGGTGGCGGTGGACGCCTCGCGGGCCACCTGCGGCGGCACCAGCATCATGCAGATGTCCTGCACCAGCATCCGGCGCTCGGCCCGGGAGTTGGACAGGGAGATCTCGAACTCCCGGTCACCGGCCGCCCCGGTCGCGAACTCCGACCGCAGCGGGGTGGGGATCAGCGCGTACGGCGCCAGCGTGCCCTGTTCCGACCCGGTCAGGTTCAGCACCCTGGAGTACGGCCGCAGCTCCGGCATCGAGCAGAGCCGGGCCAGCGGGCCGGACGGGTCGAGCAGGGTCACCTGGACACCCCGCCGGGCGGCCAGGTAACCCAGGGCGCCGAGCAGGGTCGACTTGCCACCACCGGGCTCGGCGACGAACACGGCCAGTCCGGAGCGTTCGCGTACCTCGGTGGGGAAGTGCAGGTCGAGGAAGACCGGCCGGCGGCAGGTTCCGGCCGTACGCCCGATCAGGTCCCCACGGCGGTCGCCGACCGTGGACGCGGCCTGGGGCAGCGCGGCGGCCAGGAGGTTGACCGGCATCCGTCGGATGTAGCCGGTGTTGGCGATCGGTTCGCCGGGGATGAACTCGCGGGCCAGCCAGTCCTGGTTCTTCGGGTGTTGCAGCGAGATGCGCAGTTCCCGGGAGTAGAGCTGGATGAGCCGTCGGGCCCGTTCGAGGCACTCCTCGCGGGTGCGTCCGCCGACCGCGATCCGGTGCCAGCCGTGTGCGCGGGCGGAGTCGACGGGCAGGCCGGTGGTCATCTCGTCGCCGATGATGAGGGCGCGCTTGGCGAGCCGTTCCAGCTCGGGCGGGGCGTCGATACCGTGCTCGGCGTAGTCGAGCTGCTGTGACCGGATCATCCGCAGCCGGTGTTCCAGGTTCCGGAACGAGTCACCCGATCCGAGGATGTCGATCCGGGTGGACAGCTCCATCGGCCAGGGCAGTCGTTCGTGGAAGTGCAGCCACGGCTCGTGCCGTTCGGGGATCTCCAGCGGCTCCATCCGGCCGACGGCGAGCACCGCCACGTGGCGTTCCTCGCCGGTCATCCGGTTGACCAGCTTGACCGTGGACCCGTACGGGCTGCGGTAACGCTCGACCTGTTCGGTCAGGGCGAGCAGGTCGCCGCGTTCCCACTGGCCGTTCGTCACCGGGGAGAGGGTGCCGGGCGGGGCCATGCAGAGGGCCACCGAGCGGTAGAGCAGCCATTCCAGTTCGGTCGCGGTGACCCGCCGGCCGCGCATGCCGAACGCGCCGAGCACCTCGTCGAACTGTTCGACGGTGCGGCCGAGCTTGCGGCGTTCCCCGTCGGCGACCCCGCGTCCGAAGGTCCGCAGGACCCGTTCGGTGAGCGAGTTGCCCAGGGACCGGCGGGCGAAGGTGACCCCGAGGTAGGTCTGACCCTCGGCGTGGTTGACCGAGAGCAGGTGCCGTTGGGCGGCGACGAGGTGGTCCGACCAACTCGCCGCGCCGGGTACGGCGGCCAGCGGGTTCGGGGTGTGGGCGTCGACGGTGCGGGCCCACTCGTCGGCCGGGAACGGGCGGGTGGTCCGGCGCAGGTGCAGCCGGAACCCGGCGAGGCCGGCGTACTGCTCGGAGATGGCGGCGAGCAGGGCCTCCCGTTCGGCGTCGGGGCGGAACGCCCAGCGCACCTCGGGCAGCCAGTACCAGGCGGTCACCGTGTTCGGGGTGAAGGTCAGGTGGCCGGCGATCTCGGTGATGGCGAGTTCGATCGCGGGGTCGCGGTCGGTGAACTTCACCTTTGGTGGACGTACCTGGGTGGGCTTCGGTTCCGATTCGCGGCGCCGGGACCGGCCGGTCCGCTCCCGGCCCCGCTTAGACCCGGTGTCGTCCGGTTGCTGGCGCGGGTCGTCCTCCCGAGGGTCCCGGTAGTCCTCCCGGGGCTCCTGGTCGGCCTGTCGCGGGTCCGGACGGCCCTGCCGGAAGCCGGTCTCGGTGAAGCGGGGGTCCGCGCCGGGTGCGCGGGTGTCGGTGTCCGCCGGGCGGGCCGAGGTCCGTGCCTCCGCGTTCCGTTCGGCGTACGGGTCGCCCGGCGACTGCGGGTACGCCGTTTCCGGTGCCACCGCCGGGTTGGTCGCCTGCTCGGGGATGCGGCGACGCGGGGGTGCACCGGCCGAGGTGGCGGCGCGTTGGGTGGGCGGGCCGGCGGCGATCCGTCGCCGGGCCGGGTCCATCGCCGGTATGGCCGGATCCGTCGTACGGGTCCTCGGTGCCGGTTCGGGCAGCTCGTCCGGCTCCCAGGCCGGCAGTTCGGCGGGGTGCGCGGCCCATCCGGTGTCCGCCACGACGGTGACTTCCGGGATGGTCCGGGGCGGTTCGGGGTGGTCGGCGACGGCCCGGCCGGGTGTGGGTCGGCTCCCCACCGGACGGGGCGGCGGTCCCTGGTGCGGGGCGATCGCCGGTGGTGTCGCTCCGGTGTGCGGGGCCGACGGCGGCTGCCCGGTCGCGGGCGGTGCGATCGTCCGGGGCGGCGGCGGGACCGGCAGCGCGCCGCCGAACAGGTCGAGGAAGGGCGAGTCGATGTCCGGCCCGTCGGCCGGCGGCGGGGTGGCGCTGGGCGTGGCCGGTGCGGTCGGGCGTCCCCGCGTCGGCTGGGGTGCCTGGAAGACGGCCGCGCCACCGTTGCCGGGGGTGGCGACGAGCGCGTCGTTGACGGTCTCGTCCTCGTCAAGATCAGGCTCGGCGTAGCTGATTGGTCGCGTACCGTGACCCCTGGGGCCGGCCGGACCGTCGGCCGGGTGAGCGGAACCCGGCGTGGCGGGGCGGGTCATGCCGTCGCCTCGCCCGACCGGAACGCTCCCGCCACAGACCTCGACCAGTTGTCCACGCGCCGCCTCGATTCGTTCCACACGGCCGCTCCGGCCGCCACCCCGAGCCCTACGCTCGTCCGCTGCCTACTCATGCCAGGTCCTCCCGGATCCGGATGCGGGTCGCGATCAACCGGGGATCGCGCTGCTCCGTGGCCGGTTCGCGGGTACGCCGCCAGTCGGTCAGCGCGGTGCGGATGACCATGCGGGCGGGCCGGTCCGGGTCGACGTGCCGGAAGATGAAGGACGTGGTGACGATCGCGAGTGCGATTTCCCAGGCCGGAAAGAGTTCGACCTTGAGGGTGAACAGCCAGTGGATGAAGATGTACAGCGGCACCAGCAGCAGGAACAGGCCGTACTGGGCGTAGGGCAGGTGCACCGGCAGGGTGTAGCCGGGCGGCCCGAGGTAGACCAGACGTGCTCGGTAGATGTCGTCGTCGGTGCGCAGCCGCATCTGGAAGCTCCGCGGTCTACTCGAAGATCAGTTTGATCAGGTAGTCGCCGACGAAGAAGAGCGTGGCGGCACCGGCGATGAAGGCCAGGCCAACGATGGCGATGGCCGAGCTGGTCAGCACCTTCGAGATCTCACCGCGGCTGGCCCGACCGATGAAGATCACTCCGAGTACGGCAAGCAGGATGGGCGCGATCTTGCTGGCGAAGAACTGGACCACGCCTTCGGTGTTGATACCCGGCGTCGGCTCCGGCTCGGCGGCGAGCACGGCAACCGTGTGGAGCGCGTGCGTGGTGCTGGCCCACGCCGTCTCCGCCAGCTCCATGGCGATCATCGGAATCCTCCCCGGTGCGGCGACCAAAGTCGCGCACTGCAGTTGTCAAACCCGGCCGAACAAGCGGGTCGGCGAAACGGTGCCGGGTTGACCCTCTGTCTCGACCATCACCGCGAGCGGTGACGGTTTCTGGGCGTTTTGGTCCGCTTCGGCCCATCTCCTCAAGCTTCGACGTCCGGCTGTTGCGCAATTCCAAAGGGTACGGCCCGTGCCTGCTTCGAACAAGCCAAGTGGAGTGTCACCGTTACGGCTCGCTTGTCCGGTCTAGTTGACCAATTACTGCCCAGGTGGAGCGTGGTACGCCGACGGCCGGTAGGTAACGTCTAGCCGTGACTGAGTTGGCTCACGGCCCCGCCGGCGCTCCCGGATCGCCCCCCGGGCCGCCCCCGGACGCCCCCGACCACGCCCCGCCCACCGGGGCCGGACCGGACGATCTGCTGCGTACGGACCGGCCGGTCGTGATGGGGGTCCTCAACGTCACCCCGGACTCGTTCTCCGACGGCGGGCGGTACGCCGATCTCGACGCGGCCGTACGGCACGGGTTGCAGATGTACCGCGAAGGCGCCCGGCTGGTCGACGTCGGCGGCGAGTCGACCCGACCCGGCGCGGAGCGGGTGGACGCCGAGACCGAGGCCGCCCGGGTGCTGCCGGTCATCCGCGAACTGGCCGCGCACGGCGTACCGATGAGCATCGACACCTACCGGGCCGGCGTGGCCGCCGCCGCGCTCGCCGCGGGCGTGACGGTCGTCAACGACGTCTCCGGTGGACTGGCCGACCCGGACATGGCGAAGGTCGTCGCCGACGCCGGCTGCCCGTGGGTGCTGATGCACTGGCGCGGGCACGCCAAACAGATGCGGGACCTGGCCAACTACACCGACGTGGTGGCCGACGTGAAGGCCGAGCTGGGCCAGCGGATCGACGACGCGCTCACCGCCGGTGTCGCCGCCGACCGGATCGTGATCGACCCCGGACTCGGCTTCGCCAAGCGGGCCGCCGACAACTGGCAGCTCACCGCCCGCCTCCCCGACCTGCTGGCGCTCGGTTACCCGCTGCTGTTCGCCGCCAGCCGCAAGTCGTACCTGGGTGCGCTGCTGGCCGGGCCGGACGGCAGCCCGCGCCCGACCGACGAACGCGCGGCGGCGACCATCGCCACCAGCGTGCTCGCGGTGGCCGCCGGCGCGTGGGGCGTACGGGTGCACGACGTACGCGGCACCGCGGACGCGCTCGCCGTCTGGCAGGCGAGCGGCCGACCCCGCCTGGTCGGTGCGGTACCCGCGCCGGTCGGATCGGAGCCCGGGCGATGAGCGACCGGATCGAACTCACCGGGCTGCGCGCCCGAGGTCACCACGGCGTCTTCGACTTCGAACGGGCGCAGGGGCAGGACTTCATCGTCGACGTGGTGCTGGAACTCGACCTCGCCCCGGCGGCCCGCTCGGACGACGTCACCGACACCGTGCACTACGGAGAACTGGCCGGAGCCCTGGTCGCCATCGTCGGCGGCGAACCGGTCAACCTGATCGAGACACTCGCCGAGCGGCTCGCCGCCGCCTGCCTCGTCGACCCACGGGTCGGCGCGGCCACCGTGACCGTGCACAAGCCACAGGCACCCATTCCGCACGAGTTCGCGGACGTGGCCGTCACCCTGACCAGGCGGAGGCGGCGGTGACCCGGGCCGTGCTGTCGCTCGGCAGCAACCTCGGCGACCGGTTCGGGCACCTGCGCTCCGCCGTCGTCGCGCTCCGGGACGTACTCCTGGTGGTCTCCGGGGTCTACGAGACCCCGCCGTGGGGCGACGACCCGGACCAGCCCGCGTACCTCAACGCCGTGCTGCTGGTCGCGGACCCGGCGGCGAGCCCCCGGGACTGGCTCGACCGGGCCCACGCGATCGAGGACGCGGCGGGCCGGACCCGCGACCCGGACCGGCGGTACGGACCCCGCAGCCTGGACGTGGACGTCATCGGGGTGTGGACCGAGGACGGTGCACCGGTGCACAGCGACGATCCGGAACTGACCCTGCCGCACCCACGGGCGCACCTGCGGGCGTTCGTGCTGCGCCCGTGGATCGACATCCAGCCGTACGGCAAGCTCCCCGGACACGGCTGGCTGACCGACGTGATGAACACCGACCCGGTCGCGACCGACGTGCTTGAGATGCGCCCCCGGCCGGATCTCCAGTTAGAGTCGATATAACGAGCTGGTGAGTGTGCGGAGCGAGGAGACGTCGTGACCGAGCGGAGCGAGGTCACTGGTCGGCTCAGTTGTGGCAGTCATGATGACGACGAGCGGAGCGAGGAGACTTCATGACCGAGCGGAGCGAGGTCACCGGTCGGCTCAGTTGTGGCAGTCATGATGACGACGAGCGGAGCGAGGAGACTTCATGACCGAGCGGGAGTCCCCACCGCGCGGGCCGACGGACGAGCGTCCCCGGATGGGCCCGACCCGGCTGTCCACCCTGGTGGTCGCCGCCCTGGGCTCGGCCGCCCTGGCCTGGCTGCTGATCAGCCTGTTCTACGGGGAGTTCCCCGACCTGCCGTGGCTGCCCCCGGCGACCATCGCGGCGCTCGCGGTCCTGGAGGGCTACGCGGCGATCGACACCCGCCTGCGGATCGAGCGCCGGCCCGGTAGGGACCCGGTGGACCCGCTCACCGTGGCGCGCTATGTCGTACTGGCCAAGGCGTCCTCGCTCGCCGCGGCCATCTTCGCCGGGTTCTACGCCGGCTTCGACGCCTGGCTGCTGGTCGAGCGGACCAGGGCCGCGGTGGACGACGTACCGGCGGCCACCGCCGGGCTGGTCGCGTCGTTGGGGCTGGTCGTGGCGGCGTTGCTGTTGGAGCGGGCCTGCCGGGTGCCGAAGCGCCCCGACGACGAGCGGGAAAACACCGACCGCGAGCCATAGCGGACAGGCGTGAATCGTGGCCTGCGCAGGGGGTGACGCCGGTGCCGGATCCGAGTAGCGTGCCTGCGACCGGTGGAAACTCGAGTTCCGTCGGGTCGGGTCCGGCGCTGTGACCGGTTCGGGCCCCGGCGACCGTCGCGGGGCTGGGATGGTCGGCACGACGACCGCGGGAGGCGCGCGATATGGCGTACGACGAGTCGATCTATCGGCGGCACGAGCCGGCCGGGCCGGAGCCGGCTGGTCCGGGCCCCCGGGACGACTCCTGGTACGGCGAGCCCGACTACCGCGACGACCCCGCCTCCGGCTACCAGCAGCCCGCCTACGCCGCCGGTTACCCGGCCGACGAGTACCCCTCCGACACCTACTACCGCAGGGGTTCGACGACGGCCCAGTTCTCCGAGGCCCCGGAGCCGATGACCCCGGTCCGGCCGGGTGTGCCGCCCGCCGTACTCGATGACGTTTTCGACGACCCGGCACACGGCGAGCCCGGCCGCGACCGGTTGGGTGTGCACTTCGCCTGGGAGTTCGTGCTGCTGCTGGGCGTGGGCCTGCTGGCGTACGCGCTCTACCGGGCGGACCCGGACCTGCTGCGCGGTGCACCGCTGGACCGGCTGCTGGTCGACGGGGCGGCGATCGGCGCGCTCACCCTCGGCGCCGGCCTGACCCTGCGCGCCGGAGCGCCGAACCTCGCCCTCGGCCCGGTCGCCGTCGCGGCGGCCCTGCACTTCGCCGAGAACGGGGATCGGGGCGTCATCACCGCGATAATCCCGGCGTTGCTGTTCGCGATCGGGCTCGGGCTGGTGGTCGCGCTCCTGGTGGTCGGCTTCCACGTGCCGGGATGGGCCGCGAGCCTGGCCGCCGCGCTCGGGGTGCTGGTCTTCATCCAGCAGCGGTCCGGCCCGGTCGACGTGCAGGGCGACTACGACCCGACCAGGCACGCCCTCTACCTGTTCGGCGGCTTCGCCGCGCTGGCGCTGCTGGGCGGACTCCTCGGCATGATCAAGGCGGTCCGCCGCTCGGTCGGCCGGTTCCGCCCGGTGGCCGACCCGGCCCGCCGTCGGGGCGGGGTGGCCGCGACCATCACCACGTTGTCGATCGTCATCTCGATGGTCGCGGCGGTCCTGGCCGGGGTGCTGCTGGCCGCCGACGGGACCGGGCGGGTGGCACCGACGTCCGGGCTGGAGTGGTCCGGGCTGGCGCTCGGCGCCGCCCTGGTCGGCGGGACCAGCGCGTACGGCCGCCGGGGCGGGGTCTTCGGCACCCTGTTCGCGGTGACCGCGCTCACCCTCTTCCTCGCGTACGAGAACGAGGCGGACTGGGGCATCGCGCTCGCCGCCACCGCCGCCGTCACGGTGGCCGCCGGACTGGTCGTGACCCGGCTGGTGGAGACGTTCGGTCGGCCCCGTTCGGCCGGTGACACGGAAGAGGAGTGGCAGCCCGAGCCCGTCACGCCGGGGCCGGGGCCGACGGCACCGAGTTGGAGCGAGGAGCCGCCGGAGCGGCCGGAGTGGTCCTCGGTGCTGCCCGAGCAGCCGCCGTCCGGGCGTACGGACCCGTGGGGGAACGACCGGTGGGGCTCGGACCGCTGATCTCTCCGACGGTCGGGGTGGCCGGTCACCTGGGGACTCCCGGTGCCGCCCGGACCGGTGCGGGTTAGGCTCGGCGCTATGACCGAATCGTCAGGCGGTGACCGGGCCGGATCCGACTTCGCGCAGCTCGATGCGTTGTCCACTGAGGAGCTGCGGGAGCGGGCGTTCACCCGGGCTCGGGAGCGGCTCGATGTCGGCTTCTTCTGGTCGGTGCTGCGCCACCTGCCGAACGCGGACGAGTTCACCGTGTTGGACGGCTCGCCGAACTCGGTCGGCCCGACGGTGGACGAGGCGGTGGCGCTCTGGCGGCAGCTCACCGGCCACGGGTACGCGGAGCCGGACACCGAACCGCTGCTGCGGGCAGCCTTCATCGACTACCTGCTGAAGCACTGAACCGGTAACCGGACCACCAATCGGGGCACCATTCGAATGTCCACTCTTCCGGATATTTGCTTGTTCCGCGGTGATGTTCGGCTGTGACCCGTTGATGCCTATCATCGGGCTGGGCACCAACGGGTGAGCAACTCTCAGGTTTGTCCGCCGGAGCGCGCTGGGAACTAACGCGCCATGGCTCTCACCAATCGCTACAAGACCGCAACGGGTGCGGGCACCCTGGCCGCACTCATCCTGGTCCTCGTCTTCGGCAGCCCGTGGTACGTGAACTGGGCCGCGGACAACACCGATCCGAACACGGCGGGTGGCTGGTTCCTCCGGCTGCTCTCCTGGCCGGCCTGGCGGTTCGACTCCGACGACTCGGTGCAGAACGTCATCGCCGCCGACCTCAAGGCGATCCTGGTCGTCGTACTCACCGCGCTTTTCCTCTATCTCCTGCCCGGTTCACAGCTCGCCCGAGCCCGGGGCACCCTCAGCCAGCTCTTCGCCGGCTGGGCGTCGTACGTCTTCGCCGGTGCCTTCGCGGCACTGTTCACCACCCTGATCCAGGCCAACCCGACGCTGCTCGGCGCCTTCCGAGCAGCCGGCGACGGCGCCGGTTACGGCCTCTTCGTCGGCTGGATCATCGGCCTCGCCACCCTCGGCAGCTGGCGCGGCCGCCGCTGATGCCCCGTCCCGCGCCTCGCCGGGGTTCACGCAGTTGTAGAGAAAGAGTGGGAATTCCCTCGGGGATTGCCACTCTTTCTCTACATCAGGCCCCGCTCGCGGCGGAGGAGGACGTCAGGCGACGGGGTCGGCGGGGTAGTCGATGCTGAGGATGCGGTGGCGGGTGAGGAGTCCGACGGGCTTGCCGGCCTCGGTCACCTGGGCCTCGTCGGCGTTGGTGATGAGCAGGGTGGCGAGTGCGTCGTAGAGCGACGAGCCCAGCTCCAGCCGGGGCAGGGAGGCGTCGGACGGCGTTTCCGGCAGCGGTTTGAGCAGGTCGGCGGTGATCGGGGTGACCGCGAGCCGGCGGATGCCCCGGTCGGCGCCGACGAACTCCCGGACGAACGGTGAGGCCGGCTCGCCCAGCAGGGTGGCCGGCTGGTCGTACTGCTCCAGCCGCCCGCCCTGGGAGAGTACGGCGATCCGGTCACCGAGCCGGACCGCCTCGTCCAGGTCGTGGGTCACCAGCACGATGGTCTTGTGCACCTCCGCCTGCAGCCGGAGGAACTCCTCCTGGAGCCGGGCGCGGGCGATCGGGTCCACCGCCGAGAACGGCTCGTCCATCAGCAGCACCACCGGGTCGGCGGCCAGTGCCCGGGCCACCCCGACCCGCTGCCGCTGCCCGCCGGAGAGTTCGTGCGGGTAACGCCGGCCGAACTGGACCGGATCGAGGCCGACCAGGTCGAGCAGCTCGTCGGAGCGGCTCCGGATGCGGGCCCGGGACCAGCCGAGCAGGCGCGGTACGGTGCCGACGTTGGCCTGGACCGTCTGGTGTGGAAAGAGTCCGACGTTCTGGATCACGTACCCGATCCGGCGGCGGAGCTCGACCGGGTCGACCCGGGTGACGTCCTCGTCGTCGAGCAGGATCCGCCCGCCCGTCGGCTCGATCAGCCGGTTGATCATGCGCAGGACGGTGGACTTGCCGCAGCCGGACGGACCGATCAGCACCACCAGCTCGCCGGCCGGGACGGACAGGTCGAGTTCGTTGACCGCGACGGTCCCGTCCGGGTACTGCTTGCGGACCCCGTCCAGCCGGATCGACGCCGCACTCGGCGCGCCGTTGTTCGACGCGCCGCCGTTGTTCGACGCGCCGGCGTTGTTCGGCGCGCTGCGGTGCGATGCCGCGGAATCGCCCTCCGGGGTAGCGTTCACCTATGTCCTTCCACCTGGCCTACCGGGAAGCCCCGGGCAATCCGTGGTTCTCCTGGCAGTACGTGCGGGACAACTCTGACACCATTCTTGCCGCACTGCGAGAACACGCGAGCCTGACCGCGCAGGCGGTGTTACTCGCCGCACTGATAGCGATACCGCTTGCGGTCGCGGCGTACTGGTTCCGTGCTCTCGCCGGGCCGATTCTCGCACTATCCGGGATTCTCTACACGGTCCCCTCACTCGCGCTGTTCGCCTTCCTCGCTCCGGTGCTCGGCATCGGCACCACGACCGTTCTGGTCGGTCTGGTCCTCTACGCATTGCTGCTGATCATCAGAAACACGCTCGCCGGGCTCAACCAGGTGCCGGCCGAGGTACGCGACGCCGCCGAGGGAATGGGGTACGGCCGGCTGGGTCGCCTGCTCCGGATCGACCTTCCCCTGGCCCTGCCGGGCATCCTCACCGGCGTACGCCTGGCCACCGTCTCCACCGTGGCGCTGGTCACGGTCGGGGTCCTGGTCGGGCACGGCGGGCTCGGTCAGCTCATCCTCGGCGGTTTCCGGAACAACTTCTTCAAGGCCGAGATCCTCACCGGGACCGTGCTCTGCGTGGTCCTGGCCCTGGTGCTCGACCTGATCCTCGCCGGCATCGGCCGGCTGCTGACACCGTGGATCGTCCGGGGGAGGGCCCGATGAACGCGCTCGAACAGGCCGTGACCTGGCTCAACGACCCGCTGAACTGGACCAATCCGGGAGGGATCCTGGACCGGCTGGGCGAGCACCTCACCATCTCCGCCGCCGCGGTCGCGCTCGGCTGCCTGGTCGCCTGGCCGATCGGGCTCTGGCTCGGCCACATCGGCCGGGGCGGGGGCTTCGTGCTGTTGATCTCGAACGTGACGCTGGCCATCCCGACCATCGCCCTGCTGACCATCCTCCCGCTGACCGCCCTGGGCTTCGGCCAACGGCCGGTGATCGTGGCGCTGGCGGTCTTCGCGGTGCCGCCGCTGCTCGCGAACGCGTACACGGGGGTGCGGGAGGTCGATCCGGAGACGCGGGACGCCGCCCGGGGGATGGGACTGTCCGGGGGGCAACTGCTCCGGCGGGTGGAACTCCCGCTGTCGGTGCCGTACCTCGCCGCCGGATTCCGTACCGCGGCGGTGCAGGTGGTCGCCACCGCGGCGCTCGCCTCGTTTGTCAACGGCGGTGGCCTCGGGCAGATCATCAGCGCCGGGTTCGGGCTCGGCATCGCCGTCGGCGGGGGCCAGATCCTGGCCGGGGGCCTGCTGGTGGCACTGCTCGCGGTGCTGGTCGAGGCGATCCTGGCCGTTGTCGAGCGGGCGGTCACCCCGCGCCCGCTGCGCCGTAGGAGCCGGCGGGCGGACCGCCGCGCCGCCGCCGCCATCGGGGGTTCCTGAGCGGAGTCCGTCCGGCCGGGCCGACGAGGTGGGGACGGGTGGGAGTTCGACACCGCCGGTGACCGGCCCGGAGGTGTCGTTGCTCGCACCGCCGAGGTGAGTGATCCCGGCCACCGCCGGGCGAGCGGTTGTCGCCGTCCGCCGGGCCGAGGCGACCGGCCCGCCGGAACAGTACGTGACCGGCTGGTGGCGTACCCGTTATTCGGGCCGGCTAACAGTGTGACGATCCTGTGACGACATCGCCCCCGAGTTGTCCGCCGGTACGCGACGATGTTGGGTGGGAGGTCGCGGGCGATCACCACGTCAGATCGTCCGTCGGACACGCGGCCGGCCCCCGGGCCGCGCCGGGACACGGAAGGCGGGCGTCATGCGCGCACGTACACGTCTGGCGGTGGGAGCGGTCGGCGCACTCGCGGCGGCCACGTTCCTCGCCGGATGCGGGGAGTCAGGATCATCGGGGACCGAGGCGCCACCGAGCGCGGCGGCGGGTGCCGGTTGTGCACCGGTGGCCGGCAAGAAGCTGGTGGTCCTCGACGACGACAAGAAACTGCAGGACACCGATAACATCATTCCGGCGATCAACGCCAAGGCCGCCAAGCCGGAGCTGGTCGCCGCGCTGGACAAGGTCTCCGCCGCGGTCGACACGCCGAAGCTGATCCAGCTCAACAAGGCCGTGGACGTCGACCGGAAGACCCCCAAGGTGGCGGCGGAGGAGTTCGCCTCCGCGAACAACCTCACCAGCGGGATCACCAAGGGTGCGGGTGGGCCGATCACCGTCGGAGTGGCCAACTTCAGCGAGAACCAGACCCTCGGTGAGCTCTACTCGATCGCACTGACCGCGGCCGGCTTCCAGGTCAAGGTCCAGACGATCGGCAACCGGGAACTGTACGAGCCGGCGCTGGAGAAGGGTGAGATCCAGGTGGTGCCGGAGTACGCCGCCACCCTGGCCACCTTCCTCAATGGCAAGATCAACCAGGGCAGCACCACCCCGGTCGCCTCCTCCGACCTGAACCAGACGGTCACCAACCTGAAGGGCCTCGGGGAGAAGGTCGGCCTGACCTTCGGCACCCCCTCCACCGCCCAGGACCAGAACGCCTTCGCGGTCACCCAGGCCTTCGCCGACCAGCACGGGCTCAAGACCCTGTCCGACCTGGCCGCCAAGTGCTCCGGTACGGCCACCATCCTCGGTGGGCCGCCGGAGTGCCCGCAGCGACCGAAGTGCCAGGCCGGGCTGGTCGAGGTCTACAACTTCAAGGCCGGTTCGTTCAGCTCGCTGGACGCCGGTGGTCCCCAGACCAAGTCCGCGCTGACCAGTGGTGCGATCAGCGTGGGTCTGGTGCTCTCCTCCGACGGTGAACTCGCCGTCGGTTGACCTACCCGTACACCGCCCGTGGGGGTCGGCGCCGCTGGTCGCGGCGACGGCCCCCGCGTCGCGTACGGGCGGTGTGCGGTGACGGTGGACGCCCCCTCCCCGGATTCGGCAACTGTGGGTAGGCTCCAGTGCCATGCCCGCCGGGGATGACACCGAGCAGCCGTACCGCCGGCAACTGCTGACCGTGCTGTTCTGGGTCGGTGTCGGGTTGGCCCCGCTGGCTGCGCTGATGCTCCTGTTCGGGCAGAGCAACGGGCCGCTGCGGATCGCCGCCGTGCTGGCCGTACTCGCGGTTGTCCTGATTGGACTGTCGATCACACTCCGTGGTGACGTGCAAACCGTACGTTCGGAGCTGGAGGAGACCCTCCTCGAAGAGATCGAGGAACTTCGCGGCGAACTGCGCCAGGACATCGGCACCGCCAACCGAGCCACCCACCAGTCCGTGGGTGAGCAGTTGCAGGTGATGCAGCAGAACGTGGAGGCACTGCGCCGTCAGCTCGACGCGCGGGCGGATGCCGTACCCGGTCGGGCCGGTGTGCCGGCGGCCGGAGCCGTCCGGTCGGGCTCGGCCCCGGCGGCGGCCGGACCAGCGGTCGAGCCGGAGCGGCGGGAGCCGGCCCGCGAGGGCGTGTACGGCGCCCCGTCCCGCCCCGCCGCCGAACGTGCCGCTCCGACGCCGCCCCGCCCGGAGCGGGATGGACGCTCCGGTCCCGCAGGACGTGAACAGGACTTCGAGCCGGGCGACTTCGGTCGGGCCGACCCCCGGCGGGCCGAGGGCGCGGGTCAGTACGGCAACCCCCAGCGCGGCCCCGCCCAGTACGGCGGCACCAGCCAGTACGGCTCCGGCCAGCAGTACGGCGGCGGCCAGTATCCGGCCGGGGAGCCCGAACCCGGCTACGGCGCGGACCGGGGCGGCGGTCGGGGCGCGTCGGCACCCGCCGGTGGCGCCGGCCCCGCGCATCGGCCGCACCTGGCCGGTGGGGTGGTCCGGCACACCGAGACGGTGAAGGTCACCACCCGGCAGACCATCGTCGGCCCGCCCGGTGACGACGGCGGGGCCGGCTCCGTCTACGGCGGGACCGGTTACGACTCCGGGTCGGCGTACCCGTCGGGTGCCGGCTATCCGCCCGGCAACGCCTACGGGGGCCGGGGCGATGACCGTGAGGACGACTGGCCCGAGCAACCGGCGCGTGGCCGGCGCAGGGCCGGTCCGGACGAGGATTCCCGGTCCGACCAGTGGCCCCGGGACCGTGGCGACAGCGGGGCGCGGCGTGCCGGCCGGTACGACCGGGACGAGCCGGACGACCCCGGGTACGAGGGCGACCCGCACTGGTCGGGCGGGGCCGGCGACCGTTGGGCCTCGGTACGCCGGGACGAGCACGGCAGCGAGCTGCGGATGGGCGAGCGGCGGGCAGCGGTGCGTGCCGACGACTCGGGCACCGAGATGCGGGTGGAGGACCGCTGGGCGAGCATGCGGCGGGACGAGCCCCGACGGGCGGAGGCCCGGCGTGACGAGCCCCGGCGCGAGGAGGCGTGGCGCGCCCAGTCCGGCAGGGAGGATTCCTGGCGAGGCGAGCCGCAGCGGGCCGAGTCGTGGCGTGACGAGCCGGGCGGACGCCGGGCGGCCGACGACAGGGCACCCGGCGGCAGTGGCGGCCGGGCGGGCGACGACCGGGCATCGGGTGGGCGCCGCAGGGCCGACGAGTGGTCCGGTTCCGGTGCACGCGGCGATGCGGGCGGCGCCCAGTGGCCCGGCTCGACCGGCGCCGGCTCAGGCGAGGCGTACCGGCCCGGATCGGGCGGCTCCGGTGAGGCACGCCGGCCCGGATCGGGGGGCTCCGGTGACGCGCACTGGCCGGGTGCGGATGCGGGGGCGTGGTCGGGCGGTGGCCAGGATCGGTGGGGCGGTGCCCCGGCGCTGCCGGCCGGGGGTGCGGAGCCGTCGGCCTCGCGGCGTGGGGGTTGGGACTCGGCGGGGCGCGAGCCGGCCGGTCCGGGCCGCCGCCGCGCCGAGGAGCCGGCGTACGGCTATCCGCCCGACGACGACGTGCCCCGCGCGGGCGGAACCCGCCGCCGCTGAGCGGCACTACTTGTCGATGTCGCCCACCACGAAGAACATCGAACCGAGTACGGCGATCAGGTCCGGTACCAGGCAGCCGGGGAGCAGGGTGGCCAGGGCCTGCACGTTCGCGTACGACGCCGTGCGCAGCTTCATCCGCCACGGGGTCTTCTCGCCCTTGGACACCAGGTAGTAGCCGTTGATGCCGAGCGGGTTCTCGGTCCAGGCGTAGGTGTGCCCCTCGGGGGCCTTCACCACCTTGGGGAGCCGGACGTTGACCGGCCCGGCGAGCCGGTCGACCTGGTCCAGGCACTGTTCGGCGAGGTCGAGTGAGACGTACACCTGGTCGAGGAGGACCTCGAACCGGGCGTGACAGTCCCCGGTGGTCCGGGTGACGACGGGCACGTCGAGCGAGCCGTACGCCAGGTAGGGCTCGTCCCGGCGCAGGTCCAGGTCGAGTCCGGAGGCGCGGGCGACCGGGCCGGAGGCACCGAACGCGGCCGCGTCGGCGGCGGAGAGCACGCCGACCCCGACGGTACGGGCCAGGAAGATCTCGTTGCGTCGGATCAGGTTGTCCAGGTCGGGCATCCGCCGGCGTACCTCGCCGATCGCGGCTCGGGCCCGACCGGTCCACCCGGCCGGTACCTCCTCCTTCAGCCCGCCGACCCGGTTGAACATGTAGTGGATCCGGCCACCGGAGGCCTCCTCCATCACCGCCTGGAGCGTTTCGCGCTCGCGGAACGCGTAGAACATCGGCGTGATCGCGCCGATCTCCAGCGGGTACGAGCCGAGGAACATCAGGTGGTTGAGCACCCGGTTCAGCTCGGCCAGGGCGGTGCGCAACCAGATCGCCCGTTCCGGCACCTCGATGCCCATCAGCCGTTCGACCGCCAGCACCACACCCAACTCGTTGGCGAAGGCCGACAGCCAGTCGTGCCGGTTGGCCAGCACGATGATCTGCCGGTAGTCGCGTACCTCGAACAGCTTCTCCGCGCCCCGGTGCATGTAGCCGACGATCGGTTCGCAGGCGACCACCCGCTCGCCGTCGAGCACCAGCTTGAGCCGGAGTACGCCGTGCGTCGACGGGTGTTGCGGCCCGATGTTGAGCACCATGTCAGCGGTGTCGAGCCCCGCCCCGGTGCCGACGGTCAGCTCCCGCAAGGCGCCGGTGTCGGTGGTCATACCCGTCATCGTGGCACGCCCCACCCCCGCGACGGGACTGGCCCGCCCGTTCCGATTGGTAGGAGGTGGTGCACTATTGCACCGGGCGAGTGGTAGGAGGTGGGCGGTGACAACCCATACGTTCACGGTTGTGCTCGATCGCGAGCCGGCCGAGGAGGAGTTCGACTCGCTCTTCGCCGCCGGGCTCGATGACGCGGCGTTCGGGCGGGAACATGGCTTCCCCGTCGCGGAGTTTGACCGGGAGGCGCCCACCCTGGCGGACGCCATCGCGTCGGCGGTTCGTGCGATCGACTCGGTCGGCCTGGTGGCACTGCGTGTACTGGACCAGGATCTTCTGACGCTTGCCGACATCGCGGATCGGATCGGTCAAAGTCGGGAGTCGGTACGTCGATACGCCACAGGCGACCGCGGGCCCGGCAACTTTCCGCCTCCGGTGGATCCTGTTCGGGAGGGAACGGTGTTCTACCGGTGGAGCGAGGTGGCGCCCTGGCTCAATCGAAAGCTCGGTCTGGACGTACCGGAGACGGACTTCGCCCTCGTGGTGGCCAACCTGGTGCTTCAGGCTCGTCAACACCGGGGACGGGTCGCGCACATGGCCGCGCTGTCGGATCTACTTGCCGCGTAGGCCGGTCAGCTCGGTTGCCTGGTGCTGGACCTTGGTGCCGAGCAGCATCGTGACGCGGATGTGCTCGGCGAAACGGTCCTCGGGGGGCAGGGCGTGGCGGAGCTGTTCGGCGAACCGGGGGCGCTGGTCCGGCGGGGGTAGCCGGTCGACCGGCAGGGCCGAGTAGACGCCGCCGACGAGGTGTTCCAGGTCCAGGTCGGCGGCGTACTCGACGTGCTGTTCGCGTACGTCGAAGCCGGACACGGTCAGGGCTTCGCGGTAGCGGAGCTGGCTGTCGGCGTCGGTGCCGCAGGCGTAGCCGAGATCCTTGTCCAGCCACGCCTCCAGCCAGCGGCGCAGGGCCCGGGACCAGTCGGTGTCCTGGAGCCACAGTGGAGTTCCGTTGGTCACCACGGCCACCCCGCCGCCGGTGCGCAGCAGCGGGAACAGGGTGGGGAACAGCTCGTCGGGCCGCATCCAGTGCAGCGCCTGGCCGACGGTCACCGCGCCCAGGGCGCCCATGCCGAGCAGGGCGCCGAGTGCGGGCAGGTCGGCGTCGGTTCCGATCATCCAGGTCGCGTTGCCGACGCCCCGCTCGGCGGCGGCGGATCGGGCTCGGGTCAGCATGTCCGGCTCCGGGTCGACGCCGACCACGGCGCGTACCCGGTGGGCGATCGGGGTGGTGAGCTGTCCGGTGCCGCATCCGAGGTCGACCACGGTGTCGTCGCGGGTCAGTGCGAAGGCCGCCACCAGGGCGTCGATGACCGCTGCCGGATAGCCGCGACGGTACCGGTGGTAGTAGTCGACAACGTCGCCGCGAAATCCCAGCTCCTGCGCCATCGCCACAGCCTGGCAGCCGGTTCCCGGGTCCGGACAGCGATTCTGCTCAGGGCAGCCGGGGCGGTACTCATCGCAGCGCTGCCAGGACGAGCGAGGCCGCGATCAGGATGTCGAACGGGACGCAGAAGTCGACGAACCAGCGTGGCACCACCCGGCCGTCCCGGTGGGCGTAGTCCCAGGCCGCGTGGGCGAGGTAGCCGGCGGCCACCACGTACTGCCCGATGGTGGCGTCGACGACCAGGGCGACCAGCGCGATCACCGTGAACAGCAGCAGCCCGGCGCTCTGGCGGGTGAGGATCTCGCGGGTCGTGCGGCGCCGCCGGGCGACGCCGAGCACCAGGTAGCAGAGCGCGAGCAGGGGCAGCAGCCAGGTCAGGAACCCGGCGGGTTCGAACCGGCCGAGGTCGAGGAGATTGAGTACGCCGAGCGCGATGCCGAGGTGCACGGCGGGCCGCCGCAGCGTGGCCGTCAGCCCCGGGTGTACGTGATCCCGCCGGTCCTGTCGGGCGGTCAGCTCGATTCCGTTGTCCGTCATGTCTTCGAGGCTGCCGGTCGGGGCGCGCAGGTCCCACCCGTGGACTGTCACCGGTTTCCCGTGTGGATCGCCCGGTCCGACCGTGCGTACGCCCGTACCCGTGGATGGTCGACGGTGACCGGCGGCGGACCGGTCGGTGTGGTCTTCTACGGTGCCAGCAGGGCCGCGACCGCGTCGGTGACGATCCTGCGGCGGTGGCTTCGCGAGTGCGTGTCGAGCAGGGTGGCGAACTCGGGTGTGACGGCGGTCCAGAGGGCGGCCTGGTGGACCACGAGGGCGAGCAGGTCGACCGCGGTGTAGCGGGTGGTGAGCTGTCCGGCCCGCTGTGCCCGTTCGATCTCGTCGATCTTGTGCTGGTTGCTGGTCATGATCGACTCAAGGGGTGCCTGTGAGCCGGCCCGTTCCAACCGGTACCAGGTGGCCAGGCGGATCACCTCGGGGTGGGCCTCGTAGCCGTCGAAGAGTCGGCCGGCGTAGCCGGGCAGGTCGGTGACGTCGATCGGTACCTCGCGGACGGTGTTGGCGACCAGGGCGTTGAAGACCGCGTCGAACAGCCCGTCCTTGTTGCCGAAGTAGTGGTAGATCTGCGCCTTGTTCGACCGGGCCTCGGCCGCGATCCGGTCCACCCGTGCACCGGCGATGCCGTACGCGGCGAACTCCTTCGTCGCCGCGTCGAGCAGGCGCTGTCTGGTTGCCTGCGCGTCCCCCACCATGGCCCGTAGCTTAGCTCACTAACCATCTAGTTGACGCTCCGGCAAGCCCGTGCTTCACTTCAACTAACCAGTCAGTTGGCAGATCGCCCGGGGGTGCTCTGTCAGTCAGGGAACGTCACGAAAGGCACCACACCATGTCAAAAGTCTTCCTGGTCACCGGTAGCGCACGCGGCCTCGGCCGGCACATCGCGGAGGCCGTACTCGGTGCCGGGCACCAACTGGTCGCCACCGCCCGTACGCCGGAGCAGCTCGCCGACCTGGTCGACAGGTACGGCGACCGGATCCGACCGGTGGCGCTCGACGTCACCGACGTCGCCGGAGCCGAGGCCGCCGTGCGGACCGCCGTCGACGCGTTCGGCCGACTCGACGTCGTGGTGAACAACGCCGGTTACGCCAACCTCGCCTCGACCGAGGACATCACCGCCGAGGACTTCCGCGCCCAGGTCGACACGAACCTGTTCGGCGTGGTCAACGTGTCCCGGGCGGCGCTGCCCGTACTGCGGGCACAGGGGTCCGGGCACATCATCCAGGTCTCCTCGCTCGGCGGCCGGATGGCGACCGCCGGACTGTCCGCGTACCAGGCATCGAAGTGGGCGGTGGGCGGATTCTCCGAGGTCCTCGCCCAGGAGGTCGCCCCGCTCGGCATCAGGGTCACGGTGCTGGAGCCGGGCGGCATGCGTACGGACTGGGCCGGCTCGTCGATGGCGATCCCGCCGATCAGCGAGCCCTACCGGCAGACCGTCGGGGTCGTCGCGAAGATGCTGCGCAGCGGCACCGGCAACGCCGCCGGTGATCCGGCGAAGGTCGCCCAGGTGGTGCTCACCGTCGCCGACCTCGACCAGCCCCCGGTACGGCTGCTGCTCGGCACCGACGCGGTCAACTACGCCGCCCAGGCCGGGCGGACCCGGGCCGAGACCGACGCGCAGTGGCGCACGCTCAGCGTCTCGACCAATCACGACGACGTCACCGCCGCCGAACTCGACCCGCTCAACAGTTAGCCGTCGACGGCGTATCCGGGGACCGAGGGCCACCGTACGGTCAGCACCACCGACTCCTGTTCGGCGTACCAGGAGTGGTCCACGCCCCGACCCCACACCACGTAGTCGCCCTGCTTCGACAGCAGCACGCTGCGCCCCGGCAGTTCCACCCGGAAACGCCCACTGATCAGCATGAGCAGGGCGGTACGCCGTTCCCCGGTGACCCACTCCGCCCGCTCGTCACCGGGCGGGTGCACACCCCACTTGATCTCGACATCCGTGCTGTGCCGTACGTCGTCGACCGGCTTGAAGTGGCCGAGCAACCAGCCCCGGTCACCCGCCGCGTCCGGGCCGGCGTTGCCGACGTACACATCCTCGATCATGGTCCGGGAAGCTAACACGGCGGTTCCGGCGGGTGAGGTTCTGGTCGGTGCGGGAATGGCGGTGGTGGTGGTGCAATACCTGCCCGGGGCCGGTCCGTTGCCGGCCGTGCTGTGCACCGTTACCGCCGGTGCAATCGTCCTGCGAATGCGTTCGGGAGTCGTGTATTTCCTATGAAGACCGGGCTCGCCGGGCCTCGGGAAACCATCTTCGACGGTAGTCTTTGCCAGGTTTCGATGGCCGTCGAGATAGTCGCGTGTCAGCCGCAACGGACCGCCATCGCCATGCGTCTTTCAGATGTACGCCTGAAGCAATCGAGTTAGGGGAACCGGTGCGAAGGCAATTGCTACTCCGTTCGTGCGTCCTCGCCCTGGTGGTGGGCGCCGCTGCCGGGTGCAGCGAATCGGGCGCGGCGACGGAAACCCCGGGGCTCGAATCCAGGGGCACGACGATGACCACCGTGCAGCCCACCCGGCAGGACCTGGCCAACAAGGTCAGCCTCACCGGCAAGGTCACCGTCAACCCGGTGTTCGGGCTGGTGGCGCCGGTCAAGGGGCAGGTTCGCTACCTGGACGTGAAGACGCCGACGAGCACCCCGACCAAACCCACCAGGGTGGCCAGCGTCTGGGTGTCAGGTAAGGCGACCCGGATCGAGGTGCCGGCCGGCGCGGTGTTCGCCGGCCGCCTGGTGGACGACCGTTCCAACGTGACCGTCGGCATGCCGATCGTCTCAGCCAAGATGATCGGGTACGGGCTGGTCGCCGACCTGGACGGGGCCCAGGCGTACCAGATCGCCGAGGGGCTCGCGACCGTACAGGCCCAGATCAAGAACGGCCCGGGTCCGTTCCCGTGCAAGGTGCTCGGCACCATCGCGGCCCTGCCCGCCGGGACCATTCCGGATCCGCCGGCCGCACCGCCCGTGGCGCCGGTGCCGGGTGCGTCGGTCGCACCGCCGATCTCGGTACGCCCGGACGAGCAGGGAAAGACCGAGCCGTCGGAGCCGACCGGGCTGCGGGTGGTCTGCACCGCCCCGGCCGACGTGAAGCTGATCAACGGGGCGACCGCGACCCTCGAAGTGGTGACCCAGCGGGCCGCCGACGTACTGACGTTGCCGGTCGAGGCGGTTGCCGGGGTGCAGGGCAAGGGCAAGGTGGACGTGGTTGGCCCGGACGGCGTACGCCAGACCACGGATGTGGTGCTCGGGCTCAGCGACGGCAAGGTCGTGGAGATCAAGTCCGGTCTGACCGGTACGGAGACGGTTGCCGTACCCGGTCCGAACCTGCCCGCGGCGAAGCCCGGCGAGGGTGACCCGAACGCGCCGATGGGTGGAAAATGACGGCGCTGCTGGAACTCAACGGCATCACCAAGACCCTCAAGGGACAGCAGGCCCCGCGTACGATCCTCGCCGGTGCCGACCTGACCGTCGACCGTGGCGAGAGCGTCGCGATCCTCGGCCGTTCCGGTTCCGGGAAAAGCACCCTGCTGAGCCTGATCGGCCTGTTCGACCGGCCCGACGGCGGGCAGTACCTGCTCGGCGGCCGGGACATCACCAAGCTCTCCGAGCGTAGGGCGGCGGCGCTGCGCAGCGCCGAGTTCGGCTTCGTGTTCCAGCGGTTCTTCCTGCTCAAACACCTCACCGCGGCGCAGAACGTGGCGATGGCCCTGGTCAACGGCCAGGGCTGGATGTCCCGTCGCAAGCGCAAGGCCAGGACGATGGCGGCCCTCGACCAGGTCGGCATCGCCCACCTGGCCAAGCACAAGCCGGCCCGGCTCTCCGGTGGCGAGCAGCAGCGGGTCGCGGTCGCCCGAGCGCTCGTACGCGAACCCCGGCTGCTCCTCGCCGACGAGCCGACCGGTGCGCTCGACACCGAGACCGGCAACCTGGTGATCGAGGTGATGCGTGCCGCCACCGACCGGGGCTGCGGGCTGATCCTGGTCACCCACGACTGGGACCACGCCAACAAGATGCAGCGGGTGCTGCGGCTGAGCGACGGTCTGCTCGAACCTGCCACCGACACCAGGCCGGTCGCGGAGACCGTCCCGTCCGCCCAGCCCGTACCGGTGGCCGACGCCACGGCGGTGTACCGGTGATCCGGCTGTCCGGGCGGTTCCGTTCCGCGCTGATCATCGGTGGTCAGGGCATCCGGGCCCGCAAGACGCGCACCCTGCTCTCGATGGTCAGCCTGTTCCTGGGCGTGCTCGCCGTCGTGGTCGTCCAGGTCGGAGCCGAGACCGCCAAGAGCGCCCGGTTGGCCGACCTCGAACTGCACGCGGGCAAGGACGGCACCCGGCAGATGTACCTCCAGGGCACCGCGGACTCGATCCGGATCAGCCAGGAGACGCTGAAGGGACGCCCGGACGCGATCGCGGTCACCAACTTCCAGGTGATCATCGGCGAGCCGAGCGTGACGCCGATCAATCCCGGTGGGGCGCCGTTCGACCAGCCCGGCGGCTACGGCATGAGCTACAACGTGACCTGCGACCAGAGCGGCAACTGCTATCCCGTACCGACGAACGGCCAGGACCCGGCCGTCCAGGTGCCCGGCGCGGCGATCGAGATGAGCCTGAGCGCGCTCACCGGTGACATCCGGCAGTTCCGGCCGTTCCGGTCGGTTGCCGGTAACTGGCTGGACTTCTCCACCCAGCCGTCGTTGTCCCCCGGCATCGTGATCAACCTCGAGGCGGCCAAGGGCTTCAGCCGCAACCGGGTGCCGGCCGAGATGCGGATCAACGGGGCGACCGCCAACCCGACGCCCCGGATCCTCGGGGTGGTCGACGACGGCAACTCGCAGCCGGCCGCATACGCCAGGGCCGACGAGCTGGGCTACTGGCTCCCGGCGCCGACCGGCAACTCGAACTACGGCCCCGGCTTGCAGATCATGATGGCGCCCACGGCGCTCGACGTGGAACAACTGCTGCGGGTCCGGCTGGTTGCCAGCGGCATCCCCGCCGACCAGATGCACGCCGAGACGATCCAGGCCCGCAAGGAGATCGCGAAGGAACTGGCGCTGATGCGCTGGATCTTCCTCGGCATGGCCAGCCTGGTGCTGCTCATCGGTGTCGCGGGCATCCTGAACGTCGGCCTCGCCACCGTCGGCGAACGGGTCGAGGAGTTCGCCCTCAGGCGGGCGGTCGGCACCCCACGGTCGTTGCTGGCCGGCATCGTGCTGGCGGAAACCCTGCTGACCGGGTTGTTCACGGCGGCTGCCGCGATCGGGTTGTCGGCCGCCGCCCTGACCGCGATCAGCACCCTCTTCGGTGACCGGGAGCAGTTCCTGGCCGACCTCGTCTTCCCCTGGCAGGCGGGGGTGGCGGGGGTCGTCGCCGGCCTCGTCGCCGGGGTACTCGGCGGTCTGATCCCGGCGATCCGGGCCGCCCGGATCCCGATCGCCACCGTGATGCGCGCCTGAGCGGAGCACTGTCGTCTCCGGGCCCGCCGGCCAGCACGTCGGCGGGCCCGAGCGTCGGATATCCGTACGCCGTGCCCCGGTGGCCAGCCGGGCGCGACGGGTACGTGATCCGGTAGTCTTGGCCCTCGCGGGCTGCTAGCTCAATTGGCAGAGCAGCGGACTTTTAATCCGCGGGTTCTGGGTTCGAGTCCCAGGCGGCCCACCGCTGTAACACCAGGTCAGGCCGGCTCTCAGACGGGTACGACCAAGATCCGGGCGATCTGTGGTTGCAATCCCAGTTGCAGCACCCTGTGTCTGCTCGGCAGTGGTCGCACGGTCACGCTGAGTGTTCTCCTTTGCCGTGAGAAGAACGGGACGGGGCGAAGTGGGTGGCCGGCTCAGGCCCCACCGCGCTGCCTCCTTATTCGGGACTCGGGCATGACGCTCAGTGAGAATGTCAATCTGTAGGTGCCCGATCGTTGTCAGGTAGAGGTACATCCACAAGGGGCACCGGTATCCGGAGATAACAGCAGTAATTGGCAATTGGGATGGTTGAGGAGGCTGGGTGACGGCCTCGTCGTATCTGTGTGGATCTTGCCCCTGGGCAGCGGGAAATCGGATGCCTGAGGTGTGACAGGGCCGGATATGCTCCCGCCATCGATGGCATGCACGCCGTCGTCAACGGGGAGGTGGATTGCGCTTGCTCGCGCGAAGATTCATGGCCGCATCACTCGGGGTCATAGTCGGAACGGGTTTACTCAGCGTCACAGCCGCACCGGCACAGGCTTACGAATCCCGCACCGTGAACAAGTCCGGCTGGGCGTACACGGACTCGCGGTTGCCGAATGAGTCGTTTGTCAACCCGCAGGGGGACGCGCCGATCGGGGCTTGGACGGGTACGGACGGCAAGAAGCACAAGTCCCGGTCCTATTTCAGCTTCGACGTCGCGCGTTTCGACGCAACTGTCATCCACCAGGCCGATCTGGTGATCCAGGAGCGGTCGGCGGCCGACTGCGCGACCGCCCAGCCGGTCGAGCTGTGGCGCACCGACCCGATCACGGCGACCACGAGCTGGGAGTCGAAGCCACGGCGGCGAGAGCTGATCGGCACCGTCCAGGCCGGCGGCGAGGCCACCTGCCCCGGCTATCTGGTGTGGGACATCAAGCCCGCACTTCAGCGGTTGGCGGACCGGGGCGAGCAGGTCCTCACCGTCGAGATCCGGGTGCCGCACGGCTACGAGGGTGAGCTCTCCCACGGCCGCAAGCTCCGCCCGTTCCCCACGATCAACACTCGGTACAACCACGCACCGACGGTGACGCGGATCGGCCTCGAATTCCCCTCGTGGGGGTGCGGCACAAAGGCGAACCCGCAGCCGGTCGGTGCACGCAACTACACGCTGATGGTCGAGGGCGCGGACGCCGACCCCTACGACTACAACTTCAACGGGCAGTTCGCCGCGTGGCCGGTCGGCCATGACGATCAGCGTTCCGAGCAGTTCGGGCAGAGCTACGGTGGCACCCTTTCCAAGGGCACCTGGAACATGGCGCAATACCCGCACGGCACGGTGGTGGCCTGGACCGCACGGGCGTACGACGGCTACGACTACTCGAAGTGGGCCAAGCCCTGCTACGTGAAGGTGGATGGGCAGGCCCCGGCCGCACCCGTCATCACGTCGGCCACGTACCCGAACGACGGTCAGCAGCACGGCGGCTCGGGGGTGCCGGGGACGTTCACGTTCACGGCGAACGGATCGCCGGACGTGGTCGGCTACTACTGGGGACGGTTCGGCGACACGTACAACTACATTGCCGCGCCATCGCCGGGCGCACCGGTCACGCTCGAATACACGCCGACGTCGTTCTCCGAGGCTCTGAGCGTGCGTACCGTCGACAGCGCTTCGAACTCCTCACCGACGACCCGGTACGAGTTCTACGTACGCTCCACCGCGCCGTCGGTACGGGTGACGGTGGGTGGTGTCGGGCTGCCGAGCCAGCTCGCCATCTCGACCAATGTCGCGGGGGTTACCGAGTTCGGCTACCGGATCGGCGACGCCGCCGAGATCAGGGTCGCGGCCGGCGCTGGCGGCAGCGCGACCGTCCCGGTGGTGTTCGGGCAGGCCGGCTCGGTGAACCTCCAGGTGCGTAGCTACGTCGGCACCCAGTTCGTCGGTGCGTACACGGAGAATGTGCGGGTCACCGACACCCCGTTCGTGGAGTCGACCGACTTCGCCTTCCCGGACGCCGACGGCGTGGTCGACCGCTCGGGCAGCTTCACCCTCCGACCCGGCCGGGCGGGCGTGGTGGCGTACGAGTACGCGTTCCGCTACGACGATCCGCAGCGCATCGAGGCGGGGGCCGACGGCAGTGCGGTGCTGGAGTGGACGCCGACGGAGCCGGACTGGTACACGCTCAACGTACGCAGCATCGACGCGGACGGCACCTACTCCGAGTCGGCGCAGTACCAGTTCAACGTCATCGACGCGAAGCCGACGGTCTACTCCAGCACCTACTACGAGTTCGGTTCGTGGGGTGGCGTGGGCATCCCCGGCGAGTTCAACTTCGACACCGCCATGCCGGATGTCGACGTCTACCTCTACCAGCTCAACGGTGGGCCGGAGCAGGTCGCCGACCCGGAGTACAGCTCCGCCCTGGTGACGTTGGCACCCGACCGCTCCGGCAGCAACACGTTGACGGTGCGTACGCGGTTCCTGGATGGGTCATTCTCGCCGGTACGGACCTACACGTTCGGGGTCAGTGACGCTCCGGTGGTCGTCTCCACCGATTACCCGGAGAACGATCCGGCGGGCCAGCCCGGTCAGGTGGGGCGGTTCACCCTGAACCCCGGCCGCTCCGACGTGGTCGAGTACCGCTACACCCTGGAGTACAGCAGCGAGGAGCAGGTTGTCGCTGCGGGAACGGACGGGAAGGCGACGATCGAGCTGACCCCGACGCATCCCGGAAGCACCATGCTGTCGGTAACCAGCCGGACCGCCGATGGGTCGGTCAGCGCGGAGCGGCGTTACAACTTCTACGTACGCGACCCGCAGGTGCGGGTGTCGAGCGCCTTCGACGAGTACACCCCGCGCGGTGGCATCGGTACGTCGGGCCGGTTCGAGGTCCGTACCGAGATCAGCGAGGCGACCACCTTCGAGTACCAGCTCAACGGTGGGGCGTGGCAGAGCGTGCCGAAGACGCCGAACTCGCAGGTGACCGACATCTGGGTGACCATGGATCGCAACGGCGAGAACGTTTTCTCGGTGCGGGGTCGGACCGGAGCGGGCGCGTACACGCCGCAGACCGATTACGCCTTCCTGGTCGGCACGGCGCCGTTGGTGTCGTCGAGCACCTACCCGTACGGCGACTGGGCCGGTGGCGTCGGCGTCGCCGGTGAGTTCACCCTCACCCAGGGCAGTCCGGGTGTCGTGGAGTTCGAGTACGGCTTCGACGGCGGCGAGCCGGCCATGGTGGCGGCGAGCACGACCGGCACCGCCACCGTGAGCTACGTGCCGAGTTCGCCGGGGCCGCACACGATGTCGGTGCGCGGACGCACCGCCGACGGGGTGTGGACCGACCCGACGAGTCATTACATCCTGGTCAACTACTCCTGACCCCTGGTTGCCGCAGCGGGCTCGTCCGTACTGGGACGGGCCCGCTGCGGCCGGTGGGGGAGCGTCACTGGTCGGGGGCTGTTTCGGAGGCGGGTCGCAGGGGGCACCCGCGCAACGCGTACGCGAGCAGACCGGTCACCGCCAGGACGATGGCGCAGACGGTGGCGGCGGTGGTGCCGGTGGGTTGGATCAGCCAGCTCGCAAGCTGCATCTTCAGTTCCCGGCTGGGTCCCATGAACGGCATGACCGCGACGAGGGTCCAGGTGAGCGGGGCGATCCACGCCAGGGCGGCGCCGAACAGGGCGGCGCCGAGGGCGGTGAGTCCGAGCAGACCCGCCGTGTTGCGCAGCACGAGCGTAAGCGGCTCGAAGCTCGCGTCGGTGACCGTGGTGAGGAGCAACAGGGCGGTGATCACGGCGGCGCCGAGCAGCAGGTGCCCGGCCCGGCGTACCGGCCAGTTGACCGACGCGGTGCGGTCGAGGGCATCGTCGGCACCGCTGAGGGTGGTGCCGAGCGCGATCACCGCGAGCACGATGGTGACGCTGGCCGTACGGGCGTTGATGGTCGGGGAGTCGGTGTAGGCCAGTGACAGCGCCCACACCAGCGCGATCGTCGATGTCGCGGTGGTCAGTGCGAGGGGGACCCGCCGGGAGCGCAGGTGCAGTTTCAGCCATCTCATGAGTTCTCCTCCGGCAGGATCGCCAGGAGGCCGTCGGCCCGGCAGTCCATGGCGGCGTCGCGTGCCGCCGCCATCCGACGCTGCTGCTCGGCCTCCGGCAGGGCCATCAACGCCTCGTACGCGGTCTTCGCCTGCTCTGTTTCCACTGGTTCCCAGCCCGGCGGCGGGGTTGGTGGTTGACCACTGAGCCAGGCGGCGGCGACCACCTGGGCGAGGTACGCCTCGTCGAGGTCCGACCCTTCGCCGCATTCCTGCTCCCACGGAGCCAGCAGCAGGGACGGCAGGAAATCGGCGGAAAGCTCGGCGTGCCCGGTGCGGCCGATGGTGGGGGTGTCGAAGACGATCGTGTCGGCCTGGTGCCGGGGCGGGGCCGAGTCCGGGACGAGCTGCGCCCAGTACGCGACCTGTTGGCTCTGCACCGCCCGGGTGGGGGCGTTGGGTAGCTTCGCCGCCATCATGGTCAGTGCCTGCCGGGCCGGGCCGACGAGGTCCGGCAGGAGCCCGGCGTGCACCCGCGTCACGCAGACCTGCGGGCCTTCTGCGTCACAGACCAGCTCGGCGGCGACCGGGTCGACGGCGGCTGCCCCGCGGGTCCCGCCGGCCGGCAGGAGCGGTACGGCCACCGCCGCGCCGAGCACCGCCGGGAGTACGGCCAGTACGGTGGCACGCCGGCCGACCGCGCTCAGCAGCAGCAGTCCGGTGGTCGCGAGGGCCACCAGCCACAGCGTCTGGAGCAGGCTGATCCGCGTCACGATCGTCTGGAGGTCGTCCAGGCCGCCGCTGAAGACCGGTACGAGCAGCACCGCCGAGGGCTCGGGCCGGAATCTGGCAATTTCGGCGTTGAGGTCGGGCGTCATCACCAGCTCCGGAGCCAACCCCACCAGGGCGAACCCGATCACGGCAAGGACGGGCGCGGTGATCACCCGGGGCACCGCTCGGCCGGCGGCCATCCCGAGCCAACCGGCGGCGACCAGGGACAGGGCCCCGACCGAGGTGACGACGATCGCGGCGGTCGGGAAGTATTCCGATGTCGGCACCACCCATCCGGCCGCGATGAGGAACACCAGGACGTACGCGGTCACCACCGCGATCGCGAGCGCGCCGGCGGTCGGGACGACACGGTGCCACCGGGGCCTGACGGTGCTGGCGAACAGCTCGTCGACCCGGTGACGTGTCTCCCGCCGGCCCAGCCACGCTCCACCGGCCAGCGCCAACGGCAGGAGCACCATCAGCATCGACCGGGTGTTGACCGCCAGTTGCATCCACCGCCCGGCGAAGAACTGGGTGGACGACAGCAGCATCGCCGTGCCGACCACCAGCATCAACAGGGCGATGCCGCCGGCCGCCGAGCGGCGCAGCTCGACGCGCAGGAACCGCCCCGTCATGCCGACACCTGCCCACGATGGGCCCGGAGCAACGCCGAGTACCCGCGCTCGGTGGCGCTGTCACCGGCGTCGCCGGGGCCTCCCTGCTGGGCCAGTTGTCCGGCGGTGCCCTGCCACACCAACCGACCCTCGTTGACCAGCACCACGTCGGTGCAGGCCACCGCGACGTCTTCGACCAGGTGGGTGGAGACGAGTACGCAACTGTCCACACCGATCTCGCGCAGCAACTCGCGGAAGTCGAGGCGCTGTTCCGGGTCCAGGCCGACCGTCGGCTCGTCGAGCAGCAGCACCTCCGGGTCGTTGACGATCGCCTGGGCGATGCCGGCGCGGCGCAGCATGCCCCCGGAGAGGGTCTTCATCCGGGAGTCGGCGCGGTCGGCCAGGCCCACCCGTTCGATGGCCCGTTGCACCGCGCCGGGGACGACCGTCCTGGGCATCTCCTTGAGCCAGGCCATGTACTCGACGAACTCCCGGACGGTGAAGCGCGGGTAGAAGCCGAACTGCTGCGGGAGGTAGCCCAGGCTGCGGCGTACCTTGGGCAGGTCGGCGTTGCCGGTGACGTCCTCGCCGAGCAGGGTCAGCCGCCCTCCGGCGGGTTTCAGCACCGTGGCCAGGGCTCGCATCAGCGTCGTCTTGCCGGCACCGTTGGGTCCGAGCAGTCCGTGCACGCCGGTGCCCAGCGCCAGGTCGAGCCCGTTGACCGCCAGGTGCCGGCCGGCTCGGACCTGCAGTTTCTCGGCGTGCACGGCCCACGCGTAGGTGGTCGGTGCGGTCTCCGCCACGCTGACCGTACGCATCATGATCTCTCCATTCGTCATGCCTGGTACGTCCTCGCGGACGTCGGAGTGCTCCCGTCGGACGGGATGCAGGGGTGTTCGGTCGAGCGGGATCAGGTCCGGTCGACGCCGAGACGGCGGTATTCGCCCGCCCGGAGGAGCACCACGGCCGCCATCGCGACGGTGACCACCGTCCATCCGGGCCAACTGCCGTCGGCCAGGATGGCCGGGAGCTGCCGGCTGGCCAGGCTCGGCGCCACCACCGCCACGGACCAGGTGACCGCCAGTACGAGCGCGGCCCGGTCCACCCCGACCAACCCGCCCAGCGCCAGGGTCCCGGCGGTGAAGCCCAGCGACGGCAGCAGCCACAGCGCCGGGGAGTGTCCTGTTCCCCAACCCGCCACCGCCAGCACCGGAACGACCGCCACCAGCACCGCCAACGTACGGCGCAACAGCAGCCACAACCCCGTACGGGGCGTGGTGGCCATCAGCTCCCAGGCCGGATCGAGGCGCCTGCTCCAGGCCGCCGCCACGGGCAGCAGTGGCACCATCGGGGCGATCAGCAGCACCAGGGAGGGCATGCTGACGAAGGTCCGCTCGAACAGGACGGCCACCAGCATCAGCGTGGCCGCCGTGAGCAGCCAGGGCAGGACCCGTCCGGTGACCCCCGTACGCCGCAGCCGGCGGTGACGCGTCGGAGCCGGGCCGGTGGCGATTCCGGTGGCGATTCCGGCGGCCACCCGATCCAACAGGTCCCGGGTGCCCGGGTCGACGGCGTCGGCCAGCAGGGCCCGGCAGGCGGCGCACGACTCCAGGTGGGCCTCCACCGCCCAGGCGGTGGCGTCGTCGAGACCGGTGTCACCCTCGGCGTACCGGGAGATCAGTGCCGGTGTGGGGTGAGTGGTCATGACAGTGCCTCCCGCATTGCGATCCGGGCCCGCCGGGCGCGGGTCTTCACGGTTCCTTCCGGCATGCCGAGCAGCAGTGAGGTCTCGCGGGTGGTCAATCCGTCGAGGACCATCGCGCGCAGGACCTGACGCAGTTCTGCAGGCAACGCCAGCAGGGCCCGCTCCATATCGGCGCCGATCTCGCCGGCCAGTGCCTCCTCCTCGGCCGCCGGAGCCACCGTCTCGAAGGTCTGCACCGCCGGCACCCGATCGCGCCGGGCCCGGTGCCGGAACGCGTCCACCAGCCGGTGGGCGGCGATCGTCCACAACCAGCCGATCGCACTGCCTCCGGCCACCGCGTGCGCCTGACTTCCGGCGGAGCGCCACACCGCGAGGTACGTCTCCTGGAGGACCTCGGCCACCACGTCCTCGTCGGCGCACCGCCGCCGCAACCGCGCGGTCAACCACGGCGCCGTACGCCGGTACAACTCGTCGAAGGCGCGCCGATCGCCCCGGGCGACGCGACGCAGCAACTCACCCTCGTCGAGTCCGTCCAAGCTTCGTCTCACATCAGGCAAGACGAACCGCACCTGCTCCACGGTTCTCCTCCCGACGTGACCCCGGTCACACTTCCGGTCCGGAACGCGTCAGCCGCGGTCGCGTTCGAGTCCGTCGAGGAGCAGGTCGAGGGTGTACTCGAACTCGACCTGGCTGTCGCACCAGCCCAGCGTGGGGTCGGACAGGTCGTGCAGTTCGGCCGCGACCATCGCGGTCAGGTGGGGCAGCGCCCCGGCCATGGCGGCCAGGTCCGCCTCCGCGACGTCGACGTCCGTGTTCCCGCCCGCCGACGCGGGACGGAAGATCTCCTGGGCGAACCCGAGGGCCAGGCTGCCGAACGCGTGGATCGCTCGGTGGGCGATCCGGTACGAGAATCCGCCGTCGACCAGGGTGGCCACGATCGCGTCGTAATAGGCGTACACGGCTGTGGGGATGGTGGGGCGGGAGCTGAGCAGGGCGGGCGCCCAGGGGTGACGGAGCATGACCTCGCGCGCCGAGAGGAACCGCCGGCGCAGTCGCGTACGCCAATCCTTTTTGGACCCTGTCTCTGCCGTGCGGGCGACCTCGGCCTCGATCTGGGCGATGACGGCCTCGGCGAGGCCGTCGAGCAGGCCCTCCTTGCCGGGGAGGTGGTGGTAGAGCGACATGGCCTCGACGCCGAGTTCGGTGGCGAGGCGACGCATGGTCAGCGCCGGGATCCCCTCCTTGTCGGCGATGGCGATCGCCACCGCGAGGGCGCGCTCGCGGCTCAGCGGCTCCCGAGGTCTCTTCGCTGCCATCGATCCTCTTCCCTCTCGTGGCCTTACATTGTATGGTTACCTTACGTTGTAAGGCTCACCCGAAGGAGCCACCATGCACCCGTTGGTCCGTACCGCGCGCGCGACCGGGCTGTTCTATCTCGGCCTCGCCGTCACCGGAGCACTCGGTTTCCTGACCATCCGTCAGCAACTCTTCGTGGCCGACGACCCGAGTGCGACCCTGGCCAACCTGGTCGAGCACGAGTCCCTGGCACGCGCCGGGATCGCCCTCGAACTGCTCGTCGTGCTCACCCAGACGCTCACCGCGGTCTGGTTCTACCGGCTGTTCCGTACGGTCGATTCCGTCGCCGCCGCCAGCATCGCCGCCTTCGGCCTGGTCAACGCCGTCGCGGTCCTCGGCAGCGCGGCCCTGCTCGCGACCGCGACCGAGGTGGCCGTCGCACCCTTCGGCGACCCGGCGACCACCGCCCAACTCATGTACGTCATCAGCGGCCATCTGTGGACGGTGGGCGGACTCTTCTTCGGACTGTGGCTCATCCCGATGGGAGTGTGCGTGCACCGCTCGGGATTCATGCCCCGCGCCCTGGGGTGGATCCTCATCGTGGGCGGCGTCGGGTACGTACTCGGGGCGTTTGTCGGATACCTCGCCCCCGACGCGGGCGTGGTCGCCGACGCCCTCGTGATCCCGGCGACCGTGGGCGAGTTCTGGATGATCGGCTACCTGCTCGTCCGTGGCGTACACCCGGGGGCGCTGGCCGAACCGCCGCGCGAGGCGGCGGTGCCGGTCAGGGTGCGGTCAGAATGACCGGGCCGTCGGCGGTGACGGCGATGGTGTGTTCGAAGTGGGCCGCCCGGCTGCCGTCGACGGTGGCGATGGTCCAACCGTCCGCCAGGGTCCGGCACCGGTTCCCGCCGCCTTCGAGCAGCATCGGCTCGATCGCGATCACCAGCCCCTCGGACAGCGGCATGCCCTGGCCCGCCGGGCCGGTGTTCGGCACCGAGGGCGCCTCGTGCATGGCCTTGCCGACGCCGTGACCGCCGAGGCCGTCCGGCAGTCCGTACCCGGTTTCACGGGCGACGGTCTCGACGGCGTGGGAGATGTCGCCTATCCGGGCGCCGACCCTGGCGGCGGCGATGCCGGCGGCGAGGGCCCGGTCGGTGGCGTCGGAGAGCCGTCGGGCGGCCTCGTCGATCTGCCCGATGCCGACGGTGATCGCCGCGTCGCCGTGGTAGCCGTCGATGTAGGCCCCGCAGTCGATGGAGAGCAGGTCCCCCTCGGCCAGCGCCCGGCGGCCGGGGATGCCGTGCACGATGTCGTCGTTGACCGACAGGCACAGCACGCCCGGGTAGGGGATCGGTGCCCAGGCGGGGTGGTAGTTCAGGAACGACGGCTTGGCGCCACCGCTGGCGATGAGCCCGGCGGCGAGTTCGTCGAGATCGATCAGGCGTACGCCGACCCGGGCTGCGGCGGCAACCGCGGCCAGGGTGTTGGCGACGACCCGACCGGCTTCCCGCATCGTCGCGATCTCGGCTTCTGACTTGAGCACAACCATGCTGGTATTTTAATACTAGGATTACTATCCAGGCCATGGTTCGTACACCGCTGACCGAGGACGAACGGGAACGGGGACTCGCGCTGGGCCGGATCCTGCAACGGGCCCGGGGCACCCGCAGTGCCGCCCAGGTGGCGCTGCGCGCCGGCATCTCCCTGGACACCCTGCGCAAGATCGAGCGGGGGGCGATCGCGACCCCCGCCTTCTTCACCGTCGCCGCGCTCGCGGAGGTGCTCGACCTGGACCTCAACGACCTGGCCGACGCGCTCGCCGCGCCCGTACGCCTGCCGGACCGGCTGGCCTCGTAGCCAGGCCGTGCCGACGCGTCAGCCCCCGCACGGCTTCTGTGGGCGGGGGCTCACGCGGGCCGGTTCAGATGGTGAAGCCGCCGTCGACGTTGACGGACGCGCCGGTCACGTACCGGCTGTCGTCGCTGGCGAGGAAGGCGACGGCCGCCGCGATCTCGGCGGGTGCGGCGTACCGGTTCAGGGCGGTGAACCCCCGGATGGTCTCGGCGGCGGGACCGTCCGCCGGGTTCGAGTCGGTATCGGTCGGGCCGGGATTGACCAGGTTCACGGTGATGCCGCGCGGACCGAGGTCCCGCCCGAGTCCCTTGGTCAACCCGATCAGCGCGGTCTTGCTCATCGCGTAGAGCGAGAAACCGGGAAACGGCGCTCGCTCCGCCATGTTGCTGCCGATGTTGATGATTCTTCCGCCGTCGACCATGTGCCGGGCCGCCGCCTTCGCCGCGACAAACGGTGCCCGCACGTTGACCGCCACCGTACTGTCGAACTCGGCCGGTCCGAGATCCTCGACCGGGGCGACGAGAAAGAGTCCGGCATTGTTGACCAGGATGTCGAGTCGGCCGAACTCGCCCGCCACGTCATCCACAGCCGTGGTCAACGCGTTCACGTCCGCGCTGTCGGCCCGGATGGCGAACGCCCGCCGCCCGGTGGCCTTGATCTGTTCCACCACCTGTGCCGCGTGCTCAGCATCGCGCTGATAGGTGAACGCGACGTCGGCGCCGTTCTCGGCCAGTCGTACCGCCACCGCCGCCCCGATGCCCCGGCCGCCGCCGGTCACCAGTGCCGCTTTTCCGTCCAGTGTCGTGTGCATGGAGGAAAGAGTGCTCGATCAGCGGTCGCGAGTCCGGCGGAAATTGGACCTCGCGTTCGGCCGCAGTCGACCGGACCTCGCCCGGCGCTCGCTCTGGGAAAACTAACGCCTTCGACTCGTACATCGTCTTTGATGTACGTACCTCAAAGACGATGTACAACATTGACGCGTCATACGGCCCGACCGGGGCGGGGCGGTGCTCCTGGCTCCTCACACAAGGTGGACGCGGTCGACTGAACCGTCCGGCTGGACGAGCGTGAAATGTCCGTCGGGGGCCAGGTCGAGCATCAGCGCGGCCAGTCGCAAAGCCCGGTTCAACGCATCGGTACGCGTATCCCGCTGGACAACCGCAAGTCTGGTCAACGCCGCCTCGGCTGCCGGTGTCAGGTTGACGGTGACCTTCGTCAGCTCGCTCACGGGTTCCGGCGTACCTGCACCCAGCCGAGGAACCGTTCGTAGAGGGCGCGCGGTTCCGGCGCGGTGTCCGGGTTGAGTGTGTGCAGGTCGGTCAACGCCTGCTGGAACTGGATGGCGAGGTAACAGCAGAGACTGATCTCCAGCCCCCGGTACCCCTCGGTCAGCCCGAGCCGCGCCTCGGCACACGGCCACGGCATCGCATCGACACGGCAGAACCACATCGGACGCAGCGGTATGTGCAGTCCCCGGTCTGACGCGAACGCGCCGGTCAGTTCTCGAACGGGCGGCGCTGGCACCGGTGCCGGTGCCGGTGCCGCCGGTGTGGCCGGTGGCGGCTGCGGGTGTGGTCGTTCGGTGAGGGCGCGGCGGTGCACCACCAGGGCGAGGTCCCGGCCGTCGACGTCGCCGGGGAGCAGTTCGACGGCGAGCAGGCTCAGCCAGTCGCCCTGCCAGCCGGTGGTGCCGGGCGGGACGTGCTTTACACGTACCCGAAGGTTTGTGAGCCTGGCGCTCGACGGATCGGGACTGATCAGATAGCTCCCGGCGGTCAGGTCCAGAATTTCCCCCACCCGCAGCCGAAACGGACCGCTCACCGCGACCGCACCACCCGGTACGCGGTCAACTGCCCCAAAGTCATGATCCTCGGGCGGTATTCGGCCGTCGGCGCACTGTGCCACGTCGGGCTGTGGCGATCCGCTGCCCCCATAGGGGCTGTCATGTCCCGGGTCATCTGTCAAAGGGGTGTCCCGGGACATGTGTCAGTGGGTTGGTGTGAGTGGGGTGTAGCTCTTGCCGGGGGTGATGGTGACGTGGCCGAGGGGGTGGCCGCTGGTGGTGTAGACGGTGATGTGGTTGTTGTCGCGGATCGCGGTGAGGGTTTGGCCGTGGTAGGCGCGGCCGATGCCGATCCGGGTTTGGCCGACGTGGAGTGTGCCGGTCTCGGTGACGCGGGTGCGATGGATCGTTGCGTCGGTTTGGATCGGTAGTGCTTGGGGGCTGCCGTGCTGTGGGGCGGTGGTCCAGGCGTGGTGCGGGGTTGCTCGTCCGGGTAGGGCGCTGTGGCGGCGGTGGTTGTAGTGGTCGCGGTAGGTGTCGAGTTGGTGTTGTAGTTGTCGCAGGGTGCGGGGTTGGTGTGGTTGGGCGCGGAGCCATTTTTTGAGGGTTTGGTGGTGCCGTTCGACCTTGCCGCAGGTTTGTGGGTGGTAGGGACTGGAGTGGATCAGGCGGGTGCCGTAGTGGTGGACGGCTTTGGCGAAGCGTGAGGGGCCGGCGTTGGTGTGTAGTAGGCGGCTGGTGAATGCCAGGCCGTTGTCGGATAGCACGATCGCGGGTGGGCCGTGGTCGGTGAATGCTCGGCGGATGCTGGTGATCGCGGCGGCTGCGGTCTCTGCGGGGGCGGCTCGGCAGGCGACGAGCATGCGGGTGCAGTCGTCGAGGACGTCGAAGATGACTACGGGGGTGCCGTCGGCGAGGGTGAGGCCGGTGGCGTCGATCTGGTAGCAGTCTCGGGGTTGGGCGTAGGCGAAGCGGCGCCAGGAGCTGCGGGGTCGTTTGGCGGGATTGCGGTCGAGGAGGTCGTGGCGGGCGAGGACCCGGTTGATGGTCGATCGTGCTGGTACCGCCCAGGCGGGGGTGGTTTCGGAGGCGATGCGTTGGAGTTCGTCGCGGATGTGGTCCGCGCCGTTGTCCACACCGAGGTCGGCGCGGAGCTTGCAGATCCACGCGTCCAGTTCCGGGGGTGTGATGGAGGGGCTGTGGTGCGGTCGTCGGGATCGTTGCCGCCATGCCCCTTCGGCTTCGATGCGAGCCCGGTGTCGGTAGTAGGTGCGGGCGTTGACGCCGTTGTCGCGGCACCACTGCTGCACGTTATCGATCTTCACGCCTGCTGCGAGCAGGGCATCCAACGCGGTCATGACCTGCCGCCGGTTCGCCATGCCCAGCAGTCATACCGCCCGGACCACTGATCTTGTGACACATCTACCGGGACATCAACTGCGACAGATCTCATGGGACTGAAGAGCCCCCATAGGGGCACTGGAACGCCACAGCTCGGTCGATTCCTCTTTGATCTTCGCGGGGTTGGATCGGTGGGTGGTCCACCAATCGCGAATGGTTCTGAACATCGCGCACCTCCTGCTCGGTATTGGAAGCGGACCACCCCGGGGGTGGGGAAGGCCGGGGTGGTCCGCGCGGTTCCGCCCGTCCTTTCGCAGGGCGATCGGGTAGCCGGATTCGAGCGGTCCCGCATAGGTGACAGTCTGAATAGGACTGCACTAAGGTCGATAGGCTCACGGGCTATTCGCACTGGTCAGACGGCGATACGCGTAGTGGCGCGTGGGTTGAGTAGTTGCCGAGGGAATCCGAGTGGAGGTTGAGTAGATGAGCGCTTTGATTGATCTACTGGTCGAGGAACTGATCGCGGCACGTACGTGCCGAGGGATGACCCAGGAGGAGTGGGCGCGCCAGATCAAGTTCTCGCCAACTCATGTCAGCTCGGTGGAGACCCAGCACCGACCACCAACCGCTGACTACGTCGCTGCCATCGACAAGGCATTCCAGACCGGTGGCGTCTACACCCGGCTCCTGGCCAAGTTCGCAAGTATCGAGGCCGAGCCGGTCTGGCATCGGGATTGGCTCGTGCACGAGCAGAAGGCAACGCTCCTGCGCTGGTTCGAGCCGCTCTACCTACCCGGCATGTTGCAGACGGAGGCGTACGCACGCCAGGTGCTGCGGGACGCGCGGATCAGCTCCGAGACGGCCGAGCAGTTGTTGGCATCCCGACTAGAACGGCAGGAGGCGCTCAAGCGTGACCGTCCGACACGGTTCATCTTCGTGATCGACGAGACGATCCTGTACCGGCCGATAGTGCATGGCAGGCCCGAGATGATGGTGGAGCAGCTTGAGCATCTGCTGACCTGTGCCGAGCAAACGAACATCGACATACATGTGGTTCCTCGGGAGGCTGGCGTCTACCCTGGGCTGCAGGGCGCCTTCATCTTGGCGACCTATCAGGACGGAACGGTTGTCTCCCAGGTCGACCATCAGGTTCGTGCGCAGGTGCTCACCGGTGCCGATGACATCGTCACCCTTCAGGGACTCTGGGAGGCGATCAGGAGTGATTCCCTCGCCAGGGCGCAATCCATCGAGCTGATCAAGAAAGCGGTGAAGACATGGACGACATGACGGGTGCGAAATGGCGTAAGTCCAGCCGCTCGGGTGTCAACGGCGGCTCGTGCGTGGAGGTGGCCGACAACCTTCCTGGGCGCGTACTGGTGCGGGACACCAAGGATCGTGACGGCGGCACACTGGCCTTTGGCTCGGAGGCGTGGCGCGCCTTTGTCGGTATGGCGAAGCAGCACTGACCTCGACAGATGGGTCTGTACTCCCTCAGCTTGATCAAGGAGGTGGCGAGGACATGGACATGACCGGCGCCCAGTGGCGGAAGTCAACCAAGTCCGGTGGCAACGGCGGGTCCTGTGTGGAGGTGGCCGACAACCAACCTGGGCGCGTACTGGTGCGGGATACGAAGGACCGCGATGGCGGCACGTTGGCGTTCGCGCCTCAAGCGTGGCGTGCGTTCGTCGGCTTCGCGAAGCAGCGCTGACCCTGTTGCCGAAGTGACCGAGAAAGGGGCAGAGACATGTACGACATGACCGGTGCGCAATGGCGCAGATCGTCCCGATCCACTGACAACGGCGGCGCGTGCGTGGAGGTGGCCGACAACCTCCCCGGACGCGTCCTGGTCCGGGACACCAAGGATCGTGACGGCGGCACGCTGGCCTTCGGGCCGGAGGCGTGGCGCGCGTTCGTTGGCCTGGCGAAGCAGCACTGACCCTTCTCGGCATCACGCCTCCGCCCCTGCTCGGCGCGGAGGCGTTGCTGCATCCGTCTACTGCCGAGGCGGCAATGGGTTCGTCACTACCTGCTTGCGGTAGTAGAACCAGCCGAGGGCGCAGCCCAGCGCCGCGATCAAGCCGGCCCCACCGCCTCTGGTCAACCCCAGGAACACGGTGACGTACGGGCCGGAGCCGTTCAGGTAGGCGGGGCGGGCGGCGAGCAGGCCCCCGGCAACCGTGGCGAACCCGATCAGGGCCCACACCGCGTGTGCTACCAGGGGCGGCATCGCCACCGGAGCATCGGTGCTCGGCCGCCGCGTACTCGTGTACATCCAGTGGGTGAACCAGCCGACCAGGGCCGCCCCGCCGACGACGGTGCTGCCGTACTGCACCCAGCGGTAGCCGGGGATCCCCGCGTGGATCCCATTCAGCCAGGCGATGTGCGCCGGCCCCCAGGCGGGGACGTGGGTGAACGAGTCCCAGACGACGTGGGTCACGGCACCGACCGCCAGTGAGGCGCCCAGCAGCCCCAGTCGGCGCCAGCTTCGCAGGTGGTGCAGGAGACCACGCGGCAGCTTGGGGTCGATGCGCTCCCGCACCGCCGCCGGGGCCATCGCGATCGCGAACGGCGCCAGCACCGCCTGCCACACCCCGAAGGCCAACCCACCCAGGAGTACGTCCACGGTCAGCGCCCCGGTCAGGGTGTGGGTGGTGCTCCCGGAGAACCGGAGCGGGACGAAGTACGGCAGGTCCGGTGTCATGCTGCCGATGACCAGCGCGGACGGCACCAGCCCGGTACGCAGGAACGGCAGGACGGCGGCGGGGTGGCTACCGGTGAACGGCATGGTTCCTCCGATCCGCGCGGGTGGTACGTGGCCGCTCTGCTTCAGCTAACCGCCACGGAGCCCGGTGCGGTGCGCGGGAATGCTCCCGTCAGCCATTCGTGAAACGGGCGAAAGCGCTCAATCGTACGGAATTGTCGTCGGCTGCACCGTACCGTCTGAGTCCTGGCCCACGTTGTTCGCCGCGCCTGGCCGATCGGCCTCCGGGTGCGGCAGCATGGACGGGTGCATGAGGGTACGGCCGAGAAGTGCGCCGAGCTGGCCGGGTCGCTGGCCGGCGGCGACGTTGTGGTGCTCAGCGGCGCCGGACTCTCCACCGACTCGGGGATCCCGGACTACCGGGGGCCGAGCGGAGCCCTGGTACGCACCAGCCCGATGACCTATCAGACCTTCACCGGTGACCCGGTCGCCCGGCAGCGCTACTGGGCGCGCAGCTTCCTCGGCTGGCGGCGGATGGCCCGGACCCGCCCCAACGCCGGGCACCGCGCGGTTGCCCAGTTGCAGCAGCGGGGGCTGGTGACCGGCGTGGTCACCCAGAACGTGGACGGGCTGCACCAGGCGGGCGGCGCCGACCGGGTGGTGGAGCTGCACGGCAGCCTGGCCAAGGTGATCTGCCTGGGCTGCGGTGACCTGACCTCCCGGGCCGAGTTGGACCGGCGCCTCGGCCTGGCGAACCCGCAGTTCGACGCGGAGGCGACGGCGGTCAACCCGGACGGTGACGTGGACCTGTCGGACCAGGCCGTCGACCGGTTCCGGATGGTCGCCTGTACGGCGTGTGACGGCGACACGCTCAAGCCGGATGTGGTCTTCTTCGGCGAGACGGTGCCCCCGGACCGGGTCCGACAGTGCTTCGACCTGGTGGAGAGCGCCAGGATGCTGCTGGTGCTCGGGTCGTCGTTGGCGGTGATGTCCGGCCGCCGGTTTGTCATCCGGGCGGCGAAACTCGGCATCCCGGTGGTGATCGTCAACCAGGGTCCGACCCGTGGGGACACGTACTCGGCGCTGACCATCGACGCCCCGCTCGGTGTGGTCCTGCCGGAACTCGTCCGGCTCTGCCCCGACCCGCTCTCCGTACGCCTTCCCGTCGAGCCCGGTACGGCGGCTCGCGCCGTAATCCTCTAGAGGCGTACGGGTACGCGAGTTTTGTCGTCCCTGCTCGTGCTCAGGCTGCGGGCGGGCATGCTGCAAAGGGAACGGCCCCCGAAGGAGGCGCAGCGTGCCGGACTACGACGATGACTGGACCGACGATCAACGCGGGCTGTACGACGAGTGCTACTCCATCGGGCACGCCTGGGCGACCGACCAGGACACCTCGGCGGACGACCTCCAGCAGGTGCTGAACCTGGCCGAGGCGGACGAGGACGATCTCGGTGACGTCGAACTCGACTACCCCCCGCTGGTCGACGCGGTGGCCGAGACCACCGGGGAAACCGTCACCAGCGTCACCGCCGACCGCGAGGACCCCGCCTTCCGTGGCTTCGTGGACGGCGCCCGCGACGGCGCAGCCGAAGACGTCTTCGGCCTCTGACCACTTCTCCTGATTACGTTTCTTGATCACGAAGAGTTCGGCCGGTCATAGCGAGCCGAACTCTTCGTGATCAAGGAGCTGAGGAGAGGTGGTGAGGGTTAGGCCGGGATGAGGTCGGCGATGATGACGGTGACGTTGTCGGGGGCGCCGCCCTGGTGGGCGAGCTTCACCATCTGCTCGGCGCACTGCTGGGGTTCGGTGTGTTGGGCGAGCGCCTCGCCGATGGCGTCGTCGTCGACCACGTCGGATAGGCCGTCGCTGCAGAGCAGCAGCCGGTCGCCGGCCACCACCGGTACGACCACGGTCGCCGGTACGAGTTCACCGCCCTGCACCGCCTGGGTGATGATCGACCGCTGCGGGTGTCGGTGGGCCTCCTCCGGGGTCAGCGCGCCCCGGTCCACCAGCTCCTGGACGAAGGTGTCGTCCCTGGTCAACTGGTAGAAGTTCGGGTCGCGCGCGAGATAGCAGCGGGAGTCGCCGACGTGCAGCAGGGCCAGTCGGTCGCCGGTCAACAGGACGGCGGTGACCGTGGTGCCCAGGCCGGTCCGGCTCGGGTCGGTCCGGCCGACCTCCGCGATCTGCCGGTTGGCCGCCGCGAGCGCCCCGGTGAGCGCCGTCGTGGGGTCACCGTCGATCGGGGTACGGTCCAGCGGCAGCAGGTTCCGGATCACGATCTCGCTGGCGACCTCGCCCGCAGGCTGCCCGCCGACACCGTCGGCCACCACGAGCAGGCGCTCGCCCGCGTGGGCGGCGTCCTCGTTGTTCGTGCGGACCAGGCCGGGGTCGCTGACGATCGCGGTACGCAGGCGCAGGTTCATGCCGTGCAGCATGCCAAGCGGAGCACCGGATCGTCTCTACGCAGTGTTGCGTAGGGTTGATCCATGATGCCGGTCGCCATGGTCGGGCGCGTCGGTGAGCTGACCGAGCTTGCCCGCGCCTGGTCCAGCCTGGCCGGCTCGGATCCGCCGGCCCGCCGTACGGTCGTGATCACCGGGGCGGCCGGGGTGGGCAAGAGCCTGCTCGTCGCCGCCGCGCTGGACGGGTTCGACCCGCGACCGGGCAACGTGCTCTTCGGCACCGCCCGGGTGCACGATCCGGCGCCGTACGACTGGTTGGCGGCGGTGCTCAGCGGCCGGGACACGACCGGTCTTCCGTTGCCCGCCGACGCGCTGGCCTGGCTGGCCCAGCACCCCAACGCACCCCGTGAGCGGTACGCCCCCGGCACGCTGCTCCGGCTGGCCGTGGCGACCGTACGGGCGCTGGTCGGGGCGGGACCGGCGGTGATCGTGGTCGAGGACCTGCACGCGCTCGACCCGGCGAGCCTGAACCTGATCGGCGAGCTGGCCGCCGCGCCGGAGTTGCCGGTCCTGCTAGTGGTCGCCAGCCGGCCACCGGAGACCGCGCTGGCGCCCGAGCTTGCCGCGCGTACGCTCGCCCGTCTCACCGGCGCGCCCGGTGCCGTACGCCAGCACCTCGGCGCGTTGACCGCCGACCAGGTGGCGGCGGTGCTGGCCCAGGTGTACCCGGACGGGCCGGTGGACCGGCAACTGGTCGAGACGGTACGGGAGCGGACCGGTGGGAACCCGTACCGGCTCACCGAGCTGATCGCCACGCGGGGCGGGCACGGGCCGGACGGACTGGTGGGGGAGCCGTCGCCGGAGCACCTGAGCGTGCCGCCCGAGCCGATCGGCGCGGAGTTGACCGCGCGGGAGGTCGAGGTGCTCGGGTGCCTGGCCGCCGGGATGTCGAACAAGCAGGTGGCCCGATCATTGGGCATCTCGGTCCGGACGGTGACCGTGCACGTGTCCAACCTGCTGCGCAAGACCGGCTCGGCGTCGCGTACGGAAGCGGCCCTCTGGGCGGTACGCCGGCAGTTGACCGGACCGAGCCAATCGGTCTGATTTCCGACTCGGGACAGGCTCAACGGGTCCCACCAGCACCACTGTGGCTAATTGATCAATTGTCCAGCGGCTGGTCGGCGATTTCTCCACCCTTGACGCGTACGACATCATTGGCAGATAGGACTGGGCCCGCGAGAAGGGGGTGGTCGCCATGACTCGTGGCGCCACTGTAGAAAGATCATTTAATCCCTGGGCTGGCCAGCTTCTTTGCTTGATTCACTGACCTGGTTCCACGCGCATTGGCGCCGAACCATGATCGATAATCACATGCTCTCCGGGTCTCCGGCGTACCTGGATCCATGACAATTGGCGGATGGTGGTGCACGAGAGATGAGGATTCAGCCTCGTCAGCAGCTCCTGGAGATCTGGTCGGCCGTCGTACGGTCGTCCTGGCGGGACGGCCGATGGGTATGGGGCGGCGAGAACGGCTCCAATTCGATCAGTGACGCCGAGCAACTGCTCTGCCTGCTCCTGCCGGCGACCCAGGTGGACGCGTTCAACATCGACCGTCCGGACGAGACCGCCGACGAAATGATCAAAGTCCTGCGCCCGCTCGGTACGGCGACCCAGATACCCCTGGTCCTGGTGCAGATCCTGAGCGAATACTTCCGCCGCTACACCCATGAGTCCGGAACGCCCATTTTTTCGGGTGGCAGCTATTTCGGCATTGACGACCCCGCCCAGCCGGCCACCCCGCAGCAGCGCGACCTGGACATCGTGGACTCGTTCGCGATGTCGGTCACCCTGTCGCTGGCGACTATCGGTTTCGTCCGGGTGTTCCGGGGCGCCGTCCGCCGCGAGGAGATCCTCCAGGAGATCGCCGAGTTGGAGGCGATGGCCAGCGCCCGGCTCAGTGCGGCCATGGTCGGACTGCTGCGCAGCTTCGCGGTCAACGTCTTCGACGTGGACTCCAACGAGGGCCGGGCGCTGATCCGTACGGTCAACCAGGCCGGGCTGCCGCAACGCCAGATCGTCTCGCAGTTGCGCCGGGCCCTGCGCCAGACCATGGCGACCTTCCGTGAGGTCCTGATCGGATCCGGCCAGGTCGCCGACCTGGAAAGCGCGAACCGACTGTTCGAGTGCGGCTGGTCCTGGGGGATCGTCAACGACGCCCCGGTGGTCGAGACCGACGAGCCGGTCGGCGAACAACCCAAGGGCGTGGCACACGAGCTGCCCTGGCTCTACTTCACCGTCATCGCGGTGGACGCCATCGAGGACCTGTTCTCCGAACGTACCCGCATCCTCGGGCTGCTCAACGACGAGCAGCAGCGGCTGTCCCGAGCGCTGCAACTGCGGTGGGAACTGACCAGGACCTACTGGGCCACGGTCGCCACCTTCGGCGACGGGCAACGGTGGCCGCTGGAGGACATCCCGTGGCGTACCACCGACGAGGACTCCTCCGACTACTACACGCTGCTGGTCACCTCGCTGGCGGTCAAGGGCCTGATGCTGGAACGCGGCTCCGACGCCGAGCTGTCCCGGGTCGGGCTGGCCCTGAGCGAGCTGGCCAACCGGGCCCGGATCACCCGCCGCCCGTTCGACGCCGACCCGGCGCTGACCCTGCACTCACCCGGCGTACGGCTGACCCTCATCGGCAGTGAGCAGCTCGGCGGCCCACGGCTGCGCTGGATGGTCAGCGAGTTCTCCGCCCTGCTGCTGCAACGGACCTCGTTCATCGCCGGCCTGCTCAGCGACGCCGAGCAGCGCGCCTCGCTGCTCGACCTCGCCGACCGGATCTGGGACCACCTGGCCGACCGGCGACTCGACGGCGGCGCCGGGCGCAGCCTGTGGGACCAGCCGGCGAAGGTCTTCCGCCAGATCAAACAGAACCAGGACGGGACCTCCTGGTACTACACCGAGCGGGTGGTGCAGGGGCTGGTCACCACCGCCAACATGCTGAACCGACCGCCACTGCGCAGCGACCGGTTGGCGGACTACGCCCTGGACCTGCTCAGCGAGGCCGAGCACCTGTACGACATGGAGCTGCTCAGCGGCGCCGCCGAGGGCGGCCCGAAGATGCAGCAGACCCTGCACCTGATCCGGGTCAACCTGCGCCGGGCCCGGGAGATCGTGCAGGACCGGCCCGGCTCGGCGGCAGCCCTGTCCACCGAGGTGCTGCGTTCACTCGACGAACTGGACGCCGCCCGCCGTGACGTCTCGGAGGCGGGCTGACCATGCTGATCTTCGCTACTTCCGACAAGGGCGGCACCGGCCGCTCCGTGACCAGCAGCAACGTGCTCTACCGGAGTGCGTTGCAGGGCATCGACGTCTGCTATCTCGACTTCGACTTCGGGTCGCCCACGGCCGGGGCCATTTTCAACATCGACTCCGTCGTGCACGGCACCACCACCCAGACCGGGCTGCACGTCTACCTCAACGGCGAGTGCGCCGAGCCGAACCGGATCGACGTGTGGTCCGAGTCCGACCGGGCCAGCCTGCGCAACCGGCCGCCCGGCGCGGGGCGGCTGATGCTCCTGCCCGGTGACGTCGGCGGGGGCGAGTTCCCGAGCAGCGAGGAACGGGTCCGGCAGTGCGTACGACTCTTCCTCCGGCTCGAGGAGGAGTTCGAACTCAGCCTGATCGACCTGAGCGCCGGTCGGTCGTACGCCACCGACATCGTGCTCGCCGCCACCGCCTCCCCCGAACTGCGGGCGGTCAAGGCCCGCTGGCTGGTGTTCCACCGCTGGACCCGGCAGCACGTGCTCGCCGCCTCCAGCCTCGTGTACGGCGCCAAGGGCATCCTCGACACCGGCGTACGACGCGGCCACAAACACGACGACCTGATGAACGCGCTGCGCTTCGTGCGTACCGCCGTGGTCGACCCCGACTCGCCCGAGCTGGAGGGACTCCAGCCGCCACAGGTGGCCTGGTTGCGTGAGTGCAACCAGGACCTGTTGGAGCTGGCCAGCAACAACCGGGTGGGTCGGACCATGATGATCGGCTCGGTGCCGCTGGACCCGGTCCTGCAATGGCGCGAGCAGCTCATCTCCGACAACGACGTGTACGCCCGGCGGATCGCCAACCTGGAGACGGTCGAAGCGTTCTCCTCCCTGGCCAAACGGATAGTCGACGACGCGGCCTGGGAGACCCTGTGACAAAAACGGATGTGAGCTTCGAGGAGACCGCGGCCCGGCGCACCATCGAGTCGGTCCCCCTGTCCCATCTCTCGATCGAACTCGGCCACCTCTACATCGAGGAGTTCGCCGGCGGGGTCCAGCAACTCCGTCGACATTTCTCTCGGGTCGCGCCCTGGGTGGCGGCGGCCAGGCAGGCGGCGATCGACCGGGTCCCCAAGGGCCGGGCCCGGATCAGCACCTGCTTCCTCATCGACGACTACTTCACCCGGTTCAGTACGCCCGGCGAGGTGGTCCGGCAACTCCAGGAAGCGACCGAGGGCACCGGCCTGGTCATCGACTACTTCGCCCGCGAGTCCGGGTGTGCCCAGGCCGACGACATCCCGCTCGCGAAACTCGTACTCGACCAGCTCGTCTCCGATCCGGTTCCGGAAACCAACGGCGAACGTCCACCGCTCACCGAGACCGGTTGGCTCTGCAACGGCAAACGCTCCCCGGCCACCGGCCCGGCCCAGGCGATGAGCGACTACACCTGGCAGCCCCCGGTCCAGAACGCGGCCAACCGGCACTCCATTTTCATGGACGTCGAGCTGTGGGACTACGAGGAGGACGGGCAACTGCGCTGGTCCTGCCCCTTCCTCGCCGGGGTGTGGCAGCTCATGCGACTGGGCCTGCTGCGGCACGAGGGTGAAGGGGTGACCAACCCGTACCAGGTCGAGGAGTGGCCGGACGACTGGGACGACCTGCCGGCCGTGGTCAAGCTGAACCCGAGGGCGGCGCCGTTCAGCGCGTACCGCACCTTCTCGGTCCTCGGGTCGCGTTTCCTGCCGATCGAGCACGCGGTCCGGACGATCCTCAGTCAGGTGTCGATCGGTCCCGCGGTGCTCGACCAGATCCACACCCGCAGCCGGCACGAACACGTCGACGTCCCCAAGGACCTGGTCGAACGGATCGAGTACACGTTCATCTCGGACTGACCGGCGACCGTCGGGCACCGGTCGCCCCGTCGACGGGCTCATCGCGGCACGTCCGGTAACTGGTCCGGGTCCGCACCGGGAAGCCAGGTCAGCGCCTGACCGGCGAACCGGCGGAACCCGTGGTCGTCGTCCTCGCGGGCCAGCCGGGTGAGCAGCGTACGGGTCTGCGGGTCGGCGCCGAACCTGGTGCCGAGCAGCCGGACGGCGGTCACCCGTACCGACCAGTCGTGGTCGTGCAGCCGCTCGACGAACAGCGCCCGGACCTCCGGGTGGTCGGCGAGGCGTTCACCCAGGACCCGGAGCACCTCCCGGCGTACCTGCACGTCGTCGTCCTTGCGGGCCTTGTCGATCAGCACCTCGCGGACGCCCCGGTCGGCCCCGAACTCCTCGCCGAGGATCCGCACCGCCACACACCGTACCGGGACGTCGTCGCTGTCGACCCGGGCCAGCAACGCCTTGCACTGCGCCACCTCGGGACCGAACTGGGCGACCAGCGCGGTCGCCGCCGCCCGGAGCAGTTCCGCGTCCGGGTCGAGTCGTACCCGGTCGAGCAGGATCTCGGAGACCTCCGGCCGGGTGCCGAACCGGTCGACCAGCATCCGGGTCGCGGCGAGCCGGAGCCGGGCGTTGCTGTCCACCCCGACCCGCCGGGCGAGCAGTTCCCAGGCCGGTTCGTCCTGCTCGGCCAGCCCGGCGATCACCGCCGCGGCGTGCGCGAAGACGCCACCGTCCGAGTCGTGCCGGGCCCGATCCACGAGTACGGCGTGCACCTCGGCATCCGTACCCGCCTCGCGGGCCAGGGCGCGTACGGCGGCGAGCCGGACCTCCGCCCCGCTGTCCTCACGGGCCCGCTCGACGATCAGCTCCCGCAGGTCCCGTTCGGTCACCCACTCGGCGAGTGCCCGTACCGAGGCGAGCCGTACCGCCGCGCTGGTGTCGGCGCGGGCCAGCCCGGCGAGCACGTCCCGTACGTCGGGGTCCATGCCGACCCTGTCCACCAGCGCCCCGACGGCCAGCAACCGGATCCTGGGCGCCAGGTCGGTACGGGCCAGTTCGGCGAGCGCGTCGACCGCCTCCGGTGCCGTGCCGACCTGGTCCGCCAACGCCCGTACGGCAACCAGCCGGACGTCGGTGTCCCGGTCGGCCCGTGCCACCGTGATCAGCAGTTCGCAGAGCGGCACCTCGCGGGCGAAGCACTCGATCAGCAGCCGCAGGGCGGCCCGGCGGACCACCTCGTCGGTGTCCTCCAGGGCACGGGACACCAGCAGCTTGCGCAGCTCCTCGTCCGGACCGAACCGCTCCACCAGGGACTGCGCCGCCGCCCGGAGGACACCGGCGTCGGTGTCCACCCGGATCCGTTCCACCAGGACCGTCTGGACCACCGGGTCGATCCCGAGCCGTTCGCCGAGGGCCCGGACGACGGCCCGACGCAGGACCGGGTCGACATCGGCACCGGCCCGCCCGATCAGGAGGTCACGAACCTCGCCGGGGGCGTTGAACCGCTCGATCAGGACCTGGGCGGCCATCCGGATCACGTCGGCGTCGGTGTCGGTCTCCAACCGGTCGAGCAGCAGGGACCGCAGTTCGTCCTCACCGCCGCAGCGCTCACCGAGGATCTGGAGGGCGGCCCGCCGTACGCCCGCGTTGCTGTCCAGGCCCGCCTGCGCCAGCAGGAGGTTGCGTACCGGTGTCTCGCCCCGGAACCGTTCGCCGAGCGCCTGCACACAGGCGAGCCGGACCCCGGCGTACCCGTCCATCCTGGCGCGTTCGGCGAGCAACTCGCGGGCCCGCTGGTCGGTGCCGAAGCACTCCCCGAGGGCCTGTACGGCGGTGAGCCGCGCTCCGCTGTAACCGTCGTCGCGGGCCCGCCTGACCAGCCGGTTGCGGACCCGTTCGGCGGCGGCGCGATGCGGGGGGCTGTCCTCCGTGGCGGTCGCGAGCTGCGCCACCTCGGCCAGCCCGGCAACCCAGGCGTACGCGGCGGAGCTGTCGTCGAGTCCGCCGAGCACCTCGTCGAACAGGTCGTCGATCCGTTCAGCCGGGGTGGAGAGCATCGCGGCCAGCCGGGCGGCGTACGCCGACACCGGGCTCCAGACCACCCGGACCCCGCGCCGCCGGTACCAGGAGAGGTAGTCCTCCCGGCCCGGCCAGTCGGTCCCGATCGCCTGGGCGGCGGGCAGGATCTCCTCCTCGATCAGCTTCGCGGTCTCCCGGTCGTTGATCGCGACACCGTGCTCCAGGAGCAGGATCACCTTCCGGAGCAGGGCGGCGGCCGGCTTCGCCACCGCCGGTGTGATGGTCCGGACCTCGGCGAGGCACTGCACCGCGAGCGCCAGGTTCCACGGCGGGGTGGGGAACGCGGTCGGCGGCCAGGACCGGTTCACCTCGTTGGTCAGCAGGTCGACCACCTCGGCGGTGCGCTCCTCCGGCAGCGCCCCGGCGAGCAGCCGGAGCACCTCCCGCCAGGACGGACTCACCCAGTGCCGGCGGAACAGGTCCTTCACCTCGCCGATGGTCAGCACCCGGTCGTGCGCGAACCTGGTCAGCACCGCGTCCGCGCAGAAGAACTCCAGGAAGGTGCGGTGCACGAAGCCGTACAGGTGCGGGCCGTACCGGCTGAGGATGAAGTTCCGCTCCCGGAACTGGTTGATCATCGACAGGGCGATCGCCCGAGCCGCGGCCGGATCCCGGTGGTAGCGCTCGACCAGGTAGTCCTCGAAGACCTGGCTCAACTCCTCGGCCGCGATGTAGTTCGCGGCCAGACCACGGTCGGCCGACTGCATCCGGTACGCGAGCCGGCGCAGCAGCTCCTTCTTGTCCTCGGTGCCGATGAAGTCCGGGTCCTGGTGCTGGTCGCGCAGGTGCCGGTTCACGTCCCAGTGCTCGACCAGCACGGTCGCCGCGTGGTCGTAGAGCTTCCACCGCTCGCGGGGCAGCGCCTGGTGCCTGCCGATGATCGCCAGGATGGTCAGCAGCAGTGGGTTGCCGGCCAGTTCCCGGATGGCGTGCGAGTGCCGCATCGCGTCGAGCAGCCGGGCCCGGCGGACCAGGGCGTCCTGCGGCCGGTCGTGGATCGCCAACCGGTACCAGTGGCCGAGGAACTCCGCGGTCTGGTCGGCGTCCAGGTCCTGAAGGGTGAAGTGGGTGAAACCGACGTCGGTGAGGATCCGCCGGGAGTACGCCACCACCCGCGAGGTGACGATCACCCGTACCTGGGGGAAGTCCGCGGCGAAGTTGGCGATCTGGCTGGCCACCTCCTCCCGGCGGCGGCGGTCGAAGACCTCGTCGAGCCCGTCGAAGACGGCCACCGTACGGCCGAGGGTCAGGTGGCGCAGCAGTGCCGTCCGGTCGATCCCGAGCCCGTCGGTGTGCGCGCGGTGGTCGAGGTAGTCGACGAAGCTCTGGCAGCGGTTCTCGGCGGCGAGGGTCACGTACGAGCGCAGCTCGACCAGGAGCGGCAGATGGTCGGTCAGGGCGGCGAGCCGGTCGTCGGGGTGCCCGCCGGCCAGGGCGAGAACGAGGTAACGGGCTGCGGTGGACTTGCCCGAGCCGGGGTCTCCGAGCAGCACCACCGCCCGCTGCTCCGGCGAGGCGAGTACGTCGAACAGCCGCTGCAACGGCTTCGCCCGGTACGACTCCTGGAGGTGCACCAGATCCGTCGGGTTCACCTCGGCGGGGACGTCTTCGCTGCTCAGATGCCCGTTCGTCGGCACCCGCTGGCGCCACTCGCGGGGCATCTCGGCCGGCGGCGGATCCGCCCGTACGGACTGCTCGACAAAAACCGAGGCCAACCCGATCTGGAGGTAGTCCTCGCTCTCGGTCGGCGTCAACGCGTCCAGGTCCAGTACGCCGTAGTGCTGGCGCAGCCGGGCGAAGTAACGCTGGACCGTGTCCTGGCCGAGGGCGTTCAACCCGTGCCCGGACCACCCGGTCTCGGCCAGCCGTACGGCGACCGCGGCGGTGACCCGCGCGGCCAGGTCACCCGGCTCGGTGAAGATGCTGCACATGTGCCGGTCGGCGAGCTCGGCCCGCAGCGCCTCGATCTGCTCGGCCTCCGGCCCCCGGTCGACGAACCGGCGCGGCCAGGGTGCCTCCTCGTCCAGGAGGAAGATCAGACAGGGCTTTCCGTTGTTGAGCGCCTCGCGGTATTCCAATTCGGTGATCGACCGGCCGTAACCCGGCGGCACGAAACCGTAGCGCCAGGCAAAGATGCCCACGTAGACATCACATTCGCGGACATCCGCCAGACACTTTTCCAGCGGCCGTCGATCTTCCGCGACATAGGATTCCATCGCCATGTCCTCGACCCGGAGCCGGCGCAGCGCGAGCTGCACTGAGGCACGGCACTCCTGTAGATCTCGGAAAGTGGCTGACACGTAGACCTTGGTCACGGCGGCTCCTATGCGGCGTGAGCGGCACGTGAGGTCACCGTATCAATGGGGGGCAAGAATATTTGTCCCCTCGTCCGGCCCCCGACAGCAGTATCGCCGGCCTGCGAAGACATCGGCGCCAATGATTTTCAGGACGGGGTTGCCGTACGTGTTTCGATCATGTTCAGCACTTCGAGGGCACAGCCCCAGGAAAGGCTGATTCCGCTGCCACCGTGCCCGTAATTGTGGATCATTATGCCGCCGTCGAGATCCAGTTGTTCCAACCTGACCTGAGGGCGTACCGGCCGGAATCCGACCCGGTGATCGAGGATCCGGGCCCGGCCCAGGGCGGGTTCGACAGCCGCACACCGCCGTACGATCGCCGCCGCCGTCTCGGCCTGCGGTGCGGCGTCCGAGTGTCCGACCTCCATCGTCCCGCCGAGCACGACATGGTCGCCGTGCGGGAGGAAGTAGGTCAGCTCGGTGGTCTCGGTGTCGCTCTCGGCGAAGAACCAGTGCACGCCGGGGTTGTCGACCACGACCAGTTGGCCCCGGGTGGGCTGCACCTCGTTGTCCGGCACCAGTTCCCGCGCGGCGGCGCCGGTGCAGTTGACCACCACCGGCGCCTCGGCCGCGACCTCGGCCAACGACCCGACGGTGGCCCGCTCGATCCGGCCACCGGCCCGGCCCAGCCGATTCACCAGGTATTCCAGGTAGCGCGGCATGTCGACCACGGGCGCGGTGTAGCGCCAGCCGGCGACAAAACCGGCGGGCAGCTCGGCCGGCGGGCAGACCTCGAAGTCGTCGATCCCGGTCAGCCACGGGTGCGGCGGGCACGGCACCCGGGTCGCCTCCAGGCCGGTGACCAGACGCACCCCGGTCCCGGCCGCTCGGGCCAACGGCTTGAGCAGGGAAAGCGTCTGTTGACCCCAGTGCGCTGCCCGCTCGTGCGCGGCGATCACCCGCCCCCAGATCGCACCCGCCGCGAACGACGTGGTGTCCGCCGGCCGGTCCCGGGTACGGACCAGCACCGAACGCCCGCTCTCGGCCAGACACACCGCCGTGGTCAGCCCGGTCACCCCGGCACCGACGACGAGTACGTCTATGTTCGCAGGAGCCACCAGTTGAGCCTATGGCGGGAAATGCGATCCGACGCTGGCCCTGGAAGTTCGGTGAAAAGGCGCATCAGGGACTTCCCTCGGAAACCGCTCGTCATAACCCGATGTCCCGTCGGTTCGACGGTATTTGCGACGGCCGTGCACGTGAGGACCGGGAATTATCATTCGCGCTCATGCGTGTCCGGTACGTTGCGCGTCGGTCCGATGATGGGATGAAACCGGTCGATCGGCTCTGACCGCGGCGTGACCGTGGCCGGTGGCGACGCGTGACGTTGCGGAGGTGCCATGCTGACCGTGGGCGAGGTCCACACCGGGTTGTTGCAGAACTCGACCGCACTGCCGCTGGACCGGACCGCCGGCCTGCTCGACCTGCTGGTGGGCGAGCGGGTCCGCCGGTCGGAACGGCCGATCGCGTACGCCGTCTCTCCGGACCAGCTCAGCGGGGTGGACTGCCGGCTGCCGACCGCTTCGGGCAGCCGGAGCCGGGGCGTCGGCACGGTCGTCTCCCACGCGGCGGTCACCGGCGGGCACGTGCTCCAGGGGTCGACCCACACCAGGATCGACCGCGCCGCCGCCAACCGTCGGCTCGTCTGGTCGCACTACCTCTCCCGGCCGGGGCAGGTGGAGACGATCGGCAAGGTCGACGTACGGGACATCACCCGTGGCTTCCTCGGTTCGGCGTACCAGGCCGCGGCGCTGAACCTCGGTGCGGTCAGCGCCCGGACGATGGACACCGTCCAGGCGTCGGCGACGCTGGACCACCGGCCCCCGTTCCGGGCCCAGCGCACCTGCCTGCGCTGGGCGGTGGTTCCGGTCGAGGATCCGGAGGCCGAGTTGCAGGGCACCTTCCGGGTCGAGTCGGACACCCTGCGTACGCTGGAACTGACCGCGGCCCGGCAGGACATGCAGGCGATCGTCGAGCTCTGCGAGGACCTGGCCCTGCACGACTGGCTGCTCACCACGCTGGTGTCGCTGATGGAGTCGAGCCTCACCGGGCCGGGCACCCGGGCGCAGAAGCTGGACCGGCTCCGACCGGCGATCGACTGCCTGCTGCACCTGTGGATGCCCGCCGCCCGGCTGGACGAGTCCGTGCTGTCGGTCTGGCAGTCGCTGGAGCGGCGGCCGGGGTTCAGCCGGCAGTGGCAGTCGTCGGTGACCCGGATCCGGGACCAGGTCAGTCTCGGCACCATCGCGATGCTCGAAACCCCGTACCGCTGACCGGTTCCGGCCCGCCGGGCGGGGTCAGCGGGATTCGGGGAGGAGCCGGTTGCGGTCCACGGTCAGCTCCACCACGTCCTGGTTCACCTTGGCGATCTGGTCGGCCTCGATGTAGAGGTCGTGGGCGAGGAACCCTCGGCTGTCCACCTTCAGATAGCCCGTACGCATCAGCCGGGCCGCCAGGTCCGGCGGTACGTCGGGCTCGTCGCCGGTCGCGGTGTGCGGCACCCCGTCACCGAGTACGCCGTCACCGCTCGGCGGATCCTGGGCGGCCACCGCGTTCGGGTCGCCGAGCTGGACCGCGATGACGGTGCCCACCTCTTCGCCGCCCGGGTCGATCACCCGCATGCCGCTGGTCACCTGGGCGATGGGTTCGGGGCTGTTCGGGACATCGGTGTGCATGTCTGGGCGATTCCCGCCCGGTCAGCCGGTTAAACCACCGCTGCCGAGTCCGGGCGGTCGGGCCGAGAGTTCCCGCCAGTTGTCCGGTCCGACCAGCAGGCCGCGCACCGCCTCGTACGCCTCGTCCTCGCTGTCGAACTCGTAGAACCGGGAGATCCCCTCGGCGCCGCCGGCCCGTTGCTCCAGGTGCCACTGGTCCGCGTCGGTCCGCAGGTAGACATCGCGCCTCGCGAGGTGCCCCCACTTGCCGTTCCACCAGTGTTTCCGCTGTTCCATGATCGCACCCTATCGAACACGTGTTCGATAGGGTGCGGGGAGGGGGAAAGTCGGGTGCCGGCGGCTCAGCGACCGGCCGAGGGGTACTCCCGACCGGCTGGCGGGTAGTCCCGGCCGGTCAGGTTGTCGAACGACTCCCGGTGCTGCGCCGGCACTCGTGCCCCGGCCACCAGGGCGTCACGGATCTCGGTCAGCAGCTTGATCTCCTCGCTCGGGGCGGCCGGCGGCGGCTCCTCGCCACGCCGACGCCGCTCGGCCAGCTTGTTGAGCGGCAGCACGATCAGGAAGTAGAGCACCGCGGCGGTGATCAGGAAGGTGATTATCGCGTTGACGAACGCCGCCCAGTCGAACTCGACGTCGCCCACCGGCCATGTCCCGGCGGTCACCCCCGTGTCGCCGCCCATCAACTGGATCAGCGGCTTGAGGAACGAGTTGGTGAGCTGGGTGACCAGGGTGGTGAAGGCCGTGCCGATGACGACGCCGACCGCGAGGTCGACGACGTTGCCGCGCATGATGAAGTCTTTGAAACCCTTGAGCATTCGCGTCTCCGAAAGGTTGGCGGTGTCGACCGACAACCTATGCCCCGTCGAGGGTGCGGAGAAAAGTGCCGCCTGGCCCGCTGTGCGGCGGACCAGGCGGTGATCACGTCATGACCGGGCGTGTGCTGTTACGACGAGGCGGAGGTCTGGTCCGCCGCGATGGCCTGCTCCACCGAGGGGTGCGTCTGCAACACCTCGACCAGGCCGCTGACCTCCAGGATGCGCAACACGCCGCGCTGCGGTGCGGCGAGTCGGACCACCCCGCCGACCTCGTCACTGCTGTTCTTCGCCCGGACGAACACGGAGAGCCCGGTCGAGTCGCAGAAGGTCAGGTCGGACAGGTCGAACACCAGGCGGCTGTTGCCCCGGTCGAGCAGATCCGTGATCTCGTCCTGTAGCTGCGGCGCGGTGGCCATGTCCAGCTCGCCTGCGACCGCCACGACGACCACGTCGCCGCGCTGCTCGGTGTGCACCGTCAAGGACATTCGCGACCTCCTGTTATCGATCGAACGGTACTCCACCGGAGGGTTCGGCGGCAGGACCGGACGCCCTGGTGGGCGTGCTCATCTTCCTGGTCGTGCGGCGACCGGAGGCAGGCGGCCCCCGGCGAGTCGATCGCCGACCGGTGTGTCGGCTCGGACGCGGTGGGCTTGACGGCAACTATTCATTCAGTGAATAGTGGCGCCATGTCGACGGCTCAGGTGCTGCTCGGGCTGCTTGCCGGCGGCCCGCAGCACGGGTACGAGCTCAAACGGGCCCATGACGAACGACTGCCCCGGACCAAGCCACTGGGCTACGGCCAGGTCTACGCCACGCTCGGCCGGCTCGCCCGGGACGGCCTGGTCGCGCCGGCCGGACAGGACCGGGACGGCGGACCCGACCGGACCTCGTACGCGCTCACCGACACCGGGCACGCCGCGCTCGACGCCTGGTTGGCGGTGGTCGAGCCACCGGCGCCGTACGTGAGTGGCACCCTGTTCGCCAAGGTCGCGGTGGCGCTCCTGGTGGTCGGCGTCGACCGGACCAGGGAGTACCTGATCGCACAACGGCAGGCGCACACCGTACGGCTGCGCGAGCTGACCCAGATCAAGATCAGTGCGTCGGCCAGCCTCGCCGAGGTGGTCGCCGCCGACTTCGCCATCGTCCATCTCGACGCCGACCTGCGGTGGTTGCAGGCCACCCTGGAACGCGTCGCCGACTGGCACCGGGAGGTGCGGCCATGACCGAGCCGGAACAACGGGCTGACCAAGCCGAGCGAGAATCGACCACACCGCCCCTGCTGCGCGCCGACAACCTGGTGAAGTCGTACGGGCGTACCCCGGCGCTGCGGGGGATCGACCTGACGGTGGCCGAGGGCGAGATCGTGGCCATCACCGGCCCGAGCGGCTGCGGCAAGTCGACCCTGCTGCTCTGCCTGGCCGGCATCCTCCGCCCCGACTCGGGCGAGGTCCACTACGGCGAACACCGGCTCGACACCTGGTCGGAGGCGGCCCGCGCACGGCTGCGCCGGACCGAGTTCGGGGTCCTGTTCCAGTTCGGCCAACTGGTCGCCGAACTGACCGCGGCGGAGAACGTCGCGCTGCCGCTGCTGCTCGCCGGCACGGGGCGGCGAGCAGCACGGTCGGCGGCCCTGGCCTGGCTCGACCGGCTGGGCGTGGCACACCTGGCCGACAACCAGCCGGGCGAGATGTCCGGCGGTGAGCAGCAACGGTGTGCGATGGCGCGGGCGCTCGTCACCGAGCCGCGGGTGCTCTTCGCCGACGAGCCGACCGGTGCGTTGGACGTACTCGCGGGGGAGCGGCTGCTGGGCGAACTGGTCCGGGTCGTCCGCGAGCAGCGGACCTCGGTGGTACTGGTCACCCACGAGGCACGGGTGGCCGGCTACGCCGATCGGGAGATCACCATGCGGGACGGTGAACTCGACGGGACCGGGCTCGGGCTGGGCACACTGCTGGCCGGTGCCGGATGAGACCCCCGACCCTGGTCCGGCTGGCCCTGGCCGGGACCCGTACGGACACGCTCCGGGTGGTGCTGACCGCACTCAGCGCCGCCCTGGCCGCCCTCATCGCCCTGGCCGCCCTGACCGTGCTCGCCATCCCGACGCCGCCGATGGTGGGCGACAACTGGTCGAGCCAGAACTCCACCCAGTACACCAACAACGTGCTGATCGAGCCGGGGCTGCGACCCGGCGTGGTGATCGCGCTGATCCTGCTCACCATCCCGGTACTGGCGTTGGCCGGTCAGTGCGCCCGGCTCGGCGCGCCGGCCCGGGAGCGCCGGCTGGCCGCGATCCGGCTGGCCGGAGCCACACCGGGCCAGGCGATCGCCATCATCGCCACCGAAACCGGGGTGGCGAGCCTGCTCGGCACCGGGTTCGGTACCGCGGTCTACCTGGTCGGCCGGCGGGTGCTGCACCGGCCGGACGCCGAGGGCAGGTTGGCCCTGCCCACCGACGTGCTGCCCGCACCGGGCGCGCTGATCGCCGTGCTGATCGGCCTGCCGCTGCTGACCGCGCTGATCGGCGCGTTCCTCGCCCGCCGGACCGTCATCACCCCGTTCCGGGTCTACCGCCGGACGCGACGGGACGGGAGCCCGTGGCCCTGGCCCGGGGTACTGATCGCGCTCGGCCTGTTCGCGGCCGGCAGCGCGGATTCGATCAACCGCCGGTACGGCGGCGACAACGGCGCGGACCAGGGGCTGATGATCCTGTTGCTCCTCGGTGGCGGCGTACTGGCCGCGCTCGGCGTGGTGCTCGGGACCGGGTGGCTCTCGTACACCTCGGGGCGGCTGCTGCACAGGTTCGGTCGGTCCCCGGCGACGCTGCTGGCGGCCCGGCGGCTGATCGCCGATCCGTGGACCGGCAGCCGTACCTTCGGCGCGATGCTCGCAGCGGTGCTGTTCGGCGCGGGGGCGGCCGGGGCGCGGGCGTACTTCCAGGCCGACGACCGGGTCCGGGAGGCCGTACAGCGTCAGCACGCACTGGCCGCCGGGCAACCGCAGATCGTCGAGCTGAACGACCCCTTCTATCTGCGTACCGTCGAGCTGGTCGACGTGGCGGTGATCGTCGCGCTCTCCATCGCCGCCGCCGGACTGCTGGTCGCGCTGGTCGAGGGCATCGTGTCCCGACGCCGGGCGTACGCCGCCCTGATCGCGACCGGGGTGCCCGCGTCCGTACTCGGGCGGTCGGTCGCCTGGCAGGCGCTCGCCCCCGTGGTGCCGGCGATCGTGATGGCGCTGACGGTCGGGGTGCTCCTCGCCAGGGGCTTCTTCGGTACGCCCAGCCACGGCGGCTACAGCTACACCGTCTGCGATGCCGGGCCGGCGCTGTGCGACAACCCGGCCACCTCGGCCGAGTACAGCCGGACGGTGGCGGAGCCGCTGGTCGGCGGGTCGGTGCCCGTACCCCTGGCGGAGCTGGCGCTCTATGGTGCCGGCGCGCTCGGCGCGGTGCTGGTGATGGTCGGCGTCGGGCTGCTCTTCCTGCGCCGCAGCACCACGCTGACCGAACTGCGGGTGGCCTGAGCGGCTACTCCACCCGGACCACCAGGCCGGGCGAACTGGGCATGTGGTGCAGCCGCATCCGTACGATCCGGGCGCCGGCCGGGATGTCGTAGACCACCGCACCGGTCACCTTCATGCCGGGGTTGATCTCGTTCATGAACACCTGCTGGTCGGAGTTGGCGAGCACGCTCGCGCCGCTGTCCGCGCCGAACTGCTCGCCGCCCGGTCCGAACGCCTCCTGGAGGGTGTCGGTGAAGAACACCGGTCGTTTGCCGACGTTGCGTACGGCGAGTTCGACCACGCAGAACTGACCGACCGCGAGCTGGTTGACCAGGGGGTCACCGACCCGCCCGACACCGCACTCGACCTCGCGTACGAGGAATTCGAGGTCGCCGTCGCGGCCCGGCTGGTTCAACCCGACGATCCGCTGACCCCGGCTCTCCACCTCGGCGTAGAGGTCGCCGCCCCAGGTCAACGCCGTACCGACGACGCCGGCGCAGCAGCAGAGGACCAGGGCCACGCTCACCCCGAGCAACAGCCAGAGCCGACGGCGTCGCTCCGGCGGCGGCTGTACGTACCCCGGTGGCTCGTCCAGCCAGGGCGCGTGGTCCGGCCAGTACGCCCCCGGCGGGTCGGGGTACGGCTCGTCGGCGTACTGCTGCTGCTCCCCGTACTCCTGCTCGGGGTACGGCTGGGCCTCGGGGTGGGGCTGCTCGGCGTACGGCGAGGTCTGGTCCGGATGGGGCGGCGGCGCGAAGTCGCCACCGATGGGTGGGGCGACCACCGGGGTGTCCGGGGTGGACCAGTCCGGGGGACGGGCGGGCGGCTCCGGGGGCGGTGGCGCGGTCACCGGGGGCGGGGGTGTCGGGTCGTCCACGAAGGGGCCGCCCTCGGGGTCCGGGGTCGGCTCGCTGGTGGGCGGGTCCGGGTCCACCGACCAGGTCCAGGGCTGGGCGTGCGGGCCCGACTCCTCCGGCGGGTCGGAGGCGGTGCTCGGGCCGGTCGGCGGCTGCGACTGCGGCGGCTCCGAGCGGGAGGGCGGGGAGCCGTGCGGGTCCGGGGTGGGTTCGGGCGTGCCGTTATCCGGAGGGTCGGGCGTGGGCATCGCGGTCCCCCGATCACGCGGAACACTTTGCCTGATTCTAGGCTTTAGTGCCGCTTTGCCCGTTCGAGATCGTGGTTTCTGATGGCGGTGGGCGGAACCGCCCCTGCGGCATGATGATCGAATGGACCTGGTGACGCTGCACGATGTCCGGGCCGCCGCGGAACGGATCGCCGGCCGGGTTGTCCGTACCCCGCTGCTGCCCGCCGGTTGGGACCCGGAGCTCTGGCTCAAACCGGAGAGCCTCCAGCCGGTCGGCTCGTTCAAGCTGCGCGGCGCGACCAACGCGGTCGCCCGGCTGACCGAGGCCCAGCGGGCCAGTGGCGTGGTCACCCACTCCTCCGGCAACCACGGTCAGGCGCTGGCGTACGCGGCTCGGGCCGCCGGGGTCCCGTGCACGGTGGTGATCCCCGAGGGGGCGCCGGCCATCAAGATCGAGCAGGTTCGCGCGCTCGGCGCCGAGGTGCTGCTCGTACCGCCGGCCGACCGGCTCGTCACCGCCGAGCGGATCGTCGCCGAGCGGGGGCGGACGCTCATCCCGCCGTACGACCACCGCGACGTCATCGCCGGCCAGGGGACCATCGGGCTGGAGATCGTCGAGGACCTGCCCGAGGTCGACGTGGTGCTGGTCCCGGTCGGCGGGGGCGGACTCTCCTCCGGCGTCGCCACCGCGATCAAGGCGCTCTCCCCGTCGACCAGGGTCTACGGGGTCGAGCCCGCGTACGCGGCCGACGCGCAGGAGTCGCTGGCCACCGGGGAGCTTGTCGTCTGGGACCTGGCCCGAACCCATCGGACCAGCGCGGACGGGCTGCGTACCAACCTCGCCGAGCTGACCCTGGCCCACCTGAGGGAACACCTCGACGGGATCGTGACCGTCACCGAGGACGAGATCGCCGCCGCCACCGCCCGCCTGGTACGGGGAGCCCGGCTGGTGGTCGAGCCGAGTGGCGCGGTGACCACCGCCGCCCGGCTGTTCCGTCCGGCCGAGTTGCCGCCCGGCCGGACGGTGGCGGTGATCAGCGGCGGGAACGTCGATCCGGCCGTGCTGGCCGCCGCGGTGCTCGCCTGAGCGGATCCCCCCGCTCAGGCGAGCACCGGCACCGGGTCAGGTACGACCCGGAGGTGTGCTCAGCCGCGACGCCACTTCTGGTTCGCCCCGCCGAGGCAGGTCCAGAGCTGGAGCTTGGCGCCGTTCGCGGTGCTCCAGTCGCGTACGTCGACACACTTGTTCGCCTGCGGGTTGACCAGGTCACCGGCACCGCTCAGGACGAACTGCTGGGCCGCGTTGCCGCTGCACGTGGCGAGTTGGATGTTCGCGCCGTTGGTGACCGATCCCCAGGCCACGTCCATGCACTTGCCCAGCGCCCGGACGGTGCCGTCGCCGGGGAAGCTCCACCGCTGGGCGTCGGTGCCGTTGCAGTCCCACAACTGCAACAGGGCGCCGTCGGTGGGCGTACCGCCGGGCACGTCGACGCACTTGTTGCCGTACCCGATCAGTTGCCCGCCGGTGGCGGGCGGCGGGGTGCCACCGGAGTTCCAGGCGTAGACCCGGACGTAGTCGATCAGCATCTGCTGGGGGAGCACGGTGCTGCCGTCGGGGTAGCCGGGCCAGTACCCGCCGACCGCCACGTTCATGATCATGAAGAACGGGTGGTTGTAGACCCACGGGTTGCCGCGCAGGTCGGCGGCGGTCTTGCGGGCGTACTGGATGCCGTCGACGTACCAGGTCACCGAGTCCGGGGCCCAGTCCACGGTGAAGGTGTGGAAGGCGTCCGCGAACGCCTGCCCGCCGGGGAGGCTGTACGCGCTGCTGATCGCGCTGCCGCCGGAGTAGCCGGGACCGTGCAGGGTGCCGTAGACCGTGTTCGGCTCCCGACCGATGTTCTCCATGATGTCGATCTCGCCGTTGCCCGGCCAGCCCTGCGAGCCGGTGCCCAGCATCCAGAACGCCGGCCAGATGCCCTGGCCGCGCGGGATCTTCAGGCGGGCCTCGTAGCGACCGTACGTCTGGGTGAACCGGTCCGCGGTCAGCAACCGGGCCGAGGTGTACTGGCAGGTGCCGTAGTGGCACTGGTAGTTCGCCGGGTTCTCCCGGCGGGCGGTGATCACCATGTTGCCGTTGCCGTCGTGCGCGGCGTTGCGGGTGGAGTTGGTGTAGTACTGCTGCTCGTTGTTGCCCCAGCCGCTGCCACCGATGTCGAACTTCCACTTGCCGCCGTCAGGGCTGGTGCCCGCGGCTCCGTTGAACTCGTCGCTCCAGGTGAGTGCGCCCGGGGCCGCCTGGGCGACGCCGGACGCTGGAGCCGTCAGCAGGGTGGCCAGGCTTGCCCCCAACAGGGCGAGAGCCAGGGCGGTCCGTCGTATACGCATGGAAATACTTCTATAACATCCGGCGGCTTTCTGGCAAGGTTGTTAACTAATAACTAAGTCAATTCCGACAAGACTGGTGGAGAGCCGCGACAGCCGCGACTCTCCACCAGTGCGTACCGATCAGGCGCGCTCCCGCGCCTCGCGTCGGGTTCGGTCAGTCACCCAGGCCGAACCGGTCGAGCGTCCACGCGTTGACGAACGCCTCCTCGCGCCACGAGTCGTAGCGCCCGCTCGGCCCACCGTGCCCGGCGCCCATCTCCGTCTTCAACAGGTACGACCCGCCCGGCGCCACCGCCCGCAGCCGGGCGATCCACTTCGCCGGCTCGTGGTACAGCACCCGGGTGTCGTTGAGGCTGGTCACCGCGAGGATCGCCGGGTAGTCCACCGCCGCCACGTTCTCGTACGGCGTGTACGACTTCATGTACGCGTACACCTCGGGGTCGTCCAGCGGGTTGCCCCACTCCTCCCACTCGGTCACGGTCAGCGGCAACGACGGGTCCAGGATCGAGTTGAGCGCGTCCACGAACGGCACCTGCGCGACGATCCCGGCGAACGCGTCCGGGGCCAGGTTCGCCACCGCCCCCATCAGCAGTCCACCGGCCGAGCCACCCCGCGCCACCAGCTTGTCGGTCGACGTCCAGTCGGACTTGACCAGGTGCCGGGCGACCGCCACGAAGTCGGTGAAGGTGTTCTTCTTCGCCAGCATCTTGCCCTCTTCGTACCAGTGCCGGCCCAGTTCACCGCCACCCCGTACGTGCGCCACCGCGAAGATCACGCCCCGGTCCAGCAGGGACAGTCGGGGGATGGAGAACCACGGGTCCATGCTCGCCTCGTACGACCCGTAGCCGTAGAGCACGCACGGTGCCGAGCCGTCGCGGGGCGTACCGGCGCGGGCGACCAGCGACACCGGGACCCGGGTGCCGTCGTCGGCCAGCGCCCACACCCGGTGCTGCTCGTACGCGGCCGGGTCGAAGTCGCCCAGCACCGGCTTGCGCTTGCGCAGCACCATCGACCGGGTCACCAGGTTGTAGTCGTAGACCGAGTCCGGGGTGACCAGTGAGGTGTAACGCAGCCGTACGGTGTCGGTCTGGTACTCCGGGTTGCCGTCCAGTCCGACGCTGTAGATCGGCTCGGGGAAGTCGATGTCGTACGAGTCGGTGCTGCCGGCGGTGACCACCCGCAGCCCGGTCAGACCCTCGTAACGCAGGGACACGACCAGGTGGTTCGCGAACGCGTCCACCGACTCCAGCCGGGTGCCCGGCTGGTGGTCGATCATCGGCACCCAGTCGCCGGGGCTGTCCGCCGACGTGTACGCCAGCGCGAAGTCCTCGGCACCGTCGTTGTGCAGGATCAGGAACCGGTGCCCGTGGTGCTCGATCGAGTACTCGATGCCCTGCCGGCGGGGCGCGATGACCGCCGGCTCGCCGGTCGGGTTGCTGGCCGGGATGACCCGTACCTCGCTGGTGACCTTGCTGTGCGAGTCGATGACGATGAACTTCTCCGACCGGGTCAGCTCCACCCCGACCCAGAACCGCTCGTCGTCCTCCTGGTAGACGACAACGTCGTCGGCCGCGGCCGCGCCGACGGTGTGCCGCCACACCTGGTTCGGCCGCCACGCCTCGTCCACGGTCAGGTAGAACAGCGTGGACCCGTCGCCGGACCAGGCGGAACCGTAGAACGTGTCCGGCACCTCGTCGGCGAGCACCTCACCGGTCGAGAGGTCCTTGACCCGCAGCGTGAACCGCTCGTCCCCGGCGAAGTCCGTCGAGTACGCCAGCCACCGCCCGTCCGGGCTGACGTCGAAGGTGCCGAGGGCGAAGAAGTCCTGGCCCTGCGCGAGCGCGTTTCCGTCGAGCAGGATCTCCTCGCCGTCCAGCGGGGCGCCGTCGCCGGTCGCCGGAGGCTCGGTCTCCCCGTCGGCGACCGGGCGGCGGCACTGGATGCCGTACTGCTGGCCCTCGACCGTGCGGGTGTAGTACCAGTAGCCGCCCTTGCGGGCCGGCACCGACAGGTCCGTCTCCTGGGTCCGGTCCTTCGTCTCGCCGAAGAGCGTCTCCCGCAGCGCGGCCAGTGGTGCGGTGACCGCGTCGGTGTGGTCGTTCTCGGCGGTCAGGTAGGCGATCGTCGCCGGGTCCTCCTTGTTCGCGAGCCACGCGTACTCGTCGATGACGGTGTCGTCGTGGTGGGTGCGCTCGGTGGGGATCCGGTTGGCGACGGGGGCGGCAACGGGCGTCTCAGTGCTCACCCCGGCCACGTTACCGCCCATGCCCCCGCCCCCGCCCCCCGCCGGTCCGGCGCCGACCGTTGGCAATCGTTCGAACATGTGTACGATAAACCTCGTGGGGACATCGACAGCGGTGGAGCGGACAACTGGTGGGGGGATCGGTCAGCGTCTGGCCGAGATCTGTGGAGAGCGTTTCGCCCGACCGGCCGGAATGGCCGACGGGGTGGCCGGAGCACCGGCCGCCTGGGTGGCCGCACCGGGCACCGCCGAGGCGGTGGGTGCGGTGCTGCGGGCCGCCGCCGACCGGGCGCTGTCGGTGGTTCCGCGCGGCGCCGGCACCAAACTGGACTGGGGCGCACCACCCTCGCGGGTGGACATCGTCCTCGACACCGGTCGGCTGGCCGGGGTCTGGCACCACTCCGGTGAGGACATGGTCGCCGAGGTGGGCGCCGGCACACCGGTCCGGGCGGTGCAGGCCGCGCTGGCCCGTACCGGGATGCGGCTGCCGATCGACGCGCCCTCCACCGAGGCGACCATCGGCGGGGTGGTGGCCGCCGACGAGACCGGTCCGATGCGGCACCGGCACGGCTCGCCGGGCGACCGGCTGTTCGGGGTCAGCTACGTCGACGCGTCCGGGGTCCTGCACCACGCGGGCGGCTGGGCGGCCGGCGAGACCGCCGGACACGACCTTGCGAGGCTGCTCTGCGGATCCAACGGGGCGCTCGGGGTGCTGGTCTCGGCGACCCTGCGGGTGCAGCCGGTGCCGGCCAGCCAGATCTGGGTGACCCGCCCGGTCCAGTCCCCACTGGAGATGTACAACCTGGTCCGGCTCATCCACGGATCCTGGCTGAGCCCGGCGGCGATCGAGATCGACCTGCCGAAGGAAGGGTTCTCGGCCGCCGGCCACCGGGCCGGTCCGCCGGAGGCCGGCAGTCTCGCCGTGCTGCTGGAGGGCGGGCAGGCAGACGTCGGCGGCAGGGTGGCCCGGCTGGTCGAGCTGCTGGAGGGGGACAGCCGGGTGCACACCACCGCGCCGTCCTGGTGGGGCCGCTACCCGTTCACCGCCGACGATGTCGCGCTCCGCATCGACGTACCCGCCGCCGACCTGCACGCCGCCGTCTACGCGCTGCGTGACGCCGCCGGGACGCCGGTTCCGGTGCGGGGCTCGGCCGGACTCGGCGTGGTCTACGCGGCACTGCCGGGCTACGTCGCGCCCGAGCAGATCGCCTCGATCCTCGGGGTGGTGCGGCGGGTGCTGCTCGCCCGCAACGGGCGGTGTGTGGTGCTGTCCGCCCCGCCCCGGATCCGCCGGGAGATCGACTTCTGGGGCCAGCTCCCCACCCTGCCGCTGCTCCGCCGGGTCAAGGAGCGGTTCGACCCGGACCACCGGCTCGCTCCCGGCCGGTACACCGGCGGCATCTGACCCCTCCGGGGCACCCGAGCCGCTGACGCCCGGCACCGCGCCACCAGCAGGGTGCCGGGCGTCAGCTTTCCCGTACTACTGCTGCGGGTAGCGGACGTCCCGGTAGAAGCCGCTCTGCACCCAGTTCGGGTAGCTCGGCGCCGGCTTGCTGATCTCGTCGAGTTCGGCCAGGTCCTGCTCCGTCAGCGTCAGGTCGATGGCGCCCAGGTTGTCCGTGAGCTGGTGCGGCTTGCGGGCACCGACGGTGACGCTGGTGACCCCCGGCTTGGCCAGCACCCAGGCGAGCGAGACCTGGGCGATGCTGGCGTCGTACCGCTGGGCGATGGTTCGGACCACGTCGAGGATGTCGTACCCGCGCGAGTGGTCGACCGGTGGGAAGTCGGGGAAACCCTCGCTCCCGCGCCGACCGTTGGAGTCGCTGGCGTCACGGTTGAACTTGCCGGTCAGGAAGCCGGCTGCCAGCGGTGCCCAGACGAACAGGCCGACACCCTCGTCGAGCACCATCGGAATGATGTCCCGCTCGGCGTCCCGGCCGACCAGGGAGTAGTAGCTCTGCAGGGCGGCGAAGCCGTTCAGGTTGAGTCGACCGGAGACGCCCAGCGCCTTGCTGACCTGCCAGGCCGAGAGGTTGGCGGCGGCGATGTACCGGATCTTGCCCTGGTGTACCGCGTCGTCGAGGGTGCGCAGCGTCTCCTCGAACGGGGTCAGGTGATCGAAGTTGTGCATCATGTAGACGTCGATGTAGTCGGTCCGGAGCCGGCGCAGGCTCTGCTCCAGGTTCCGCATCAGGTGCAGCCGGGTCTGGCCCACGTCGTTCGGCCCCGGCCCGGTACGGGCGTGCGCCTTCGTGGTCAGGATGACGTCCTCGCGGCGGCCCCTGAGAATGGTGCCGAGCTGTTCCTCGCTCTCGCCGTCGCCGTACCCGTCGGCGGTGTCGATCAGGTTGACCCCGCCGTCGAGGGCGGTGCCGACGATCCGTTCCGAGTCCGCCACCCCGAGCCCGCCGACCATGTCCCAGATCGGCCCGGAGCCGCCGAAGGTCATCGCGCCGAGGGAGATCTCCGAGACGTACAGGCCGGTACGGCCCATCAGGCGGTATTTCACCACAGCTCCCAGAAGGTGTCGGTCGAGTCGGCCGGGCTCCGCCCCCTCACTCTGCTACCCGTGGTCGCCGGACAGGGGCGAAAGCGCTCAAGCCGTACGGAGGGCGTGAGCAGGCGTTCCGTGGGAGCGGCGGTGGTACGGCGCGTTCGTCCGCCTCACCACCCGATCCGGCTACGGCTGGCGCCGGAACGCCCCGTACCACCAGAGCTTGGCCAGCTCCGCGCCGAAGGCGTCGTCGCCGCTGCTGTCGTCGGTTGTCGCCACATGGTCGGCGATGGCCCGCTCGCCGCCGATCACGATGATCCGGTTCACCGTCGGCACGTCCAGGTCGGCCGGGGTGCGACCCGCCTGCTGCTCCTCGGCCAGGATCCGCCCACCGAATTCGAGGAACCGGTTCGACCCGGCCGCCCAGAACTCCCGCACAGTGGTGTCGTACGCGGCGACCTCGTTGATCGCGGTGAGCACCACGGCGTACTCCCGGTAGAGCGTGGTGATCCGCTGGAAGATGTCGATCAGGCCGTCCAGCCCGTCGGTGATCTGCCACGTGCTCACGATGTCGTAGCCGGTGGTACGCATGGTGCCGGCGAGCCGCATGAGCAGTGCGCTCTTGTCCCGGAAGTGGGTGTAGAAGGTCGACCGGGCCACCCCCGCCTCGGCGGCGATCCGCTGCACCCCGAGTTCGGTGAAGCTCACCCCTTCGGTCAGCAGACGCACGGTCGCGGCCACGATCTCGGCCTCGACCGAGGCCCGACGATCGGGATCCACTGAGCGTCGGGTGATCGATGGCATGGCCGCCAGTCTAGATCGGCCGACTTCCCCCCGACCCGCGCCGACCCGCCAGGCCGTTCACCGCCTTCCGCAGCGCGGATCCGGCTCGGCGGCTCAGACCGGGAGGGCGTCGTTGCGCAGGACGAGGATGGCGATGTCGTCGCGTGGGGTCTCACCGGAGAATCCGATCGCGGTCGAGCGCAGCCGGGCCGCGACCACGTCCGCCGAGTAGCCGGCGAGTGGTCCGGCGGCGTCCCGGAGCCGGTCGAGTCCGAACAGCTCCCGACCGCGCCGCCGCTCGGTGACCCCGTCGGTGTAGAAGATCAGCGAGTCGCCCGGACCCATCGGCACACTGGCCGAGGGCGTGGCGATCGAGTCGAGCAGGCCGAGCGCGGTACCGCCGGTCCCGACGAACGAGGCCCGGCCGTTTCCGCGTACGAGGACCGGACGATCGTGGCCGGCCAGGTGCAGTTCGACCGTGAGCTGCCCGTCCTGGCGTTGCCCGACGGCGGCGAGGGCGAGCGTGCAGTAGCGCCCGCCGCCGCGCTCGACCAGGGTCTCGTTGAGCCGGTCGAGTGCCTCGGGCAGCGGCTTGCCGTCACCGACCAGCACCCGGATCACGTCCCGGACCAGTCCGGTGACCGCGGCGGCCTGTACGCCCTTGCCGGAAACGTCCCCGACCACCACCAACCACCGCCCGTCCGGCAGCGGGACCACGTCGTAGAAGTCGCCGCCCACGTCCGCGTCGTCACCGGTCGGTACGTACTCGGCGGCGAAGCCGATGCCGTCGACGACCGGCAGCACCGGTGGCAGCAGCGACTGTTGCAGGGTGTGCGCGATCCGCCGCCGTTCGGCGTGGATCCGCGCGTTCTCGATCGCCAGGGCGGCCCGCCGGGCCACGTCCTCCAGCACCGCGACCTCGTCCGGGTCGTGCCGGTGTCGCAGGTGGCGTCCGACCGCGAGGGTGCCGAGACGCTGACCCCGGGCGACCAGGGGGACCGCGAAGCCGTCCATCGGACCCCCGATCGGCACCTGGGAACCGCTGCGGGACGCCTCCCGCAGCCGGGCCTGCACCGAGTCCGGGCCGTCCTCGCTGAGGACCTTGTGCAGTTCCGGCAGGACCGCCTCGTCGGCGTGGCTGGCCGCGGCGAGCTTGAGCCGACCCCACTCGTCGGCGGTGTGCACCGCGCACCACTGGCCGAGCCGGGGCACCACGAGCTGCGGGATCAGCGCCATGGTCAGGTCGACGTCGAGGGACTGGGCGAGCAGTTCGCTCGCCTCGGCGAGGAAGGTCAGCCAGGTCTGCCGGCGTACGTCGGCCCGGCGGAGCCGGTCGTTCTCCAGGTGCAGGGAGAGCCGTTCGGCCATCAGCGCGGCGAGCGGCTGGGCATATCCCGAGGGCGCGGCGTCGAGTTCCAGTTCCCCGGCGTACGGGCGGTGCACGGCGAGCGGCACCCGGAGCAGGTCGTCACCGGGGCGGGGATGCCGGCCGTAACGGGCGAGCACCTGTGACCCGTTGCCGTCGCCCCGGTCCAGTCGTACGGTGCCGCCGGCCGCGCCGACCATCTCGGCGACCCGGGCGAGCAGGTTGGCGGCGAAGTCCGGCAGCGGGTCGTCCGTGTACGGGTCGGGCACGGTGTGCATCAGGGCGGTGAGTGCACCGGCGCTCGGCGCCGGACCGGTGGGCGTACCGCCGACCAGCGTCGAGCCGGGGCGGCCGGTGGGGGGCTCGGGTGCGCTCTTGCGGTCGAGCCGGAACCAGACGCCCTTGCCGGTGGGGAGGTGGGTGGTGCCCCAGCGGCTGGCGAAGTGGTCGACCAGGAGCAGTCCCCGGCCGCGTTCCGATACCTCGGAGATGTCCGTCAGGTCGTTTTTCGGGCGCGCGGTCACCTTTTCCAGTGGCCCGACGGCGAAGTCGGAGACAGTGACGGTCAGTCCGCTCTCGTCCGCTACGACCTCGATGTCCAACTCTGTGCCGGCGTGTTCCACCGCGTTCGTGGACAGCTCGGTGGTGAGCAGAAGCGCCTCGTTGAGCAGTTCGTCCAGTTGTGCCTCGGCGAGCACCGACCGCACGATCGCCCGTGCGGCAGCCGGCGTACGGCGGTCGGCTGGTAGCCGTACCCGCCGGACGCGTTCGTCCGCACCGTCGCTGAACGGCCCCCCGATTTCCGCTGACACCGTTTCATCCTCCACCGCGCGGCTGCCGGTGCCAAGCCTGCCGGCACGCCGCCCCAGCTCAGCATGGACTGGTATCAGCGGGACCGGAGCACAATGATGGGGGTGCCGCCGCCGCCAACAGGGGGCCGGCCAGGCACGGTCCACCTCCCCCAGCTGAGCGAGGAAGAATGACCACGGCGAAACAGTTGTCCGCCGCGGACCCGTCGACCACCGACGACGCGGTCCTGCTCGGCGAGCTCGCCGAGGCGCTGCGGCGGGTCCGTCGCGGCGATCTCAAGGTACGGCTACCGCGCCGCGCGGGAGTCGGAGGCGAGGTCGCGGACGCCTTCAACGAGGTGGTCTCCCTGCAGGAGCGGCAGAACCTGGACCTGCGGCGGGTCAGCCGGATAGTCGGCCGGGACGGTCGGCTCACCGAGCGGCTCGACGAGGAGGGTTTTGACGGCGCCTGGGCCGACGGGCAGCGGGCGATCAACTCCCTGATCGACGACCTGACCAACCCGACCACCGAGATCGCCCGGGTCATCGTGGCGGTCGCCGACGGTGACCTGTCGCAGCACATGGCGCTGGAGATGGACGGCCGCCCGCTGCGCGGTGAGTTCCTCCGGATCGGCCGCACGGTCAACACGATGGTGGACCAGCTCTCGTCCTTCTCCAACGAGGTGACCCGGGTCGCCCGCGAGGTGGGCACCGAGGGTGAACTGGGTGGCCAGGCCGACGTACGCGGGGTCGCCGGCACCTGGAAGGACCTGACCGAGTCGGTCAACACGATGGCGTCGAACCTGACGTACCAGGTGCGATCGATCTCACAGGTGGCCACGGCGGTGGCCCGGGGCGACCTGAGTCAGAAGATCACCGTGTCGGCCAAGGGTGAGGTGGCCGAGCTGGCGCACACCTTCAACTCGCTCACCGACACCCTGCGCCTCTTCGCCGAGCAGGTGACCCGGGTTGCCCGCGAGGTCGGTACGGAGGGCAAGCTCGGCGGTCAGGCCGAGGTGCCGAACGTCGCCGGGACCTGGAAGGACCTGACCGACAGCGTCAACTCGATGGCGTCGAACCTGACCTCCCAGGTCCGGAACATCGCCCAGGTGTCGACGGCGGTGGCCCGGGGCGACCTGAGCCAGAAGATCACCGTGGCGGCGCAGGGCGAGATCCTCGAACTCAAGGACACCGTCAACACGATGGTGGACCAGTTGTCGTCGTTCGCCGACGAGGTGACGCGCGTGGCCCGTGAGGTGGGCATCGAGGGCAAGCTCGGCGGCCAGGCCCAGGTACGCGGTGTCTCCGGCACCTGGCGTGACCTGACCGAGAACGTGAACCAGCTCGCCGGGAACCTGACCTCCCAGGTGCGGAACATCTCCCAGGTCTCCACCGCGGTCGCGAAGGGCGACCTGTCGCAGAAGATCACCGTGGACGCCCGGGGCGAGATCCTGGAGTTGAAGTCCACGGTGAACACGATGGTGGACCAGCTCTCCTCGTTCGCCGACGAGGTCACCCGCGTGGCCCGCGAGGTCGGTACGGAGGGCAAGCTCGGCGGCCAGGCCCAGGTGAAGGGCGTTTCCGGCACCTGGCGGGACCTGACCGACAACGTGAACTCGATGGCGTCGAACCTGACGTCGCAGGTGCGGAACATCGCCTCGGTCACCACGGCGGTGGCTCGGGGCGACCTCGGTCAGAAGATCACGGTCGACGCCCGGGGCGAGATCCTGGAGTTGAAGTCCACGGTCAACACGATGGTGGACCAGTTGTCGTCGTTCGCCGACGAGGTGACCCGAGTCGCCCGCGAGGTGGGCACCGAGGGCAAGCTCGGCGGCCAGGCCCAGGTACGCGGTGTCGCCGGCACCTGGCGGGACCTGACCGACAACGTGAACTCGATGGCGTCGAACCTGACCTCCCAGGTGCGGAACATCGCCCAGGTGTCGACCGCCGTGGCGCGCGGTGACCTGTCACAGAAGATCACGGTCGACGCCCAGGGCGAGATCCTGGAACTGAAGTCGACCGTGAACACGATGGTCGACCAGCTCTCCTCGTTCGCCGACGAGGTGACCCGCGTTGCCCGCGAGGTCGGTACGGAGGGCAAGCTCGGCGGCCAGGCCGAGGTGAAGGGCGTCTCCGGTACCTGGCGGGACCTGACCGACAACGTGAACTCGATGGCGTCGAACCTGACCTCCCAGGTGCGGAACATCGCCTCGGTGACCACGGCGGTGGCGCGCGGTGACCTGCGTCAGAAGATCACCGTGGACGCCCAGGGCGAGATCCTGGAGCTGAAGAACACCATCAACATCATGGTGGACCAGTTGTCGTCGTTCGCCGACGAGGTGACCCGGGTCGGCCGCGAGGTGGGCATCGAGGGCAAGCTCGGTGGTCAGGCACAGGTGAAGGGGGTCTCCGGCACCTGGAGGGACCTGACCGAGAACGTGAATCAGCTCGCCTCCACCCTCACCACCCAGTTGCGGGCGATCGCCCAGGTGTCGACCTCGGTGACCCGGGGCGACCTGACCCAGCGGATCACGGTCGAGGCGCAGGGCGAGGTCGCCGAGCTGAAGGACAACATCAACCAGATGATCGTCACCCTCCGGGAGACGACCAAGAAGAACGCCGAGCAGGGTTGGCTCGACTCCAACCTGGCCCGGATCGGTGGCCTGCTCCAGGGGCAGCGCGACCTCGGCGAGGTCTGCCGGATGATCATGACCGAGGTGACCCCGCTGGTCGACGCGCAACTCGGCGCGTTTTTCCTGGCCGACACCGAAGAGGCGTCGATGCGGCTGCGGCTGACCGCCTCGTACGGATACGTCGCCCGGCACCACAACGTCACCTTCGGACCCGGTGAGGGGCTGGTCGGACAGGCCGCGCTCTCCCGGCGCACGATCAGGGTGAACGTCCCCGACGGCAAGCTGACCGTACGGTCCGGGCTGGCGGCGACACCCCCGGCAGACCTGGTGGTACTGCCGGTGCTGTTCGAGGGCGAGATGCTCGGCGTGATCGAGTTCGCCAGCGTCGCCGCCTTCTCCGAGCTGCACATCACCTTCCTGGAACGGCTGGTCCTGACCATCGGCATCGCGGTCAACACCATCCAGGCCAACCGGCGTACGGAGGAACTGCTGGCACAGTCCCAGCGGCTCGCCCACGAGTTGCAGGAACAGTCGGCCGAACTCCAGCGCACCAACGCCGAACTGGAGGACAAGGCGCAGCTCCTCTCCGAGCAGAAGGGCAACATCGAGACCAAGAACCGGGAGATCGAGATGGCCCGGATCGGTCTGGAGGAGAAGGCGCAGCAGCTCAGCCGGGCGTCGGCGTACAAGTCGGAGTTCCTGGCGAACATGAGCCACGAGCTGCGTACCCCGCTCAACTCGCTGCTGCTGCTGGCCCGGCTGCTCGCGGACAACTCGGAGCAGAACCTGACCGAGAAGCAGACCGAGTTCGCCCGGACCATCCACAGCGCCGGTTCCGACCTGCTCCGGCTGATCGACGACATCCTCGACCTGTCCAAGATCGAGGCCGGTCGGATGGACGTCGAGCCGACCGAGGTCCGGTTCGCCGAGATCCGGGGGTACGTCGAGCAGGCGTTCGCACCGCAGGCCGAGGAGAAGAGCCTGGACTTCCAGGTACGCGTCTCCCGCGACCTGCCCGAAGCGGTGATCACCGACGCCCAGCGACTCCAGCAGATCCTGCGCAACCTGCTCTCCAACGCGGTCAAGTTCACCGACAACGGCGCGGTCACGCTCCGGATCGCGCCCGCGCCCGAGGGCATGTACTTCGACGTACCGGCGCTGGCCACGGCGAGGCAGGTGGTCGCGTTCACGGTCATCGACACCGGCATCGGCATCTCCGACGACAAGCTGTCGCTGATCTTCGAGGCGTTCCAGCAGGCGGACGGCACCACCAGCCGGCGCTACGGCGGGACCGGGCTGGGGCTGTCGATCAGCCGCGACCTGGCCCGCCTGATCGGTGGCACGATCACGGTGGCCTCGGCGCCCGGTCAGGGTTCGACCTTCACCCTGTTCGTGCCGGACGTGCTGGCGCCGGACGCGGTGGTCGCGCCGATGCCGCTGCCGACGATGCCGGTCCGCAACGAGATGCCGCCGCTGCTGCGCTCGACCGAGTTGGAGCGGGTGAGCGCACCGGTCACCCGGCAGCTCGACGGCGCCACCGTACTGATCATCGACGACGACGTACGCAACGTCTTCGCGTTGACCAGCGCGTTGGAGCTGCACGGCATGACCGTGCTCTACTCGGACAACGGGGTGGACGGCGTACGGCTGCTCGCCGAGCATCCGGAGGTCGACATCGTGCTGATGGACGCGATGATGCCCGACCAGGACGGTTACGAGACCACCCGGGCGATCCGGCGCAACCACCGGTTCGCCGACCTGCCGGTGGTCTTCCTGACCGCGAAGGCGATGCCGGGCGACCGGGAGTCGGCGCTCGGGGCCGGGGCCAGCGACTACATCACCAAGCCGGTCGACCTGGATGAGCTGATCGAGCTGATGGCCTCCTGGGTCAACGGCAGCGGACGGGAGATGACCGAGTGAGCGCGTACGGCGGTAACGTGGTGGTCCGATGAGCGAGGTGGCGAAGGCGCTCCTGGTCGACGACCGGCGGGAGAACCTGCTGGCCCTGGAGGCGATCCTGCAGGGCCTGCCGGTGCACTCGGTCGCGGTGGAGAGCGGTGAGGCGGCGCTGAAGCAGCTCCTGGTGGACGACTTCGCGGTGATCCTGCTCGACGCCCAGATGCCGGACATGGACGGGTTCGAGACCGCTAGCCACATCAAGCGGCGGGAGCGGACCCGGCACGTACCGATCATCTTCCTGACCGCCGCGGACCGGGACGCCCAGCTCGCACTCCGCGGTTACGCGGTCGGTGCGGTCGACTACCTGACCAAGCCGTTCGACCCGTGGGTCCTGCGGGCCAAGGTGTCGGTCTTCGTGGACCTCTGGACCAAGAACCGGCAGCTCGTCGCCCAGGCCGAGGTGGTACGCGAGCGCAACGCCCAGTGGCGCAACCTCACCGACGCCGTGGACGAGGCCACCCGCCTGCTCCGCACCGACGACCCGACCGCCCAGGCCCGCGCCACCGAAATCCTCGAACAGGCCCGCTGGGGCACCACCTCCTGAAGGCTGCCCTCGGAACCGATGTGTCAGCTCAGCCGACCACTGGCTGGGCTGCGCCCATGGCCGTCGACGTCGTGGATCAGGCTGCCGCCGCCGTCGCGTCCCGCGAGCCGGTCAACGGCATACGCATTGTCGGCATCGACGGCCCGAGCGCCTCGGGGAAGAGCCACCTCGCCCGCGGCCTCTCCGAGGTGCTGAAGGCGCCGATCATCGAGATCGACGACTTCGTCTCCTGGGACAACTTCGCCGGATGGTGGCCACGCTTCGACGCCCAGGTACTCACGCCGCTGCTTCGCGGTGAGAGTGCCCACTACCAGGCGAGAGACTGGAGGGACTGGTACGGCAACAGCCTCGGCGAGTGGAAGACCCAGCCCTGGGCGCCCATCGTGATCTTCGAAGGGGTCACCTGCACCCGCCGCGAGACGATCGGCCGACTCGCCTACACGGTCTGGGTCGACGCGCCGGCGCCGCTGCGGCTCGCGCGAGGCCTCGCCCGCGACAGATCCTTCGCAGGCGCCGAACAGCTCTGGCAGAAGTGGATGACCGAGGAAGAACAGTTCTTCAACTCCGACGCCACCCAAGCCCGCGCCAACCTCACGATCAACACCGCCCACCCCACCCCCTCCTAGCCCCGCCCCCACCCCGCCCCCACCCCACGCGTCGATCTTGCAGTTGTGGTCGTTCGCGAAACCTCCAAAACGGGGCAAGCTGGGCGCCACAACTGCAAGATCGACGCGTGAAAGGGGGTGGGGGGAGGGGGTGGGTTAGCTGTTGGCGGGTTCGTTGCGGATCATCAGGGCTGAGCGCATCCCGGTGATGTCGAGGACCGGAGCAGGACATCGCCCACGTTGGTGAGGACCAGGAGGATCTGGGCGTGACTGGCCTCGTTTACGACGGCGGACAGTCGGCTGGCGGTGAGCATGTCAATTTCGCCGGCGAGGCTCAGGATCACCTTGTCTGCGCTGGTCGGTCTGCGGCGGCGAGGCGGCGATCGGCCGGCGTCCGGTTCGAGGGTGTCCGGCGCGTAGAGTCGCACTGTTCGTCGGCGGGAAGGGTTCTGGGCAGAGTCGTGGGCAGTGGGCCGGCGTACCAGCGGGTCGCGGACGAGATCCGGGCCGCCATCCTCTCCGGAGAGCTGGCACAGGGCGACCGGATGCCGTCGTTGCCGGAGTTGGCCGCCCAATTCGGCGTAACAACGACCGTCGCGCACAACGCGGTTAATGTGCTGCGCGGCGAGGGCCTGGTCGTCACCCGGCAGGGCGCGGGCGCTTACGTCCGCCGGTTCGAACGGATCCGGCGCAGTTCGCCGGGCCGACTTTCCCGCTCCCACTGGGGACAGGGTCGAGCCATCCAGGACCACGACACCGGCGTACGGGCAAGGGTCCTGGACGTCGTGGTCGGGGAGGTGCCGGCACCGGAGTACGTGGCGACGGCGCTCGGCGTGGACAACGACGCCGCAGTGCTGAGCCGGGCGCGACGGTTCGAGGTCGACGGCCGCCCGGTCCAGTTGGCCACCTCCTACCTTCCGCTGGAACTGGTACGCGGGACGGCGATCACCTACACGGACACCGGACCCGGCGGCGCCTACGCCCGGCTGGCCGAACTGGGCTTCGCTCCGGTGCGGTTCGTCGAGCGGCTGACCGACCGGGCGCCGAATCCGCAGGAGCGTGAACAGCTCGCCCTCTCGTCCGGCGCCGGTGCTCGGGTCATCGAGATCACCCGATTCGCCTACGACGGGACCGACCGCTGTGTGGAGGTGACGCGGATGGTTCTCGATGCAACCGCGTACGAGCTGGAGTACGAGTTCCCGGCCTAGACTTACAACTCTTGCCAAGAGTTCGAAGTCTAGGCAAGAATCGATCCATCGATTTCGCCCAGGGATTGGGGAATGACGTGGACCTTCGTGACCAGGTGTGCAAGATGGCCGCCGAACTCGGTTACGAGATCGACGCGCGTGAGCTGCTTGAGCTGATCGCGGACGAACCCGACGTGGTGGGAGAGGCGATCGGATCCGTCGCCGCCATCGCCGCCCACGAACTCACGCTTGAGCTGTTGGCCCAGGCGCTCGACAAGTTGCGCGGTCAGTGGCAGGCATGGCAGCTCGGCGACGGGCTCACGCACCTTGCGGACGTACTCGTCCGGCTGGACGAGGCACACGCCGCGATCTCCGAGGGCATGAACGACAGTCGAGCCGAGTTCCGGACCTCCATGCGCCACCTCGTCGGCGCCCCCACCCAACCGTGACCCGGATTGACCGGGTGGGCTGTGGCGGATTCGTGCCCCTCCGGGGGCAGCGGTTCGCCACAGCTCGCTGGCCGACTTCCGGTTGGATGGGAGGTATGGAGGTCACCAGGGATGGGCGGAGCTGGCGGATCGGCACGGCTGACGACGTGGCCTGGCTCGTCGGCCAGACCACGGAGGATCTCACGATCACCACGGCGATCCCGCCGGTGTTCGAGGCGTACGCCACTTTCTACCCGCCCGAGGGTGTCGGTTACGTGGCCCACGAACGCGCCGTGGTCGACGTGCTCGCCCGGCACACCCCCGACCAGCCCTGGTGGCTGGGCTACCTCGAAACGGGGCCGCACGACATCGTCTTCCCGGATGCCCCGAGGGTGTTCCTCTACTGGAACTGGCCGTACGTGCTGGTCGAGGCCGGTCCCGAACAGGCTCTCACCTGGCGGACCGGTCACATGCGCGGCGACGGGCCGCTGCCCGATCTGTTCTTCCCCGCCGACCGGTCCTGGCTCGTCTCCGCCCTCTGGGACGACACCTGGACCGACATCGGCGGCACCGCCGACCTGATCGCCGCCCTGCGCCACAACCCGCTGGTCAACGCCCGCCCGGTCGGACCCGACGAGGACGCCCTACCGCCGGGACTGGTACGCGAGTAACCCGGTCAGGGCCTAGCTGTTGGCGGGTTCGTTGCGGATCATCAGGGCGGACCGGAGGCCGGTGATGTCGAGGACCCGGAGGAGGAAGTCGCCCACGTTGGTGAGGACCAGGAGGGTCTGGGCGTGACTGGCCTTGCGGCTCAGTACGACCAGGGTGCCGAGGCCCTGCGAGTCACAGAAGGTGACTCCGGCGAGATCAAGTACCAACCGGGGCGGGGCGTCGGAAAGTGCCTCGTTCACGACGGCCGACAGCCGGCTGGCGGTGAGCATGTCAATTTCGCCGGCGAGGCTGAGAGTCACCTCGTCGGCGGTCCGCTGGACCGCGATGGTCAGCTCGGCTCGCTCCACCGGATCAGCGTATCGCGATCTAGGTGACTCGGCCGGGTGAGGCGTACCGCCGCGCTGTCGGGCCCGCTCCGGACAGGCGAGCGGGACGTGAGCGGGGTTACCCCAGCAGGGGTGGTTACCCTGCTGTGCGGCAGCGCTGACAGAATGGCGGCACCGTGACCGATACGTACTCTGCCGGCACCGGCCCGTACCCGGCCGACGCCCCGGCTTCCGAGGCCCTGTTCAACCGCGCCCGCGCCATCGTGCCGGGCGGGGTCAACTCCCCCGTACGCGCGTTCCAGGCGGTCGGGGGCACCCCCCGCTTCATGGTCCGTGGCTCCGGCCCGTGGCTGTTCGACGCCGACGGCCGGCGTTACGTCGACCTGGTCTGCTCCTGGGGACCGTTGATCGCCGGGCACGCCCATCCCGAGGTGGTCGCCGCCGTCCAGGCCGCCGCCGCGCTCGGCACCAGCTTCGGTACGCCCACGCCGGGCGAGGTCGACCTGGCCACCGAGATTGTCGCGCGTACGCCGGTGGAGCAGGTCCGCCTGGTCAACTCGGGTACCGAGGCGACCATGACGGCGATCCGGCTGGCCCGTGGTTTCACCGGTCGCTCGAAGATCGTCAAGTTCGCCGGGTGCTACCACGGGCATGTGGACGCGCTGCTCGCCGCGGCCGGCTCCGGCGTGGCCACCCTGGGACTGCCCGACTCGCCCGGTGTCACCGGCGCCGCGGCGAGCGAGACGATCGTGCTGCCGTACAACGACGTGGCCGCGGTCGAGGCCGCGTTCGCCGAGGAGGGCCAGCACATCGCCGCGATCATCACCGAGGCGGCGCCGGGCAACATGGGCGTGGTGGCTCCCCGCGAGGGCTTCAACGCCGCCCTGGCCAGCATCGCCCACGCGTACGGCGCCCTGCTGGTGGTGGACGAGGTGATGACCGGGTTCCGGGTGTCGGCGGGAGGCTGGGCCGGGCTCGAACCGGTCGACGCGGACCTGTTCACGTACGGCAAGGTGATGGGCGGCGGACTGCCGGCGGCGGCCTTCGGTGGCCGGGCCGAGATCATGTCGCGCCTCGCCCCGGCCGGGCCGGTCTACCAGGCCGGGACCCTCTCGGGTAACCCGCTCGCCTGCGCCGCCGGGCTGGCCACGCTCCGGCTCGCCGACGACGCGCTCTACCAGCGGCTGGACACCAACGCCGCCGCCGTGGGCAAGCTGGCGAGCGACGCGCTGGCCGCCGCCGGGGTGCCGCACAACCTGTCGTACGCGGGCAGCATGTTCTCGATCTTCTTCACCGACAACGACGTGGTCGACTACGAGTCCGCTCGTACCCAGGACGTGTCCGCGTTCCGGGCGTTCTTCCACGCGATGCTGGCCCACGGCGTCTACCTGCCGCCGAGCGCCTTCGAGTCGTGGTTCGTGTCGGCGGCGTTGGACGACGCCGCGTTGGAGCAGTACGCGGCAGCCCTGCCCGTGGCAGCGGCTGCGGCAGCGGCGGCCAGTCTCGGGGGGTAGGCAAGTGAGCAAGACGGTCGTCCACGTGCTGCGGCACGGGGAGGTATACAACCCCGACAAGATCCTCTACGGTCGGCTGCCCGGTTTCCGCCTGTCCGAGCTGGGTGTCCAGATGGCCAAGGCGGCGGCCCAGTCGCTCGCCGACCGCGACCTCGCGTACGTGGTGGCGAGCCCGCTCGAGCGCGCCCAGCAGACCGCGGAACCGTTCGCGGCCCAGCTCGGCCTGCCGGTGGCGGTCGACGACCGGCTGATCGAGAGCGCCAACTGGTTCGAGGGCAAGCGGGTGTCGCCCGGCGACGGCTCGTTCAGCGACCCGCGCAACTGGTGGGTGCTGCGGGACCCGGTGACCCCGTCCTGGGGCGAGGCGTACCGGGTGATCGCCGAGCGGATGTTCGCCGCCGTACACGCCGCCCGGGTGGCCGCCGAGGGACGCGAGGCGGTCTGCGTCTCGCACCAGCTCCCGATCTGGACCCTGCGCCGGTACGTCGAGCGCAAGCGTCTCTGGCACGACCCGCGCAAGCGCCAGTGCGGGCTCGCCAGTCTCACCTCGTTCCACTTCGAGGGGGCCAAGGTCGTCGGCATCGGCTACTCCGAGCCGGCCGCGCACCTGGTTGCCATGTCACCGACCGCACGGACGGCCAAGGGGGCTTGACGACATGAGACTCCTGCCGCGGGTCTGGCTCGGTGTCGCGCTCGCCGCCGTCACGGTGGTGGCGCTGACCGGCTGCTCCGGCGGCGAGAACTGGGAGTCGAAGTGCTCGACCAACGCGGACAAGGCGATCGAGTGCAGCCCGGAGAACCGGGCCCCGGCCACCAGGATCAGCGGTGACCTGCTCGACGGCGGCCGGTACGACCTGACCCAGGACCGGGGCCAGGTGGTCGTGGTCAACTTCTGGGGTTCGTGGTGCGCGCCCTGCCGGGCCGAGGCGGACGACCTCGAAGGCACCTACCAGGCGACCGCCCAGCAGGGGGTCCGGTTCCTCGGCGTGAACGTCCAGGACGGCCGGGACAAGGCCAAGGCGTTCGAGCAGAGCCTCGGGGTGACCTACCCGAGCCTGTTCGACCCGGGTAACCGGGTGGCGCTCAACTTCGAGATCCCGCCGAACAGCACCCCGGCGACGATCGTGCTCGACCGGGAGGGCCGGATCGCGGCCGTCTTCCGCAAGCCGGTCCTGCGCTCGATGCTGGAGCCGGTGGTGGCCCGGGTCGCCGCCGAAGCACCGGCGACCGGGGGCGCGCCGACCGGCTCGCCGTCCCCGGCGCCCGGCGCCGGCTCGCCGTCCCCGATGGGCTCATCGTCCCCGGTGGCCCGCTGATGGGCGACACCTTCGCCCGCCTCGCCGAGGACGGGCCGCTGCTGCTGGCATTCGCCGCCGCCGCCCTCGCCGGCCTGGTCAGCTTCCTGTCGCCGTGCATCCTCCCGCTGGTCCCCGGCTACCTGTCGTACGTCACCGGCCTGGCCGGCGCAGACCTCGGTGCCACCGGCGCCAGGCAGGGCACCGCGTCATCGGGTCCCGCCCCGGAAGGCGCCTTTCCGGACGGGGGCGGCGGGGTGGCGGTGGCGAGCCGGGAGGCTCGCGCGGTCAAGGGTCGGGTCCTCGCCGGCACGATGTTGTTCATCGCCGGCTTCACCGTCGTGTACGTGCTCAGCGCGATCCTCGTCGCCAGTGTGGGCCGCGTCCTCCTCGCCCACCGTCGGCCGCTGGAGATCGGCGTGGGGGTGCTGATCATCCTGCTCGGCCTCGCCTACCTGGGACTGGTCCCCGGCCTGCAACGCGAGTTCCGGATCCAGCGGCTGCCGGCGGCCGGGCTGATCGGTGCCCCGGTCTTCGGTGCGGTGTTCGCCCTGTCCTGGCTGCCCTGTTCCGGGCCGACGCTCGGCGCGGTACTCGGGATGGCCGCCGCCGGTGGGCAGACCGACCGGGCCGCGCTGCTGGCGGTGGCGTACTGCCTCGGGCTCGGGCTGCCGTTCGTGATCTTCGGGCTGGCCTTCCGTCGCCTGCTCGGGGTGTTCAAGGCGGTCCGGCGCAACAGCGCGTGGGTCACCAGGATCGGTGGGGCGCTGCTGATCGTGATCGGGCTGGCCCTGGTCACCGGCGGGTGGCTCAACTTCGTGATCTGGTTGCAGACGACGTTCGGCGTGGGTGAGGTCAGCATCTGATGTCCAGCGTCGAACAGCGGACCGACCCCGGTACGGACACCACCGGCAGCGGCCCACCGAAGGTACGCCGGTCCAACGCGGTGCTCGCGCTGCTGCGCAACTCGTGGCGGCAGCTCACCAGCATGCGTACGGCGCTGATCCTGCTCTTCCTGCTCGCCGTCGCCGCCATTCCCGGCTCGGTGCTCCCGCAGCGCAACATCAACCCGGAGAAGGTCAACGCCTACTTCGACCAGCACCCCGACCTCGCCCCGGTACTCGACCGGATCGGCGGCTTCGACGTCTTCGCCTCGATCTGGTTCTCCGCGATCTACCTGCTGCTGTTCACCTCGCTGGTGGGCTGCATCGCCCCGCGATTGCGCGACCACTTCCGTACGCTGCGTTCCGTACCGCCGGTGGGTCCGAAGCGGTTGGACCGGCTGCCGCAACACGCGGTCCTGGCCGACCGGGACGTGGCCGGGGCGCGGGGCGACGCGGACGCGGAGCTGTCGGCGATCGCGGCGATGCTGCGCAAGCGGCGCTGGCGGGTGGTGGTCCGGGGCAACACCGTCGCGGCCGAGAAGGGCTACCTCAAGGAGAGCGGCAACCTGCTCTTCCACATCTCGCTGCTGGCCATGCTCGTCGGGGTCGCGTTCGGTTCCTGGTACGGGTGGCACGGCAACCGGCTGCTCGTCGCCGGCAAGGACTCCTCCTTCTGCAGCACCCTCGACCAGTTCAGCGAGTCCGGTCTCGGGCCCCGGGTGCACGCCACCGACCTGCCCCGGTTCTGCCTGGAGCTGACCAACTTCAAGGCCCGGTTCCTGCCGTCCGGGCAACCTGAGTCGTTCAGCGCCTCGGTCCTGGTGGACCAGGACGGCGGCGCGCAGCGGGCGGCGGACTTCTCGGTCAACTCCCCGCTGCGGCTGGACGGGGCGAACGTCTACCTGCTCGGCCACGGTTACGCCCCGGTGATCCGCTACACCGACCGCAACGGCAGGTCGCAGACGCAGACGTTCCCGTTCCTGAGCAACGACGGCAACCTGACCAGCGAGGGCGTGGCCACGTTTCCGGACGTGAACCTCGACCCGTCGACCGGGCAGCGCGACCCGAAGGCCCAGGTCGCGTTCGAGGGCATCTACCTGCCGACCGCGCCCGACGAGGCGCCCTTCGTACGCTCGCAGTTCCCGGCTGAGCGCAACCCGGCCCTGATGCTGATCCCGTACCGGGGCAACCTGGGCATGGACGCCGGGATGCCGTCCTCGGTCTACAGCCTCAACCAGGAGCAGGTACGCGAGGGCAAGCTGACCCAGGTGGGGGAGGCGAAGCTGCTCCGCCCGAACGACAGGTGGACGCTCGACGACGGTACGACGGTCGAGTTCCTGGGCACCCAGCAGTACATAACGCTCAGCGTCCGGTACGCCCCGGCCTCGACGTTGATGCTGGTCAGCTCGGTACTGCTGCTGATCGGGCTGATGTTCTCGCTGTTCGGGCGACGGCGCCGGGTCTGGTTCCGGGTCACTCCGGCCGCCCCGGAGGATGGGTCCACGACGGGCGGTAGTAGCTTGATCGAGGCCGGTGGGTTGCCGCGCACCGACTATGCCGGATTCGCCGACGAGTTCAACCAGCTCGTCGCCGCGGTGGAACGCGGTGCCGGGGGCCGAGAAGGGACCGAGTAAATGGCCGCACTCTCCGACCAGCTCCTGGTGTTCACGATCCTGGGATACCTGATCGCGATGATCAGCCACGCCGCGTCGTACGCCTTCAGTGGCAGGGGCGCGGTCGCCGCGATCTCCCGCCCGGCCCGACAGCTCGTCACGGTGGGTGCGGCGGGGTCCGATTCGGACGTACCGGACGCGCCGGCCGGCAACCCGTCGACCGGGAACGTCCCGCCGAGGTCGACCGGACGGGCCGAGGTCGCCGCCCGGATCGCCCTGGTGGCCACCGTGCTCGCCACCGCCCTGCACCTCGGCGCACTGGTGACCCGCGGTGTCGCGGCCGACCGGCTGCCCTGGGGCAACATGTACGAGTTCGTGCTGACGGTGACCTTCGTCGGTGCCGCCGGGTGGCTCTACCTCCTCTTCCGCTGGCCGTCCGTACGCCAGTTGGGGCTGGTCCTGACGCTGGTGATGGTGGTGCTGCTCGGCATCGCCGGGCTGGTGCTCTACACCCCGGTCGTACCGCTGGTCCCGGCGCTGAACTCGTACTGGTTCGAGATCCACGTGACCACGATCGTCTTCTCGTCCGGCATCCTGCTGCTCGCCTTCGTACCCGCCGCGATGTACCTGATGCGGGCCGGTTACGAGTCGGGCAAGCGCAGCTTCCCGTACGTCCTGGCGCGCCGGTCGCCGAGCGCGGTCACGCTGGAGCGGCTGACCTTCGGCCTGAACGCGTTCGCCTTCCCGATCTTCACCTTCGCGGTGATCGCCGGTGCGGTCTGGGCCGAGGCGGCCTGGGGCCGGGCGTGGGGCTGGGACCCGAAGGAGACCTGGGCGTTCATCTCCTGGGTCGTCTACGCCGGCTACCTGCACGCCCGCGCCACCCCGAGCGTCAAGCGCAACGTGGTCGCCTGGATCTCGATCCTCGGCTTCCTGACCATGCTGATGAACCTGTTCGGGGTGAACTACTTCTTCACCGGCCTGCACTCGTACGCCGGGGTGAACTGACCCTCCGGCAGGTCGGAACACCTTCGCGGGGAGTAGAAGTTCACTTCTAAGAAGCGTACTTCTACTCCGGACGGTAACCGCGAGCCTACGCAAGCCGGCTGAGATCTTCGATCGCGACGCCGTGGACTTGCGTGCAGGTCGGGTCGGCGAACCTGACCGACTCGGCGGCCCGTACCAGTCATGAGCTGGACCTGGTCGCGCTCGGTGAGCCGGCGCTGGGCGGTGGCCCCCGTCCGGTGCTGGCCATCGGCGAGGTCAAGTGGGGCCGGACCCTGGGGCAACCGGATCTCGACCGGCTGGACGGCATACGGGAGTTGTTGCGGCGGCGGCCGGGGGTGAGCGGCGAGCGGACCCGGTTGCTGCTCTCCAGCGCGGTCGGCTTCACCGACCAGTTGGTCGCCGCCTCGGCGGGCCGGCCGGACGTACTGCTGGTCGACCTGGAGCGGTTGTACGGCGGCGACTGACAGCGCGGGTTGTACGGCACCGACCGACCAGCGGGAATCTAGCTGTTGACAAGATGCCTCTCATGGCGCCAATCTTGACAGTGACAAGCTGCGTACGACTCGCCTACCGGGAGCCTGCCGTGACACCGGAAACCCGTACCACCGCCGCCATCCTGTTGATCACCGTGGCCACGATCGCGTTCGGCGGGCTGTCGCTGCTCATGAATCTGGTCCGTCGCATTCCCGGCTACCTGGACAATCCAGTCCGGCGGGCACTCTGGACCGCAGGACACGCGCATGCCGGTGTGCTGGTGCTCTTTGCCCTGGTGGCCCTGCTCTATCTGGATCAGGCGGATTACTCGGACGGTTGGAAGAACCTCATCCGTGGCCTTTTCGTGGCCGCGCCGATCCTTATGCCGCTCGGCTTCTTCCTCTCCATCGTCCGCCCCTCCGACACCCGGCCGAACAAGCTGATCTGGCTGGTCGTGGCCGGGGGAATCAGCCTGGTGGCCGGCACCGTCCTGCTCGGCGTCGGACTGCTGTAGTACCACCGCCCGGCGGATGACAGTTTCTCCACCGGGCACGTGCGGTTGCGCCGCGAAGGTCGGAAGTGAATCCCCGCGTTCCGGGAGTGGTTGTCGCGGAATTGCCGAGGTGGTGGTCTTGTGTGGATTGTCCATACGGGGTTGCCCGCCTCGTTGCGACGATCTAGCCTCGCTACGTTCACCGTGATCAACTGCCGGTGACTCTCGCCTTCATTCTGAAAGGTGCCAATGCACCCCTTCTCAACGCTGTCCAGGATCGGTCTGGCCACCGCCGTGGCCGGGCTGGCAGGTTTCGCCGCAGCCGCACCGGCCACCGCGCGCGAAGCTGCTCCGGCGCACACCTGGGTGAACCCGACGCTGCCGTACCTCACCAATGTGCCCAGCGACGCGACCAAGCTGAAGACGATCAAGGTCGGGGTCTACAACCAGACCCCGTTGGCCGCTCGCAACGTCACGATGAAGATCGACATAACCCGTCTGCCGGAACGCATCACCGCGCAGTTGCCCGGCGCGGACCAGGGCTGCACCGTCTCGGGTGGCGTGGCCACCTGCGAGCTGGCGGAACTCGCCGGCGGTGCCACCCACCACTACACGATGGAGGTCGGGCCCAGCGGCGTCGAGGCCGGCGAGTGGAGCGGGAGGATCAGTGCGACCTCGTGGGCGGAGAACACCCCGGGTGAGCAGTCGACCGAAGCTCTCGTACAACTCACCGGACCCGGCATCGACCTGGTCATCGGTGACATCGACGATGTCGCGCTGGCTCCCGGCGCCTCGACGGACGTGCCGATCGGGCTGCGCAACGTGGGCAACGTGACCGCGGACGGCGTGACGGTTCTCCTTCGGGCGTACAACGACCACCTGGAACTGGCGAACAGCTACAGCAACTGCTCCTACGATCCCAACTACCTGGAGCTGCTCTGCTTCTTCGACCAGCCGGTCGGCCCGGACGAGACCTTCGTCGTCGACCCGGCGACGCCGCTCAGGCTCAAGGTGGCCGACGCGGCGCCCGGCCCGTACACCTACGGTGCCGAGGCAGGGGTGGCACCGTTGAACGCCGAGGAACTGGCGCAGAAGGTCAGCGCAGCCAAGAAGGCCGGTGGAGAGCAACTCCGGCTGATCCCGGCCACCAACAAGGCGGCCCGCGCGGCCTACTACGACCTGAACACCGATGACAACACGTCCGCCTTCACGGTCACGGTGCCGCTGCACCGGGCGGACAGCATCGCGGTCGGCGCGACGGTCAACGGGGCGAGCGGCAGAACCGAAACGATCAAGGTCGGAATTCGCAACGCCGGCCCCGCCGACACCCTCGGCCCGGACGACAACTGGGGTTCCTCCGCCCTGATCACCCTCCCGGTCGGTCTGACCGTGCGCAAGGTCGACTCCCGGTGCGTACCGATCGTCGACGGAGAGCCGGACTGGGATCAGGCGGGCCAGCCCAAGGGCCTGGTCTACCGGTGCGAGCCCCTGGAGGACGTCGCGGCCGGGAGCACGGATCTCTTCGCGTTCACCGCGGACAGCACCGGTCCGGCCGGTGCGGCCGGCTCGATCGTCGTCGACGGCGGCGTACAGGACCCGGACACCGCGAACAACACCGCCTCGATCTCGATCGTGTCGGTGCCGGTGGTGGGCTGCCAATCATCGGCGCGGTCGCGGCTGGTCTGGCCGCTGGTGACGCGCTGCTGGTCGGCGCCGGTGTAGCGGCGGTCGTGGTGACCCGGCGCCGCCGGATCGTCACGGTCGTCGACTGATCTTCCGCACACCCGCACGTACGGGGGCGAGGGCCCGGTGCCGCCGCCCCCGTACGCGCTCCGGCTTCGGGCACCCCCGCCTGCGTCGACCGGCGCGGGAGTGCGGGAGACTGGCAGCATGGTGGCTCGTGGCTTCCCGTACGCCGATCTCAAGGACTTTCTCGCCGCGCTCGAAGGCGCGGGCGAGCTGCGCCGGGTGACCGTGCCGGTCGACCCCACGCTCGAGATCAGCGAGGTGGTGACCCGGACGGTCCGGGCGGACGGCCCGGCGCTGCTGTTCGAGCGCCCGACCCGGGGCGAGATGCCGGTCGCGATCAACCTGTTCGGCACCGAACGCCGGATGGCGATGGCCCTCGGCGTGGACCGCCTCGACGAGGTCGGCGACCGGATCGGGGCCATGATCAAGCCGGACCTGCCGGTCGGCTGGTCCGGCATCCGCGACGGCCTGGGCAAGGTCCTGCAACTCAAGTCGTTGCCGCCGAAGAAGGTGAAGACCGCGCCCTGCCAGCAGATCGTCTACCGGGGCGCGGACGTCGACCTGAACCGGCTGCCGGGCCTGCAGGTCTGGCCCGGCGACGGCGGGATCTTCCACAACTTCGGGCTGACCCACACCAAGCACCCGGAGACCGGCAAACGCAACCTCGGCCTCTACCGGCTCCAGCAGCACTCGCACAACACCATCGGCATGCACTGGCAGATCCACAAGGACTCCACCGCGCACCACGCGGTCGCCGAGCGCCGGGGCGAGCGGCTCCCGGTGGCGATCGCGATCGGCTGCGACCCGGTGGTCAGCTACGCCGCCTCCGCACCGCTCCCCGGTGACATCGACGAATACCTGTTCGCCGGTTTCCTGCGCGGCGAACGGGTCGAGATGGTCGACTGCCTGACCGTGCCGCTACAGGTGCCGGCGAACGCCCAGATCGTGCTGGAGGGCTACATCGAGCCGGGCGAGCGGCTGCCGGAGGGCCCGTTCGGCGACCACACCGGGTTCTACACCCCGGTCGAGCCGTTCCCGGTGATGCACGTCGAGGTGATCACCACCCAGCGCGACCCGATCTACCACTCGATCGTCACGTCGCAGCCGCCGCAGGAGGACCACGGCCTGGGCAAGGCCACCGAGCGGATCTTCCTGCCGCTGCTCAAGATGCTGATCCCGGACATCGTCGACTACGACCTGCCGTCCGCCGGGGTGTTCCACAACTGCGTGATCGTCTCGATCCGCAAGCGCTACCCCAAGCACGCCCAGAAGGTGATGAGCGCCATCTGGGGTGCCCACCTGCTCTCGCTGGCCAAGCTGATCGTGGTGGTCGACGAGGACTGCGACGTGCACGATTACTCCGAGGTCGCGTTCCGCGCCTTCGGCAACGTCGACTACTCGCACGACCTGCTGATCACCCAGGGGCCGGTCGACCACCTCGACCACGCGTCGTACCAGCAGTTCTGGGGCGGCAAGGCGGGTGTCGACGCCACCCGGAAACTGCCCACCGAGGGCTACACCCGTGGGTGGCCGGAAGAGATGACCATGTCGCCCGAGGTACGGGCACTGGTCGACAAGCGCTGGAAGGAGTACGGAATCCAGTGACCACCATCACCGCGACCGCCCCCGAACGTCCCGGCCGGGTGAAGTCGTTCCTGAAGCTCGTCGCGATCGAGCACTCGGTGTTCGCCCTCCCGTTCGCGTACCTCTCCGCGCTGGCCGCGATGCTCGCCGACGGCGGGCACGTGCGCTGGCTCGACCTGCTGTTGATCACCATCGCCATGGTCGGTGCCCGTACCTTCGCCATGGCGGCGAACCGGATCATCGACCGGCGGATCGACGCGCGTAACCCCCGTACGGCCGGTCGGGAACTGGTCACCGGGGCGGTGAGCGTCCGGACGGCCTGGACCGGGGCGATCGTCGCCGTGATCGTCTTCCTCGGCGCCGCCGCCGCGCTCAACCCGCTCTGCCTCGCGCTCGCGCCGCTGGCCGTGGTGCCCCTGGTGCTCTACCCCTACGGCAAGCGGTTCACCGACTGGCCGCACGCCATCCTCGCGCTCGCCCAGGCGGTCGGCCCGGTCGGTGCCTGGCTGGCGGTCAGCGGGAGCTTCGACGGCTCCGGCCCGGCCTGGGTGCTCGGTGCCGCCGTGGGGCTCTGGATCGGCGGCTTCGACCTGATCTACGCCTGCCAGGACGCCGAGATCGACCGCGAGATCGGGGTACGCAGCGTGCCGGCCCGGTACGGTAAGCGGTTCGCCCTGCACCTGTCGACGGCGACGCACGTGGTGACGTTCGCCCTGTTCGGCTGGTACGGAGCGCTGATCGGCTTCGGCTGGTTGTTCTGGATCGGCCTGCTGCTGACCGCGGTCGCGTTCGTGTACCAGCACGTGGTGGTCAGCCCGACCGACCTGTCCAAGGTCAACCGGGCGTTCTTCACCGCCAACGGGTTCGTCGGCATCGCCCTCTTCTTCTTCGCCCTGCTCGACCTGGTGATCCGGCTCAACCTGCGCGCCTGACCCCGTCGCCCTGGACGACCAGCGCCGGGACCGAGATGCGCGGTCCGGCGGGGTGCCGGTAACGACCGCTCTCCAGCGACCAGTCGATGGTGCCGCGCACCGAGCGGGTCACCCCGTCGAGGTGGTCGCGCAGCGGCTCGTCGAGCACCGGGCCGAACGACGGCATCGCCGCGCGCAGCCGGACGAACCGGTCCATGGTCCACTGCCAGCGCCGGGCCACCACCTCCGCCGCCGCCCGGACCGGCAGCCCGTCCGCACGGGCCACGGCGAGCACCAGGTTGTGCCCGCCCGAGGTGGCCGTGTCCCGGTTCAGGGAGAGCAGGTCGTTGAACCAGGAGAGCAGGTCGTTCCCGGTGGTGGCGAACTCGCGTACGGCCGGGTGGTGGTAGACCGCGTCCGGCAGCGCCCGGCCGGTGGCGAACTCGATCAGCGTGTACGACACGTACGCGGCCGAGGTGGCCCGGCGCAGCTCGACGTACTCGGGCACGCTCGGGTGCCGGCCGGCCGCCTTGTCGCCCGCCTCGACCAGTACCCCGTCGAGGTGGTGGTCGACGGCGTCGACGAACCGGTTCCGGGCGACGGGGGAGAGCCGCCGGTCGGGCACCCGCCAGGCGTCGACCAACAGCCGGCGCAGCGGGCCGGTGAAGCCCGGATGGCGGGTGCGGGGGCCGATCCGGAGCAGCCGCAGGATCCCGTCGCGCAGGCCACGGACGAAGACCGGATCCGGTCCGGCGGTCCCGTCACAGGCGTCGTCGAGCAGGAAGAACCAGGTGAAGAGCGCGGTGAGCGTACGCAGGTCGGCGGCGGACGTGTCCGGGTAGAGGCGGCCGGCGTACCGGGCGAACCCGTGCCGGTCCAACTGCCGCGCCCCGTACTCGTCGAGGGGCAGGCCGGCGCTGCGCAGCCAGCCGGGCAGCCACGCCTGGACCGCGTCGGCGTGCGGCGAGATCTGGGATGGAATCGGACATTCGAGCTTGATTTTCCAGGGTTCCTCCGCGTTCATGCCGACGCCTCCCCAGAACGACCGGTTGCGGGCCCGCAGAGAAGCATGGCATTTCCACGCCGGCCTGGCATTACTCAATAACGTCGATGGACCACGGGGATTTGCCGCCGACCGGCGTGACCGGAGCCGCCCGGTGGTGGGTCGGTGACACGCCCACCGGCCGGACCGGGCAGGCTTGGGGGTATGCGCAGGCCGTGGGTGGTGGGGGTTTCCGGAGCATCGGGTACGCCGTACGCGGCGGCGGTCATCGGCGGGCTGCTGGACGCGGGGGCGGCGGTGGACCTGGTGGTCTCCCGGGCGGCCCGGCTCACCATCCTCGACGAGACCGGTACGTCGTTCCGTGACGCGCACTGGCGCGACGACCTGGCCGCCTGGCTCGGTCGGGACCTGTCCGGTGCCGACCTGGCCCACTGGCCGGCCGGTGACCTGGCCGCCGGCCCGAGCAGCGGGTCGTACCCGGTGCTCGGGATGGCGGTGGTGCCGGCGAGTACGGCAGCCTGCGCCGGCATCGCGATCGGCCTGTCGAAGGACCTGTTGCAGCGCGCGGCCGAGGTGAACCTGAAGGAGCGCCGGCCGGTGGTCGTGGTGCCCCGGGAGACCCCGGTGACCCGTAGTCACCTGGAGCATCTGATCTCGCTGCACGACGCGGGGGCGGTGGTGCTCCCCGCCAGTCCCGGCTTCTACGGCGCGGGGGCGTCCGCCTCGGCGGGGCAGCTCGTCGACTTCGTCGCCGCCAAGGTGCTCGACGCGCTCGGTGTTCCGCACTCGCTGCTTCGGCGGTGGGCCGGCGAACTCGGCGCCGGCCGGGCTCGGAGCGGCCCGGATCGGGCCGGGTGAAACCCCGGTCCGGGCCGATGAAGCTCGGCCCGAGCCCGGGTGTTACCCAGTGGCCTACTACTTCAGTGCAGGCCGACGTTGCCGGCGCTGGCTGAATTCGGGCCTGTCGGCGTTGCCGGACCGTTGTTACGCGGCCGGTTGGCTATGCTGTCGTCGACCTCATCGAGCATGCCCTCGCCCTCGAGCAGAGCACGCACCTCCGACTCCCGGAACCGCCGGTGCCCGCCCGGTGTCCGGATGCTGCCGATCCGTCCGGCAGCAGCCCATCGGGTGACGGTCTTGGGGTCGACGCGGAACAGCGCAGCTACCTCGCCCGGCGTCAGCAGACGATCTCCAGTGTCCACAGCCCCCTCCTCGCGTCCACGAAGTCCCCGGACTGGTAAGACCGCCCCCGGGACAAAAGTGCCTGCCAGAGCCTTCGGTGGGGACGTACGGCAATTACAGCACCGCCAGAGTGTCGTGTCCGGCGAACGCGAAAACGCCCTGAGTGGGAAGTTAGCTTGGCCGATATGTGGTTTTTACGCGCTTTGAGCGCGGGGCACCGCCTACCGGTCGTTACCCATCCCATCCACCGGGATAGTGTCTACAGTCCGTGGACGCCATCGACCTGGTACTCGTCGATCTGCTGCAGACCAACGCCCGGCTCTCCTACGCCGAGCTGGCCCGGCAGGTCGGCCTCTCCGCGCCCGCCGTACACGAGCGGGTCGGCAAGCTCGAAGCCGGCGGGGTCATTCGCGGCTACCGGGCCGAGGTGGCGCCGGAGGAGGTCGGGCTCGGCGTCACCGCCCTGATCGGGATCGTGCAGGACTCCGGCGGCGACACCGACGACGTGCTCGCCACCTTCCGCGAGATGCCCGAGATCGAGTCCTGCTACTTCATGGCCGGCGTCGAGTCGTTCCTGCTCAAGGCGCGGGTCGGCACGATCGCCGAACTGGAGCAGCTGATCGTACGGCTGAACCGGACCGCCGGCGTCGCCTCGACCCGGACCGGGATCGCCCTCTCCACCAAGTGGGAGAACCGCCCCCAGCCGCGCGGCACCCGGACCACCGAGGCGGGCTAGCGGCGTACCTCGGTGCCGACCCGCTCGGCCAGCCCGGGGTAGCTGACCACGTAACCGTCCGCGTCCAGGCCGAGGTCCGCCTCGAAGTCGTCGTCCCGGAACCGTACGTTGCCGCCGTCCAGCGCCGTGTAGACCTGTTCGGACGGAACCACCAGCAGGCTCGGCACCAGGACCCAGGCGACCGTGATCCGGTGCACCGTGCCCGGTGCGGCGTCGCGCAGCCCGAGCCGGCGTACCGGCAGGGTGTTGAACAGGGGAGCGCCACCGAGATCGATGTCGAGCGCGTCGACCAACCGGTCCGGCTCCTCGATCCCCGGAATGCCGGCCCCCGGCGCACCGGCGGCGGACAGGGCGCCGTCCAGGTCACCCTGTTCGGCGGTGCTGGCCCGCCAGCGCCCGGCCGCCCGCTCCAGCCGCAGGCTGCGCAGCCAACCGGCGCCCTCGACGTTCACCTCCAGCCGTACCGCCGCCCAGCTCTCGTCGGTGGTCAGCTCGTACCGGCAGGTGTAGGGGAGCGGGTCCACGGCCAGCGCCACCCCCCGGGCGAGGAGTCCACGGCGGTCGTCGAGCAGCACGTGGTCGGCGCCCGGCACGTCCGTACGGTTCCAGAGCAGCGATCTCGGCATCATCGGCATGGGCCGGACGTTACCGCCGGCACCGCCACCGTGCCGGCCGCGACGCCAGGATGAACAAAAGCGGCAGGCGGTGCGACACGGTCAGACCGTGCCGCACCGCCCGCCGCCATCAGCGCCGGAAAGCGCGAAAATCAGTGCGTACGGGTCGGACGCCGCGCGCCGAACTGCCGGTCGCCACCGGTACGCGGACGATCGCCCTGGGCGTCGGCCGGCCGGTCGTGCCGAGGTGCGCTCTCGTGCCGGTACCCGCCACGGCGGTCGTCGGACCGCCACTCGCCACCGGCGCGCCACTCGCCCGCCGGACGTCCACCGGCAGCCCGGTCACCCTGCGGCCGGTCACCCTGGGGACGGTCGCCGAAGCGGCGCTCCCCCTGCGGACGGTCACCCTGCGGACGGTCGCCGAAGCGGCGCTCACCCTGCGGACGGTCGCCGAAGGTGCGCTCGCCCTGGGGGCGGTCACCGAAGCGACGTTCGCCCTGCGGGCGGTCGCCGTAGCGGCGCTCACCCTGGGGGCGGTCACCGTACCGACGTTCGCCCTGGGGGCGGTCGCCGTAACGGCGCTCACCCTGCGGACGGTCGCCGTAACGGCGGTCACCGCCACGGGGACGGTCGCTGTAGCGCTCCGGCTCCACGAGCACCGGCACACCGCTCGGCGCCTGGGCACCGGTCAGCTCGGCCAGCACCGCGTCGCCGGGACGTACCCGGGTCTGCGCCGGCTCGACACCGGCCTTCTCCAGCATGGCCAGGGTGGTCCGGCGCTGCTTCGGCAGCACCAGGGTCGCCACCGCACCGGACTCGCCGGCCCGTGCCGTACGGCCGGCCCGGTGCAGGTAGTCCTTCGGGTCCTTCGGCGGGTCCACGTGCACGACGAGCGATACGCCGTCTACGTGGATGCCCCGGGCGGCCACGTCCGTGGCGACCAGGACACTCGTCCGGCCTTCCTTGAACTCGGCCAGCGTGCGGGTGCGTACCCGCTGGGTCTTGCCGCCGTGCAGCGCCCCGGCGCGTACGCCGACCGCCGCGAGCTGCTCGACCAGCCGGTCCACGCCCATCTGCGTACGGGCGAACATCATCGTGCGGCCCTGCCGGGCGGCGATCGACGCGGCGATCGCGAACTTGTCGTGCGGCGGGATCAGCAGCAGGTGGTGGTCCATCGTGGACACCGCAGCGGTCGCCGGTGAGGTCGAGTGCGTCACCGGGTCGTGCATGAACCGGCGGACCAGGGCGTCGACGTCACCGTCGAGCGTGGCCGAGAAGAGCAGCCGCTGCGCGTTCGCCGGCGTCTTGGAGAGCAGATCGGTGACCTCGGGCAGGAAGCCCATGTCGGCCATCTGGTCGGCCTCGTCCAGGACCGTGATCTCGATCTCGTCGAGCTTGCACACGCCACGGGCGATCAGGTCGCCGAGCCGGCCCGGCGTGGCGACGATGATCTCCACACCGCGCCGGAGCGCGTCGATCTGGCGGTCGTACGGCACCCCGCCGACAGCGGTCTTGAGGAACACGCCGACCGCCTTGCCCAGCGGCACGAGCGCGTCGTTGACCTGCATGGCCAGCTCGCGGGTCGGCACCAGGATGAGCGCCCGGGGGTGCTGTGGCCGGGCCCGGCCACCCGCCGCGACCCGAGCCAGTACGGGCAGACCGAAGGCCAGGGTCTTGCCGGAGCCGGTCTGGCCACGGCCGAGTACGTCCCGTCCGGCCAGCGCGTCCGGCACGGTCGCCTGCTGGATCTCGAACGGTGTGCTGATGCCCTCGCGGTTGAGGGCGCGGACCAACTGGTGCGGCAGACCGAGCGCCGCGAAGTCCCGGACGGCGACCGGCTCCGCCTCCACGGGCGTCGCCGCGTCGGCCGGCTCGTCGCTCGCCACGGCCTCGTCGGCAGCCACCGACGCGTCGGCCGCAACGGGCTCGGGGGTGGCGACGGGCTCGTCGTTCGCGACCGGTGCCTCGGTGGTGCCGGGTTCGTCGCCCGGAACGGGTGAGTTGGTCGCGACCGGCTCGGCCGGCGACACGGTCAGGTCGGGCTGTTCTGCACTGTCGACAGAGTCGAAGACGGACGGGAACGTGCTGGGATCAGCGAAGGGCGTCAAGAAAAACCTCTCAAGCGGGGCGCATCTTCGCGAATGGCCCGCTGCGGCTAACGTCCGCCGCTGAATCGCCCGCAAGATCGCCCAGGGGCGCGCTTTGTGCGCGCCAGGTCAGTAATCGCGTCAAGTGTACGGCTTCTCGGCATCGCTGCCATCGACCGACCCCGCCCAGTGGGCAGGGTCACCCCACCGGACAACCCGTTGCGGCCAACGTCACGGCCAGCGTGGATGCCCGGTCGGCCCGGCAGCTCAGCTCCCGAGCATCCCGCCGAAAATGGCGCTGAACGTGTCTCCGGCGGCGAACACCACGAGCAGACCGATCGCCACGAGTACGGCGAGACCGGCGACCAGGACCCCGATCATCTTCCCGGTGCCCGCGTTCGACGCCGACGAGTCCGACCAGCCCTGGGCCAGGATGTGCCCGGTCAGCGAACCCGTGTTCTCCACCGGGTTGCCGATCGGGATGGCGACCGTCATGTCGGCGGGCGGGGCACTGCCCGGTCCGCCGTACACGGTTCCGCGGCCACCCTGCTGCTCCGGCGCCGTCCGTTGGTCCGGGAGCCGGATCGGCTGGGTGGCCTCCGCCGGTGGCGGGGTGGTGATCGGCTGGGTGGCGTCCGCCGGTGACGGGGTGGTGGTCGCGGGCGGCCTAGTGCTCGACGGTCGCCCGGTGGTGGTGATCCGCTGGGTGACGGCGGGCGCGGCCGACGACGGGTACACCGAGCCGGTCATCGCCGGTGGCGGCGGGAACGGCGGCACCGGTGCCGGCACGGGCGGGCCCGGCGGGCCCGGCGGAACCGGCGGAGCCGGCGGCACGGGACCGGGTCCGGGAGGCGGCGGGGTCGGCCGGGGCGGCGTGGGACCGGGGAGCGGCGGCGTCGGCCCGGGTACGGGCGGGGTCGGCGCAGGCACCGGCGGCGTCGGCGCGGGTACGGGCGGGGTCGGCGCAGGCACCGGCGGCGTCGGCGCGGGTACGGGCGGGGTCGGCGCAGGCACCGGCGGAGTCGGCGCGGGAACGGGTGGCGCGGGGAAGGGCGTCGGTGCCGGTCCCGGACCGGGCGGGCTCGGCGGCGCGGGCCTGGGCGGTTCCGCCGGCTTCGGCGGCTCGGCCGGATCCGGCGGCCGGGGCGGGTTGGGTGGCTCGACCGCCGCGACCTCCTCGACCTCCTCGACCGGTTCGGCGTCCTTGACCGGCGAAGCTGTCCCGATCGGTCCGGTGTCCTTGACCGGCGAAGCTGTCCCGATCGGTTCGGGGTCCTTGACCGGCGAAGCTGTCCCGATCGGTTCGGCGTCCTTGACCGGCGCAGGATCCTCGACCGGTGCCGAGCCCTTGACCAGGGCCAAATCCTTGCCCGATTCGGCGTCCTTGACCAGCGCGGTGTCCTTGACCGGCGCACCTTCGTCGGCCGGTGCGGCGTCCTTGACCGGCGCCGAATCCTCTTCCGGTGCGGCCTTCTTGACCAGGGCGGCGTATTCGCCGGTTCGGTACACCTTCGCCCGGGCGGTCGGGGTCGACGTGCCAGCCGCCTGCTCGGCCCGCTCGTCGGCGGAGGGCGGGGCGGAGCCGGGCACCGAGGCACTGGCTCGGGCCGCAGGGCTCTCGCCCAGCAGTCCGGAGCGTTGCGGGGGGACCACGTACGTGACCGTCGGACCGGCCTTCGGCGGGTCGGTGGGCGCCGGTGGTGTCCCCGTCGACTCCGGCTGTTGCCGGGGACTGCCGAACGCGGACCAGGGCACCTCCGCCTGCGGCGCCTTGGGCGTACGGCGTTGCAGCGGGATGCTGCTCTGAGCGGCCCGGATCGGAGCCGGTTGCGGTGTGGGGGTCACCGGGTCCGGACTGCTCGGCTCGCCGGCCCGGTAGGTGGTTCCCGCCGCTGCAGTCGCCGGCACCGCGGCCAGGTCGGCGGCGCTCGGTACGGCACCCGCACCGCTGACCGCTCGTCCCCGTACCGCCGGGTTGTTGTTGTCGATCGACCCGGCGGTGGCCTCGGCCGCACCCGGTTCGGTGGCGTCGCCGGCCGTGACCGGTTCGGCGGTTCCGGCTGTGGGTTCCGGTCCGGTCGCGTCCGGTGGGGGCGTCGTCAGGGTCGCACTACTCGACCCGACCGGTCCCACCGTTGGCGGTGTCTGCTCTTCAGCCATCGTCTGCCTCCCGCGCCCGCGCCCGGACCGGTGGCGCCGGACCGGAGTGCCCTCGATCCTCACCGTGCCACATCCGGGCACGAGCGGACAGTCGGAGCCCGTTGTCCGGTTCGAACGGACGCGACGATCGAGCCGTTGGCCCGGACCCGCCGGGCCCGCCCCGAGGCGGACCCGGCGTCACGTCCGATCGACGAAACCCCGTCCTAGGTGGTGCTCGGCGTGGCGCCCGCCGTCGCGGGGGGCGTGGTGCTAGCGGGCGGATTCGGCGCGGTCGTCGTCGCGCCCGCCGAGGTGGTCGAGGGAACGTCGCGGGTCGGCCGAGGACTGGTCGGCTTGGGGGTCTGGACGACCGGGGGCGGCGGGGTGGCGGGGTTGTCCGGCGGCGGGGTGGTCGGCGGCGGCGGGGTGGTTGCCGGCGGGGTGGTCGGTGGCGTGGTCGGCGGCGGGGTCGTTGCCGGCGGGGTGGTCGGCGGCGGAGTGGTTGCCGGCGGGGTGGTGGGGGGCGCCGTGGTGGGCGGTGGGGTGGTCGGCGGCCTCGTCGGGCCGGTGACCGGCGCGTCCACCGGGTCGAAGATCCGCGTCGCGGCGTAGAACCGCGACCACCAGACCGTGGACACCTTCACCACGTCGCCCGAGTTCGGGGCGTGCACCATCTTGCCGTCGCCGATGTACATGGCGACGTGGTGAACCGTGGTCCAACTGGTGCCCGAGGCGAAGAAGATCAGGTCTCCGGGGAGCAGGGAGTAGCGGTCGACCGACCGGGTGCGCGTGGTGTAGTACTGGTCCTTCGCCACCCGGGCCAGGGTGGTGCCGACGCTCCGGTACGCGGCGTACATCAGACCGGAACAGTCGAACTGGTTCGGACCCTCGGCCGCCCAGACGTACGGGTCGCCCCGCTGGGCGAGCGCGTACTGCACCGCCTTGAGCGCCTTCGGGTTGGCGACCTTGCCGGCGACGCTGTCGTTGCCCACCCCGGCCGGGCTGAGCTGCTGCTCAGCGGTCTCCCGGGCCTTCTCGATCACGACGAGCTGATCGGCGTTGTCCCGCTTCAGCTTCAGCAGATCGGCCTCGAACTGCTTGTACGCGGATTCCTTGGTGGTGAACAGGGCAGTCGCGTTGGTCGACGCCGTCGACGCGGCCAACTGTGCTTCCCGGGCAGTCTGCTCGGCGTTGCGGGCACGGGTCAGCTCGCGGGCGGGGGCGATGCTGTCCGCGCCGGACTGCTCGCCCTTCTGTAGCCGGCTGAGCGCGCTCAGATCGTGCAGGTCGGAGCCGAGTGCGCCCGGCGGGAGCCCGGCGGCGTCCTTGAACGCGTCGGCCGCCGCCGCGTCGGCGACCTCCTGCGCCTTGGTCAACTGCTGGTGCGCGGTCTGCCACTCGGTGTCCGCGGTGACCAGCAGGCCGGCGGCGGTGTCACGATCCGTGCGTAGCTGGAGTAACTCCTCACCCAGCAGGGCGAGCTGTGTCTCCTTGGCCTGGATCTGGGTGGCGAGCGGGCCGTTCAGCAGCGCCGGCAGCGGGGTCTGGGGCCCGGTCGAGCCGGACGGGGCGGTCGCGCCGGGCAGGAGCAACGTACCGACGACCGCGGGCCGGGCACCGGCGTCGGGCACGGTGGTCGGGGCCGGATCCGCGTAGACCGGGCTGGCGAAGGCGAACGCGACCGCCGCGCTCATCAGTGCCGACCAGGCCAGCGGCCGTAGCACGGAGTTGATCAGCGGTCGTCTGCGTCGTCTCGGTCGGCTGCCCGTTCTCATTGCCATTCCGCTCCCCATCCAGCATCAAGGGCCCCGGTCGGTGGTGCCCCGGTGCCCTCGTGTCCGGCGATGTGCCCGGCGTCCCACTTTTGTCTACCGCACCAGGCCGAGGAAGTCGATTGGCGTGGGGGTAACAAGAGCCTGAGAGTCTGATGACAGCCGGACGTCCGGTGAACTACGTCGCTGTGGGACCGGCCGTCCGGGTGGCGGTGCCGGGAGCCACGTACGCTCGGTGCTGGATCGTAGGGAAGGGACGGGCCCCGACATGGACGCCGGACGCAAGCGCGAGCTGGAAGAGAAGGTCTACGCCGGGGAGCGGCTCAGCCGCCAGGACGGTGAGGACCTCTACGACAGTGACGACCTGGCCTGGTTGGGCCGGCTGGCCCACCACCGCCGGACCGAGAGCAACGGCGACCGGGTGATGTTCAACGTCAACCGGCACCTGAACCTGACCAACGTCTGCAGCGCCTCGTGTGCGTACTGCTCGTTCCAGCGCAAGCCGGGCGAGAAGGACGCGTACACGATGCGGATCGAAGAGGCCGTACGCAAGGCCAAGGAGATGCAGGACGAGCAGCTCACCGAGCTGCACATCGTGAACGGGCTGCACCCGACCCTGCCGTGGCGCTACTACCCGAAGGTGCTCCGCGAGCTGAAGGCCGCGCTGCCGAACGTGAAGCTGAAGGCGTTCACCGCGACCGAGGTGCAGTGGTTCGAGAAGATCAGCGGACTGCCGGCGGACGAGATCCTGGACGAGCTGATCGACGCCGGGCTGGAGTCGCTCACCGGTGGCGGCGCGGAGATCTTCGACTGGGAGGTCCGCCAGCACATCGTGGACCACGCCTGCCACTGGGAGGACTGGTCGCGGATCCACCGGCTGGCCCACTCGAAGGGCCTGCGGACCCCGTCGACGATGCTCTACGGCCACATCGAGGAGCCGCGTCACCGGGTCGACCACGTCCTTCGGCTGCGCGAGTTGCAGGACGAGACCGGCGGCTTCACCGTCTTCATCCCGCTGCGCTACCAGCACGACTTCGTCGACTCGGCGGACGGCAAGATCCGTAACCGGATCCAGGCGCAGACCACGATGGCGTCCCCGGCCGAGTCGCTGAAGACCTTCGCCGTCTCCCGGCTGCTCTTCGACAACGTGCCGCACGTGAAGTGCTTCTGGGTGATGCACGGGCTGTCGGTGGCGCAGTTGTCCCTCAACTTCGGGGTCGACGACCTGGACGGCTCGGTGGTCGAATACAAGATCACCCACGATGCCGACTCGTACGGCACGCCGAACACGATGCACCGGGACGACCTGCTGCACCTGATCTGGGACGCCGGTTTCCAGCCGGTCGAGCGGGACACCCGTTACAACGTGGTCCGGGAGTACGAGCGCCCGCCGACCCTGGCGCAGCGCCGCGCGGAACCGCAGCAGGTCTGGGCCTGATCCGGCTGGGCCCGACCCGTCGCTGGGCGCCCTCCGCCCGGATCGGCGGCGAACCGCGCAGCTCACGTAGCCTTGACGGGTCATGAGCGAAGCACAGAGCAGTTTTCCCCGGCGGGACGCCAGCGGCAGGATCACCGGCCTGGCCGATCTCGGCGGCGTGGTCCTCGCCGGCCTGGTCATCGGTGTGCTGGCGCTGGTGCTGTTCGACTGGGCCTTCGAGTCGATGGGCCTGGCCGACTTCGGCAAGACCAACGGCTGGCTGGCGGTGATCCTCCCGGCCTGGCTCTTCGTCGACGAGTACCGGGCCTGGGGGCCGGGTCCGGCCAGGGCGGCGGCGGCCGTGGTGGGTGCCGGGCTCGGCCTGACCACCGGTCTGCTCGCCGCGGGGCTGGCCGCCGGAGCGCCGCCGATCGTGTCGGGCGCGGCGGCGGCCGGGGCGTTCGCGCTGGTATATACGCTGGTCTGGTATTTCGGCGTCCGGTGGTTGGACCGCCGGACGGGTTGATCGGAGATGGAATCGTGAGTCCCGCCGTGAAGTACACGCTGGGCCGGGTCGGGCTGTTCGTGGTGGTCATGGCCGCGCTGTTGCCGGTTCCCATGAGCATCTTCCTCAAGCTCATGCTGGCGGTGGTGTTCTCGGCGGCGGCGTCCTTCTTCCTGCTCAAGACCTGGCGTAACGAGATGGCCGAACAGGTGGCCGGGGCGGTCCAGCGGCGGCAGGAGGAGAAGGCACGGCTGCGGGCCGCGCTCTCCGGTGACGACCAGCCCGCCACCGCTCCGCCGGCTTCCTCGACCACCCCGCCGGCCGACCCCGACACCGCTCGCTGAGCTCAGCGGTCCAGGTCGCGTCGCCGGGCCACCCGGTCCAGGTCGTCCATCAGGCCGTCCAGCCGGCGCATTCCCTCGTCCAGCCTGCCCAGCGAATCCTCGCTCGGAGCAGCCGCCAGGACCGGGGCGATGATCTCGTTGGCCCGGCCGTTGTACTCCCGTTGGGCCTCGCCGATCGCGGCGGTGACCTCCGCCGCGACGTCCTCCGCCGACAGCCGCAGGGCGCCGGGGTCGATCCGCAGTTCCTGGATCGCGCCGCCCGGACCGGTACGGGCCCGGACGTAACCGCGCGGCGATTCGCCGGTGCCGTACTGGTCGGCGAGGTCGTCCTGCATCCGCTGGATCCGCGCCACCTGCTGGTGGGCGTACTCGGCGAGATCCTCCAGATTCCGGATGTCGGGCACGTCGAATCCTCTCGGCCGGTGTCGGCCGCCGGGAGGGGCACCTGGTACGAGCGAGCGCGACAACAGGGCGGCCCTCCCCACGGCGGGTCAGGGTGGACAGGATAGCGAGGCCGGTTGGGGCGGTGGCATTCTTGCCCGGTGGCCAAGGATGACACGCTCCACATTGAGCCGGCGCTGCGTCCACTCCTCGCGCCCGGGGAGCGGTTGCTGACCGCCGCGATGCTGATAAAGGACGTCGGTACGACCGAAGACGTCTCCATTTCCGACGAACTGAAGAACCTGCTCGACCCGACCATCCTGCTCGGCCTCGGTACGCATCCGGGGAACCTGTTGCAGCAGGCCGCGTTCGGTCGGGCGGTGATCGGGCCGGCGGACAGCCCCGCCGGGCGGCTGCACGCCGCGGTCGAGGCGACCTTCGCACCCACCCTGGCGGTCACCGACGACCGGTTGCTCGTCGCCAACCTGGGGTCGGTCGACCGGGTGGGTGGAAGTTGGACCGACCGGTGGTTCGGTCCGGTGGAGTACGTGGCGACGTTGACCCACGAATCGCCGAGGGACGCTATCGTCGGGGCGATCATGGCGCCGGCGGGTGTGCTCCGCCGAGGACGGTTCCTGGTTGTCTTCACCGACGGATCGGTCTGTGCCCTGATCGGCGGGCCGCCGAAGGCGGGTCGGCGGGCGGCGGAAGCCATCGGCCCGCCCCGGCCGGCGGCGGGTACTCCTGGGGAGGAGCAGGCATGACACAACCGGTGAAGGTCTATCTCGACGCGATGACCAGGTACGCGGACGCGATGCAGGACCTCGGTACGGCCTTCGGCAACACCCGCGCCCTGCTGGTGGACGCCGACGTGACCGAGGACAGCTTCGGGATGCTGCCGGAGTCCCGAGAGGTCGCGACGGTCTACGAGCAGCGCACCACGGACGGGCTGGAGGTGCTGCGTACCGGGGAGGACGTGTTCGGGGAGTTGGCGGTGGCGTTCCGGCAGATGCGGGACAACTACCAGGGCACCGACCAGGCCGCCGGGGACCGGTTCGGGGGAGGGAAGTGACCCGGGCGCCGAGCGGTGCGGAAAGGATCGAGGACTATCTCGGACCGGCCGGTGCGGCGTACTCGGTGATCAAGCCGATCGTCGAGTTCCTGACCCACCCTATGGACGCGGTGACCGGCGACCCGGACCTGCTGAACGCCCAGGCGAAGGCGTGGCGGGACGCGGCGACCCGGATGGACCAGTTCGTGCTGGACGAGGTGGGTGCCCGGACCGACCTGCTCTCCTACTGGGAGGGGGAGGCGGCCGAGTCGTTCAACGCGCAGATGAGCCAGATCAACCAGTCGTTGGCCGAGATCGGCGACCACTTCGTGGCCACAGCCGAGTTGCTGGAGGGGTCGGCCGAGGGGGCCCGACAGGCGCAGGAACTGGTCGAGCAGATCGTCAAGGAACTGATCGCCTGGGCCATCATCACCATCATCGTGGCGCTCGCCTCGGCCTGGATCACCGCCGGTGCGTCGATGTTGGCGGGTGCAGCGGCAACCGGGGTACAGGCCGCGCTGGCCGGCACCCGGGCGGCGGCGGTCGGTCTGAAACTGGCCAATCTGCTCCGCAAGGTCGCCATCTTCCTGAAGAAGATGAGCGACTTCGCGCGGGCGTACAAGCTGACGAGCATCCACAAGGTCGGGGTGCAGAACTGGGTCGGTGCTCGCTACTCCACCCAGGCCGGTTACCAGTTGCTCGCCACCAACTGGGTGATCAAACAGACGATCGTCAAGCCGATCCTCGGCCCGACGGTCGACAAGGTCACGGGCGCGGACCAGGCCTGGGACCTGCCACAGGTGCTCTGACCGACGCCGGCCCGAGCAGGGTGGGAGGCCGGCTGCTGAAACCGAGCGCCAACGAAAGCCGACCGCCCCGGCGGTTTTCGCCGGTATGACGATGATGTTGAGATGGAACAGAGAGAGTGATCGTTATTGATATGACCATGTAAGGGGTGGTGCAGTGTGCGGTACAGAGCGGGAATCTCCGCACCCCCAGGAGGTTTTGCATGCCCTTCCGTACCCTCGTACCCCGGCGGTCGTCCCGACGCCGGACCATCGCCCTCGCGACGACCGTCGCGATCGGCCTGTTCGCCGTCGTGACCAGCCCGGTCTCCGCCGATCCGAAGCCGGGCGCGATCAGTGCCGACACCAGCGCCGAGTACCGGGTGCTCGGTCCGCGCACGCTGGAGGACCGCAACGCCGTCGTCAAGACCGGCGCGGCGATCAACTACAGCGAGCACGGCATCCTGAACGTCACCGCGACCGCAGCCGAGGTGAAGGCGATCACCGCGCTCGGCTTCACCCTGGAGGCCGTACCGGCGCCGCCCGCACGCGGCGCCACCGACGGTGTCGGGATCAATGCCTTCCCGCCCGCCGACTCGAACTACCACGACTACGCCGAGCTGACCGCGGTCATCAACCAGGTGGTCTCGGACCACCCGACGATCGCCCGCAAGTCCAGCATCGGCAGCTCGTACGAGGGTCGGGACCTGCCCGTCATCAAGATCTCGGACAACGTCGGTACGGACGAGGCCGAACCGGAGATCCTGTTCAACTCCCAGCAGCACGCCCGTGAGCACCTGACCGTCGAGATGGCGATCTACCTGCTCAACCTCTTCACCGACAGCTACGGTTCCGACTCCCGGATCACGAACATCGTGAACACCCGGGAGATCTGGATCGTGCCGACGGTCAACCCCGACGGCAGCGAGTACGACATCGCCACCGGTTCGTACCGGTCATGGCGGAAGAACCGGCAGCCGAACAGCGGCTCGTCGAATGTCGGCACCGACCTGAACCGCAACTGGGGCTACAACTGGGGCTGCTGCGGCGGTTCCTCCGGCACGACGTCGTCGGAGACCTACCGTGGCCCGTCCGCCTTCTCCGCCCCGGAGACCCAGGCGCTGCGCAACTTCGTCAACAGCCGGGTGGTCGGCGGCACCCAGCAGATCAAGGCGAACATCGACTTCCACACGTACTCGCAGTTGGTGCTCTGGCCGTACGGCTACACCACGGCGAACACGGCGGCCGGGTTGAACGCCGACCAGGAGGCGACGTTCCGCACGCTGGGCCAGCAGATGGCGGCCACCAACGGGTACACCCCGGAGCAGTCCTCCGACCTCTACATCACCGACGGCGACAGCCTCGACTGGATGTGGGCGACGCACCAGATCTGGGCGTACACCTTCGAGATGTACCCCGGATCGTCCGGCGGCGGCGGGTTCTACCCGCCCGACGAGGTCATCCCGGCCCAGACCTCACGCAACCGGGAAGCGGTGTTGATCCTCAGTGAGGCCGCCGACTGCCCGTATCGGGTGATCGGCAAGCAGGCGCAGTACTGCGGCGGCGGTGGCGGCGGGACCACGGTCTGGTCGGACACCTTCGAGACCGCGACCGGTTGGACCATCAACCCCTCCGGTACGGACACCGCCACCTCCGGTGCCTGGGAGCGCGGTACGTCGCAGGCGACCACCTCCAGCGGTGCCAAGCAGCTCGCCCCGGCGGGCGGCAGCAACGACCTGTCCACCGGCCGGCTCGCCGGCACCGCCGCGGGTGACTACGACATCGACGGCGGGCTCACCAGTGCCCGTTCGCCGGCCGTGACGCTGCCCTCCAGCGGCACGCTGTCGCTGTCGTTGTCGTACTACCTCGCGCACGGCTCGAACTCGTCCTCGGCGGACTTCTTCCGGGTCAGCGTGGTGCACAACGGCGGCACCACCGCACTGCTGACCCAGGCCGGGGCGGCGAGCAACCGCAACGGCGCGTGGACGTCGGCCAACCTCAACCTGTCCTCGTACGCGGGACAGTCGGTCCGGATCCTGGTGGAGGCGACCGACGCCTCCGGCGCGAGCCTGGTCGAGGCGGGCGTGGACAACGTGACGATCACCAGCTCCTGATCGTCCACCAACGACACCGCCCCGTCGACCGGTCTTCCGGTCGGCGGGGCGGTGCGTGTCGGGGCTGGTTCAGCTGAACCGGCGCCCCTCGTCCCGGCGGTACGCCCACCCGGCCGCCGAGGCCAGCACCACCACCCAGACACCGAGCATGATCAGCGCGGTCGGCTCGGGGGTGAAGTCACCTACCGCCGCCCACATCAGCTCGACCGCGCCACGGGTCGGCAGGAAGGGCGCGATCGTCTCGATGAAACCGGGTGCGTTGCCCGGTGAGGAGAGCAGGCCACCGCCGAAGGCGAGCGGGAAGAAGACGACCTGCGCCACCACGATCGCCGCCTTGCTCGGCAGCGCGTACCCGATGGTCAGTCCGAGCAGGGTGAACGGCACCGCGGCCACGACCACCGCGCCGAGCGCGAGCAGGAACCCGCCCCCCGTGATCGTCGCCGGGGTCGCCACCGCCGCGATCACCACCACCGGGATCAGCGAGACGAAGGTCAGCGCGAGACCGGCCAGGATCCGGCCGGCGAAGCGCGGCGCCGGCCCGGCCGGCAGGGTCCGGGTGTACGGATCCCAGGGCTGCGCCCGGTCCTCGGACACCCCGATCCCGTACTGGAAGATGTTGCTGCTCATCACCGCGAAGGTGACCATCGAGGCGGTGGCGAAGGTGGCGCCGGCCGGGTCGTCCCCGGTGAACGGCACCACGAAGAAGAGCATCGAGACGGCCGGGAAGAAGGCGCTGCCGATCACCGCGATCGGGATCCGGATCGTCTCCAGGAGTTGGTACCTGGCGTGTACGAGCGCGAGCTGCATGACTGTTCCCCCGGTCAGGCGGTGATCGGTTGGGTGGTGGACGCACCGGTCCCGACCGGTCGGTCGGTGCCGGCGGTGATAGTCAGGAACGCCTCCTCCAGCGAGGTGGGTCGGATCTCCAGTCCGGAGAAGCCGACCCCGCTGGCCACCAGGTCCCGGACGAGCTGGTCCGCGTCGGCGGTGAGCAGGTGCGTACGCCCGTCGGTGTGTTCGGTGCCGAGCACACCGGGCAGCGCCGGCAGGTCATCGGCGACCAGGCTGACCCGGCGTACCCCGACGATGTCCCGGATCGCGGTGACGGTGTCGTCGGCGAGCACCCGGCCCTGGCCGAGCACCACCACCCGGTGCGCCAGCGCCTCGATCTCCTCCAGGTAGTGGCTGCTCAGCAGGACCGTCCCGCCGTCGGCGTGGAAAGACCGGATGGCGGCCCAGAGGCTGTGCCGGGCCTCCACGTCCAGGCCGGTGGTCGGCTCGTCCAGGACGACCAGTTGGGGGCGACCGACGAAGGCCAGCGCCACCGCCAGCCGCCGCTTCTGCCCGCCGGAGAGCCCGCCGGTCTGTCGCCGGGCCAGGTCGGTGATGCCGAACCGGTCGAGCAGTTCGCCGCGCGGGACCGGGTCGGTGTAGTGGGCGGAGACGAAGTCGACCACCTCGCCGACCCGCAGGGTGGGCGGCAGCCCGGTTTCCTGCGGAGTGACGCCGAGACGTTGTCGCCTGCCCGGGTCGCGGGGATCGCCGCCGAACAGCTCGACCCGGCCGGAGGTGACCCGGCGTACGCCGACCAGCATGTTCAACAGCGTGCTCTTGCCGGCCCCGTTCGGCCCGAGCAGGCCGACGAGTTCACCGGTACGGACTTCGAAGCTGACCTGGTCGAGGGCGGTGACGGTGCCGTACCGGCGGGTGGCCTGGTCGGCGCGGGCGAGAATCATGACGACTCCTGGGCGGGGGTGGCTGCCTCGGGCGGGTCGAGCAGGGCGCGTAGCGCGGCGGTGTACTCCTCGAAGGCCAGTCGGCCCCGCCGGCTCAGCCGGACCAGGGTGGCCGGCGTACGCCCGTGATGGGTTTTCGTGATCTCGACGTACTGGGCGTCTTCGAGTTTGCGGAGGTGCACGGAGAGATTTCCGGCGGTCATCCGCAGGATCTCCTGCAGTCGGGGAAAGGTGATCCGGTCGCCCTCGGCCAGGGTGGCCAAGGTGGACACCACTCGGAGTCGGGCCTGGGCGTGGATCACCGGGTCGAGTTCCGGTGGTGTGGTCATGTCCTGTCCCGGCGGCCGAGCCAGGCGATCGTGCCCCCGATCAGCATGCCCCCGCCTCCGGCGACCGCGACGATCAGCGCGTGCCAGCCGGGTCCGGCGTACACGCCGACGATGTTGATGACGCTGAGCCAGATGCCGAGGCGGAACAGGTTGCGGTCGAGCCAGATCGCCCCGCCGGCCACGTGCAGGACCCCGGTCAGGCCGACCGCGGCGGCGGCCCAGAGCAGCCGGGCCAGGTCGTCGGGCTGCTGGTCGGTGACCCGGCCGAGGATGATTCCGTAACTGACGAAACCGAGCAGCCAGGCGACGCCGTACCACTGGCCGCGTCGGGCCGAGTCGCCGGTGATCTGCCCGTACGACCGGGCGCCGGTGATCGCGGAGAGGGTTCCGGCGGCGCCGAGCAGGACGAAGAGTGCGGTCAGCGGCAGCCACTCGGGCAGGTTGACGAAGATCCGGTCGTCCGGGCCGAACCGGAGGAAGAACAGGCCGAACCCGACCAGCCAGGCGACGCCCCACGGCCAGTAGATCAGCCGGGGATCCGGGTTGAGCTGCCGAGCCGCCTCGGCCTGCTGCTGCCGGATCAGTCGCAGGGTCTCGGCCGGGTTCGCCGGAGGCTGTTCGTCGTCATCGTCCAGGGGCACGCAAACTAGTTTACATTGCAAAGCTGCTGGTCCGGATCACCCCGTCGCCCACCCGACAGTGCGCAACTCCCGGACGTCAGGCCGAACCGTCGCTCCCGCCGTCGTCGAGCAGGTCGGCCAGGTCGCCGCGCCCACGGCTCCGGAGCAACGCGCCGATCGAGCCACCCGTCCGGTCCCCGACGTACCGGGCGCCGCCGCCGAGCAGCGCCTTCACCAGCGCCGCCGAGCCGCCGCCGTCGATCGCCGCGAACAACGGCGTACGACCGTCCTGGTCCCGCGCCTCCAGGTCCAGCCCCGCAGACAGGAGCCGGGGCAGCAGAACCGTGTGGTCGACAAGGTGGAGCAGGTGGAGCAGGCTCCTGCGCCGGCCGTCCCGTACCCGAGGGTCGACACCGGCGTCGAGCAGCCGGGACACCCCGTGGACATCGCCGTGCCGGACCAGCTCCAGCAACTCGTCCCGCTGGGAGCGCAGGCCCCTCGGCAACCGCCCGACACCGTCCCGCCAGGTACGCCGTACCGCCACGCAGCCGGTGCCACCGTCGCGCGCAGGATCCTCCTCGTCGTGCGGGATCCGCAGCTCACCGTCGGCGAAACACACCTCGTGCCACTCCCCACCGCACCGCACTCTCACCGGGGTGGGCAGCGATGCGTCCGGCGGGCCGACCGGACCACCGGACGGCGCCAGGTCCGGGAAGAGCGCGGTACGCACCAGCGGGTGCAACCGGTCCGCGTCGATCATGCCCCGGCGCAGCAGGTCCAGGTCGGGCAGCCGGCGCCAGCTCGCCTCCGGCAGGACCGGAGCCTCGATGTCCCGAACGTCGTACAGCACCCGGATCCGCAGCCGGTCGCCGCGTTCCACAAACAGATCGCCCGGCCAGCCGTGCCGGACCTGGAAGCGCTGCGCACCCGTCGTCCGGGCGAGCCGGTCGGCCTCGGGCCGGAGCCGGGTCAGCGCCACCGGAAGCCGGGCCAGCCGGCCGAGCGGATCCCGGGCGTACCGGTAGCCGGGCCTGCCCGGTTCACCCGGCTCCAGGTCGATGCCGGCGGCGGCAAGGGCCTCGACCACCCGGCCACGTTCGTGTAGGGCGGTGACGTACTCGGTGAACGCCGCTGGACCCTCGCCCGGTCCACTGTCGAGGATCGCCGTCTCGTCTACGGGAGTGCCGTCGGACCGGAAGAACGGGACCCGTACGTCCCCGCCGACCCGCTCGCGCAACTCGTCGGTGTGGCCGGCGTGCCACAGGTGGCGGGCACCGGTCCAGTCCTGGATCAGGTGTGCGACGGTCGGGCCGTACCGGCCGATCCGTGCGGTCCGGTCGACCGGACCGACCGTCAGGGTCAACCGCTGGGAACCGTGCGGCGAGTCCGGCAACCGCAGATGCAGGTACGGCAGCTTCCGGCTCCGCCCCGGCTCCGGCGGGTACGCGGCCAGCAGGACAACCTGGTGCGGGGCGATGGTGCTGCCCCCGTACAGGACCCGGGGCAGGTGCCAGCGGACCAGGTCCGGCACGAGTTGGGGCAGATCCTCCTCGATCGCCGCCGCCACCGTGCTGCCGTACGACACGGTGAGCGCCGGCAGGTCGAGTTCGACGTCCACGTTCGCCGCCGCACATGCCGCCCGCCAATCGCCGTCGAGGCGGCACCGGGTGGCTTCCTCGATCATCGAGCGCGGGACCGCGTAGCGGCGTATCCGTCGCCAACTGGCCGCGTGGTCGGCGGGGAATGACCGATCGGCGTCCTCGGGCGGCATCGCGCTCCTCGTTCCGGGGTGGCGAGGTGGGTCGGATTCGAACCGACGTCCCCCTTCTTGGCTAGAAGGTGCGACGACCTCTGCGCTACCGCCTCGCCACCGCAGCACCGTACCCGAATGATCAACCCGCCACGGACCGGCTCCGTACGCCGGTCCGGTCGAGCTTGTTCCAGCGCATCGGCGCCCCTCGGGCCTCCAACCACAGCGCCCGTACGGTCACCACGCTGCTGAACACCGAGAAGATCGCGGCGGCCGGCAGGATGTAGAGCAGTCGCAGGTCCCGCCAGGCCCGGTCGAGGGCGATCGCCACCAGGGTGTGCGCCGCCGCCGCGCCGAGCCCGATCCACAACACCAGTGCCGGTACGGTCGGCGCGCTCGGCAGCTGCCCGGTGGCGGCCAGCAGCAGCACCAACCCGAGCGTCAGCAACTGGACCGGTGGCACGGCGAGCATGGTGACCAGGTTGTAGACCAGGTACCAGCCGAGCCGGCCGTGTCGCCTACTGCCGACCAGGTCGCGGTGGCGTCGGGCGGTCTGCACCAGTCCACGGGTCCACCGGATCCGCTGCCGCCACAGTCCGGAGACCGTCGACGGCACCTCGGCGTAGACCATCGCCCGGGGCTGGAAGTTGATCCGGTAACCGGCGGCGCGTACCCGCCAGGTCAGTTCCAGGTCCTCGCCGAGCGTCCCGGTCTCGAAACCACCGACCTCCTGCACCACCCGGCGGCGGAACGCGCCACAGTTGCCGGAGACGATGGTCAGGCAGCCGACCTGCGCCAGCGCCCGCCGGACCAGGGCGGTGGCGTGGGTGAGCAGGGCCAGCAGCCGGGTCTGGTGCCGGTCGAGGTTCACCGGCTCGTCGTTGCCGCAGACCCCGCCGACCGTGGCGCTGTCGAAGCCGAGCAGCAGTTGGCTGATCGTGTCCGCGGTGAACACCCCGTCGGCGTCGACGAAACAGCAGATCTCGCCCCGGGCCAGCCGGATACCGGTGTTGAGGGCGGCGGCCTTGCCGCCGTTGCGCTGGGTCAACACCATCACGTCCGGGTGGTACGCGAACTGGCGCATCACCGCGAGCGTACGGTCGGTCGAGCCGTCGTCCACCAGAATGATCTCCTTGCGCGGGTACCGGGTGGCGATGATCGACTCGACGCAACTGGCCAGTACCCGTTCCTCGTTGTACGCCGGCACGATCACCGACACCAGCGGGAGCACGCTCTCGAAGACCGGCTGGTGGCGACGACGCACCTCGGCGAGCACGGCCACCGGGTAGTAGGCCAGCTCCAGCACCCCGATCAGCAGCAACGGCACGGTGAGCAGCACGATCACGCCGGAGACCAGGTCGATCACGTGGTGGCCCCGGCCCGGAACCCGACCCCGTACCCGGCCAGCAGGGCGTCGAGCAACTCCGGCGCCTGCCCGCTGTGCGCACCGAACCGGGCGTTGACCTCCAGGACCACCGGGGTCCCGTCCCGCCGGCGCCGGATGTCGAGGTCGGCCGGACCGGTCACCCCGATCGCCCGTACCGCCGCTCGGGCCAGGTCGGCCACATCGGACGGGTTGTCCCGGACCACCCGTACCGCGTTGCCGACCCGTCCCTGGGCGAGCGTGGTCTTGCGGAGCACCACAATCGCCTCCACCCGGCCGAGCCGGTCGGCGAAGACGTCGACGGCGTACTCCGTACCGGGAATGAACTCCTGCAACAGGTCCCCCGGATCCGGCGGCGGCGTCCCGGTGCGGTCGTGCACGCGGACGCCGCGCCCACCCCGCCCCCGGCGCGGCTTGCTCAGGTACGGCCAACCGAGGTACCCGCGCAGCGCCTGTGGGCTGAGCACCCCCGGCAGCACCGAACGGGGTACGGCCACCCCGGCCGCCGCCAGCACCTGGACGGTCCTCCACTTGTCGTCGGCGATCGCCACTGCCGACGGTGGGCTCAGCAGCACCGCCGGTCGGGTCGACCGGGCCGCGAGCGGAGCCAGCACCGGCAGTTCCTCGGTCACCGTGGGCACGATCAGGTCGACGCCGTGGTGGTGCGCGACAGTCAGCAGCTCCGGCAGGAACGATCCGTCGGTAGCGGCGGGCACCCGCTCGATTCCGTCCGGTCCGGGGCCACCGGGCGCTCGCCCGTCGGCCGGGGCCATGTCGACGCCGATCGCCGGCACCGCACGCATCGCGAGCGCGTGCAGCAGCGCCCGGCCGGCGGGTCCGGCCGCGCCGGTCACCAGCAGGCGGGGCATCAGTGCTCCTCGACCAGCGGCACGGACATCCGTACCGGCTCGAAGGCCTCGGCCACCGGCACCCGGGCCTGGCCGCCCCGGAACGCCGCCAGGCCGCGTACCTGCCGTTCACCGACGTACGGCTTGGCCCGCTGGTCGTGATGGGTGGCTACCGCGCAGACCTTGGCGTCGAGCTGGTCGGAGATGTCGACGAAAACGCTCGGCCGGAACTCCGCGGTGACCGACGGGCTCTCGTAACAGAGCACGGCCGGGTGCTGGCGGGCCGCCCGGAGCGTGGCCAGGTGCACCGCCCGATGGTCCTGGTGCTGGTCGTTCCCGGAGTGGGTGAAAACCAGATCCGGCCGGTGGCGGCGGATCGTCCGCTCGATCGCCTCCGCCATCTCGTTCTCGTGCCGGGCGAGTCGGGTGTCGGGGAGGTCGAGCACCTCGATCCCGCTGGCACCGAGGAACCGCCCGGCCGACTCGGCCTCGCCGGCCCGTACGTCACCGTCGCCCCCGCGCCCGCCGTGGCTCATCACCAGGACGTGCACCTCGTGCCCGGAGTCGACCAGCCGCAGCAGGGTGCCGCCGCAGGCGAGTTCGAGGTCGTCCGGATGGGCGCCGATGGCAAGCACCCGCCGGGGCAGCCGCGTCGGCGCCGGGGCGATCCGGAGCACGCCGCAGAGCCCGGCGAGACCACAGAGGACAACCAGGCTGGCCAACTGGACGCCGGTGGCGGTCCCGCCCGCCGGCCGGTCGGGCCCGGACTCACTCGCCAGACCGTACGCGGCGTTGGCGGGCACCAGGACCAGCGCGGCGCCGACCGCGAGCACCTGGATCAGTCGGGGTCGGCGGAAGCGGCGGCGCAACGGCCGGTCGGCACCGGTCGCTGCGGTCGCCGCCGCCAGCAGTGCGACCAGGAGTGGAGCGGACAGGGAGACGGTCACGGCAACCTCGCTCGGTACGGGCCGCGACGGCGCAACTGGTACGGCGCGGCTGCCTCTTGTCGGTCCCCCGCAGCCTCCCGCCCCCCGATGAGCCCCGTCTGAACCCCCGATGAGAACCCCCTCACCTCCCTCCCTCCCTCAAGATCCGCCCTCTTGTAGAGAAAAAGGGGCTTGCCGGGGCGGAATACGGCCTCTTTCTCTACAAGAGCTGCCTCCGATCCCGCCGCAGGCGGGAGCGGGAGCGGGAGCGGCGGGTTGTGGTGGGGGAGCACACTTGTCGGAGCGAGTCAGATCGGAGGCGGTCGATGCGTTCGGGGTTTCTTGTCCGGTTGTCGGGTGACGTGTCATGAGGTGGTTCGCGGCCGGGTGCCCGGTCACCTCCGACGAGCAACAGTGGATCGAGGACTCGCTCGACTGGCTGGTCGGCGAGTTCGGCAACGAGGTCCTGCGCCGCCCGGTCGTGCTCCCCACCCCGGAGTTCTTCCCCGACACCTACACCGGGACCGAGGCCGACGTACACCGGGTGGTCGGGTTGCTCTGCCGCCGGCTCGGTGTCGACCCCGCCCGGCTGGAGGTCGAGTTCTTCGACGACGGCGTCGACGCCGACCTGCTGGCCAGCCTGCCGTCGTTCGCCGGTTCGTGGGCCGGCGCGGCAGGCCACTACCAGCCCCGTGGCGACCGGGCCATCATCTCGATCAACAGCGCCGAGGCGGCCAACCCGATGTCGTTGGTCGCGACCGTCGCCCACGAGCTGGGTCACGTACTCCTCCTCGGTGAGCAGCGGATCGCCCCGGAGCGGCGGGACTCGGAACCCCTCACCGACCTGCTCACCGTCTTCTTCGGCTACGGCGTGTTCAGTGCCAACGCCGCGTTCGACTTCACGGCCCACGGCGGCGGCTGGCGAGCACGGCGTACCGGGTACCTGACCGAGCCGATGTTCGGGTACGCGCTCGCCGCGTACGCCTGGCTGCGGGGCGAAGCCGACCCGGACTGGGGCCGGCACCTGGACACCAACCCGCGGGCGTACCTCAGGAAGGGGCTGCGCTACCTGCGGCATCGCGGCTGACCCGGGCCTGCCGTGCGCGCACCCTACAGCGGGGCGGGCAACGGTTCGTGGTGCAGCACCGCCAGGCGGGACACGGCGCGGGTCAGCACCACGTAGAGCCGGTGCAGCCCCCGTGGCTCGGCGGCCACGATCTCGGCCGGCTCGACGACGATGACGTGGTCGTACTCCAGGCCCTTGACCAGGCTGGCCGGGACGACGGTGACCCGCTCCGGTGCCTCGACGTCGTCGGCGGTCGAGGTGGCGATGCCGGCGCCGGTGAGGGCGGCGGTCAGCCGTTCGATCGCGGCGTCCGCGGCGATCACCGCCACCGAGCCCTCGTAGACCAGCGCCGCCCGTACCTCGGTCACCGTCGCGGCGTCCAGGTCGGTGACCGTACGCAGGTCGAGCGAGCCGTCGCGGCGCAGTGACTCGGCCGGGGGTACGTCGACCGCGAGCGCCGGCAGGAGCTGGTTGGCGAACGCGACCACCGCGGCGGGTACCCGGAACCCGATGGTCAGCGGCACCACGGCCGCGTCCGGCTTGCCGAGGTGGGCCAGGGACTCCCGCCAGTCGGTGGCCGCCCACGGCGCGGTGCCCTGGGCGAGGTCGCCGAGCAGGGTGATCGACCCGTGCACACTGCGCCGGGCGATGGCCCGGCACTGCATCGGGGAGAGATCCTGGGCCTCGTCGACCACCACGTGCCCGAAGCTCGTCACCCGTTCGATCAGCCCGGCCGCCTCGTCGATCAGGACCGTGTCGGCGGTGCTCCACTTCGCCGCCCTGGCCGTCCTTGGGGGCTTCGCCCAGAGCAGCAGCGCCTGCTCGGCGTCGGTGAGCAGGTCCTCGGCGGCGGTGGCGAGCGCCACGGGGTCGCTGAGCAGGTGGTACACCAGCCCGTCCGGGGTGAGCGCCGGCCAGGCCGCGTCGAGGAACTCGGTGACCGGCTGGATCTTGCCCATCCGACGCAGCCAGGCGTCGGTCGGCGACTCGCCCCGCGCCTCGGACTGGAGTTGCAGCAGGCCGACGACCCGGGCCCGGACCCGTTCCCGGCCGGTGCCGTACGGGAGTCCCTCGCGGCGGACCTCGTCGACGATCCGGCGCAGCACCTCGCGCCCGATCCGCCAGCGGAACGAGCCGTCGGAGACGGTGATCGGCTGCTCCGGCTCGCGGATGTGGGCCTCCACCGCGCGGCGCAACACCTCGGCCATCCGTACGTCGTGTTTGATCTCGGCGGTGGCCGGGGCGTCGGTGCCGCGTACCGGAATGGTCCTGGGCCGGTCGGCGCTCTCCGGCCGGACGGAGGACGCGGTGACCAGGTCCTCGACCGTGGCCTGCGCGACCTCGACCTCACCCAGGGCCGGGAGTACGGCGGCGATGTACGACAGGAACGCCCGGTTCGGCCCGACGATCAGTACGCCGGAGCGGCGCAGCCGTTCCCGGTGCAGATAGAGCAGGTACGCGGCCCGGTGCAGCCCGACCGCGGTCTTGCCGGTGCCGGGCGCCCCCTGCACGCAGATCGACGTCTCCAGATCGGCCCGGACCAGCTCGTCCTGCTCGGGCTGGATGGTGGCGACGATGTCGCGCATCGGGCCGACGCGGGGCCGTTCGATCTCGGAGGTGAGGATCCGGGAGGCGGTACCGAGTTCCTCGCCCCGGTCCAGGTGCTCGTCCTCGAAGCTGGTCAGCAGACCCGAACTGAACCCGAACCGGCGGCGGACGTTGACGCCCTGCGGGTCGCGCACGCTGGCCCGGTAGAACGACCGGGAGACCGGGGCCCGCCAGTCGAGCACCATGGGCTCGCCGAGGTCGTCGGTGACGTGCCGGCGGCCGATGTGGTAGTCGACCTCGGGAAAGGTGAGCCGGCCGAAGAAGAGCGGGGTGGTCGGGTCGTCGGCGAGTTCGGCGACCCGCCGGGAGAGGGTGCGGCCGAGCATCTCGGCGGTGTACGAGTCACCGGCGACGTTCTCGCCGGTGCTGAAGAGGGCCTCGGCGCGGCGGCGCATCCGGTGCAGCGCGGCACGGGAGGCGTCCAGATGGGCGCGTTCGCCGGTGAGGTCGGTGTCCAGGTCGGGTGCGGGCATGCTGACTTCCTCGAAATCGTCTGCTGCTCGCTCGCGTATCCGGGTTCGGATGGCCGTCACCCAGCGCGAAGACGTCCGCTGCGGTGCATGTTCACCTCGGCCGTCAGCCCAACCACGGTACGCACCCTCGCCGGGTACTTCCACCGAAATACGTTGACGACGGATCCGCGCGGTCGGTGGGCGGCCGTCGTCGCCCGATCCGTCATCCTGCCGAGGAGGTGCGCCGGTACCTGCGCATGGGAGATCGAGCGGGTGCCGTGGGTGTGATCTGCCCTGTCGCCTCCAGAGTCTTGAGGGCGCGCAGCACTTTCATGTAGCTGAGCCCGGTGCGTTCCTCGAGATCCCGACGGCTCAACTCGGACCCGTCGGCGAGAGCCCGCGAGACCAGATCTTCCGCGCTGCTCCCGGTGGCAGGTTCCGCAAGCAAAGCCGGTGGCGGTGTGGCGGTCTCCGGGGCGAGCAGGTAACGGGCGTGGCGGCGTTCGCCGACACGTACCACAATGCCACGGTTCACCAGATCTGACAGTTCACTGGTGGCGCGGTGGGCTTCGAGGCCAAGATTTCGCATCGTGCCATTTGTGACCGTACGGCCGGCGCGCATTTCGGCGAGCGCCAGGTGCTGTGTAGAGCTGAGTCCTACCTGTCCCAACCCCGTCAACCAGGCCATCGTCTCGTCGTCGAGCAGAGCGTGCCTCGGCATGATCACCTTGAAGCGCGTTATCCGACTGTGGAACTCGGGCAGAGGTGAGCCGGCACGTCGCAGCTCACGCAACATGGTCGGAATGCCACTTGCCCGATTCTCGCACACCATTCGTCCGGTCTCGGGCAGTCGCACGTCCTGGAGTAGTTTCGCCAGAACGGGATTGCGCGTCGATGTCACGCCCTCGCCGCCAAGGTCGTCCTCCGTTATCGCGCCGAACAGTCCACCCGGATTGGCGACCACCAGACGGTCGACGTACAGCGTGATTTGTACGGGGGTTCCTCGCGAGTACGGTGAATAGTCGCGGTGCAGGAGCGCATTTGCGACAGCCTCGCGAACCACCTCTGCGGGATAGTCGTAGACGTCTGCCCGACCCCTGCCGTCGACGAAGGAGCGTACCGACGTGTTCCGGAGGATCGCGCTGACGGTCTCGTCCACGATCGCCGGGATCGGGCCGTCGAACGAGCGGTTGTCCAGGAAGCGGGGACCATTCGTAGGAATGTCCTGGGCCGAAACCCCGGGATAGGCGACGAATGTAACGTTCAGCTGAGGAAAGAACTGTTGCGGATAGGCGCCCAGTGACAGCAGGCCGCCCAGCGTGGGGCGGGTGACACCCTCCGTGTCGTCTGCGATGACGTTGAGTCGCCGCAGTATCTGCTCCTCGGACAGTCCGGCGAATGCTCTGGGCTGCCGCTGGCGGACCCGGGCGACCAATAACTGGCTTTCCAACGGATCGAGATCTGCCATTGTCGCATCGGACACCGGTCGGCGGTCGTCATCGGGCTGGCCCCGATTGGTGTGTAGCAGATGGATCTCGAAGTCGGTGAGTCGCCTGTCGCCGTCGCCGCCACGCGTGAAGGACCCGTTGTACTCGCCTCGGGCGGCCACGTAACACGGTTTGAAACGGGGATCCAGCTCGCCGACTTCGGCGACTACGACCAGCGTGTCTTCGAATTCGACGATCTCGATTTCCGCGCGTACAGGTGGGTGCAGATCGTCGTTGCAGGCGGCCGCGAGCGCATCGCGGATGCGTGAGGCGTTGAAACCGGGTGCGGGGCGGAAGGCGTGCTCCTCTTCCAGACCGAGGATGAGGGTGCCACCGCGACCGTTGCTGAAGGCGCTCAAGGTGTCCCGTACCGACTTCGGTAGGCCGCCGCTGCCCGCCTTCACCTCAACATCCTCGAGGTCGGTGCCGGCCTGGCGTAGCAGTGCCACCAGGCGCTTCAGCTCTGATCCGCCCACCGGTCCTCCTTGCTAAAGTCTTGCGCAAAAGACTTTAGCGGCTTGTGCGGTGAATCCGGTGGCACCCACGACCCGGCGGGTCGTACCGGTGGCCCGGTCCGTGCCTGGGGCAACTGCTCGCTGCGGGCGGATTAGCGCTGGCCACGGCGGGGGCGGGATCATGGCGGGATGAGCGAGCAGACTTCCGGGCGGCGGTGGGCCACGGTCAGCGACCCGAAGGTGATGCGGGCGCTGGCCCATCCGGCCCGGTTGTCGATCATGGAGCATCTCGGATCTACCGGAGAGTCGGTCACCGCGACCGAGGTTGCCGAGGTGGCCGGTTTGTCCCCGAGCGCGACCAGTTACCACCTGCGGGAGCTGGCCAAGACCGGCCTGGTCGAGCAGGCGCCGAGTCGAGGGGACGCGCGGGAGCGGCGCTGGCGGGCGGTGCAGGCGTCATTCGCGGTCGACGCCGGGCAGGATGCCCCGCCGGAGGCACGGGAGGCCGCGCAGTCGCTGGTCGACGTCTACCTGGACCGGGACGTCGAGCGGGCGCGCGACTGGATGCGCAGGGCGCACGACGAGCCGAAGGAGTGGTACGACGCCGCCGTACTCAACGGGACGACGCTGCTGCTCGACGCGGAGGAGTTGAGCCGGCTGAACGCGGCCGTGATGGACCTGCTGGAGCCGTACAAGCGGCGGAACCGGCAGGCGGACCCACCGGCGGATGCCCGGGTGGTACGCGTCAACTACTGGACGCTGCCGGTGGAGTGACCCGAGGTCGGCCCGGTCCGGGCCTTGCGCCGAACAGATGTGAAGGATTATTTTCGAAGTATGTCTTTCACGTCTGCCACGGTGCGTCCTCCCGTCGTACGCACCACCGTCTGGCGGGACGTGTACATCGCCGCCACCGCGAAGGGCGTCACGATCTGCGGTGACTTCCTCGCCGCCACCACCCTGGTCCTCACCCTCCAGTCGGCCGGGGCCGGTGGGGTCGCCGTCGCCGCACTCCTGCTCGCCTCGACCCTCCCGCTGGTCCTGCTCGCCCCGGTCGCCGGCCGGCTCGCCGACCGGGTGGACAGCCGTACGCTGCTCATCACCGCAGGGGCCGGTCAGGCCGCCGTCTGTGTCGCGCTCGCCCTGGTCAGCGAGCCGATGGTGGTCATCGGGCTGGTCTTCCTGCTCTCCTGCGGGCTGGCGGTCAGCCAACCCGTCCTCTCCGCGCTCATCCCCGCCATGGTCGGGCGCGAGGACCTGCCCCGGGCCGGCGCGATCAGCCAGACCGCCGGCACCGTCGGCGCTCTCGTCGGCCCGGCCCTCGCCGGCCTCCTGGTCGGGCAGTTCGGCACCACCGTCCCGCTGCTGATCGACGCGGCCAGCTACGGCGCCCTGGTGGCGGCGGGACTGCTGCTGCGTACCCGTCGGGGTGGTCGGGCCGCGACCCCGACGGACCCGGCCGCATCCCCGGCGGTCGGCGGGGCGGCGACCTGGTCGCTCTGGCGGGACCCGCTGCTGCGGGCGATGGTCGTCTCGGTCGCCGCCGTGATCGGCGTGGTCGGCGCGATCAACGTGGTCGCGGTCTTCTTCGTACGCGAGACCCTCGCCGCCTCGGAAACCATGTACGGCGTGGTCGAGGCGGCCTGGATGGTGGGGCTCCTGGCCGGCGCCTGGCTCTGTGCCCGGCTGGCCCGACGCACCCGCGACGATGCCGCGCTTGTCGTCGGGATCCTGGTCCTGCTCGGCGCGACCTGCCTGATCCTGCCGGTCGCCGCCGTGGTCGGTACGGTCATCTGGCTGATCCCGCTCTGGGTGATCGGCGGCGCCTTCAACGGCGGGGAGAACGTCTTCGCCGGAGTGGTGATGGGCAACCGGGTCCCCGAGGCGGTGCTCGGGCGCGCCTTCGCCACCCTGGGCGGCGTCATCCAGGGAGCCAGCATGGCCGGTTACCTCGCCGGTGGTCTGCTCGCCGACCGGGTGCCGATCCGGCCGCTGGTCGCCGGCCTCGGGCTGGTCGGGCTGGCGGTGGTGCTGGGGCTGGCCGTACCGGTGGCCCGGATCACCCGTCGGGAGCGGAAGCGGGTCGCCGTCGCGGCTCCGGCCGACGGAACCGGTGCGGGGTTGGCCACTTCTTCGGTGACTGGTTGAGCGGGTGTCCGAAGCGCCGGATACGGTGGAAATCATGGGTGATCTTCAGAGGCCACGGGTCGGGCACATCCAGTTCCTCAACTGTCTGCCGATCTACTGGGGGCTGATGCGGTCCGGCGCCCTGCTCGACGTCGACCTGCACAAGGACTCGCCGGAGCGACTCAGCGCCGCCCTGGTCGCCGGTGACCTCGACATCGGCCCGATCACGCTGGTCGAATACCTGCGGCACGCCGACGAGCTGCTGCTCCTGCCGGACCTCGCGGTCGGCAGCGACGGACCGGTGCTCTCGGTGAACGTGGTCTCCACCCGACCGCTCGCCGATCTCGACGGGGCGAGGGTGGCCCTCGGCTCGACCTCGCGTACGGGCGTCCTGCTCGCCCAGATGCTGCTCGCCGACCGGTACGGCGTACGCCCCGACTACTTCACCTGCCCGCCGGACCTGACCCAGATGCTGCTCGAAGCCGATGCCGGGGTTTTGATCGGCGACGTCGCGCTCCGCGCGCTGTACGAGGCACCGGGGCGGGGGCTGGAGGTCACCGACCTCGGGCAGGCGTGGCGGGACTGGACCGGCCTGCCGATGGTGTTCGCCGTCTGGGCGGTACGGCGCGACTTCGCCGCCGCCCATCCTGGACTGGTCAAGGACGTACACCAGGCGTTCCTGCGTTCCCGCGACCTCTGCCTGTCCGAACTGGACGAGGTGGCCGAGGCGGCGGCCCGGTGGGAGTCGTTCGACGCGGCGACCCTGGCGTCGTACTTCCGGGTGCTCGACTTCTCCCTCGGCGAACGCCAGGTCGGCGGCCTGCGGGAGTTCGCCCGGCGGGCGGCCGGGATCGGCGCCACCCCGCTCCTGCCGCCGGACGGCCCGGCCTTCTTCGCCGGCTGAGCCGGTCTTACCCGGCTCGGGCTCAGTCGACGCGGAGCTGTTCCGCGACCTGCTGGCAGATCTTGGCCCCGTACGTGTAGCCGAGGTTGATCGGGTACTTGGTCATCACGCCCATGGTCCAGCCGTCCCCGATGGCCAGGCAGCTCACGTGGTACTCCTGCTCGGCCTGCCGGTCGACCCAACCGTTCTTGATCGCGATCGTCTTCTGCACGGCGGCCGGGAACGCCTTGCGGATGCCGAAGTCGCCGACCCCGCGTACCGCCCGCATCTCGTCCAGGAGCCACTTGGTCCAGGTCGGTCCGGCGGCCCGCCCGTCGCCGATGCAGGCCGCGAGCCGGGTGATGTCACGCGGTGAGAGCTGGGTACGGCTCCACCCGCCGTCCTTGGACACGCTGCTGTCGGTGAGCTTGCAGGTGCTGATCAGGCGCTGGATCGAGGCGGCCCGGCCGACGGTGTTGTAGAGCGACTCGGCGGCGTTGTTGTCGCTGTCCCGGATCATCACCCGGACCCGCTGCAACTGTGCGTCGGTCGGCTCCTTGTCGGCCTCGGCGGACCGGCGTAGGAAGTCCGCCCCGATCCACGACTTGATCAGCGAGGCGGTGGTGCTGGTCTCGGTCATGTTCTCCGAGCCGGAGATCTCACCGGTCCGGGTGTCCTGCATCGACCAGGCCCACCAGCCCTTGGCGTCGATCTTCACGTCGGCCGGGGCGATCGGCAGCGGCGGCAGTTCCGGGGTCGGCGTCGGGTCGGGTGCCGACCGGTTCGACCGGCTGGCCGGCTGGTCATCGGCCTGTTCCCCGGTGGCCGCGGACCGGTTGGGCTCGCCCCAGTGGGCCGCCGCGTTGGCCGCCAGCGGTGACCCCGGCAGCAGCCTGAGTGCGGCCAGGACCAGGACCAGGAGTACGCCGGTGATGATCGCGATCCGCAGCGGGGTGATCTCCGTACTCCGGCTGGCCCGTCGACTGCCCGCCATCAGGACGCCCCACCCGCGCGCGTGGTCTGTCCCACCGGTACGGGCACCTTGAGTGCCGCCCCCGGCTGTGCGGTGACCAGCTGGGTCGCCACGCTGGAGCAGACGTCGGCGCCGTAGTCGAGCCCCTGCTTCTGCGGGTACCGCAGGAGTACGGCGAGCACCCACTTGTCCGCGACCGCCAGGCAGTTCACGTGCCACAGACCGTCCGCGAAGATCATCGTCCAGCCGTTCTTGATCGCGACCGGACCCTGGTCGGTGATCTCCTGGGGCAGGCCGTCGATGATCCCCCAACGCCCGCCGCCCCTGGTGAGCTGCTGGTCCTTGGCGGCGGTGCTGCCCTGGACCTTGGTCATCTCGTCCAGGACCCAGGTGGTCCACTTCGGCCCGGCGGCGGTGCCGTTCTTGATGCACTCGCCCATCCGGACCGCGTCCTCGGCGGAGATCTTGGTGTAGCTCCACCAGACGGTCTTGTAGCCGGGCGGGATCACCGGCTGGGTGTCCGTCAGCCCGCACATGTCGATCAGGCGGTCGATCACCGGCTTGCCGCCACCGGCCTGGAACAGCGCCTCGGCGGCGGTGTCATCGCTGTTGATGATCGCGCTGCTGGCCTGCTTCAGCTTCGCCGCCGGCGCCGGCTTGTCGCCGAGCCGGCGCAGGTAGTCCGAGACCAGCCAGACCTTGATCATCGACTCGGTCGTGTTGGTCGCGGTCAGGTTCGGGGCACCGGAGATCTTCCCGGTGTCCCGGTCGAGCAGCGCCCAGGAGAAGAAGCCCTTGTCGACCTTCACCGAGACCGGCCCGGCGGCGAGGGTCGGCGGTGGCGGTGCGGCCAGCTTGGCCGCAGCCACGGACCCGGTCGCGGATTCGGTCGCGGTCGTGCTGGTGTCGTCGAACCGGGCGTACGCGGCCGGCACCAGCAGGACGCCGCCGGCAACGATGGCCACGAGGGCGAGCACCATGATCACGCGAGGGCGCATGGGTGGAAGAGCTCCAAGAAAGTCGGGGCCCGGGGGGACCGGGGCGTGCTGCGCTTGGGATGTCGATCTTCGCTCTAGGATTGTTTGCGCTGGTTGTCCTGTTTGGCCGACCGCTCCGGGGCGGTGACGCGTCGTGAGCTGCCGGGGGAGGTGGCAGGGCCGACCGTGAAAGTTTACGTGGCGAGGCTCGATGTGCCAGATGAGGAAGCCATCAAGTTTTCGTAAAGAGAACCGAAATAAGCCCTTATGTGGCAATGCATTCCGGGCCCCTCACGCTCTGTGATGGGGATCATTTGTCCAAGATGGAACGATTTATCGCGGTATGTAGGCACCCAACTACTCACCGTGCTCGCTCCGTTTTCTTGTGACACCCCCTGGCTTACTCATGGCTGAGCTGTAACACTGGACAGGTGTACGGCAATGACTTCCCCGATGCGTCCGACGAGCCGACCGGCGGCCTGATCGACCAGGTTGAGGCGGCCGAGGCGGCACTGCGTGCCGCGGCCCTCCAGGCGCGCCCCGGGGCCGCCGTAGACCTGGCCGGGGCCAGCGAAAGTGATCTAGGCGACTACTTCACCGCCGTGATCGAGGCCGACCAGAAGATCGAGCCGCGAGACTGGATGCCCGATTCCTACCGGAAGACCCTGATCCGGCAGATCGCCCAGCATGCCCACTCCGAGATCATCGGGATGCAGCCGGAGGGCAACTGGATCAGCCGGGCACCCTCGCTCAAGCGCAAGGCGATCCTGCTGGCCAAGGTGCAGGACGAGGCCGGACACGGCCTCTACCTCTACGCCGCCGCCGAGACGCTCGGGATCAGCCGCGACGAACTGGTCGACATGCTGCTCGAAGGCCGGCAGAAGTACAGCTCGATCTTCAACTACCCCACCCTCACCTGGGCCGACGTCGGTGCCATCGGCTGGCTGGTCGACGGCGCCGCGATCGTCAACCAGGTCCCCCTGTGCCGGTGTTCGTACGGTCCGTACGCCCGAGCCATGATCAGGGTCTGCAAGGAGGAGTCGTTCCACCAGCGGCAGGGCTACGAGATCCTGCACACCCTGGCCCACGGTACCCCGGAACAGCAGGCCATGGCGCAGGACGCGATCGACCGCTGGTGGTACCCGTCGCTGGCGATGTTCGGCCCGCCGGACACCGACTCGACCCACTCCGCCCAGTCCATGGCCTGGAAGATCAAGCGTTTCTCCAACGACGAGCTGCGCCAGCGCTTCGTCGACATGTGCGTACAGCAGGCCGCCATCCTCGGTCTGCGGCTGCCCGACCCCGACTTGCGGTGGAGCGATCAGCGCCAGGCGCACGACTACACCCAGCCGGACTACGCGGAGCTGATGCGAGTGATCAAGGGCGACGGGCCGTGCAACCGGCAGCGGATCGACCACCGCCGCAAGGCGCACAACGACGGTGCCTGGGTACGCGAGGCCGCCACCGCGTACGCCGCGAAGCGCACCGCCGCCGCCCGCACCCTGGAGCCGGCCCAGTGACCGAACAGTCGCCACTGTGGGAGGTGTTCGTACGAGCCCGTCGCGGGCTGTCGCACACCCACGTCGGGAGCCTGCACGCGCCCGACGCCGAGATGGCCCTGCGCAACGCTCGGGACCTCTACACCCGGCGGCAGGAGGGCGTCTCTATCTGGGTGGTCCCGGCGAGCGCGATCACCGCGTCCAGCCCGGACGAGAAGGACGCCTTCTTCGACCCGGCGGCGGACAAGATCTACCGTCACCCGACCTTCTACGAGGTGCCGGACGGGGTGGCCCACCTGTGACCGCCTCCGTGGAACACCTGCTCGGGCTCGGTGACGACGCCCTCGTCGCCGCCCAGCGGCTCGGCGAGTGGGCCGCTGCCGCACCGGAGATGGAAGAGGACGTGGCGCTGGCCAACATCGCCCTCGACCAGCTCGGTGCCGCCCGCCTCCTGCTGTCGTACGCGGGGGAGCTGGAGGGCGCCGGCCGGGACGAGGACGCGTTGGCGTACCTGCGCGACGACCGGCAGTACCGCAACTGCCTGCTGGTCGAGCTGCCCAACGGCGACTTCGGCGTGACCATGGCGAAGCTGCTCTTCCTCTCCGCGTACCAGCTTCCGCTCTACACCGCGCTGGCCGGATGCGCCGACGAACGGCTCGCCGCCATCGGTGCGAAGGCTCGGAAGGAGTCGGCGTACCACCTCGACCACAGTTCACTGTGGACGGTTCGGCTCGGCGACGGGACCGAGGAGTCGCACCGGCGGATGCAGGCGGCGGTGGACGAGATCTGGGCGTACACCCACGAGCTGTTCGCGGCCGACCCGAACGCGCCCGTCGACCCGGCCACCCTGCGCCCGGCGTTCCTGTCCACCGTGGACGCCGTACTCACCGAGGCGACCCTGGTACGCCCCGCCGACGGCTGGGCGCCGACCGGTGGCCGGACCGGGGTGCACACCGAGCACCTGTCCTACCTGCTGGCCGAGATGCAGGTGCTGCACCGCGCCCATCCCGGCGCGCGTTGGTGAGCCTGCGGCCGATGATCAGCGCACGGGACGCGGTGGCGGCGGTGGTGGACCCGGAGATCCGGGTGGTCACCATCGACGAACTGGGCATCCTGCGTGCCGTGGACCAGGACCCGGAGACCGGTCGGGTCACCGTCACCATCACCCCGACCTACACCGGCTGCCCGGCGATGGACGTGATCCGCGACGACATCCGGGCCGCGCTGCGTGCCGCCGGCTACCCGGACGCCGAGGTCGCGACGGTGTACGCACCCGCGTGGAGCACCGACTGGGTCTCCGACTCCGGCCGGGCCAAACTGGCCGAGGCCGGCATCGCCCCGCCCGGACCGGCGGACCGGTCATCCGGCCCGGTGGCACTACGGCTGACCGTACGCTGCCCGCTCTGCGGCTCGGTGGACACCGAGCAGGTCAGCCGGTTCGGCTCCACCGCCTGCAAGGCGCTCTGGCGCTGCCGCGCCTGCCGTGAACCGTTCGATCAGATGAAGGCACTATGAGCAGCGTGACGATCACCCGTCCGGTACGCCGCCGGCCGGTATTCCACCCGTTGCCGGTGCTCGCGGTGGACCGGCTCACCGACGACGCGGTGGCGGTCACCTTCGCCGTACCGGCCGAACTGCGCGACACCTTCGCCTTCCGGGCCGGTCAGCACCTCACCGTGCGGCGTACCGACGAGCCGACCGGTGCGGAGGTGCGCCGGTCGTACTCGATCTGCTCGACCCCGGCGGACCTGGCCGACCACGGCCGGCTGCGGATCGGGGTCCGGGAGATCCCCGGTGGCGCGTTCTCCGCCTTCGCCGGCCGGCTGCTGCGGGCCGGCGACACGGTCGAGGTGATGCCGCCGCTGGGCCAGTTCAGCACCGGATTCCGGCCGGACCGGACCCGCCACTACGGCGCGGTGGTCGCCGGCTCCGGCATCACCCCGGTGCTCGCCCTGGTCGCGACCGCCCTGGCCGTCGAACCGGCCAGCACCTTCACCCTGGTGTACGGCAACCGCAACGCCCGCAGCGTCATGTTCACCGAGGAACTGGCAGACCTGAAGGACCGCTACCCGACGAGGCTGCACCTGATCCACGTGCTGTCCCGGGAACCGGGCGAGTCGGCACTGCTCTCCGGCCGGGTGGACGCCGACCGGCTGACCCGCCTGCTGGAGCACCTGGTGCCGGCCGAGCGGATCGACGAATGGTTCCTCTGCGGCCCGTACGGAATGGTCACCGACGCCCGCGAGGTGCTCGCCGCGCGCGGGGTGCCCGGCGACGCCGTACACGCGGAGTTGTTCCATGTCGACGAGCCGCCCGTGGCGCCGATCAGGCAGACCACGGCGGACACCGCCGGCACCGACGTCACGATCATGCTCGACGGGCGGGCGTCGTCGTTCCGGATGGGCCGCACCGAACGGGTGCTCGACGCGGCCCTCAAGGTACGCGGCGAACTCCCGTACGCCTGCAAGGGCGGCGTCTGCTCGACCTGCCGCGCGAAGGTCGTCACCGGCGAGGTGACCATGGCCCGCAACTACGCCCTGGAACCAGACGAGGTCGCCCGAGGCTACGTCCTAACCTGCCAGTCCAGCCCGGTAACCGACACCCTCGTAGTCGACTACGACGCCTGACCGGCCGGTCCGTTCGAGCATGTTAGGGCCATGCAGACCCGCTCTGGGGCCGCCGCGAGGAAGACGACGGACGTCCAGAGCGGGCCTGTCAGGTGTGGGGACGGCTAGCTTGTGGTCGCCGCTCCCGAGCCGGAGCAGGTGTTCCGCTTGCCCTTCTCCTGGTGGATCGGTGCTGGCTGACCAGCGTTAACGCTGGTTACGACTCCGCATGTGCTGCACTTACCTCGCGCCATGACAGAACCTCCGGGATCTCGTAATCCGGGTAGGGGATGTGTTCTGGCTCGCTCTGACGGTCCCCGCTGGGGCCGGAGGTGCGGACGATCTTGAGACGGACGACCTTGCCGTCCCGCATGGTGACCACCACCCCGCAGGGGGACATCTGGTTTCCGGGTACGTCAGTCAGCAGCTCGACCTTGGCGATGTCGGGATGGTTGGCGCGCGAGAGAAGCTGATAGGTGAAGTCGATGAGCCTGGGTGCGCGCATCAGCGTCCCCCGCCCTGGCTTGACTGCTTGGGCCAGCCGCCGCGAGGAAAGACAAGCAGCATTCCCTTTGCGCCGCTCTCGAACATCACTTTTACGCCCGCCGGGGCGTGGTCGCTGCCGGGAATCGGCCCAACCTCGGTGATCTCGGGGTGCTCGGCAGCGCGGAACAGGTTTTCGACCAGATCCAATAGCTCCGGCTCGTTCACTGAAAGCCATCCAATCGTGCTAAATAGGGCCAATCATCGAAGCACCCGACTAGTCTGTCACCCGTCGAGAGGCGGGGCACGCGACCGGGCGGTCACTGTGGCGCTCCTTTCTATTCGTCGTGCTGGTCAGAGGGCGGCTGCGCCTCACGAGACAGGTCTTCGAGGGCATCGGTCGCGCGAACGGCCAGGGCGACTGTGACCTTCAGGACGTCGATCACTTCGTGCGGCCGGTGGGTGCCCACCCGAGCATGCGCTGGTAGAGAGCTTGGGTGTCCGGGGGCGGACCGAGGGCCGGGTCGAAGACGTTGAGATCCGATACGGCGTCCACGAACTGGGTCGCGAGGTAGATCGTCAGGGCCACGTGTTGATGCCGGAAGCTCTGCGTCAGGTCCAGCCGGGCATCCGCGCACGGCCACGGCTGGGCGCAGACCCGGCAGCACCAGATCGGCCGCAACGGGACGTGTAGTGGCCGGGTGGCGACCGGCTTCGGGTCGATCACGACAGCGGCGCCGGGATGAAGCCGGGCAGGGCACGAGCGTGTACGACGAAGCACGCTTCGGGTCGTTCGGGCTGGCCAGGCGGCATCTCCACGCCGCGTAGAGTCACCCAGTCGCCGGCCCACGTCGCGGCGTCCATCGGAACGTGTGTGACGCGGATGTGCAGGTCACCATCGCCGTGCCGGACGCCGACCTGGCCGCCCCGGTAGTAGTCCTCGGCTTCGGCGTTGACGATGTCACCGACGCTCACCAGCGCCCGCGCGTTCACCGCCGGTACCCGTTCCGCCGAGCGACGTCGTAGCCCAGTCGCTGGCCGAGCGTGATTACGTACGGCCGGTGCACGGCCGTCGGTTCGTTCGCCCAGGACGGCGGAACCGGCGGTGGAAGTGCGGTGGATTCCGGCGGCGGACTCGGCGCGATCAACCGTAGTACGAAGTCCCACCAGACCTGAACGACGAACATTCGCACTCCCTCGGTAGCTGGAAGCGGGGCTGTCCCGTCGTCCCCCACGGGACAGCCCCGCGCAGCTTCCGCCCGTCCTTATTGATCTATCGCGGTGACTGGATTCGAGCGGAAGCGCCTGCTCTCCACCCTGGACCGAGAGCCGTCAGTGACGGAAGATAAACAACCGGCAATAGAGCTGACGGACCCAACGGGGGCCCGGGAAGGACTGGGAATGTCGAATCACAACGGAGGACTGGGAAGAATCCTCAAGTTCGCTCGATCCAGGTCCGGAATGACGCAGGATCAGCTTGCCGATCGGCTGAACGTGTCGACATCGCTCATCGCCAAGATCGAGACGAACCGACTGGTGCCGCAATCGGACACAGCGCGACAGCTCGACATCGTGTTCGACTCCGGGGAACTGTTCCAGGAATCCGCGTCCGAGGCGCGGGCGACGTCCGGCGACTCAGTGTGGATCAGGCCATGGTTGGACTACGAGGAGTACGCCACGATGGTCCGAAGCTTCCAACTGGCGGCAATCCCGGGTCTGCTCCAGACCGAGGCGTACGCCCGGGCCATCCTCCGGGACGCCGGAACGCGCGTGCCGGACCTGGACGTCACGGTGGCGACCAGGATCGCGCGGGCGGCGGTCCTGCGCCGGGACGAGCAGCCGTGCCGGCTGTTCGCGGTGCTCGACGAGGCGGTGCTGCGCCGGTCGGTGGGCGGACCGAAGGTCATGGCCGACCAACTGCACGCGATCGTGCAGGCGTGCGCCCTGCCGACCGTCAGCGTCGCCGTCGTCCCGGCGTCGGCGGGCGCGTATCCCGGCCTCAACGGACCACTGGCGCTCGCGACCGTCAACGGTCGGACCGTCGCGTTCCTGGACGATCCGCTGGACGGCCGGGTGGTCGAGGACCCGGACCGGGTGGCGGCCCTTGAGGAGATCTGGGAGTCCATCCGCGAGTACGCTCTACCCGGACGTCCGTCCCTCGAACTGATCATGGAGGCAGCGGAATCATGGAGCTGATCGATGCGCCGCGCTGGCGGAAGTCCTCCCGCAGCAACGGGCAGGGCGGTGACTGCGTCGAGGTTGCCGACAACCTTCCCGGCCGCGTGCTGGTCCGTGACACGAAGAACCGCGACGGCGGCACGCTGACCTTCGCCCCCGACGCGTGGCGGGCCTTCGTCGGCATGGCGAAGCAGGGCTAACAGACAGACCTCACGCGCCCCCCCGGCTGCACCAGCGCGGGGGGCGTCGCTGCGTTCGGGGCCATGTCGGTCACGCGTCGAGTGAGCTTTCATCTCTTCTTGATCTTCCGCCCGGTGACGGTAGTATCCCCGTGTTTTGGCCTGTAACGGGGAGGAAGATCTACATGCGATGGAAGGTCCCGGCTGGCGTCCTGGTGGCGCTGGCCTTTTTCATTCCGGCAGCACCGGCGGTGGCTCAAACCGAGGCGCCCGGGCTGAACGAGGCCTGCCAAACGGTCGAGCGCAAGGTGTACAAGGATATCCGCGAGCTTGTCACCATCGACCTGGACACCGCCACCGATCTACAGGTGCGGGTGTTGACCGCCGATATCCTGGCCGCAGCAATGGCCGACTCGTTGATCGTTCTGCCTCCCGCAATACAGGAGCGGCTGAAGGGAACCCCGGATGATCTCCGCGCGTTCCTCAAGACGGGCATGCAGAACGCCTGGTCAACTGATCTGCGGATCAATGTGGTCCGGACGTTGACGGGCGCTGGTGCCAACGTGGAGGCGGCCACGCAGACGGTGCTCAAGAACGGGACCATCGATACCTACCTGGCTTACCTGAACGACGGCCTGTACGCCGCACGTGCGGCCGACTGCGCGTCTCAGCCGACACCGACACCGACGTCTCAGCCCACACCGACACCGAGCGCCACGCCCAGCGCCACGACGAGCGTTGCATCGACCCCTGCTTCCTCCGCCAGCCCGGGCGCTCCCGGCGGCGAGGGCGGTGGGCTGCCCGTGACCGGTGCCGACGCAGCGACCGTGGCCGGCATTGGCGGTGCGATTCTGCTCCTCGGCGGCGCGGGCTACCTGATCGGACGCCGACGCCGTTCTCGCTTCGTGGCATAGCTCCCTCGACGCGTCCGGCTCGATACTTCGTCGGGCCGGGCGCGATCGGTGCTGTGCTTGGCGAGGTTCTCCCGTCGAAATCCTCATCCGCTGACAGATCCGCCCGTGGCTGCGGCGATCTGCTGCCCCCATAGGGGCAGTGGAACGCCACAGCGGTGAGCACAACACCGGACCACGGATCCGCTCGCCTGTGTACAGCCACCGCGACCGCTCCGGGGGGGCGTTCGGGCTGGTCTCTGGAGGCCGGCCATGGATCGTGATCTCAGGTGGTGAGTTGCCGGAGTAGTTCGGCGGAGTCGTGCAGGGCCGTCATCTGTACGAACCGGCCGTCGCTGACCTTGTAGATGGCGTACTCGACGATCTCGAACGAGGCCCCGGACGGAGGGACGCCGAGCCACTCCTTCACCGGAGTCCCGGTGTTGATCACGCGTACGGCGAGTCGGTCGCGGTCGGACAGCAGCTCCTTGACCTCCCAGTGAAGGTCCGGAACGGCTTCCACGTCCTGCTTCTGCACCGCGAGGACGTCGTCCCGGTTGCCGGGCTCGCCGTTCAGTAGGACCCGGTCACTGATGAACTCGTCCATGCCGTCGAACTCGTGGGCGTTGAGTGCCGCGATGTAGCGCAGGTACCAGTTCCGCAGATGGTCGTCGGTCATTCGTCTACCAGCCCAACGTCCCGAGTTCGTCCTGGAAGGTTCCCGTCGGGCCGTCCGCGCCGAGCGCGGCCAACTGCACGATGGTCTTGGCGCTTTCCGCCGGTGGCCGTCCGCCCCCGATGGCGGCCATCATGTCGGTGGCGGTGTAGCCGGGCTCGATCGCGTTGAACTTGATACCCGGCTGGGACTTGGCGTACTGGACGGTGAGCATGGTGGCTGCCGACTTCGACGCCGAGTAGAGCGTGGCCGACAGGTTGAACTCCGGCCGGTCCGGATTCGTCACCGCCCAGAAAGATCCCATGCTGCTCGACACGGTGACCACCGTGGGATTCGAGGACTTCCGCAGCAGGGGCAGTGCCGCCTCCGTGACGCGGACGATCCCCACCACGTTGGTGTCGAACACCCGCAGGGCCGTCGGTCCGTCGACGGTTCCGACTCCGAGGATGCCCGCGTTGTTCACCAGGACGTCGAGTCGACCCTCGGCCGATTCGATGGTGGCCAGCGCGTCGCGTACCGACGCGTCGTCGGTCACGTCGAGCTGCACGAATCGTGCGCCCAGCGTCGCGGCGGCCTTCTCGCCCCGCTCGACGTCGCGTGCGCCGACGTAGACGGTGTGGCCCAGTTCGAGAAGCTGCTTGGCGGTCTCGTAACCGAGGCCCTTGTTGGCGCCGGTGATGAGTGTGACGGTCATGCGTCTCCCCAGGTATGCGGCCGGGCCGGGCCCGGTCAGTTTTTGTACCGATCGGTTGCACGGCCACCGTAACAGATTTTGTACCGTTCGGTAGGTGGGCCGGGTCACGATTTGTACCGAGCGGTAGGCTGGGTTCATGGGCACTGAGACGCACACCCCCGGTCGACCTCGGGCTTTCGACGAGGAGACGGTCCTCGATCGGGCCGCGGAGGTCTTCTGGCGGCACGGCTACGAGGGTGCGTCGCTGAGCGCCCTCACCGGAGCGATGGGCATAAACCGGCCCAGCCTTTACTCCACCTTCGGCAGCAAGGAACAACTGTTCCGGCGCGCCTTCGACCGCTACCACGAGACCCAGGTGGCCAAGGCCCGCGCGGCGATGGAACAACCCACGGCGTACGCCGCCATCGAGGCGTTCCTGCGCTCCAGTGCGGACGGCCTCACCGCCGACGATCACCCCGCCGGTTGCCTCTCCGTACAGGGTGGCCTGGCCTGCTCACCCGAGAACGCCCGGATCTCCGAGGTCCTGGCCACCGGCCGGGCCGCTACCGAGTCCGCGCTGGTGGAACGGCTGTCCCGGGCGGCGCGGGAAGGGGACCTCCCGGACGGTGTCGAGGCCCGGTCGCTGGCGAGATTCGTGATGGCGCTCAGCGAGGGCCACGCCGTCCACGCCGCCGCCGGTGCCAGCCGCGAGGAACTCCAGGCCTCCGTGGACGTCGCCCTGCGAGCCGTCCTGCCGCGTTGAGGTGGCTCGTCACCGTCGGCTGCGTGAGCGCGCCGACGCGACCGGCACGCGGGCCGGCTCTACGTAACTGACCGGCCCCGGCTGCTCAGCGACCCGGTGAAAGTGTCGACGCCCCGGCGCGGTGCCGGCCGGGGGTGGTACCGACGATCGCGGTGAAGGCGGCGATGAAGCTGCTCGGGTTGGCCCATCCGCAGGCGTGGGCGACGCGCGTCGTGTCGTGGCCCTCGGCGAGCAGGACGAGCGCGTGACAGATGCGTAGCTGGGTGCGCCACTCGTAGAACGTCATTCCCAACTCGTCGTGGAAGAGGCGGCTGAGCGTACGGGCGCCGGCTCCGACCTGCTGGCCGAGTGCGGCCAGCGGGCTGGTGTCGGCGGGGTTGTCGTCCAGGATGCGAGCGATGGCTCGCAACCGGTCGTCGTGCGGCTCGGGCAGGTGGGTGGGCTGCTCGTGCGCCTCGCGGAGCTCGTCGACCAGGACCCGGTGCAGGCGGGCGCGGGCGCCACGGTCGAGCTGCCGGGTGCCGGTGAGGGTGAGCAGGACCTCGCGGGCGAGGCCGGAGGTGAGCAGCACCGCCGGATGCGCGGGCGCCAGCCGGGTGAGCGAGGGCGGCAGGAAGACGATCCGCATGTCGGTCTCACCGTGCGCGCGGTGGTGGTGCGTGGACCCGGCCGGGATCCAGGCGACCCGGTTGGCCGGAACGATCCAGGTGCCCCGCTCGGTGTGCACGGACAGGACGCCGCTGGCCGCGTACACCAGGTGTCCGCTTGGGTGGGAGTGTGCCGGGCTGGTCCCGCCCGTGGGCCAGAGGTGCACCCCGCCGGACGGCCAGATCCGGGATTGGCGTGCTACGGGCATAGTTTGGCATTGTACCGGTGGACGGCCGTACGCCCCGATGACGACAGTTCAGGGCATGAGAACGACGATGCGAGCAGCGGTCTGCGTACGGGCCGGCGGCCCCGAGGTCCTGGAGATTCGTGAGCTGCCGGTGCCGGCGGTACGGGAGGGTTGGACCCTGGTCCGGGTGATGGGCGCGGGCCTCAACCGTTCGGAGTTGCGTACCCGTCAGGGGCACTCGCCGAGCGTGCGGTTCCCACGGGTGCTGGGGATCGAATGCGTGGGCGTGGTGGCGGCCTCGACCGATCCCGCGCTGCCGGAGGGCACGACCGTCGCGGCGGTGATGGGCGAGATGGGCCGGGAGTTCGACGGCGGTTACGCCGAGTACGCGTTGCTGCCCAACGAGCTGCTCATGCCGGTGACCACCACGCTGCCCTGGGAGACGCTGGCGGCGCTGCCGGAGACGTACCTGACCGCGCAGGGCGCCATCGACGCGCTGGGGATCCGCCCGGGTGAACGGCTGCTGATCCGTGGCGGTACCTCGTCGGTGGGCATGGCCGCCGCGTCGATCGCGCGCGGCCACGGCGTCGAGGTCGCGGCGACGACCCGCCGGCCCGAGAAGGAACGCGCGTTGAGCGCGGCGGGCGTCGACCACGTTCTCCTCGACGACGGCGGGTCGCTGGACATCCCGTGGGCCGACGGGCCGAGCCACGTGCTGGATCTCGTCGGGGCGAGCACGGTTGTCGACTCACTGCGTCTGGTCCGCCGGGGCGGGACCGTCTGCGTGGCGGGCTCCCTCAGCGGATGGCTGATCCGGGACTTCGAGCCGATCGCGATGATCCCCTCCGGAACCCGGCTCACGGCCTTCCACAGCAACGACGCCAGGGGCAAGGCGGGGGCGGCCGTACTCGAAAGGGTTGTCCGCAATGTCGAGACCGGCGTCTACCGGCCGAACGTCGACCGGGTCTTCGGCTTGGACGACATCGCCGAAGCCCACCGGTACATGGAGGAGAACCGGGCCACCGGCAAGGTCCTCATGCTGCCCCGGGGCACGTCCTGAGCCCGACTCGCACCGCCGGAACTCCAGCAGCTCCGAGCGCACCCCAGGGTCGGGGCGGGCTAGCTGTAAATGGCGGAACTCAGGCTGTCGCGGCGCTCCGGCTCGCGGGTGGCAGGGATGGTGACCGGTGGTGGTGCGTCCGCCGGCCGGGTGGTCAGTCCGTGCCAGGCCAGCGCCGCCGCGATCGCGGACAGCGGCAGGGCTGGCAGGGCGTACCTGGGCTCGTACATGCCGACGGCGACGGTGAGCACGGTCAGGCCGGGTCCGGCGAGCATTAGCAGCACCAGGTCCAGCCGGACCCGCGCGTCGACGCGTACGCCGGGTGGTCGGATGCCGTCGACCCGGCGGCGGCGCACGACCAGTGCCGCCAGGGTGAGCAGTACGCCGACGAGCAGCACGATCGGCACGACCCGGAGCAACTCGCCGTACCGGTGCAGTCCCGTGGTGAGGACCGTGCCCTCCGGCGCGGCGCCGGGCCAGGTCGCGCCGCCGCCGAAGTTGGCGGCGCCCTGGGCGGGTGGGCAGCGGTCGGGCAGCCGTTGCGTGCCCCGGAACGCGGCCGGCGGGACCAGGCGCTCGCGCAGGCACTCGTTCATCGGCCCCAGGTACAGCCCGGGTACGAAGTGCGCCGCGCTCTCCTTGCCCACGATCCGCAGGTAGTCCAGCGGCTGCTGCCGGACCACCGTCACCGCGAAGTCGACCAGCCGTTGCGCGCCGGCCTCGGTGTAGACGTCGTTGAGCCGGGCCGGGCGGCGCCAGAAGAACGCGTCGGCCCGGTCCCAGCGCTGGCCCAGCGGCTGGTCCGGGCAGGCGACCCGTTCCCGGTCGGTCAACCGGAGGCGGTCACAGTCGGCGATGATCGCGGCGCGTCCGTACAGGGCGGTTCCGCTCTGGCTGCCGTACACGCTGGGGCGGTCACCGATCCAGACCAGGAGCCCGACGTACGGAATGGTGAAGCCGAGCGCGTAGCCGACCAGCCGGCGCCAGCCGACCCGGCGGACCAGCAGGTAGAGCCCGAGCAGGAGGGCCACCGGGAGCGCGGTGGGTTTGGTGATCCAGGCCGCCGCGATCAGCAGGCCGGCGCCGATCACCGCCGGGTGCCCGGGGGTGCCCGGCCCGAGCAGCAGTACGACAGCGCCCGCGAAAAGTGCCGTGAAGAGCATGTCCGGCAGCAGGTAGTGACCCGTGGTCAGGATCAGCGAGTCGAACAGCAGCGGCGCGGCGGCGAGGCAGCAGAGCCGGCGGGACAGTCCCCGGCGTTGCAGCAGGAGGTAGACGGTGAGCGCGAGCAGCAGGCTGAGCAGGTGCTGCACGGCCACCACGGCCAGGTGCGTGCCGGTGGGCGCGAGCAGCTTGAGCAGCACCGGATAACCGAGCGGGCGGGTCGGGTGCGGTGCCAGTGCCGACCCGGCCAGGTTGAGGTAGACCCCGCTGTCGCCATGGAACCAGAACGCCGGCCGGTACGCGATCATGAACAGCACCCGGAGCACCACACCGACCCCGAGCAGCATCCCGATCCCGGCATGCCGGCGCAGTACGCCGACCACCCGCCGACGGGCCGCGGTGATCTCCGGTGACCTGCTGCTGGCTGCGCCCATGCTGCGTACAACTCGGCACCGCCGGATGCGGGTGCGGGTGGACCGGGGGAGCCGTGGAGTGTGATCGGGGCCGGTCGGCGGCACCATCCGGGCGACCGTCCGGGTCGGGCACGTACGCTCGGAGCTGTGACTGGGAGCCGCGAGATCGACAACATTCTCCAGCGCGGTGCCGACGGCGGGCGGATCACGCCCGAGGAGGCGCTGCTGCTCTACACCGAGGCGCCGTTCCACGCCCTCGGCGAGGCCGCCGACGCCGTACGCCGACGCCGGTACCCGGACAACATCGTGACCTACCTGATCGACCGCAACATCAACTACACCAACGTCTGCGTGACGGCCTGCAAGTTCTGCGCCTTCTACCGGGCGCCGAAGCACGCCGAGGGCTGGACCCACCCGACCGAGGAGATCCTGCGCCGGTGCGGCGAGGCGGTCGAGCTGGGCGCGACCCAGGTGATGCTCCAGGGCGGGCACCACCCCGACTACGGGGTGGAGTACTACGAGGAACTCTTCTCCTCGGTCAAGACCGCGTACCCGCAGCTCGTGATCCACTCGATCGGGCCGAGTGAGATCCTGCACATGGCGAAGGTGTCCAAGGTCTCACTCGACGAGGCGATCAGCCGGATCAAGGCGGCCGGACTGGACTCCATCGCCGGTGCCGGCGCCGAGATGCTGCCCGACCGGCCGCGCAAGGCCATCGCCCCGCTCAAGGAGTCCGGGCAGCGGTGGCTCGAGGTGATGGAACTCGCCCACCGCCAGGGGGTCGAGTCGACCGCCACGATGATGATGGGCACCGGCGAGACCAACGCCGAGCGGATCGAGCACATGCGGATGATCCGCGACGTGCAGGACCGTACCGGCGGGTTCCGGTCGTTCATCCCGTGGACGTACCAGCCGGAGAACAACCACCTCAAGGGGCGTACGCAGGCGACGACGCTGGAGTACCTGCGGCTGATCGCGGTGGCCCGGCTGTTCTTCGAGACCGTGCCGCACCTGCAGGCGTCCTGGCTGACCACGGGCAAGGAGGCGGGGCAGCTCGCCCTGCACATGGGCGTGGACGACCTGGGGTCGATCATGCTGGAGGAGAACGTCATCTCCTCCGCCGGAGCCCGGCACCGGTCCAACCTCCAGGACCTGATCTGGATGATCCGTTCCGCCGGCCGGATCCCGGCCCAGCGGGACACCCTCTACCGTCACCTGGCGGTGCACCGTACGCCGGCCGAGGATCCGCACGACGACCGTGTGGTGTCGCACTTCTCCTCGATCGCGCTGCCCGGCGGAGGGGTCGGAAAGCAGTTGCCGTTGGTGGAGGCGAAGTAGCCGTACGGTCGGTGCGAGACACCGGTTCGGGTGGACTCCGGTTCGGCAAGGCCGATCAATCGGGACAATCCTGAACCCGCTGCGCCGCAGGTCATAACGGATGTATCACTGGGGTAGCGGCGGATCGGCAGAGATCGCTAACGTCGGTTACAGGTCCCGCGTTGCCGGGACGACATCCCGAATCTCCTGCCCTCCGCCGCGATCGTGTCGACCGCGACGGTGGCTCACTTCGTACTCCATCGGCCCAGCGGGGCCGTCCACATAACGCACGGCGGCGCGGGCGGGGTGCTTCGGCACCCCGCCCGTACCGTGTCCGCCACCAATTTGTTGTTTTCCCAGGTGAAACGCGATTGGTCAGGCGCGTCGCGTCGGGTATTTGACTACAGTACGCAGTCATGCGAACACACCTTTTCCTGGCCGCGCCCGCCTGCGCAAGTCTGCTCATCGCGCTCGGGCTGGCCGTCGCCTCGCCGGTGTTCGCTGCCCTACCGTCGCCCGACGACGTCGACCTGACGATCGCCATCGACGGCACCACGTTGACCAACCGGGCCCGGCACAAGGTCGCCACCGTGACCGTGACCAACCGGAGCGCCACCACCGCGTACGGCGTCCGGCTGCGCTACGACGGCCGGGTGGACAGCGAAGTGATCAATCCCAGCAGCGTCGCCTTCTGTCCACCGTCGGCAAACAGTCCGGCACCGGGCCCACCCACCTCGGCCCCCTCGCTGGAGGTGACGGTCGACGGGGAGTGCACCCTGCCGGACCTCGCCCCCGGCCAGTCGACCCGGCTGACCAGCACCATCGTCCGGTCGGCACACGGGGTCGGTCCGGTCGGCGAGGTGACCGTACGGGTCTGGCACGGCGGCACCGATCCGGTGGGGGACAACAACTCCGCCACCGCGCCGATCACCTTCGCCGAGGGCGAGCCCGACCTCTACGCCCGGGCCTGGGACGGGCCGGCGGACCGGACCGGTGCGATCACCCCGGCGGTTCCCGGAGGCGGGGGTGACCTCCGGTTCGAGATCGGCAACCACGGGACCGAGCCGGTCAGCGGGATGGTGGTCACGGTCGGCCTGCCGGCGCACGTGACGTTCGCCGATGATCGACCGGGGTGCACGTACGACACCGGGCGGCGCAACGCGACCTGTGCGTACCCCGAACTGTCGTTGATCACGGCGGAGGCGGACCGTGATCCGGACGACCTGAACTACTCGGCGCTTCGTTTCCGGCATCCGCTGTCGGTGGACCCGTCCGCGCCCGCGCCGGCCCGGCTGGGCGGTGGCCGGCTCGACGTCGAACCCCTCCTGGCCGGTCAGTTGCCGCCCGCGACGGACCTGCCCGAGGACATCACCGGCCTGGTCGCCACCGATCTCGACAGCACCGACGACAACGACCGGTTCACCGTGTCGACCACCACCCGGTCCGGTACCAGCGGCGGCCTCCCGCAGACCGGCTCACCCACCGCCCTACTCAGCACCCTCGGCCTCGGCACCCTGGCCACCGGCAGCGGCCTCCTCCTCCTGACCCGCCGCCGCCACCCCCTCCTCACCCCCTGAGGCCCGAGCCCCGAGCACTCTTGTAGAGAAAGAGTGGCTTTCCCGTCGCGGATAGCCACTCTTTCTCTACAAGAGGCGCGTCCGGTTCCACGGGAGAGGCGCGGGGTGGGGTGGGGGAGGAGGGTGGGGGAGGGTGAGGTGGCAGAGTTGTACGGCGTGACCCGTACCCCGCACGGACAGCGCGCGAGCCTGGACAAGCAGCCGCATGAGGTGGCGGCGATGTTCGACGGCGTGGCGTCCCGGTATGACCTGACCAACACGATCGTCTCCTTCGGGCAGGACCGGGGCTGGCGCCGGGCCACCCGCGCCGCCCTCGGGTTGCGTCCCGGCGAGCGGGTGCTCGACGTGGGCGCCGGCACCGGGGTCTCGACCGAGGAACTGGCCCACTCGGGCGCGTACGCGGTGGGGCTCGACCTCTCGATCGGGATGTTGCAGGCCGGGCGGCGGACCCGTCCGGACGTGCCGCTGCTGGCTGGTGACGCGCTGCGGCTGCCGTTCCCGGACCGTTCCTTCGACGCGGTGACGATCTCGCTGGCGCTGCGCAACGTGGTCGACACCGAGGCGGCGCTGCGCGAGATGGCCCGGGTGACCCGTCCGGGTGGGCGGCTCGTGGTCTGCGAGTTCAGTACGCCGACCAACCCGGTCTTCCGTACCGTCTATCTGTCGTACCTGATGCGGTCCCTGCCGGTGGTGGCGCGGTCGGTGTCGAGCAACCCGGACGCCTACGTCTACCTGGCGGAGTCGATCCGGGCCTGGCCGGACCAGGCCGGGCTGGCCGCGCGGATCGCCGCCTCGGGCTGGGGTCGGGTGGGCTGGCGCAACCTGACCGGCGGCATCGTGGCGCTGCACCGCGCCGTTCGCGAGTAGCGCGGGTCGGATCGGTCCGGAGTGGCGCCGCACCGCACCGCGCCGCCCGGAAGTAGCGCGGGTCGGATAGATACGGCCCGGCCACGCCCGGATGAGCAACATTTCGCGTTTCGTCCTTTTCGTGCTCTCTCGGGCAGTACGCTGCGCAAATGGCGGGGGCACAGCGGCAGCCGGACGGCGACGACTGGTCGGCAGCGGCGGAGCACGGCGCGCCGGCCGACACGGACGCGGCCGAACTGATCGCACAGATCCGGCAGCTGGCCGCCGATGCAGACCCGGCCGGCGTACGGCAGGTGGTCGCCGAGGTGCTCTCCGCGCTCGACCGGGCGGCCGGCGGCGCGTTGCGTGAGCAGTTGCCGAAGGGTCTGCCCGGCGCGACCGGATACGACGGGCCGGCGGGTTCGGCCCCCGATCAGGCCGGGGGTGACGCCGACCTCGCCGGGCGGGCGGAGCCGCCGGTCGATCTTCCCGACGGGTACGAGAACGCCCCGGTCGATCTGCCGGCGGGTGCCGAGGACGCGGAGTCGACTTCGTCGGCGGACCAGGACGGCCCACCGGCCAACAGGTTGACCGGGCAGGACGAGCCGCCGGTGACACTGTCCGATCTGGAGGCTGCCGGGTCCGAGGAGCGTCCCACCGGATCGGGCTGATCCGACCGGTCCGCTCGCCCGGGAGGCTCACCGCGCCCACCTCGGGAAGTTAGGTTCACCTAACCCGCTGGCACCCTTAACGCGGTCTTAGACTCCTCCCGAACCAGCTTGTGAAGCATTTCACGAGCACCTCGGGAAGGAGGCGCTGATGGCCACGGTCGAGTACGACGCGGACGTCATCGTCGTCGGCGCCGGACCGGGTGGTTCCACCACCGCCTACCACCTGGCGCGGCACGGACTACGGGTCCTGCTACTGGAGAAGACCGAGTTCCCGCGCGAGAAGGTGTGCGGCGACGGCCTCACCCCGCGCGCGGTCAAGCAGCTCATCAGGCTCGGCGTCGACACCTCCGCGGAGGCCGGCTGGTTGCACAACCGCGGCCTGCGGGTGATCGGCGGCGGGATGCGGCTGGAGCTCGACTGGCCCGACCTGGCCAGCTTCCCCAACTACGGCCTGGTCCGTACCCGGCTGGACTTCGACGACCTCCTCGCCAAGCAGGCGGTCGGTGCCGGAGCCGAGCTGCGTACGGGCATCAACGTCACCGGGCCGGTGCTGGACGCGACCGGCCGGGCGATCGGGGTCACCGGCGAGGCGGGACCGGGCAAGGAACCGGTGACCTTCCATGCCCCCCTGGTCGTGGCCGGCGACGGTGTCTCCGGTCGACTGCCGCTCGCCATGGGCCTGGCCAAGCGCGAGGACCGGCCGATCGGGGTGGCGGTACGCCGCTACTACAAGTCACCGGCCAAACACGACGACAACTATCTCGAGTCGTGGCTCGAACTGCGCAGCCGGGACTCCGGCGACAACCTGCTTCCCGGCTACGGCTGGATCTTCGGCATGGGCGACGGCCGGGTCAACGTCGGTCTCGGCGTACTGAACTCGTCGTCCGCGTTCGGCAAGACCAACTACCGCCGGATGCTCACGGACTGGTTGGCCAACACCCCGCCCGAGTGGGGCATGACCGACGAGACCAACGCGGAGGGCCCGATCCTCGGGGCCGCCCTCCCGATGGGCTTCAACCGGGTGCCGCACTACACCCGCGGGGTGCTGCTGGTCGGCGACTCCGGTGGCATGGTCAACCCGTTCAACGGCGAGGGCATCGCGTACGCGATGGAGTCCGGCGAACTCGCCGCCGAGGTCATCGTCCAGGCGCTGGCCCGCGCCGAGGGACCCGACCGGGAGCGGGCGCTGGCCGGTTACCCGGCCGAGTTGAAGGCCCGCTACGGCGGTTACTACCGGCTCGGCGGGATTTTCGTGAAGCTCATCGGCAATCCGCAGATCATGCGGATCGCCACCAAACACGGCATGCCGCACCCGACCCTGATGCGGTTCGTCCTGAAACTGCTGGCCAACCTGACCGACCCGCGCGGCGGGGACGCGATGGACCGGGTGATCAACGCGATGACCAAGGTGGCACCAGCGGTGTGAGCAGCGGCCCCCCGGGCGAAGGCGCCCGGAGGACTGTGAATAGTGTGAATTTTGTTAATGACCGAGGGCAGGGAAGGACGAGCAGGAGAAGAGATGTCGCTCTCGCCTTACGTACCCATCATCGGGCTCATGGCCCTCGCCGCGGCGTTCGCGCTGTTCTCCGTCGGCGCCGCGCGGTTCGCCGGTCCGCTGCGTTACAACAAGGCCAAGCTCGAAGCGTACGAGTGCGGCATCGAGCCGAGCCCACAGCCTCCGGGCGGTGGTCGGTTCCCGATCAAGTTCTACCTGACCGCGATGCTCTTCATCATCTTCGATATCGAGATCATCTTCCTCTTCCCGTGGGCGGTCGTGTTCGACTCGCTGCCCATCTTCGGCTTCGTGGAGATGGTGCTGTTCATCGTCGCGGTCTTCGTCGCGTACGCCTATGTCTGGCGGCGCGGCGGCCTGGACTGGGACTGAGGGAGGACGTCAGATGGGTATCGAAGAGAAGCTCCCCGCCGGTGTCCTGCTCACCTCGGTGGAGAAGCTGGTCAACTGGTCCCGCAAGTCGTCGGTCTGGGGTGCCACCTTCGGCCTCGCCTGCTGCGCCATCGAGATGATGGCGGCCGGTGGCCCGCACTACGACATGGGCCGCTGGGGCATGGAGGTCTTCCGCGCCTCGCCGCGCCAGGCCGACCTGATGATCGTCGCCGGCCGGGTCAGCCAGAAGATGGCCCCGGTGCTGCGCCAGATCTACGACCAGATGGCCGAGCCCCGGTGGGTGCTGTCGATGGGCGTCTGCGCCAGCAGCGGCGGCATGTTCAACAACTACGCGATCGTGCAGGGCGTCGACCACATCGTCCCGGTCGACATGTACCTGCCCGGCTGCCCGCCCCGGCCGGAGATGCTGATCGACGCGATCCTGAAGCTCCGCGAGAAGATCATGCACGAGCCGCTCGGTCCGAACGGCCGCAAGATGCTCGAGGCCCGGCAGGCGCGCGGTGACGTCCCGGTGGTGCCGTACGGCTCGATGCCGTCGTCGTACCGGTCCGACAAGGCCCGGCGGGCCGAGTGGACGCAGGCGGTTCGCGAGGGCCGCGAGGAACAGCTCCGGATCGAGAACTGGATGAACGCACAGAACCACATCACCGGGGGTGTCAAGCCGTGACCACGCCCAGTGACAAGCCCGGCAACGGCGTACCGGTGGCCGCGCCCCCGGTCGGCGCGACCAGCGGAGCCCCCGCCGAACACCCCCCGGCCAGCCCGGCCGGGCAGGGCATGTTCGGCATCCACGGCTCCGGTGACACCTCCGGCTTCGGCGGCCTGGTCCGCCGGCACGTCGGCCTGATCGACAGCCCCCGGCCGTACGGCGGCTACTTCGACGAGGTACGGGACGCGCTCGAAGAGGCGTACCCCGCGTTCGCCGACGCGATCGAGAAGATCGTGGTCGACCGGGGTGAGCTGACCCTGCACGTACGACCCGAGCGGATCTTCGAGGTCTGCCAGGTGCTGCGCGACGACCGGGCACTCCGGTTCGAGCTCTGCTCCTCGGTCTCCGGCGTCGACTACCTCGGCACCGACGACCGCCGGCTGCACGTCATCTACGAGCTGACCTCGATGACCTACCGGCGCCGGATCCGGCTGGAAGCCGCCGTGAGCGTCGAGGACCCGCACCTGCCGAGCGTCACGACGGTCTACCCGACCGCGGACTGGCAGGAGCGCGAGGCGTACGACATGTTCGGCATCGTCTTCGACGGCCACCCCGGCCTGACCCGGATCCTGATGCCGGACGACTGGGAGGGACACCCCCAGCGCAAGGACTACCCGCTCGGTGGCGTGCCGGTCGAGTACAAGGGCGCCGAGATCCCACCGCCCGACAAGCGGAGGAGTTACCAGTAATGACCACTCCTGGATACGCGGCTGAGCGCGAGACCACCGAGGGCCGGGTCTTCACCGTCACCGGTGGCGACTGGGACACCGTGGTGGCCGGACACGACCCGATCGCCGACGAGCGGATCGTGGTCAACATGGGTCCGCAGCACCCGTCCACGCACGGGGTGCTGCGGCTGGTGCTGGAACTCGAGGGCGAGACGGTCCGCGAGGCCCGCAGCGTCGTCGGCTACCTGCACACCGGCATCGAGAAGAGCATCGAGTACCGCAACTGGACGCAGGGCTCGACGTTCGTGACCCGGATGGACTACCTGGCACCGATCTTCAACGAGACGGCGTACAGCCTCGCGGTGGAGAAGCTGCTCGGCATCACGGACGACATCACCGAGCGGGCGACCACCATCCGGGTGCTGATGATGGAGCTGAACCGGGTCGCGTCGCACCTGGTCTGGCTGGCCACCACCGGCATGGAACTCGGCGCCATCTCCATCATGCTGTACGGCTTCCGCGAGCGTGAGTACATTCTCGACATCTTCGAGATGATCACCGGCCTGCGGATGAACATGGCGTACGTCCGCCCCGGCGGGGTCGCCCAGGACGTACCGGACGCGGCGATCGTCAAGATCCGCGAGTTCCTCGACATGATGCCGAAGCGGCTCAAGGAGTACGAGGACCTGCTCTCCGGGCAGCCGATCTGGATCGAGCGGACGAAGAACGTGGCCGTCCTCGACGTGACCGGTTGTCTCGCGCTCGGCGTCACCGGTCCGGTGCTCCGCTCGGCCGGACTTCCGTGGGACCTGCGCAAGACGATGCCGTACTGCGGCTACGAGACGTACGAGTTCGACGTGCCGACCTCGACCGACGCCGACGTGTGGGGTCGTTACCAGGTCCGGCTCGGCGAGATCCGCGAGTCGCTCAAGCTGATCGAGCAGGCGCTGGACCGGCTCCGGCCCGGCCCGATCATGGTGGCCGACAAGAAGATCGCCTGGCCGGCGCAGCTCGCCATCGGCGTCGACGGCATGGGCAACTCCCTCGAGCACGTAGCGAAGATCATGGGTCAGTCGATGGAGTCGCTGATCCACCACTTCAAGCTCGTCACCGAGGGCTTCCGGGTGCCGCCGGGCCAGGTCTACGTCGCGATCGAGGCGCCTCGCGGCGAACTGGGCGTACACGCGGTCTCGGACGGCGGGACCCGGCCCTACCGGGTGCACTACCGCGAACCGAGCTTCGTCAACCTCCAGGCCCTCCCGGCAATGGCCGAGGGCGGCCTGATCGCGGACGTGATCGCGGGCGGTGCCTCTCTGGATCCGGTGATGGGTGGGTGTGATCGCTAGTGGCCTTCAGTGAAGAGACGTACGGGCGGGCGCGGGAGATCGTCGCCCGCTACCCGGCCGACCGGTCCCGCTCGGCCCTGCTGCCGCTGCTGCACCTGGTGCAGTCCGAGGAGGGGTACGTATCCCCGGCCGGCGTGTCGTTCTGTGCCGAGGTCCTCGGCCTGAACAAGGCGCAGGTCGGCGCGGTGGCGACCTTCTACACCATGTACAAGCGCCGGCCGACCGGTGACTACCTGGTCAGCGTCTGCACCAACACGATGTGCAACGTGCTCGGCGGGCAGCAGGTCTACGACTCCCTCTCCGAGCACCTCGGCGTCGGGCACGACGAGACCACCACCGACGGCACGATCACCCTCGAACACGCCGAGTGCCTGGCCGCGTGCGACTACGGCCCGGTGATGACGGTCAACTACGACTTCTTCGACAAGGTCGACCCGGACAGCGCGGTCGGCGTGGTCAACGAGCTGCGCGCCGGCAACCGGCCGATGCCGACCCGTGGGGCCCGGCTCTGCACGCTCAAGGAGATGTCGCTGCAACTCGCCGGCTTCGCCGACGAGCGCGAGGGCGCGGTGGCCGACGGACCGGCCGGCGACGCGACGCTGCGCGGGCTGCGCCTGGCCGAGCAGCACGGGATCTCGGTGCCGGGCTTCGACCCGAACACCCCGATCAAGAGCACGAAGGCCGCCGCCGCACCGGCCCCGGCCACCACCCGACCGGCCGCCGCCACCGGCACCACCGCGCCGGACCTGCCGGCACCGGACCAGAAGTCGCCGCAGTTGCGTACCGCGGAGACCCGCGCGCCGGACGCGAAGACGCCGGCACCGGACGCGCCGGGGGTTGCCACCCCGGTCGACGGCGAACCGCCGGCACCGGCGGACGCCAAGGCCGCCGCCGATGCCGGCGTCGCCGCCAACAAGCCGGCCAGCGATGGCAAGCCGGCCGGCGACGACGCCGAGCAGCAGCAGCGTTCGTTGAAGGAGGCTCAATCATGAGTACGCCTCGACCGGAGACGGTGGCGAAGCTGACTCCGGTGCTGACCAAGCGCTGGCTCTCGCCGGACGCCTGGAAACTCGACGTCTACCAGAAGCTCGACGGCTACGCCGCGCTGCGCAAGGCGATCGCCGCCCACCCGGACGACCTCATCCAGCTCATCAAGGACTCCGGTCTGCGGGGGCGTGGCGGCGCCGGCTTCCCCACCGGACTCAAGTGGGGCTTCATCCCGCAGGGTGACGGCAAGCCGCACTACCTGGTGGTGAACGCGGACGAGGGCGAGCCCGGCACCTGCAAGGACCTGCCCCTGATGACGCACGATCCGCACTCGCTGATCGAGGGCGTCATCATCGCGTCGTACGCGATCCGGGCCAACCGGGCCTACATCTACATCCGCGGTGAGGCGGTGCACGCCGCCAGGCGGCTGCGCAACGCGATCGCCGAGGCGAAGCGGGCCGGTTACCTCGGCACCAACATCCTCGGCTCCGGGTTCGACCTGGAAGTCGTGGTGCACAGCGGCGCCGGGGCGTACATCTGCGGCGAGGAAACGGCACTGCTCGACTCGCTCGAGGGCTTCCGGGGCCAGCCCCGGCTGCGCCCGCCGTTCCCGGCCACGCACGGCCTGTACGCCTCGCCGACCGTGGTCAACAACGTCGGCACGATCGCCAGCGTGCCGTACATCGTGCTCGGCGGGGCCGACTGGTGGAAGAGCATGGGTACGGAGAAGTCGTCCGGCCCGATGATCTACTCCCTCTCCGGCCGGGTGGTCAACCCCGGTCAGTACGAGGCCGGCCTCGGCATCACCCTGCGGGAGTTGATCGAGCTGGCCGGCGGCATGCTCCCCGGTCACGAGCTCCGGTTCTGGACCCCGGGTGGCTCGTCGACGCCGCTGCTCGCGGCCGAGCACATCGACGTACCGCTGGACTTCGAGGGAGTGGCGGCGGCCGGTTCGATCCTCGGCACCACCGCCACCCAGATCTTCTCCGACCAGGACTGCCCGGTCTACGCGACCTACCGGTGGCTGGAGTTCTACCACCACGAGTCGTGCGGCAAGTGCACCCCGTGTCGGGAGGGCAACTACTGGATGGTCCGGGTCTACCGCCGGATCCTCTCCGGACAGGGCACCCAGGAGGACCTGGACACCCTGCTCGACACCTGTGACAACATCCTCGGCCGCTCGTTCTGCGGTCTGGGCGACGGCGCGACCAGCCCGGTGACCTCGTCCCTGCAGTACTTCAAGCAGGACTACCTCGACTACATCGAGGGGCGCACCGCGCCGAAGCTGTCGGACAAGCAGTTGGTGGGGGCGCACTAATGACCGACCTGAAGGCTGTCAACCCGGCCGGTGCCGTCGCGCCGGTCGAGACCGTGACCCTGACCATCGACGGCATCGAGGTGACCGCGCCGAAGGGCACGCTGCTCATCCGGGCCGCCGAGAAGCTCGGCATCGAGATCCCCCGGTTCTGCGACCACCCGCTGCTCGCGCCCGCCGGGGCGTGCCGGCAGTGTCTGGTCGACGTGGAGGGCCAGCGCAAGCCGGTCGCCTCGTGCACCCAGACGGTCGCCGAGGGCATGGTGGTCAAGACCCAGCTCACCTCTCCGGTCGCCAAGAAGGCGCAGGAGGGGATCATGGAGCTGCTCCTGGTCAACCACCCGCTCGACTGCCCGATGTGCGACAAGGGCGGCGAGTGCCCGCTGCAGAACCAGGCGATGTCGACCGGCCGCCCCGAGACCCGCTTCCACGAGACGAAGCGGGAATACGAGAAGCCGATCAACATCTCCTCCCAGGTGCTGCTCGACCGCGAGCGCTGCGTGCTCTGCCAGCGCTGCACCCGGTTCTCCGAGGAGATCGCCGGAGACAAGTTCATCGACCTGATGGACCGCTCCTCCGGCGAGCAGATCAACGTCTACCGGGACGAGGTCTACGGCGGCGAGGGCGACGGCAGCGGCCGGGACGCGGGCGGGGTCGGCGACGTCCCGTTCAACTCGTACTTCTCCGGCAACACCGTGCAGATCTGCCCGGTGGGCGCGCTGACCGGAGCCCAGTACCGGTTCCGGGCCCGCCCGTTCGACCTGGTCTCCACCCCGAGCGTGTGCGAGCACTGCTCCGCCGGATGCGCCCAGCGCACCGACCACCGCCGGGGCAAGGTCCAGCGCCGCCTCGCCGGTGACGACGCCGCAGTGAACGAGGAGTGGAACTGCGACAAGGGCCGCTGGGGCTTCCGCTACAGCACCGCCACCGAGCGGCTCACCCACCCGCTGATCCGGGACGCCAAGACCGGTGAGCTGCGCGAGGCGTCCTGGAGCGAGGCGTTCGCCTTCGCCGCCGAGGGACTGCGGCTTGCCCGCGACGGCGCGTACGGGGTCGGGGTGCTCACCGGCGGCCGGCTCACGGTCGAGGACGCGTACGCGTACTCGAAGTTCGCCCGGGTCGCCCTGAACACCAACGACATCGACTTCCGGGCCCGCCCGGTCGCCGTCGAGGAGACCCAGTTCCTGGCGAGCAACGTGGCCGGCGTGACCGACGTGACGTACGCCGACATCGAGCGGGCGTCCACGGTGGTCCTGGCCGGGCTGGAGCCCGAGGAGGAGTGCCCGATCCTCTTCCTCCGGCTACGCAAGGCGTACCAGAAGAAGGGCCTCAAGGTCTACGCGCTGGCCCCGTTCGCCACCCGTGGGCTGGAGAAGCTCGGCGCCAAGCTCGCCCGGGTGGTACCGGGTGAGGAGGCGCAGGTGCTGGCCGAGCACGACACGGTCGCCGACGCGCTGAGCCAGCCGGGAGCGATCCTGTTCGTCGGCGAGCGGCTCGCCTCCGTACCGGGCGGGCTCTCCGCCGCCGCCGCGGTCGCGGAGCGTACCGGTGCCAAGCTGGCGTGGGTGCCGCGGCGAGCGGGCGACCGGGGTGCGGTCGACGCGGGCTGCCTGCCCAACCTGCTGCCCGGCGGACGCCCGGTGGCCGACCCCGGCGCGCGGGCCGAACTGGCCGGCGCCTGGGACGTGGCCGCCGGAGTCATCCCGAGCCAGACCGGTCGGGACACCGACCAGATCATCGCCGCGGTCGCCGCCGACAAGATCGGTGCCCTGGTGGTGGCCGGGGTCGACCCGTCCGACCTGGCCGACCCGCGACTGGCCGAGGAAGCACTGGAGAAGGTCCAGTTCCTGGTCAGCCTGGAGATCAAGGGCGGACCGGTCACCCGGCGCGCCGACGTGGTCTTCCCGGTCGCCCCGGTGGTCGAGAAGGCCGGCAGCTTCCTCGACTGGGAAGGCCGGCTGCGCACCTTCGAGGCCGTGCTCGACACCACCGCGATGACCGACGCCCGGGTGCTCGACGCGCTCGCCGCGCAGCTCGGCGTCAACCTCAACGCGGGCGACGTGAACAGCATCCGCCGCGAGCTGGGCGGACTGCCGGTGACCCGGGCCGACCGCCCGGCCAGCCCGGCGGTCGAGCCGGCCGAGGCGGCCACCCTCGGTACGGACGAAGCGGTGCTCGCCACCTGGCACCACCTGATCGACCTGGGCACCCTGACCGAGGGCGACGAGCAGTTGGGCGGCACCGCCCGCCCGCCGGTCGTCCGGCTCGGCAAGGCGGCGGCCGAGGCGCTCGGCGTGGCCGACGGCGAAGCGGTCACGGTCGGCACCGACCGGGGCGCGCTGACCCTGCCGCTGGAGATCACCGACATGCCCGACGGTGTGGTCTGGCTGCCGACCAACTCGCCCGGCTCGACGGTCCGGCGCAGCCTCGGCGCGACCTCCGGCGCGGTCGTCCGGCTGTCCACAGGCAGTGGAAGAGGTGCTCAGTGAGGCTCGACTATCTGGCCCAGGACCCGACCCTGGCCGACTTCGGCCAGGACACCTGGTGGCTGGTGCTGCTCAAGATCGTTCTCGCCTTCGTCTTCGCGGTGCTCGCCACCCTGCTCGGGGTCTGGTTCGAGCGCCGGGTCGTCGGTCGGATGCAGGTCCGCCCGGGTCCGAACCAGGTGGGCCCGTTCGGTCTGCTGCAGACCCTCGCCGACGGTCTGAAGATGGCCTTCAAGGAGGACATCCTCCCGAAGGCGTCGGACAAGGTGGTCTTCTTCTTCGCGCCGACCATCTCGGTGATCAGCGCGGTGACGGTGCTGTCGGTGGTCCCGTTCGGACCGATGGTCAGCATCTTCGGTGAGCGGACGCCGTTGCAGGTGACCGACGTGCCGGTGGCCGTCCTGGTGATCCTGGCCTGCTCCGCGATGGGCGTCTACGGCATCGTGCTCGGTGGCTGGGCCTCCGGTTCGACGTACCCGCTGCTCGGCGGTCTGCGGTCGAGTGCCCAGATGATCTCGTACGAGATCGCGCTGGGACTCTCCATCGTCGCCGTCTTCATGAGCGCCGGCACCATGTCGACCAGCGGTATCGTCGCCGCCCAGTCGGGCAACTCGGCGGCGAGCTGGGACATCTTCGGCTGGCACCCCACCGCCCCGAGCTGGTACGCGCTGCTGCTCTTCCCGAGCTTCATCATCTTCTTCATCGCGGTGGTGGGCGAGACCAACCGGGCGCCGTTCGACCTGCCCGAGGCGGAGTCGGAGCTGGTCGCCGGCTTCATGACCGAGTACAGCTCGCTGAAGTTCGCACTCTTCATGCTCTCCGAGTACGTCGCGATGGTGAGCATGTCGGCGGTGACCGTGACGCTCTTCCTGGGCGGGTGGCGGGCACCCTGGCCGATCACCTTCTGGTCCGGTGCCAACTCCGGCTGGTGGCCGCTGCTCTGGTTCCTCGGCAAGGTCATCCTGCTGGTCTTCGTCTTCGTCTGGCTGCGCGGCACGCTGCCCCGGCTCCGGTACGACCAGTTCATGCGGTTCGGCTGGAAGGTGCTGCTCCCGATCAACCTGGTCTGGATCCTGGCGCTCGCCGGCATCCGCTCGGTCGACGGTCGCGGCGCGACCGACCGCTGGATCATCTTCGGGGTGGTCCTGCTGGTCCTGCTGCTGATCGTGCTCTTCTGGCCGAGCCGCAAGCCGGAACCGACCGAGACCCTGCAACAGCAGGTGCGTAACCGGCCCACCGGCAGCTTCCCGCTGCCGCCCATGGACCTGCAGGTCCCGCCGAGTCCGCGGCTCAAGCGCGCGGTCGCCGAGCGGGAGCCGGCCAACGTTGTTGCCGGCGCGGACGAGAAGGAGGTGTGACGTGAGCGCGATCTCGGGCACGTTCAAGGGTTTCGGGGTCACCTTCTCGCACATGTTCAAGAAGGTGGTCACCACCGACTACCCGTTCAAGCCGCCGGTCTCCGCTCCCCGCTACCACGGGCGGCACATCCTCAACCGGCACCCGGACGGGCTGGAGAAGTGCATCGGCTGCGAGCTGTGCGCCTGGGCCTGCCCGGCGGACGCGATCTACGTCGAGGGCGGCGACAACACCGACGAGCAGCGCTTCTCGCCGGGTGAGCGGTTCGCCAGCACCTACCAGATCAACTACGCCCGGTGCATCTTCTGCGGGCTCTGCATCGAGGCCTGCCCGACCCGCTCGTTGACGATGAGCAACGAGTACGAGTTGGCGCGGGACAACCGGCAGGACCTGATCTTCACCAAGGAACAGCTGCTCGCTCCGCTGCTGCCCGGCATGGAGCAGCCGCCGCACCCGATGCGGCTCGGGGACACCGAGAAGGACTACTACGTCGGTGCACTGACCAATCCGGGTACGTCCGCCGGCGCCGAACGGGCGCCCTGGTCGGAAACCCGCACGGTGGACGGCTCCGGCGCGACTGGAGACACGAAATGACGACGCAGACGGTGCTCGCCGCGGCCGGTGACGTCTCCACCGGCGAGGCGGTGACCTTCTGGATCCTCGCCCCACTCGCCCTGATCGGCGGGATCGGCATGGTCGCGGCCCGCAACGCCGTCCACTCGGCGCTCTGGCTGGTCCTGACCATGCTCTGCCTGGGCGTGTTCTACGTGCTCCAGGCCGGTCCGTTCATCGGCATGGTGCAGATCATCGTCTACACCGGCGCGATCATGATGCTGTTCCTGTTCGTCCTGATGCTGGTCGGCCGGGACGCCTCGGACTCGCTGATCGAGACGCTGCGCGGCCAGCGGGTCGCCGCGATCGCCCTCGGCCTCGGCTTCGCCGCGCTGGTGGGGACCGGGGTCTACCGGGCCGTACACGGCACGACGGCGGTCGGGCTGGACGAGGCGAACGCCGACGGCAACGTCCAGGGCATCGCCTCGCTGCTGTTCACCAAGTACGTCTTCGCCTTCGAGATCACCTCGGCGCTGCTGATCACGGCGGCGGTCGGGGCGATGGTGCTGGCTCACGTCGAGCGGCGCAAGGGCGAGCGGATGGACCAGGTGGCGACGATGAAGGCGCGCTTCGCACCGGGTAACTACCCCGGCCCGAAGGCGGGCCCCGGTGTCTTCGCCACCTCGAGCTCGGTCGCCACCCCCGGCCGCCTGCCGGACGGAACGCTCAGCGAGCGCAGCGTGCCCGAGATCCTTCCGACGCGGGAGATGACCGAGTCGGAGACCGCGCTGAAGGGGACCGAGAAATGAGTCCTGACTACTACCTGGTCCTCGCCACGGTGCTGTTCACCATCGGCGCGGTCGGGGTCCTGATCCGACGCAACGCGATCGTGCTGTTCATGTGCGTCGAGCTGATGCTGAACGCCGCCAACCTGGCGCTGGTCACCTTCAGCCGGATCAACGGCGACCTCAACGGCCAGATCATGGCGTTCTTCGTGATGGTGGTCGCCGCGGCCGAGGTTGTCGTCGGGCTCGCGATCATCATGTCGATCTTCCGGACTCGACGCTCCGCGAGCGTCGACGACGCCAACCTGCTGAAGTACTAAAGGGGCCCTGGAGTGGAAGAGACTGTGGAGTACGCCCAGGCCACGGGGCTACTGAGCAGCGTGTGGCTGCTGGTGGCCATCCCGCTGGCCAGCGCGGCGATCCTCCTGCTGCTCGGCCGGCGGGCCGACCGGTGGGGTCACTGGCTTGGCGTGGCGAGTATCGGTGCCGCCTTCGTACTTGGCCTGACCTATTTCTTCCAGCTGCGCGGCCTGGACAACAAGTCCGTCGAGAGCAGCCTCTGGGAGTTCATCTCGGTCGGCAATTTCAAGGTCGACTTCGGCCTGCTCTTCGACCCGCTGTCCGGGGTCTTCGTGCTGCTGATCACCGGCGTGGGTTTCCTGATCCACGTGTACGCGGTCGGCTACATGGAGCACGACCCGGGCCGGCGTCGGTTCTTCGCGTACTTCAACCTGTTCGTCGCCGCGATGCTGATGCTCGTGCTCGGCAACAACTACGTGATGCTCTACTTCGGCTGGGAGGGCGTCGGTCTGGCGTCGTACCTGCTGATCTCGTTCTGGTACGGGCGGCCGTCCGCGGCCACCGCCGGTAAGAAGGCGTTCCTGATGAACCGGGTCGGCGACGCCGGCCTGGCGATCGCGATCTTCATCATGTTCGCGTCCTTCGGCACCACCCAGTACAACGAGGTCTTCAACGGGGTGATCGGCGGCATCGACGCCGGCTCGCTGGCCGGGAGCACCGTACTGGTGATGGGGCTGCTGCTCCTGCTCGGCGCGGCCGGCAAGTCCGGTCAGTTCCCGCTCCAGGCGTGGTTGCCCGACGCGATGGAGGGCCCGACCCCGGTCTCCGCCCTGATCCACGCCGCGACCATGGTGACCGCGGGCGTCTACCTGATCGCCCGGTCCAACCCGATCTTCTCCGCCGACCACACGCTGCAGACCGTGGTGGTCAGTGTCGGTGCGCTCACCCTGCTGATGGGCTGCATCATCGGCGCGGCCAAGGACGACATCAAGCGGGTCCTCGCCTGGTCGACGGTGAGCCAGATCGGCTACATGTTCCTCGGCGTCGGGCTCGGCGGGGGCGCGTACGCGCTGGCGATCATCCACCTGCTGGCGCACGGCTTCTTCAAGGCCAACATGTTCCTCGGCGCCGGCTCGGTCATGCACGGCATGAAGGACCAGGTCGACATCCGCCGCTTCGGTGGTCTCGCCAAGTACATGAAGATCACCTGGCTGACCTTCGGGGCCGGCTGGCTGGCGATCATCGGCATGTTCCCGTTCTCCGGGTACTTCTCCAAGGAGCCGATCATCGCCGCCGCGTTCGAGCGGCACGGCTGGACCGCCTGGCTCTACGGCGGCGCGGCCCTGCTCGGCGCCGGTCTGACCGCGTTCTACATGACCCGGCTGTTCGTGCTCACCTTCCACGGCCCGAAGCGCTGGACCGACGACATCGAGCACCCGCACGAGTCGCCCGCGGTGATGACCATCCCGCTGATCCTGCTCGGCATCGGGTCGCTCGGCGCCGGTGCGCTGCTCGCCACCTCGGTCCCGGACTGGCTGGCCCCGGCCGTACTGCCGGAGGCCGAGGAGGGCGTACACGGTGTGCTCTCGCACGGGGTGATCACCGCGCTGTCGCTGATCCTCACCGTGCTCGGTGCCGGACTGGCCTGGCTGCTGTTCCGCAACGGCACCGCGCTCACGGAACAGCCGGTCGGCCCGGTCGTACGGGCCGCACGGCGCAACCTCTACACCGACGCGTTCAACCAGGCCGTCTTCGAGAAGCCCGGCATCTTCCTCACCCGGGCCCTGGTCTACCTCGACAACCGCGGCATCGACGGGCTCGTCAACGGGCTCGCCGCGGCGGTCGGCGGCGGCTCCGGCCGGCTGCGCCGGCTGCAGACCGGGTTCGTCCGGTCGTACGCGATGTCGATGCTCACCGGCGCCCTGCTGGTGGTGGCGGCGTTCCTGGCCCTGCAGATGGGATGGCTGGCCTAATGGGGGACTTTCCCTTCCTCTCCGTACTGACGGTGGCGCCGCTGGTCGGTGCCGTGATCGTGGCGTTCCTGCCACGTAGCCAGCCGGAGCTGGCCAAGCGGGTCGCGCTCGTCTGGTCGGTCGCGGTCCTGGTGCTCTCGATCTTCATGTGGGTGGCGTTCCAGGCCGGCGGTGACCGGCTCCAGTTCCGCGAGTCGTACTCCTGGATCCCGCGCTGGGGCGTCAACTTCACCTTCGCGGCCGACGGCATCGCGCTGGTCATGCTGATGCTGATCGCGCTCCTGGTGCCGCTGGTGATCCTGGCGAGCTGGCACGACGCGGACAAGTCGAAGCGGTCGGTCCCGGTCTACTTCGCCCTGCTGCTGCTCCTCGAGTGCACGATGATCGGCGTCTTCGCCGCCGCCGACGTGTTCCTGTTCTACGTCTTCTTCGAGGTCATGCTCGTCCCGATGTACTTCCTGATCGGAAGCTACGGCGGGCACCAGCGCCAGTACGCCGCGGTGAAGTTCTTCCTCTACTCGCTGGTCGGCGGTCTGTTCATGCTCGCCGCCGTGATCGGCCTCTGGGTCGTCGGCGGCAAGACCTTCGACTGGCAGACGCTGATCCAGACGCTGCCGAACATGGACATCTCCACCGGCACCGAACGCTGGCTCTTCCTGGGCTTCTTCATCGCCTTCGCGATCAAGGCGCCGTTCTTCCCGTTCCACACCTGGCTGCCGGACGCCGGTGGCGCCGCCCCGGCCGGTGCCGCCGCGCTGCTGGTCGGCGTGATGGACAAGGTCGGCACGTTCGGCATCCTCCGGTACTGTCTCCCGCTGTTCCCCGAGGCGTCCCGCTGGTTCGCCCCGTACGCGATCGCCATCGCGGTGATCGGCATCATCTACGCGGCGCTGCTGGCGGTCGGTCAGAACGACCTGAAGCGCCTGGTGTCGTACACCTCGATCGCGCACTTCGGCTTCATCGGGGTCGGCATCTTCGCCTTCACCAGCCAGGCCGGCACCGGTGCGGTGCTCTACATGCTCAACCACGGCCTCGCCACCGGCCTGCTCTTCCTGGTGGTCGGCATGTTCGTCGCCCGCCGCAACTCCGCGCTCATCAGCGACTTCGGCGGCGCCGGCAAGCTGGTTCCGGTGCTGGCCGGGGTGTTCTTCTTCGCCGGTCTGGCCTCGCTGGCCCTGCCCGGAACGGCCCCGTTCATCTCCGAGTTCCTGGTGCTGGTCGGCACCTACACGGTGAACAAGCCGGTCGCGATCATCGCCACCCTGGGCATCATCCTGGCCGCCGCGTACGTCCTCTGGATGGTGCAGCGCACCACCCAGGGAACCCTGAACCCGGAGCTGTCCGAGGTGCCGGGGATGCGGCGTGACATCACCCTGCGGGAGAAGGTCGTGGTCGCGCCACTGATCGCGCTGCTCCTGCTGCTCGGCTTCTACCCGAAGCCGGTCACCGACGTCATCAACCCCGCCGTACAGGCCACGATGGAGAACGTCGGCAAGACCGACCCCGCTCCGACGGTCGGGCACCTTCCGGAGGCCGCTAAATGAACACGCTGCAGTTGCCCTCCATCAACTACGCGGCCCTCGCACCGATCCTGATCCTGGTCGGCGCGGCCTGCGTCGGGATCCTGGTCGAGGCGTTCGTCCCCCGGCGCTTCCGGCACGTGGTGCAGCTCGTCCTGGGCCTCGCCGCCCTCGTCGCCGCGCTGATCGTGGTGGTGGTCGAACGGACCACCCAGACGGTCACCGCCGGTGAGGCGGTCGCGGTCGACGGTCCGACCCTGTTCCTGCAGGGCGCGATCATCGTGCTCGCCGGGATGGCGCTGCTGATGATCGGCGAACGCACCCTGGAGCACGGCGGGCCCTTCGTGGCCCACGCCGCGATCACCGTCGGCTCCGAGGAGGACCGCCGGCAGGCGGCCGAGGAGGGCGGGTCGACCGAGGTCTTCCCGCTGACCATGTTCGCGGTCGGTGGCATGTTGCTCTTCGTCGCCGCCAACGACCTGCTCACCATGTTCATCGCGCTCGAGGTCTTCTCGCTCCCGCTCTACCTGCTCTGCGCGCTGGCCCGTCGGCGGCGGCTGCTGAGCCAGGAGGCGGCGCTGAAGTACTTCATGCTCGGCGCGTACGCCTCCGCGTTCTTCCTCTTCGGGATCGCGCTCACCTACGGCTTCACCGCCGGTGTGACCAACGGGCAGCCGGGCGACGAGCCGGGCGGTGTCGACTTCGCGACCATCAGCGCCGCCGTCACCGACTCCACCGCCAGCCGTACGCTGCTGGTCGCCGGAATCGCGATGATCAGCATCGGCCTGCTGTTCAAGGCCGCCGCGGCGCCGTTCCACGTCTGGACCCCCGACGTCTACCAGGGCGCCCCGACGCCGATCACCGCCTTCATGGCCGCCTGCACGAAGATCGCCGCGTTCGGTGGTCTGCTCCGGGTGCTCTACGTGGCGTTCGCCGGTGCCGCCTGGGACTTCACCCCGATCCTCGGCACCATCGCGATCCTGACCATGCTGGTCGGAGCGGTGCTCGCGGTCACCCAGACCGACATCAAGCGGCTGCTCGCGTACTCGTCGGTGGCGAACGCCGGTTACCTGCTCGTCGGCGTACTCGCGCTAACCCGCGACGGCCTGTCCAGCACCATGTTCTACCTGGTCGCGTACGGCTTCACCGTGCTCGCCGCGTTCGGCGTGGTGAGCCTGGTCCGGGACGCCGACGGGGAGGCCACCCACCTGTCCCGCTGGGCCGGGCTGGGCAAGCGGTCCCCGCTGTTCGCCGGGGTGTTCACGTTCCTCCTGCTCGCCTTCGCCGGCATCCCCCTGACCAGTGGCTTCACCAGCAAGTTCGCGGTCTTCGGGGCGGCCCTCGACGGCGGGCAGACCTGGCTCGTGATCGCCGGTGTGCTGACCAGCATGATCCTGGCGTTCCCGTACCTGCGGGTCGTGGTCATGATGTGGCTCTCCGAGCCCGGCGAGTCCACCCCGACGGTCTCGATCCCGGGCGGGCTGACCTCCGCCGCGCTCATGATCGGCGTAGTGGCCACGCTCGCCCTCGGAGTGGTGCCGGCACCGCTGCTGGACCTCGCCAACGGCGCGGCAGAATTCGTGAAGTGACCGGCACCACCGCCCGGGCCCCGTACCAGCGCACGAAGGCCGCCGACCGCCCCCGGCCAGGGGTGGTCGGGCCGGTGTGGCATGGTTGAGAGCGTGGGGAGACCGGCTGACGGCCTGACGGGGATTGGGCTCGACTTTGTCGACGCTGAAGTGGAAGCGTCGGCCCTAGCGGTCCTGGCCTCGGTCGAGACCGAGCTATGGGCCAGTGTGGCGAGCGCGGACCCGCTCGTGACCGAGGCGGCCCGGCATCTGGTGGAGGCCGGTGGCAAGCGGTTCCGCCCGCTGCTGGTCGCACTCGGCGCCCAGTTCGGCGATCCGACGAATCCGCTGGTGGTCCCGGCCGCGGTGGTGATGGAGCTCACCCACCTGGCGACGCTCTACCACGACGACGTGATGGACGAGGCCGCGGTGCGCCGGGGCGCACCGAGCGCCAACTCCCGGTGGACCAACTCGGTGGCGATCCTGGTCGGCGACTACCTCTTCGCCCGAGCGGCCGACATCGCCGCCGACCTCGGCCCGGAAGCCGTACGCCTCCAGGCCCGTACCTTCGCCCGGCTGGTGCACGGCCAGATCGCGGAAACCGTCGGCGTACGCGCCGGTGAGGATCCGGTCGGCCACTACCTGCACGTGATCAGCGAGAAGACCGGTTCCCTGATCGCCACCTCGGCCCGGTTCGGCGGCATGTTCGGTGGCGCCACCCAGGCACACACCGAGGCCCTCGCCGGCTACGGCGAAACCATCGGTGTGGCGTTCCAGCTCTCCGACGACCTGCTCGACATCGCCTCGGAGTCGGTCCAGTCCGGCAAGACCCCCGGCACCGACCTGCGTGAGGGCGTACCGACCCTGCCGGTGCTGTACGCGCTCGCCTCCGACGACGACGACGCGGCTTCCGTACGCCTCCGCGAGATCCTCTCCGCCGGCCCGGTGACCGACGACGCCCTGCACGCCGAGGCCCTCGGCCTGCTCCGGGAGTCACCCGCCCTCAAGCGCGCCCGCGAGACCGTACGCAGCTACGCCGAGGAAGCCCGCGAACAGTTGGCCCCCCTCCCCAACACCTCCTCCCGCCAGGCCCTCGAATCCCTCTGCGACTTCATAGCCGACCGCACCAGCTAACCCCCTCCCTCCCCCTCCCCCCCGCGTCGGGCACCGCGTCGATCTTGCAGTTGTGGTCGCGCGCAAATCGGGGTCAACACCGTGATTCGGGGCGCCACAACTGCAAGATCGCCGGAACAGGGGCCCGGAAGGGTCAGTGGGGTACGGGGTCGTTGTACTGGCCGGGGCGGCCGGCGTAGAACTTGCCGTTCAGGAGTGGGTACGGGTTTGGGGTGCAGGCGTGTAGGGCCAGGGTCTGTTGTTGCATGACCGGGGCGGGTTTGCCGGGGCCGGGGCAGAGTTGGTGGCCCTGACCCAGGCGGTGACCGACCTCGTGGTTGATGACGTACTGCTGGTACGTGGCCAGGGGAGCGCCGTAGTTCGGTACACCGTGCACCCAGCGGGCGACGTTGACAACCACCTGGTTGCCGTTGCGGCAGGAGGTGTAGCGGTCATAACCGTCGTCGCAGAGCCGGTCCCGGGTCGCCGGGGTGGCGAGGTAGACGGTGAACGAGGCAGCCTCGTTCGGGCCGACCCGCTGGAGCCGTCGCTGACCGTTCCCGGTCCAACTGCGCGGGTCGCCCAGGGTGGTCACCACCGCCTCGGCGAACGCGGCCGGCGTGATACCGGTGATCCCGCCCTCGACCGCCACCCGGAAGCGCAGTAGCTGGCCCGAGGTCCCGAGGACGGGACTGCGGCCGTCGGCGGTGTGCCAGGTCCGGGGTCCGCTCTCCGGGTACGTCACCGGCGGCGTGACGGGGGTTTCCGGTCGGGGTGTGGTGGGTTCCGGGGCGGGACCGGCCGACGAGGGCTCGGCGGTGACGGCGTTCGTCGTACCGGTGGGCGCGGGGTCGGGCTTGCCGCCGGCCTCGCCGGCCACCCCGAGGAGGGCGACCACCAGGCCGATCACCACCGCACCCACCGCCGGCAGCAGCAGGCGACGACTGGCGGAACGCTGGTCGGATCCGGTACGGCGGGCGGACATCTGCTGCTCCTCGGGGGTACGGGTGGCCGGCGGCGGTGCCGTGGCGGTCGCGGCCGGCCGTGGGCGGATCCGGCCGGTCGTGGACGGGGCGTTGCGGGTCGTTGGCGTTCCGGGCCGGTTGTGGGCGCGCGGCCGGTTGTGGGCGTGCGGGACCGGCCGGCCCGGTTGTGTCGGTCGGGTCGGTTCTTCGGGTGGTGCCGGGGCGGGACCGGTCAGGCCGGTCGGTGCGGTGTGCTGCGGGTGGTGGCGGAGCCCTTCGGGTGGTGGGACAGGCGCGGGGCGGGTGGGATCAGGGGAGCAGGGTCGGGTTGGTGGTCAGGTCGGCCAACTGCCGGTCGTCCAGGACGGGACGGCCGAGTGCGTACACGTTGGGGCGTGGCCGACCCGCCTGCTGGACCGTGACCAGCACCCCGTTCACGACGCGGGTGGCCTCGTCCACCGGACCGGTCACGGGATGCCAACTGGCGATGCGTACGGGGGTGTTGTCGGAGGCGGGCACCACCCGGCAGCTCTGCTCGTCGGGGTTGATCCGGACCGCGCAGGGGTCGGCCGCCGAGAGCAGGTTGACGGGGACCTGGTCGGTGACCCGCACGGTCAGTACGGCGGCGCGGCCGTCGAGCTGGACTTCGAGCAACGCCCAGTACAGCTCCTTGAACGGCCGCTCCGGGCCGCGCCAGCTCGTTTCCCGTACCGCGTAGGTGCTCCCGCCCGGACCGGGCGCCGTCTCGCCCTTCTGAACCCGGTATCCGGGCGGTGCGGCGGCGACGAGCAGGCCCAGCGCCGCCTTCGCCCGGCTCTCGAGGTCGATCGGCGGTGTCGGCGTCACGACGAGCGGTCCGGTGGCGGCCGGTGCCGGTGGTGGCAGGGCCGACGGTGGTCGTCCGGGGAGCAGGGCGGAGAGCCCGGCCGCGCCCGCCAGCAGCACGACCGCGACGAGCGCCTGGCCGATCCGGCGACGGCGCAGCATCCGCGCGTTGCGGGCCAGTACGTCGTCGACCGGCAGTTGGATGCCCGACGGCGGTCCATCCTCGACGGCCCGCGCCATCAGGTCCCGGATCGAGGTCTCGGTCATCGGCTCTCCTCCGTCGGCACCAGGGCCAGCGAGCCCAGCCGGGTACGCAGTGTCGCCAGCGCCCGGGACGTGTGTGTCTTGACCGCGCCGGGGGAGATCCCGAGCAGGTCGGCGGTCTGCTCGACCGACATGTCCTCGAAGAAGCGCAGGACGAGGGTGGCGCGTTGCCGGTCCGGCAGGCCGGCGAGTGCTCCGAGCAGTACCAGCCGGTCCTCGGTGTCCCCGCCGGTGGCGGTGGCCGGGGTGACGGGAAGTTCCCGTACCGGGTCCTCCCGTCGCCAGGAGCGGCGTCGTTCGCTGAAGAAGGTGTTCAGCAGGGTGCGGTGGGCGTACTGGTCGAGGTGCTCGTACCGGTAGATCCTGGGCCAGGCCAGGTACAGCTTGGTGAAGGAAGCCTGTACGAGGTCCTCGGCCAGGTGCCAGTCGCCGCACAGCAGGTAGGCGGTGCCGCGCAGACGTGCGCCGCGCGCGAGGTAGAAGTCCCGGAAGCCCTGGTCCCGCGCGGCGGCCGGATCCTTGGCCGTCCCCATCCCTGCTCCCTCCCGCCGTACGGGGATACAACGCGGGCGGGGCTGCGGCGGGTTGACGTGACCCCGGACACGGGCCCTCCGGGCGGTGCGGGAGTGCTCGGGAAAGCCGAGCGGAGGGACTTACCGTGTCTGTCGCTGCACGCACTGTCGCCGTAGATCTGGCATCCTCGATCCGAACGGGCATTTCGTAGTCGGCGGATTTTTCATATGGTGTAATCCCCAGCGGCGGAGGTGGTTGTGCGCGACCCTCTGGCGGAACCTTCGGACCTGATCCGTAGCGTGTCGCGTGCGCTACGTGTCCTCGAAGCGGTCGGACGTGCCCCCAAAGGCTTGACCGTGAAGCAGATCGCGCGGCGCTGCGAGCTGACCGTGGCCACCACCTACCACCTGGTGCGCACGCTCGCGTACGAGGGTTACGTGATCCGGCGCGAGGACGGCACGTACATCGTCGGGCTGGAGGTGGCCGACCGCTACCGGGAGCTGGTGACGGCGTTCCGGGGGCCGCCGGTGGTCGGCGAGGCGCTGCGTCGGGCCGCCTCGGACAGCGGTTACAGCCACTTCCTCGGCCGGTTCGTCGGCGGGCAGGTGGCGATCACCGCGGTCGCGGAGGGTCCACGGTCGCCGTACCTCGAGGATCTTGTGCCCGGCTTCGACGAGGGTGCCCACGCGACCGCCCTCGGCAAGGCCCTGCTCGCCACGCTCACGCCCGAGCAGCGCTTCCGGTACCTCCGGGAGTACGGGATGCGCCCGTTCACCACCGCGACGCTGACCGCGACCGACACCTTCGAGGCCGACCTGACCGCCGGTGACCGGCGGGGGATGCACCTGGAGCTGGGGCAGTACCGCCAGGGGGTCGCCTGTGCCGCAGTGCTGGTCACCCCGGACAAGGACATGGAACGCCGGGTCGTGCTGGCCTGCGCCCTGCCGGCGGCGGAGATGATGACCTCGGCGCGGGTGGTCCGGGCCAAGCTGCTGACGGTGGCCCGCGCGGTCGCCGACGGCCTCGCCACCGAGACCTGACCGGGGGCGGTCCTCGGGGTCGACGGTAGGCCCTGGTGCGTCGAAGCCGAAGGCCTGACTTTGCTGCGCCGGTCCGCCGAGCAGACAAGCCGCTGACGACCGCGAACACGAACCCGCCCGGAGCCGGCGGTGTGCCGGTCCGGGCGGGGTCGGTCAGATCAGTTTCCGGTGGATCAGCTTCCCACCGGGCCGCCGTCCAGGCGCCAGGTGACGACCACACCCGGCTTGGCGAAGTCGCCGTCCGGCCAGTTCGACGCCGGCTTCTCGATCGAGGCCCCGCTGATCTCGCCCGGGTGCTGTACGGCGACGAAGACCGAGCGGTTGTCGGTGCTGATGAACGGGCCGCAGGTCTCGGCACCGATCGGTACGGTCAGGAACTGCTTCAGGTGACCCTTCTCCGGACCCTCGATCGGGGTGGCGAAGAGGCCGTCGTTGCTGCCCAGCGCGTTGCCGTCGGTGGAGATCCAGAGGTTGCCCGCGCCGTCGAAGGCCACGTTGTCCGGGCAGGAGATCGGCGAGACCTTGGTCTTGTCGTACCCGGCGAAGAAGGTCGACGGGTCGGTCGGGTCCCCACAGACGATCGGCAGCGACCAGGCGAAGTTCTCGCCGGTGTGGTCGCCCTTGTCCTCGACGATCTCCAGGATCTGCCCGTGCTTGTTGGCGTTGCGCGGGTTCGCCTCGTCGACCTTGGGGTTCGTGCCAACACCCCGGTTGGTGTTGTTGGTCAACGCGACGTAGATCTTGCCGGTGACCTGCGACGGCTCGACGTCCTCCGGCCGGTCCATCTTGGTCGCACCGACCGCGTCACCGGCGAGCCGGGTGAACGTCAGTACGTCCGCGGCGGTCATGCCGGGCACGTACGAGGTGTTGCCCCGGACGAGCTTGATCCACCGGCCCCGGCCGTTGAACGCGCCGTCGGTCGGGAGCTTGCCCGAACCGTCGATCTCGTCGGCGCTGGTGTAGTCGAGCTTGGCGACGTACAGGGTGCCGGACTCCAGCAGGGTCAGGTTGTGCTGCCGGGCGGTCCAGGAGTTGCCCTTGATGTACTTCTTGTCGGAGACGAACTTGTACATGTAGTCGAACCGCTCGTCGTCACCCATGTACGCGACCACGTGGCCGGACTTGGCGATGATGACGTTCGCGCCCTCGTGCTTGAGCCGGCCGAGCGCGGTGTGCTTGCGCGGCTTCGCCTCCGGGTCGAGCGGGTCCACCTCGACCACCCAGCCGAACCGGTGCGCCTCGTTGGGGTGCTTGGCCAGGTCGAAGCGCTCGTCGGCGCGGTCCCACTTGCGGCTGCCGCTCGGGTAGCGCTCGGTGACCGGGATGCCGTACCGGGCCAGCTTCGGCTTGAGCGCCTCGGGCGCACCGTCGCCGCCGACGAAGTACTGGTTGAAGTTCTCCTCGCCGGAGAGCACGGTGCCCCACGGGGTGACCCCACCGGCGCAGTTGTTGAGCGTACCGATGGCGACCTTGCCGCGCGGGTCCGCCGCGGTCTTCAACCAGGCCGAGCCGGCGGCCGGGCCGGTGAAGTCGAACCGGGTGTTCAGGGCGGTGATCCGCTGGTTGTACGGCCGCTTGCCGCTGCGGACCAGCTTCCACTCGCCGGTGCCGTCGACCCGCTCCAACTCCACCACGGACAGACCGTGCGCGGCGATGGTGGCCCGGACCTGCTCGACCGTGAGCGCGTCCAGCGAGGTGAAGCCCGGGAACATCAGCTCCTCGTTGGTGTACTCGTGGTTGACCACGAGCAGCGCCCGGTTGCCCTTGTTGTCCAGCGGCAGGACGGCGACGAAGTCGTTGTTGTAACCGAACTGCTTCGACTGCCGGGCCGCGGTCTGGTGGTGGACGTCCAACTCGGGCGCGTCCGGCACGACCGGGTCGCCCCAGCGGGCCACCACGGCGTGGTCGTACCCGTTCGGGACCACCAGGGTGTCGAGCTTGTTCGGCGGGATCGCCTTGAAGGTCAGTGCGCCGTTGCCGGCCGGGGGCTTGCGGGCGGTGAACGACTCGACGTCCGGCAGGGCCGGGGTTCCGCCCGGGGCGGCGAGGGCGGGAGCCGCGCCGGCCAGCGCACCGGCGGCGGCACCGCCGAAGCCGAGCACCAGGGCACCGACCGCGCCGGCCCGGACCACACCGCGCCGGGTGACCTCGGCCTTGACCACGTCACCGAAGTATTCGTTGTCCGACTCGTTCGGTACCGGGTGGTCGCAGGCGTTGCCGCAGCGGTACAGGCAGGTCATTGCGTCGCGGCCACCGTGGGGGCCGGTCTGGCCGAGCAGGGGGAGCAGCCGGGGACGGTCGCTCATGTGGGATGGCCTCCTTGGCTGGATCAGACGATCGGGTGGGGCACTTTGTCAGCGATCAAGGCATTTACACGTAAAAGTGCTGGCCGCACCCGGTGACAAGCGCGTGGGTGGGTGAGCCGCACGCTAGGAGTGCGCTGTGAGCGCCTGTCAGCGCTGTGGTGAACCCCACATGAACAAGTGCGCCGAGGGGGGACGGGTGGATCACCGGCAGGGCGGGTGAACCGATCGCCCGTGGATTACGTGGAACAGTTCGCAAGGGTGTCGGGAGCGCCGGCGCCGGGTGCGGCACCGAGGAGGTTGCCATCAGCGACCGGGACGCCGAACTCCTGCGCGCGCTGCACGACGAGCACGCCGAGGCGCTCTTCGCGCACTCCCTGCGCCTGGTCAACGGCGACCGCCAGCGGGCGGAGGACCTGGTTCAGGAGACCCTGCTGCGGGCCTGGCGCCATCCGGAGGCGCTGGATCCGGCGCGCGGCTCGGTCCGGGCCTGGCTGTTCACCACCGCCCGCAACCTGGCGATCGACGCCTGGCGGCGGCGTACGTCCCGGATCGGTGAGGTGATCACCGACGAGTTGCCCGAGCCGCCGCAGTTGACCGACGAGGCGGACCGGGCGGTGGAGGCGTGGATGGTGGCCGAGGCCCTCGCCCGGCTCTCCTCCACCCACCGCGAGGTGCTGGTGGAGTGCTTCTACCAGGGGCGGTCGGTTGCCGAGGCGGCGGCGCGGCTGGGCGTACCGCCGGGCACGGTGAAGTCGCGGACGCACTACGCGTTGCGATCCCTACGGTTGGTGCTGGCGGAGATGGGGGTGACCCAATAGATGAGCGAGCCCGACGAGCGGTGTGACTTCGCCTTCGACGACGGCGCGTACGTGCTGGGTGCGCTCGCTCCGGCCGACCGCGCCGCGTACGAACGTCATCTCGCGAGCTGCCCGTCCTGCCGGCAGGCGGTCGCCGAGATCGCGGCCCTGCCGGGGCTGCTGAGCCGGCTGGACGCCGACGGGTTGGCGCTGATCACCGCGCCGTCGCCGACCGTCGAGTCCCGACTGCCCGAGCTGCTGACGGCCGCCCGGACGGCGCAACGCCGCCAACGCCGGGTCACCCGCGCCCGGTACGCCGGCACCGTGCTCGCCGCCGCCTGCCTGGCGGTCGTGCTCGGGCTCGGTACGGACCGGCTCCTCGGCGGCGATCCGGGGACCCCCGCCGCCGCCCCGCCCAGCGCCACCCCGACCACCACCGACGTCCAGGTACGGATGGTCGCGATGGAACCGGTGGCCGGCGCCGTGCCGGTACGCGCCGAGATCGGACTCAACGGCACCAGATGGGGTACCGAGGTGATCATGCGCTGCGAGTACGTCAGCAGCGGCACCCACCCGAGGACCTACACCTACCGCCTGGTCGCGTACGGGCCGGACGGTGCCGCCGAGCAGGTCGGATCCTGGCTGGCCGCCCCCGGCGAGGAGGTCACCTTCACCGGGGCGACCCGGTTCTCCGGCATGGACCTGGTCCGGCTGGAGGTCCTCCGCTCCAACGGCACCCCGCTGCTCGGCTACGACGTCCGCTGAACCGTTCCACCCTCCGCCGAATCCGCCGTCCCACGGAATGCCGAGTTTCGGCGTCCCGGCGTTGCATCCCGTACCCTGGATCTCTCAGGTCGAGAGGCGCTGCAACGGGCGAAGACGCCCGCCACGCTCGACCCGGATCTTCACCGCAGACTGCAAGGGCGCCTCCGTTGAACAGCGGAGGTGGCCTATGCACACGTCTTCGAGCCCCGACATCAACCGGGCGTCCCGTACCCGGGCGCTCCGGGAGCTGCTGGACCAGCGCATCGTGGTGCTGGACGGGGCCTGGGGCACGATGTTGCAGGGCGCCGGGCTCACCCCGGCGGACTACCGGGGCGAGCTGCTGCCGAACCACTCGCACGACGTGACCGGCGACCCGGACCTGCTGAACCTGACCCGGCCGGACGTGATCCTCGACGTACACCGGCAGTACCTGGCGGCCGGCGCGGACATCACCACGACGAACACCTTCACCGCGACGAGCATCGCCCAGGCCGACTACGGCCTGGAGTCGCTGGTCCGGGAGATGAACCTGCGCGGCGCCCAACTGGCCCGGCAGGCCGCCGACGAGCTGGGCGGCCGGTTCGTCGCCGGGTCGGTCGGCCCGCTGAACGTGACCCTGTCGCTGTCGCCCCGGGTGGAGGATCCGGCCTACCGGGCGGTGACGTTCGACCGGGTCCGGGACGCGTACGCGGAGCAGATCCGGGCGCTCGCCGACGGTGGCGTCGACATCCTGATGATCGAGACGATCTTCGACACGCTCAACGCGAAGGCGGCGATCGCGGCAGCCCGCGAGGTCGCGCCGGACCTGCCGCTGTGGATCTCGGTGACCATCGTCGACCTGAGCGGTCGAACCCTGTCCGGGCAGACCGTCGAGGCGTTCTGGAGTTCGGTCGAGCACGCCGAGCCGCTGGTGGTCGGGGTCAACTGCGCGCTCGGCGCCGCCGAGGTGCGCCCGCACGTCGCCGACCTGTCCCGGCTCGCCAACACCTACGTCGCCTGCCACCCGAACGCCGGCCTGCCGAACGCCTTCGGCGGATACGACCAGCAGCCCGAGGAGACCGGTCGGCTGCTGCGCGAGTTCGCCGACGACCGGATGGTCAACATCGTCGGCGGCTGCTGCGGCACCAGCCCGGCACACATCGCGCAGGTCGCCGCCGCCGTCGCCGGGCGCCCGACCCGGCCGGTGCCGGCACCGCCGGCCCAGACCCGGTTCAGCGGCCTGGAGCCGTTCGCGATCGGCCCCGACACCGGGTTCGTGATGATCGGGGAGCGGACCAACGTCACCGGCTCGGCCCGGTTCCGCCGGCTGATCGAGGCCGGCGACCACCAGGGCGCCGTCGACGTCGCCCTCGAACAGGTACGCGGCGGCGCCAACATCCTCGACGTCAACATGGACGCCGACCTGCTCGACAGCGAGCGGGCGATGACCACTTTCCTGAACCTGATCGCGACCGAACCGGAGGTCGCCCGGATCCCGGTCATGATCGACAGCTCGCGGTGGAGCGTGCTGGAGGCCGGGCTGCGGTGCGTACAGGGCAAGGGCGTGGTCAACTCGATCAGCCTCAAGGAGGGTGAGGAGTCGTTCCTCGCCCAGGCCCGCCGGATCCGGGACTACGGTGCCGGCGTCGTCGTGATGGCCTTCGACGAACTCGGCCAGGCCGACACGGTCGAGCGCAAGGTGTCGATCTGCGCCCGCGCCTACGACCTGCTCACCCAACAGGCCGGGTTCGCGCCCGAGGACATCGTCTTCGACCCGAACGTCCTGGCCGTGGCGACCGGAATCGCCGAACACAACGGGTACGCGAAGGCGTTCATCGACGCGCTCCCACTGATCAAGGAACGCTGCCCCGGGGCCAGGACCAGCGGCGGCATCTCCAACCTGTCCTTCTCCTTCCGGGGCAACGACGTCGTACGCGAGGCGATGCACTCGGCGTTCCTGCTGCACGCCGTACGGGCCGGGCTGGACATGGGCATCGTCAACGCCGGCCAGCTCGCCGTCTACCAGGACATCCCCGCCGACCTCCTCGAACTCGTCGAGGACGTGCTCTTCGACCGGCGTCCGGACGCCACCGACCGGCTGGTGACGTTCGCCTCCACGGTGACCGGCTCCGGCACCCAGCGCACCGTGGACCTGTCCTGGCGCGGGACGCCGGTACGCGAACGCCTGTCGTACGCGCTGGTGCACGGCATCGTCGACTTCATCGAGGCCGACACCGAGGAGGCCCGGCAGCAGGCGACCCGCCCCCTCGACGTGATCGAGGGACCGCTGATGGACGGGATGAAGGTCGTCGGCGACCTCTTCGGCGCCGGCAAGATGTTCCTCCCGCAGGTGGTCAAGAGCGCCCGGGTGATGAAACGCTCCGTCGCCTACCTGGAGCCGTACATGGAGGCGGAGAAGGAGGAGGCGCGGCTGGCCGGGCGCGTCGACACCGGACGCGGCCAGGGCAAGGTGGTGCTGGCGACGGTCAAGGGCGACGTGCACGACATCGGCAAGAACATCGTCGGGGTGGTGCTCGGCTGCAACAACTACGAGGTCATCGACCTCGGGGTGATGGTGCCGGCCGCACGCATCCTGGACACCGCCGTGGCCGAGGGCGCCGACGTGATCGGCCTGTCCGGACTGATCACCCCGTCGCTGGACGAGATGGTCTCGGTCGCCACCGAGATGCAGCGCCGAGGGCTCAAGCTCCCGCTGCTGATCGGCGGGGCCACCACCTCCCGCCAGCACACGGCGGTACGGATCGCGCCCGCGTACGACCACAGCACCGTGCACGTGCTGGACGCGTCCCGGGTGGTCGGGGTGGTGTCGGACCTGCTGCACCCGGAACGGGCCGGAGAACTCGACCTGCGCAACCGGGCCGAGCAGGAGCGCCTGCGGGTGCAGCACGAGGGACGGGAACGGGTCGCCCTGCTGACCCTCGCCCAGGCGCGGGAGAACCGGGAACGGGTTCCGTACGACGAGTTGCCCGTACCCGCGTTCACCGGCGCCCGTACGGTCCGACCGGAGCTGACCGAACTCCGCGAGATGATCGACTGGCAGTTCCTCTTCCTGGCCTGGGAGTTGAAGGGCAAGTTCCCGGCGATCCTCGACCAGCCGGTGGCCCGCGAACTCTACGACGACGCGAACACCCTGCTCGACCAGATCATCCGGGACGGGTCCCTGCGCGCCGAGGGCTCGTACGGCTTCTGGCCGGCGTACGCCGACGGCGACGACATCGTCCTCACCGAACACGGTGACGGGATCGCCGGGCCGCACTTCCCGATGCTGCGCCAGCAGACGGCGAAGCCGACCGGTCGACCCAACCGGTGCCTGTCGGACTACCTGGCTCCGGCCGGGGACCACCTCGGCGGCTTCGCGGTGGCCGTGCACGGTGCCGAGGAGCTGGCCGCGACCTTCGAGGCCCAGCAGGACGACTACCGGGCGATCATGGTGAAGGCGCTGGCCGACCGGCTCGCCGAGGCGTTCGCCGAGTACCTGCACCTGCGCGCCCGGCGGGACTGGTTCGAGCCGGACGCCGAGCCCGCGATCTCCGACCTGCACGCCGAGCGGTTCCGGGGCATCCGCCCCGCGCTCGGCTACCCGGCCAGCCCCGACCACAGCCTCAAGCAGCGGCTGTTCGACCTGCTCGGGGCCGAGACCATCGGCATGGGCCTGACCGAGTCGTACGCGATGACTCCGGCCGCCAGCGTCAGCGGCCTGATCTTCGCCAACCCGGCGTCGCGCTACTTCACCGTGGGCCGCCTCGGCCGGGACCAGGTCGAGGACTACGCGAAGCGGCGGGACATGGACCTGTCGGAGGTCGAACGCTGGCTGCGCCCCAACCTCGGTTACGAACCCGGCCAGTGAGCCCGGCCGGGCTGCCCGTGGATCCGGATGGGAATCCGGGTCCACGGGACGACGGCTAGACCGGTTCGGCGACCGGGGTGACCGGGGCGGCGGACCGGGCGGGGCGGCGGGCGTTGCGGACCGCGTCGACGGTGAAGACGATCAGTGCCAGCCAGACCAGGGCGAAGCCGGCCAGCCGGGCCGGCGGCATCGGTTCGTGGAAGACCAGTACGCCCAGGCCCAGTTGCAGGATCGGCGCGGTGTACTGGAGCACGCCCAGGCTGGTCAGCGGCAGCCGGTTCGCGGCACCGGCGAACAGCAGCAGCGGGATGGCGGTGGCCGCACCGGCGAACACCAGCAGCAGGGTGTGTCCGGTCGAGCCGTTGCCGAAGCTCGACCCGGAGTGCCAGGTGAGCCAGCCGAGGTAACCGAGGGCGGGGAGCGCCAGCAGCGCGGACTCGACGAACAGTCCCTCGGCGGCGGGCAGGCCGAGCCGCTTCTTCAGCAGGCTGTAGCCGCCGAAGCTGAGGGCCAGGGTCAGCGCGATGTACGGCGGCTGACCGTAGTCGATCGCGAGGACCACCACGGCCAGGCCGCCGATGCCGAGGGCGGTCCACTGCACCGTACGGAGCCGCTCGCTCAGCACGGTGACGCCGAGCAGGACCACCACCAGCGGGTTGATGAAGTAGCCGAGCGCGGTCTCCACCACCCGGTCGGAGTTCACCCCGTAGATGTAGGTGCCCCAGTTGATCGCGATCAGCGCGGCGGCGGCGGCGATCCCGGCCAGCAGCCGGGGCTGCCGGACCAACCGGCGCAGGAACGCCCAGTGCCGGGTGACGGCCAGGACCAGCGCGACGAACACCACCGACCAGATCACCCGGTGGGCCAGGATCTCCACCGGCCCGGACGGCCGGAGCAGCTTGATGTAGAAGGGGAAGAAACCCCAGAGGACGTACGCGCTGAGTCCGAAGACATAGCCGAGGCGGAGCTGGCTCACTCCCTCACCGTAAGGGGTGAACCCGCAGTCCTCTCCTTATCGGTGACCGGCGTCACCAGATCCGCTGTGGACCCCGGCAGCCCGTCCACCGGACGCGGCCGGATCAGTTCCATCAGCATGTGCGGCGTGGCCGGCGGGGTGAAGCCGATCCTCGCGTACACGTCGTGCGCATCGACGGTGACGAGCATGATCCGGTGCACGTCGAGCTTCGTCGCCTCGTCCCGCGCGGTCTCGGCCAACCAGCCGCCGAGCCCGCGCCCCCGCTGCTCCGGGTCCACGAACACGTCGGCGAGCCAGGCGAAGGTCGCACCGTCCGTGATCATCCGGCCGAACGCCACCTGGACCCCGTCACCCGGCCGGTAGACCCCGAACACCATCGAGCCGGCGACGGCCCGAGCCGTGACCTCGTACGGCCGGCCCAACGCCCAGTAGGACTCGGTCGACAGCCACCGGTGCACCCGGTCCAGGTCGAGCCGGTCGGGATCGGTGGAGATTTCGTAACCGTCGCTGCGGGTGATGGTCAACACGGGCAGACCGTATCGCCACCACCGGTGGTCCGCGCCAGGCCAATTCCCGAACTCTGGACCGGTGGGGGCGTCTCAGTCCCGGTTGGTCACCATCCCGAGCACCCAGGTCACCACGCTCACGAACAGCGCACCGAGTACGGCGGACGGCCAGAACCCGTCGACCGAGAACGGCAGGTCCAACTGACCCGCGATCCAACTCGTCAACAGGAACAGCAGCCCGTTCACCACGATCGCGATCAGACCCAGGGTGAGCAGGTAGAACCCGCAGCCCAGGGTCTTGATGACGGGCTGGAGCACCCCGTTCACGACCCCGAAGATCACGGCCACCAGGAGCAGGGTGAGGACCGCTTCGCCGATCGAGTCCGTACCCAGGGTGATGCCCGGAATGAACAGCGTCGCCAGCCAGAACGCGAACGCGGTGGTGGCGAGGCGGATCAGCAGCCCGGTCAGGAAATTCATGCCGCGGATCGTGCCACGGCAAGCTGTGATCCGCTGCCCTGGCCCCCGGCCTCGGCCGGGGTCAGTGACGCGTGGGCGGGCCGACCAACTGGACCTCGATCGGGGTCGCCGACAGCAGCGCCCAACGCAGCACCCGCCGGTTGACCACGCCCACCATGTCGCCGCGGATCCGGGTCAGCCACTCCGCCGAGTCACCGAGCCCGAGCGCCACCCCGGCCAGGGCCGCCTCGTCCGGCCGCAGCGGTTGCAACACCACCAGGTCGGCGCGGGAGACGGCATCGGTGTCCGCCGGGGTCAGCCCGTCCCGGACCACCAGAGTGGCCTGCCAACCCGGTCCGGGCTGGGCGTCCGCGTTGACCGGCCCCACGTCGACCACGACCAGCAGCGGATGCAGCGGGGTGCCGGCCGGGCCGCCGACCTGCCGACCGGGCGGGATCAGCGGGATCGTCTCACCCGGTGCGCTCACCGCCCGGACGAACGGCTCCCAGGCGCGCGGCCTCGCCGTCTGCACCACCACCCGCGCACCCAGGGCCATCGCCCGCAGCGCGATGAGCTGCGCCGCCGCCACCCCACCGATCAACATCACCCGGGTCGCCTCGGCCCGGAACAACCGGACCGTCACCGCCGCACCGTGCCGGTTCGCGCCGATCATCAGCCCGGCCGTGCCGAACGGCAGGTCGAGGACGTCCAGCAGGGCGTTCGACGACTGCCGCGGTGGACCGGTCTCGGCCGTACCGACCGGGAGGGTGGCGGCGAAGCCGTCCAGGTGCTCGCCGTCGAGCCGCCGACCGGTCGCGTTCTCCGCGGCGAGCAGCCGCCGCATCGCCTGCATGGCGGTGGAGAGACCGGCCGCGTTCTCGGCGGCCAGCCGTACGGTGAGATCCAGCGGAACCGGGTCGGTGGCGGCGCCGACCCGCGGACCGGCGCTCACCGAGACCGTGGTCGCGGTCGCCGGCAGGGCGAGCAGCCGAGGCACCAGCCGGCGAGCGGTCTCCGACCGGGCCTCCGGCCAGCGACGCAGCCGGAACGTCGTCTGCAACAGCCCGCCCAGCCGCACCGCCTGCCAGCTCTCCTGGGCCGGTGACGCGCCGTCGTGGTGGGCCAGTTCGGCGAGTACGCCCAACGCGGCCCGATCCCCCAGCGGGCGCGCCGGCACCGGGGCGAGCCGGCGGCACACCTTCCGAACGGTGCTGGACAGGGCCCGGCGGAGGTCCGTCTCGGACCACCCCTCGGCCCGCAGCACCCGGACTGCGAGCAGGGCCCGCTCGTGCCCGAGCAGCCGCCCGTCGGTGAGCTGCCGGTACGAGGTCGCCGGGGTGCCGGCACCGGCACGCAGGGTCGGCGCCGGTGCTCCGGTGAGGACCAGTTGGATCCGGATCGGTGGAGTCTGCGCGCCGGCCGCCGGGAGCAGGCTCGCCGGACTGGGCAGAGCCAGGGGCGTGTCGGCGAGCAGCCCGGTCGGATCCCCGAGTTCGAGTACGGCGGTCAGCCCGTACCCGTCGCTGATCACCGCCGCCGCGTCGCCACCGAGTTCGGCCGGGAACACCCGCGCACCCGGGACCAGCAGGTCGAGCAGGGACTCGGGCTCGGCGGACGGGGCGAGGGCGTGCCGGCGCAGCGAATAACGCACGCCGATCCGGATCCACTCGAACAGCCACCGGCGGCGCAGCCGCAGCCACGCGGTGAGCACCAGCACGGCGGCGCCGAACACGGCCGCGACCATGACGAGTGGTCCGCGTCCGGCGGCGGCGAGCAGCAGGGCCACCGCGGTCTGGGCGGCCACGATCTGTCCCGCCCGGACACCGAACGACCGGCGGCGTACCGGGCCCGACGCGGTGGGGGTGCGGACCGGGTCGGGCGTCCGAGGGTCACCGCTCCAGCCGGTCGCCTCGGACCCGCCGGAACGGGCCACGTCATCCGCCACACTCACCGTCACCGCGATAGCCTCCCGTGCATGGGCCCGCCCCACGGGCGTCCCCCCGCGACACTCCCGCAGGGGCCTATCGTATGGGCCGGACACACCGGGGAGGGGCCCGCATGCCGTCTCGGCAGGACCAGTTGCACTCTTACCAGTTCATGGTCCAACGCGTGGTGGCCGCACTGGTCATGCGGGAGACCGACCCGGCGCAGTCACCGTTCCGGCGGGCGGCCGGTGCGACCCTGGCCAGTGTGCTGATCGCGGCGATCGCGCTCGGCGGGGTCACCGTCTACGGCGCGATCGTCGGCGGTGGCGCCAAGAGCTGGCGCGATCCGGCGGCGGTGATCGTCGAGAAGGAGTCCGGCGCCCGGTACGTCTTCCGCGAGGAAAAACTCCACCTGGTGCTCAACTACGCGTCCGCCCTGCTGATCGTCGGTGGCGCGCAGCCGAAGACCGTACTGGTGTCGCGTAAGTCGATCGAGGGGGTGCCGCGCGGGAACACGCTCGGCATCAGTGGGGCCCCCGACTCGTTGCCGGCCGCCGACCGGCTCTCCACCGCACCGTGGACGGTCTGCTCCACCCTGGTCACCGGCGACGGCCCTGTGGCACCCCGCTCGGCGCTGCTCGTCGGCGGCGACGTCGCCGGCGGTACGCCACTGGGCGACAACGGTGTCCTGGTCCGCCACCCCGACGGCAGCCTGTACCTGGTCTGGCACAACCGTCGGCACCTGATCCGGGACTCCGACCTGGTGCTGCCCGCGCTGACCTGGGCCAGTGAGCGTCCGGTGCCGGTGGCCCCGGCGCTGCTCAACGCGCTGCCGGCAGGTTCGGACCTGGGTCGGGTCCCGATCGCCGACCAGGGCCGGGAGTCGCAGGGGGTGGATGACGCCCGGGTCGGTGAGGTCTTCGTGGTGGAGAGCCAGGGCGGTGGCCGCCAGTACGCGGTAGCCAAGCGCGAGGGACTGGCCGGGATCACCCAGGTACAGGCGGACCTGCTGCTCACCGCCGGTCGGCAGGACGATCCGACGCCGATGTCCCAGGGCACGTACGCCCGGGTCCCGAAGGTGGACTCGCTGGTCTCCGAGGATCCGGGGGCGCCCCCGGCGAACCGGCCGGAGTTGGTGCCGGCCGAGAGCGGGGGGCTCTGCGCGCAGGTCCGCGACGACAGCGGCGTACGGCAGATGCTGGTCGGGGCGAACCTGCCGGACCTCACCGACGCGGCGCGTACGGCGGCCCAGTCGGTGCAGGGCGCGGCGCTCGCCGACCACATCCTGGTCGAGCCGGGTCGGGGCGCGGTGGTGGAGGCGGTGGCGGCACCGGGACTGTCCGGTGGAGCCATCTCGGTGGTCACCGACCTGGGCCGGCGGCACGCGGTGACGGGTGCGGACGTGCTCGGCATGCTCGGCTTCGGCAACGCGAAACCCCTGCGCCTGCCGGCGAGTCTGGTGGCGCTGGTCCCGGCGGGCAAGGCGTTGGATCCGGCCGCGGCACGGTCACCGGCCACCCAGGACTGAGCCGCCCATCAGGGCCGGAGTTTTCCACAGGCCGCTGGCAGGGGCTACCGGGCATGGTCCCGGCCCGCTACGGTCAGCGACGGAGTTCGCCGTACCGGCGCGGGTGCCGGTCGATGGGCGGACCGATCCGCCGCGGCGTCCACAGTGGTCGCCGGGGGTGCCACGATCAAGGGAACGGGGTGACGTCCGGGGTGTCCCAGACGCAGGCAGAAGCCGCGGTGATGCAACAGACCGCGAAGAAGTTCGAAGAGGTCGACCAGTCTCTCCAGTCGATGCTCAACAGCCTCATGAGCGAGCTGGAAGGGCTCCAGCAGGCCTGGCAGGGCGCCGGCGGCCGCTCGTTCGGGCAGGTCAAGCAGCAGTGGGCGAGCGACCAGGCGAAGCTGGGTCGGGCGCTTCGGGAGACGGCGGGCGCGGTCCGTACCTCCGGTCAGCAGTACGACGCGTCCGACAGTGAGGCGGCCAGCCGGGTCGCCAACACCAACCGCGGCATCTCGCTGCCGCTCTGATCCTCGGGGGAGGACAAAACCGATGAACGATGGCGTACTTGTTGTCAGTTTCACCGCGTTGCAGCAGGCGAGCGCGGACATCCAGCGGGCGCTGAACACGCTCGACTCGCAGCTCGGCCAGCTCGAGCGCGACGCCGCGCCGCTCGTCTCCACCTGGAGCGGCGACGCCAAGGAGGCCTACGAGCAGCGGCAGGCGGCCTGGCGTTCGGCCTCGCAGGATCTGCAGAGCATGCTCCGGGACATCAAGATCGCGGTGGACGACTCGGCGGCCGACTACCAGAGCACCGAGAAGAAGAACACCAGCCTGTTCCAGTAGGCGGATTGGCGGACCGGCCGGCGTCGCTATCCGCGCCCGGCCGGCTGCCAGCCCCGCCGTGCACCCCGGGGCAGGACCACGGCCAGGAACAGGGCCAGCGCGGCCAGCCCACCGGCCCCCCCGGCCACCCATAGAGACCGCTCCCCGGCCCGGTCGCGTCGCTGCTGCGCCGCGACGGCGACCGGATCGCCCTGTTCCACCGGCAGCGCCGCGGCGGTCGGCGCCGCCCCGGCGGGCCTGGTGTCGGTGAGCGCCCGGTACGGGTTGAGCACGCCACTGCCGTACGCGTCGCTGCGCCCACCGTCCGGTGCCGGATCGGTGCTGGCCACGATCCTCGCGACCACCTCGGCGGCCGACAGTTGTGGCTGGTACTGCCGCAGCAACGCGGCCGTGGCGGCGACGAACGGTGCGGCGTAACTGGTGCCGTCGTGTTTGCTGTGTCCGGGGCCGGCGGTCGCCGCCAGCACCCCGACACCGGGCGCGACCAGGTCAACCCACGGCCCGGTCTGCGAGAACGAGGCCCGTACGCCGTTCTCGTCGATCGCACCGACGCCCAGCACCCCGTCGTAGGAGGCGGGGTAGGGGCGCGGGTTGCCCTTCTCGTACCGGTTGCCCGCGGCGGCGACCACCACCACGTTCCGCTCGAGCGCGTAACCGATCGCGTCACGGATGGCCGGGTTGTCCTCGTAGAGCACCACGGAGAGGTTGATGACGTCGGCGTCGTGGTTGACCGCCCACCGGATCGCCTGGGCGAACTCCTGCTGGGTGACGTTGCGCGCCTTCTGCTCACCGTCGAGGTCCTGCTGCTCGCTGACCCGTACCGGCAGGATCGTGGCCAGCGGGGCGAGCCCGTGGAAACGTACGCCGTCGCGCGGGGTCGCGGCGATGATGCTGGCGACGGCCGTGCCGTGGTAGACGCAGTCGTGGGTGCCGTCGCCGCCGGAGTCGAGCAGGTCGGTGCCGTCGGCCACCCGCCCGCGCAACTGGGGATGGTCGACGTCGACCCCGGAGTCGATGACGGCGACGGTGACCCCGGCGCCGGTGGCGAGCGGGGCCAGCCGGTCCGGTGGGTAACGTCGCTGGGCCCAGGGATCCTCGGCGACGAACTTGGCGGGGTCGGCCCTGGCGTCGCACTGGGGCGCGGCCCGGCGGTTCACCGGAACCGGTGCGGCTGCCGCGGGTGCGGGGGCGGCGGGGAGCACCACCGCCGCCAGGGCGACGTACGTGAGTGCGAGAAATGATCCGCGCCCCGGCATCGTCCGCCTCCGAATGTGTGTCGGTTTCGCGACCGGATGCTATCTGTGTGCCACTGTGCGCGGCACCCACCGCCGGGCTGACATCGTGATCTTGTTCCAACCTTGTAGGTTGTACGCGATGCCTGTGGCCTCTTCGTGGAAAGGAAGGTGGCCGTGACGGAATGGGAGCCGGCCACCGAGGCCGAGGCGGCAATGCGGGACGCGCTCCGCGCGAATGACCAGGAGCGCTACTTCCGGATTCTCGCCCGTACCGAGCTGCTGTTACCCGTCTCCGCGAACGCGTTGGCCGGACACGCGCCGATGGGCTGGGGCACCTGGACCACCAGTGGGCGGACGCACGTGCTCGCGTTCACGTCCGTCAACTCGTTGCGCGCCTGCCTCGGCGACAACGCGGGCTCCACCCGGCGTACGCCGTACCACGAGTTGGCCGGTAACTGGCCGAATCTGGAGTGGTGGCTGGCGGTGAACCCCGGCCTGCCGGTCGAGGGATATCTGCCCGCCTGGTTCGTCTCGCAACTCGCCCGGGGCGACGTCCGGCTGCCGGGGCGCACCATCGGTGCCCGCGCGCGGCTGGAGCGGGCCGAGAGCGCCGCACGGGCACGGGCGACCGCGGTCGTACCGGGCCGCCCGCCGCACGAGCAGGCCGAGCAGCTTCCGGCGGCATCGGACCAGCAACCGGCACTGCCGGCACGGCAACCCCTCGCCGACGGCATCAACGGTACGAACGGCGGTTACGCCGGCCAGCGACCGGACTCCGGATACGCGCCGAGTGGGGGGTTCGCCACTTCCGGTAACGGGCGCGGTCCCGCCGCTCCGGAACGTACGACGGACTTCTTCACCTCCGCGCCGCGCCAGCCGAGGGTCCCGCCGCCCCCGCCGGTGACCCCGGCCGCCGCCGTCACCCAGGAGCTGTCCGGCTGGTATGCGGCAGCCGCGAAGTCGACCGGTCAGGCGCAGGCGCCGGACCCGGGCACGACCATGTTGCCGGCGATCACCCCGGTCACGGGTCCCCTCGCCGAGGCCGAGGCGACGATGGCCATTCCGCCACCGGCCGCCCCGGTTCACTTCGAGCCCGCACCGGCCGATCCGCCGCCCACCTTCGCCCGCCCCCTGCCGACCCGTCCCGTGCCGGCCGGGTCCCCGGTCGGACCGATGCCGGCGCAGTACGCCCCCACCGGGTCGGCCTTCACCGAGTCACCCCCGGCCGAACCGGTCCTCCGTGACTACGCCCCGGCCGATCCGGCCTTCGCGGACTACGCCCCGACCGACCACACCGTCACGCCCCACGCCCCGGCCGACCCGGCCTACGCCGACTATGCCCCGGCGGTCCCCGACCCGGCTCCGGCGGACTACGCACCAGCCGAGCAGGGCGTCACCGACCTGGCGCCGGCCGAGCCGGTGGTGCAGGCCCCGGCCGCCGGCTATCCGCCCACGGTGGCCGGTTACACCCCGGTCGAGCCGGGAACCGCGGAGTACGCCCGGATCGATCCCGTGGGAGCGGACCACACCCTGGTCACGCCCGCACCAGCGGCCGAACCGGTCTACCCGGACTTCTCGTCGGTGGCCGCGCCGTACTCCGATGTCGCCCCGGTGCAGCCGGAGCCGGTCGCACCGGCCCAGCCGCTCCCGCCGGACTTCGTTCCCGCGAACGATGTCGAGGAGAGTCTGCTCACCGCCGCCGGTGACGGCAGCACGGACACCTTCCTCTCCACGTTGCTGCTGGCCAAGGTGCTGTTGCCGGTCTCGGCCGCCGCCGTGCCGGGCAGCCGACCCGGTGACGACGGCTTCGTCTGGAACACCGAGCGGATGGACGGCGAGACGTACGTGGTGGTGTTCACCTCGCCGGAGCGGATCGCCGACCACCACCCGGAGATCCCGGTCGAGACGATCAGCGTCAAGTTCGTACAGATGATTCGTAAATGGCCGGACATGGAGTGGTCGTTCGCGGTGAACCCCGGCACGCCGGTCGGTGCGAAACTCCCCGGTACCCAGATCGTCGCGCTGGCCAACTGGGCTGCCGAGGTGGGCCTCGGTGACGACACCGGGGTGATCGAGCCGACCGCGTCCCCGGTCGAGGAGACGCCCCGGTCGACGTACGCGCCGGCGCAGGAGGATCCGGGCCGACCGACGATGATGCAGAAGACCATCGCCCCGAGCCAGGTCATCTACTACCTCGAACGGGGCTACGACCGGGTCTCCGGCTTCGTGCACCGCGCCCCCGAGGTGGCACACCTCAACACCCCGGCCAAGCTGCACGCCGCGCTCGGGCTGGGTTACGCCGGCTCGCCGTTCGCCCGCGACGCCGACGAGATCTACGTACTGCGCTGGCCGGCGTACCGGCCGAGTCTCTACCGGATCCCGTACGGCGGCCAGAACGAGGCCGCGATGCGGGCGATGGAGGGCTGGGTGATCGAGCGGCCCCCGTTCCGGGGCAACGGGTTCGCCCCCGGCGAGAGCAGCGACGTGGTGGCGGAGTTCAAGGTGGACAGTGCCCGGCTGCCGCACGGCGCCGAACTGTGGCGGATCGGCTCGGACGGCACCGAACAGCTCATCGCCACCTTCGACGGCGACGCACCGAGTTGGCAGCGGGTGGAGGCACCGTGATGCGGGACGGTTACGTCGCCCGCTGGCGCGGCCAGGAGTACGAGGTCAGCCCGGACCAGGACGAGATCCGCCTCTACCGGAGCGCGCCGGCCGACGGCTTCACCGAGGTACGCCCCGGCCGGTTCGTCCGGGTGGTGCCGGCCACCGAGGTCGACGAGCTGGCGTACGTGCGTACCACCTGCTGGTGGAAGGGCGAGCCGTTCATCGTGCTCGCCGAACACGACACCTGGCTGCGGGTGGAGTACACCGGCGGCCGTTGGCCGATCGCCGAGGCGATGGGCCTGGAGGCGTTCGACTTCGGCGTCTACCAGGGCTGGGCCCCCGCCGCCGAGGTCATCGACCTGCGCGAACAACGGGCCTGACCGCGATCGTGTCCGATCCGGTGCACCTGCTCGCCGGTGTCCTGCTGGTCGACCCGTCCGGCGCGGTCCTGATGCAGCTACGCGACGAGTACGCCCCTCGTCACCCGAACCTGTGGGGGATACCCGGTGGGCACATCGAACCGGGGGAGACACCCGAGCAGGCGGCCCACCGGGAGCTGCTGGAGGAGACCGGTCTGCGCGTCGACGGCCCGTTGGAACTGTTCTGGAGCGGCCCGGCGCTCAACGACAACGGCCACTGGCACGTCTACTACGCGCCCACCCGCGCCCACCAGGATCAGGTGATCCTCGGCGAGCGCGCCGCAATGGTCTTCCTGTCCCCGCCCGAAATCCTCACCCGCCGGATGACTCCCGGCGTAAACGACGTCGTCCGTCGTTTCCTCACGTCCCCTCAGTACAACGCTCTGATCCGCTAGCGCAACGCACCACCGGCGCTGTACGGGACTGTCCCGTACAGCTTTTCGATTCCCCGACGGCGTGGTACGCGGCCAAACTCCGTCCCTCATCAACCCGGTCGAGAATCCTCGGTCACGTATCTTGTGCGCCCTTGACGTGTGAACCGGGGATCTGCCAGCGCAAGCCATCTTGTCTTGGGCGCCACTCATGATCGCTACCCGCGATCGGAAGGTGGCAACATGGAAAAGAGATCGCCCGCAGTCCGTGCACTGATCGCGTCCGACGCTTCCGTTTCGTCCCGGCGGCGGCACCCGGGATCGACGATGCTCCGGATCGTCGTCGGAGTCGTGTTCGCGGCGACGGCCGTGTTCGTCGCTCCGTCGGCCGCCAGTGCCGCCACCTGCTGGACGCGATCGACCAGTGTGCCGAGCCCGACCGGTGGACTCGGCGCGACGGCCGGGGCCAAGATCTGCTACGACAACTGGAGCTACCGCCTGGACCCGACGTACTACAACTACGTCAAGGACCAGAAGGCCGATGGCTATGCGGCCCGCGCCTGGGCCACCTATTACATCGGCACGGAAAGGCGCGAGTCGGGGCAGTACGCCACCGACGACACTTCCACCTCCACGAGGGCTTCCATCTCCCAGCCATCATGGGCGGGTGGCAGTTCCCCTTCCGTATATGTGTGTCTGGGTTGGGCGACTCCATTGAGCAACCCGAGCAGGTGCTCGCACATCATCTCCGGCTGATCCACCGCCATCGGTAATGCTCCCCATGATCCCGGAGAGTTTGGCTCGCTATAGCCGGCCAAACTCTCCGGGATCATGGGATCCGACAACTTCGAGCGCTTCTGTCGATGACAGTCTCCTATGGATACGCCTACCCTCAAATGGCATCGGGGGCAACGGGGTGCTGCCGCACTATCAGGAGTACGTGCGCGGTGCCCGTGAATAGTTGATCTTATAATTTGGGGGAAGCTGAATGACTGACGTACCGGGTCCACTTGCCGAATTCATCGTTGGGGAGCTACGCCGGGGGCGAGCCGCCGCCGGTACGACCCAGGAGGCGTTCGGCAAGGCTGCCGGCTTCAGCGCGTCGCACGTGAGTGCCGTGGAGAACGGCACGCGGGCACTGACCATGGACTTCGTTCGCGGCGGCGATCGGGCGTTACACACCGGGGGTGTCTACGAGCGGCTGGTCCGCAGGTTCGGTGCTCCGGAGTGGTTTCAGTCGTGGCTGGAGGCCGAACAGTCGGCCACCCAGCTTCGGGCATTCGAGCCCAACCTGATCCCGGGGCTCCTCCAGACCGCCGACTACGCCCGCGCGGTGCTGCGCTTCGACCCCCGACTGAGCGACCACGAGCTCGAGCAGAAGGTGGCCTCGCGGATGGAACGGCAGGCGACCCTGCTGCGCGAGCCCCCTCCGCAGTTCATCGCGGTGATCGACGAGTCGGCGATCCGACGGATCGGTGGGGCGTACGAGAAGATCATGATCGAGCAGTTGGTGCACCTGCTGGACTGCGCGGAGCGCCCCAACGTCAGCGTCCACATCCTGCCGAGCGATGTGGTCCTCCATGCCGGCCTGTCCGGACCGCTCTCGCTGGCGCGGATGCCTGACGGCACCTGGATCGGCCATCTCGAAAACCAGCTCGGTGGCACGGCGGTGCATCGGCCGGCACAGCTCGATATTGTCTTGGAGCGGTGGGAGAGCGTGCGTAACGAGGCGCTGTCACGACGGCAGTCGCTGGAATTGATCAAGGAAGTGGTGAAGCCATGGACCTGACCAGCGCCACCTGGCGTAAGGCCACCCGCAGCGGTACCAGCGGCGGCAACTGCGTCGAGGTCGCGGACAACCTGCCCGGCGTCGTGGCCGTGCGGGACAGCAAGGATCCGTCCGGCCCGGCCCTGAGCTTCGGCCCCGAGGCGTGGCGCGCGTTCGTCAGTCTGACAAAGCAGCGCTGACCAGCCCTCAGCGGACTCTCCCTCAGGGCAACTGACCTGCCACAACGAGTAAAGCGTCATCCTCCGAGCACTCCCGAGGCACACCGCCCGAGGGAAGAAGCAGAGGATGACGTTTTTTCGTGGAACCGAACGCCCGGGATTTCACCGAGGTAGTGCAAATTCAATTCACGTATCCCCGACGGGGTGGATCAATGCCTTGGGGATAACGTCCGACCTGCTCTGCCACGGATCGGACGTCGAGATTGAGGATCGGGTCGAGGCTTGCGGGGTGTACGAGCACCGGTGTAGACTGAATCACGGGAATTGATCATGATTCAGTGCTGGGGGTGGGTCGTGAGCAGGGTGGACGTGGGTGCGTCAATTGAGCGTGCCCGGGCGGCCGCAGGTCTGAGTCAGCGTGCTCTCGCGGACAGGACTGGCATTTCCCAGCCGACCCTGTCGCGGATCATCTCGGGCGACCGTGCGGCAAAGATGCCCGAGATCGTGTCGATCGCATGGGCCACCGGGCACACGGTGGCTCAGCTCACCGGGGCGCAGACCGTGGCCGACCGAGCCCAGTGTGCGGCCAGGGCCACCAACGGCTCGGGCATGGAAGACATGCGTCAGGCACTTCTGCATTTCCTGGAACTGGACGATTACCTAGCCGAGCAGGCAATTCCTGCCGCTAACTGACTTGGTGAGAGACCGTGAATGCTGAAGCCGACGGCTGTAGCGCTGCCGAACGGTTCCGGAAAGACCACCGCTTGGGCGTACAGCCTCTTGGTGACCTCGTAGCGATCATCGAGCAGACGACCGGGATCGATGTGGCCGTGCTCGACGCGGGGCCGGACGAGCACGGCCTGACGATGCGGGACCCGAAGCGGGACACCATGTTCATCGGTGTCGCGCGTACCCGTAATCCGATGCGGCAACGCTTCACGCTTGCTCACGAACTCGGTCACGTCCAGTTCAGGGATTGGGCGGAGGTCGACGCGGGCAACTGGAGCGATCGGTCGCCGGCCGAGGTCCGGGCCGACGTCTTCGCCAGACATCTGCTTCTCCCTGTGGACGGCCTGCGGGAATTCCTCGGGGAGGGAGACCAGGTAACCCGGTCCACCCTCTCCGGGGTCGTCCAGCGATTCCTGGTCTCGCCCGCCGTCGCTGCCATCGCGCTGCACCAGGACGGATACCTCGACGTGGCCACGAAGAGGGAATGGATGACCCTGTCCACGGCTCAGTTGGCTGTCCGCTTCGGGTGGATCGATCAATATCACGCGTTGCAGGCCGACTCCGACAGGCGGAGGGCGCCACAACGGCTGCTCGCCCGTGCGACCAGGGGGTACGCGGAGGGCGTGCTATCCGCACAGGCGATCGCCACCTTGCGCGGCATCGCGGTGGAAACCGCTGAAGCGGAGCTTCGGTCGGCGGGGATCGCGCCCGCCGAGAGTCCGATCGCCTGGGCCGACCCAGCCGAACTGCCCGACGTGCCGGTGGACTGGGTGGCGCTGGATGCGGACCTGAGTGCATCGGACGAGCCTCAGGACCCGGCGGCCGAGACCGACGCACGATGAGCCAACGGCCGATCATCGACGCCGGACCCAGCCTGAACTTCTTTTCGATCAACAAGGAGCGGCTCCTCATCGGAGTTCTCGGGGCGCTCAGTGCCCCCGAGACGGTCCAGGCCGAGGTAATGCGCAAGTCCCAGGAGGACAGGCGCTTCCGCGCTGCCGCAACGGTTTGGCGCAAGTTGTCCCCACGCTGGCTCCAGATACTCTCCGACGACGAGACACCCGAGCTTTCCGCAGTCGTTCACCGGATTACCCAGCAACCCATGCAACAGCGGCTGAGGCAGCCAAGAGATCTGGGCGAGATGATGGTCGTGGCGCATGCTGTCGTCGCCGCCGAGGCGGGCGAGACGATGACGGTGCTCATTGACGACGGGTCCGGCGCGCGGATCGCCACCCGCGAAGCGGGGCGCCTGCAGCGACTTCGCGCTCAAGGTCGTGCGGTGGGATCGATCAAGCTGGTGAGCACGCTGACAGTTCTGGAGCGCGCGGCAGGCAGCGTGCACATGCCGGACAAGGCCACGATGCACGACGTTTATCAGCGGCTCCGCGGCCTCGACGACGGTCTACCGCCGATTGACACGACGAACCTCTTGACGTCCGCTCGCTGGCGGTGAACCGGGGCCTATGCGCAGTGGGGAGTCCGAGGCGTCAGGACTTGGCCCAGCGGAGGATTTCGCCTAGGACGAGGTCGGGTGCTTCGAGGTGGGGGAAGTGGCCCACGTCGTCCAGGAGGCGCCACTCGTACGCGGCGGTGACGTAGCGGCTGGAGCCCTGGGCGGTACGCGGCAGCACGCCCCGGTCCAGCGCGCCGTGCAGTTGCAGGGTCGGCGTGACCAGCGGCTTCTGCATCAGCCGGACGAACCGGTAGCCCTGCAACCGCAGCACCGAACGGAACGCCCAGCGGTAGCCCTCCAGTGCGCAGAACGCCGCCTGCGGGATCTGCATCGCCTCCCGGCACCGCTGCGCGTACGCCTCGAACGAGTCGCCGGCCACCCACCGCTCGCCGCCCAACCGGCGCAGGAACTCGCCGGCCAGGGCGGCGTTGTCCCTGGTCAGCACGTGTTCGTAGCGGGGGAGCTGGAACTTCAGCGTGGGCGTCGAGGCGAGGAACTGACCACGCGGGTCGGCGAAGACGGCCGTACGCAGCCGCAGCGGATGCGGTGCGCCGAGCACCACCAGCCGCCGGACCAGGCCCGGATGGAACGCGGCGGTGGTCCAACCGACCATTCCCCCGAAACCGGCACCCACCACCACGGCGGAACGTTCACCGAGCGACCGGATCAGTCCGGCCACGTCGGCGGCGAGCGTGTAGCCGTCGTACCCCCGGGGTGGCTTGTCGCTCGCACCGTAACCGCGCAGATCCACGGCGACCGCCCGGTAGCCGGCGTCCGCGACGGCGGGCAGCATCTCGTGCCAGGCCCACCAGAACTCCGGAAAGCCGTGCAGGAAAAGGACCAGCGGACCGCTGCCCGCCTCGACCACATGGAACCTGCTGCCGTTCGCGCCGACGAAGCGATGCGTCCACGGCCCGTCCACCAGCACCCGGGATTCGTCGACGACCGGCTTGCGGCCACCGCCTCGCTGATCGCTCATGTCGCACAGCCTAGGCCCCGGACCTGCGCCTGCGTCCCGTACGGCGGGACAGTTCAGGGGATCGTCGGGGATGTCACGGAAACGGGGCCGGATTTTCCGGGTGAACGTCTTCGACCGATCCGGATATGGTGCGGACATGATTTCCGCTGACGACGGAACCTTTTCCTACCTGCCCGTGCCGGTGATCCGGGTGCAGGGCACACCCGAGTACTGCGGCTTCGAGTACGGCGTTGCCGCCCAGGCGCTGATCGGGGCCAACCTGGACCTCTACCTGCGCAGGTTCCGGGTCGAGGCGGGACTCGACCTGGCGGCGGTTCGCACCGCCGGTGACGCGTTCCGGCGTACGACCGTCGAGCTGCACCCTCGGGTGGCGCAGATGCTCGACGGGGTGGCCGAGGGCGCCGGGGTCGGGGTGGGCGAGATCTACGCGCTGAACGCCCGTACCGAGCTGATCTACGGGAGCACGACCGCGCCGGCCGTGGTGGACGGTCGCGACGGCGGTTGCACCGCGGCCGGGGTTCTCGGCACCCACACCGCCAGCGGGAACCTGCTGCTCGGGCAGAACTGGGACTGGCATCCGGACCAGCGGGAGGCGATGGTGCTGCTCGCCACCCGTGACGAGCGGGGGTTGACCGTACTCGCCCTGGCCGAGGCGGGCATGCTGGCGAAGACCGGGCTCAACTCGGCCGGTGTCGGGGTCTGCGTCAACATGCTCGGCTGCGACCGGGACGGCCTGCCGACCGACGGTACGCCGCCCGGGGTGCCGTACCACGTGCTCCTGCGGGCCGCGCTGGAGGCGGACAGCCTGGCCGGGGCGTTCAAGGCGGCGATGCGGGGCACCCGGAACAGTTCCATCAACCTGCTCCTCGGCCAGGCCGGCGAGTCCGGTGGCGAGCTGATCGACCTGGAGTTGGTGCCGGGTGACGCCGGCTGGCTGCATCCGGTCGACGGGGTGCTGACGCACGCCAACCACCTGGAGTCCGGCGTACGCGTGCACGACACCATGAAGGACTACGGCGGCTCGTCCATGTTCCGTTCGGCGCGTGCCCGGCGACTGCTCGGACCCGCCGCCCTTGCGGGCAAGGTCACCGAGGACGACCTGGCCGAACTCTTCGGCGACCACGCCAGTTTCCCGCACGCCATCTGCCGGCACGTGGACGAGCGCGACGCGGTGGCGGACCGGTCCGAGACCGTCTACTCGGTCCTGCTCGACCTGGACGACCTGCGGCTCGGGATCGCCGCCGGACCGCCGTGCGGCCACGAGTACGGCTGGCTCAGCCTGACCCGCTGACCGGCCTCGACGACGAGCAGGGCCGGTGCCGCGGTACGCGGCACCGGCCCTGTGGTTCTCAACCGGTGGTTCTACCTGACGGAGGTCAGCGCCGAGGGGTGCTCACCTTGATCAGGCTGGTACCGATCGGCATGCCCAGCTCCAGCACAACCTCGATCTTGGTGCCGGTGCCGGCAACCTTGACCGAGCCGGTCGGGTTCGCCGCGGACCAGTAGCGGTTCGGGTCCGAGTCGTCGAAGGTCGGGATGCCCGGCTTCGACGGGATCGCCAGCGGAACCCCGAGGCGGTGCAGGGTGAGCGCGTCCGTCTTCTGCCGCCCGAAGGTGGCGTCGAACGGCTGCCGGCGGTTGGCCAGCAGGCACAGCCCCTGCGGGTTGTACGGAGTCACGGCGCAGGTGCCCGGCCACGCGATCGGGGCCGGCCGAGCGTCGATCGGCAACACCAGACCCTGACCCGGGTGGGTCGAGGTGTTGTTGTCCTCCTGGCTGTAGTCGACCTGCCAGATCAGCAGACCGTCCTGGTACGGGAAGCGCTCCACCCAGTCCGGCTTCGTGGTCGACCAACCGAAGTTGTACGGGCCGACCTTGAGCCCCTTGTCGTAACCGATGTACTGCCGGTTCTCCGCGATGTAGAAACGCGGCACCTGCTCGTCCACGGTCCCGCCGAAGCGGCTCCAGCCGGCCGGGGTCCAGCCGTTGTCACCGGACTCGACGTCGTCGCTCCACGCCACCGCGCCGTTCTTCAACAGCTTGATGTCGTCGAGGAAGGCGCCGGCCAGGTGGTAACCGCCGTCGCTGTAGTAACGGAACCGGAACTTGACCGACTGACCGGCCCACGGGGACAGGTCCCAGCTCAGGTCCTGCCAGCCACCGGAGTTCGCGTCGATCCGGTCACCGACCTGGATCCAGCTCTCCCCACCGTCGGCCGACACCTGGGCGAAGAGGAAGTCGTAACCCTCTTCGATGTCGTACCAGGCCTTGGTGGTCAGCGAGGCCGTGGTGGCGCCGGTCAGGTCGAGGTCCCTGGTCAGTTTGATGTCCAGGTCGTCGGCGCTGCCGGTCCACCACTCGTACTGTCCGGAGGTGGGCTTGTTGTACTCGATGTACTTCCGGGCGGTGGGCAGGTTGACCACCACGGCCTGCGGCAGCAGCCCGTCGTTGTCACCCGCCGGGCCGAGGATCTCGTACTTCGCCCCGTCGCCCTGGTTGACCACCTTGTAGTCCAGCCAGCCGAGGGTCAGCTTCTCCCACGGGCCCATGTAGCCCGGAGTGGAGCCGATGTTGTCGCCGCCCTTGTTCAGCCACGACCCACCGGACATCAGCGACCAGAAACCGGTGCCGTTCTCGGCACGGTTGGTGGTGTCGTACAGGTCCGGCAGACCGAGGTCGTGGCCGAACTCGTGCGCGAACACGCCCAGGCCACCGTTCTCCGGCTCGGTGGTGTAGTCACCGATCCAGATCCCGGAGTCGCCCAGCGGCACGCCGCCCCGCTCGTTGTACGACGGGCCGGTGTCGCCCATCCGGGTCGGGTACGCGTACCAGCGGTGCGACCAGATCGCGTCCTCACCCTGGGCACCGCCGCCGGCCTCTTCGCCCTCACCGGCGTGGATCGCCTGGAAGTGGTCGATGTAGCCGTCCGACTCGTTGAAGTTGCCGTCGCCGTCGAAGTCGTACCGGTCCCAGATGTCGAACTGCTTCAGGTACTCGGTGATCTGGGCCTTGGTCTTGCCGGCCGCGAGCTGCGAGTCGTACCACGCCTGGGCGGTGTCCTCGACGAACGGCCAGTAGACCTCGCCCTCGGACTCCACGACATTGTTGCTGCCGTAACGCGCCTCGTTGTACGGCACGGTGACCCAGTCGCTGACGTCGCCACCGACGGTGTACTTGCCCCCGGACTGGTCCAGGTAGAAGGAGGCCATGGACTCCTTCTTCTTGGAGTACATGAGGTCCAGGTAGCTCTGGCGGTTGAAGTTCTCCTGCCAGATGGTGGAGTTGTTGTCGGTGGCGTCGCCGTTCCAGACCCGGTCCGGTTCGGCGATCTCGTTGTGCTTCGGGCCCGCGTCGCCGCCGTAGAGCGGGTTCACCTGGTCGCCGAACTCCACCAGGATGGAGAAGATGGGGTCGACCTTGGCCGGCTTCTTCTTCACCTCGACCCAGCGGTTGCCCTTGACCTTGACGACCTCGGAGCCGTTGCGCTGCTGCGGTGCCGACTTGCCGGAAAGCAGGTCGGCGATCGCCTCGCGACGCAGGGCGTCCTGCTGGTCACCGAGCGGGTGGGGCAGGTTGTCCTCGCGGTGTACCGCAGTGGGGTCCCCATCGGCGCCGGTTACCCGTGCGGACGACGTGGGCGACGGCTTGGGTGCGCCGTACGCCGGGACGGAAACGAAACCAGCCGCCAGGACGGCTGCGGCAACGCTCGCCATGCCTGCTTTGACGTCTCTCCTCAAAGGGTCCTCCTCCCTTCGTGGAATGTGACAGGAACTCGGCGCAGGGCGCGACACCTGTCACTCATGATCGTGACTACCTTTGCAGATCGATGCACCGATGTCACGAGTTGGAGATCGATGGTGCTGCGATGTTTACCCGGACTCACGCCGGGTGGGGCAAGTCGTCGGAATGTGCAGTCCGTTAAATCGATCAACTTGACAGGAACCGGACCACCGTACGGAAATGGGCGCGGCCCCTCGCGGAGCCGCGCCCATCCGGGTCTTTCCCTTGCCGGTCAGTCCTCGTCGGACTTGCCGGACTGCAACCCCGAGGAAATCATTTCCATTACCGAGGAGTCCTGAAGCGTGGTGACGTCACCGAGGGAGCGGTTCTCGGCCACGTCCCGTAGCAACCGGCGCATGATTTTGCCGGACCGGGTCTTCGGCAGCTCCGGTACGAGCATGATCTGCCGCGGCTTCGCGATCGGCCCGAGCGTACGGGCGACGTGGTTGCGTAGTTCGACGATGAGCGCCTCGCCGGCCTCGCCCGCGGTGTCGACGTTGCCGCGCGGGATGGTGAACGCCACGATCGCCTGACCGGTGGTCGGATCGGTGGCCCCGACCACCGCCGCCTCGGCCACCGATGGGTGCGAGACGAGCGCCGACTCGACCTCGGTGGTGGAGATGTTGTGCCCGGACACGAGCATGACGTCGTCCACCCGACCGAGCAGCCACAGGTGCCCGTCGTTGTCCTTCTTCGCCCCGTCACCGGCGAAGTACATCCCCTGGAACCGGGACCAGTACGTCTCGATGAACCGGTCGTCGTCGCCCCAGATGGTGCGCAGCATCGACGGCCACGGCTCACGCAGCACCAGGTAACCGCCACCGCCGTTCGGCACCGACTCGCCCTGGTCGTCGACCACGTCGGCGGTGATCCCCGGCAGCGGGGACATGGCGCTGCCCGGCTTGGTGGCGGTCACCCCCGGCAGCGGCGAGATCATGATGGCGCCGGTCTCGGTCTGCCACCAGGTGTCGACGATCGGGGACCTGTCCCGGCCGACGTGCTCCCGGTACCACATCCAGGCCTCGGGGTTGATCGGCTCACCGACGCTGCCGAGCACCCGCAGCGACGACAGGTCGTAACCCTGCGGGATGTCGTCGCCCCACTTCATCATGGTGCGGATCAGCGTCGGGGCGGTGTAGAGGATGCTGACGCCGTACTTGTCGACGATCTCCCAGAACCGGCCCTTGTGCGGGGTGTCCGGGGTGCCCTCGTACATGACCTGGGTGGCGCCGTTGGCGAGCGGCCCGTACACGATGTAGGAGTGCCCGGTGACCCAGCCGATGTCGGCCGTGCACCAGTAGACGTCCGTCTCCGGCTTCAGGTCGAACACCGCGTGATGGGTGTACGCCGCCTGGGTCAGGTAACCCCCGGTGGTGTGCAGGATGCCCTTCGGGCGGGCGGTCGTACCGCTGGTGTAGAGGATGAACAGCGGGTGCTCGGCGTCGAACGCCTCGGCGGTGTGCTCGGTCGAGGCGGTCTCCACCGTCTCGTGCCACCAGTGGTCCTTGTCGGTCCAGGCCACCTCCTGCCCGGTACGCCGGACCACCAGCACGTGCTCGATGGTCGAGGAGGCGGCGACCGCCTCGTCCACCGTCGGCTTCAGCGCGGACGGCTTGCCCCGCCGGTAACCACCGTCGGCGGTGATCACGACCTTGGCGCTCGCGTCCTGGATCCGGTTGCCGAGGGCGTCGGCGGAGAAGCCACCGAAGACGACGCTGTGGGTGGCGCCGATCCGGGCGCAGGCCAGCATCGCGACCGCGGCCTCGGGGATCATCGGCAGGTAGATCGCGACCCGGTCACCGGCGGTGACGCCCAGGTCGGTCAGCGCGTTCGCCGCCTGGCAGGTGAGTTGGTGCAGGTCGGCGTAGGTGAGGGTGCGGGTGTCGCCGGGCTCGCCCTCCCAGTGGATGGCGACCTTGTCACCGCGACCGGCGGCCACGTGCCGGTCGAGGCAGTTGTAGGCGACGTTGAGCTCCCCGCCGACGAACCACTTGGCGAACGGCGGGTTCGACCAGTCCAGGATCTGGTCCCACGGCTTGGCCCAGTCCAGCCGGCGGGCCTGTTCCGCCCAGAAGGCGAGCCGGTCGTCGGCGGCCTCGGTGTAGGCGGCGGCGGTGACGTTGGCGGCGGCGGCCAGTTCCGCCGGGGGCGGGAACTCCCGCGTCTCCTGCAACAGGTTCGCCAGGGTCTCGCTCATGCGCGGTGCTCGCTCATCTGCTCGCTCATCGGTGGGGCTCCTCGTGGTCAGCGTGAGATGCGTCTCGGTAGGAGGTTAACGGCGCCCTCACCGGTGGTGCGAGCGCTGGTCGGGTCGCTGGGCCGTCCGGCGCGCCGAGTGAACGCCGTCGAGCGCCGGCCGGTCCGCCCCCGGTCGGGGGCTGTGGCCCGGCTGCCGCGCCCGGCCGCCCGGCGGGTCGCTAGCGTGGGGTCGTGACCACCGACCCGCTCGCCCCGCTGCTCACCCTCGCCGACGTCGGGCCCGCCGTCGACCGGGCCCGCGAGCGGGTCGACCAGGCCCTGCGACACCGCGCGTTGCGCCGGCACGGTGGCCAGGTCGCGGCCGAGATCAGCCTCCGGTCCGCGGTGGCCAGCGCCGCCCTGGAGGGGTACGAGCACGAGCGCGAAGCCGTACGCGCCGGCACGGTCACCGACCCGGTGCTCCAGGGTGCGCTGCGGGTGGCCGGGGCGCTGCCCGGACTTGCCGACCTGTGGACCCGGGCGCCCCGGCAGGTGCTGGCCAAGCTGCACGTGCTCGCCGCCCGGGACGTGGTCCCGGAGCACGAACTCGGCCGCCCGGTCGCCGACCCGGCGGCCGGTGCCCGGCTGGACGGACTGGCCGGGTTGCTGACCGGCGGGACGAAGGTGGATCCGCTGGTCCTGGCCGCCGTCGTGCACGGCGAACTGCTCGCCCTGCGCCCGTTCGCCGGGCCGTCCGGGGTGGTGGCCCGAGCCGCCGCCCGACTGACCCTGCTCGCCAGCGGGTTCGACCCGCGCGGCCTGGTCGCGGTCGACGTGGGTCACCAGGAGCGTTCCCCCGAGTACGTCGGCGCGGCCGGCGCCTTCGCCACCGGTACGCCGGACGGGGTCCGTTCCTGGCTGCGGCACTACGCGACGGCGGTGGAGATCGGCGCCGAGCAGGTCGCCCTGGTCGGCGACGAGGTCCTCGCCGCCGCCTGAGATCAGCTCTTCTGAGCGGAGGTGGCGCGGGTCCGGCGGTGGCGGCCGTACCAGGCGATGCCGATCGCGACCCCGACTCCGACCCCGAGCGCGGCGGCGGCCACCGGCACGGCCGGTTTGTCCCGCAGCCGGCGACCCAGCGGCACCGGGTGCCGGAACTCCAGCACCGGCCAGGCGTTCTCGGTGGCGAGCTTGCGCAGGGCCCGGTCCGGGTTGACCGCCGTGGGGTGCCCGACACACTCCAGCAGCGGGCGGTCACTGATCGAGTCGGAGTACGCATACGACTCGGCGAGGTCGTAACCACGCGCCTCGGCAAGCTCGGCCACGCCGCTGACCTTGGCCGCACCGGCGGCGTAGAACTCCACCTCGCCGCTGTAGCGCCCGTCCCGGACCGCCATCCGGGTGGCTATCACGTCGGTCACACCGAGCAGTTCACCGATCGGGCGGACCAGTTCGTCACCCGAGGCGGAAACCAGCACCACGTCCCGACCGGCAGCCTGGTGCTCCTCGATCAGGGCGGCGGCTTCGGCGTACACGTAGGGGTTGATCAACTCGTGCAGGGTCTCCGCGACGATCTGGCGGACCTGTTCGACCGGCCAGCCCTTGGTGAGCGCGGCCAGGTAGTCCCGGGTACGCGCCATCGTCTGGTCGTTCATCCCGCCGAGCCGGAACATCAGCTGGGCGTACGCGGACTTGACGACGTCCCGACGCGAGATCAGACCGTCCCGGTAGAACGGCCTGCCGAACGCCAGCGCGCTCGACTTCGCGATGACGGTCTTGTCCAGATCGAAAAAAGCGGCACTTCGGCCCACGGCGCGCAAGTCTAGCCGGATGGTCTATGGTCGGCGGGTGCGCGGGGTCACCCGGCCGGCTGTGGCCCCGGACACCCTGGTCCCGGGGCTGCCGGCGGTGAGCGTGATCACGTCGGACCGCCGTGGTTTTGCGGTGAGTGGAGAGTGCGCCACTCGACGTATACAGGTCCGCTCAGGCATGCTTGTATTCACGACACACTTTCATATCCCGTGTGCCCGGCAGCTCTCGGCGGTTGCACCCCCCGTGACCGCTGAGTGGGTTCGGCTCGACCCCCCCGGAGCCGAACCCCCAGACGACCCCCGTCTCCCCCCGACGGGGGTCGTCGCCTATCCGGGATAGCGCCTTCAGTCAGATCGGGTCAGCCCTTCGTCCCCGTCCGGATCATCCTCCCGTCGGTTCCGTCCGACCGAGGCGGCGGTGCGGCGGTCCGGCCTGCGGGCGCCGTGGGTCGCGGAACCGCAGGCCGGCCCCGGTGGTCCGGTCGACGGTGGCTCGACGGACGGGTGCGACGGCAGGGGACCCGGCGGCGAACGCAAGATCAAAGGGGCAGCGCGGTTGGCCCACAATGCCTACGCTGATTGGCGCGGTGTCGCCGGCACGGGTGGCGGGATGCTTCCCACCGGACTCCTGCACCGCACATCTATCGGGGAGGCACATCTTCTTGTCCACATCCCATCTGCGTCGAATCGTCAGCGTCGCCGCTGCTGCCGCAGTGGTCACGCCCCTACTCACCAGCACGGCCGCCCAGGCTGCTCCGGGTGACGAGCACATCACGTACCAGGTCGCCAACGGGTCGACCTACATCGCCAATGTGGACGGGTCGAACGCACGTCTGCTCAGCACCGGGATCATCGGCCGACCGGCCTGGTCCCGGGACGGCAGCCGGATCGCGTACATCAACAACACCGGTAGCGGCCTGCACATCGCCAACGCCGACATGTCCCGCGTCGTCGACATCCCGAACCTGAGCGGTCGCCCGCTCGACGTGGCCTGGTGGCCGAGCGGTAGCGACGTGCTCTACACGACGCCGGACTACCGGATCAGGTTCCAGGGTGTGGACGGCCTGACCAACGAGGGCGAGTTGCCCGGTCTGGTACGGGCAGACGGCGAGCAGGACTCCCAGCCGTCGGTGTCGCTGGGCGGAAACGTCGCCTTCACCCGCCGTACCGCAGCCGGCGTCTCCACCGTGCGGGTCTGGTCGCGGAGCACCGCCACCACGGCGCAGGTGGCGTCGAACGCGGCCAGCGCGGCGTTCTCGCCGGACGGGAGCCGACTCGCCTACGTGCTCGGCGGTAGCCAGGTCTGGGTGTCCAACCCGGACGGAACCGGTGCGCAGCAGGTGACCACCGAGCCGCAGAGTGCCCTCCGCCCGGCCTGGTCGGCGGATGGCAGCAGCCTGCTGTTCGAGAGCGGCCGGGCGCTGAAGAAGATCAACGTTGCCTCCCGGACGGTGACCACGGTGGTGCCGGACGACGGTGTCAACACCGTGTCCAACGCGACCTGGCAGTCGGTCGGCATCAACTTCGTCGACCGGGTCTACGGCCCGAACGCGATCGGGACCGGGGTGGCGGCCTCCCGTTACGCCTACGCCGACCGTGGCAACGTCAACGACCCGCGCGGGCGGCAGCAGGCCAACGCGGTCGTGCTGACCCGGTCCGACGCCTACTACGACGCGCTCGCCGGCTCGGCACTCGCCATCAGCAAGCGTGCTCCGTTGCTGATCACGCCGACCGCAGCCCTTCCGGCGGAGGTCCTCAACGAGATCAGGCGGGTGCTCGGCAACTCGGGCACCATCTACGTCCTCGGTGGGGCTGACGCGGTCTCGAACAACATCAGCAACCAGTTGGCCGGACTGGGCTACACCATCAAGCGGATCGCCGGCACCAACATGTTCGACACCAACATCCGGATCAACCGGGAGATCACCACCACCCCCCGGACGGTCATCGTCGCCACCGGTCTCGACTTCTACGACGCGTTGGCGGCGGGTGCGGTCGCCGGCCTGGATCCCAACACGGTCATCGTCCTCAGCACCGGTAACACCCTGCCGGCGGTGGCGCTGAACTACCTGAACGAGATCGACCCCGTGGATCCCCTGGTCAACATCGTGGGTGTCGGCGGCTGGGGAGCCACCGCGCTGCAGACCCACTGGGAAAACGTGACCCTGTGGGCCGACTACCCGTTCTACCGCGGGTTCGACCTGATCGGACCGAGCGCCATCCACACCGCGGTGATGGTCGCGCAGGCGTTCTTCTACGGTCCGGTGACGGCCTCGGTCGCCACCTCGGACAGCTGGTTCGACGCCCTCACCGGCGGTGCCATGGCCGGGGCGATCGGTGGTCCGATGCTGATCAACTGGAAGGACTCCCTCAACTCCGAGGTGAGCAACTACCTCAGCACCAACGCCTCGAGCCTGGCCGTGGTCCAGCTCCTGGGCAGCAACAACTCGCTCGCCGATTCGCTCATCGCGCCGATCGGCGACTCGATCGGGCTGCCGGGCACCTCCCTGTACGGCGAGTTCACGTCCACCTCCTCCAGCAGCTCGGCCCGCTCCCTCGCGGCGCGCCCGACCTCGCTGCTGGAGCCGACCCTTCCGACGCTGGGCAGCAAGGCGGCCTCGGCCGACTCGGTGCCGGGTGTCACCCCGCGGGTAGCCAGCCAGCGGTAACGCAACAGCACCAACCCTTGACGGGGCTCCGGGCACTCTGCCCGGGGCCCCGTCGCTCTTGTGACGCACGGATGGCGGGGCGCCGCCCCGGTCGTCCGGTGGACCGGGGCGGCGCCTGCGTATCCGGGCGGTCAGTGGGTGGTGTGCAGCGCCGTACGCAGTGTCTGGGCGCCCTGTGCGGTGGCGGCGCGGGCGGCACTCGTCGTGGCCAGCGTGTCGAGCATGACGAAGTCGTGGATCATGCCCTGGTAGCGGACCTGGGCGACCGGTACGCCGGCCTGGCGCAGCTTGGCCGCGTACGCCTCGCCCTCGTCGCGCAGCGGGTCGGCTTCCTCGGTGATGATCAGCGCGGGTGGCAGGCCCCGGAGCTGGTCGATGCTGGCCTGCAACGGTGAGGCGGTCGGGTCGCCACGCCTGGCGGTGTCCGGCAGGTACTGGTCCCAGAACCACATCATCTGGTCCCGCCGCAGGTAGTAGCCGCTGTCGAATTCCCGGTAGCTGTCGGTGTCGAAGTCCGCGTTCGTGACCGGGTACCAGAGCACCTGGTGACGGAACTGCGGACCGCCCCGCTGCTTCGCCAGCAGGGTGATCACGGCGGCGAGGTTCGCGCCGGACGAGTCCGCGGCGATCGCGATCCGGGACGGGTCAAGACCGAACTCCGCGCCCTGCTCGCTGATCCACTCCGCTACCGCGTAACACTCCTCCAACGCCGTGGGGAAGGGCGCCTCCGGCGAGCGGCTGTACTCCGGAAAGACCACGGCCGCGTCCGCCTGGACAGCGATCTCCCGGATCAGCCGGTCGTGGGTGAACGAGTCACCGAAGACCCATCCGCCGCCGTGGAGGTAGAGGATGACCGGCATACCGCCCTGCTGACCGCCGCGCGAACGCATCATGTCCTGCGCGAGTCCGCGTACCCGGTCGGTCAGTCTGTTCCCGTTGTCCGATCCGCCGCCGCTGCCCGGGGGCCGCACGATCCGTACGGGGACCTGGCCGGAGGGGCCGCCGGGAACCATCAGGTTCTCCGAGTCGACAGCCGGTTTGGCGATGCCACTGGACTGCAGATCGGTGAGTTTCTCGCGGCCATCGCTGGGCGGGATCTGGTGCAGGAAGGGCGGCTGCGAGGTCATCCGGGCGAACTCCCGCGCGGCGGGCTCGAGTACGACGGTGCCGACTGCCTGAGCCATGGTCGCTCCTCTCACGCAGCGGTGGACCTGCTGCGGTGGCGGCTGCTCTTCGAGGTGCGTACCCGAATTCGGGGGGTCTACCGGGCGGGTGGTCGATGTCCCGGTGATCCGCCGATGGAGGCGCGACTTTGGCGACCCGGCTTGTGGATCAACTCGACTCCCTGTCCGGTTTGCCGCCGGAAGTCCGAGCTTTCATAGCAGATCAAGGCCGTCCTCGGGCGTTTTCCACAGGCGGCCCGGTTATCCACAGGCAGGGCCGGAGGTGGGGACGGGGACACGCCGGCCGGTTCAGGGTGTGTCGGTCACCCCGTACCGACGCCCGCCGCTGGAGACCGCGATGCCACCCCGTACCCCTGTCCAACCCGGACCCCGCCTGCCGCTGGTCCTGACCTCGGACGGTGACCTGCTCGACGAACTGCTCCAACTCGCCGCGGCCGGCGGCACGGAGGTCGAGGTGGTAGCCGACCCGGCCGCCGCCCGCTCCCGCTGGGCCGCCGCGCCGCTCGTCATGGTCGGCACCGACCAGGCGCAGTCCTGCCTGCGGGCGCGACTTCCGCGCCGCCCGAGGGTGGTGCTGGTCGGCCGGTCCGGTCCGGGTGATCCCGGCTGGGAACTGGCCGAGCTGATCGGCGCCGAGCACGTCGCCATGCTGCCGGCGGCGCAACCGTGGTTGGTGGACCGCTTCGCCGAGGGCGTACCCGGATCGTCCGCCGCCGCACCCGGACGGGTGGTCGCGGTGATCGGTGGCCGGGGCGGCGCCGGCGCGAGCGTGCTGGCCGGCGGGCTCGCGGTGACCGCCGCGCGGGGCGGGCTGCGCACCCTGCTGGTCGACGCCGACCCGCTCGGCGGCGGGCTCGACCTGGTGCTCGGCTGGGAGCAGCTCGAAGGGCTCCGCTGGCCCGCCCTGACCGAGGTCGACGGACGGGTCGACGCACCGGCGCTGGTCCGGGCCCTGCCCAGCCGAGGTGACCTGGTGATGCTCTCCTGGGACCGGGGTGACCTGTTCAACCTGCCGGCCGAGGCGATGGCCGCCACCATGGACGCCGGTCGCCGTGGCCGCGACCTGGTCATCGTCGACCTGCCACGCCAGCTCGACGACGCTGCCGTGATCGCGTTGCAGGCCGCCGACCGGGCCTTTGTCGTGGTACCGGCCGAACTGCGGGCAACCGCCGCGGCGGCCCGTGTGGTCACCGCGGCCAGCCTGCACTGCGCCGAGCTGTCGGTGATCGTGCGCGGGCCGGCGCCCGGCCGGCTCAAGGCCCGTGAGGTGACCCATTGCACGAAACCCGTCACCCCGCATCTGCGTCGACTGCATCCTGCTTGGGCTTGGCTGATGGAATCGCTCGGGGCCGGCGTTGTGTTCCTACTCGACTCCTTGGCCAGGGACGAGTTCGGAACAGCTCGGCCACCGCCTCGATGAGTACGGCACGCTCGGACGGCTTCGTATCCCGCAGAGCGATGAGGAGGGCGGCAATCTTGGCGCCAGCGTAGATCGTTGTGCTGGCGGCCACCGTGAGAGCAGCGTAAATCGTGAGCAAGGGGGCACCTCCGACAGCTCACGCCGCGTACCCGCTGGAAGCGCCCTCGTATGGGCTACTCGTGCCAGCAGGACGCATGGGTTGGGTGACTGTCGGAGGTCTCTTCCGTCACTGACCAGGGCGCTGGGCCCTGAGGTGACCGATGGTGCCGGGTTTCTTCCCCGGCTGGACCGGAGTTCCACCGTGCTGACGGCACCACCGTCGGGGAATACTCCCCTCCTTGTGTCCGAGCATGACACACCGTGGGCGCGGCAACAACCAGTGCGATGGATGTGCCCCGAGTGTGGCCGGGACGGCTGGGCTGACCGCTCTGAGGTGGCCCCAGAGACGTTGGCACGGGTTGGGGGTGGTGCGACCGTGCCCGACCCGTACGGACGGCTACGGAACGCTCACTCATGATCAGGGCTCTGTTCGGTCGGGTAACATGATTGGCAAGCACGCACCGTATCGGGGTCACCCAACGGGCAAGTCGTGCCGGACACTGTGGCTCCCGTCCACAACCGAGACAAACCGGGAACCTGCACCACGTGAGTCGGACCATGCCCCGTCCGGATTTCTGTGGCCGCAGGTTCCTTTGCTGTCTCGGACGGGGCGTGGAAGGAACCACAGATGAGATCCACTAGTCGGCACGGCCGGCAGAGTAAAGCGATCGGGGCTCTTGCCGAACACGGGCGATCGATCGTCGAGACGGCCCGAGAGATCGGGGTGAACGAAAACCACCTGAAGAACGTCCTTCAAGGCCGGACGCACCCCTGCGATCGGTGCCGGACTTCGTTGCCCAAGCTGTTGGGCATCCCCCTGTCGAAGCTGTTCACCCCAGGGATTCTGGCCACCCCGTACCAGCCCCACCTGGACCCCCGGAAGGCGGTCCGGTCATGAGCGCCCGGCAGGACGACGGGTTCCGCCAAGCGCTGCGAAAGCTGGCGACCAAGCGGCCGGTGGACTTCCGGCACGATGCGATCCTGCACGCTCCCGAGCGTGAGTGGTACCGGCCGAAGAATGCGCGTGAGGTCGCGGTACAGCACGCGGTCCGGTCGGCCCGTGCGCAGGGGTTGCCCGACAAGGTCCAGGACCAATCCCTGATCAGCCGTGCCGCTGCACTGTTCCAGGGCGGTGCTTCCCGTGGCTGAACAGGATGAGGCCCGCCCCCATGGCAGGGAGGACGGGCACTCGGGAAAGGCTTCAGCCGGGTCATCATCGCATGGTGGTGGCGAGCCGCGTGCGAAGCGACCGACCCCGCCGCCGTTCGTCGTGGTGCTCTTCCGGATGGGGAGGCGCGAGCGGCAGGCGTTGATCCCTCACCTCGATGACGACTCGTACATGAGCATTGCCCTCTGGTCGATGATCACCGTGCAAAGCCTGGCCGAGCTGGAGGACTGGCGACGGGAACTCCTTCCGAAGCTCCAGAACGACCCCGAGTACCGCCGCCTGTTCAAGCGCATCTATCACGCTATGGGTGACTACTTCCTTGAAATCGAGTTCGGTGGTGACCCGTCGTGATCGACAAAGACCAGGTCAACGCCTGGCTCCGGATGGTGGACCCGACGGCAACGCTGTGGGTGGGTGTGGGCCAGAAGCCCGACGGTGGCTTCTTCGCCGCCCCGGAACCATCCACGATGCCGGTAGCGCGGGTGTTCGACTACTTCTCCAAGTTCAACGCGGCCAAGACGCACATGTTCGTCTGCCCGGCACCGAGGCCGGCAGGGGCGAGGCGGAAGAAGGGCACGGCGGCACTGTCACATGTGATCTGGTCTGACTTCGACGCGTCGCCGGAGCGTCCCGAACTGATCGTGCCGGACAAGCTCAGGGACCACACCCGGCTAGTGCCGTCGGGGCGGCCTGGCAACTTCCATGTGTACGTGCCGCTGTCTCGGCCGGTCAGGAAGCCGGAGAACATCTCGTTGCTCAACTGGCTGTTGACGAAGGCCATCCACGGCGACGCCAAGTGGTCCGACGACTCGTTGCTTCGGCTGCCAGGGTCGATCAACCCTAAGACCGGTGCGCGGGTCGGCCCGATACCAGCCGTCGGCAGGCGGACCCAGATCCATCCACAGGCGTTGCTGGACATGCTCCGGGAGTACGCCGGAGGGATGGACCTCCGGAACCTTCGGGACATGCTGGGGGTGACTGGTGGCCGATCCGAACCCATGCGGGTCATCGCGCTGACGACAGCCGAACGGCGGGAGCTGATGGCGCGGCTGCCATCGAAGACCCGAAGCATCCTACGGTCCAACATGTTGCGGACCAAGGGTGACATCTCCCGGACGTTCTACGGGTTCTGGCGTGACTTCTACGCGGCCGGTCTGACGATCGACCAGACGTACGCGCTGATGCAGCACTTCGAACCCGCGACCACCGACTACGCCGAACGGCTGGACGAGGACTTGCCTCGCTGCTGGGCGAAATACGAGAAGGCGGCCCAGCGATGACCGACGACGACTTGGCGTTCGAGGAGATCGAGGACGTGATGTCGGACAAGCTGGGGCGGGTTCTCACCCTGGCGGACATCCACGCGCTCCCACCGCCCGAACCGCTGATCGAGGGCGCGCTTGGGTTCCGCTCGGCAGTGATCATGGTCGGAGCGACGGGCAGTAACAAGACGTTTGCTGTCATCGGCATGGGGTGCTCGGTGGCGACCGGTAAGCCGTGGCTCGGTCACCACGTGGCCATGACCGGTCACGTGATCTTCGTCGTAGGTGAAGGCGCCTACGGGCTTGGCGGTCGAATCGCTGCGTGGGAAGAGGAGAACGAAGCCAAGTTGAACCCGGAGATGGTGACCTTCGTTCTGAAGCCCGCCAGCCTGAAGGATCCGATCTTCTGGGAGGCGTTGACGAAGCTGGCCGTCGACCGTGATGCCGTGCTCGTCGTGCTGGACACGTTCTCGTCTCTGGCACCGGAGGCCGACGAGACGAAGGACGCCGCGCCGGTCATGAGATACCTGTCGGACCTGTCGATGGACATCGACGGGACGGCGGTGCTGGTGCACCACACCGGATGGGGACCCCAGAACCGCGCCCGAGGTGGATCACAGTTCGAGAGCAACGCCGACGAGGTCATCGTCTTGGAGAAACAGGAACCGGACAACCCCGAGACGTTGGTGTGCATCCGACGCAAGAAGGTCAAGGAGGGGCCAGCGGGGGCGGAGACCTGGGTTCGCCGTGTCCCGGTCGGCCGGTCAGCGGTGCTGGAAGTCGCGGACGTCCCGGCCAGCGAGAAGGGACCACGCCCGGCCATGCGGAAGGAAATCCTGACGCTCGTGACCGCCGAGCCGTGGCAGCACACCAAGACCGATGTCCGGGCGCGGGTCGGTGGCAAGCCAACGATCTTCAACGAGGTGTGGAACCAGTTGACCGGCATGCCCACACCGAGCATCGTCGCGCGGTCGGTCAAGCGTGACGGCGACCGCCAAGAATCCGAGCGGTGGGGACCGCCGCGACGTGAGGAATAAAGGGAACGAACTCAATCCCGGACACGGTAGGCCGACTTCGTTCCCATAGGAAGGGAACGCAGGGGAACGAACTCGTATTTCCGCACGTCAAGCGCCATTTGCCAGGGAACGAACTGGGGAACCGGCACAAGACGACGGCGGGGGAACGGGTTCGTTCCCCGTTCCCGTTGTGTATGGGGGGAACGAAGTCACGAACTCGACCCCACGAGATGCGCGGCTACGGATTGCCGCCATACCGTCCGGTCGACGGATGGGGGAACGCAATGAAGCTGAACGGGCATGTGTGGTTGTTGGTCGTGCCGGCAGCAATCGTCCTGGTCGTGTGCGGTGTGGTCTGCGGTTAGCGGGGCCATCCGTAACAAGGCGGGACCTACGCCGAACCTGAAATGGCAACATGAACATCCGTCCGGGGTCGTATGCGTGGGCCGGGAAGGCAGTCCAGGTGGCCACAGAGGGAGTGGGGCATCCAATCGCGGGGGTTTGTCGCGTGTGGGTGCCCCATCGTCTTAGAAACGAACTGAACGGGTTCTGTCCCACCGACCACACGCACCCCGTTAGCCGCGCATCCGGTGACCCCGCGAGGGTGGGTGTGGTCCGTTTAGCTTGCGCCGCTTTGGTGCGCTATGCGGAGACACCATAATTGCCGTTATGTGGAGAAGTGCTACGCCAAGCTGTCCAACCAGGCGCACACAAGGTCCCCGATGAATTGCCGGCCCTGTGGAAGCGTCATGGTCCGCGTTGGGGGTAGAGCGCCATCCGGGCGTGCGTGTCGTGCGTCGGCTCCGCTGACGTCTGGCCGATTGGCCGATCCGGTGAACGCCTTCAGTTCGGCCTTGGTGGCCAGTCCCGATTTCTCTAGCTTGGTCGGCCTCACGGCATCGCGGACGATCTCGTAGACCTTGTACAGCTCGACCCATCCGAGCGGGGTGGGTTGACCCATGAGGGCCAGCGCTTCCGCAACGTCCGGATGTGTGGCTGCCAGTGCGGCACGCCGGGGGCCAGGCGGTGGGGGTGGGGGCAGAACCGTCCCATCGGGTCGGGTCACCCGCCCGACGGCCTTCGCCCGGAAGGCACCCAATCGCGCCTCGGCCGTGCCCACGATTACGACGGTGGCCTTGCGGTCCCCATCCTGGTAGCGCCCGTTCAGCCTGACCGCCCGGAAGCCTGGGTTGTGTGCCCGCCCCAGTCCGTTGACCGTCCGGACCACGTCACGGGCGGCCTCGTAATACGGCACCCCGGCCGGTCGATTGTCGATCTTTGTGGCAGACAGGTAGTACCCGTCGTCGTCCTTCGCTACCCGGATGTCTCCATCGGGCAACAGGTCGACCAGATCTTCAAGGTCAATCTCATCGCCGTCAAGCCACGCCTTCACCTTCACGCCGCGCAGCCTACAACTCGACACCGACAATGGCCTTCCTGACAAGCTCGGGCTATCTGGGCATAATTCGTGTGTCGGTGTTTTTCGTCAGTGGCGAATGACCAGCGGTCCGCCGACAGTTCCCGCGATCAGTGGTCGCAATTCCGTACGCCATACACAAGGGAGAAAGCCATGCTCATGTCCTGGATTTTCATCCTGTATCTGGTCAAGCTCGTGGAGCGGTACGGCGTCGTTGCCACGATCACGGGGGACCGATGCAGCCACGCGGCTTACGGCCGGGCCAGACGAACCGAACGCCTTGCCAACAGCCATCGAGATACGTTGTGCCGTGCTGCGGATCTGGTGTCGCAACTCCGCGCGGAACGTCTGGCCGTCGCATGACGGGAGGTCGGTAATGGGCCGACGAGGACAAGTCATGAGGTACCCGAAAGTGTTGCCGACGATCCGTGTCTCGGAATCGCAGAAGTACCGGGCGGAATCACTGGCCGACCGATACGACATGCCGTTGGGTGCGCTGATCCGGCAACTGATCGATCAGGAATGGGAGAAAAGCAATGCCCAAGCAAGACGTTGAAGAGGCCAACCGCGTGAACTACGCGCTCAAATACAACCGGGTCGAGTTGACCGTCAGCAAGTGGGAGATCCGACCCCTGGACGGTACCGGCGTCGTAGTCCTCACGGGTACCGACGACAACGACCAGGTCTGGGAGGGCACGTTCCCGCTCACCAGCCTGCGGCAGGTGTCGTGATGGCGGTCCGGCATCGGAAGCTCGGCCCGAAGAAGGGCCGTGACGCGCTGGCTGAGCTGCGCGACGAGATCCGGGAAACGCTGCGAGCCGTCCAGGACGAGGAAGCCCTGTTCGGCGAAGACGACAAGTCCGCGCAGGTGGCGCGCGAAGACCTGACCGACACCTTCCCCGCGCTCGGTCGGGGACCGGGTCCGGGTCCGTACGTCGGGCCGCTCAACAACCCGTCGGCGCTGGAGTTCCGGGAGACGGACGGGTGAACGCCGAGGAACGCTTCGACGCAGCGATTGACGCTGCACCCCCGCTGCGCACTCAACTGACCGTGGACGAGATGGCCGCTGGCAGCGAGTTCGGCGGGGTGCGGCTTCCCGACGACATGGCTCCCGCCAAACGGTTGCAGGACATGAACGGACTCGACCACACCGGGTCGACGGAAGCCGATCACGGGCTGTGGGAACCCACGTACGGAGGAATCGGATGACCGTCCAATACGCCGCCTCAAAATTCCTGTCCGACTGGCGGCTGTACCGCGAAGAGACGCCGATGCTGAGCGACAAGGGCAAGCGCATCATCGACACCGCCATCCATCGACAGGAAACCAAGTGGCAGAAGCTCCACCAAGAGGCGTACGACGACCGGGCGAACCGTCGATTCGACCAGCGGGATGAGAAGGTCGTCGGTGCGTGCACGGAGATGCGCCGTCGGCTGGGTGAGATCCGGCGCGCGATCCGCAACGGCGAGGTGGTGGACCGTGCCGACCTTCGCGAGTTCCGCGCCCAGATCCGGGACATGACCGCCAAGCGTGCACGGGTCACCGACCTGCACGAAACCATCCTGGCGGAAGACGACGAGCTGGCCGCGTTCGCGGAGAAGACCGTGGATGAGTTCCAGCGGGAACAGCTCGGGAAGTTCTCCGTGCTGCCTGGTCTCGAACCGTCGCTGATGGAGATGTACGGCCAGATCGAGCCGGAGTTCCAGGGCGGTGCCCCGACGACGTCGGGAGCAACCCCGCAGACCACCGACAACGCGCCAACCGAGGACGACATCCGGAACGACCCGCACGGCATCGGGCACGCACCCATGGCGTTCTGAGCGTTTCCCGTAGACCGGGGGACAGGCCATGTGCAGGAAGGTTGGCCTGTCCCCCTTACGCATTCAAGAGTGGGGAGGTGTGGACCAATGGCTGGACGCGAACTGTCGCGGAGGCCGGATCAGATACGCAAGCGGTTGGCGCGTGGCATGAACGTCGACCGGGATTACGCGGCCGGCGTAGAGGTCGGCATTATCAAGCCTGTTGAGGAATGGGATCCAGCCGAGCTGGCCCACGGACGACCCCGTGCAAGCGATGGCTCTTTCCGGGGCGCTACGCCGAAATGGATCACACCGAAGGTCATTGCCGAGGCTCAACGCCGGTTGAAGAGTCGGGCGCGTGGGTTGTTGCTGGAACACGTCGAGTCGGCAGCGAAGGTGTTGGGTGAGCTCATGCGAGACCCCAACACAGACGATCGCGTTCGCGCGGACATCGCCAAGTTCACGATCGATCACGCGATCGGTAAGGCGCAGATCAAGGTGGACGCTGACATCTCGGTCGGCCCGAGGGATTTCTTGGTTCAGGCCATCATGGTCGAGGACGAGCACGGACAACTGGTGGACGCTCACCCGGTCGTGGACGGTCAGTTCTACGAAACTGATGACGAAGAAGACGACGATGGGTAACTACGACGATCTGATCCAGGTCCCGATCGCGGGGCAGCCGGTCAGCAAGAGTCAGTACGGCGACCCGCTGCGAGACGCGATCATCGAACTGGATTCCCGAACAGACAGCGTTGAGGCGGCTGTCGATGGCCTCGATAGTCGGGTGGCCGAACTCGACGACCGAGTGTCAAGGGTCGATGATCGGGTGACGGACGTAGATAGCCGGCTTGATGCTGTCGAGACCTTGCCCGTCTGCATCGTCCTCCGGAGCGCTGCCCAGCCCATCAACTCTGGCGGGTCGGGCACCAACGTCGAGTTCACCGCCGACGAGATCGACTCACACGGCATGTTCACCCCCGGCACCAGCACAACCAACCTGGTCATCCCGTCAACCGGGGTCTACGCGTTCACGGCGTACGGGGTGTGGTCGACGGGCGCAGCCGGCGTGCGATCCCTCGCCATCGTCAAGGCCGGCACGACGCTGGTGGAACAGAAGCGACCGACGACGAACCAGGGTGACCCGGTCGCCGGCTCGATCGAACGGTTGGCCAGCGCCGGTGAGGTCATCACGTTGAGGGCGTTCCACACCCTGGGTGCGGCGCTCAACATCCAGGCCGTGTCGTTGTCCGTCCGGAAGGTCCGTCCATAGAGGCCGGTTACCGCCCGTAAGCCCGCGTGCGCGGTTCGGGGGTTACCCACACCACCCCTGGGCTGCGTTCGCGCCTCTGTGTTGATCTCAGGGGCCTCTGTGGGTGAGCCGGTTTGGTGTCGCGGCCGGGGTTGGGTATGCTGAGGCGGCTGGGTTCGATTTGCAGCGGACTCAGCAAGTACAACCAGAAGATATAAAAGACTAAACCTAAAATCTTCTGTACCGGCAACCTAATAGTCTTGCTTTGCGGCTACACACCTGACTACCGGGACCTGCCCCGTTAAGGGGCCGTCCCCCCCCCCGTACCAATGAGATCCCCGCTCGCCGGTGGCGCGGTCTCAGCAGATCAGTCAATCAATGGCTGGTCGAGCTGAGCCGTGCCTGTGCACCTCACTCGACCGAGAGTGAAGGGGATTAGGGCAGTGGGGCTCACAAGCATCGACCCGTTCCTTGCGTACGGGCCGTGG